>NZ_JAROCC010000001.1 GCF_030433715.1 Sporosarcina highlanderae | reverse complement strand
ATGAGGTGGATAGGTCCGGGGTGGAAGCGTGGCGACACGTGCAGCTGACGGATACTAATCGATCGAGGACTTAACCTAAAGTTATGAAGTGCGTTGAACTTGATGTAGCAACAATGTCTCTTTTATCCGGTTTTGAACGAACAAGCATCGTTCATACATAGTCTGGTGACGAAGGCGAAGAGGTCACACCCGTTCCCATCCCGAACACGGAAGTTAAGCTCTTCAGCGCCGATGGTAGTAGGGGGCTTCCCCCTGTGAGAGTAGGACGTCGCCGGGCAAAGGCCATTCCCTCAGGGGAATGGTTTTTTTGTTTTTTATAAGCGTTAAGGACATTTGGCGCTAAATGCTTTTGACAAATCAAAAAGCTTTCCCGCGCTCAAGAATCGATTTCTGCGCTCAAGAAAACAGCCCCCGCGCTCAAGAATCGAATTCTGCGCTCAAGAAAACAGCCCCCATGCTCAAGAAGTCCCTCTCGGCACCCAAAGAGTCCACTTCAACGTCCAAAACCACCCCCATGATCGCTCGTCCAACAATCCACCCGCTTTCTTCCATAAATGAAATTTTTCCGCATTCCATTTCTTCAATAAGAATAGGGTATATTGAAGAGATAGGAGGTGAGGAAGTTGATTTTCAGTAAAGTGGTATCGCGTTTTTTCAGGGAACGTTTTTTCGATCAGGCAGCACAGACCGCATACTATTTATTATTGTCTATGTTTCCTTTCCTCATTTTCCTGTTTTCTTTGCTAAGTTATTTGCCTGTTAATGAGGAGATGTTTTTAACTTTTATTAAACCGTTTGCGCCAAGTGAGGCGTATAAAATCATTGAGCAGAATGTAAAGGCCATTATTTTCAAGGTGCAAGGAAATATCTTCTACACAAGCTTGGCGGTTGCTTTTTGGCTTTCTTCAGTTGCAGTGCAGTCCTTGGCCCGTTCACTTGATCAGGCAAATGGATTTATAAGGCGCTATGCATTTTGGAAAGTGTTAATCCGAGATTTAGGAGTTACTTTACTATTCATGTTGGTTCTATCTCTGTCGTTATTTCTTCCATTAATCGAAAGGGCCCTGCATGAGCTCGTTACGCATTATGACGTGGTTGAGCAATGGAGCGGTTGGCTGTATATATGGCCATTGGTGAAGTGGGGGTTAGGGACGCTGTTCCTCATTCTGTTCTTCTTATTGTTTTACAAAATGGTTCCTACAGGTAGAATGAAAGTAAAAGAAGTTTTGCCTGGTGCACTTTTCTCGGCGATTGGCTGGCAGCTGTTTTCACTGTTTTTCGGAAGTTATGTAGCGAATGTTGACTATACAAAACTCTACGGGCAGCTATCTGGAATCATATTGCTCGTCCTTTGGTTCTACTTCACTGCTGTCATCCTTATGGTTTCTGGGCTTCTTAATGCAGAATTAAGGGCTTCAACAAGAAGGAAGGTTTGATTATGAGAATACTTGTTGTAGATGATGACGTTAATATTTTGGAATTGGTAAGTATCCATTTATCGCAAGCGGGATATGAAGTGATCAAGGCGGCAAATGGGATTCAAGCACTTGAAAAAAGTAAAAAACACTTTCCTGATTTGGCGGTTGTGGATGTGATGATGCCGGGGATGGACGGCTTTGAATTGACGAGAAGATTACGGGAGGAAGCGGATATTCCAGTTTTATTGCTAACGGCAAAAGGGGAGTTAGAGGACAAGGAGAAAGGTTTTTTGGCAGGTTCTGATGATTATGTCGTTAAACCGTTTGAACCGAAAGAATTGCTGTTTCGCATAAATGCAATTTTAAGGCGGTATGACAAAGCGGTAGACACACTTATTGAAATAGGTCCCATAACGATCAATCGCCAAAGTTATGAGGTATCGATCGGGAAAAAGGTTCTTTTGCCCCCCCTAAAGGAATTTGAATTATTATCTGTACTGGCATCAAAACCAAATCATGTATTCGAAAGGGATTTACTTATTGAACGAGTATGGGGTTTTGACTATGAAGGGGACGAACAGACGTTGAATGTCCATATAAAACGGTTGAGGGAGAAGTTGCCGGAAGGGGTTAAGATTGTCACTGTACGAGGTGTAGGCTATAAGTTAGAGGTTACTTCATGAGGTCGCTATATGGAAAGTTCCTCTCTTTCACGATCGGCATTATGATGACAAGTACACTCATTGCATTTTTAGTCGTCAATACATATTATCACCAGCAATTGAAAGGCCAAAATGATGCAAAGAACATGAAAATTGCTTTATCACTTGCCGATTTTATCGAATCGGAAAATAAGGGCCAGCTTGCTGATTTTTTTGAAACACAGGCGGCGGTCGGTTATAAATTATACGTAGTTGATGAGGATGGACATGCGTCTTTTTATGGTGCACCATTTCGCGAGCTGAATTTAGGGCAGGATCCAATTGACAATGTTTTAAATGGCAAACAATATCACGGAATGCGTGATTTGAAGACTGAGACGTTTATGACTGGCTTCTTTTCTGATCAGTTAGCAAATACTGTTGGCGTTCCATTTGAATCCAATGGGAAGAGATATGCGCTATTCCTACGCCCAGATATTAAAATGCTGTTCACGGAAGTCCATTTTCTTTTAGGCGGTATGGTTGTCGTCATGGCTATTGTCAGTTTGTTATCGATGTTGATTGTTGCTAAAAAATTAATTGAGCCAATCACAAAGCTAACGATGGCAACGAAGAGGGTTGCGGAAGAGCGGTTTACAGGTACGCTTGAAATTAATCGTAAAGATGAGATCGGGCAGCTTGCACATAGCTTTCAAAAGATGACGGAACGATTGAGTGAGAACGACCGGATACGAAAAGAGTTCATCAGCGATGTTTCTCATGATTTTCAATCTCCGTTACTGAATATAAAAGGGTATGCGGATTTATTGGGGAATGATGATCTGTCTGAAATGGACAGGAAAAATTACGCCGCTGTCATTCAATCCGAGACGGAGAGGCTATCCTCTTTGACGAAACAACTATTATTGCTGACTTCCTTAGATCAACTGGAATCGCCCCTCCACCGGAAGTATTTTAGGCTGGATGAACAAATAAAGGACACGATTCGTAAATATCGTTGGCTTTCCGAGGAAAAGCAAATTTCCGTTTCCCTTGAATTGGACGATATTGAATTCATTGGCGACCCTGCGTTTCTTGAAAAAGTTTGGGAGAATTTAATTTCCAATGCGCTGAAATATACAGAGGCGAAAGGTGGGGTGGACATCATTTTAACCGATCATGGTGATCATGTGAAAATAGAAGTACGTGATGAAGGTATCGGGATTGCACCTGAACACTTGCCACGGCTGTTCGACCGTTTCTACCGTGTGGATGAGTCCCGTACAAACAAGATAGAAGGCACAGGTTTAGGGCTTTCCATCGTTCAAGAAGTTGTAGAACTGCATGGAGGCAATGTCCAGGTTGACAGCATAGATGGCGTAGGTACGACGTTTACAGTAACTCTTCCGAAGATGTAATATCTTGTTCATGCTCCGTTCATGTTGGCCCTCTAAGATAAGGGTATAACATTGAACAGGGGGAATAGACATGCAGGAAAAATGGAGTATACGTTTAATCCGCATATCAGCGATTTTTGGGATGATTGGGGCGTTTTTAGGGTCCCATATGGCGGGGGCAGGCTCATATGCATTCCGTCCAATCCACGCACATATACTAGTTGTCGGATGGCTATCGGTATTTGCTTGGGGAGTATTCTACAAAGTTTTTAAAGTACGAGCGAAAAAATTGGTAACAGCACACGGATGGACGGCAATCATCGGTTCAATCGGTTTGACGGCGGGCATGTGGTTACAATTCATGAAACCGTTCGATGTGCATGAAACGTTTGCGCTTATCTTCTATATTGTCGGCGGAAGCATCCTGCTCATCAGCTTTGCTTTATTCGTTTTAATCACATTTCTAATTGAGAAGGAAGGAAGACGCTGATGACTGAAGGGAAATAAAAAGGAAGGCGGCTTTGGTGGTTCTCCATCGGTATATGGCTACTGCTTACTGTCTTGCTATCCGGTGTTGCACCGGGTAGTAAAGAAAATGTAATTGCCAATAAAGACTTTGGTTTACCATCTGATACACCGTCCATTGTAGCTTCCAAACAGCTTGAAAAGTATTTTCCGAATGAGGGCGGCATCCCGCTTTTCGCTGTATTCCATATGGATGGCATACTTTCAGATGAAGAGCTTGTAGGGTTTGCCGAAGCAATTGAATCCGTGAAAGAGGATACCGTATTTGATGAAGTGGAAGTTATTCCATTATCAAAATTACAGCCCGATCTTCGTGCTTCATTTTTGTCGGAAAACGGAGAAACATTCTTTATTCCTTTAAGCTTGCCGGAAGATCTTGAAGGAAAAGACTTGCATAACCTAGTAAAGTCCATTAAGGAGTTTGTAGAGCCTCAAATCAATGAAACAATCGAACTATCTTGGACCGGTCCTGCAGGGATTGCTTCAGATGCAGTTGAGCTGTTTAGCCAAGCAGATATTGTACTGTTATTATCAACAGTTGGACTAATTTTAGTATTGCTTTTAGTCATTTACCGTTCTCCTTTATTGACACTCATCCCACTTATAGGAGCGGGCATTGTATATGCAGTTGTGGATCGAGTCGTTGGCTTCGTGACAGCACAAGGTTGGTTTGGCGTTGATAGCCAGGCGTTGTCGATAATGACAATCTTGTTATTTGCAGTCGTTACGGATTATTCGCTTTTAATCTTTTCACGCTACCGTGAGGAATTGAAGGCTAATGAGGATGCTAATGCCGCTATGCGCGAAACGATGAAACACGTGAAGGAACCTATTTTCTTTAGTGGGAGTACAATTGTATTAGGTGTCGCAACCTTGTTTTTTGCTTTGTATGAACCGTACCGTAATTTTGCACCAGTATTTGCAATTGCAGCAGGTGGGATGCTGATTGCAGGTCTGACTTTATTGCCGGCATTGTTTGCGGTTATCGGAAGAAAGGCATTTTGGCCGATTATCCCGCAATACGGTGATGTGACAGTTGAAAAGAAATCAATCTGGAGCAAAGTGGCGAATGTCGTTACGAAAAAGCCTTTGCAATTCATGATTCCAATTCTTTTGCTTCTTTTATTAGGTGCATGGAATATGACGAATATGAAAGAATCGTATGATCTTATCGCTTCTTTCCCGGAAGATCTTTCGTCCCGTGTAGGATATGAAAGGTTAGGGGCTGATTTTTCGGAAGGAAGTTTGGCACCTGGGACATTGCTTTTTGTCTCTAAGCATGAATTAGGCATGGAAGAGATGAAAACAGTAATTGATAAGATAAAAGAGAATCCAGCTATTGCTGATGTAACAACCCAAGGCAATCCAGTAAATGAAGATGGTAAAGCTGCGAAGTTCTCGATTATATTTAAAGGTAATCCATATGGAACGGAAGCATTTGATGGTTTACTCAAGCTTCGTGAAGACAGCAAGAGCATTCTTGAGGAAGCGAATTTATCGGATACTGAAATGTATATTTCGGGTGAAACAGCAATTAATGCTGATGTCAGGGATGTTAATGATAGAGATACTTGGATTGTCATGATATTAATGACAGCTTTAATCACAATTATGTTAGGCTTTCAAACAAGATCGATTATCGCACCGATATACATGATTGGTAGCATATTGCTCTCATTTGTAGCTACACTTGGCCTGTCATACTTCTTATTCGAAGTTTTCCTTGATCTTGATGGGATCAACTATCGGATTCCGCTTTATGCATTCGTCTTCCTCGTTGCACTTGGTGTCGATTATTCCATCATGCTTATTGCTCGAATCCGAGAAGAGATGAAAGTGATGCCATACGAGGATGCGGTGCGTAAGGGAGTGGAACGCACAGGCGGCGTCATCAGTTCAGCAGGTATAATCTTGGCCGCTACATTCCTTGTGCTTGCAACAATGCCGATTTATGAATTAAAACTTTTCGGTTTCATCATGGCGTTAGGCATTCTGATTGACACATTCATCGTCCGACCATTACTTATCCCAGCAGTTTTAGTACTGTTAGGCAAGAAATGGAGCTTCTGGCCGAAACGTATATAACTTGGGGTAATAAAAAAAACGGCTTTCCTTTAAATGGGAGAGCCGTTTTACTATTACATCACCGTCAAGCGCCCCTTGAGGCACTTATTTCTGAAATACTAAATTCAATTTTCCATTCTCCAAGGAGAGACTTGCACTGAACTGGTTCCCATTATTAGCGGTGAAACCTTTAATCGTATTCGTTTGCCCTTTCGTACATAGAAGCTTCACTTGAGTAGGTGTAAGCTTTTTCTTCAAGAAAACACCCGGAAAAGTCTGTTTACAACCATTCTTATAATTACTGCATCCGTAAAACTCTTTGCGGGCTACAATCGTTCCAGTTTTACAAGCCGGGCAGGGGGCAACTTCCACTGCTTGATAAGAACCTCGCGATTTGGACTGTCGCGGTGGAACCTTCGATGCATCAATTGGCTTTGCTTCCAATTGCTTCGGAACATCATCCAAAAGCTTCGTGATGAACTTCGAAATATTGTCGAGGAAATGCGGTCCGCTTCCTTCACCGTTGCCGATTTTGCGCAAATAGGTTTCCCACTTCGCTGTCATCGACGGGCTGGCAAGAAGATTGCCCTCGATTGCCTGACAAAGTACACGGCCTTTTTCAGTAATCGACACAATATTTTTAGAAACGCTAATATACCCATGCTTTTTTATCGTTTCAATAATTCCGCTTCGGGTCGCTTCCGTCCCAAGACCCTCAATCTCTTTGAGAATATCGGTTTCCTCTTTGTCTTCGACAAGCTTGCCGCAAGTTTTCATCATCGCAATGAGCTGACCTTCTGTGTAAGGCTTAGGCGGCATCGTCTTGCCCTCTTTTATCCCGATATCGGACTCTACTGACTCTTGCATGCGGAGTGGCGGCAAAGCGGGCTCGTCCTTTTCATCCTTTGACCGTTGGAATAAAGCCTTCCACCCTAAATCCTTCTCCGTTTTACCGGTCGTGAAAAATGGAAGACCATTCACATCCGTAGTCACTTTTGTCTCTGTGTATAAATAATCGGTATGGAACATGGCAAGTGTCGTTCGGATGACTTCCTCATATAGATTTCGTTCAATTGGGGAGAGCCGACTGAGCACTGCTTGAGTCGGTATTTTCTTCGTCGGAATAATGGCATAGTGTTCCTGCACCTTCGAACTGTCGACATACCGTTTCTTCGGAGCAAGCGACGCTACAGGGAATGGATGTCCGATGAGTTGTTGGTAATCTCCGACTTGGTCCTTCAAATAGGCAAATTCATTCGGAGTAATATGGCGAGCATCCGTCCGTGGGTAGGTGACAAGTTTCTTTTCATATAGACCTTGCATTGTCTTTAAAACGTTTGCTGGGCTCATCTTCCACCGTCGGTTCGCTGTTGCCTGCAAAGTTGACAGTGCATGAAGCTGAGGCGGCGGCGTCCGTTTATCGGTATGCGTGACAGAGGTAACAACACCGGGTGAGTTTGGCTGTATTCCATGTTTAGAAAGCAACTCCTGAATAATTTCCCGTTTCGGCTCCTTCGCCTTCGCTTTCCCTTTATACGTACCATGTTCGGCTTCGAAAGTCGCCTCAATTTCGAAAAACGGTTCCGATACAAAGGTCTCAATCTCGCGCTGTCGTTGATAGATTAAGTAGACTGTAGGAGTTTGCACACGTCCGATTGGAAACACTTCCTGGACCCCTTTCGCCTTCAATAAAAGAGTATATAATCTTGATGCATTCATTCCAACAAGCCAGTCGCTGATCTGCCGGGCCTTCGCTTCTTCATACAGTTGCAAGTCCTTGCGGTTATCCCGTAAGTTCGCAAATCCATTCCGCACTTCATCCACTTCAAGGGAATTGATCCAAAGCCGCTTGATTGTCTGATTGCGGGCGCCTGTTTGATAATAGATGCTGTAAAAGATGTTCGATCCTTCACGGTCCACGTCGCATGCATTAATGACCGTATCCGTCCCGCGAATCAACTTCTTCACAACCTGGAACTGCTTGAACTTCCCCTTCGCGACTTGGAACTCGTATCGTTCCGGCAAGATTGGAAGACTCCCGAGCGACCAGCGTTTCCAAGCTGGATTGTAAGCATCCGGCTCCTTCAACTCAACCAAGTGGCCGACTCCCCATGTAATGTATGCACCCGCCGGAAAGATCGGGCATGGGTTGATCTCAAGATAGCCTTCATGCTTTCGCACGGAAAAAGCATCGGCATAGGCTTTCGCTTGGGAAGGTTTTTCAGCAAGAATGACAGGCTTCATCGATACACCTCTTTTCTATTGTAATGAAACGTAGGTTCTTATATTTATATTATCGCATAAATCTCCAGGGATAGTGAAGGAATCATCCTTCAAGAAACCTGCTACTTTTTAAACACTTTCTGCAAAGTGTTGGATAAACGACAAAATCACAAATCTATTGGTATTGATATAATTCGTTATGGCTTACTATTTAGTTGTGAGGTAAATAAATATAAGAAAACTGACTCAAGAACGGAGGAAAAGTAAATTGAAGAACATGAATAGTATGATCTGTGATTTGGAAACAGGCGTCTGCGGAGTGGCTGGGGAAGAGGGAATGGAAGTTATTGATTTTAATCAACCGGAAAAATCAATTAGACTATACTACGTAACGGATCCCATCTGTTCTCATTGCTGGGCAATCGAACCGACATTTCGCCGTTTTATAGAGCAGTATGGAAATTATTTTGACGTTCATACGGTTATGGGTGGTTTGCTGGAGAAATGGCATGACGGTCCAATCGATCCTGCAAACGGTATTTATAAACCAGCCGATGTAGCAGGCCATTGGAGAGAAGTAGGAGAACATTCAAGAATGCCAATCGATGGTTCATTAATGATTGATAATCCAGTCCAATCCTCATATCCGGCTTCCCGTGTATTTAAGGTAATCCAAAAAAATCATGGTGATGCAAAAGCATCTGAGTACTTACGCCGTGCGAGAGAAGACCTTTTTGCATTCAATAAAAATGTATCAGATCTATCCGTCCTTACTGAAATTGTAAACAAGCTTGGCCTAAATGGAGAAGCAATCGTAACTGAAGCTGAACAAGCAATTGGACAAGAATTATTGAATGAAGACTTTGCTTTAGTTAGAAATTTGGGTGCGAGAGGATTCCCTACAATCATCTTGATGAATGAGGAAAACAAAGGCGTCAAAATTGTTGGAGGTCGTCCGTTTGAATACTATGTTGATGGATTGAAACAAGTTCTGAATATAGAAGAACTGCAACCAAAACAACAACCACCTTTTTCTACATTACTTGAAAAGGAAAAGCTATTGTTTTCGAAGGAAATTGAAGTAATGTATGGCGTTGATAAATCAGACGTAGAATCTTTTGTGAATAAAGAGCTTTCTTCAGATGGGTATCAAGTGAACGAACTATTAGGGGAATCATATTTTACAATTAAGTAATCAAAAAACACTGTCCGGCAAATATCGCCAGACAGTGTTTTTTATTATACCAAGTTCTCTTCAGCAGGAACCAAATGCTGTTTCTCATCTTTTTGTTTCGGTTCCTCGCCAAAGCGACCTTCCCATTTTGAAATGACAACTGTAGACAACGAGTTACCTACTACGTTAACGACTGTACGTGCCATATCAAGCAAACGGTCAATTCCTACGATTAACGCCAATCCTTCAACTGGAATACCGACTGTGCCGAGTGTTGCAAGTAATACAACGAATGATACGCCAGGCACGCCCGCGATCCCTTTGGACGTAATCATTAATACAAGAACTAACATCACTTGATCCATAATGCTTAAGTCAATGCCGTACATTTGCGCGATGAAAATTGCAGCAAGCGCCTGATACAAAGTCGAGCCGTCCAGGTTAAACGAATAGCCGGTCGGAACAACAAATGAAACAATATCCTTTGGTGCACCGAATTTTTCCATCTTTTCCATGACTTTCGGCAATACCGTTTCTGAGCTGGATGTAGAATAAGCAAGAATCAATTCTTCCTTCAGCAGTTTCAGGAAGGAGAAAATATTAACCCCAACCATTTTTGCAATTCCACCCAACACGACTACAATGAAGAACGCCATTGTTGCATAGACTAAAATCATTAATTTACCCATTGGAATAAGCGATTCCAAACCAAACTTCGAAACGGTCACTCCGATAAGTGCAAACACACCGATTGGAGCAAATTTCATGATCAGGTTTGTAACGAAGAACATTGCATCTGCTACCCCTTGGAAAAATGCCAATACCGGCTTTCCGCGTTCACCGATAGCTGCAACGCCTAAACCGAACAGGACAGAGAAGAAAATGATGGATAGCATATTACCAGCCGCCATCGCATCTACGATATTACTTGGGACGATACTGACCAGTACATCCATGAAACCGTTGTTTTGAACCTCTGTGGTCGTCTGGACATAATTATCGATATTCCCTTTTTGCAATACGGACATATCGATTCCGACACCCGGCTTGAAAATATTGGCGGCAAATAGGCCTACCAAAATGGCAATTGTCGTGACAATTTCAAAGTAAATAAGCGTTTTTCCGCCAAGTTTACCTAATTGTTTCATATCACCTGTGCCTGCTACTCCGACGATCAAAGTAGAAATAATGATTGGAACAACAATCATTTTAATCATATTGATGAACATCGTGCCAATCGGCTGTAAATAAGTCTCAACATTCTGGTTTCCGTAGAAGATTGCCCCTACTGCGATACCAAGAGCAAGACCAATTAATATTTGATATGCTAAAGAGATTTTAAATTTCTTTTTCATTGTAATTCCCCTTTACACCTTGAATGGAAGCGCTTTCTGAAAGCGTGTTTTTATTGTAAAGGGAACCTACGGAAATCTACGGAAACCTACGAAAAGTTTTTTTGCTGCTCTACAGTTTCTTTGTAAAGCATTAGCAAAAACTTTTTCACTTGGATTTTCACGGGTCGGGTTGGTGTCTCTTCATTTTGAATTTGTCTCATTCGCATCGTAATCTCTTGAAAATCAAAGAAGCGGGGCGCATAGTATTCGAACTCGTGGATTGTATAATCCACTGCACCAAGTGATGCCAAATGGTCAATGGCAACAGAAATGGCCCGCCGAATTCGCTGCTCAATTGCCTTCACCTCTTTGGGCAAATCCCTTTCAACTGTGCCCATTTTGCGAGCCGCCAATTCATAGAGTTCTTTCAAAGGGGGAAGCGAGTCGACGTTCCTCTGCTCAGTCAACACTTCGATAATATACAATAAATCCCTGCTACCATTTTCGCCTGCAATCCCCATGTCCCGTAGCACAGATAACACTACTTCTTTTAAAGTACGAGGCGTTTTCTCCAGTAAAGGAGATCCGATAACCGCTAATGAATCTCGTATCGTTACGAGAGATTGCATTAGCTGCTCCTTCTCAACTGTCCTTCGCAAGACGCTTTCGACCTCAATCCGATTAATTGGTTTATGGATGAAGAAATCAACGCCTGCCAGGTATGCTTCTCCGACCATCTCTTTGTTGACGACTTGAGATAGCATGACAAACTGCCCTTGAAATCCTTCAGTTTTCAATTGTCGGACCATTTCAATCCCGTCCATTTCTGGCATTAGCAAATCAATCAAGACTATATTTGGTATTAGAGTATGCACTTGTTCTATAGTTTTCAAGCCGCCATCCGCTTCGCCGACAACGATTCCGAGTCCCTGATCGACAATAATCGATTTCAGCATGGAGCGGCTTACGTTGTCGTCATCAATTATGAAATATCTCATTCCTACACACACCTCATTGTTGTAACCTTTCTAATGGGACATTTACTTGGAATAAAGTCCCTTTCTCCAATTCATTCACCTCAACGCTTCCTCCAAGCGATTCAGTAATTGCTTTTACATGCGATAACCCAATCCCGGTGGCTTGTGCACCTTGATCATTGTATTTCGTAGTGAATCCGGGTTCGAAAATCAGCTTTTGATTGTCGGCTGAAATTCCTTTCCCATCATCTATGATTTGAAAATAAACTTGTCCTCCCGTAAGACTCACTGTCATACGTACTGTTCCTGTATGTTCAATCGCCTCGACAGCATTTGCTGTTAGGTTATTCAGTATGGCCAACAGCAAGATATGTTGCTCAGTTTGGAAGTCTGTAGTTTGTTTTATGTAAAAGGTCACCTGCTTACCAAGCATCTTACTATATTTTTGATTCGCTGATTGTACCATTTCCATAATAGTAGATATAGAAAAAACCGGCATTTCCTCTAATTTCGTCAGTTGTGAAAGACCAGCTAAAATTCGTTGTGAATCTTTTTTCACTTCGTGGATTTCCTGTGCGATCTGCAATGCCTGAATGCCTAACGGACGCTGTTCTCCTTGCTGAAGTTTACGGTACAGATCATAGCTTGAAGCCGTAATCTGTTCCATATGATCCATGGACTTTTGCAAATATAACGTTTCCGCATACAGTTCGGATCCAATTCCTAAAATTTCCCGGACACGTTGTTTCTCTTTTGACAGAGCAACGGAACTATAAAGGCCGACTGTAAAAAAGCTACGCAGCAATGCGACACCGACTAGGATTGACCACTCTTTTACATCGAGCAAGTAATGTGCTGTCCACCAATTACGTACTGCATGTTCTGCAGTATTGCCAACGATTTCAAACAAAATAGCAAGCATACCAAGCTGCAATGGATGTGATTTAAACTTCTCCAAGCCTACAAAATGCCAGCCCGCTGCAAACAAGAAATAAAATAAAACTACAGGCAAGTGCATTTGAACACTTTCCGCCAAATCAGCCCCTAATAATAGCTGCTCAATAACACGAAACAAAACAACCGTTACTGCTGTTACAAGTCCGGTTCTCAAAATAGACTTCGGAGGGTAAATTAAAATCAGCAAAAAAAACACAATTCCACCGAGCGCAAAACGAAACGGCTCCCCTGCAAACGGAATCACCTTCAGTTCTCCAGTGATCGCCGTCAAAAGGGCAATAAAAATGATTCGAGCCGTTTCGGACTGGTATATATGCTGCCACGCTAGTTTTGATTTCATTAGAGTTTGCTCCTTGTAGCTTTTTAAATTCATATGTCCAGGGATTATTAACCTCATTATACAAGACTTTGTCCGGCATGACTTCCCGCAGAAGCCTTTTTCAAATTAGTTACTTGACTATCCGTTGTGTTGAATGTATAGTAACTTACATAAAGTAAGTAACTAACCATTTGTTTATCTTAATGGTAATAGGAGGTGACTAAATTGATAGAAATCGGACTCTATACACTTGCAGATATAATGACAGATCCAATATCAGGAAAGACCGTTAGTTCGGGGCAAAGAATGAAAGAGATTGTGGAGGCTGCAAAACTCGCTGATGAAGCGGGATTGGATATTTTCGGGGTAGGTGAACATCATCGACTGGACTATGCCGTCTCCTCACCCCCTGTCGTATTAGCCTCTATAGCCCAACTAACTAAACGAATCAAACTGACGAGTGCGACTACCGTTTTAAGCACGGTTGACCCGGTTCGTCTGTTTGAGGACTTTGCTACATTGGATCTGCTATCAGATGGACGAGCAGAAATAATTACAGGTCGTGGCGCTTTTATTGAATCATTTCCTCTATTTGGATATGACACAAGTAACTATGATGCTTTGTTCTCGGAAAACATCGATTTGTTATTAAAGCTTAACAAAAACGAGCGAATAACTTGGGATGGCCGTTTCCGTTCGTCGCTAAAGAATGCTGAAATTGCCCCTCGCCCCTTACAACAAGAATTGCCAGTATGGATTGGTGTTGGAGGGACCCCGGGTAGTGCAGTCCGTGCTGGCAAGTTAGGCGTAGGAATGGCGATGGCAATCTTGGGGGGCGACCCTGCAAGATTCAAACCATTGGTGGATTTATACCGTGAAGCGGGAATAGAGGCTGGACATCGCATAGAGGATCTTAAAATAGGTGTAACGGGCCATGGGTATATTTCGAATACAACTCAACAAGCGAAAGAGGAATTCTATCCGTATTATTCAAATTATTGGTCAGCAGTAAACCGTCAACGTGGGATGATTTCGGGAAGGATGTCGAGTTCGGAATTTGAACAGCTTGCGAATCAAGACACCGCTTTGTTTGTAGGTAGCCCAGAGCAGATTGTTGAAAAAATCCTTCGACAATATGAACTCTTTGGTCACCAACGATTCATGGCACAAATGGATATTGGTGGTTTACCGTTGGAAAAAGTAGCTAAGAGTATCGAGTTGTTGGCTACTAAGGTTGCTCCAATAGTAAGGAAAGCAACAAGCTAAATAATATAGTTATTATGGATTAACACTATAAGTAGATAGAGGAGTATGAAAAAATGGATAAAAAATTTGAATGGAGTCTATTGATTCTTCGAGTGGTTTTAGGAGTAACATTCTTAGTACATGGCATCGCAAAATTTCAAATGGGCCTCGGAAATGTAGCAGGCTGGTTTGAAAGCATTGGTATTTTAGGCTTTCTCGGTTATGTAGTTGCTTTCATTGAATTGCTTGGAGGAATTGCATTAATCATAGGAATCGGTACAAGACTTTTCTCAGCTTTAATTGCAGTTGTAATGGTTGGAGCAATCTTTACATCCAAGTTGTCTTTAGGTTTCATTGGTGCAGAGGCTGCGGGGTATGAACTAGATTTAGTCCTATTATCAATCGCAGTCGTATTAGTGATTAGCGGAAGCCAATTGCTTTCTTTAGATAATAAGCTTTTTGGATCTGCAAAAGATGATATAGCCGCATAACATAATGAAGGAGCAAAGGCCAAATTTCTTGCTGAAACTAGCAAAAAATTCGACCTTTTTTTTTCCTAATGGGCCAGCGGGAAATCCCATTCACCGTCAATCTGTTCAAAGGTTTCGACAAACTTTTCAAGTGTTGATGTTAAATGGGCGTCTTTTCTTCTTATGAAAACGGTATTAATCTTGCTGTATTTTTCGGGCAAATAGTGACAATGGACAAGGCCTCTCTTTTCCAAATGACCAACAGCAGATTTTGGAACAAACGTAATCCCAAGTCCCATAGTAACGCTACCTAAAATTGTTTCCAACGTACCGAATTCCATTACTTTCTGTGGTACTTTGTTTTGATCTTTATACCATTTTGCAAGTCTTGCCCGGTACCCGCAACCTTTACTAAAGCATAGAATCGGTTCTTCTATTAGCTGTTCAATTGATGTTTTTGTACTGTCCGATAGTAAGACAAGTTCTTCCTCGAAGACATCGTGGGAAACAAGATCAGGGTGTTGATCGATTTCAGTCACGAATGCACCGTCCAAACGATGGTTTAAAACATCATTTTGAAGCTGTTCAGTAACACCTGTAAGTAGTGATAAATCAACGTTTCTATATTTCTTGCTGTAAGAAGATAAAATTACTGGTAATCTAATAACTGTTTCAACGGTTCCGATTTCAAGTTTGCCTGCTGGTTCAGATTTACTTTGAACAACTTTTTTCATTTCATTTGTTAGTGATAATATTTTCTCGGAATAGACAAGTAGTTTTTTCCCTTCAGGAGTTAGTGTCATTCCGCGGTTATGACGGTTGAAAAGAGCTGTATTCATTTCTGCCTCAAGTTTTTTTATTCTTGAAGTGATATTGGACTGGACGTAACTTAATTCTTTTGCAGCTTCAGAAATCGTGCCTTTACGCGCAACCATTTCAAAAATCTCCAAATCCTTGAACTCCATCTGAACTCCCCTTTCCACTTGCTCACAACTTATGATATCACTATTTGAGATATCTAACATCAAAATTGTTCATTTTGAGAGATACCGACTTTGTGTTTCAATAGATATAGAAGGTAATTGAAGGAGACATCTTAGAATGAAGAACAGAGTATTGGTTGCCGCTATTTTATGTTTAATTTCTGCAGTATCCTGGGGCGCTATGTTTCCGGTTGCGAATCATGCGTTTCATCATTTAGACCCATTTTATTTTACTCTTTTTCGTTATGGTCTCGTAACGATCATTTTACTTGTATGGCTATTTTGGAAGGAAGGTATTAATGCTTTTCGCTTTGAAGGGAAGGGCTGGCACCTGTGGTTTTTCGGAACGATGGCCTTTACGGTTTATAATTTGCTCATTTTCTGGGGACAGGATTTGTTGGGCAATCCAGGTACTATGATAGCTTCCATTATGGAATCATTGATGCCTATGATTTCCATCGTTATTGCTTGGGTGTTCATAAGGCAACGACCACAAGCATTTACGATATTTTGTGTGGTTATTGGGTTCGTCGGTGCTTCGTTAGTCGTAACGAAAGGTAATTTTGGCACCTTTTTCACAGAGACAAATGACATTATCCCATCTTTATTGATTCTGCTTGCGGTCATTGGATGGGTTGTATACACGATGGGGGGAGGCAAATTCAGCAATGATGGCTGGTCTGCCTTACGTTATTCGACTCTTAGCTGTTTGCTTGGAACTGTGACTGCTGCAATTGTGGTTTTCGTTGCAACATTAACAGGCTATGTTTCAGTACCAACCGTCGAAACAATGATCATTACAAGCCCTCATATTGCATTCATGGTGATTTTCCCAGGCGTTATTGCCTTGGTAGGATGGAATTACGGTGTAAGTGTTATCACACCGTTAAATGGACTGTTATTCCTTAACTTCGTACCTGTTACGACATTGGTCATTCAAATTTTTCAAGGTGCAAGCATCACTGCTTATGATTATATCGGCACCATTTTTATTATCGTATCATTACTTTTAAACAATGTTTATCTTCGACTACAGCAGAAAAGAAGAGAACCGAAAGAGGAGTTCAAAGGAAGATTACAGGAGCGAGAAGCATGATAAAGAAGCTGTCCAGGAAATCGTCTGGACAGCTTCTTTTTGTACACGTACTTAAATGAAAATTATTTATTTCTACCCAACCCACGTAGTAATCGGAAACAGCTCCCCCTTGAAAGCAAATGAAACTCTACCCGTTTCCTCCGATACGACAAGGACCAGTGCATCACTACGTTCCGTCAAACCCAAAGCGGCGCGATGCCTTGTTCCTAATTTCCTCTCCCCCGTAAATCTACCGGATAATGGAAGGACATTTGTTGCAGAAACGATTTGGTTTTGATTCACTAACACTGCGCCATCGTGTAGCGGGCTCCCGGGATAGAAGATGGATTCTAACAAGCTGTGCGTCAAATCGGCTCCAATTGGAATACCAGATGTCAGTAGAGATTCAAGAGGATTTTCCCGTTGTATTACGATTAAACCACCATGTTTTAGTCTGGACATATTTTGGACACACGTTGACAGTTCGGGGTATTTATCTGTAAAAGGCGATAGATAACAGTTCAAATAGAAAGTTGCGGCTTTCATTTCGATGGTTAAAAAGTCCCTTTTTATTTTTTCGAAATCCCCAAGGAGACAATTCTCCTCATCGACGATGGATTCTATATTATTTTGTAAAGCTACGATAAGCTTTCGAATGTCTTCTTTTAGCACTTTTTTCATCGGTGAAAAATCGCAATTTATTTTTTTCAACAAACTCATCTCCTTATTTTCATTCGGTTATATCGAAAGTTTGTCCATATAGGGGTGAATTAATCGAATTACTCCACGGCTTGAAGTATCCATTTACCGAAAAAAACCCACTGGAGCAGTGGGCTCAGTGGGTTTCTGTCAATGTTTTATTAGTTCGGTTTTTTAGCAATGAATTCGATTTCAACCTCTGCCCCAAGTGGTAATCCCACAACAGCGACGCAAGTTCTTGCAGGGTAAGGTTTAGAAAACTTTGTTGCATATACATCGTTCATTGCGGAAAAATTATTCATATCCGTCAAGTAAACATTAGCCTTTACAACATCATCAGGAGTAAGGCCGGCTGCTTCAAGTGCCTCGAATAAGTGTTTAAAGCATAGCTCCGTTTGCCCGGCAATGTCACCTGTCATATCCTTTGCACCAACAGAGTTCATTGCAGTTTGACCAGATAAGTAAACTAAATCACCTGCGTCTACCGCAGCTGAATATGGACCTGATGCAGTTGCACCTTTCACCTCATAAGCAATTCTTGTCATTATGATTCCTCCTTTATTCAATGACTGTCCATCGGACGATTCAACAACCCAATCGTAGTATTCCAAACCGGAAATATCAATCTTTCCGGTTTGGAACAAAGTTAATCCGAGAAATTATATCTCTTGAGACATTAAAAATATCTGGGATGAATAATAAGGTCTGTTTAGTAAAACATACAAGTCGACAGTAATGAATAAAAAGAGAGTATGACTACGGTGTGAATTGTTCAAAGTGAACAATGTCACTGTAGAATCAGGCATATCCCTCATTGTTTACATTATTTGTCTGGTATAATATTTTAGTAATAAGTGAAATTAAAAATTCACGTCTGGAGGAGTACAATTATGGCTACTTATGATCTAATTATTAAAAATGGAACAATTGTAACTGCAGATACTACTATCCAAGGTGATATCGCAGTTAAAGACGGAAAAATAGTAGAAGTATCTTCTAACAATTCATTAGAAGGAACAGCAACCCGTGAAATTAACGCGGAAGGTCTACATATTTTCCCTGGCATGATTGACACTCATGTTCATTTTAACGAACCTGGAAGAACAGAATGGGAAGGCTTGGAAACGGGGAGCAGAAGCTTAGCAGCTGGCGGTGCTACGTCATTTTTTGATATGCCACTGAATAGTACGCCTCCGACTATTAATAAAGAAAATTTGGAGCTGAAGCGTTCACTTGCTGCTGAAAAATCAATCGTGAACCCATATTTCTGGGGAGGACTTGTACCGGAAAATATTGCTGATTTAAAAGATCTCCATGAAAATGGTGTTATTGGCTTCAAGGCATTCATGTCACCAAGCGGAATTGACGATTTCCATAATGTCGATGATGAAACGATCTATAAAGGTATGAAAGAGATTGCATCCTTAGGATCCATTTTGGCGGTACACGCAGAAAGTACGGTCATGTGCGAACAGCTTGCAAATGAAAAAATTGGTGAAGGTAAAGTAACTGCAAGGGATTATGTCGAATCCCGACCAATCATTTCAGAGATTGAAGCCGTAAGAAGAATTATCTCGTATGCGGAATTAACTGGATGTAAGCTTCATATCGTGCATGCAAGTAGCCGAAAAGTTGTTGAAGTAATCAAGGCTGCACAGCAACGTGGTGTTGATGTTACAGTTGAAACATGCCCACATTACTTGTCACTGACGGTTAAAGATCTGGAAGAGCAAGGTGTAATCGCAAAATGCGCACCGCCTCTACGCGATGAAGAAGAAGTGGAAGATCTATGGAAAGCGGTTGCTGAAGGTGAAATCACGACAATCGGTTCTGACCACTCCCCAGCTCCAGCATCCATGAAAGTTATAAAAGACAATATTTTCGACGGTTGGGGAGGTATTTCTGGAGCGCAATCCTCTCTGAATATCCTATTGACAGAAGGATATTTCAAACGTAATGTTCCGTTGGAAAAAATTGTTGAACTAACAGCAACTAACCCTGCAAAACTGTTCGGACTTGAAAATAAGGGAACAATCGCAGTTAATTATGACGCTGATTTAACGCTTATTGATCTGAACGAAAGCTTTGAATTGAAAAAAGAAGATCTATTCTACCGCCATAAGCACTCCCCATACATTGGTAGAACTTACAAAGGGGCAGTGAAGACGACAATTGTCGGTGGGGAAGTTGTGTTTGATAACGGGCAACTAACAAAATAATATCTCCACAATAACAAATACCCCGTTCCGGTAATGGAACGGGGTATTTATATTCAATCCATCATGAAATAAATAAAACATATTGACTTTTCGAATCACTCTCTGTTAGATTGTATTGTAATAGTAATAATAATCTGTGACGAGAAATAGTAAGAGAAGAAACATTGTACCTCAGAGAGTCGGCGTTTGGTGAAAGTCGATGTACAGGTCTTTTCTGAAAATCCTCTCCGAGATGCAAAGCTGAAATTAGTAAGCGATGCCGGATTTCCACCGTTACATGGAACACGTATAGTAGTACGTGACAGAGAGCCGTATTGTTTCTTCTTTAGGGAAACCTTGCGGAATATGGGTGGTAACGCGAGTACAAACTCGTCCCTGTTGAGGGGCGGGTTTTTTTGTGTTTAAAAGAGGAGATCTCACAATTTATAGATGCTTTATTGCTGAGAATTAGGAGGTAATACGATGACTAAAAAAACTGTATTGTTTTCGGGACTAATGCTTTTTTCTTTATTTTTTGGCGCAGGGAATCTTATTTTTCCACCATTGTTAGGATTGCAATCTGGTGAAAGCTTTGGACCTGCGATTACAGGATTCTTAATCACGGGTGTTCTGTTGCCGTTCATGGCAGTAATGGCAATTTCTTTGTCCGAAAACGGGTTAGTATCCATTGGAAACCGTGTCCATCGAGTGTTCGGCCTAGTTTTTGCGATTATCATATATATGTCCATCGGTGCGCTATATGGAATTCCGAGGGCTTCCAATGTCGCTTATGAGTTAGGGTTCAAACAAATCATGGTCGTTGAAGGTTGGTTGGCGTTACTTGTATTTTCACTACTATTCTTTGGGGTAACCTATTTTATTAGCCTGAATCCAAAGAAGATAGTCGATCGCATCGGACAGCTCTTAACGCCTCTTTTATTGCTCGTTTTAGGGGTATTAGTTGTCCAGGCTTTTATCAAATTTGAAAATATTGCCTCTCCAGCAGTAGGTGATTATGTCACAACCCCTTTTGTCAAAGGTTTTGTTGAAGGATACTTCACTATGGATGCTGTGGCGGCGCTTGCGTTTGGAATTGTTGTGATAAACGCCTTAAAAGATAAAGGTGCAAAATCCAAGTTGGATCTGGTAAAAGGGACATTCGGAGCCGGTGTAATTGCCGGAGTTGGACTGGTCATTGTTTATATCTCCCTCGGATGGATTGGTAGGGTTATACCGAAAGAAACCGACTTTGCAAATGGTGCAGAAGTGTTGACTGTTGCATCAGGCATACTATTTGCGCGAGGCGGGGGTCTTTTATTTGGTGTAATTGTTATATTGGCGTGTCTCACGACTTGTGTTGGCTTGATCACGGCCTGTGCAAGATTTTTCAATGAGATTTTACCACGGTTCCATTATAGATTCTATGTGGCTGTTTTTACATTGGTCGGCTTATTAGTTTCGAATTTGGGGTTAAATCTTATTCTTAGTTTGGCGACTCCTCTATTGGTGTTCATTTATCCGATAGCTATCGTGTTGGTTATACTTTCTTTACTCCAACATTTTGTAGGTGGAGGTAAGATGATGTACAGGTTAACAGTATCGGTGGCGTCAATTTTTGCATTATATGACGTGTTGGTTAACCTTGGTTTTCAACTTCAGCGCTCAACAGAACTACTGGAAATCATTCCGTTCTTTGAATACGGATTGGGTTGGGTCCTACCTGCATTTGTTGCTGCATTGGTTGGATATGTAGTTGACAAGGGCAGTGGGCAAGTCCAAAAGTTAACAATAAACTAATTAAACTAATAGAAGTTTCCCTTGCACCTTTATACTGATCGAAAATTTCACAATTAGATTCTGGCCTTTCCCTTATTTTATTGGGAAGGGCCTTTTCCAAATTCCAATCACCTCTGTAAACTTCTTACTCACAATCCTCGTAAAATAGTATTTTATTTAAAAATGGATCGATAACACAAAACTCAACCGTATTCCACGGCGTTGTCTCAATAGCGGGTTTAGCGTAGCGATACCTTTTTTTCGACAGATAGTCATGATAACTTTCTATGTTTTGGATTTTAACCCGGATTGAACTGCCCGGAGTTGCATCACCATGGTGTTCAGTAAGGTGTAGAATGATGCCATTCATTGAAGTTTGAAGGTAAAGGGGCATGTTGTCCCCAAACTGATGCTGCCAATCTAATTGAAAACCCAAGTAATCAAAATAGAATTCTTTGGCCTTTTCGATGTCAAAAATCCGAAATATAGGTGTAATCATCGACTCAACCTCCTTTTAAGAATAATGTCAACTTTGCAAACTGCTCTTTGTAGCTAAGTATACTTAACATTTACGGTGAAGAGAAGGTATTAAGAACAAATATAGACACTTTGAAGACATGGGATGTTTAAAAATTTGTTCAAGGGTTATTCTTACCAAGAAAACAAAAATAATAGTTCAGCAGGTGAGGAAATGGGTTTCCTGTACAAATTATTTGGGAAAACAAAGGAGATGGATAAAATGACTAGTGTAAAAGTAGCCGTAATTTTTTATAGTATGGGTGGTACAAACTACCAATTAGCAAAATGGGCTGAAGCGGGAGCGAAAGAAGCGGGCGCAGAAGTTAAAGTGTTAAAAGTACAGGAATTAGCTCCACAATCTGTAATTGACAGTAACGAAGCTTGGAAAGCCACTGTTAACGCAACAAAGGATGTTCCAGTTGCAACATCAGAGGATCTTGAATGGGCAGATGCAATCATCTTCAGCGTACCTACACGATTTGGCAATATGCCATCTCAGATGAAGCAATTCCTCGATATTCAAGGTGGGCTTTGGGCGAGCGGCAAGACAGTGAACAAAGTGGTAAGTGCTATGACTTCTGCACAAAATCCACATGGCGGTCAGGAAGCAACATTGCTATCCCTTTACACTTCAATGATGCACTGGGGTGCAATCATTGCGGCTCCAGGTTACACCGATCCGGTCCTATTCGGGGCAGGCGGAAATCCATACGGGACAAGCGTAACAGTTGGCCAAGATGGAAAAATGATTGAAGATGTGCAAGCAGCTGTTAGGCACCAAGCGAAACGCACTGTGACAGTTGCAGAATGGGTTAAAGCAGGAAACAAATAAGAAAAACCCACTGCGGGGTCTTCACCTCTCAGTGGGTTATTTTATTTTTTCTTTTATTGCTCCAGAGCTAGCAATTGCTTTTTCATGTCCAAACCGCCTCTAAACCCGGTCAGGTTGCCGTTTTTCCCGATGACGCGATGGCATGGGACAGTGATCAGCAAAGGATTGGCTCCAATGGCGGTACCGACTGCACGAACCGACTTCGGTTTTTGAATCCTTGCGGCAATATCAGAATACGAAACCGTCTGGCCATAAGGTATTTCCTTCAAAGCCATCCAGACTGAGTGTTGAAACGGAGTGCCATGTAAATCCAATGGCATTGTGAACTCTTTTCGTTTTCCTTCCATATAGTCAATCAGTTCCTCTGCATAAGGTTCTAAAACAGAGCTGTCCTCCTCTAACCTATAGGCAGGAAGTCGTTTCTGAGTCCACGCGGCAAGTTCTTCAAATGGAGCATTATGTGGCCCGGCGTAGCAAAGCCCATCGATTGTCGCAGCCAAATATAGTTTCCATTGTCCATGATTCAATAGTGTCCAGTAAACGATACTCCCCTTATTTTGTTCCATTTCAATATCCTCCTCCCATCCTATTCCTTACGGTAATTATACCTTTAATTGAGTTATAAGGAACAGAGATTTGGGTAGAGGGATTGCATTATTGAAGCTTCCGCTCCACTATGTTTGAATTGTCAATTTTGATTAATATACTATGAATCGGGTAAGGAATAACATAGATTGGAGGTCATTTAAATGAAGAAAATCATTACATTATCTTTCGCCGGTGCGTTGTCGCTCATGTTGATTGGCTGTGGAATAGATGGCCAGAAAAAAGAACCTACCGTGAAAGATGAGACACCTGTGGTGAGTGAGAATGCAACGAGTGCTCAGGGTGAAGCAAAGTCCTCAGGGGCTGCAAAAACCGAGCAAAACAACGACACATCCAATCAGGAAGACATGCTACGGAGAATGGATGAACTTAACTATGCAGAATTTGAATTGGAAGTTGAATACGCAGGTGACATCGAATATGAAGTGGAACTTGAGAAGAAAAGCATAGGAACTGTTAAGGCCAAAATTGAAGATTCATTGAATCATGTCGAGAAAAATGGCACAGAGGCATTTGATGAATTGTATCCTCTCGTTCAAAAGTTGAATATCTCACAGCAGATGGACAAAGAAGAAGTAATTACGGAGGTATTGAAAACTTTCAATTTACCGACCGACTACACAAAGTTTGATCTGGAAATCACATTTAATGATGGGACGAAAATAGAATTCGAGGACAAGAACAAATAATAAGGCATTACATTTCATATTCACATTTTTTTGCAACAGCATAAATAGAAAAGCAAGCCTTTCGTCGTACGGAGAAGGCTCGCTTTTCTATTTACTTTTATTTCAAAAAACCTAAGATTTCATCCAGTAAACCTTTTGCCAAAGGAAGATTAGGGTCCATATAAGTCGCCATGTTCCCTTCCTGATCTTCAGGAGCTTCTTTGAGAATATGATTCATGTCTTGGATAATGGCAAGCTTTGAATCCTTTTTGCCATCATGAAGTCGTTCAGCATCAGTGACCGGTACTTGCACGTCTCTTGTTCCGTTTATTATCAATACGGGCGATGAAAGTTTTTGAAGCTCTTTCACAGGATCATATTTCAACCAAGATATCATGTAAGGTTGAACGGATGGACGGAAAAGAATTTGGAGCTCTGCACTGAATTTTTCCACCTGTTCGCCTTGCTTCAGTTTCAATAAAATATCATCTGCCTCTTTAAGCAAGTTTACAGGAAGCTGTGGTTCAAGCTGTTCAAGAAGGACTTGATCAATTGGTCTTCCAGCACCGGCGATGGAGATGAACGCATCTGCATCTGTTTTTGCTGCTGCTACCATTCCAATTAGTGAACCTTCACTATGGCCAATGATCCCGACCTTTGAAAAATGGCTATCATTTTTGGCGAATTGCACCCACGCAGCGGCGTCGTTGATAAAGTCATCGAATAGGATATCCTCTTCTTTTCCGGCTAAACTTTGGTTTTCACCAATTCCCCGTTTGTCATAACGAATACTCGCAACGCCCTCTGCTACAAGCTGTTCCGCAAGCATTTTCAGGCTATTGTTTTTACCGGGAATTAGAGGTGAATTGCCATTATGGTCTGTAGGTCCTGAGCCGGCAATAATCACCATAAGTGGGAAAGGTCCATCGCCTTTCGGCACTTCCAGTACGCCTGTCATCTTACCGTTCTTCAGGTCGATTTGTACAGCTTCTCCCGTATCCGCCGTCTCATCCAAACTTCCTTTTGTCAATTCGAACGGAAAAGATTGGCCTTGCTGGATGAAGGTACCTAAAATTTTATCCTGCTCTACATCACCCTCAAAAGTAATCTGCTGTCCAGGAAGCGTCATTTGAATGGCTAATTCAGAACCCTTTAATTCCACGCCTGTTAGCGGAAAGTTTTGCAACCCCTGTGAGGGAATACTGATTGTTCCATTTTCCTTCGTGAACGTCAGTGATACTAACAATGGTTGATTCGGAATATTGATGGTACCGTTCCATACCCCTTCAATTGATCCCAAAGAATCCAGCCCCTTTTCTTTTTTACTGCAACCGGCAACTAGTAAAATGGCACTTATAAGTAAACAAAAAGTTAGAGATATTCGTTTCATTTGGTCCTCCTTTAAATCAATTCTGTTATATAGATATTATAACAAAATGAAAGGATAAGTAAAGAATAAAGTGTTGGTACCAGTCCGCACTCCAAAAACAGAAAAAGCCCATCCATTATATTTTCTGGATAGGCTGTTTATACATATTAAATAAGGCTTTTTACTACCTTTGACATCGTTCCACCGTCAGTTTTTCCAGCAAGTAATGGCTTAGCGATTTTCATGGCGTCGCCCATGTTCATTCCCTTTGTAACTCCTGCTTCAGTTAATAGGGCCGCAACTTCTTCTTCGCTTAATTGTTTCGGCAAGAATGATCTAAGCAATACTAATTTCGCTTTTTCTTGTGCGATCAAATCTTCACGCTGTGCCTTTTCAGCACCTTCTAATGCTTGGTTTGTTTGTTTGATTTCGCGGTTTACAATTGCAATTTCCTCTTCTTTAGTCAACGCGGAGCCTTTTTCTTTTTCAGCAAGGTCAAGTGAAGACTTTAACAGTGTCAGTACCCCTTTTGAAAGAACATCTTTTTCTCTCATCGCTTGTTTCAATTGTTCGAACACAGTTGTTTTTAACATCTTTTGCCTCTCCTTTCGTAATTGGATAAATACATCCGTCCAATTGTTTTATTGGAAAAATTATAGAGGAGGCTACTCTGAAATGCAACTAATGGCCATAGAGCCAAGGATGGTTCGTGAAATCATTTAGGTGAAAATCATGAAAAAACTCGTTTGGAAAATAAATACTACTTTTCTTGAACCCTTTTTTCTATTGGAAGGCAAAGCTCCATTCTAATTTCGTTAGGGTCTAACTCCTCGTTGTCGTCAGAGTATACTTCCACTCCGTAATCGCCTGCAATTTGATAGTCCGACTGTCTTACCCAGTTATAAAGTGCACCATACAGATTGCCTGCCTCTCCATTTGGCCCTTCGTATGACGTTACTACATATAGTTGCTCAGGAAATTCAAAGCCTCTCATCCCCTCCGGTGGATTGGAGACATCATCCACTTCCACTCCAGCAATCCATGTAAAGGGATCGGTTTCTGGATTATAATTGGGTGGGTCGATAAAAATCCCGTAGCCAATTTTAGTATTGACCCGATTTTTGACTTCATGAACCCGATCATTGAAATCATCATGCAAGGTAGTGATCAATTTCTTTTTTCGTTCATCATGTAATAGGACGGATAAAGTCATCCCAATAACTTTGAATGCATCTTTTCTTTCCGTTCGAATGTCCATGTTCCATTTCCTTTCACTAGTTACTTAGACGGCCAACCACTCCAAATGTCAAGTTTATTTCCATCCGGATCATAAGCATAAAAATTAAGTCCACAGCTGCCATTATCCTCAATATCTGAAATATTCGCCCCACTTTCTTTCATTCGGAGATATAGGATATGAAAATCATTCACTTCAAGTGTAAGTGCGCTTTGCTCTGTACCGCTTACTTCCAAATAGTTGAGGGTTGTTGGCTTGGCGGTTTTTATTAGGAAAATAGAAGTACCTGAAGGAATTCGAAGTTGGGCTTGATTTTCGGTAATGGTCGCTGTTAATTCCAGCCCAAGGTTATCAATATACCATCGGGCCGTTACTTCCGTATTTGCCGAAGGAATATAAATGCAGTTGATTTCTTTTACACTCCCCAAATTGCATGCCTCCTTAATAGTAGTCTTTCATATAATTGTAAGCTATGATAGAATTTTTGCAATACTTTTAAATTAGCAGTGTAAATAGTTTTGCAGGTGTTCTTTTTGTTAAGAGTGTAATGCGATAAATTAAATGCGGGCTAAACATGAAGAGAAACTGGGGGAGGCGAAAAGTTGTATAACTATGAAGCACGGCATATATTCTTGGTCATTATGATCGTTATCCTAATAATGTCACCGCTCTTATTGCTGACCATGCCGACGTTTATTGCGTCAAATATGCATGGAATGCAAGGGTGGGTCGTATTTGTACCTGGCAAAGCTTATCTATTATATGCGTTTGGTTTCCTGTTTTTATTCGGATCAGCGTTTATCCTATTCATATTGGATCTTAGCAAAGTTGCTAAAATCAGTAGCATTGTAGCATTGCTAATAAGCGTAGCATTTTTTGTAAGCGCAGCTCAGAACTATACGTTGTTTGCGGATGATTCAATTGCCTTTAGGGAGTCGATTTGGACGGATCGTCAATCATATGCCTGGGATGAGGTAGAGATAGTAAAGTTCGACCTCTCGGTAACAAGCTTTCCAAAGTATGAATTTCGGTTTAAAGACGGCAAAGAAATTGCGCTTCAAGAAAATGGATACATCCGAGTATTTCGTTCTGGGATAGAAGGGAAATTGAAAGAACATCGTATTGAGTTTGTGAAAAAGTACTACTAAGACAAAAAAGACCGCTGAATAACAGTTTCAGCGGTCTTTCTATTAGATTTTCTTTACAAATTCCGATTTCAATTTCATTGCACCAAAACCGTCAATTTTGCAATCAATGTCATGATCACCGTCGACCAGCTTGATATTTTTAACTTTTGTTCCCTGTTTGACGACACTTGAGCTGCCTTTCACTTTAAGATCTTTGATGACAGTAATTGTATCGCCGTCACTAAGGACATTGCCGTTCGCATCCTTTATAACAGCCTCTTCTGATTCGGCCTCCTGAGATTCCAAAGTCCATTCATGTGCACATTCAGGGCAAACAAATAGGTTGCCATCTTCATACGTATATTCAGAATTACATTTTGGGCAATTTGGTAAATTTTCCATAACCTGATTCCTCCATCCAGTAGTTATACATATACTATAGCAGACATTCGGATTAATCCAAGGTCGTGGGGGAGTAAAGTCCCGAGACGGGCAAAACTTGTCGAAACTCGAGCATTTACAGCGGAAATCCGAGCAAAACGGAAGGGAACACCGAACGCATTTGTATATCCTTCATCTATTTGGTATATTATAAGCAATATGGAATCTATGAAGTGGCAAAGTAAATGGAAATTGTGAAACAGAAAGTGTAGCAACCTGTTGAGAGCTATACCACCGCTTTTCATTGAACCCTACCACGGAGAAGTCATGAAAACATGACCGGGTCGTTTTCGTTAGCAAACGTTCGAGGGCCTATTTTTTAGGCCGAATGAAGGTGGTACCACGTCTATCCAGCGCAAAGACGTCCTTATTTTTAGGGACAGCTTTGCGCTTTTTATTATTCAAGGAGGGAATTAAGATGAGTAATCAGAAAAACGATTTTTCAAAATGGTACATCGACACAATTCAGAAGGCGGATTTGATGGACTATACACCGGTTCGTGGATGTATCGCTTTTAAACCGGACGGCTATGAAATTTGGGAGCATATCCAAGCTGAAATGGACAGACGTTTTAAGGAGACGGGCCACCGCAATGCGTATTTCCCGATGTTGATCCCTGAGTCATTCTTCCAAAAAGAGAAGGATCATATAGAAGGGTTTTCACCAGAGCTGCCATGGGTAACGGAGGCTGCTGGCGAGAAGTTAGAAGAGCGTCTTGCACTACGTCCAACTTCCGAAACAATGATCGGTCATTTGTATTCAGATTGGGTGAAAAGTTACCGTGATCTTCCGGTGTTGATCAACCAATGGGCGAACGTTTTCCGTTGGGAGAAGAAGACATTGCCGTTCATACGTACGTCTGAGTTTTTATGGCAAGAAGGGCATACTGCTCATGCTGACGAGGAAGAGGCACGCGAAGAAACAATGCAAATGCTGAATATTTACAAGGAAGTCGTGGAGGAACTACTTGCGATTCCTGTTTACGATGGTCAAAAAACACCATCAGAACGTTTCGCAGGTGCGGTTGACACGTATTCAATCGAAGCGATGATGAAGGACGGAAAAGCTGTACAAGCGGGAACTTCCCACTACTTGGGCACTAAATTCGCAGAAGCGTTCGACATCAAGTATTTGACGAAGGAAAACCGTCATGAATTTGTCCATACGACTTCATGGGGAACGTCAACGCGCCTCATCGGTTCGGTCATCATGGTTCACGGAGACGAGCAAGGTCTTGTATTGCCTCCACGTATCGCACCGACACAAGTTGTGTTGATTCCTGTTGGTCCTTGGAAGAAGAACCCTGCAATCATGGAGAAGTTAGATGAAGTGTTTGCTGAATTGAAAGCAAGGGGTATCCGTGTACGCCTTGACGATTCCGACCAATCGCCTGGATTCAAATTCAACGAGTGGGAGTTAAAAGGCGTACCAGTTCGCGTTGAACTTGGACCACGTGATTTGGAGAACAATCAAGCGTTAATGAAGGCGCGCGATGAGGATGAAAAAGTGGCTGTTGATTTGTCGAATGTTGTTGAAAGCATTGAACAGGAATTGCAAACGATGCAAACTCGCCTGCTCGAAAAAGCACGCGCGTTCCGTGCTGAGCATTCCCATACACATATCGACGATCTTGAGGGATTGAAGAAGCATATTGCGGATTCAGCGGAAAAAGGTGAAATCCCTGGTTGGATCCTTGCTGGTTGGTGCGGCGATGATGCGTGCGAGGAGAATGTAAAAGAGGAAACGAAGTTCACGACGCGCAACATTCCATTCAATCCACCGGCTGAAAAGTCAACTTGCGTCAACTGTGGAAAAGAAGCGAAGCATACAGTCTGGTTTGCGAGAGCTTATTGATTTTATGAATGAATTAGGCTGCCATCCTGAGGGAGGCAGCCATTTTTTGTTGTCGTATTGTGTAATTTTATGGTCATTTCATAGCTAAGTGGTGATAAAGTGTTTTTTAGTGGTGATAAATTGCTTTTAAGCGGTGATAAAGTGAATCTAAGTGGTGATAAACTACGATTAAGTGGTGATAATTCCCGAGTCGGTGATAACCCTCCGAGAGTCGGTGATAACCCCCCGAGAGTCGGTGATAACGCCCAAAGAGTCGGTGATAACCATTTCACCCATCATCTCATCCGACATTACTCTCCCACAAACTCCACCATTTTCCCTAAAAACTCTTCACCAGCCATGCTCCGCTCGCCGCCGCCTTGCACAAACGCATCATTTCCGCCGCCTTTTCCATTAATCAGGGGCAGCACGGCTGAGGAAACTTCCTTCATGCTTGTCCAGACAGCTGCTCCACGGGCAGCAACAAATTGGAGTTTTTCCTCGTTTTCCGCGACAAGAAGAGCAATGATCGAATCGTCGTCAGTCACAAGCATACGCGCCAATTTTTGAAGTTCCTGGACGGTCCTATCCGAAAAAGCAGCTTTAATAATCCTTCCACTCCGGTTTGTAAGCAATGCATTCGATTCAAACTCCAACAAAGAGCCCTTTGCCTCCTCCAACGACTTCTCCAAAGAATGATTTGCAATTAAAAGCTTTTCAATTGCAACGGCAACACCATCCTCCGGCGCACTGAGCAGCCTCGAGGCTACGGACAACTCCTCATGTTTACGCTGTAGCTGTTGTAGAACCCGCCCTCCGCATACGAAATGTACACGAACTTGCCCTTTTTGCTTTTCCGTCGATAAAATTTTGATCAACCCGACTTGCCCGGTTGAACTAGGATGCGTCCCACCACAACCATTAAAATCGAAACCGGGTATGATGACGAGCCTGATTTCATCGGTAACCGTTAGTTGTTTTCTCAAAGAAAATTGGGCAAGTTCATCCTCCGTAGGATCCCACTTCGTTTCAATTGGGCGGTTTTCCAAAATGATATCATTCGCAAGCTTTTCAACTGCCTCCAACTGATCCGCCGAAACATTATCCACGTCCAAATCGATGGAAACTACACCTTTTCCTAAATGAAAACTAACCGTCGGGAAACCGAATAACTCAACAAACGCAGCAGTCAGAATATGTTGCCCGGCATGTTGTTGCATATGATCGAAGCGGCGCTCCCAGTTGAGTACCCCCTCAACAAAACCTTCGGAAGGAATGGCCACTTCAAGAAAGTGGCGGATTTCACCGTCAACTTCCTCTACGTCGAGTACATGTACTTCGTCAATCGTTCCCGTATCATGAGGTTGCCCTCCACCAGTCGGGTAAAAGGCGGTGTTATCTAGCACGATGTAAGGACGTCCTTTTTCATCTTCACCTCTATGTATAATCTTAGCTGTAAAATTCTTCAAATAAGCATCTTGATAATAAAACCGATCTTTTAACATGCCACTGTCTCCTCAACATTAATTTGTTTAAAAGTATTGTACACTAAAATGAAAAGGCTTCTCACTTATTTAAGTGAGAAGCTCCGGTCATTTTTTGGGTGTAGGGAAAGGACCCATTCTATGATAGCGTCATATTTTTCCTTCCATAAAATTCTTATCGCAAGTGTTAGCAAGAGTAGAATTATTAGCCCAATCAACGAACCCCAAAATACTATTCGGAAGAATAACAGCTCCTGCAGTCCCCCCATTGCTATCGAAATAGCAAAGCTACTTAACCAGATAATAGAAAAGACGGGAATCAACTGGATGAAAATATCATAATTCCTTTTCCTAAGTACCCCCATGATGAACGGGGTGATGAATGCTATCAGAATACTAAACGATAGTATAATTAACGTATCGAAAACTCTCATAAAAATATCCAATTTCATGCCTCCTTGCTATCTACTTTTTAGCTATACCCCTTCTTGCCAAGGAATATGCATGAATGAACATGAATCTTCATTTCTTCGACAAAAAAAGAGGGTGAGTATAGTTTCACCCTCTTCGTGAATTCTATTCGACAATTTCAAAGCTCTCTAACATATGCCGAAATCTGGCACCATGACCCTCGGCAGCCTCAAGGAAATATCTCTCCGTAATGACGTAGCTCCCATCTTTGCCGTTACTTATAACGTACACATCTACAACTTTACCGTCCCATTTCGATTCAGTGAGCCCGTGTAACCAGTAACCTTCGACTGGTTCCGACACAGTTTCAATCGCGCGTAATTTAGGGAAGTCCATCTTCAGTTCAGCCTCAATCTGTTTAACAAGTTCTTCCGGCTTGTCTTGAGGATATTGTTTGATCTCCATGCTTACTTCTGGATATTTTTCAGGTAGAGGTTCAATTGTCGTAATGATATCAGCTTCTGCACCTTTGACCATTTTATAGCGGGTTTGGTCGACATAAATGATGTACTCCGAATCTTTTCCTTCATTCAACTGAACTTTGGTCGGTTCATCCTGCCCCTCAATGCTTTGGATAATCTCTTTTTCAGGTGCGAACATATCCTTAATGCCTTTAATCAGTGCGAGTCCAGGGTCTGTTTGCAAAGTGAAAGCAAGTACAAGAGCCGCTGCGGCAATGATGACTGCAGGTATCCATCGTTTTTTTCGTTTCATCTTCGTTCTCCTTCGTTCAAATAATTCTTGGTTGATTTCATTCCAAATCTCATCCTTTAAATCAGTAACGTCCTTATCAGTCCGCTTAGCCAAGTCGTTCTTTATACGTTCATCGAATTTGCTCATTTGGATTCTTCCTCCTCTTCATCAGGTTGCAGTTGTTCGCGTAATTTTTTTCTTCCTATAAATAATCGCGATTTGACTGTGTTTTGATTCAACCCTAAGATGTCCGCAATCTCTTTTTCTGAAAATCCTTTGACATATTTCAAGATAAGAGGAATACGATGAATGTCATCCATTGATTGGATTACATCGTATAGATCGGATAAATAGTCGAAGGACTCCTCTGTCAGGGAAGGGTTAGTCTCGGGATCGGGTAATTCAAATTTTGAAAGGGGGGAATCCTTTTTCAATAGACGAAGGCATTCGTTTGTCAATATACGATAAAACCATGGGTCGAATGGCAAGTTTGGGTTATAGTTGTTGATTTGCCGATACACACGTATGAAAGTTTCCTGCACAGCATCCTTTGCCATTTCGCGGTTGCGTGTGATGGCGGAGGCTGTTCGGATTGCCGCATCTGCATAGGCATTGTAAAATTGCCGGAAGGCGGCTTGGTCACCGGCACGTATTTGTTCAATCCACTGGTCAGGCGACATGTGGCATACTCCTCTCAGAACAACAGAACTTGTTGCTCTTACTATATATACCCTAAGATTGCCCGAAAAGTTTTCAGGACAAAAAAAATATGAGGTAAGATTAAATTTGTTATATACACATTAGAACAAGGGTGTTATACTGGGTATATAACAAAGGGAAAGGTAGTGTCTTGTATGTCAGAGTTTGCAAATATACCTTGGAATCTCATATTACCAATTCTTGTACTTCAACTAATCCTTATGGCGGTTGCGCTTACTGACCTTATTCGACGTAAGCAAACAAATGGGCCATTTATCATGTGGATATTCATCATCCTGCTTGGTAACTTGATAGGTTCGATTATTTACTTCATATTTGGGAGGCGACATGAATGACACAGTTGCTGTTAGTGAATAATCTTACAAAAGTATATGGGAATCATAAAGTTGCAGATTCGATATCCTTTGAGCTTGAACAGGGAACAATAACAGCTTTAATCGGACCGAATGGAGCGGGGAAGACGACGACTTTGTCGATGCTTGCCGGTCTTGTCACACCATCGGACGGGTCAATTTTATTCCAAAATCAACCGAAGGCTGATATCCGTGCATCAATTGGTTTTCTTCCACAATATCCGAAATTCTTTCCGTGGCTCACGGCACTTGAATTCACGGAAATGGCGGCGCGATTGAGTGGCATCGAAGCTAAGAAAGCATTGGAAGATGCAAAGAAAACACTAGAATTTGTCGGCCTTGGAAATGCAATGAAAAAGAGGACGGGGACGTTTTCGGGAGGTATGAAGCAACGCCTTGGTCTGGCACAGGCGATTGTTCATAAACCAAAGTTGCTTTTGTTAGATGAACCGGTGTCGGCGCTTGACCCAGTGGGACGCAGGCAAGTGATGAATCTATTGAAAGAATTGCAGCAGGAGACAACAATACTTTACTCCACTCATATTTTAAACGATGCAGAGGAAATGACGGATCAGCTATTGTTTTTAAGAAAAGGTGCACTTGTAGAGAATGGATCCTTAGATTCCGTCAGGGAAAAATATGCCAACCCGCGTATTCTCATTGAATTCGAATCGGATGAAGAAGTAGATAGATTCATAACAATGTCCCCTTGGGCGTTCAGTAGAGAAAAAAGATTATTGGTTATCGATGCCGAAAAGGAAAAGGTCCGTATTTCGGATGCTTTAACATTGCTTACGACCGAAAACTTCTTAATCCGTAAATTGGAATTGCAGACTGCAAGTCTTGAAGAGATTTTCATGAAAGTGGTGATGGAAGAATGAAAGGTTTAAGCGTGTTGTTGCAGAAGGAATGGCGTGAGAACGCACGTAATTTTAAATTGTATTGGATTCCGATCGTCTTTGTCATTTTTGGAATTATAGAGCCTGTCACGAACCACTTTCTACCTGAAATCATGAAAAGTGTCGGGAATCTGCCGGAAGGGTCAGAGTTTACATGGCCGCAATTTCGGGGGGAAGATATTTTTGTTTCATTAATGGGGCAATACCAACTGATTGGGATCCTAATTATCGTCCTTGCGTTCATGGGTTCCATTTCAGGTGAACGTAAGAGCGGAACGGCAACGCTTTTATATGTGCGCCCAATGTCTTTTGGAAGCTACTTTTTAAGCAAATGGATTGTCGTCAATGGAATCATTTTGGGCAGTGTATGGTTAGGCTTCTTTGCGGCATGGTATTACATTAATATTCTTTTCAATCCGGTGGCGGCAGGGGATGTTTTTGCATTTTTAGCGACATATAGCTTGTGGATCATTTTCGCTGTAACGGTCGTTCTTTCATTTAGCGCATGGATGCCGACAGGCGGCACAGCGGGCTTGTCTATATTGGTATTGATAGTCCTACAAGTAATTGATAGCGTTATTGGCGCCTTTTGGACAGTATCGCCATGGAAGGTCGCAACGTATGCCTCAATGATGTTCTCGTCCATTACAAATCAGTCAGGTTTTTGGATGAGCATCGGACTAACTTTTGTCCTTATTGTTGTGCTGATACTATTTGGCATTAATATGGCGAAACGGAATGCTGCAAAAACCACGGTATAAAATCATCATTTTCGACATTTCCTAGGGAATATCGACAGGAAACGATGAAGTAAAAAGCAGTGCCTCACTCACAGTACTATGAGTGAGGCACTGCTTTTTCACTTGTATTTTTCCTCACTGGAAGAGTTGCTTTTCGTCTCATGGTGGTGTTTCTCTTCATGCTCTTCCATTTTTAAATCTTCCAATGGAATCGGGTCGACTGTCTGCATGTCTTTATGCATATCATAGATACTTTCCTTATCCGTTCGTAAATTCTCGGGGTTGTCCATGAAACTTCCTTTGGCATCTTTTCGATCCTCTGAAGTAAAAGGCCTCTTTTTATTCAACAGAATGCACTTCCTTTCATTCATGGTTTCCTTTATATATTCACGTTAATAAAAGAAGCTAAACATATTTGTTTTCTAAAGATAGAAAGGGAGGTGCAATAATCTACCGCCCTTTATCGTTTAAATAAAGAGTAATTTACCTTACATTGGATAATTTATGCTCAACTTGTATGAAACCTATAAGAAAACGGACATGTTAGATGGTACATACAGGAAGGAGGAAACAAGATGGCTGATGATCAAAAAGGTTTGTCGAGACGCGATTTCCTCAAAACGACAGGAATCGCCACTGGAGCTTTGGTAGGGGGAGGGTTGATAGGAGGTCTTGTTGGCTACAACGTCAATAAAGGCGGCGGTGTACAAACAAAGAGCGGGACACAGAATGCGAAGAATACTGATGTAACTTCAGTCAAAGGTTTGATGTTCTTTACGAATCATGCTGATTTCAATGTACTTTCCCAGGCGGTTGAGCGGATTTTTCCGGAGGATGATCTCGGGCCTGGAGCTATCGGTCTTGGTGTACCCTATTTTATAGACAACCAATTGGCCGGAAATTACGGTAGCAATGCACGCGAGTATATGCAAGGTCCTTTTTTCGCGGGAGAAGCGACGCAAGGCTACCAGAGTAGGCTGACGCGTGCTGAAATGTTCAGACAAGGGATTGCCAAGATGGAAGAAGAGGCGCAGAAACGCTATAAGAAATCATTTGTCGATTTGGATGGTGGTCAAATGGATGAGATTCTCACTTCATTCCAAAAAAATGAAGTGGATATGAAAGGTGTTTCTTCGGAATTCTTTTTCCGAGTCCTACGGCAAGCGACTTTGGAAGGTGCCTATGCCGATCCGATTTACAATGGAAATAACAATATGGACGCCTGGAGGATGAAAGGATTCCCCGGACATCAGATGGCGTATATCAATTTAATTGAAGAAGAGAAGTTTCAAAAGATCGAACCTAAATCAATCAGTACGATGCAGCACTGACGGAGGTATGACAAGTGGCTAAAACATTGGATAAGGTAAATGTAGTGACAGTGGGAGTCGGTTGGATGGGAGGAATCATTGCAGCCGAATGCGCGAAGGCGGGAATGAAAGTACGCGGTCTGGAAAGAGGAAAACCGCGTGGCACTGCCGATTATCAAATGATACATGATGAATATCGGTATGCGATCCGTTATGAGCTGATGCAGGATTTGTCAAAGGAGACGATTACGTTTCGCAATCATCGCAAAATGCGTGCACTACCGATGCGACAATTGGGTTCATTTCTTCTTGGTGAGAATCTTGGTGGATCGGGAACGCATTGGAATGGACATACGTTCCGCTTTTTGCCATACGATTTTCAGATTAAGACAATGACCGAGCAAAAGTACGGGAAAAACAAACTATCATCAGATTACTTACTACAAGATTGGGGAGTAACATACGACGAGTTGGAGCCGTACTTCGATAAATTTGAAAAGACGACGGGCATATCGGGAGAAAATACAAATCCTTTCGCGGGTAAACGTTCAAATGATTTTCCTACACCACCGATGAAGAGAACCCCGATTCTGAAAAAATTTGAAACAGCTGCTTCATCAATGGGCTACCATCCGTACATGCTACCATCAGCCAATTTGTCCCAAGCATACGAAAACCCGGATGGCGAAGCAATTAACGCGTGTCAGTACTGTGGATTTTGTGAACGGTTCGGCTGTGAGTATGGCGCGAAAACGTCACCTGAAATTACTGTCGTACCGACAGCGATGAAAACAGGGAATTTCGATGTGACATTCCACGCCAACGTCGTTGAAGTCCTGAAGTCCGGAAATAAAGTGACTGGCGTGAGGTATGTCGATACACAGTCCGGTGAAGAATTCATCCAACCTGCAGATGTTGTCGTTCTGACAAGCTACGTGATGAATAACGCAAAATTGCTCATGGTCTCCAATATTGGGGAACAGTATAATCCCGATACAGGAAGAGGAACTTTGGGCAAGAATTATGGATATCAAATTTTGCCGGGAGTGACCGGATTCTTCGATGAGCAGATGAATGTATTCATGGGGGCAGGCGCGTTAGGCATGACAATCGACGATTTTAATGGAGACAGTTTTGACCATTCCGATCTCGATTTCATTCACGGGGCGAGTATTTCAATTACGCAAACCGGATACAGGCCGATTCAGACAAACCCGGTTCCGCCAGATGTCCCAGCTTGGGGGCCGGAATTCAAGAAGGCGTCCATTGAAAATTACACACGGATGTTATCGATTGGCGGCCAAGGAGCATCCATGCCACATAAAGAAAACTTCATGTCGCTTGACCCGGATTATCGAGATGCTTACGGCGTGCCGCTATTGCAGCTGACATACAATTTCACTGAGCAGGACAGGAATATGCATAAATACCTTACTGACCGGATTGCGGAAATTATGAAAGAAATGGGTGCAAAAACGGTAGTGCCAGGAAATCCGATCTCTGATTATGACATAGTTCCTTACCAAACGACACATAATACGGGTGGAACAATTATGGGAGCCGATCCCGCCAATAGTGTCGTCAACCCATATTTGCAACATTGGGATGCGGAGAATCTGTTCGTCGTCGGAGCGGGGAACTTCCCTCATAATGGCGGCTATAACCCTACAGGCACAATCGGGGCATTGGCATATCGCGCTGCAGAAGCCATTCAGAAATACAGCAAAACGGGAGGCTCTCTCGTTTAAGAAAAGGAGAGAATGCTATGAGTTTAGCGAGTATTGGTGTACCGGGGTTAATAATCATCTTAGTTATTGTTCTCATTCTTTTTGGACCACGTAAGTTACCGGAAGTTGGTTCCGCAGTAGGCAAGACGTTGGCGGAGTTTAAAAAGTCAGCACGTGACATTTTGGATGAGGATGAAGTTAAAAAGGAACTGCCGAATAAGACGGATCATTCATAAGTAGGTGAAGACATGGATCCTTATGGTGATCATCATCGGAAATTCTTAAGTCCGTTAGATAAAAAGGATTTAACGAAAAAAAATGAGTTTGTAGGAGAGGGAGAAACAGCGACCGTGATTGTGACTGATGTGGGGACTGCAAAAGAGGTTACCTCAGTGAAAGCAGATGATCCAATCGCAGACCCTCCGTTAGTCGAGCACTTGACCGATCTGCGCAAACAGCTTATAAAAAGTGCGGTCATATTCATCGCTTTCTTTATCGGTGTATTCGCGACAATCAATCTCTGGTTCCCAGTTGTGACAAGAGGCCACGAATTAATTGTCCTTGGACCGATGGAAGTCGTCGTCTTTTACATGTCCATCTCAACAGCATTGGCATTTGGATTATCACTTCCTTTCCTTTGCCACTTTTTATGGCAATTCGTAAAACCGGGACTGAATACGAAGGAACAGCAGTTTCTCAGCCTCTATTCGCCGGTCATGTTTTTCCTGTTCCTTGTCGGATTGGCGTTCGGCTACTTCGTAGTCAATCCGCTAAGCTACGGCTTCCTCGTCTCATTGGGGGCGGTCAACTTCAAGGTGATGGTGTCAGCTCAGGAATACGCAAAGTTCCTGCTTATGACGACAATGCCGATTGGACTCCTGTTCGAGTTGCCGATTGTTGCCATGTTTTTAGCGGCAATCGGAGTGTTGACGGGCGACACCCTGCGCAAAGTGCGGAAGTGGTCCTATTTGACCTTGGCCATCGTCTCGGCATTGATCACTCCTCCCGACTTCGTTAGCCAATTGATTGTACTTGTACCGATGATGTTGCTGTACGAGGCGAGCATTTACATTGTTCTATACATGGAGAGGCGCAATGTTGCCGTCAACGAATGAAAAAGAGAGGACGCATTCACGCGCGCCCTCTCTTTTTTATTGAGAGGATTAGCTGAAAAGTCCACCCAATAATCCTTTGTTTCGACCAGTGGAAGTGGTAGTGCGGGAGCTTTTCTCGCCTCTCATCGGAGTGGATCCAAAAGAATCGAATTGCTTCGATAACTTATCCCGTGCATCCTTGTTTCTCATTAAATACGCTGCACCTAAACCAAGAGCTGCCAATGCCATTCTCTTCTTCATCATCGTAACCTCCTATTATTCTACTTAAAATAAACTTTCCCGCTTTGGCAGACTCTAAACGTCATAAAAACGGCACCCGTTAAGGATGCCGAATTTCACGTGATTCCGTTAGCATTTATGAATCAAGATGATCCATTTTTTGAGGTGAATGGTTCTGCGAGAGATTCAAACTGTTTCATCAGCTTTTCCCGGGCACTTTTGTTTCGCATCAGATATGCTGCTCCAATGCCTAATGCCGCTACCGCCATTTTCTTCATAAAAACGCCACCTTCCTCACGTAAATTTGAATCAATGTTAAGATGCCCTACTTCTTAAAAGTTATCCGGATTATTTTTATATTTATTTCAGACAACTAGTGGAACTTTATTGTTTTGAAAAATAAATTACGCTTTGAAGTAACTATTTGTTGCGTTGGTGCGTAATATAAATTACTATGGGAGGTAAGGAGGTGTGGGAATGGAAAAAGACAATCTTAGACTGAATGTTTCATTATTGAGAAGAAGAGTGCCCAATTTAACAAGTGCCGCTAAAGCAGTTGGTCTACGGCCTGCAACGGTTTCGAATTTGTGTACTGGGAAAATTTCAGTTGGTAAATCAGAAGTGAGGACACTTGTTGCGCTGGCGGATTTAGCGGAATGTAGTTTGGATGAATTGATAATCCGGGGGGAGAAGATTGAAATGATCGAGACGAAAATTAAAACGTTGGATTTATTTGCACCGTTAGCAAAAGGGGGAACGGTCGGATTGGTTGCGCGGAAAAACATGGGTCAGCTTGTGGTATTGAGTGAAATGTTTTACCGCTTGAAGACGGAAGGTTATACAACAATATTGTTAATGCCGGAGGGTGACTTCCCAGAGCTACAAGACGTTTTGGGGAATGTGGATATTACAACACAATCCATTGATGAAACCTACGAAAAAATTAGCGCACTTGGAACAGAAAAAGAAATTGCTTTTGCAGCGGATAAGGGTCATGTTGTTACTGGGGGAATCTACGAACTGCAAGGACGACTGCAACAAATTGGAATGGAATCGGTCACGACATTCCTCTTGGATTTGACAGGGGAAGTGATGGATGAGGAAATGCCATACGGACCACTTGAAACACTATGGCAATTTGATGCGGATTTATCCGCAAGGTACCGCTTTCCAGCAGTAAATCCAGTATCATCAACTTCTTCCGTTTTAGAAGGAGCCCATATGGATCAAAATCATTTCTTTATTCAACAAAGAGCCCAAAAGCTGCTGCGCCGTTACCGTGAGTTGCGTTCACTTGTAAATGTACGAGGCGAGGAAAATCTACCGTCATCCGAACTGCAAACCTTTAAACGAGGCGAACGTTTGGAAGCCTATTTAACACAACCGTTTTACGTGGCGGAAGAATACACGGGTCAGAAGGGTGAGTCGGTCAGCCTCCAAGATACATTGAAGGATGTTCAGGCAATTTTGGACGGCTCATATGACTCGCAAGACGTAGAGCGCTTAAATTATGTAGGAAAGCTCTGACATTATTGAAGTGGAGTTAACATTCAGATAAAGTGATAAGATGTGATTAAGGGAGTGACGTGGTCGCTCCTTTCTTGAATGTAAAGGGGGATAACTGTGGAGATATGTCGAAAAGTGGCTGAGTGGATGGCGGGCTATGACCGACCATGGGGAATTGCAGGCGGTTGGGCGATTGATCTTTTTATTGGGAATCAAACACGGGCGCATTCGGATATTGAGATTGCCATTTTGAGAGAGGATCAACATCTGATTAAGAACCATTTAACTTGTTGGAAATTCGACAAAGTGGTAAATGGGGAACTGGTTAACTGGGGACATGAAATGTTGGAATTACCGATACATGAATTGCACGGGAAACATGTTGGAACCGGCGAGGCCCTGGAAGTATTGTTGAATGAAATTGACCGAGAACGATGGGTTTTTCGAAGAGCCACTAAAATAACTTATCCAGTTTCTTCATTGTTTTTGATTTCTGGGGAAGGTATTCCGGTCTTGAATCCTGTGATTGTTCTTTTGTATAAGGCTAAAAATGCACAGGAAAAAGATCATGCGGATTTTCAAGTTGTTAAGGATTTATTGGAAACCCACGACAAGGAGTGGCTCTTGCAAGCACTTGAAATACATCTACCCGGTCATCCGTGGATTTCTGTATTACAAGGAGGGGTAGAGTGAGGATGGTTAATAAGTGAGGCATGAAAATAAGCAATCACAAAAAGAACGCCCATTACTGAGCGTTTCTTTGTCAATGTCATTTTTAGTTAAATTGTGATTGTCGTCAAGAATCTCTTGGCGTAAACTTGAGCATCGATGTCTTCGTCACCCGGAGCATCTGCCCCTCCTTCAACTTCACATGCCCGTCTGTCTTTCCAACCGTGCCGCCGATCAGTTCATACACAATCGGCTCCTTGCCTTCCTCAAACACATGCAAATACGCATACCCGAGCTCGATTGCGATATCGTAATCACCAGACTCGATATCTTGTCCGACATTCCACAATCCAGCAGATAGATCAGTTGAAAGAGAAGTTGAAACCGGAGTTATCTGCACGGAATCATATCCACCGTCAGCTCTAACTGTATAGGAAGCATCAATATCGACGGTCAAACTGCGGACCCCGGCATAACTTCCGACAAGCTCAGTCAGGAGCAAATTCCTGTTCTCATCATAAATAAAAATATTGCCGACCGGATAACCCGTAATGATATACCGCCCTGTCTTCAGCGAGACCTCTTTGCCCTCTATCGGAACGACGGGAATCATTACAGGTTCAACTCCTTTATTCTCCCTATCAACGGTCTTGTAAATGGCGGGATGATTTGAGTCTAATAAACTGTCCTTCTCAGAGCCAACAATTTCGTAATTCTTTTCATATGGTGCAACTATTTCCGATGATACTTCAGGAAACTCATTGCAGCCAGATATGATCCCAACCGTCAAGCTTGCTGTTGCGATAAACCGCCATCGTGAATTGCCGCACACGTTAGTTGTAAATCGAAATATAGGTTTGCTTTGTTTTTTCATGTCAATCAATTTAAGCATTTATCATTCCCCACCTTTTCCAGCTTCAAATGCAGGAGTAGCACTTCTTTGTCGGTACTTTACTTTATTGCCAACGAAAAGTGCCGACAGTATCCCGGCATTCATGACGAGCAGCCAAATTGCCGCCAACTTATAATCTAAAGCATCATTTCCGTATAATGACGCGGCATCTCCATTTAGGATGGGCCCGATATCTATGATGGAAATTGGTTGCAACAGATCTATGTGTAATCCGGCAAAATTCAGAACTGTAGGAGTCAGGAAAATCAGAACGATCATCAATACACTAGCATACAAGTTTTTAGTCAAAGTATTCACTAGTATGAAAGCAAGCAAAAGCAAACTGGCGAACAAAGCCATCGCAACGAGCATGTATAGAATGTAGCGTGTTGTGGAGATGGCGATAAAACCCCCTTGTTGGTATAAAAGCATCGGAGAGTTGAAATTACTCCATGCAGCTTCCTTGGCTGCAGCTACTCCTCCTAACGCAACTCCTAAAACTAGAAACACTGTGATTTGACCAAGATGAATCCCGGTTTTTACGATTGCTTTTTGTATGAAAGAAATAGGGAAAATGCCCACTATACTGCGTTTTTGGTGATCGTGCGTGAGCATAGCGCTTCCGATGAATAAAACAAACAACATAAACATTAAGCCATTCACTTTTTCAAGAGAGGCAGGCAAATAATGACTCGCCGTAAGTAGATTTGGCTCGACAGGCAATTTGTACTTTTGATAGTAGTGGAGTAGTGCATCCTCTTTTTGGATTTCCTCTTTTGGCACGATATAGTCGGGATGCACACCTTCGTTATCGAGTTCATATAGACGGAGCCGTAATTCATTCAGTTTCAAACCGCTCTCAATATATACGTCAAAATCGCCTCTCTTCCAAAGGGAATAGCGTTGTTTATTAAGTAAAGAGGCCTGTTCTATTAGGTTGTTGTAGATTTCCTCCCCTTGGGTTGTTTCACGCATTTCTTCAGGAAATACATTAAAGATTGATATGTAATGACCTGCTTGCGCATTTTTAATCGACTGTACACTATCCATATCACTATCCGCATAATGAGGGAAATAGAGCGGGAAAAACAATATGAATGTTAGACCAAGAAGCCAGTTAAATTTATTGCGGATTAAAAGTTTCAACTCAAATCGAAAATACTTAGAGAGCATACGTCTATCCTTCCCCGTCCTCTTAACCGTTTTGGTAAAAGCGACGTTTGTTAATGATGCGGGACATGATGAAAACAATCCCTTCAATGACTACAACCGTTATGAGTAATACAGCAAAACCCTTCGCAACTGTAACAGTATCTATGTTCAATAAAAAATTCTTATCTCCTGTTACGGTCTTGCCAAAGTCAAAATAGGTGTGGGGAAATAAACTAATATCCAATCCGAACAACTCTCTCGTCATTCTTGTCGCAAAAAGCTTCTCTGAAAACAGGACGAGGCTGCTTATAAGAAGAACGAGCCATTCATTTTTAAAAATCAAGCTGAGAATGACATTTAAACGGATGAACAAAAAAACAAGTATCGGAATGGCTAATGCGATTTTCCCTAAATAGGTAGCGATGGTCATGACACCATATTCTTCGCGAGGATATGCATCGTTTTGGATGAGAATCGTAGGTACATGCAAATCGAAATAGCCGAAACCATATTGCAAAGTGAGCAAAATGACGCCAATCACTAAAACGATAGCGAGCACAACAAGAGAATAGAGAAAAGATGAAGCCGTCTTCAAATTCAACTGGCGATACCACGACAACGGCAATCCTTGCAAGACTGTCCGATTTTGGCGGTCGCGGGATAATAAGTCGCTGCTAAAATAAATGACGCAGAACAGCACAAAAAACATGCCATATTGCCGGAAAAACTTTTGCAAAGCTTGCAATCCCGTCTTCTCATAAATCAAGTTGAACGTGATCGGATGGTCTTTTGACAAATAATTTTCATATCGGAGCATCGTTTGCGTGTGAAGATGTTGACGGTCCTTCCCCGGAATAGGGGCGTATTTGAACATTTTTTCATCGCCTATGTATACTGATGGGTCGCTCTCAAGATAATACGCCCGGTAATGTAACCATCTTGTAGCGTTCCCGTCTTCATAAGCCGAAAGCATTGCTGAAAATAACCCTTGTGAATAGGCGTTCATCGAGAACACCGGCGTTCCCCATCTTATAACAATCCCCGTATGACCATTTGCGAGCCTGTACTGCTGTTCTGCATCAAGTGCAGTTAAATTACTTTTAACTTCCCTGATATCGAATGATTCTTTCGTTTTCTCGTTCGGCAAAAATAAAAAGCAATGGGTGAGCAGCGCAATACCGATGAAAATAATAAATGGAACATTCTTTTTACTACGGATTGACAGTAAAAATTGCTGTTTTAAAAAGGTCCAGTTCATGCCATGTATCCCTTCAAAAATTGTGGTTTTTGTCAAATCATGAAGTACTATTAGAACTATCCTACTAATATAGCTTATACAAATAGAATTAAATATTCAACAAATTCTAAGTTTTTGATAATAATGCCCGATAAAGACAACCAATTGGTCGCTTCAAAAAGTGAAATAAGCAGTTACCAATACATACGCTTTGACAAGCCCAGTCCACCAAAGACCTTCCACGTATCCTATAAAAACAATCCTTAATCACGAAGGAGGGAAAGGATGCGCTGGATTGACGTCTCTGTAGGGAAACATGAATTGAAACTGTATGACGGAAAACGACTACTTAAAAAATACCGGATAGCAGTCGGGAAAATGGTAACAGCTACGCCGGTGGGGACTTATAAAATCATCAATAAACAACTGAACCCCGGTGGGCCATTTGGTGCGTTTTGGATGGGGCTATCCAGACCGCATTATGGGATTCATGGTACGAATAATCCTTCATCCATCGGGAAAAGCGTGTCGCACGGGTGCATCCGCATGCATAACAAGGACGTTCTGGAGCTATCTTCATTGGTATCGATTGGAACACAAGTTAAAATTCATAAATGAAAAGCCGATTGCTTAAATCGCAATCGGCTTTACTTGTTTGTTGAGGGGGACTCAAGTTCAATCCATTCCTTCGACCAATTTTCAATTTCCTTCATAATCGGTGTCAGTGACATTCCCTTCTTCGTTAATGAATATTCAATACGTACCGGCGTTTCCGGATAGACATCCCGTACAACAAACCCGCGTTGCTCCAAATCTTTCAATCGCTCCGTCAACGTTTTCCCACTTACCCCTAATTTCTCTGTCATCGTACAAAAACGCTGCGGGCCGGACATAAGTTGATACAAAATCAATGCCGTCCATCGTTGGCTTAAAATGGACACGGCTGTTTCAAAGCGAGGACAAAGCTCGAATTCATTCATAATTAGCTTTCCTTTCAAATAAAATCGTTATTTGTTGACAATACTTATTATAACATATAAAGTTAGTTACATAAAGTAAGTAACTTACGGGAGGAATAAATATGAATTTCCATCAACCACCTACAACTTATACAGGTGAAGTTTATTTGAAAGTGACCAATTTGGATAAAATAACGGCTTTCTACACAGAAATCATTGGATTTCAGATTTTATCAAAGGAAGGAAACCGAGTAGAACTAACAGCAGACGGTAAACATCCGCTCCTCGTTTTGGAGCAACCGGAAAACATAAAACCAAAAGAACCACGTCGAACAGGGCTTTATCACTTCGCGCTTTTATTGCCGACCCGTGCGGACCTTGGAAAAGCGATCAAACATTTTTCAAGGAACCAAGTACGCCTTGGAGCTTCAGATCACCTCGTGAGCGAAGCGCTATATTTGTCGGATCCGGACGGAAACGGTATTGAAATTTACCGTGACCGCGAACCGGAAGCTTGGGAATGGCAGAATGGTTTCGTTTCCATGAGCACAGATCCACTTGATGCTCAGGCGATTGTTGAGGCAAGTGGCAATGAAGAATGGGACGGTCTGCCTGCGGGTACGGTAATGGGACACGTTCATCTGCACGTCGCAAATTTAGGTGAGTCGCAAGCTTTCTACGAAGCGCTTGGATTTGAAGTAGTCACACCTTATCCACAAGCATTGTTCATGTCGACAGGTAAATACCATCATCATATTGGAATGAATACGTGGAACGGGGCAGGTGCACCAAGTCCATCAGAGGACAGTGCTGGGCTCAAGGCATATACACTAGTTTATCCTGAGCAGAACACGTTGGAAGAAGCGATTAAGAACATTGAGGCACTTGATGTAAAAGTGAATAAAGTAGATGAGACATTTATCACAAAAGATCCAGCAGGAAACGGCATCATCCTTCGCATCCATCAATAGATTTTGGAGGAAAGGTGCATATTTACAATAAAAGATAACGTGAAGGGGGGCAGGCATTCGTCTGTCTCTCTTTTTTTATAGCAATTGAAACTTCCTTTCGACATCGTACGTATTAAACCGTATACTTAACATAATTACCAAGACAATAGAGGAAGTGAGACATTGACAAAGAAATTATGGTTCCAAATGGGTGTCGGAATCTTGTTGGCAATCCTGATTATCAAATACTTCATGGAAATCAGCTTCATTTTCGCACCGGTTATAATTATTATTAAAGCAATTATTTTGCCCCTTTTACTTGGCGGCGTGCTCTATTACATGACAGAACCGATTCAGCGCTTTCTTGAAAACCAGAAATTTCCGAGGTGGGCAAGTATTTTAACCATTTTGGCTGGGTTAGCAGTCGTTTTATGGATTTTCATTGCCATCATTGGACCGCCCATTACAAATCAGGTGAATAACCTTGTCGAAGACGCTCCAACTTTGGCGAAGGAATTTAATGTCGTGAAGGATAAGCTATTGGACCAGAAAGAAGACTTGCCCGAGCAATTACAGAACTCTATAGACAGTGCAGCAAATTCAGCGCAGTCAATTGCAGTGAAGTTCGGAAAATGGGTCGTCCAATTCTTGCAATCCTTCTTCCAAGCGATGTTCCTGCTCATTTTAGTTCCGTTCTTCTTTATCTTCATGTTGAAGGACCATGAAAAATTTGCACCAATCGTCTATAACCTATTCAGCGGAGAACGCCGTGAATGGGTCAAAAAAACATTAAGTGACATCGACAATGTATTGCGCTCTTACATCCAAGGCCAGTTCCTGATCAGCGCAATCCTTGCGTCACTCATATTAATTGGTTACTTGCTAATAGGGTTGAAATATTCGTTGCTCTTAGCGATCTTTGCATTATTCATGAACTTGGTCCCGTTTATCGGTCCGTGGATTGCTGTCGCCCCCGCACTAATCATTGCTTACTTACAAGAACCTAATCTCGTTATTTGGGTTGGAGTCGTAACTTTGGTCGCCCAACAAATCGACAGCAACCTCATCACACCAAACGTCATGGGGAAATCGCTCGACATCCACCCGCTTACTGTTATTACAATTATCTTAGCGGCAGGAAATCTTGCAGGATTTGTAGGGATTATCGTTGGTGTGCCGGTGTATGCGGTTGGGAAAGTAGTTGTGCGGAATATTTATGATCAGCGAAGGAAGATTAAGCAAGCTGCTACGCAGGATGTATAATTAAATATAAAAGGTCCCCACTATTTTGTAACGGGTTTGGTCGACGGGGATAAGTGCGACGCTATTTATGGTTCATCGCCGTGCTAATTAGCATTCATTTAAACAACAAATCAACATTAAACGTCAAAAAAACGCTCAAAATTGGGCGTTTTTTTGACGTTTAATTACTACTTTATTTTACTGAAGCACAAGATAGTTGAACAAGCGGCTTTAAATTTCAAGCCATTGATTCACACAGAACCCAACTTTGAGAGTAAAGCACAAAAGCACACACAACACCCCTAACTTCCCGTATACAACTAATCAATTAAAATGAGGTGCAGTTAGACCAGATAGTATAATTAAAAGCGAAATAGAAGCAACTATGATAGGCTTCGTTGATGCTTTGTCGTCTTTTACTAATGAAGCGATCGCATACACCAATGAAAAAACAAACACAAATGGCCAGATAAACCAAGTCCAATAATAAAAAAACGCTAATCCTTGCATCAACCCAATAAACATTCAATTTCCCCCTAATTATTACGCTTGTTATGAGCTTCAATTTAACATCTAAAACTTTAACATAATTCCCCAACCCGTTTTCCATATTCCTTTAATTATCCCTGCACCAAAGCGACCAAACTGATTTTGATTTGTCATACTGTTTCAATCCAAGTATACATAACTCTATTTTTTAGCCCGGATTTAGAAAAGGACAATACGAAGTCTCTATAATCTGATAGTATGGAATACAGCGAGTTTACTGTCAAGGGAGTGGAATGGTTGAACCAAATATCATTGCGGGTTAAAATGTTCATCTTTTCATTCATATTAGTCGTTTGTTCTGTCGGTACAAGTGGAGCAATCATGATACATAATATTTCGGGGGCATTTGAAAAGGAGTTGGGCGCACGAGCGATTGCGATTGCACGCACTGTTGCTCAATTGCCTGAAATTAAAAGCAAAGTCGGAGAATCTGATGGATCGTTGATGATACAGCCGATTGCGGAACAAGTTCGGCTCGCTACGAATGTTGACTATATCGTTATTTTCGATATGAATCGAATCCGTTATTCACACCCTTCACAAAGTAAAATTGGAACTTTATTCGAAGGAGGAGATGAACTCGCTTCTCTATCTGAACATGAATACATATCGAAGGCGCAAGGCGCTTTAGGTTTTGCCATCCGTGCTTTTGTACCAATCATGGATGAGGGTGGTTCCAAACAGGTCGGTGTTGTTACGGTCGGCATTTTGTCGCCACCCCTTTTTAGCCTGCTTGTCCAATACCGAAATGATATCCTTCTATCATTAACTTGGGGATTGCTAATTGGTCTAATCGGTTCTCTGTTCATCGCAAATCATCTAAAAAAGCAAACGTTCAACTTAGAACCTTATGAGATTGCCCGCCTTGTCGAGGAACGTTCCAGCATGATGCAAGCGATGGATATAGGTATTTTGGCGACTGATGCTGACGGAACAATCACTTTTATGAATAGGTTGGCTCAGCAGTATACTTACTTCGAGGGTGACTCAACACACTTGAGGGAATTATTCCCAAATTCATGGATTGCAGATGAGCCGGTTACCGAGGCGGATTGTGTAATCTATCGGCCGCTGAATTGCCAGGGGGTTATGTACTTGGTAAGAATTTATCCGATCAATGTGAAGGATCGTCCGGTAGGTTCATTAATCATGATGACCGATCGTAAAGAAGCCCATATGCTTGCGGAGGAATTGACGGGCATAAAAGAACTGGTTGATGCTTTGCGTTCCCAAAATCACGAGTATATGAACAAACTTCATAGTATTGCAGGATTGATACATCTTAACCGGGCGGATGAGGCACTGAATATGATTGTTGAGGATATCATGGATGAAGAAACCATTATCCAATTTTTAAAAGACCGGATATCGGACTACTCCGTATTGGGTCTGTTAATAGGAAAACGTTCGCGTGCCAAGGAATTGGGAGTCACCCTTACAATCAGCGAAGAATCCTATCTATCTGAAATAATGACTAACTTTTCAAGTGGGGATTTAGTGACGATTTTAGGGAATTTGATAGATAACGCCATGGAAGCGTGTATAACAACGGAAAAGAAGGAAGTCATTTTATTAATGGAAGGGAAAAGCGATTACTTATTCATAGAGGTCCAGGACAGTGGGATTGGACTTCGAGGAGAAGTGGAAAAAATATTTGAATATGGATTTAGTACGAAGCAAAAGGAAGGTAGAGGTATTGGACTCGCGTTAATCAAACAGATCATGGATTCGAATAAAGGAACAATTATGACATGTTCAACCCCTGAAAAAGGGGCGATTATAACATTGGAAGCAGGTGAAATTATTGACGGAGATAACTGTTTTCATAGTTGAGGACGATCCGATGGTGTTGGATGTGAATAAAAGTTTTTTAGAAAAGATAGGCGGATTCAGATTAATAGGTGAGGCCATGGACGGACATTCTGCATACAGCCAAATTAAACTACTTGAACCAAAGCTTGTTTTATTGGACATGTATTTGCCGGATTTGTCTGGTTTGGAATTATTGATAAAACTTCGGTTTGAACGGATTCCAATCGATGTAATCATGATTACTGCTGCACGGGACGCCAAAACGATTCAGGAGATCAAGCGGTTAGGCGCTGTCGATTATTTGGTCAAGCCTTTTCGTTTTGATAGGTTCCAAAAAGCTCTGCTGGACTATCGTAAGAACCGGAAAAATATTGTCGGGTTGGAAAGTATGAAACAAGAGGATATTGATGCATGGATAGGAAGTATAGAGGGGGGCGCGGAACTTCCGAAAGGGCTCAATGAAATAACAATGAAACAAGTTTTAACGGGACTTGTCGAATTGGAACATTCAGTGACCGCCGAACAATTAGCCTTACAAGTAGGAATGGCTCGCGTTACCGTTAGAAAGTATTTAGACTTTCTTGCCAACATTGCGAAGGTGGAAATCGAACTGAAGTACGGCAATGTTGGTCGTCCGACGAAATACTATTCTTTACTGTAATCGTGTACCAAAAAGACCAAAATGTCCAATAACACCATAATGTTGAATTTAGTCGGAAGATATCTAATATAGAGGCTATTAGATTACTGATATAGCAGGAGGATTCCTTTGAAAATATATTGGTATTTTAAGTTAAATTATTTCCTGCTAGTCCTAGCTATATTGCTCATTTTTTTACCCGGTTGCCAAAAAGATTACCCGATGGATCATGAACAACTTAGTGAGGAAGAAAGAATTGTTATACGCTTCTCACATGTAGTCGGTGAGGATACGCCAAAGGGTTTAGCCGCGCGTAAGTTTGCGAAGTTAATGAATGAACGAAGTGGCGAGCATGTTGAAGTACAGGTGTTTCCGAATGGAATCCTGTACAAAGACAGTAAAGAAATGGAAGCGCTATCAAACGGGTCGATTCAAATGATTGCGCCAGCAACCTCCAAAGTGACATCGCTCGTACCAGAGTGGTCGGTAATTGACTTGCCATATGCATTTGAAAGTTATGAAGAGGTACACGACTACATCGATGGCGATACTGGACAGGAACTCATTGCAAAGTTGGATGCAAAAGGTTACGTCATGCTTGGAATGTGGGATAACGGTTTCAAACAATTAACGAACCGCAGTTATCCAATACTACATCCTTCCGACGTAGCGGACTTGAAAATACGGATTATGCCTAGCGACATTCTCCATGAGCAATTTTCAATATTTGGCGCAGTTCCTATAAAAGTGGATTTCAATACCGTCTTTCAGAGTTTCGAGGGCGGTGAGATAGATGGCCAGGAAAACACGATGTCAAATATCGCGAGTAAGAATATTCATCTTCAACAGAAGTATTTAACGGTCAGCAATCACGGTTATTTAGGGTATGTTTTGATGATGAACAAAGAATTCTGGAATGGCTTACCTGAAGAAGTTCAATTATTGATAACGGAAACACTTTCTGAAGTCAGTGATTGGGAAAGGGAACTCGCCAAGGAATTGAATGAGTCGGAACTTACCGAAATGGAGGAATGCGCTTGTATTGAAATTCACTACATTTCACAAGCGGAAAAGGAAATTTGGGAAGAAGCATTTGAACCCGTTTATGAGTACTACCGTAAGCGGTTCGGGGCTAAATATATAGATTCACTTCCAAAATACAAAGGGGGTAAAGACACATGAAAAAATTGCTTTTACTTGGTGTTATTAGTCTGATAGCCATTTTGGCGGCTTGTTCAAGCGGTGGTTCTGGGGGTGGGAAGGAAGCTACTAAGGAAAATCCTCTCATTATAAAATTCTCACACGTTACAGCAATTGATAGCGTAAAAGGAAAGGCTTCCAACCGCTTTGCAGAATTGGTAGCAGAGAAGACGGATGGAAGGGTGAAAGTTGAAGTCTATCCATCTTCTCAGCTTTACGGGGATGCGGATGAGTTGGATGCATTAGTGTCTGGAAACGTCCACATGATTGCTCCTTCTGTTACAAAAATGGTCAAGTTAGATCCGCGTTGGCAATATGTTGATATGCCATTCTTATTTGAAGATGAAGACCATGCACGAAAGTTTTTCGAAAGCGATGTAGCACAAACATTGCTAAACAGTGATCAATTGGCAAACAACGATATTATGGGTCTTGCATTCTGGGAAAATGGCTTCAAGCATTTTTCAACAAGCAAACACCCATTACAAAAGCCGGAAGATTTCAAAGGGTTGAAGTTCCGTGCACAAGCGGGGAAAGTATTGGAGTCCCAATTCAAAGCGTTGGGTGCGGGAAGCGCGACAATTTCATTCGGTGAGACGTATGCGGCACTGCAACAAGGTACTGTTGACGGGCAAGAAAACACATTCAACAACTTTGACACACAAAAATACCAAGAAGTACAAAAATACTTTACATTGAGTGAGCATGGACGTTTAGACTATGCGATTTTCGTAAACAAACCATTCTGGGAAGGTATGCCGAAAGACATCCGTGAACAAGTAGAAGAAGCATTGAAAGAAGCGACAGATTTAGAATGGCAACTTGCTTCTGATGAAAACAAAAAGAGCTTCGAAAATATTAAAAACTCCGGGAAGGTCGAAGTCCTTGAGTTGACGAAAGAAGAGCGCGATGCATTCGTTAAAGCATTGCAACCTGTTTATGATGAGTTCGGCGATACAATCACTCCTGAATTACTAAACGGAATTCGAGACTTGAAGTAAAACGGATGGATGCCTTTCTGGTAACAGATTGGCATCCGTTCTTTTAAATGGATTGGTTCGGTGGACCGAATAATACTATTAACTATACTCGCGATTAATTGCGAGGGCTAAAAGGAGGGCAAGATATTGAAAACCTTAAAAAAAGTATGGGATTTGTTCGAAGAGATTTCTGCGGGAACATTCTTCTTCGGTGGTATCACCCTTATTTTTTATGGCGTCTTCATGCGATACGTTTTCAATGAGCCAAAGGCATGGGTCGAGGAAGTGGTTCGGTATGTAATCATCTGGGGGGTTTTCTTAGGATTTGCTCTCGCTTTACGCCACAATCAGCATATCCAGGTAGATATGTTATACGATAAGTTATCTGCACGAATGAAAAAAGTCCTGGATATATTTGCAACGTCTGTGAGCATTGCCTTTTGCGTTGCCTATACATATTACGGCATCGTACTCGTGGCAAGTAGATACCATTCAGGTATGGTTTCCCTGGACGTCGGAATACCGATGTGGATCATCTATCTAATCCTACCAATTTCAGGAACACTATTTCTATTGCGCTTTATCGAACGGCTCGTTCAGTTGATTCGTGGAAAGGATGTAAAATATGATAATCCTATTACTTAGTATTTTCTTTATCCTTATGCTACTAAGAGTACCGATTGCCATTAGTCTCGCCTTATCGACGATGATTGTCCTATTCCAAAGCGATTTCAATATGACCATGGTTCCGCAAAGGATATTCACAGCGTTAGATTCTTTTCCAATGATGGCAATCCCGGGTTTTGTTTTAGCCGGGGTCATCTTAGCGCGTGGTGGTATTTCAAAATATTTGATTGAGGCATTAAAGTCATGGGTCGGTCACCTATCAGGGGGGCTTGCTGTTGTAACAATCCTTGCTTGTATGATTTTTGCTGCCATTTCGGGATCCAGTCCTGCAACTGCTGCAGCAATCGGTTCAATTATGATTCCAGCAATGGTGAACGCTGGTTATGATAAGAAATATTCTATGGGCCTTGTCGCTGCCGGAGGAACATTGGGGATTCTCATTCCGCCGAGTATTCCTTTAATTATTTACGGTATTACGGCAGAAGTATCCATAGGCAAACTTTTTATGGCTGGTATTATTCCAGGACTTCTTTTAGGTGGAGTATTAGTTGTCTCAGCAATCTTCTATGCAAAGAAGAATGGGTATGGAAGGGGAGAGCGAGCGACCTGGGCGGAACGCGGAAGACATTCCTTAAAAGCGATTTGGGGAGCATTCCTTCCGTTTCTAATTTTAGGGAGTATTTACAGTGGCGTAGTCACTCCGACAGAATCCGCGGTTATCGCTGTGTTTTACGGAATTATTGTATCGGTATTCATTTATCGTGAGTTGCATTGGCGTGATATCCGCCCTATCATCGTGGAGTCTATCAATATTACGGCCATGATTTTCTTGATTATAGGCGCGGCGAGTCTATTTGGACTTTACTTAACAAATGCACAAATCCCTCAACAAATTGGTGCCTGGATTGCCGAAAGTGATGTAAATAAATGGATCTTCATCATCGCTGTCAATCTACTATTATTTGGGATGGGAATGTTCCTTGAAGCTGTGTCTATCATTCTTATCACCTTGCCAATCCTTCTACCGATGTTGATCCATTTCGATATTAACTTAATTCATTTTGCGATTATCATGACAATCAATATGGAGTTAGGGATGATCACACCTCCCGTTGGTTTGAATTTGTTCGTAGTTAGTGGGATATCGAAGGAAAAGTTAGGGGCTGTTGTAAAGGGCGTCATTCCTTTTATCTTTTTGATGATATTCGTCTTAGTGATTGTTATCATTTTCCCTGAACTTTCCCTTTGGTTGACGGATCGCATGAAGTGATGAAGTTATAGCATGTTAGTATTGTTTCACAAAAGTTATTGCAAGAATGTAATAAGGTATAGACGCCGGTATTGGAGAATGCAAGCACCGGCGTTTTTATAAGTGAATAAGTTCATGACTACGTGTAGACGCAAATTTTTTCAGGGTGAAAAAACGATTGCCAGTAGGCTGCCGACAGGACGTGAGACAATGCAACATAATGGCTATACGATAAGGGATTTACAGTTCTGGAGAATTGTACTTAGCTTGGGGTTTGCTTCAATCTTCATCTTCGCATCGCTCTATTCGATGCAACCACTACTGCCAATTTTCACATCAGAATTTGACATATCTGTCTCTTATTCAAGTATGGCCATGTCAGTAACGACAATTGGGCTTATCCTTGGACTCCTTGTCTTAGGTTTTCTTTCCGATCGAAACGGACGGAATCGATACATATATTTTTCAGTGATTGGTTCGGCAATTCCATTTATCCTTATTGCAAATACAGATTCATTTTTGCTGATTTTAATTCTCCGTTTTGTTCAGGGCTTTGCGTTGGCAGGCGTGCCGGCGGCTGCACTTGCTTTTATCAGTGAGGAAGTGGATAAGCAGTTTACGAATGTTGCAACGGCGCTTTATATTTCTTTTAACAGTTTGGGAGGAATGTTTGGTCGTTTCATGACCGGTTACATCGCTGAACAGGCAACATGGCAAACATCCTTATATATCTTATCTATTTTTGGGGTGGGATTGTTCATCCTTCTTCTATTTACGCTCCCGAAATCAAGGAATTTCATGCCGAGTAATGCAACTATTGCAAAAGACATTGAAGGCATAACGTTCCACCTGAAAAATCGGGCTTTTCTACTTGTATTCGGCTTAGGAATTGTACTTCAGCTATCGTTCACGGGGATATGGACGTATTTACCATTCCACCTGCTTGGGTTGCCCTATTCCTTTTCACTTGAAGAGATTTCCTATTTATATTTAGCATACGGGTTTGGTGTCTTAGGTGCACCTCTTGCTGGTTGGCTTTCAGGAAGATTTGGCCTCCGCAATGTTAGGACGGTAGGAATCGGTTTACTATCCACGGGAATTGGTTTGGCGGCTCTTTCACCACTTAGCTTCATTGTAATCGGCTTATGTATTGTGTGTTTAGGTTTTTTCACTGCACATTCCTTAACCGCAGCCTCAGTTAGCAAGGAGGCAACGCACCATAAGGGCACTGCAGCAAGCCTTTACTTAGTTTCCTATTACACCGGGGTAGCGATTGGCAGCACATTTTTAGGACCGTTGTATGAAAATTTAGGCTGGATAGGATTTGCTGTAGTAACTGCGACCTTGCCAATTTTCTATTTGGGCATTATGCGGGTTAGCCGATTTAAAAAAGTATCAGGAATAAAAACAGTATAGCCGCGTGGTTTACGGGAACTAAACTAACGTGATGATTGTGTCATAGCTGTACTCCCTTTAATTTATAAAAATGAAGTGAAAGCCCTATAGTAGTGGCCTTCACTTCATTTTTATTTTTCGAAATACAACTCCCAATGAAGCCTGCACTTAGGATTAAAATCCGCCCTGCAAGAAGGACAACCGTGCCCGCTCTTATATTGATTAACTGTCAGTTCATCTTTGCATTTCCCACAAAGCACAACTTTCTCATCAAACATCTCTGCCGGCCACACTTTATGGTCGCCGCACCCCGATTCTTCATGACATGAATAGCACGGAAAATACGTTTTACAGCAATAAAACTTAATCGCTATAATATCAAGCTCTGAATGGTAATGTGTGCATCTTGTTTCCTCATCTATGACGCTGCCCCTGATTTCAACTTTATTCATTTATATCTCCTCTGTTCGTGTAAGTATTGTACTAAACGCACATCCTATTATTAAAAAGGACTGATTTCCATGTTTACTGAATACCCAATCATTCACACGAATATATGGGATGCGTTTTGGGCGGTGCCGGTCGTATTGGTAATTGTTTTGGCAGCAAAATGGCTATTTGGCGTGAAATCAAGCTGGTTGTCTACGGTTGCTACGATAGTTGCCTTAATTATATCCATCTTTATTAGTCACCGTGGAAATCTACCGGCCGGGATTTTTATGGGCTTTTTCTACTCAGGTGCAGCAATTGGCGTCCTTTATTCCGTCAAGCAATCTTACTTAGCCTATCGGGCAAATTAGTAAATTAACGGACAAAACCCGCACTGCATCAACTTAGGTACATCTTTTGAGAAACAGCAAGTCTTCCGGACTGTTGTGTTTAGCAGTTCGGAGGGCTCATGCCCATTTAAGAATTTCGCGAATAACGATTTTGAAGCAATGTCTTTCCATGTTTCATCCTCTTTCAAGATGATAAAATCAGCTCGCGCCGTGTCGCTTGTGGCAGGATTCTCCAGCATGACATGATACTGCCAAAGTAAAAACCCGAAAATATTTTCCCAAAGCGTCAAAGGGGAGATTGTTGTGACTGTCCTGATTTGGCGGATTATTTTATTAGCCCATAGTAAGATTTTTCGAATGATGTCACGATGTTTATCCTCATCAACCAATTTCCAATCATTCTCTACGACGAATGTGCTGACCGTTTTATTGCCATACTCCTCAATTGCTCCAAAGCACATCTTCGACTCATCGCCATTCCACATTTCATCAGAGGTTGCGAGGTTATACATCTGCATGTTGATAAACATTCCAACACGTCGCATGAAGAATGATGCCGCAACAGTCATGTTCGGACTACCACTCACAGTCTGCACAGCTTTTATACAATCCGCTGTTTTTGTGTTATCCATCAAATCATGAAGGGTAAACAATCTATGTGCTGGAGAGGTAAGGTAAACACTATAACTATTCAGTTGTCTAATTTGCTCAGCCGATAATTTTGTCATGTCTTTATTATAAGTATTCTCACATAATTCGACAAGTTGAGTGAGCGCTCGGTCTACCATATACTAATACTAACGAATAAAGAATAGCAGGAGGATTACGGCAAATGACAAAGCTTCTACAACCAAAGGAATTCATACAATTAATTGATGAAAATGCTGACATCATTATCCCAATCTCAAATGGCGAGCCGCATCGCCTTCTTGATATTTTAGAAGAACACTACAAGCAATTGGAAAATGTCAAAGTACACCAATTGTTGGCTTTGCGCGAACGTGATTATATTAACGGGAAAATGAAAGGGCATCTTTCACATATATCCTATTTCCTAAGTGCGGCAACTCGAAAAGCATTCTGGGAAGGTCATGTGGAATTGATTCCGAATGTATTTCAAGAAATGTATTATCTCTTGAGGAAGACTGCTAAGCGCCCGATGGTAATTGCAACAGCTTCACCAATGGACGAGCATGGTTATTTTTCGCTTGGCACGAATGCGGATTACGCAGCAGATTTCATTGGTGAAGTCCCATTTGTCTTGGAGGTTAATAAGCATATGCCCCGTACGTTTGGGAAAAATCAAATCCATATTAGCCAAATTGCAGGGTTTATTGAAAATGATCAAATTCTGACAGAGGAAAAATCCCCCGTTATTACCGATAAAGACAGGAAAATCGCTGCATATATCGCGGATGATATTCAAGACGGGGATACGCTACAAATCGGCATTGGAGCAATTCCGAATGCGGTTATGAAAATGCTGAAAGATCGACGTCATTTGGGTATCCATACAGAAATGTTAACGGATGGAATTATGGATCTTGTTGAGGCCGGTGCGGTGGATGGCATGAAAAAGTCCACGCATAAGGGGAAGATTATTGCGACATTCGCTTTTGGAACACAGCGGCTTTATGATTTTATTGATAATAATCCATCGGTCGAGTTTTTGCCGGTTCGGGTTGTTAATAGTGCTTATGAGATTGCAAAAGAAGATCATATGGTGTCAATTAATGCGACAACTGAAGTTGACCTTTACGGACAATGTGCCTCCGAAACGGTTGCCGGGCGTTATTACTCTTCAAGTGGAGGGCAAGCCGATTTCGCAAGAGGCGTTCGGTTGTCCAAATACGGTAAAGGGTATGTTTGCATGCATTCCACTGTAAAAAACGACACGATTTCGAGGATTAAACTACATTTAGGTGAAGGATCCGTCGTAACGACGTCTAAAAACTATGTCGATAATATCGTTACGGAGTATGGCATAGCACGATTGCACGGAAAGTCGCTATCCGAGCGTGCAAAAGCGTTGATCTCGATTGCGCATCCGAAATTCAGGGATGAGTTGACACAGGAAGCGAAGGAATTTGGATTGATCGAGTAGAGGAGAAGCCAAATGTGGCTTCTTTTTTTATTTAGTGGATGAAATTCAAGTGAATTGTAGTCAAACGGTGATAAATTTACTCAAGTCGGTGGTAATGGCCCGAGAGTCGGTGATAAAGTCGTCCAAGTCGGTGATAACGCATCGAGAGTCGGTGATAAACGATTTTCCGCTTGAAAAATGGATGACTTGCCAGTAAAATTGCGTATTTTGTACCCAGTAAATGGGTGAACGGTGATAAAGTCGCTCTAAGTGGTGATAACCTCGCCACAAGCGGCGATAAATAATAATGTTGTATTCCTAATACCCATAGTGGTATATTATTATTGCGATGTAAATACCGTGTGAGGTATACCGATGTGTAGTTTCAAGAATAGCAAAGAACGGAAACCTCATATTATTAATATCTCTGAAATTAAGGAGTGAGACACCAATGGAATGGATCATCATCATAGCAATCATCGCCTTTTTGGCATGGCGTCTAATGCCGTCAAAAGGTGTGAAGTCAATGTCGACTGACGAATTGAAAGGCATATTGAAAGACAAATCAAAGCAATTCATTGATGTGCGTACACCAGCGGAATACAAAGGGCGGCATATTAATGAATTCAAGAATATCCCATTGAACTTGTTGAAATCCAAGTTGGACAAACTTGATAAAAACAAGGAGACAGTCGTCATCTGCCAAAGTGGCATGCGTAGTTCGCAAGCTGCAACAATCCTGAAAAAATCGGGATTCACCGACGTTATAAACGTCAGAGGCGGAATGAGCACTTGGCGTGGTTGAATGAATAAAACAAGTAAGCATCCTACAGCTAAAAATTTCTGTGGGATGCTTTTTTGGAGTTCGCCAGTTCTCACCCCATTAATTAAGTTCCCTAATCCCCCTATAATTCACCAAAATACCCCCTGTTTTGCCCAAGCGAACCCATAGGCATTCACATATTATTGAAATGAAGAGGTGGTGACATTGAATAAAGAGAAGGCGACTGTTGGACATGATCCGTTTGAAATCGAACAGCGTGAATGGAAGCAAAGACAATCGAGGGAACGATATAAGCAGCTATTAACGATTGCATCGCCAATCTTCATATTGCTGTTGTGGGAAGTACTATCAAGGACGGGGATAATGGATATCCGGTTTTTCCCACCGCCATCCGCCATTTTGGGGACGTTTTGGAAAATGATTGCGAGTGGAGCGATAGCGGATCATATCGGGGTTTCGTTGTACCGGATCTTTTTAGGTTTTCTTGCAGGTGTCATACCTGGCGTGATTATCGGACTGCTGATGGGGCTTTATTCGCCGATCCGACATTTTGTGCAGCCGCTTGTCATGGCGCTCATGCCAATTCCTACGCTTGCATTGCTACCCATTATCATCATCCTTTTTGGGATTGGTGATTTGTCGAAAGTTGTAACGATTGCGGGAAGCGTGTTTTTCCCGGTCGTCATCAATACGGCGGCAGGTGTCTTGAACATCGATCGAATCTACTTGGACGTAGCAGATAATTACGGGGCAGGTAAACTACAGTTTTTTTTCAAAATTGCACTGCCAGGAGCATTGCCGGTCATGTTAGAAGGGATTCAGATGGGGCAGGCGATTGCATTGCTTACGATTGTTGCTGCAGAAATGATGGGGGCGACTTCGGGAATCGGGTATTTAATCTGGACATCGTATAAGGCATTTCTGCTAAAGGAAATGTTCGTCGGACTCATCCTGATTTCATTTTTCGGCTATCTCTTTTCACTGATGCTTCGTGGTCTACAGAAAAAGTTGTTACCTTGGAGGTGATTGGATGGAAAAGAAAGCGAAAATTGAGATTAATAACTTGACGAAGGCGTTTTACAAAAAACAATCAAGCGTAACAGCTCTCGACGATATTTCTCTTTCAATTGAAGAGGGTGAATTTGTTTGTATTGTCGGACCAAGTGGTTGTGGCAAAACAACTTTATTGCGCATATTAGCGGGACTTGAACAGCCAAGTATCGGTGATTTTGAAATTCGCTCGGTACAGGAAGGACGTCCACTCCAATCAATGGTTTTCCAGGAGAGGGGCGTCATCCCTTGGTTGACGGTAAAGGAGAATGTCGCGTTTGGATTAAAAATGCGGAAATTGCCGAAGAATGTCATTCAGGAAAGAACGGACTATTACTTAAAAAAGACGGGGCTTGACAGATTTGCACATCTTTATCCAAAAGAATTATCCGGTGGGATGAAGCAACGGGTCAGCATTGCCCGTGCTTTCGCAAATGACCCTGAAATCCTGTTGATGGATGAACCGTTCGCGGCGCTGGATGAACAGAATAAGTTCATTTTACAAGAAGAGTTATTGTCGATTTGGTCTGAAACGAAAAAGACGGTTCTTTTCATTACACACAGCATCGATGAAGCATTATTGCTGAGCGATCGCATCCTTCTCATGAGTGCGCAGCCCGGAAAAATCATACAGCAAGTAAAGATTGACACACCAAGACCAAGAACGATAGAGGATATCCGGAAAGATCCGATCCTTGCGGAGCAATTTGTCGATATTTGGAATCACTTACAGGACGAAGTGCAGCAGTCCAGAAAAGAGAATAGATGAAAAGGGGAAAACAGGTGAATCGATTCAAAAGTAGTTGGATAATGATTTTAGCTGCGATGCTCTTAGTTGTCGGAGCATGTGCCAAAAAAGAACCTGCTCCACAAACAAAAGTAGAAACTCCGTCAGGGAACAATTCAGTCGTTGAAACGCCATCAGGTGATTTGGCACCACTCGACAAACGGGTGAAGATTTTGATTGCCGAAGATGGGGCGGCTTCCGGTGCAGGTTTCTACATTGCTAAGGAAAAGGGGTATTTTGAGGATTATAATATCGAAGTCGCATTTGCAGACTTCGCGAACAGCGATGATATGCTGCCGGCACTTGCGGCTGGGGAAGTGGATATAGCAGGAGGCGTCTCGACTGCATCATTCTTCAATGCCATTGCACAAGGCATCGACGTCCGGATCATTGCGGATAAGGGGCATAATATGCCGGGGAAATCGTATTTCTCGTTTGTCATCGGCAATCATATGGTCGATGAAATCAAAGACTATGCCGATATGCGCGGGAAGAGGATAGGGGTATCTTCAAGAAACTCAATTGATGGATATATTTACGAGGAAATGTTGAAACATGCCGGATTGACCGAGGAAGACGTGGAGTATGTCCATATGGCTGACTTCGGCTCAATGCTTGGAGCGATTGACGCAGGAACAATCGACGTTGCATTAAACATTGAGCCACTTATCGCACAAGGAATTGCAAATGGCTTCCACGTCCGTTTCGGGGATACGACCGATTATGCACCTGAATCGCAAATTGCCATGGTTCTTGCTTCGCCGAAATTCATGGGTGAGGAAGAGATTTCACTACGCTTCATGGCAGCTTATCTGAAAGGCGTGCGCGATTACAATGATGCGTTCTTCAAAGGGCAAGGCAAGGAAGAAATTGTCGATATCATGGTGAAGCATACAGCTCTGAAAGATCACAGCTTGTGGGATCGAGTATTCGTCACTGGGCTTGATCCAAACGGCAAAATGTTCGTAGATGATATTAAAAAGCAATACAACACTTATAAAGCGAATGGAGCAATTCTTGGCGATATCGATTTTGATAAGGCTGTAGATACTTCATTGACAGAAAAGGCTGTTGAAGTTATTGGGGTTTATGAATAACAAGAGGAAACGCTCAGGTTTTTTAACACTGAGCGTTTTTTGATAATATATTCGTATCCGCCTTTTACAACACAGGCATATTCTTCTTCGCAACCGAGGTTTGATAGCTATGCAGCCCCATTCCAATGATAATCACCAATATACCAATCAAAGAAAGCAGGCCAGGCAACGCAATATGGAGAATAATCATTTCGCCAATCATTGCAAAAATAAGTTCCGTAGATTGGGTCGCCTCGACTGCAGCTAATTTGCCCTGATCATTTTGCACAAGGTCGGTCGCCATAAAGAAAAGTGAAGTTGCAATCACTCCGGAGCTGACCGCGACAATCAGCGACTGGATAACTTGACTCCAAGAAGGCTACCCGATAGTCAATAGGGCATAGATGGCAAAACCGATCCAAACCGGAACAGTCATCAACGTCATCCCTAATACTCGTTGAAACATATCGAGCCTTCCTTGCAATAAATCCATCATTTTTCGGTTCCCAAGCGGATATGCAAACGCCGCAACGATAACCGGAAGAATAGCTAAAAATAAAGTGCGTGTATCGACACTATTCGCATTCGGAATTTGAATCAAAACGACGCCTGCGAAAATTATTAACGTTATAAAGAGCGATACCAAGGGGATTCTCTGCCGAATCCTCTTTTCCCCATCATTAGTCTTTACCACGATTACGAACAAAGGAGCCATCAGTACGCCTGCAACTATCGTCAGTTGCCAAGTCCCCGCAAGCAACCACCCTGGACTATACGCGGCGGAAAAAGTGAGGGGTGCATAAAAAAGTACGAAAGCAACGAAGCTCCAGCCGAAAAAGGGAAGGGGCGTCGTAGCCATGGCCTTACCCATATCCCGAAGCCCTTTACGATAGGCCACAATAGCGATTAAAAACGGAACCATGAAAAAATAACGGAGGGAGGCACTCCATAACCAGCTGCCTCCCGAAATCTCCATTGATCGATTCAAGACAAATGTCACTGCGAAAAACAATGATGATAGAATCCCAAGCCAAATCGCCCTCATAAGGAAATCTCCTTATGCTCGTTCTTCGTAAAGTTTAGCAGCCTCGATAATGACATTCGTCGCTTTCTCCATATTGTCTACAGAAATATACTCATATTTCCCGTGGTAGTTTTCACCGCCAGTGAAAATATTCGGTGTCGGCATTCCCATGTACGAAAGCTGGGAACCGTCCGTACCACCGCGAACCGGTACAATATTCGGCTCAATCTCAAGCACCTTGAATGCATCCGAAATGATTTCGACGATTTCCATCACCGGCTCTATTTTTTCGCGCATATTATAATACTGGTCATTCAACTCAAGTTCCACGGCACCCTCGCCATGTTCCGTCTTCAACTGCTCAACCGTATCAACCATCAGCTGTTTACGAGCTTCGAAAGTTTCACGGTCAAAGTAGCGAATAATGTAGTGCAACTCAGTTTTTTCTACAGAACCACTCACATCCATAAGGTGGACGAACCCTTCATAGCCGTCCGTCACTTGCGGAATTTCATCTGCAGGCATCGCCGCTTGGAATTGATTTGCAATAAGAATGGAGTTCACCATTTTATCCTTTGCGGATCCAGGATGCACATTCGTCCCGTGGAACGTAACCTTTGCACCTGCTGCATTGAAACTCTCATATTGGAGTTCTCCAAGCGGCCCGCCATCCATCGTATACGCGTATTTTGCACCAAATGCTTCCACATCGAACTTATGAGGACCACGCCCGATTTCTTCGTCAGGTGTAAAAGCGACACGAAGTTTCCCGTGTTTAATTTCAGGGTTTTGGATCAAATACTCCATAGCCGTCATGATCTCGGCAACCCCAGCTTTATTATCCGCGCCCAATAAAGTCGTTCCGTCTGTTGTGATAAGCGTATGCCCAACATAGTTTTTCAATTCAGGGAATGTCTTGACGGACATCACCGTCTTTTCATTCAACTGGATGTCGTTACCATCATAATTGTCGATCCGTTGTGGATTGACGTTTTTACCCGTATAGTCAGTCGCAGTGTCGACATGCGCAAGAAACCCGATAACCGGCGAATCTTTCTCAGTATTTGACGGAAGGGATGCGAATAAATAACCATTTTCATCTAAAGTAATTTCTTCCATACCAATTTCAGCAAGCTCTTTTTCAAGAACATGAAGCAGATCCCATTGTCCCGGTGTGGATGGAGTAGTGGTGCTGTTCGCATCCGATTGTGTATCGATTTTCGCATAACGTGTTAGACGTTCAATCAGTTTTTCTTTCATTTCAACGACCTCCTGTTATAAAAAGCATTGTATTCTTTCATCTTATCAGATTGCTTCGATTCACGGAATAGTTAGTAGCTTATATTGTGATTGGATTTTTCCACTATTCCAACGTCGTTAGCAACTTGTTCGTCCGAAGTATATCAATAAAAACCTCCAGTGCCTTAGTTTGAAATGGGGTGTTTGTCACAATTGAAAATTTACGGGGGAACGGCAGCCCATTCACATTAATCATCCTCAAGTCCCCATTTTTCAACTCTTTTTTCAATGACCAGTGGGACAATAGGCTAATCCCAAGACCCGCTTCCACTGACTCTTTAATGGGCTGTGTACTACTGAAATACATGTAATTTGTTGGTGAAATTCCGTGTTGTTTAAATAATTTGTCCATCGCTTCCCGAGTTCCTGAGCCGTGCTCACGAACAATCCAAGTCTCCTGTTCCAAATCGACCACCTCAAGCGACCGCTCTATGCGTGCAAGCGGATGGTCAGCCGAACTGACAATTACCATTGCATCCTCCGCAAAATCCTCAACAATGAGTTTCCCCGCATTGAACTTCCCCTCAACTATGCCAATATCCAGTTGATGGCTGGCGACAAGATCAGCAATCGTAGCTGTATTGCCGATTGTGACGGTTGGCTGGATATCGGGATAAGTCTGCTTCAAATTGGCGATAATGCGTGGCAGTACGTATTCTCCGAATGTATAGCTCGCGCCGATTGACAGAGGTCCACTTGCTTTATTTGCAAGGTCATCGACAAGACTTTGCATTTTTGTATACAAAGCAAGGATTTCCTTTGCATGATGATAGACGATTTCACCCGCCTTGTTTAGCCGTACGTATTTATTGGTGCGTTCAAGCAGCCTTGCGCCAATCTCTTCCTCAAGTTGACGGATGTATTGACTTACTGCAGGCTGGGTCATATGATGCTCTTCGGCGGCGCGTGAAAAGCTTTCCTTTTCCGCAACCGTAACAAAAATCTGAAGTTGTTGATCCATCATTCATCACCTCTTAAAATCAATCATAACACTTTGCTTATCATGGGCATTATTATAATTTATTTTACTTATGAAATGATGCGTATTACCCTTACATAAGGAGGTGCTACATATGAATGAAACGAAAAGCCCTAACGAGAAAAGTCTATGGGTTGCTGGGATTGCTTTCACATTTTTTATTGCATTATTAGGTTTTTTATTAGCGAAAGTACCCGGATTTAACCACATTGGACAGTTGGCAAGCGCCATTATCATAGCTGTCGCGTATAGACAAGTATTCGGCTACCCCGAACTGCTTCGCACGGGAATAACGTTCTCTTCCAAAAAACTGTTGCGATTAGCTATCATTCTATACGGATTGAAATTAAACATCGATGTTGTATTCCGTGATGGTTTAGGGCTATTGGCACGCGATGTACTGGTCATCGCCTTTGCAATTGGGCTCACCGTCCTTCTTGCAAAGTGGTTGAAGGCGGATAAGAATATTTCTTTGCTTCTTGGAGTCGGGACCGGTGTTTGCGGGGCTGCAGCCATCGCGGCGGTCGCGCCGATTGTCAAAGCGAAGGATGAAGATACTGCAATAGGTGTTGGCATTATCGCAATGTTAGGTACGGTTTTTGCAATTGGCTATACATTATTGCGCCCGGTTTTGCCACTTCTTCCAACCGAATATGGCATTTGGTCAGGAATGAGTCTTCACGAATTGGCGCATGTTGCAATTGCAGCAGCACCTGCAGGGGAGGACGCGCTTGCCATCGCGTTACTCGCGAAATTAGGAAGGGTATTCCTTTTGGTGCCACTTTGCTTCATCTTCATCTACTTCATGAAGCGTAAAAGCAAAGGAGAGGAAGGGGAGCAGAATAAAATCGAATTCCCTTGGTTCCTTGTCGGATTTATTTTAATGAGTTTGTTTGGAAGTTATGTATTGGGTCACTCAATTCCGGTGACGGATGGAGTGATGGCAGGAATCAGTAGCGCAACAACCTGGCTATTGACAGCTGCAATGGTCGGGCTTGGATTGAATGTAAGTTTGAAAGACCTGTTGAACCGTGCCATGAAACCATTAATAGCGGTAACAATCACATCGATCTGCTTATCTGTTTTAGTGTATTTTATTATATAAAATAGAAAAAGGGCACTCCTTGGTGGAGATGCCCTTTTCGTATAAATTAACCTACTGAGTAGTTCTTATGTGCAACGACAGTAAGATTGGATGCGACACCAATCCGCTCCGCATCGTTATCGGAGATCTTTACGATGACCGAGTTTTCGAGTATCTTGTGAATTGTTCCATTCACCTCATGATCATTACGGATGAATGAGATTTCTTCGTTAATATGACGTGCAGCGACAAAATCTGAAACGGGTTTCTCCCTACGTGGAAAAGCCAATCGAATCCCTCCTACGTGCATTCTCACCATAACCTATAAAGAAAAAACGCCAAGGATTGTCCCTTAGCAAAATAAAGTCATGATGGAAAACAACTAGTTGAAAACGATATTAATCAAGTTGTCTATTAATAGTATACCATATTTCATCGAACTTTGCAGGTATAACGCATACATGTAGGGGTATTATGTTAATATAGAATAATTGTGTGGGGCGGTCGAAAATCCCGCAATAAGAAAAACTATGATAAAATCGAGCAAAAGGATTCGTGCTCACCGATAAGCTTGACATTATACCTGTAGGGGTATAAAATGCTAACTACAATCACGAGAAAGGAGCTGATTGGAATTGCAATACGATGATAAAGTGGTAAATCGATTAAAAAGGATCGAAGGTCAGATAAAAGGGATCTTGCGGATGATTGAAGAAGGAAAAGACTGCAAAGAAGTCGTCACTCAATTGTCAGCATCCCGTTCGGCAATCGACCGTACAATAGGCGTTATTGTTAGCTCGAACATCATTTCCTGCATGCAAAATATTGACGAAGATAGCCCAATGTCACAGGAAGAGATTGTGAAGGAAGCTGTAGATCTCCTGGTAAAGAGTCGATAAACAGTTGACTCTTTTCTTTTTATAAATTAATATACCCCTGTGGGTAATTTAAGTGAATTCAAGGGAAGATGAACACGAAAATATTGCAGGGTATATTGGCTTTATTAATTTTAGGTACAGCCATCAAAATCTGGTTAGATTTTTGACATTACAAAAGAGGCACTTGAACAGGTCAACTGTTAAAGTGTCTTTCTAACTGTCGATTTAATTTTTCTTGAATGCGGCACGAATATGCGTTTCGGTACTTCACCGAGTTCGTCTAAGATTTTCAATTTGTTTCCAAAGAGCCATTATATAGCTAATAATGCTATGGAATATATGGGTAACTACTAAAGGGAATCCATATTTGACTAATCTGTTTTTTCCTTTTCATCATCTGTTTGTTCTTGAAGCTGCAAGACCTGTTTATCAGGAGGAGGTGTTGATGGATCAAAATCAGCAAAGGCTAATCCTAACGCAGCACCAACAGCTAATAAACGACTTTTTGTTTGTTTCCATTTTGAAACTTTTTTCATTTCTCCACCTACCTCTAATAAGATAAATATCAGAAAACGTTAGGGGTATTATATATTTCACTTAAGAAAGGTAGAAGTTATAACACTTAAAAAGGTCTGGTTAATTTTAGAAAGTAGTAAATAAACCAGATCACTTAATTACCTGACCGTTCGTGCAGTTGCTTGTAACGTAACTTCAGTCTAATAACTATCATTCTTATAACAGCGAGGTAGTAAAGTATCGCTATCCATAAGGATAATAGATTTATTGCCGTTTTTTCTTAAATGCTGCGCGAATCCGTGGTTCGGTACCTTCGCGAATCCTTTTAAGATTTTCAATATGCTTCCAAATTGCCATCAAAAAAAGTAAAGCTGCGACGAAAATTGTCCAAGTACCGTCGAGCCAAAAGGCCATTAAAATAAGAGTGATATAAAGCATAAGCACACCGAAGACCATAAGATCAGTCACCAGAGCGACAAGTACGAATAGAGCAAATCCGGCAAGCCCAAATCGCCAATCGATTGCAAATAAAACACCGATTACAGTTGCAGTTCCCTTTCCCCCATTGAATTTCATATGGAATGGAAAGTTATGACCAAATACGACAGCCGCACCAACAGCAAATAATAAAAATGTTGCATGCTCCGCAGGAAGCTGATAATGATCGACAAGCCATCTTACGACAAAAACCGCGATAATTCCTTTTCCAATATCAATCAAGGCGACGAGTGCTCCGTATTTTTTACCAAGTACAATCATCGCATTCGAAGCGCCTGCATTTTTAACCCCGGTCTCTTTCAAATTAACTCCAGAAATCCAACGTGCAATTGTCGAGCCATGTAAGCAACCGACTATATATCCGAAAACTATGATACTTACTATCCATAAAGTCATATGAAATCCCCCGAAAATAAATAGATTTTCAATTGTACGCTCAAGAATCGCATTTCACGCTCAAGAACCACGTTCCGCGCTCAAGAATCCACATCTCACGCTCAAGCTCGCACCCAACTAATTAAATTATCATAACATTAATGACAAAGCGCAAGTTTCAGAAAAAAATAAATTAACCCCTTGACTTTCAAAATTGTACGTCCTATACTGTAGCACAAGATGAAAAACTGAATAACCAAACTCTTATCAAGAGCGGCGGAGGGACTAGGCCCTGCGATGCCCGGCAACCGGCAAGTGATGAACTTGCAAAGGTGCTACTTCCTACAGATTCGTGCGAACGGTCTGAAAGATAAGAGGAGGAATAAGCGAAAGCGTAACCCTTCTCTTAGCGAAAGGGGTTATTTTTTTTATTCCAAAAACCCCCAACGCCTCCGTTTTGCCTTTTCATCTTAAAAAATCCACTGGAGGTAATGACAATGACAAACAACAAACAACTTCAACCTGAAACTCTTCTTTTACACGGCGGCCAAAAGCCGGATCCTGTGACTGGTTCACGTGCTGTGCCAATCCACCGTACTACTGCATTCGTTTTCCGTGATACTGAACATGCTCAAAACCTTTTCGGGCTGCAAGAAGCAGGCAATATCTACACACGAATTACAAATCCAACCGTTGCTGTCTTTGAAGAAAGGGTCGCGCTCCTTGAAGGCGGAACTGCCGCTGTGGCACTGTCTTCCGGAATGGCGGCAATCGCATTCTCAATCTTGAACATCGCTGGTGCTGGGGACGAAATCGTTGCAGCTAGCAATTTATACGGTGGTACGTATAATCTATTCGCCGTGACGCTTCCTCGCTACGGCATCAATGTGAAATTCGTGGACGCCGAAGACCCTGAAAACTTCCGTGCAGCAATTACAGATAAAACAAAAGCTATTTTTGCAGAAACAATCGGTAATCCAAGCCTTCAAGTGCTTGATATCGAAGCAGTTGCAAACATTGCACATGAAAATGAAATCCCATTCCTCATCGATAATACTTTTGCATCCCCATACGGATCAAATCCAATCGAATTCGGAGCAGACGTTGTCATCCATTCTGCCACAAAATGGATTGGTGGTCACGGAACAACAATTGGCGGAGTAGTCGTCGACGCTGGGAAATTCGACTGGACACGGGGCAAATTCTTAGGATTTACAGAGCCGGACACGACATACCACGGCCTTCGTTATGGTATCGACACGGCGGCAGCTGCTTTCGCTACGAAGCTACGCGTCCAATTATTACGCGATTTCGGACCGTGCCTTGATCCTGACAGTGCTTTCAACTTCCTTCAAGGACTGGAGACGCTTCATCTGCGCGTGACACGCCATAACGAAAATGCCGTTAAAGTCGCTGAATTCCTACAGAACCACCCATCTGTGGAGTGGGTAACATATACAGGTCTTGAAGATCATCCGACATACGAAAACGCGAAGAAGTACTTGAAAAACGGCTTCGGTTCCATCATCGTATTCGGCATTAAAGGTGGTCGTGAAGCGGGTCGTAAAGTTATTGATAATATTACACTTTGGTCACATGTGGCGAATGTCGGCGATGCAAAATCGTTGATCATCCACCCGGCTTCAACAACGCATCAGCAATTGTCCGCAGAGGATCTGATCAAATCTGGCGTGGCTGAAGAATTAATTCGCCTATCTGTCGGCCTGGAATCGACTGAAGACATCATTGCGGACCTTGAACAGGCAATTGAGAAGGCAGTACCGGTCACTGTTCAATAACAAACAGGCGTCTTGCTCTTTAATCACAGGCGCCCTTCACGTTAGAGAAAGGATGTTGCGGAATGCCGTCAATTAAAGTTGCGATACTTGGATTTGGTACGGTTGGTGAAGGTGTATATAGAATTCTGCAGGAGAAGCGGGATGAGATTAAAAAAAGCACGGGTTTCACCGTTGAAGTCGAGATCATTCTCGTAAAAGATAAGAACAAAAAACGTATGCCGATAAAAGGCATACAAATTACAGATAACTTTCAGGATATATTGAATAACCCTGAAATCGATATTGTCTTTGAAGCAATTGTAGGAGAAGAACCTGCTTATACGTATTTGTCCGACACAATTGAAAAGGGATGCCACATCATTACTGCGAATAAAAAGATGTTCGCGGAACATGGCCCTGCATTAATGAAACATGCGGAGTTCCGTAATGTGCAGATTGGATACGAAGCAACGGTAGCTGGGGGAGTGCCGATCATCCGGACGGTAACGAATCTACTTTCTGGTGATCAGGTTAAACGTATCCAAGGCATACTGAATGGCACCTCGAATTTCATTTTAACGAAAATGAGGAAAGAGGGATCTTCATTCAAGGAAGCGCTATTTGAAGCCCAGCGAAAGGGCTTTGCGGAGGCAGATCCGTCCGATGATGTGTCTGGAATGGATGCATTCCGTAAATTGATGATCCTTAGCTCGCTTGCTTTTGGAGAGCAGCCTGATTGGGATGAAGTTCCGGTTGTAGGAATCGATCATCTACCATCAAACGAAATTACAGACGCTGCAAAAGAGGATTATCGATATCGTCATGTTGCTGATATTTGGTTGGATGAAAAAGGGGAACCCCAAGGCACAGTTGGCCCTGCATTAATTGGCGCAAATCATCCGTTTTTCAATATTGACGGAGTCGACAATGCGGTCATTGTTGAGACCGAGTATCTTGGTTCACTGACAGTGGTCGGTCCTGGGGCCGGAATGTATCCGACCGGAAGTGCGATGATCGCTGACCTAATCCATATTATTCGTCAACAGGAAGCTGTTTTAATACCGAATTAAATAAAAGGACTGAATCGGAAAGTGTTAGCCAACTTTCCGGTCAGTCCTTTTCGTTTATTCCCTAACCTTTAACTTCCTCTTCGGTCTTTCACCTTTCAACGCCTTGATAAGGGAAATGACCATGAGCAGCATGATAAAGGAGAACGGCAAGGCTGCAATAATAATTGTATTTTGCAATGCTGTCAGCCCATTGACAGACAGTAAAATGATTGCAATGGTCGATTGGATAACGCCCCAAATGATTTTTACACTATTTGGAGGTGTCAATGAACCATACGTTGACTGCATGCCTAATACAAACGTTGCTGAGTCTGCGGATGTTATGAAAAACGAAGCAATCAGGATAACTGCAAAAACTGAAATGATGAACGACATGGGCATTGTGTGGAACATCTCGAAAATCGTCAATTCAGTAGATGATTTCGCTAAGTCTGCAATCCCTTCCTTTTGGATATTGATGGCAGCTGTTCCGAATGCGGAAAACCAGATTGCGCTTAAGAGCGTTGGCGCCAACATAACCACAACCATGAATTCCCGAATCGTTCTTCCTTTTGAAACGCGAGCGATGAACATGCTGACAAAAGGAGCCCAGGAAATCCACCAAGCCCAGTAGAAAATTGTCCAACTGTCCATCCATTCACGATGCCCAGCATTCAATGGGGCCGTACGGAAACTCATCGATACTAAGTTGGCAAGATAACCTCCAAGTGTATCCGTGAAGATATCAAAAATGAGCAAAGTCGGTCCTAAGATAAGTACAAAACCTAAAAGTGCGAGCGCAAGTAGTAAGTTTGTGTTTGATAAATACTTAATTCCTTTGCTGAGTCCCGACCAAGCGGACATGATAAATAGAATAGTAACCACAACGATAATGATTAGCTGTGAAGTGAAACCGATTGTGAAGCCGAAAAGATAATTCAGCCCTGCGTTAATTTGAACAGCACCGAAGCCGAGAGAAGTGGCAACGCCAAAAGCTGTTGCAAAAACGGCAAGTACATCAATGAGGACACCTAAGGGCCCTTCCATTTTTTTACCGAAAATCGGCTTCAATGTTGCTGAAATTAACCCCGGTTCGCCTTTACGGAATTGGAAGTAAGCAAGTGACAAAGCGACAATTCCATACATAGCCCACACATGAAAACCCCAATGGAAAAATGTATAGCGCATCGCCTCTTTAAATGCGGCATCGGTATTAGGTTCGGCTGTTGGTGGGTTGATTGCGTAGTGAGATAACGGTTCAGCAGCACCGTAAAAGACTAACCCAATTCCCATACCAGCAGAGAATAGCATTGCAATCCAAGTGATTGTGGAAAATGATGGACGATCATCGTCTTTTCCCAATCGTATTTTACCGGCTGGACTGAAAATAGCGAATAGACTAAGGACAAGTAGCAATGAAAGCAAAAGCATATAATACCATCCGAACGAAGATGAAATGAAAGACTTTATGGAAGATGTCACGGCCGCAAAACTGTCTGCGGCTATAACTCCGTACCCAACGGCTACAATTATAAGACCGATTGTTATATAAAACACATTTGATATTTTTCGCATGTTTCCCCCTATGAATAATTAATTTTGAAACGACTATACACTATACCAACCGTTCAGTGGGAACGCAAAAGGGGTAATAGTTCGACAACTGACTCGAATCGAATATTTTATTTTTTCATAAACCGGCCTGAACACCTTCATGATAGTCCGTATAGCGAAATAATTAGGCTTTCCAAATTTGAGAATACTGTCGAATTGTATAAAAAAATTGTGTCTTTATTACTACTTACAATCGCTATTTTTAGATTACCCTAAGTGACAGTTTTTAATCCTCATCTTTGATATCACGGTCAGGCGGAATCGGTTCATTCAAATAGTCCTCAATCTGTTTTTTCAGCATTTCCAGCTGATTGAAATAATTGCCGAATTGATTTTGGTTAATGATATATTGTTCCCCGTCGTGAACAGCACGGATTCGACCTTCCCAAACATATTTTTGAACTTGTTGGACTGGCATCCCTAAGTATTCGGCAGTTTCTTGAATGGTCATATACATATGAAAGTCCTCCCTTGAATTGCTTTCATTATATAGGGAATCAATACGCATATGAAAGAGTTAACGTTGATCGAAAAGGAGGAGAATGATGATGACCGACCATCATAATCGTGATTCACATTTGAACCATACGTTGTCATTGATAATCAAGGCGGCATTGGTTTTTTCGGTACTATGGATTGTTTTGAGTGTTGTTTATGACGTTTCTTTTGTTCATTCGACAATAATCGGGGTGTTTTTACTCCTGGTCTCTTATCTTGGTGACGCAATAATTCTTCCGAAAATAGGAAATGGGGCGGCAACGTTTAGTGATTTCATCTTAGCTGCCTTAATCATTTGGGGAGGTCTTCATATATTGGGATATAGGGATTCCTTCGGAGAAGCGGTACTTACCAGTGCAATTGTCGCGGTGGGTGAGTATTTCTTCCATGCATGGATGTTGAAAAAACAATTTAGACATGCGCAAGTATAAATAAAAAAGTGGAAGGTGAGTAACATCATTTCTCACCTTCCACTTTTTCATTGTAAAAAACTTTCTCACTTAACAACAATGGAAAAAGCAAAGCTTGCCTCGCCTTTAACCTCGCTATCCCATCTGATTAAACCCGAGTAAAAGTATCTTCCCGGTTCATTTGGAGCAATAAAGGATCGACTGCCGTCCTCGTCTTCCGGTACCTCCACCTCGGACTCTTCACTCTTAAAAAACTGAGTCATAGTGACCGACTCCATATCATTTAAGACAAGTTCCTCAAAACTTCTTGCACCAATTCTAAAAGATATCTCCTGACCCTTTGGAACAGTTAATGAAAATTTTCCAAGTAGAAGATCATGCGGTTTGTCTGGAACGATACTACAAGTTTTCCCTTCAACTTCCCAGCAATACTTATCAATAATTGCCATTGTGACCCCAGCATCGACGCCAATATGGAGCACAGGTTTCCCGAAGTCCTGTTTGGTTTTCTGAATCGGTTCACCACCGGTCGGATTCTCGTGGTTTTTATCCGTTTGTGAACATGCCGTTAACAGTAAGAACAGAAAGAGAATAAAGGCTCTTTTCAATCATTTCCACCCTTTCTTTATAGCTTGTTAAGGAAAACCGTATCATAGATATTACTATTATACAATCGAGTTTACAGAATAGTTCAAAATTAATTTCCAAAAAAAGAAGCGTCCAATTAAAATTGGAACGCCTTTTTTATGTCATATTAACTTCTCGAAATTAAGCCTTTTATTCAAAGCCACCATTACCGGAATACCGACTGCCATGACAACGAATTCGCCGACAGCGACGAACAGCCATGTCAATAAGAAAGGAAACTCTAAAACGATGTTCAGCTCCCATGCAATGATGACCATCGTGAACGTGAAGACAATTGTATTGAAAAACATCCGACGGTATAGTCCTTTGATGAATTTCGCGGATAGGATTGTAATCGATAGTGCAAGTATGGATTGCCCTACACCGAATACGAGATCGATTGGTCCAAGCTCCGAAAAGAGCAAGTTCGCAACGAAAACACCTAAGACGACACCGATGATATATTTTTTATTGAACACAACGAGATGATTGAACATCTCCGACAAGCGAAACTGGATGTTTGTGAACCCGAACGGGGCAATCAAAAACGTCACAGCAACATACAACGCAGCGATAATCCCGCTCGTTGCCATTGTTTTTATTTTCATATTCATTTCTCCTTAGTTTTTTTTACGTGGGAGGTTTGCGAACCACGTGGCAGAAAGCCTGTCATCCAGTGTATCATAGAGCATTTGGTCGTTCAATAGATTTTTAGTGAAAGATTGAGATCGTTCAGCTGTGGAAATTCCTGATTTCAAGGAAAAGTTCTCGTTGGCACTTGGCGAGTTCTCGTTAACGTAGAAAAAAATTCACCTATTCTATACGAAGGTCCATTCTTCCGGATTAAGGGTCAATTCTTTTGCACCAGGGGTCCATTCTTCCGGTTTCAAGGTCCATTCTTCCAGGTTGAGGGTCCATTCTTTTCGCCCCAGGTCTATTCTTCGACCGGCAACTCGCAAAGGATCTGATCCTTTGCCGATAGACATTCTCTACCTATCACGATTAATCGAATAAAATTAATGGCTGAAGGCATTTGACGTGAATCGATTTTAGTTAGGAAGTAAAAGAGACCGCGGGAAATGTATTACCTTCCACTAAATAGTTTTCGACTATTGAAACTAATTGAACGTTAACGACGTATCAATAGTAGGGAAACACGAACGGATTTTTTAAACTTTAGGGGGATGAGAAATGAGGAAGCTTTTACTGGGAACTGTATGCCTAACGGGTATACTTGTCGCTTGTACAGATCAGGGAGACGTAGATAAAGGCAACGCCGATCAAGTAAACACAGAACATGCAAACGAAATTAACGAACTGAAAAAGCAAATTGAGCAAATTTCATTAGAAAAAGATACTCTGTTAAAAACAATAGAAGAGGAAAGGGAAGCGCTTGAGCGAGCAATGAATCAACAAGTAAGTTATTACAATTCAATAATTCATGCAAAGGAAATTGAAAAATACCCTCAAACGCTCTATAAGAAAGTCACCTTGGACCTTGATCGGGATGGTGAAGAGGAAGTAGTCGAATTGTATGTGAATGCAGGAAAAACCGAGAATGGCCTTTTTGCTTGGGACGATGGACAGACCTGGATGTTGGTAGTGAAAGACGGTGAGGAAACGTATCCGCTCTTCGATGATTATGTGCAGTTAGGGTCTGTAGATTTCAGCACAACCATATTTGACGGAAAACAAGGAATTGTTATGGTTATATCGCAGCATGCTGATAAAACGGTGCAGAAATTCACTTACGATATAAAGGAAAAAGGGTATCAGAAAGAAACTTTTTATAAAAAAGAGAATATGCAGGATCAATATAACAAACCAGCGTCTTATGCCTTCTTCAAAGACGCATACAAATTAATGCACACCGCTTTTACAACCAAAACGTTGACGGTTTTAGAGGCTGACGAGAACACTCTTCAGGATACAGAAAAGAGAAGGGCCATCATCTATCCGATTATAGAAGATCTTTATAATGCTTGGGGATTGTTAGGGACGGTTGAGGATCTGAATCGAGACTTGACTATATCATTAGAAGTCGCCATTAACTTGCTGAACCAAATGGATAGTAAGCCGCCGACGGCTGAACAAATGAACCAGTTAAAAGCTATCTACGATGTGTTCAATGAAATTGATGCAGACAATGTGATTGATGAAAAGGAGAATCGGATTCACCCGGAGATTATGGAGAAGCTCAAAAAACTTGATTTTCTTCCTTAATGAAAAACCAGGCGCTTTTCATGTAAAAGAAAAGCGCCTTTCAGATGAACTTACACAAAATGCAAACGAAGATTGTCTTCACGTTTGAACAATTCAAGTTGAGTCGGCTCAATTTCATCGATTCTCACCGTTTGTTCTACCAATTCTTGCTCTCCGTCACCAGCCCAGAAAATCAGTAACTGTACGTTTTCTTCTGCTTTAATATATTCCTTTAAATAATCCGCAAAATCAGTTAAAAATTTACCTTCCCAACTTCCAGAAACCCAATACAAATATTCCTTTTCGGAGTAAAAATCCAAGTCATAAGGTGGATTTGTACAAACCGATATAGCAAGTTGACCAAATGCTGACTGATCAGGCGCATGCAAAATGCGGGCATCATCATCCATCGAATGCCAAGGCTCCTCTGGTGTATTTTCATTAATCGGATACAACTTCTTCAATTCTCTTACTGTAATCCTAACAATGCCGCTATGATCAACTTCTGTTAACGGACTGTCTGAAACCAATAATGTAAATGAACTCATAGTGTGACTACGCCCCTTTGTTTTTCGACATTCAAACTCGCCCTTTATTTATTATCCGGCTTCCAATTCCACAATTCCACTTCACCTAATTGCTCGCCTTGAATGAATGAAACATCCTGAAGTTTTAACAACTCTTTGACAGGTCCTGTCACAACGGCACCATATACGATGAATCCGTTATTCTTTAAGTACTCATATTTTTCCTCCAAATGCCCAAGTCCTAAAAATTGCTCATAATAGCTTTTAGACTTATTCGTTAAAAGATCTTCCATGTTTTTCAGCATCAATTCTTCACTTTCACTAAGACTCTCTTCATTTAACCATAGAATTCTGTATGACTCATGAAAGCTTTCACTACGATCATTTCCTCCGGTTAGCCCGAAGTGGGGGACCATTAGGGAATTATCTCCCCCCCTAGTTGATACGTAAGGCTCGTAATCTACGAACTCGCCCGTATATAACGGCATCCATAAAACATGAAGGTCATACTTTCCAAGGAAGTCAATCAGCTCTTTTGATTCCATAAAGCTTGTTGTGGAAAATGCAAGCTCTCCTACAGTCCCTTCAGGTAGCATTGACAGAGTTCCCCATACATTTGACCACGCATTACCTTCCAACTTTCTTCCTGTATGTGGATCGATGGGCAATGAAAAAGAGAATTCGCTCAGCTGTTTTTGCCCAGGGTGTGACAATGAAAATGTCGATGGACTGGCAAGGCGATTCATTACAGTTGCCTGGCCGATAACCTTTTCACCATTCCCGACCCTCTTTAGCAAGTTGTATGATAATTTTTGAGTGCCAAAAACCGTCAATTCTTCTTTCTCAAATTGAAAGTCTCCACGTACATTCGGTACAGTCCATTCCGTTGCAAGCTTTGTGTAATACGCATTTTCTTTTGTCATATTAAGCTTTTCAGCAATGAAATTAATCAAAAACATATAGCCACAATTAATCAGAAATATCACTAACAAAATACGAAGAATCCGGAACGTTAATGTGAAACGGGATTTCGTTAAAATTCTTTTTTCCAAGTCTTTATTCCATTCCGTCATACTGCCACCCTTTCTTTTCAAAGAGGTCTGCCAAACGCTTCCTTGCACGATAAAGCGTCACTTTCACTTGGTCTTGCGTCAGCTGCAAGGACTCTGAAATCTCTTTATAAGAAAATTGTTCATACTCCCGCAAATAAATGATGGAGCGATAGTGCTCAGGTAAGTAGTTTAAAAGATCTTCAAGTTGTTCATTCTGCTCTTGCGCCAATAAGGATTCTTCAGGGATTCCATACGGGCTAATCATTTCCGTTTTTGATAATAAAGCTGCAAAAAGTGGAATAGTTCGCCGTCGCTGTTGCTTGCGCCATTCATCTAAATACGCATTACGAGCCACTTTAAACAACCAAGCACGTGCCTCTTCATCTTCATAGGTCTGTAAATTAATAGTGGCGCGAATGAATGTCTCTTGTGTTAAGTCTTCAGCAAGTTGCTTTGAACCACTTAATTTTAGAAGGTAAAAATAAAGGGACCTTGCATATTGCCTATACAGGCTTTCCAACTGCTTTCCTTTGATTTGCATTTGGCCCCCCTTTTTAATGATCTCTCTATTAACACGTTTAAGTGTTTGAAATGTTACAGTTAATTCAATAAATATATTTTATGTCCTTTTTGACAAGGATACGCTCATAATCTACAGTAGCAACATAGCTATCAATTTGGAAGTTAATAACGAAATAAGCTTAAGGAGAGAAGCAAATGTCGGAAAATCAAATCAAAAAAAATATCGTAATCAATGCACCTATCAAAACGGTCTGGCCTTATGTCTCAACAGCAGAAGGAATGAGTGCCTGGTTCATGCCGAGTGATATGGAACCGATTGAAGGAAAGGAATTCACCTTGCAAGCGGGGCCTTGGGGAGAATCGCCATGCAGAGTGACGGAAGTAGAATCGCCAAACCGCTTTTCATTCGACTGGGGGAAGGATTGGCAAGTTCATTTTCACCTATGGGAAGTCGATGGGAAAACTGAATTGACCTTCATTCATGCAGGTTGGGAGGATGGAAAGCAGACCGAATTTGGGGAGTCGCATGATGTCGTCCGTCCACGTATGTCTGGTGGCTGGGATGGTCTTTTGGAGAAGTTGAAAAAAGTAATCGAGTCCGACAACTAATAATTTAAAAAATTCACACACCGTCCTTCGATAACATGATATATTCGATATATCGGGGGAGGGATTTCTTTGTCACAACGTCTTGCGTTTGTTGCTGTGCTTTTTGGAGCGATACTTTGGGGAACGACGGGCACTGCGCAAACGTTCATGCCGCAAACTGTTCATCCATTGGCAGTAGGTGCTTCACGCCTAACAGTCGGCGGTTTCACTTTGCTCATCGTCATGCTTATTCTTCGGAAAATTGATTTTCGGAATTGGCCATGGAAAGCGACACTTTTATCTGCATTGGCAATGGCGATATTCCAATATTGCTTTTTCACATCGATTCGTTTGACGGGAATCGCGATTGGAACAGTAGTCGCAATTGGAAGCGCACCGATGTTTTCTGGGCTGATTGAATGGCTTGTCCTAAAACACCGCCCAACAAAAGTCTGGCTAACGGCGACATCGCTTGCCATTGTCGGATGTGTTTTATTATTTTCGAATAAAGAAGGGTTGGTCGTCAATCCGGTAGGTGTCACTTTATCCCTTTGTGCTGGCCTACTATTCGCCTTTTACACGCTGTTCAATAAAGAGGTATTGGAAAAAGCAGACACGATTCCTTCAGTGGCAGTCATTTTCTCATTGAGCGCAGTCATGCTCATGCCATTTTTATTCATCTTTGAAACGGAAGGGTTGCTCACATTCCCCGGCATTTCGACGACGATTTACCTAGGAATTGCAGCAACAAGTGTTGCGTACATTCTGTTTTCAACCGGATTACGACTAATTCCATCGTCCTCAGCTGTCACGCTATCCTTAGCCGAACCGCTCACTGCCGCAATCTTAAGCGTAATCGTCGTTGGAGAAAGGCTTGACATCATCTCATGGAGCGGCATTGCGCTTTTATTAGGCGGAATCCTCGTTCTGACATTAAGCGGAAGAAAACAAAAGGCTGCCATCAATTAGGCAGCCTTAAACATGCATAAATTTCTCCAAAAACGCATAAATTCATCCAAAAGCTTATAAATCTTAGAAAGTACGCATAAACTCCGCGCTTCACGCATAAAACCCCCTCAGCTACGCAAAAATCCCTGAACTCACGCATAAATCCCCGCAGCTACGCATAAATTCCGAATCTCACGCATAAATCGCGCCAAAAACGCATAAACGCCACGTTCCACGCAATAACAACCTATTCCGCCTTCATCCTTACATACACCCTCGTCGCAAAGAACCCTAAAACAATGAGCAAAGTCGCTAAAAGTCCTCCTTCAAGACCAAACGCTCCGCCTGTCAGAAAGGCGTTTCCGTTTTCCACCGATACATTGTAAATCCCGTACGGCGCTGTCCCGCTCACTGCAAATCCAAAAACGTTCCCCTGGAAGTAGTTCCATGTAATATGATAGCCGATCGGCAACCACAAGCTATTTGTTGCATCAAACATATAGGCGAATAAAATACCGACCAATGCGATGTTGACCAACCCTAATACGCTGACATTTGGATTCGTACCATGCACTAAACTGAATATAACGGCTGAAACTACATAGATTACCCATTTCCGATTCCCGCGACTTTGCATCGTCGACATAACATATCCCCTGAAAAACATCTCTTCAAAAAAGCCGACTAAGATGAATAAAAAGAGATAGGATAGGGTGTACACGGTGAATTCCGGATTGCCAAACGAATTCATCATTTCAATATTTCCGGATGCTAATAAAATCACAAAAATAACGAATATCGAAGCTGCACCAAGAAATAGTCCATACCATAAATCTTTCAGCGATCCCCTAAATCCAAGCTCCCGCAATGTCCCTTTATTGACAAATTTCCATACTAACACCGTAGCAAGCATTCCACCCACTGTCCCGCCGCCTTGGGTCAATAGAAAAATCCATGGATGTCTCGCAAATGCTTCATTAATATCAATCATGTAATTTCCGTCTTGGAACGGAAAATCCACTAATGCCAGCAAGACTCCACCCGGAAGGGCAAAAATCTGCTGCATAATGAACATCGCAGCGAACCCCAAAAATATAAGCCATCCTGCGCGTACTTGGTTTGCTTCGTTTTTAAACAATTGACTAACCCCCATTCCATTTACTGTATGCTGACTGTCATGTTAAACAGAATAATTAAATGTACGAACATCAGGAGACGCCCGCAGAAATGCCCTTATTAACAATAAAAATAGAATATCCATCAGGACCCCTGCTACTACAAGAATCACTGACAGTACCAACCAGCCGTCCCCTGAAACATTCATGGAAAACGACATAACCGTCAATATTGCAAAATGAATAGTTACAAAGTATTTAAACGTAGTCTGCGTTCGGTTATAAAGCGCCTCGTTACCAAACGATTTGGCCATTTCCATTAACACATAGAATAAATAAAACGCAATAACCAATTTAAGTATTGATAATATACTCGCATACAATGACCATCCAAGAGGTAATGCAGAATCCGATAGGTTTACAAACACAGAAGGCAATGAAACAAAAATTCCAATCATCCCGACTGTCATTGCTTTTTTTGCATTCGGATAAGCACTCACAATCCGTGCACATCCGGTGTAAATCAAGAAATAACCGATTGGATCCATTAATACGTCAATCATGATATAGAGATCGAAGAAAATGAAGAAGTATCCCCAAAATATATTCCGTAGCGCTTTATTCACCCAAAGCCCCCCTCGTCTTCTCAGCAATAATCTTATTCACATCAGCCTGCGTCAAATACGGATACAAATGATAATGTGCGAAACTTAAGAAAGGTTTTCCTTGCTCTGTTGTTCCTGCTAGATGGATGGGGAAGGAGTATGGGTTCACAGAACTTTTGTTTTTTAAGTTGATTTGAAACGTCACAAGCTTATCTTTATCTAAATGGATCGGAAGTTCGAGTGATTCAAGCGTCCTGTCTTTTTGTCTACCACTAATTGAAAAGTTGAATCGGTCTTCGATTGGTTCGTTGAAAGGGAATGAGATCTCCTCAATTGCCAACGATTCACTTGCCTCGAATGAATGCCAAGTGATACCGTCGGTGCTACCTCCGCCTGAACGCTGCCACAATACTAATTCTTCCCGTTGATAATATCCCTCTGGGTGAATAATAACTTCCCCGATGGACGCATGAGTTTGCCTTCCATCTGAAAAATAGACAACCATGTCGTTGAGTATAAGATCCGTCATGATTTCTGTTTCGTAATTTCGCAGACGGACTGAAACACTTCTCAACACATGATGATTATAAGTATCGATGTTATATATAGAATTATCTTCATAAATAAAGTCGTGCTGTGGATAGCCGTCCAAATTTCCAAGACGTACATGACTGATACGAGAACGGTCGTTTTTATTAGTCAAATAGTAGAGAGTGAGATAATTATGATCATCCAAAGCCGTTTCGATATAATGATCGAGAAATATAGGATCACTCAATTGTTTTGACTGAGCGTATAGTGAGTTTAACGTCCAGCTTACAATGAGTAACCCTAACGCAATCCAAAAGAGACGTTCTTTCACGAAGTCCCCCCTTCCATTTTTTTTGCATACAACCATTGTCTCAAATCAGATGAGGGATTGCATCATGAATTTTTAGACTTGGCTGTAAAGTCGAAGGTTATTGATGTAAATCATTCAATGATATAATGGTATGACATAAATCCAAGTTCTTTTAAAGGGAGGAAATATCATGATTAAGCATAGAATCTATACAATGAGTTTCGCAAGCGTCTATCCGCATTACATTACGAAAGCAGAGAAAAAAGGGCGGACAAAATCGGAAGTTGATGAAATTATCCGTTGGTTGACTGGATACAGCCAAGCTGAGTTGGAAGCGCATATTGAAAAAAAGACGGACTTTGAACACTTCTTTGCGGAAGCTTCTCAAATAAACCCTTCACGTGCATTGATCAAAGGGGTTGTCTGCGGTGTCCGAGTTGAAGATATCGAGGAACCGTTAATGCAGGAAATCCGCTATATGGATAAATTAATCGATGAGTTGGCAAAAGGAAAAGCGATGGAAAAGATTTTAAGGAAATAAAGTACAGCCACAATCCGAGAGACATAGATTGTGGCTGTATTTATTAAGCTTTTGATTGATTTAGTAGTCGTTCCACTTCCACCTCAATCTGCCCCGCTTCAATCCTGTCGAATAAAGGCTTCACGCAAGTCAGTGTCAAATTCCCGACCTCAATTTCCTTCCATACCGGCTTCCTTAATTTCAACATGTTTTGCACTTCCTCACTTGAAAACGGTAGGAAAGGGGAGAGCAACTGCGAAAGGTTAGCGATGATATATGTGCATGTAGCCATAGTTCGTTCGCATGCTACTTCATCCTCCTTAACTTGAATCCACGGCTTTTCATCATCGAAATATTTATTCGCTTGACGGATGAAGCTGAATATCGTTTCAATTGCTTCTTTGAAATGACCATTCTCGATTTTCTTGCCGACGACATGGTATAGCTCCATAACTGTATTTTTTATTCCTTGATTTATTTCGGCTTGCGGTACAATCCCGTTATACGATTTCTCAATAAACTTCAACGTCCGATTTACAAAGTTCCCATATGCCCCTAACAACTCCGAATTATGACTATAAATGAACTCACGCCAAGAAAAATCCGCATCTCTACTTTCTGGAGCATTCGCAGTCAAAAAATACCGAACTGAATCGGGGTGGTAACGATCTAATATATCAGGCACCCACACCGCCCAGTTTTGGCTTGTCGATAACTTACGCTTTTCCAACGTCAAATACTCGTTGGAAATAACATGGGTCGGCAATGCCTTTTCCTTGCCGATTCCCATCAGGATGGCAGGCCAAATGATTGTATGGAAAGGGATATTATCCTTGCCATGTACATAGTAGGCAACCGCATCTTCATCCCAAAAACTAGCGTAATCGGCACGGTTCAACATTGCCCATTCCCGGCTTGCTGAATAATAGCCCGTCACCGCCTCAATCCACACATAAATCTTCTTATCCTCGTAACCTACGACCGGCACGTTGACGCCGTTTTCCAAATCCCTTGAAACAGCTCGGTCATGAAGGCCTTCGTGCAAATAACGTTCTGACTGACGAATCGCGTTTTCACGCCAACTCCCATCTTCATCTGCATGAGCAACAAGCGCTTCAAGTTGCTTTTGGAATTCACTTAATTTGAAATAAAAATGTTCCGTCTTTCTCACACTCGGCTTTTTGCCGCATAGCTTGCAAGTCCGCTCCTTCAAATCAAGCGGGTCTAAAATCGAACCGCAATTGTCGCATTGATCACCACGTGCCCGGCTTCCGCAATTCGGACAGATTCCTTCCACGAAGCGGTCGGGAAGAAAACGTTCATCAAACTCGCAATACGTCTGGTCCATTTCCTTCTTGTAAATAAACCCCCGCTCCAACAGTTTCAGAAAAACTTCACGAACAACTTCATGATGGAACGACCCATCCGTCCGTGTATAAAGATCATACGAGAATCCGAGTCTCAAAAAACTAACAACAAACTCAGTATGATAGCGGTCCGCAATCTCCTTCACGGATACTCCTTCCGCATTTGCTCGAATCGAAATCGGCGTCCCATTACAGTCACTCCCGGAAACATAAAGCACCTTTTCGCCCTTCAAACGATAATACCTCGCCAAAATATCGCCCGGCAACAACGACGCAATATGCCCTAAATGTAGCGAACCATTCGCATACGGCCAAGCCCCACCAATAAAAACAGCCATTTCCATTCCTCCTTAAAAATAAAAAACCCCGTCCCTATCGATAAAAAATCGATAAGGACGGGGTTCATTTACCCGTGGTACCACCTTACTGCATAATCAGTTCACACTAATTATCTCCAAAAGTACGCGCCAAAAAAGCGTTATACTTCGGCGAGGATAACAAGTGCCAACTCGTCGCATCCTATTGGTCCGAAGACGTTCAGTGCGCGGCTCAAGGATCATGTTCAAAAGTTTCGTCCGCTTCATTTCCACCGTCAGAAGCTCTCTATGCGACATCCGCTTTTTACTTTTCCCTCTCATTGCCTTTGTAAGATGTAGTTGTGATGAGTATAGTTATTTTATTCGAAAAAGTCAACATTGATTACCAGTTGGTAGGTGGGCGTTGTTCATCACTATCTTTATTCTTGTTGTTTTTATTCTTTACGTTGTTGTTCTTTCCGATCACACCCATATCATCAGGGCTGATGTCAAAGCCGTATCCGAATTCCTCACGATCCAACGTATTGCCTTTTTTGATTTTCTTCTCTTTGTCTTTTGCCATTTCAGTTCACCTCCCGGTATATGGGAAGCATGTACAATTTGATGTGGATTATTCGATTTGAGGGTGAATAACAATGTACCTTGGGACATCGTATTGCCGGTAAAAAAGAGTTATCACCGACTTTCGTGTGTTTATCACCGACTTGTTGGGAGTTATCACCGACTCTCGTGTGTTTATCACCGACTTGTCGCGATTTATCACCGACTCGGCCGGCATTACCCTCGCCACGCCACATTTCGAGTGATTTCCAAGGAGAGTTCCATAAAAATCCGCCTACTTTCCAAGCCGACAAAAGGTTATCACCACTAAATCACTGTTTATCACCACTTAAAGCGGCGTTATCACCGCTTAGCGCCCCTTTATCACCACTCACCCGTAGTTTATCACCACTCAAACAATTATCAGCATAAATCTTAAGCCATCCACCCATCCATCTTAAGAATTTCTTCATAATTCCCCTCATGGAATGTTAAGATTTATCCACTACAATTGGTATCATAGAGGAAAGAGAGGTGCGGATGATGGCGAAGTTCACAGTGCTTGTGGCGGATGATGATAAGGAGATCCGCGATGGGATTGAGATTTATCTGAAAAACGAAGGGTATGACGTCTTGAAAGCTGCGGATGGGAAAGAGGCGCTTGACTTGCTTGCCACGAATGAAATCCATCTGCTCATCCTCGATATTATGATGCCAAATATGGATGGGATTACAGCGACGTTCAAAATCAGGGAGGCGCAAAACATTCCGATCATCATGCTGAGCGCCAAGGTGGAGGATTCGGATAAAATCCATGGATTGTCGGTTGGAGCGGATGATTATGTGACGAAGCCTTTCCACCCGTTAGAATTGATGGCGCGCGTTAAGTCCCAGCTAAGAAGATACGTCCAATTGGGCACATATGATGGTCAGAAAAAGGTCCGAATTGATGGGCTTGTTCTCGATGAAGATGCGAAGGAATTATCGGTTGACGGAAAACCTGTGAAACTGACGCCGATTGAATACAAAATTACGGAATTACTTATGAAGAACGCTGGGCGAGTGTTTTCCATAAATGAAATTTACGAACGTGTTTGGAATGAAGAGGCTTATAACGCGGAAAACATCGTGGCGGTCCATATCCGAAAAATCCGCGAGAAAATCGAGGCGGACCCGAAAAATCCAAGGTATGTAAAGGTGGTGTGGGGCATTGGCTACAAAATCGAAAAGTGACTGGAGCATTGCACTGTCCATTATCTCCATCTTCATCGCCGTACTTAGCATCGGGTATTGCTTTCCGCATGTCATTGAACTCGTTGAGGATGGTTGGGAACGCTCGACACGGGCAATCGCCTATTTTTCAAGAATCATTAAAGGAGGCGTTGCCTAATGAAAAACAAATCGATTTTATTAATATGGGCTGCACTCGTCACAATCGTCTTGCTTGCTGCCTTTTCAATAAATCGGCAAGGTCCCAATATCATTGGCAAGGACTTCTCCGACTCAGGCGACCTGAAGTGGCGGCTTGATGAGTTTTATGATTATATTGGCCCAACCGTCCTGAATCCGATTGATCGGGAAGAAGCGAAGAAAAAGATTACCGTAACTCCTCGCGAAATCGAGGATCATCGGACATACTATGGCTCATTGCCGGAACAGCTATCAAATATCCAAGAGCAATATGCCCAAAGAATTTTCAATGCAAGAGAGGAAAAGAACGAAGTATTAAGGGAAGCTTTGGTCGCTGAACGAGATACCAAAATCGAAGACATCAAGAAAAACTTTGCGGATGATGCCCATGTTGAGGCGAAAATCCGAAAAGAGAAAGAAAGAGCGTTAGACCAATTTTTGAATGAAATTAATAGGAATTCATTTTCGCTTCCGGTTATCTATAATTTAACGGATGTTGAGACAGGTGAAACATTTTCAGTTGGGGATGAATTTACAAGTGCAATCTATAAAAAGAAGTTCGATGCGTCTAATGGATATCTAAAGGCGAGTTCGCTACCTAAGGGCTATGCAAATGGGGATTGGTCATCCATTTCATATAAAGATACGGAAGCCCATATTTCAAACGAGGATATAATGAACATGGCAAATCCGGTAAAATCATTTGAAGGCGAGATTCTCATTCCGCGATCCAGCGCTGAAAAAGGCGGTGCGATGTTTCATCAATACAAAGATTTTAAACGAGGAAAATATGGTATGTACGCTTTTTGGCTACTTGGTATTTTAGCACTGATTGTTCTATTTACCGTCATGAAATTCCAAAAAGCATGGGTGACAGAATCAACGCTCGCGGATCGGTATGCAAATATGAAAATCGATGCGAAGGCGATGTTCATGTTCCTTACGGCATTGGTTTTAGTTGGATATATCGACAGCGAATCATCCAATCTGCTAAATCGTTTCACGTACTTTCGCTTAGGCAGTTGGGGGTTCTCCCTTACAACCTTTATCCTTTTTGGTGTGGTAGCGACCGCATTGCTTGCCTTCCAGATCGTTAATAGTTTGGAACGGTATAAGAATAAGGATGCTATTAAAGCGGATTTCAGGAATAGCTACAGCTTGCGATTCCTTAAAGCTGTGCAAGAAGTGTTCCTCAAACAATCCATCGGTGTGCAAACACTCATCCTGCTTTTCGGCTTTTTCCTTGCGGGAATTGGGTTTGTCGCCATGTTCATTGACGGGATTTTCTTCATCATCTATGCGTTTTGCGTGATATTCATAGGGCTTCCCGCGTTATTTATCTATTTCCGACGTATGGCATACTTGAACCGGATCATCGTCGCAACAGAAAAGATGGCGGCAGGACAATTAAATGAAGACATCAAAGTAGAAGGTCGTTCGCCTCTTGCTGATCATGCGAAGAATTTAAATAATCTTCGTGAAGGCGTTCGGATTTCCATGACTGAGCAGGCGAAAAGTGAGCGATTGAAAACGGAATTAATTACAAATGTGAGCCATGATTTGAGAACGCCGCTTACGTCAATTATCACGTATACCGATCTACTGAAAGATGAAGACATCACTCCGGAAGAACGTGCGAAATATATCGATATTCTTGATAAAAAATCACAACGTCTAAAAACACTTATTGAGGATTTATTCGAAGTGTCGAAAATGGCGAGCGGCAATCTTGAACTCCACAAACAACGTGTCGATTTAACGCAATTGCTTCAACAGGCACTTGCCGAACATGCAAACGGAATCGCGGAATCTGACTTAGATTTCCGGACAACATTGCCTGACGAGAGTCTTATTGCCCAAGTTGACGGACAAAAATGGTGGCGCGTTTTAGATAACTTGATTGTCAATGCTGTCAAATACTCTCTTCCGGGCACACGCGTTTACGTAACACTTCGAAAAGTCGGAGACTCCGCAGAGTTTGTCATGAAAAATATTACAAAATATGAGCTTGGTGAAAATGTCGATGAACTGTTCGAACGTTTCAAGCGTGCGGATACATCGCGTCATACCGACGGCTCAGGTCTCGGCTTGGCCATCGCGCAATCAATCGTCGATATGCACCAAGGAACTATGAAAATTGAGCTCGACGGTGACCTGTTCAAAGTGACTGTGACAGTACCTACAAAATAAAAAAATCCGCATGCATTGCCGGGAAACTTGGCAGGGCATGCGGATTTTTTATCAGTAAAAATAAAGAACATAAATCCCAACAAGTAATATGCCAAGATCCGCAAACATATGTATGATCCAAGACGGCAAAATGGTATGAGATTTTTCATTCGCAATCTGAAAGATCAATCCGCCTGTCCAGAGTCCGCCTATAGCCAAGAGTAAAATCGGTAGCGTGAACCATGGCAGGAAGATGGCGATATGATAAATGGCAAAAAAGAATGGCGGCAGGAGAAAACGCATTGCACCCCGTCCGAATAAGTCTGGTAACAGTCCGCGAAAAAAGAATTCCTCGATGATAGAATTTCCAAAAAGAATGTAAATTGCTATGAACGGAAAGATAGCAGGCGTTATGCCGGACGTCATTAAATCTTCGCGTAAGGCAGGGATGTCAATAAACCGTTGCATTACTAAAAATGCACCTATGATAAGCACCATTATCGCGATCCCGAAAATGAAGGCATTCCGAATACTATTTCGATCTGCTTTTCGAAAACGAAGAAATGGGAAGTTCGTGGAACGGAAAAGCATGATTGGAATCCCTACAAGTAGTATGATCTTTGCCACCGTTTTAACTCCGTACGTCACGTCAATACCTTGCTCGATCCATAATAACAGTAAAATACTGACAATAGGAAAGACAGCGCCAAACCATTTTTGCATACAGTCACCCCATGACTTTTCATGTTAGTATTAACGAAAATTCACAGGCGATGTTCCCTTGAAAAAAAGGTTTAGGTTTTATTGTGAAAGGGAATAGATAAAAACCACCTCCCTCCATGCGCGTGCTTTCCGTGTTTGAAGATGAGGAAAAGGAGGAATGCCATATGACGATCGTAGATGGTAAATATCCGAATAAAAAGGACCTGGAACCGAAGATTCTGCATCCCGGAAAAGGAGTAGGACCGGCGTATGAACTGCCTTTAGCGGACCCTGCCGACTCGAACTTCACTTATGAATTCCGCAAAAACGCTCAAGACAAAGTGGGCATGGATGGTCCATCTGCTTTTAGTGAAAATAAACCGTTAACCAAAGAATTCAACGTGTTGGAAGACCATCCTGTAAATGTGCAAGAAAAGCGGGAATTCGACAGCATGACCCGAGAAAAATGGAATAGCCAAAAGAGAAATGACAAACCGATAGATCTTACGTAAAGCGGACTCCGTTAGGATACCCGCTTTTTCCTTTTCATTAAATCTTTAGTATGATAATGAAAAGGGGGAATGTGAAATGGAAACAATTGCACAGTTGAAATTTGCAAGAATGTATACGATGGGGCGCTTATCTCAGACAAAAGAAGATACGTGGGACAAGCAGCCAACCGGTTTTAATAATACGATTCGGTGGAATGTCGGACACCTATATATTTCAATGGAACAATTCGCAGCAAAGGCTCTGCCGGACTATGAGCCGCGACATAGTGAGTGGGACACGTTTTTTGGAATGGGGACAAGCCCTGCAGAATGGGAAGGTCAAGCCCCTTCACAAGAAGAATTGGAAGTAGCTCTTCAAGAACAGTTGCCGCGAGTCCTTGAAGCATTGGAAGGCAAGCTTGATGATGTCATGCCTGAACCTCTCAAAATTGGAGATATGTTAACGATGGGTACAGTCGATGCGGTCATGCAGTTCGCTCTTTGGCATGAGGGACTTCATGCAGGCGTCATTCATGCATTGAACCGAGCGATCGGATAATAAATAAAGGAAAAACGCTTTGGGAGCTGAACAGGCTAACAAAGCGTTTTTCCTTTATTTTATTTCAAAATGTTTTCGCAGTAAATAAGCGGCCCATTTGCAATGTGGGTGGTGTTGGATGTTCGATAATAAGCCTTTAACGATTGCAGGGTGTAGCGCTGGCTCCAACAGCTCTTGCTTCAATAGGATCAACGACTCTTTTTCGATGGAATCCTCCATGTCCTCAATGTTCTTTTCAATGACTTCCACTATTTTTTCGGAAGATGTGTCCTCAATAAGTGGCTGATCGATTATCTCTATTAGTTCATCGGGAATGAAAGTGATTGTCATGTTTTTCGCTAATAGATTTGTTTTCTCGACAAGTGATTGGGAAAGTAAATCCATGTCGATTGGTGTTTTGTATAGTAAATAAAGCTCTGAATAAGTACTCATAAAGCCTTTAATGCAAAATGATAAATCATATTTCAAGTCTTTGGAAAGATCACCGTATAATCGTTCGATCATTGATAAAATGACTTTTTCAAGTGATTTGTTGTAATTATGCAGCTTGGAAAAAAGCTCTTCATTAAAAGATTGCGCCGGCTCCTTCATAAGAAGTTTAGCGAAATCAGAGTGCTTACTGAACGATTGAAAGGCCGTGTAATAGAAATTGTATAACAAGTCCTCTTCATTTTTGTCGCTGACCACGAAGTCAATGTCTGCGGTAAACTGTCTCATAAAGTGATCAATTAACGCGACAATCAATTCGTCCTTTGACTTGAATGATAAATAGAAGGCTCCCTTTGAAATGCCGCAATGATCTGTTATTTGCTGAACAGATGTCGCTTCAAATCCTTGCTTTGCGAAGAGTTCCAAAGCTTTTTCCATAATTAGTTGTTTTTTCGCCATATTTTTCGAATCGCTCCTATGTATTTCAATTGACAATTGACCGCTTAGTCACTACTATAAAAAACAGAGTCCAATTTGTCAACAAGGGGAAGGTGTAAGGGTGAAAGGATTAGTCAATTTTGTACTGAAGAATAAATTAGCAGTATGGTTGCTTACCATTATTATTACCGTTTCGGGGGTTTATTCCGCAACACAGATGAAAACGGAGACGTTGCCGGATATTTCGATACCGTACTTAATGGTCATGGGTGTTTATCCAGGGGCGACTCCTGAGCAAGTTATGGATGAAGTCTCGATACCTATCGAAAAAGCAGTTGAAAACTTAGACCATGTTAAATCGGTTTACTCCAATTCAAATTCCAATATGGCAAGCATTCAGGTGGAATATGAATATGGGATTGATATGGATGAGGCGAAGCGGGCATTGGCGTCCGCTATGGATTCATTAACTTTGCCTGAAGGCGCGCAGGAACCAATTATCACTGCGATTAGCATGAATATGATGCCAGTTGTGGCGTTAAGTGTGAGTAGTACTTCAGAAGATATCGTTGAATTGACTTCCACAGTTGAAGATATTTTGCTGCCGAAAATCGAGAAAATCGATGGGGTTGCATCAGCAACAATTTCAGGACAGCATATCGAAGAAGTTGAACTTACGTATGATGAAGAAAAGATGGCTAAATTAGGTTTGACTGAAGATACGGTTAAGCAAATGCTCCAAGCCGGCAATATGGAAGTTTCACTCGGCCTTTATGAATTTGAAGAAGGCGAGCAGGCTGTCGCTGTGGACGGAAAGTTCATGACGATTGAAGAATTGGAAGGCATGCTTATTCCTATCACGCCTTCAGAAGCGAATCCATCGCCGTTCGTTAAGTTAGGTGATATCGCGACAGTTGAGAAAGTTGGTAGGGTGAAGTCGATTTCACGTACGAATGGTGAAAATGCGATCGCCATTCAAATAGTCAAAGGCCAACGCGCTAACACTGTTGATGTCGTTAATGATGTGAAGAAGCTTATGAAAGTAGAAGAGAAAGCGATTGATGGTCTTGTCGTAGACATCTCACTTGACCAAGGTGAACCGATCGAAGCGTCAGTTTCAACGATGGTAGAAAAAGCGCTATTCGGTGGATTGATTGCGGTTTTGATCATTCTACTATTCTTGCGTGATTTCAAATCAACGATCATCTCAATTGTTTCAATTCCAGTTTCAGTATTCATGGCGTTATTATTGCTCAATTGGCTGGACATCACGCTTAATATTATGACGCTTGGTGCGATTACAGTTGCAATAGGGCGGGTTATCGATGACTCAATTGTCGTCGTGGAAAATATATACCGAAGGCTACATTTGAAAACTGAAAAGCTATCAGGTCGTGCATTAATTCGTGAAGCCACAATCGAAATGTTTAAACCGATCATGTCTTCAACACTCGTAACTGTTGCGGTATTTGCACCATTGATCTTTGTCGGTGGTATGGTCGGCGAGTTATTCATGCCGTTTGCGCTGACAATGACATTTGCGCTTGGTGCTTCATTGCTTGTTGCGATTACAATTGTACCGGCACTATCACATTTCCTATTCAGGAAAAAGCTATATGGTGAAAAGACGGATAGCCAGCACAAAGAGGCTGGAAAAATGGCGAATTGGTATAAACGTGTCCTTGCATGGACGCTGAACCATAAAGTCATTACGTCAATCATTTCTATTGTTCTATTAGCGGGCAGCTTAGGGTTGATGCCATTAATCGGTTTCAGTTTCTTAGGAAGCGATGAAGAAAAAGTCATGTACATTACGTATACACCGGCAACGGGTGAGCTTCAGGATGAAACGTTGGCAAACGTCGAAGTTGTCGAAAAGGAAATGCTCAAACGTGATGATATTGACATCGTCCAGCTATCGATCATGGACAGCGCTGATCCGATGACAGCGATGATGGGTGGAGGATCGAGCGGTGCATTAATGTACCTTATTTTTGATCCGGATATGGAAAACTTCCAAGAAGTCCGTAAAGAAATCGAGGACTACGTATTTACTATTGGTCAATCCGGAGAATGGAAGAGCCAGAATTTCAGCGCCATGGGAATGTCCACAAATGAAATTAGCTACACGTTCTATAGTGAAGATTTAAGCAGCCTAAAAGAAGCAGTACAACAGGTTGAAGAAGTCATGGGTGAAACGAAAGGTATTGAGGATGTTTCTTCAAGCGCCGAAGATGCCTACGTTCAGTACACTCTGAAAACAACGCAGGATGAGTTGCTGCAGTATGGATTGACGACTGGTCAAATCATTATGATGCTTGCTCCGTCAAGGACACAAGAAGTCGTAACTACGATTGGGAAAGATCGTAATGAATTGGAAGTTGTTGTGAAGCAGAAGGCTGTAGAACAGCCTAAGTCAATTGATGAATTATTGGCAACTGAGGTTCCTACAGCTATAGGTACAACAATGAAGCTCTCAGATTTAGTAGAAGTTGAAAAAGGGTCTACATTCAACACGCTTTCCCGAAGCAAAGGGCAGTACTACGCTTCTGTAACAGGTAAGTTAGTCGACGCAGACGTATCAAAAGCGACGTCTGAAGTCGATAAAGCAATTGATAAGCTGAATTTGCCGAAAGGCGTTTCGGTCGATACTGCTGGTGTTGCGGCTGACATGGAAGAGGCATTCACGCAGCTTGGTATTGCAATGATTGCGGCAATCGCGATTGTCTACTTCATTCTTGTCGTTACGTTCCGTGAAGGTGTCGCACCGTTTGCGATTCTATTCTCGCTTCCGTTTGCAGTCATCGGTTCGTTTGTCGGTCTGTTAATTGCAGGCGAAACGATTTCCGTTCCAGTCATGATGGGTCTCTTGATGTTGATCGGTATCGTCGTCACGAATGCGATTGTACTCGTTGACCGTATTATTCGGATGGAACGTACCGGTTTGAAAATGCGTGAAGCAGTTCTTGAAGCGGGCGCAACTCGTTTACGTCCGATCCTTATGACTGCCATTGCTACAATCGGTGCCCTCATTCCGTTGGCTCTTGGAAACGGAGCAGGCGGCGGATTGATTTCGAAAGGATTGGGAATTACAGTAATCGGCGGTTTGATCAGCTCTACATTGCTGACATTGATTGTTGTGCCGATTGTTTATGAAATCTTGTCGAAAATGTTCAAGAAGAATCGTTTAGATTTAGAAGAGGATTGAGTTAGTTTGAAGTGAATTAACAGGCGAGGGAAAGCAGGGTGCTTTCCATTGCCTGTTTTTTTGAATATAACTGGACCTCGCGCTCAAGCTTTCTACAGATTAATAGGTTTACTCCTCTCCATTAATAGGAATAGTCACTAATAGATTACCTAATGAATGGAGGACGCGGAATGTACAGAGACTTGTATTTTACGAACATGCTTAGCTATCTTCCTGAGCTGATACTTGGCCTAATTGTATTGCTGATCGGTTTCTTCATAGCAAAAGCGGTCGAGAACGCAGTCAGCAAACGATTGAAGAAATCGAGAGTCAATGAAAGATTGGATGTCAAAGACGGAAAATGGAATATCGAAAAGATTATCAGTAAAGTAGTCTTCTTCGGTATTCTTTTACTTGCATTCCTTCTCTTCTTTAACATCATGAACGCATCCATGATCGCTTCGCCGTTCATGACGATGTATTCGGGAATCGGCGGGGCGGTTCTCAGCATCTTGAAGGCTGGACTGATCTTGCTCTTAGCTTGGGTTCTTGCGTTGATTGTCAAGAAAGTGATTTTGGCAATCGGAGTCAAGATGAAACTGAACAAGTACGTCTCGAAGGTAGGGGCATCCCCGGATGAAGTTGATAAGTCTAAATGGGTCGAAACTGCAGCTAATATTGCGTTTTATGTAGTACTGTTGCTGTTCGTACCTGCTGTACTACACGCTCTCGGCTTAAGCGGCATCAGTGGTCCGTTCGAGGGAATGCTCGCAAGCTTCATGAACTTCATTCCGAAAATTGTCGGCGCAGCTTTGATATTCGCGGTTGGCTGGGTTGTCGCGAAAATCATCCGAACGATTGTTACGAAACTGCTTGAGTCGGTTGGAGTCGATCGGTTCTCTCATAAGTTGAAGCTTTCTTCAGGACAAGGGAAAGTAACAAGTATTTCGGGCGTTGTCGGCACTATCGTTTTTGTTCTGATCATGCTGCCTGTAACGATTTCCGCACTGGAAGTATTGGATCTGGAAGGTATTTCACAACCGGCAATCGCCATGTTAAACGATATTATGACGATGCTGCCGAAAATTGCGGTCGCGATTGTACTTGTATTAGTCGGTATTTATTTGGCGAAATGGATCAAGGGCATCGTTGTTTCCTTACTCGAAAATTTAGGGATTAACTCGATTTTCGGGAAGATGGGTGTACGCTCAGGAGCATCAACGCCTTCATTCTCCCAAATCATCGGAACGATTGTCCAAGTAATCGTCATCTTACTGTTCGTTGTTGAAGCACTACAACTGCTGAACTTGACGTTCATGGTGACTTTGGCGACAGGCATTTTCGCATACTTGCCGATGGTTGTTGCTGCAGTCGTCATTTTGGCAATCGGATTTTGGCTTGCGAACCTTGCTGAAAAATTTGTCGGAAGCATCCTCACGACAAAATCAGGATCGCCACATGTTTTGCGATATGTAGCGAAATATGCGATTTTGGCATTCGCGTTCTTCATGGCATTGAGCCAGTTAGGTATCGCGCCAGCTATCATCAATGCGGCCTTCATCCTCATCTTAGGTGGAGTTGCACTTGCATTCGGTCTTGCATTCGGTTTAGGCGGACGTGAACATGCTTCCCGTTACTTGACGAAAATGGAAGGCAGTCTGCAAGAGGCGGATGTGTCGAAAGAAAAGTGGGAGCAGGAGAAAAGCGAGATGAAGTTTAAAGCTAAGAAGTCTGTGGATAAAGCCCAACGTGCCGTAGACGAAACAGCGAATGAGGACCATGTCCCTCCGGTCGGGGGCAATGGCTATCCGACTGACCCAACACGTTTCAATCAAACAAATATAGACGGATACAATACGAAGGACCCGGGCGAAGAATATCCTTACAACCCGAACCGCGGACAAGATCCTGATAAGTTTTAATCGAAAAAAACTGCCCTGCCATCACTCTATTCAGATGGCGGGGCAGTTTTTTATTCGACCAAATTATTCTTAAACGCATAAATAACCGCCTGGGTCCGGTCCTGCACTTCAAGTTTTGATAATAAATTACTCACATGCGTTTTTACCGTCTTCAACGCAATGAACAGCTCATCCGCAATCTCCTGGTTCGTTTTCCCTTTTGCAAGTAAAAGAAGGATCTCAAGCTCTCTTTCCGTCAAATCATCATGCAATCGATGCGAATTGCCGGTCCTCATTTTCTGCATCATTTTCGACGTCACTTCAGGCTCCAAAACGGTCTGCCCCTTCAATGTGTCACGGATGGCTTCGGCAATCCTTTTCGCATTCGATGTTTTCAATATGTAGCTGATCGCACCAGCTTCAAGGGCAGGATACACTTTGTCGTCATCTAAGAAACTGGTGACAATAACGATTTTCGCTTCCGGCCATTGCTTGATGATCGCCGCAGTCGCCTCCGCGCCGTTCATTTCCGGCATTACCATATCCATTAAAATGATATCAGGCCGTAACGCAAGCGCCTTTTCCACAGCCTCTTTTCCATTGACTGCCTCATCGACGACTTCCATATCCGGCTGTGTCTGCAAATAAGCGGAAACGCCGATTCGCACCATCTCATGATCATCCACTAATAGAATCCGAATCACCCAACCCATCCCCCTTTTTCGTCGGCAATTTCACTTCCACAATCGTCCCCTGTGAAGGTACTGAAACGATTTTGCACGTACCACCAATTTCAATTGCCCGCTCTTTTACATTCTGCAATCCATATGAACCGCCTTTACTATCGGTTTCCTGGAAGCCAACACCATTATCCTGTACGCGGAAAATAGCTAACCCATCCCGTTCGACGAAAAGGACATCGACTTCCGTCGCCTGTGCGTGACGCAATGTATTCGATAAAGTCTCTTGCGCAATGCGGAATAAATGGTCCTCTGCACCTTTCGACAGCGACACCTCTTCTAATCGGTACTTGATATCGAACGAAACCTTCTCTTTTAATTCGACTAATAACTCCTCAAGACCTTCCGCAAGCGATTTATCATTTAAGGCGGCTGGCCGCAAATGAAGCAACAATGCACGCATCTCAAGTTGTGCCTGCTGCACCATGCGCTCCACTTGCAAAAGTGGTTTCTCGACAGCCTTTTCATGCTCCTGCTCATTGATCGCAGACATAAGCATTGATGCCGCAAAAAGCTGCTGCGAAACGGAATCATGAAGTTCCCGGGCAAGACGCTGACGTTCCTGAACAATTCGTTCTTGTATCAACTTATCCTGCGCTTCGGCCCGTTCATCGGTTATGCGCTGCAAGCTTTTACGCTGAGTCGTGATTATATTGGAGACGTCCTCAAGTGTTCTATCAATCTTCGGCGAAAACTTTTTATTGAATTTGACCGGTTCTTCATTTTGAATTAAAACCGTCAATTGCTGCTCAAACGCTTTTTCCGTGGAACGTCCGATGCTTCCCATCCAAATGGCTATCCAACTGGCTAACGCTATGCATGTGAAAATAATCCACACGCCTAAAGGGACGTTTGCATACTGGACTTTAAAAAAGAGAAGCCATACTTCATTCAAAGGTGCATCAATGATTAAATAGAAGTAAAGTGCTGTAATGGCGATGAAAATTAGTGTTAGAGAGAGGCTGCGTCCGAATAGGTTCTTCATTTTCGCACCACCTCGATATCACCAATCCACGTCGCAAGGGAAATGATCAACTCCGCACGGTCACCGATTTCACCATCATAGCCATCCTTGAAATGGAGTGTCTCGTTAAGCATACGCTTTGGACTTAAATCAAGAATCCGGGCTTCCCCAAATAGCGTGTTGTAATGGATGCGCACCGGAATTTCATAAGGCAAGTCAATTTTAACCCGCCCAAATCCTTGTCGTATGGAAATGAAAGATGTCCCTTTTGGCAGAACGGTGTCTGTTACATCCACATGAATATCCCCGAAGAACCCTTGTATCTGGATATCCTCCCATTCATAAGCAGAGAAGGGAGAAGTTTGCGCTGAAAACCATTTATTTTTCCAAATGCCATTCGGCGTCGCCTGTTTAAACTCCTTCAACGGACGCATGATCTGCTCGGCCGGAACGCCTTTCCATAGATGGAATAGCACATAGACAAAAGCCGTGAACAGCAGCATGCGCAAACTCCACAACGTCAACAAAGCCATAATTATGAAAACAATTCCTAAAAAAGTCATCCATTTCGAACGCTTTTTAAAACCGTAATAAATAAATCCGGCACCAAGAAGGAGGAAAATGAAATTACCGTTAGTCAGAAATGTAGTTTCTATAAAAATAAGAAAAAGAAATGCGGCAACCCAAAATATCACCTTATTCGTTTCTAACTTCTTCACATTAATTCCCCCTTCTTGATGTAGATTAAAGAGGGAAGGCAGGGCCTTCCCTTTGAAGTATTCTCTTCTATAGTTTACACAATCTCAACGTTTTTTGCGGCATTTTTCTCAAGTAATTCCAATCTACGCTCCATTGAGGAGGATTCGTACTCGCGGTTAATCTCCCCACCGAGGCTTTCGATATAGGAATTCATTTCCTCGACACTACTAACTTGCTTATCACCATTTTCAGGTGAGATGAACTTATCCATACGGCGATGGGCGCGTGTGACATTTTCTTTCCCCATCAATTGAAGCTGACGCACTTTCATGTCCTTCACTTTATGTTTCATTTCCTCGAATTTCCGTTCTAAGTTGAACAGTTCCTTCGAAGCTTCCGCAATGCTTGTCGCTAAATCAGCAGCGCGCGTTTCATATGCACGAATTTCATCCTGCGCGAACGCGATAAGATCTTCCTCGCCTGTTGACTCTGCGAGCGACAATTGGTTGCGGCGTTTCTCCAACATTGCTTTCGCTTCTGCATATTCCTTTTCGAGCGCAAGCTTCAATTTCCCTTGACGTTCCAAAAGTTTTCCGACCGCTCCTGTTTGCTTCTCTGCTTCTTTCACGTATTGATTCAACATTGCAATTGGATTTTTCGATTCCTTCTTGTCGAGCACTGTATGCAAATCGGCTTGCACAGTGTATTTAATTCTGTTCCATAATGTGTTCATAATAGCTTCCTCCTTATTTTGTAATTTCATCCCACTGGCGTTCGAAATTGACGAACGGATCGTCGGAATACTCAGCGTCGATTACATTATCGTTTTTATTTTCATTCCACTTGCGCCATACATAATAGACACCTAACAAAGCAATGATGCCGATGAACGCTGGAATGTTTGTAACAGCTGTCAACAAACCGATAACAAGCACTGTTCCCCAGAACAATTTCAGGAATGTCGAATCACTCTTCCTGTAATAATGAACCCCCGCAAAAGCGATCAATGCGGAAATCGCTAGCCCTAAAATCGATCCTAAGTTTGCAAGAACAACGATAGCCGCCACAATGCCAATTATCGCTAAACCAAATTTTTTCATATTGTTGTTCCTCCTTTCGTTGTATCTACATCATACAATCGATTCCAACTCGTCCAAACGGCCGCAATGCGGATATTCATCTAAGACTTGAGGCTGATTCTCTACACAGACCAACAAATTCCGCGGTGGAAATTGATAACGCATTCCTGTAAGCTATAACTATATGAACTATCAATCAATTCAGAGAATGGGGTGCGGATATGAGAGAAGTTGTCATCGTAGAAGGTGTTCGGACTGCGGTCGCCAGACGAAAAGGCGGTTTTTCGGACTATCGACCGGACGAACTTGCTGCAGTCGTCCTTGAAGAATTAATGAATAGAGCAGGAATCGAGAAAAGTGAAGTGGAAGACGTCATTTTAGGGTGTGTCACGCAGACGGGCGAGCAAGGAGGAAATATTGCAAGGACCGCAGCGTTGATCGCCGGATTCCCGGTTCATGTGCCGGGCGTAACAATTGACCGCCAATGCGGCTCAAGTCAACAAGCAGTACATTTCGCTTCACAAGCAATTGCTGCGGGAGATATGGATATCGTCATTGCCGGCGGTGTTGAAAGCATGACGAGAGCACCTATGTTTTCAAATATGGGAGACGCAAAACCAAGCCCGAAGCTGACCGAAAAACATGAAATCATCAACCAAGGATTATCCGCTGAACGCATTGCGGGAAAATGGGGAATGTCACGTGAAGAACTTGATCGTTATGCGCACGAAAGCCATCAGAAGGCGATAAATGCCATTGAGAAAGGTAAATTCGATGCCGAAGTCGTGCCGGTTGTTGTGAATCGCGTCGATGGTACAGTTGAAACCGTTGCGAGAGACGAGGGCCCGCGTCCAGATTCCACACTCGAAACACTTGCTGGATTAAAAACAGTATTTGACGAAAATGGAGTCATTACCGCAGGAAACGCCAGTCAAATGAGTGACGGTGCCTCAGCAGTTTTGCTTATGTCGAAAGAAAAGGCAGTAGAACTCGGGTTAAAGCCACTTGCCCGGGTTGTCGCACGTTCGGTAGTCGGCTCTGACCCGACATTGATGTTGACTGGACCAATTGAAGCGACAAAGAAGGTGCTGTCCAAAGCGGCTCTTTCTATAGAAGATATGGATATATATGAAGTGAATGAAGCATTCGCTCCAGTACCGCTTGCGTGGCTGAAAGAAACGGGCGCGAATCCTAAGAAACTCAATCCGAACGGCGGTGCTATTGCACTTGGCCATCCACTTGGTGCAACGGGCACAAAGCTTCTTATATCAATGGTGAATGAACTTAAGCGCACGGGCGGTCGATATGGATTGCTTGCGATTTGCGAAGGAATGGGCATGGCGAACGCGACGATTATTGAAAGAATAGAGCAGTGAGATAGTTGCTATGAAGGGGATGTGGAGTGGTGGAAATGCAAAATATCGTAGCGATCGTAACAGGCGGAGCATCCGGATTAGGGGAGGCTACAACAAGAAGAATCGTTTCCAACGGCGGGAAGGTAGCCATTTTTGATTTGAATGAAGAACGGGGTCAGACGCTTGTAAATGAGCTTGGGGGAAATCATGTTTTATTCATGAAAACGAATGTAGCGAGCGCGGAAAATGTAGAAGGAAATGTGGCGGAGGTCGTCTCCGCATTCGGAAAAGTGAATGCGGTCGTAAATTGCGCAGGGATTGCGACACCAGGAAAAGTGGTTTCGAAAGGCGGACCAATGGCGCTTGAACGATTTGAACAGATCATCCAAGTGAATTTGGTCGGTACGTTCAATGTGATCCGGGTTGTGGCAGCAGCCATGATGGAAAACGAACCGAATGAGGATGGTGAGCGCGGAGTCATCGTCAATACGGCTTCTGTGGCGGCATTCGAAGGACAAATCGGGCAAGCGGCATATAGTGCTTCAAAAGGTGGTGTCGTTGGAATGACATTACCGATTGCAAGGGAATTTGCACCATATGGGATTCGTGTTATGACAATTGCACCGGGTCTTGTCGAGACGCCTTTATTCGCGGGGCTACCTGAACCGGCTCAAAATGCGCTCGTGGATATGACGCTTTTCCCGAAACGGCTTGGTCGGCCGGATGAGTATGCGAAATTAGTCGAAAGCATTTTCACGAACCCGCTGCTGAACGGTGAAGTGATCAGGCTGGACGGCGCTATCCGGATGCAACCGAAATAAGTAGGAGGTAATTCAATGGCACGCTATCGATTTGAAACAGATGAACATGTCCTATTCAGATCTACACTTCGGAAATTCCTTTTAAAAGAAGCGGCCCCGTTTTACGATGAATGGGAAAAGAAACGGCTCGTTCCTGTCAGTTTTTGGCGGAAGCTTGGAGAAATGGGATTCCTCTGTCCACAAGTGGAAGAACAATACGGTGGCCTCGGACTCGACTTCAGCTATGGTGTCATCATTGGAGAAGAGATGGAGCGTATCGGGGCCGGCTTGACAGGTGTCGGTCTTCATAATGACATCGTCGTTCCATATATTGAATCCTTCGGATCGGATGAGCAGAAGAAACGTTGGTTGCCCGGCTGTATTTCGGCGGATTGGATAACCGGTGTAGCTATGACGGAACCAGGGACGGGTTCGGATCTTGCGAGTATCAAGACGACTGCCATTAAAGACGGTGATCATTATATCGTCAATGGTCAAAAGACCTTCATTACGAATGGGGTGAACGGGAATTTATTCTTAGTCGTCGTAAAGACGAATCCTCAGGCAGAGCCGAAGCATCGCGGCATTAGTTTGCTGATAATCGAAGAAGGCACACAAGGATTTACAAAAGGAAGGAAGCTCGACAAGGTCGGCATGCATTCGCAGGATACCGCTGAGCTTTATTTCGAAAACTGCAGGGTGCCTGCCGCAAATCTGATTGGTGTAGAAGGTAAAGGTTTCAGCTATTTGATGGAGAAGCTTCAGCAGGAAAGGCTGATCGTTGCACTATCGGCTCAAACTGCATCGGAGGATATGCTTGAAATGACGCTTGACTATGTGAAGTCGCGGGAGGCGTTCGGGAAACCGATCGGCTCATTCCAAAACACGCAGTTCAAGCTTGCGGAAATTGCAACGAAAATCGAACTTGGGAAAACGTTTCTTGAATCCCTCATTGAGGACCATTTAGACGGAAAGGATGTCGTGACGAAGGTTTCCATGGCAAAGTATTGGATCACCGAAACGGCACGCGAAATATCCGCGGAGTGCATGCAACTTCACGGAGGCTATGGATATATGGAGGAGTACAAGATTGCAAGAAGGTATCGCGATATTCCGGTTGCCTCGATTTACGCAGGGACAAATGAAATCATGAAAGTGATCATCGCGAAAAATTTGGGATTGTGAGATGGGAATAACCGGACGATTAGGCACATAGGATTATGGGGGACAAAAGTGCCTGTCCGGCTAAAGATGGTTGTACAGGCTTCACACAATAAAAGCGCAAAAGGGGAGCGGTTTTAAATGATGCAAACACCATTATTACTGTCGTCGTTCATTAAAAGAGCTGAGCAATTCTTTCCGAACAAACTTGTTATCTCGCGCACTTCGGCAGACACAATCCACCGCATACCGTACCGGGAATGGGCGAAACGGACGAGGAAATTATCGAATGCCCTAACGAAGCTTGGGATGAAGCACGGAACGAAAGTAGGGACATTCGGCTGGAATCATCATAGGCATCTTGAAGCTTATTTTGGTGTGCCGAGTACGGGGGCTATCCTTCACATGGTCAATATCCGTTTGTCGCCTGAGCATCTCGCTTATGTGATCAACCACGCGGAAGATGAAATCATGCTTGTGGATGATAACCTGTTTCCGCATTTTGAAAAGCTTGCGCCATTGCTGAAGACGGTGAAGCATATTGTCATCATGGGCGATAGTATGGACGTACCCGAAACTTCACTAAAAAATGTTTACTCCTATGAAGCTTTGTTAGCAGAGGCGTCCGATGAATACGACTATCCTGAGGATTTGGATGAAAACACGCCAGCTGGGATGTGTTATACATCCGCAACGACAGGCTATCCAAAAGGTGTCGTCTATTCACATCGAGGACTTGTTTTGCATAGTTATGCGCTTGGTTTGGCAGATGCGATGGGAATGCGGGAAGGCGATGTCATTCTGCCTGTCGTCCCGATGTTCCATGTTAACGCATGGGGCATGCCGTTTGCTGCAGTTTTCTTCGGCACTACACAAGTGTTGCCAGGGCCAGGATTCACTCCGCAGCTCTTATTGGATTTGATTGAACGGGAAAAAGTGACGCTTACAGCGGGTGTGCCGACGATTTGGTTGGCGATGTTGAAGGAGCAGGAGCAAAATCCACGGGACCTTTCTTCGCTTCGCGGAATTGTGAGTGGCGGCTCGGCATCTCCGAAAGGTTTAATCCGCGCGTTCGAAGAGAAGTTAGGTGTTCCTTTCTACGTCGGATATGGAATGACAGAAACTTCGCCGCTTGTCAGCTTGTCGGTTTACACGTCTGGAATGGAAGAGTTGTCGATGGACGAACGAATCGATATTCGCGCGTTGCAAGGGTTGATCATGCCGGGGCTTGAAGTGAAAGTTGTCAATGAAGACGGAGAAGTTCCATGGGATGGCAAGACGATGGGCGAGCTTGCGGTGCGCGGACCTTGGATTGCAAGCGAGTATTATAAGGATGACCGGACGGATGAGGCGTTCCGCGATGGCTGGCTTTACACTGGGGATATCGCAGTCATGACGGATATCGGCTATTTGAAGTTGATGGATCGAACGAAAGATTTGATAAAGAGTGGCGGCGAGTGGATTTCATCCGTCGATTTGGAAAACGCTCTGATGACGCATCCGGATGTATTCGAAGCGGCGGTCATTGCTATTCCGCATGAAAAATGGCAGGAACGTCCGCTTGCATGCGTTGTGTTGAAAGACGGAAAAGCTGCGGATGATGCGAAGAAAGCTGAGCTACTTGCTTATTTGGATGGCCAATTTGCCAAGTGGTGGGTTCCGGACGATGTTGTTTTCTTGGATGAGATTCCGAAGACATCCGTCGGCAAGTTCTTGAAAGCTACATTGCGTGAGCAATTGAAAGGGCATGAGATGGGCGTGTGAGCATTTGGAGAAGTAGGGCGGGGGATTGATTGAATCCTTTCCCTGCTTTTTTTAGTGGCAAAGTTTTTCGCGACATCAGCTTTAATTCCGGCAGAACAGGGAATAGCGTATATTGAGCATACTTATTGGAGAGTTTACAGAAATGAGCATTCAACAAGGAGGTTCAATAATGCCGATTCGAATTCCGAAATCTACCACTGCGTCCTGTTCCCTGACTGTCTATAGTGATGGCTTTGCACTTGTGAAAGATACGCGCTCAATTCCGCAGGTTCAAAAAGATGATTGGGTTCATTTTATTGGAGTGTCAAAAAGGTTAGATCAGGATTCTGTCATCGTGGAAGGGGCCGACGTATCGGAGCTTATCTATGAGTATGATTTGATGGATGAGTTGAGGATCTATGAAAGGTATCTCGGTCGTCAATTAATTATGAAAGACCCTTTTTCAAAAGGGGATCGCAAATACACACTTTTGCGTGCAAACGGTCCGGTTGTCATGCAAGATGTTGAAACGAATGAACTCATCATCAATCCAAGAGGTGAAATTCGATTTCCTGAAATTGAAGGAGGAAATCACATAGAGCCGACGCTTGTATGGCAAGTCAAGGAGCAAAGGAGTGAAGAAGTGTGCGTATCCTACTTGACGGGAGGTGTTTCGTGGAAGGCAGATTACGTCATTTCTTTGCACGGTGACCAATTTGACCTTTCGGGATGGCTGACGATGAAAAATTATTCCGGTGTCTCTTTCAATGATGCAAAGCTTCGGCTCATTTCAGGAAAGCTTAGCAAGGCCGGCAATGAGACTGAAGAAAAAAGTAAAGAGTTATCCAAGAATGAAAAACCAAAGGCAGATGCTTTTTCAGATTTTCATACGTACTCCTATCCAAGACCAATAGACCTTGAAGATCGGCAACAGAAACAACTACGGCTTCTATCTTCGACCAAATCACAAGCACGAATGGTTTATGAAATAAACGAACAGACATCGAATCCGGATATTTTCATCGAATTCGACAATACAGTGGAAAATGGACTTGGATTTCCGTTGCCCACTGGCGTATTCAAAATGTACCGGACAAGTTCGCAGGATGGAAGTGCCGAATTTATCGGCGAATACCGTATCAAGCATACGGAAGTGGGCGAAAAGGTCCGCTTGAAGTCGGGCGAGGCATGCGATATTAAAGTGAACAGCAAAAAGTCCGGTAAGTATAAAGAAGGCGGCTATGAATACACCGAATATGAATATACAATTTGCAATACAAAAGAGGTTCCAGTCGAAGCGGTAATTCGTCAACAGATTCCCGGACACTTGTGGACTGTGGATGAATCAACACATGAATGGAATAAAAAGCGTGATAAGATCCTACTTCCTGTACATGTCCCTGTGAATAAAGAGGAAACAGTGAAATTCACAATCCGTCATGACCGGTCTGCAAGAAGAACAATTGGTTTTTAATAATAATATTGCCGTTTAAACGGGTAATTCCTCCATTTGACACAAAGCTGTTCATTAACCGTGTTAAAACAAGGTTTTAAAAATAATAAACGCGTTCACCATTAAAATCTTTCAAAATGGTGGGCGCTTTTTTGTTCCGAAATTATTAACATGTGGATAGTTTTTGCTACAAAGTACCAACTTTTCAGAAATTATCAACATATCAACCTTTTTATCCACATGAAACAGTGAATAAGTTGCCGTTTTTACCGTTATCCACAATTACTCATATTCGATCATAACATGACGTACAATCTATGAGCGTTTGAAACTTCGGAATGCAAGTTGCCGTCCTGATTTTAGGTGTTTCACGATAGACGGAGTTAAATTGAAACAATTAGCCTGAACAAGGAAGTGTACCATGGAGAATTGGATAATGGAGTATATTGGGGAGCATGGTTATTTCGGTGTCTGCTTTTTATTGCTGTTGGAAAATATATTCCCTCCAATACCATCTGAAATTATTTTGACATTTAGTGGATTTATGACTGGTTATACAACAATGACGAAAACGGGCGTCATCATTGCTGCAACAATTGGTTCGGTTGTTGGCGCGATGGTTCTTTACAGTATCGGGCTGTTCCTCGATGTGGAAAGACTGGAGAAGATTGTCGAGAAGTATGGACGCTGGCTACGTTTGAGCAAAAAAGATTTGCGGCGGGCAGAGGGATGGTTTGATAAATACGGACCGTGGACAGTTTTTTTCTGCCGTCTTGTCCCTCTTGTGCGCAGTCTAATTTCCGTACCGGCAGGTATGTCGCATATGAATTTTCCTCTTTTTATTTTACTAACAACAATTGGAAGCTTCATTTGGAATGCAATTCTTGTTACAATAGGATTTAAAGTCGGTGAAAATTGGGAATCAATCATCCACTATATGGATGTCTATTCAATGATCGTTTATGTGGTGTTAGCAACAAGCGGTATTGTGGTTTGTCTTGGATACATCCGCTTCCGCAGAAAGAGGGCTTAAGGAACTTATGGAATTATTTGATCTGATTAAAGCGTTAATACTTGGTTTTGTAGAAGGGATGACGGAGTTTGCACCGGTATCCTCGACAGGTCACCTTATCATCGTGGATGATATGTGGCTGAAAACGGAAGAGTTTCTTGGCAAATATCCTGCAAACACGTTTAAAATCGTCATTCAATTGGGATCGATTTTAGCCGTTGTCGTTGTGTTTTGGAAGAGGTTGCTCAGTTTGGTTGGACTTTATAAAGTCGACGGGAAAAAGATGACCAAACGGTTTAATCTATTGCATGTCATTGTCGGCATGCTGCCAGCTGTTATTTTAGGTTTTGCGTTCAAGGACTTTATTGACGACCATTTATTCGGCGTGAAAACGGTGATTTTCGCACTTGTCGCGGGAGCTATCCTCATGCTTGTAGCGGATAAATTCGGTCCGAAACGGCCAAAAGTTCAATCATTGGATCAGATAACATATCGTCAGGCATTCACTGTTGGCCTCGTCCAATGCTTGTCGTTATGGCCAGGTTTTTCACGATCAGGTGCAACGATTTCCGGTGGTGTCCTATTCGGCATGAATCATAGAACAGCGGCGGACTTCACGTTCATAATGGCAGTTCCAATCATGGCGGGGGCAAGTTTAGTGTCTGTGTTGAAAAACTGGGAATACATGTCGATGGATTATATTTCATTCTACGTAGTTGGATTTATAAGCGCATTCGTATTCTCGCTCATTTCAATCCGCTTCTTCTTGAAATTAATTTCGAAAGTGAAGCTTGTTCCATTCGCTTTATACAGAATCTTTTTGGCAATCGTTCTTGCAGCAATCGTATTTTTATAGTGAATTTAAACGATCCTATATAAGGGATCGTTTTTTTCATATCAATAGTCGTGTCTTTGGAACATCTGATAGAATGAGGAAAAAAGGCGGTGTTGTGCTTGGGTGAGCATATTTTAATTGTTGAGGATGAGGAATTAATCGCACGTGTCTTGCAATTGGAGCTCGAGTTTGAAGGATATTCAGTCGACACTGCCCATACAGGTACGGATGGCCTTATCAAATTCCGAGAAAAGGATTGGGATCTTGTATTGCTCGACCTAATGCTACCGGGGATGAACGGCTTGGATGTGCTAAGAAGGATTAGAGCGACGGAATGCGGTACGCCTGTTATTTTATTGACTGCGAAAAGCGACGTAGAAGATAAGGTGACTGGCCTTGACCTAGGGGCGAATGATTATGTGACAAAGCCCTTCGAGATTGATGAACTGCTTGCACGTATCCGGTCGGCTATTCGGACAACCAAGAAGAAAATGGCTGTCAAAGATGAGTTCCTCCATGTATTCGGAGATTTATCCGTTCATGAACAGTCGCGAGAAGTGAAGCGCGATGGGAACTTGATTGATTTAACGCCAAGGGAATACGACCTCTTGCTTCACCTGATCCGCCATCCGAATCAAGTCCTATCGCGTGAGCAGCTGCTTGACGCTGTATGGGGATATGACTATTTCGGCGATACCAATGTGGTGGATGTCTATATCCGTTATGTGCGAAAAAAAATTGACCGCCCTGATGAGCCGTCTCTTATTCAAACCGTGCGTGGCGTCGGCTATGCCTTGAAGGAAATTGCTTCATGAAATTAAAACAAAAAATCCACGTGTTTTCTACATTGTTAATGTTCATTATTCTCATATTGGCGAATCTCGTCATATATTTCCTGTTCGAAAGGATGTCTCACGATACTGAATACCAGCAATTGGTTGGCCGTTCAAAGGAATTGACTGCGGCATTGAGCGATTTGGAGACGGAGATGGATGCTGGTATTCTATTGCGTGCGTTCGTTCCTGCCAATGGGGCTGTTTCAATTGTCGACAGTAAAAACAAATCGCTTATCAATGTCCAATCTGTCGAAGGGTTGGGTAAGATCAATGACCAAATAAAGCCCGAACAATCATACCTGATCGGATCAATGAATGGGGTTGAATCATTATCCATTTCTGTGCCGATCATCTGGCCGACAGGGGAAGTCGTCACGTTGCAAATGACGCAGTTGCTGACAGACGTCGAGGCTAATAAGAGGGTGCTGAAATATGTACTGATCGGCGTGACGATATTTGCAATGGTTCCAATCATTTTTTCCAGTATGACATTAGGGAAAATTGTCACACAGCCAATTGAAAAGCTTATTTCAGCAATGAATCTTAACAGGCAGTCCGGAGCGTATGAAAAAATGACCGGCAATGTGAATGGGAAAGATGAGCTTGCACAAATGGAACGGATGTTCAATGAAATGATGGAGCAGCTTGAACAGAATTTCAGGAAACAGGAGCAGTTTGTTTCGAATGCCTCCCACGAATTAAAAACGCCGTTGACAGTAATCGAAAGCTATACAAGGTTATTGGCAAGACGAGGATTTGATAATCGTGAAGTGGTGGATGAAGCATTGACTGCCGTCATATCGGAAACCGGAAGAATGAAGGATATGATCGAGCAAATGCTTGATTTGGCGAAAAGCGGCGAAGCACAAACAGTTGAATTTACAGAAGTCAATTTGAATCAATTACTTGAGGGCGTCGTGAAGCCATTACGCCAAGCGTATGGCAGGGAAATCATTATCGAAGCCGATCGCAAATTGATTGTTGAAACGGACGGAAAGTTCGTGAAGCAATTGTTATTCATTCTTCTTGATAATGCGAGGAAATATAGTGAGCAGGAGATTATCGCATCCATTTATGAGCGGGAAAATGATGTGGAAGTATCGATAAAGGATTATGGTAAAGGAATTCCTCATGTGGATCTACCGCATATATTTGATCGGTTTTATCGCGTTGATTCCGATAGAAGCCGGAAGACGGGCGGCACCGGTTTGGGTCTTTCCATTGCGAAGGAGATTGCGGATGGGTTAGGTGCAACATTGACAATCGATAGTGTCGTTGACAAGGGCACTGTAGCCCGGTTTTTCATACCGAAAAAGGGGAAGACTCTCAGGGATTTTTAATGTTAGCTTGTTAAAATGATGGAAAGGAGGATTTTTTGCATGGATATATGGAAAAAGCCTTGGTTCATTCCAATCGTTTTGACGATTGCCATTGTTATTGCTGGCCAGCTATATACGTCAGGCAAGCTTACGAAAGCAGAAACCTTAACGAAACAGGAGATACAATCACAATTAGAGACGATTTATAAAGGAGCCGTAAGTAAGATTGTTTTAGATGGCTCACTCTATCATGCGAAAATAGTGAGGGACGGCTCGGAATATGCGGTGAAGGTTGAAGCGGATACAGGGAAGGTTCTTTCGCTCATTCAAACGAAAGAAACAACCCAATCTGATCTCGTCGTAAATGATGAGCAAACACCCGAAGAAAAACCGTCCACTCCTGCGAACGAGAAAAAAACAGTGCTTATTTCAGAAAAACAAGCGGCACACATCGGGATGTCGCAATTGCCATTAGGAATGAGCGGTGAAGTGGATGATATCGATTTCGTCAAAACGACAGATGGTGGGTACTATTTAGTCCAAATCAACATTGATACTGAAGATGACTTGGACGAAGTCACGTATCAAATCCATGCGATATCCGGTAAAGTGCTGACTGTCACGTGGGATGACTGATTTTTCAATTGACCATTCTCATCAATTTCTAATGTTCCTCTCAAGATACTCTAATTTTCACGGAGTACTATGAAGATAAGAAGAAAAAGGAGGAGAACAGAAGATGAAAAAATGGATGTTGGTTCCTGCATTGGCTGGAGTTTTAGCTATCGGTGGTGTCGCATTGGCGAACGATTCGGTCTCAAGTACGGAGGCTGCCAAAAATCAATTGATAACATTGAAAAAAGCGAAAGAGGTTGCGTTGCAGAAGGTTGATGGCATTATAACGGATGTTGAGCTTGAAAAAGATGATAATCGCTACTACTATGATATCGAGCTTCAAGACGACAAATTTGAGTATGACGTGGAAGTGGATGCTGTCACGGGTGAAATCATCAAGTTTGAAAAAGAGTACGATGATGATGAAAATCATGTCCAAACCGGTGAAAAACAAGACGTCACATCAGTCAGCGAACAAGATAGGAAAAAGGGTAAATTGTCGAAAGAACAAGTGTTGGCCATCGCAAAACAACATGCTAGCGGTGAGGTCACAGACTTTGAATTGGACGACTATAAATATGAAATCGAAATGCGGGACGGCAATACCGAGTACGACTTGGAAATCCATGCCTATTCAGGTGTCATCCTTTCATTCGAAATGGACGAAGGCTGAGGTAATTTATTTCGTCAATAATTATAAAAACAGAGCGGACAGCTGCCAAACTGTCCGCTTTTTGTATTGTTCGCTTCATAGATATTCAAAAAACGCATAACTTGATAAACTCACGCATAATCCTTCGAACTTACGCATAAATTGCTTGATTCACGCATAATACTCAATACTCACGCAAAAATTGCCTAAATTACGCATAAGTCCCTGAGACTCACGCATAACCTTATTCGATTAGACTTCATACACCTTCCCGACAACCGCCAATTCAGCCGGGCCCTCATACACATTAGAAGCTGCATGTAAAATCTCCGTTGGATCACCATGCAAAGGCAGATGCGTCAGCAACAAATTTTTCACTCCCGCCATCTTAGCTAACCTGCCCGCTTCGCTCCCCGCCATATGTCCAGGGGATTTGCCAAGATGCTCTTCGTATAAATTCGCTTCGCTAATCAACAAATCGGTGTCTCGTGCAAATTCGACAAGTTCATCTCGCCACTCTGTATCCGCAGTCATAGTGACCGAACGACCATCCACAGTGAATTTCATAGCCAAGCAGTAGACAGGATGCGTCGTTTCACAAAAAGAAACTTCAAAAGGGCCAATATGTAGGACATCAGTTTCCTGGATTGGAACGCCGACCGTCTGCTCTTTGTAGGACAGTTTGGCGAAATTCTCCACATCTTGGTCATGACCATAAATGGGAAGTGGTGGAGCAGGTTTCCCAAGATAGTAGTTGATGATCCGGCTAAATTGCAAGCTCCCGATATCCGCAATATGATCCGCATGATAATGACTAATTACGACCGCATCCAACTTCTCAAGTGGGATATAATTTTGCAATGAAGCTAGTACCCCGCTACCGCAATCCACGAGGCAATGAAACCCGTCATGTTCGATTAAAAATGAAGACGTTGCGCTATTCGCCTTCGGGTAACCACCCCAAATGCCGATTGGAATCACTTTCATTATAAACACCTCCATAATAATTACATTCCACGATACCATACCTTTCAAAATTTCGGACTATTTTGTTCGTTTGGATTGAGGTATACTTAAAGTTATACATATAAAAAAGGAGTGGAAACAAAATGACAAATGTAGCAACGGTTTATTCAACAACTACGTGCCCATATTGCACAATGATGAAGAACTATTTGACGGAGCAAAATATCGAATTTGAAGAAGTGCTTTTGACAACAGAAGAAGAAAGGCAAAAGCTTGTCGAGGAAACAGGCCAAAGGGGAGTTCCTCAAACAAAGCTGAACGGCAAATGGATTTTGGGCTTCAACCCTGAAGCAGTTCAAGAGGCTTTGAAAGGATAATTTGGTTTGAAATTCTTTTGCAAATCATGCGCTTCGGGAGAAAAAATTCCCTTCCCGAAAATTTGCATCGGTTATGTTGCACTTTTTCTCACGGGTGTGTTTTTAGTTGTTATGGAACAGATCGTTAAATGAAATCCTCGTCGATTAAGTTAATCGACGGGGATTTTTCACTTCCCAAAAATGAGCTGAAGCCGAGAGTCGGTGGTAACCCCTCAATTGACAAGAAAAAGTCCATTTTTAGCAGTAAAAATTGGCCAAGTGGTGATAAAGTCCGCGCGAGTGGTGATAAACCTGCGTTAAGTGGTGATAAAGCCAGCCTTAGTGGTGATAAACCTGTTTTAAGTGGTGATAACGCCTCAAGACTCGGTGTCTCCCCCTCACGAACCTCTCACTAACAACGCAATTCGAAACAAGACCGCATCCCTGAACCGTGTCGGGTCAAATGAGGTCAGCTCCTTAACTTTCTTCAACCGATATGTCAGTGTGTGACGATGGATATCCAAAGCTTCAGCTGTTTCGCCAATCGCTTGGTCATGTTCGAAAAATGCTTCCAACGTTTCAATAAGCTGCTCACTCAATCCTTCTAAAATCCGCCCGGCAAAGCGTTCAATCAACTTTGGAGATGAGCTTTTCAACAAGGCAGTGAGTTCGATGTCGTCATAGTAATTGATCGTAACCCCCGAATGTCCATAGTGTATTGCGGACTTCGCCGTTTCATATGAATGGACGATACCTTCGAGGTTTTCAACAGGCAAACCGACCCCAATTCGAACAGTGGAATCCTTTTGGAATAAGGTATGGATTTTTTGCAGTTTCCTTTCAAGGATGGACAAATTCACATCGGACAAAACGATGAACAACTCATGCAATTTAGATAGGCCAATCAAAGCCGTATTCTTATCGAACTGCTCTTCCATCGTTTCGATCAATCGCTGAGGGGATGCAGGCAGATTTTTCGTTTGCACTAACAACGTCAAATAAGGGCCTGTCATGTTGAATTCCAATAAGGAAAGTCTGTCGATGACAATCCGTGAAAGTGGGCCACTATCGACTAACTCCTCAAAAACGAGTTCTTTTATCTTCCGTTTCCATTCGGACTCTGATGTAATCATTGCCTGGTGGACCATCATCTCAGTCGCCAATTGGACGAGTGTCGCAATGTCCTTTAATTCTTCAGGGTCGCCGGTTACTCCTATGACGCCGATTAGTTTGTCCTTATAATAAATGGGCATGTTCACGCCTGGCTTTGTCCCATGCCAGTCTGCGGTATTCTCATCAGTGATCCAAAGTGTCTGCCTAGTCTTAACAACATGCGCGGCCCCTTCGTGGATTCGATCAATGCGTTCTTTTTCCCCCGAAGCCAATATCATTCCATTTGTATCCATTACATTCAAATTCCATTTCAATCGGACCATCGTTTGTTCCACGATTTCCTCCGCTAATTTCTTAGTAATCAAAACCTCAACTCCTTGTACAAAAAGCACCTGTATTATAACACGAAATTTATACATTAATTATAATGTATAATTGTTTTCGAAACATATAATTATATGTAAGCGTTTTATTTCTAACTTGGAGGTGCTTCCCATGAAGGTGATTTTGGCACCCGATTCATTCAAAGGGAGTTTATCAGCTATTGAAGCTGCTGAGGCGATGGCTGCAGGTATAAGAGACGTCAATCCGGATATTAGGACGGTTCTGTTGCCGGCAGCTGATGGTGGAGAAGGTACGATGAGAAGTTTGGTTGATGCGACAAATGGGAGATATGTGTCCGTAACAGTTGAAGACCCCCTTGGGAGACCTATTCAAGCGTCATATGGTGTACTTGGGGACGGCGAGACATGTGCGATTGAAATCGCGGAGGCTTCAGGAATTATGAGACTGAAGGAAAATGAAAAAAATCCGTTTATCGCATCTTCTTTCGGCACTGGTGAACTAATACTCCACGCATTAAACAACGGTTATCGGAAATTCATCATCGGTCTTGGTGGAAGCGCAACGAATGACGGAGGGGCAGGAATCCTCCAAGCACTTGGTTTGCGTTTTTTAAATAAAGAAGGGATTGAACTGCCGAAAGGGGGAGGCGGACTCGAGCATATTTGCTCAATAGACAGTGTGAAATGGGATGAACGCATTGCACATAGTAAGTTTTTGGTCGCAAGTGATGTGAAAAACCCATTTGTCGGACATGTTGGTGCATCGGCAGTTTTCGGACCGCAGAAGGGGGCAACTCCGGTGGATGTGGAAGAACTTGATCGTAACTTACACAAATTTGCGGATGCGATTGAAAGAGAAACTGGGATTGCGCTTCATTCGAAGGAAGGGGCAGGAGCTGCAGGAGGAGCGGGAGGTGCGTTCCAAGCATTCTTCAACTGCGAAATGCGGCAAGGAATCGAAGTTGTGCTCGAAGCAATTGATTTTGATCAACATGTGAAAGATGCAGATCTGATTATCACCGGCGAAGGCAAAACCGATTTGCAGACGTTTTCTGGTAAAACACCATTCGGTATTGCAAAAGTGGCGCATCGGATAGCGTTGCCCGTAATTCTTATTTCGGGGGCTGTGGATGAAGAAAGTCGCGATGCATTGACACCGTTGTTTACGCAAGTTCATGCACTCATGGATGAAAATATATCCGCGGAAGATGCAATTGAGAATGCTCGCGACCATTTGCGCAAGAAAACAAAAAAAGTAATGGAATTCATTACGGAAAAAGGGGTGTAGGGAATGTTAGTTACAATGATTGTTTTAAGTGTTGTTCTGATTGTAGTGCTTACAGCAGTATTCAAGGTTCATCCGTTTTTATCATTATTAGCTGGTGCGTTTTTTGTCGGAATCACGACTGGCATGCCATTATTGACTGTCGTTGATAATGTGAACGAAGGCTTTGGAGGATTAATGAAGGGAATCGGGCTCGTCATTGTTGCGGGTACGATCATCGGAGTCATTTTAGAGAAATCTGGTGCCGCGTTCAGGATGGCGGAAGTCGTGTTGCGTCTGATTGGGGAGAAACGTCCTCAATTGGCGATGTCCATTATAGGATATATCGTATCGATTCCGGTTTTCTGTGATTCAGGTTTTATTATTCTATCCAGCTTGAAAAAAGCATTGGCGAAACGTGCGAAAGTTGCAATTGCCTCAATGGCTGTTGCACTTGCGACAGGATTATATGCAACCCATACATTAGTACCGCCGACACCAGGTCCGATTGCCGCGGCTGGTAATATCGGCGCGGAAGGTTACTTGGGTACTATTATTCTCATCGGTCTAATCGTCGCAATCCCAGCGGTTGTTGTCGGTTATTTATGGGCAGTGAGAGTCGGAACGAAAATTTCGGTGCCGGAAGATACGGAAGATATTGGCCTTGATTATGACGAAATCGTTAAGTCATTTGGCAAAATGCCTTCAACGTTCAAAGCATTCCTACCGATTGTTTTGCCTATCGTCTTGATCGGTATCGGCTCAGTCGCGAAGTTGACAATGGCAGAAGGCGGTTTTAGGAACTTCCTACAATTCTTAGGGTCACCTACAGTTGCCTTGTTATTTGGTGTCCTCGCGGCATTCCTACTTCTACCTAAATTGAATGAAGAGACATTAACGAAGTGGATTGGGGAAGGTCTGAAAGAAGCGGCACCAATTTTGCTTATCACTGGTGCAGGTGGCGCGTTCGGGAAAGTCATCTCGAATTCGGGTGTAGCGGATTTGATTGGCGGAATGAACTTCGATGCATTAGCAGGTGGAGCATTCTTCCTTCTTGTTCCGTTCTTCATCGCAGCTGCATTGAAAACAGCACAAGGTTCGTCAACTGCAGCTTTGGTCATCACTTCCACATTGGTTGCACCGCTTCTTCCAGCCATGGGAGTTGAAGGAGCTATTCCAATGGCACTTGTAGTCATGGCAGTCGGAGCAGGTGCAATGACAGTGAGCCACGTGAACGATAGCTTCTTCTGGGTCGTCACTGAGTTCAGTGGAATGAAAGTGACGGACGCCTACAAAGCACAGACAATGGCGACATTACTACAAGGGGTCACGACGATTGTTGTCACGATGATTCTTTGGATGATATTGGTTTAAAAAGTGAGCTGATTCCTTTGGGGAATCAGCGTTTTTCACTTTTAAAATGGCTGAGTGGTGATAAACGCTGTCTAAGCGGTGATAAAGTGCCGCTGAGCGGTGATAAAGTGCCGCTGAGCGGTGATAAACTCACTTTAAGCGGTGATAAACCCATGCTAAGCGGTGATAACCAATTTACACACCTACCAAGGTAGCCATTTTTCATTCCACTGCAACAGTTGTATCCCCTGAGCCAGCCATTTTCCCTGAAACCTTCCGAATCCCACGAATATCTGGGTCAACCAATAAAAAGAATGATAGAAGTAGCACCCAAATACCAGCACCAACAAATAATTGATTGACGGGTATCCCCCATTCCGCGATGATTCCCCCTGCAATTGCGAATCCAGGCATAAGGAACGATGAAATTGCCCCATTTAAAGTGAAGACCCTTCCGCGGAATTTGTCTTCCACTAAAACGATGAGCAATGAGCTCCATAGAATACCAAACACCGTCATGAGGGTATTCATAATGACGAAGAAGAGAATGCCTAAATACAATGCGGTTGTTAGACCCATGGATAAAAAGGCAATCGCACTGACAGACATTGTCGAAAACATGACGATAGCAGGTCTTGCAAAGGATGTTGCCTTATCGGCTACCAGTCCGACCAAAATGCTACTGACCGCCGCAAAGGCTCCGAACAACCCAAACTGAAAAGCGCTTCCCCCATAATGATCAGTTATCAAGACGACCGCCAATGCACCAGCAATCGTTGTCGCATTCATTGCAGATGCTAATATAGTCAATTTGAATAGAGCCCGATTTCTCAGCAAAACGGCCCATCCCTCTTTCATTTCACTGAACATAGACGTCTTCCTCTTAGGTGTATCGCCTTGCTCCTCATTCACCCGCGGCGCAGCAACATTAATGACAAATATCAATAGGATACTCGCAACGATATACACTCCTGAATGGAATAGCATCACACCGACAAACCCCATGATTGTAATCAATACGCCACTAATCGCCTGCCCGATCAGACTTGCTGTACTACTTGTGGATGTAATATACCCATTCACTTTCACAATTCGATTGACACCGACAATCCGTGGCAACAATTTATTTTTAGCCGGTCCAATGAACGTCATGCAAATATCATGGATGATAAGTGCCGCGTAAATTGCAAAAGCAACCCCGTCCAACCAAAACAGATAGGCTAGCGACAAAAACACGCCTACGATTATCATTGCCAAATAACCGATTTGCATGGAGGATTTCGGTTCACTCCTGTCGACCAACACCCCGATGATTGGAGCAATAAAGACACTGCTCAATGATCCAACAGCTGTAATAAGCGCTGAAGAAAGCGGAGATCCTGTAATTTCGTACATATACCACATGATTGAAATGGTGAAAATGCTGTCTGCCAACTTTGTCAAAAATTGATTCGTTACAATCAAAGACATATTCCTCTTAATCAATTCTCCCAACCCCCTTTGTTTAATATATTGAACACTACGTGAGTTTAAAACGAATTCAGTGTAATGAAAATAACTGACACATACAAAGCTCAAACAGTGGTGACATTGCTTCAAGGGCTTACGACAAGTGTTGTGACAACAATTCTTTGGGTGATATTGGTTTAATACAAGCGCTGATTCCTTTTTAGGGAAATCAGCGTTTTTGCATGGATAAATGGTGGTGTCGGTGGAAAAGTATTGCACCGGTGGTAAAAGACTTAAGTGGTGATAACTCTCGCCTAAGCGGTGATAAAGTGCTGCTGAGTGGTGATAAATCCATGCCAAGCGGTGATAACCAAACCATCATCGCTGCACAACACACCATTAATCAATCCCCCGCAGTAGCCACATCCCCTGTCTTAGCCTTTTTCCCAGAAACCTTATGAATCTCTCGAATATCAGGGTCAAGCAAGAAGAAAAGGGAAAGGAGTAGCACCCAAATACCAGCGCCAACCCATAATTGGTTGACGGGTATGCCCCACTCAGCGATAATCCCACCCGCTATGGCGAACCCAGGCATGAGAAAAGTGGCGATTGCGCCATTCAACGTATAGACCCGTCCCCTATATTTATCTTCTACTAACACAATAAGTAAAGAGCTATATAAAACGCCATATACCGTCATGAGTGTATTCATCGCCACATATAGAACAATGCCCACGTAAAGGCCTGATGTAACGCCCATAAACATAAACGCAGCTCCCGCACCCGCTAAGGAAATGAACAAGACGATGTATGGCTTCGCGAATGAGGTTACTTTATCCGCAACGAGCCCAATCAATATTCCCCCTATAGCGGCAAATGCGCCGAACAAACCGAATTGAAATGCATTCCCTCCATATTGATCGGTAACCAAGACGACCATCAAAGCCCCTGCAATCGTTGTCGCGTTCATTAAAGAAGCCAAGATTGACAACTTCAAGATAGGACGGTTATTTCGCAAGACAGCCCATCCCTCTTTGAATTCGGAAAACATGGATGGCTTTTTCGTAGACGCGGCTTCTGATTCCTCTTCATCACGCGCTAACGAAACATTTATTACGAAAATCAATAAAATGCTCGCGATGATATACACCCCAGAATGAAGCAGCATAACGCCGACAAAACCCATGATGGTAATCAATACGCCGCTGATTCCTTGGCCAATCAAATAAGATGTCTTACTTGTGGAAGATATATAACCATTCACTTTGACAATTCGCTCCACACCAACAATCCGCGGTAAAAGCTTGTTTTTCGCTGGGCCGATGAACGTCATGCAAATATTATGAAGTATAAGGGCAGCGTAAATCGCAAAAGCGACCCAATCGAGCCAAAACAAATAAGCAACTGTAAGTAATACACCAATCGCCGTCATCACGGCATAACCGATCTGCATGGAGCCCTTCGGTTCTTTGCGATCAACAATCACCCCGATGAGCGGCGCGATGAAAACCGCTGTCAATGCACCGACAGCAGTCACAAGTGCCGAAGAAAGCGGCGACTGTGTAATGTCATACATATACCACATGATGGAAATGGTGAAAATACTGTCAGCCAAATTGGTTAAAAACTGGTTCGTCACAATCAGTGACATATTTCTCTTAATCAAATCTCCCAACCCCTTTTGTTTAATATATTAAACATAACACGCAATTTAATTTAATTCAATATATTAAACAAAATTGTTTTGATTATTAAACAATGATATGATTAGGATAATAAAAAACGGTAAAGGGTGAAGTCCATTGACCCATGTAGGAGAAAATATAAAACGTATAAGGACAGCAAAGAACATGACAATTTCGGACGTAGCGAACGAACATGTATCACGCGGGATGATCAGTTTGATTGAAAATGGAAAAACGCAGCCGTCCATCGAGCGGCTGCAGCATATCGCAAGGCAACTTGGCGTCAATGTATCTGAATTGGTTGAAGAGGTGCCGCGGGAAGAGCTGCAGCGGATGATGAAGAGAGCGCTTGAATTGTGGGGGCAAAGCGGACAGCGACCGGCTGTGGAGGCAGAACAGCTGCTCCGTCCAATAGTAGGGAAAAACATAACGGGCTATGAAGCAGCAAGAATGCATGAAATCTATGCCCGGATTTTGTACTACCTTTATCTATTTGCAGTCGACCTCTATAAAGAAATCGCCGAAAATGATTGGACTCTATTCATCGAAAAGGCGATGGAGCGCTATCGGGCGTTGCAGATGGATTGGCGTGTTGTCAGGTGCTATATCTTCTTGGCGGAAATCGAATTTGACCGAGCAGATTATTATGCGGCCGTCGATTTGTTCGACAGGGGAATAAAAGAATTGAACGTAATGGACAGCATAGAAACGAAGTCGATGCATATTCAGCTTTTATTCGCTAAAGCCTTTACATTCGAGGCATTGGGACAACATGAGCAAGCACATGAAATGGTCGACCAGGCAATCGATTTTGCGCGTGCCCATATGGTGCTGGAAAATTATTATCAGCTGCTCAATATGAAAGTATGGCTGCATTACGACAGGTTGGAGATGGAAAAAGCACGCGAGTATGCGGAAGAAAGCTATTTATTTGCCAAGTTGCTCAAAGAGGAAACGCTTCTATTCGAATATCGGCTGACACAAGTGTCCAGGGAAGAGTTTTTTGAGAAAAATTACGAAAAAGCTTTGCGTGATGCCGAGCAGCTCATTCAGGATATCGAGGCATCGGGGAAATATCCAAAAGACTATAAGGGAGAATTCGTAGTTTTGGCAAAAAATATGTTAGCGAGGGTGCTGACGAGAGTGGAACGGTACGAAGAAGCATTGTCGTTATTCGAACAAAATCGAATCAACCTTCCAGAACGCGTCCAGCTCAGTCCCATAGACACTGCACTACGCGTAATTTCCTCCAGTTACGAAGCAATCTGCCGCTACCGCCTCGGTGATTTGACTCAAGCGGAAAAGCTGGCCAGGTCGACGGTTGACCGCCTGCACGGCATGCCTCACACATCACTTTACCATTTTGCGAGGGAGGTATTGGAGGAAGTAACGTCGAAGTGAAAAGTTGGAACGATTAAAGATTCCGGTAAATGGACGAACGGTGATAAAGTCGGGAGAGTCGGTGATAACCCCGTGCGAGTCGGTGGTGACCGTCAAGAGATCCGGATTCGTTCAGTGATGTAATAGAATAATTCCACTTAGGGAAGGGGAGAATCAATTGGAAGATTTACAAGCAGTTTTTATCGACCGAGATGGAACAATCGGAGGAACTGGCCATTTCATTCATCCGAAAAATTTCACTCCCTATCCTTTTAGCAAAGAAGCTCTTGATCTGTTGAAAGAAAACGGAATTAAGACCTTCGCCTGTACAAATCAGCACAGGATCAGCAAAGGGCAGGCAAGCATTGAGGACTTTCTTGATGAATTCGAGGCATTTGGTTTTGACGACGCCTTCATATGCCCTCACGGCTCCACGGAAGGATGCGAATGCCGCAAACCAAGCCTGGGAATGCTTCGGGAGGCAGCGGAAAAACATGGATTAGATTTAACGAAAACGGCTTTTATCGGTGATGTCGGGTCGACAGATATGTTAGCGGCACATTCAGTCGGTGCGACGAAAATTCTTGTTCTGACTGGATGGGGTGAAGGTTCTTTAACACAATATCGACATAAGTGGGCTGAAATTGAGCCGGATTATATCGCTGAAAATTTATTGGAAGCCGTAAAATGGCTGATTCAACAGTGAAGAGTACCCCTCTATTATATTGTACGGCAGGTATTGGATGAAGATACGTCGAAGTAATCTGGCGAGGGGGACTGTGTATGAATAAAAAAACGATCTCGACAATTGGTATTGTCATTGTATTTCTATTAACTGTCTACCAGCTTACGAAAGACCAAGAGCTTGCGAAGCTTGGTGCTGTGCTTGGCGACTATTCCCGTGTCGATAAAATACAAATTCTAATAGAGGATAGCCGTAAGATTGAAATTAACAATAACGATAAAGAAATGTTGGAATCCTTCAAAGATAACCTGTTCCCGTTCGTGCTGATCAGTGACCGCCAAAATAAAAAGAAGTATAAGGGGAATCTTGGCGAAAAGGTATATGACATTGATTTTTATGTCGGGAATAAAGTCGTTTTCAAGGAGGCGATCTACGAGCTATCAGATGAATTTCAAGCAACAACCGAAAACTCATTTATGATCGGGGATAAGCATTATATCGCAAAGTGGAAAAAGAACTTTGTCAAACTGAAAATGAGTGATCCGAATTCGTTCATTAATGTTATGGATTAAGATAGGCGAACTTCCCATCAAGGAGATTCGCCTATTTCGATGAATCAAGCTTGAAAGAATTCGTCAGAAATCATGAATTAAATGAAGTCGGTGGTGAAGTGTCCTGAGTCGGTGGTAACAGACCGAAAGTTGGTGGTAAACTCGGGCGAGTCGGTGGTAAATGTCCGCAAGTCGGTGATAAACCTCCCGCCGGGCGATCAACTTTGAATCCTTAAGGATTTTGCTTTGATGTAAAAAACGTTGTGGCATAATTCACATTCTCAAGCCATATAAACTCTTCACCATTTAACGTATTTTTTACCCATACATCACCTTTACTTTGTCCGGCAGTCCTGCGAAACCAAGTAATGTACAATCCGACAACTTGAGGATTTTCGTCAAGTTCATTCTTCCCTGGAAATGAGATTTGTTGTTGCTCTCCTGTTCTAATGTTTATGCTGTAAAGTGATGTAAACATAGTCGGAACTGGTCCTTCTTTCCAATCCAAGTTCTCTAACGCACGAGCCACAATTACCAAATCCTTGGAGTACCACTCAAGGTCAAGGTCTACAAATCCCTTGGGTGTGTATTCTTTTTGTTGTTTAAATACCGGTATTTCGGCAATTGTCGTTTTCTTGTTTTCGACAAAAAACCTTCCTTCCCCTGAGATATAAGCTAATTGATTGGCGGAAGGAGCCCACTTAAACCAGTCTTTAAACCCTAACATTTTCCCCACGGCTTGAAAGTGTTTTCCTTGTGATGATAAAACACTTAATGTATTGCTATCCATGGACCAAGAAGCGGTAGGAATGACTAAAAAGCTAACCCACTTTCCGTCATAACTCCACTTGAAATAATCAGCATCAACTCCAAACAAGTCAGGAATTTCAGTTTGAATTGTATAAAAAGGTTTCATTTTATCTTTATCAAGATTTGCATTTACCGGAATTCTATAAAGCGGAATAGGACTCCAACCAGTAGGGAGCAGGTTTGACGAAGAGGATACAATAAATTCTTCTCCGTTCGGAAACCATTCAAAGCCACTAACGCCTAATGAGACATTTTCAAATCCATACGGTCGGCCATTCTTCATTTTTGTCACCTTTAATAGACCGTGATCCGTGTAAGCAATCTGATTCTTATCCGGAGCCCATTTAAAGTCTGACGTGACGGAATTAACATAGTTCTGGTAGCTTTCTTTTTCCTTCATGTCGTAAATGAATAAATCCGACTTCTCCCCCTTTTCATCACCATCAATATACCCGATGAAACGACTGTCATATGACCACTTCGGAGCATATACATAACGATCCTTTGTAAGTTGTATTTCTTGCCCGTCCTCTTTAATCCATAACTGATGATCACGGACAAAAGCAGCTGTTAATGAGGCTTCTGCACTTGCGTTTGACGAAAAATGAAAATAGAGGAGAGTGAGTAGTATTAAAATGCGCATTCTCAAATTAATCCCTCCAGAAAGAGAATTAATTCTTATTTTGCCCAAATTAATAGCAACAATCCTTCAACTAAAATTGAAAAAGCGCAAATCCACGTTTTGGAAATGCGCTTGTTAATCAAGTATTTAATTAATATAGTTCCACTTAAATCGACAATTCGAACGATAGAAACTCAGGAAGTTGTTTTTCACGCTTATCAAGCATAATCTGTTCCGGCTTGATGCCCTGCTCACGCAACACATCAATGTTCTGCATGAGAAATTCGTCACTTCCGACGATATAGAAGAGTCCATCCTTGTCAGCGGCAAGATTTTTCACTTCTTCATAGTAGTCTTTGCGATTATCGACAAACTGTGATGTGAACTTTTTGTCTGGAGCGGATTTAAAAATATCAGGAAATAAGAAATCCTTCGTTGAATCGATGTTAAGGGAATGAATTTGATTGACGTTGTCAGCCACTACGAAATAATCAAGTACAAGCGGTCTGAAAGTTGCCAGGCCAACGCCTGAAGACAGCAGATACACATTTTTATCTTCTCTTTTTAGTGGTACATTCGAATGAATTTTAAATACTGCAACCTCATCACCGACTTTGTGATTACGTAGTGTTGATTTAAACTCGGAACATTTTTCTCTGATGCGTGTTGTGATGCCGATTGTATTTTCGTACGGTAAAGTGGAAATTGACATATGGCGGATTAGACTGCGATTCGGTTTATCCCCAGCATTAAAGCCTTCCAATGCCAAGTGGATATGGGCGCCTTCTTCCCATGTAACGCCTTCCGGGCAATCTAACAAATATGTTTTCACCTCGGGTGTTTCTTCAATAATCTGATTTATTTTCGTCCAGTATATTTGCAATAGAATCCCCCTCAAATAATTAAATGTATCATTACTATAAAATATACCACGAATGATTATCATTCTCAATTAAAGGAGTTATTACTTTCGGATAATTTATGCGACTTGAAATTTGGCCCAATAAAAAAGGGTATTCAATTACCCTTTCTTAACACACTTGATAATTAAAGTAGTCGGCATCATCTTCGCCTTCTCAAACGAATACCACCGGTTTACATGCCTTTCCCGATCCTCCTCCGTCAATGAAACATCCTCGATGACCTTCTCGATTTCAAATCCACATTCGATCAATGTATTGATATATGTACTCACCCTATACTGCTGCATAATCGCAGGCGCATGCCAGGCTTCATGATCATATGTCCCTTCTTCGTGATAGGATTTATTGAAATGAAGTTCTTCACCTGCCCAGCTTGCCCGGCTATGCAATGGATGCTCCCAGCTGAAAACGAAAATGCCGCCCGGTTTCAAATAGTCGTGAACGTTAGTGAGTGTTTGACGCAAATCGCTCGTCCAACCTAACGCATAAATAGAATAGACGATATCAAAATACGTAAAAGGAAGACCGGGGTTTTCCTCCATTGGTGATTCGAATAAATGAACAGGTGCCTTGCAGTCCTTTAGCAATTCCTTCGCCGTTTCAATCTGTGTCTTTGAAAGATCGACTCCCCCATAACTCCGCGGTACCGCGCTAATTTCTGGATGCATTTGCTCTATTAAAGAACGAGGAAATGGATACGTCTCGTTTAGTCGAAGAAGTTGTTTTTCAATTGTATACATGCATCGACATTTGTAATAAAGTACATCCACATAATTTGGAGGAAGATTTGAAGGCTTGGAAGTATTAGAAACAAAAATTAAAGGAGTAAGGGAATGAGTTCTAAAGAAAAGTTCGATATATTCCTGCAATTTGCAAAGGACTCAAATGCTATCAATATTATTCCGTTATTAATGGGATCGGTTGGATTAGAAATTGTAACGAAAAAGAAGTTGGGATGCAAGTGATCTTGATATTCATGTCCTTGGGGATAGCAGGGGATGGGAAGCGCCTGCAGAGACAACTCTACATAATTGGGAAGGCATTAAGTCAATCATGGGGAGTATATGCTATGAATTGATTGATCTGCATGTACATGATTTTACGGAGGATGACCTTTCAGTTGGGTTTGGAATAATCGATACGCTACCGAACTTTGTGGGTATTCAATTATGTGAACTGAAAGTACATTCGACTAATGGCGTTGACTATTATTTACCTTTCACCCGAACAATACTTGGATGCGGTTTTCAAGCTTCCTCCAAAGATAGCTACGGGGCAGAAAATAATTACTTCAAGGACATAGATAAGATCAACTATTTAATGGGGAATAGTCGCCAATCCATATTACATACAGGGACTCAACGTAATAATTCAGTTGTGTTTTTCCTTGCCCTTGAGATAGAAAGTCCAAAAAGAAATCAGTCCTTAGCTGTTTTTTTCCTTATTTTATAACAAAGAAACCAAATAATGAAAAGTGCCCATGACCCTGTCGTATAGGATAAAGTGATATAAGATCCGGGGATGTTAGTTGTAAATAAGAGTAGCGAAGCAAGAATGAAGGTAGGAACCATTATTATCACCCATGTGCGTACTACCGGATTCTTAAAACTTAATTCAAACTCCATTGTCCATCCTCCTCGCTTCAATTGTTTAATCATTGTAACAATTGTCTGTGTTCTTTTACGATTAAAGACTGAATCTTGGCCCATCAAGGTAATAGTTTTAAAAATCTATTTATAATTATCGGAATATATGATATATTATGTTTAAGCATAATATTCATGTGAATTGAAGGTGATATCATGAGTTGGTTTAACATACATACGGGAACTATAAGGTTCACGATGTTATGTACCTTCCTTTAGTGATGAGATATGACTTTACTTCGTCCTAAGTCTCTCGTAGATTAATAGGCTTTGTGACTTCGTCCATTATGAGGAAATCTAACCAAAACAATTATGAGGAGGAGAAAAATGAGAAAGTTAATAGTTTCCTTGTTAGTGATTGTATTACCTGTTCTTCTAATAAAATCATCATTAGCACATTATACATTAACTGAATCCGGGAAATTTAAAGGAGCAAATCTACATCCATACTATTATGAATCTACAATTCCTTCTACATGGAAATCATATATTGATGCCTCTTTCGGAGAGTGGAATAGTAAGTCTTCAAAAGTCTTCTTGTATGCAAGCAGTTCAACCGTAGACAGTCGCATCAGCATGGGTGGCGGATTTTCTGAAATTGCAGTTACTGTAGTGTATGGAGGTCTTAAGGGAGAACCACATGAATTTTTCAGGATTACTTTTAATGAAGACAGGAAGTTTTCTACAATTGGATCAAACGACTATAATTTGCGTACTGTGGCAAGACATGAGATTGGACATGCCTTAGGCTTAGATCATGTTGGTGGAATCTTTCCAAGTTCGGATACTAAGGCACATATAATGTACGAAAATTACACTGGTGAGAAGGGATTACATGCACATGACATTGAAGGATTGCGAGAGATCTACGGCAATTAAAGGAGGAGTGGGATTTGACAAAAAAAATAATTCCTGCAATTTTTGGTATTGTTATACTGATAGCTATAGTCTTTTCGTTTCGAAGTATTACTGAAGTAAATGGACTTGTCGAAGGTGAGAAAAGTACCTTTGTCGAAGCTAAGGAGAATGATAAGTATTCAATTGTACATTTTTATTCAGACGAAATGACAATTGATGATCAAGTGAAAAATTCATCAATTATTGTATTGGGAGAGGTAAAAGAGATTTTGCCTTCAGTTGAAACGAACGATATAGTTGATCCCATAGACGCTGCGGAATTACGTGAAAAAGGATACAACATCGTTCATACTGATATTGTTATAAAAGTGGAGAAATATTTAGGTGAAGAAAAGCTTGATTTTGATGAGATCGTCGTTCGTCGAGATGGAGGGCGAATTAATGGATTTGTAAGGATTGTAAAGCAAGAACACTTCAACCTTGGGGAAAAAGTCTTGCTCCTCAGATTATTTCAACCAGAACAAATGACACAGGTGCCGGAAGGTTATCAAAAGGAACAGTACTTCATGTTTGCTTCTGACTCGAAATTTGTAAGTAAACAAAAGGGCATATACTACTTAGAGAGAAATGAAGGAATTAAAATTAATGAAAATGAGTTAGAAAAAATAATTGATAAGAATTCATGAAAGGTTAAATAGAAGTCTATAGGAATTCAACAATTGTCTTCCAGTGGCTTTGGCATTCTTCATCTGGTGTTTTCTTATAGGGAATAGCCAATAAAGAAGGAAGACATATAAATTAATTAACTTCGAAAAATCCATTTACTATTATCTGAATGTGGAGTAGAATGCAAGTAGTTGGGAAATTCATGCAAAAGGAAGGTGATATCATGAGTCGGTTTAAAATTCATACGAGAACAATAAGATTCACGATGTCCAATTATGTAACTTCCTTTGGCGATGAGATATGACTTTCATTCATCCAAGACTATCGTAGATCGATAGTCTTTTTTTCATCCGTAAAAGGTTGGATAATGGGCTCGTTATCCTGACATCTTTGTTCTCGAAATCTAGGGAGGAAAAATGGAAAATGACGAAATTAGAAAATCAAGGATTATATGTAATTGATCAAAAAGATGGCTTGAGCTTGGAGTTTAGTAAGTTGGCGTCCATGATGGAATATACAAGGGTGACAACTGTGGCGGAAGTAAGGGATTTAACTGTGGACCAATTGGATTTCCTTATTAACGACGAGGCTAACTCCATCGGCATGCTTTTAGCCCATCTGGTGTCAGTTGAAAAAGCATATCAAATTGATACATTTGAAAACCGTGATTTTACGGATGAGGATATCAAAATGTTGAACCCGGCACTGGAACTTGGCGATGCGGCACGGGAACAAATTAAGGGAAAACCAATTGAATATTACCTTGAAGAGTTGGAACAAACGAGGAAAAAGACAATTGACACATTTGGGACATTGCCGGACTCGTGGCTATTCGAACAATCCCCATTTTGGTATGGGAAGCCTACAAATAATTACTTCAAATGGTTTCATGTGTTTGAGGATGAATTGAATCACCGCGGGCAAATTCGGGTGATTAAGAAATTGATGAGTGCTTCAAAAAAATAAGTAAGAAACAATTTTTGGGCCAACAATTATGCAATCTGTTGGCCCTTTTAATTTGCTTGTTTTCATGTGCGGCAATTGTGTCTGCTATGGCTTCTTGAGCTGTTTTCTAATAAGTGTGATAACATGAGTATAAAAGATTCGTTACAAAATACATGGGGGTGTGTTTGTGGCTGTTCATGCAGTTTTGTTCGAGGAAAAGACGCCTTATACGAAACACGATAAGCTGTTCAAAGAGCTGATCCATACATTCTTTGAAGAGTTTCTTGAGGTGTTTTTTCCGGAGGTGCATCAAGAGATTGATTTCAGTGCAATCCAACCGATTTCTGAGGAAGTCCATTCTGATTTGATTAAAGGACATACTCGCAGACTTGATATTGTCATCGAGACAAAATTGAAGAAAGTGGATGCTGTCGTCATCGTGCATGTTGAACCGCAAAATAGCAAGGAAGAGGATTTCGATAGCCGCATGTTTCAATACTATAGCCTACTATATAATACGTACCGCAAGCCGATCATGCCAATCGCGGTTTTCAGCTACCCTCAAGAATGGGAAAAACGCGAGTTCATAATTTCCTTTTCATCATACGAAGTTCTGCGTTTCAATTATAAGACGTTACATTTGAAAAAGAAAAACTGGCGTGAATATATTCATTCGAACAATCCAGCCGCCGCAGCACTTCTTAGCAAAATGGGATATGATGAAAAAGAAAAGGTATCCGTCAAATTGGAGTTTTTGAGAATGATGGCAAACATGCAGCTGGATGAAGCGAGACAACGGCTCCTGTACGGCTTTTTTGAAACATATTTGAAATTAACCGACGAAGAGGAGGAACAGCTAATGGGTGAAATTAAGAAATCTCCGGAAGCGGAAAAGCTACTTGAGTTACCTGTATCCTACGAGGAACGCGGGATTCGGAAAGGGTTTGAGCGAGGCATTGAGCAAGGAATCGAACAAGGCATCGAACAAGGTCTTGTGAAAGTCGCGAAAGAAATGCTGCGTAAAGGGATGCCGATGGAGTTGATTGCCGAAGTGACGGGTCTGTCGTCAGAAGTGATTGGCGAATTAAATGAGCAGTTATGAAAAAAGAGTGCTGGGAGCTGTGTCTACTTCCGGACGCTTTGTGGGGAAATACGGATTAAGAAATTGATACGTACTTTGGAAAGCTAAGGACGAAACAATGAAGGGGCTAACAATTATGCAATCTGTTGGCCCTTTTTCTTTGGGGGTGTGCTATGCGAAAAGTTGAAGTTGTGCCATTTTCGGAAGGATGGGTGCTTGGTTTCGAAAAGGAAGCGGCTAAATTGCTTGAGATATTTGGTGCGGAAATACTCGAAATCCACCATATTGGAAGCACGTCCGTACATGGATTGTCCGCAAAACCGATCATCGACATTATGCCTGTTGTGAAGGATATTTCGCAAGTTGGTCGTTATAACAACAGTATGGCAACGATTGGCTATGAAGCGAAGGGAGAGAATGGCATCCGTGGACGCCGCTATTTCCAAAAAGGTGGGAATGAGAGAACTCATCATGTCCATATTTACGGAGAAGGTTCATTGGAAATCGATCGTCATCTTGCATTTCGTAACTTTCTTCGCGTGCATCCAGAGAGGTCAAGGGTATATGGGGAATTGAAAGAAAAGCTATCAATGCGATTTCCGTATGATATTGAATCATACATAAAAGGAAAAGAGCAGCTTGCATCAGAGATTGAACGGGAAGCAATTGTTTGGTATCGGAAATAGTCATTTTTACATTTATACAAATATACTGTGTGGAAAACTATGGCCAATTAGGGCGGGGCAATCGCGATGGACAATAATCGTGCTGTATTCTTCTTTATCATTTCGACTATTTTACTGACTTCTGGTTTGGCGGCATTACTGTATTTTTTCGTGATGGATGCGTTATCACCATTTCTTATGTTGATTCCGTTATTAACAACTTTTGTTATTCAAAAAGCAGTGTTGAAGCGACCTGTATTTGGACGTTCAGGTTTGGGTTTGTGTTCAGAGTGGGACTTAGCAAACGGAACGTGCTGCGTGAGCAAAGAGAGAGCTTACTCTAACGTGCGATGAAAGTGCGTGGATTGTCGACCAACGAGTAAATCCATGAGGAGATAAGTGATGATAGATATAAAAGCAGAAGCCACCCATTAGCAATTTTCCGAAGGAACGGGTCCTATTCGAGCTATATAGGACATGGGGGCTTACTAAAAGGCAATTAACACGTGCTATATTCGACGGTAGTAGCTATATCGCGCCTTATCTTACAAAGCTTCAGAAAAAAGGTTTGATTGGCGGTAAGGTGCTAAGCAAAGGTAGGATTCGGCCTGCAAAATTGTGCCAGGCAACTGATAAAGGTATCGAATTGCTTGAAAGTAAAGGCTATGTGAAGAAGTATAAGCGGAGCAATCGTAGTGAAGAGACGAAGAGTCCGGTAAAATACCAGGATATGAAACAAACGGGCGTTTATATTCCCCGTAGAGTACTGGCTTATGATAATAAGCAAACGTTCAAGTAAAGACAAGATGATGTTCACTCTTTACACGAACAAGATATATGCAGGATTAAGTGAATACGGCTTCTACTTCTTTGATTCTCGTAAATGGAAACTAAAATACGATTTGAATCGCAATTCTATGATCCGTGGTGGCTTATGTACCGAGGATGGTAGCGAATACAGCATTTATATGTTGTTTATTGAAGAAGAGGTTAGTGTAGGATTACCTCGATGAGCGGTAAGATGCTATATCGGATGATGCATGAAATGACCGAATTCCCCAAACAGGACGTCAATGGAGAAGATGTATTAAAGTGCTGCGTGAGCGGAAAGAGAGCTTGCTCGACTAAGCGAGGAAAGTGCTGGAGGGTAATAGTTTTTCCGATAAAACCGACAAAATATTTCAATTGGGTAAAAAATCAGTATCTTTTATTTTGTTTATATGTTATTATTAATTTGTAATATTTCGCAAATATTGGTAGTAAATTTAAAAGGAGGAAAAAAATGAAGTCACTAAAAATTTTAGCAGCATCTGTAATACTTGCTACTACCACATCATTTTCAACAGTTTTTGCGGAGGAATCGGAAAAAGTTAAAAAAGTTCATGAAAATTTACCAGATTGGTATTGGACTGCTGACAGAATTGATCCGAAAAATCCTGATTTAGAAAACTTACCGCCTTCAAAAGTAGAATTTCAACTAAAAAACCCTGATGAAATTAGCACTCAAAGGTGAAACATATTTGGTTGGGGGAAGTGGTTCGTCGTATGTAATGCAAGACGGTTCAGGTTACTATGCAATAAGTGCTACTAACGCTGAAACAACCGTTGTATTGTTTCAAGTTGTCGGCACTTTATATAAACAACCAAAGGGTTCTACGGGATTAACTATAGTAGATATGGCTTCTGAATCCAAAGCTAATTCAAAGGGAATGGTTGTAGCTGCAACTAAATCTCCAAGTCAACCTGTTGGAACTACAATGCTTGCTGAAGGAATACATTATATCAATATGCCATTAATCTCCGAGACTAAAGTAACAACTGATAAACTTGTAGTGAAATAGTTTTATTAACCATAATGAGTTGTTCTTTATGGTTTTTTATATTTAAAATATTTAATATAAGAAAGGAAGAATTCAAGTGAAAAATAAAAAAATATTTTTTTTTGTTTTTTTATAGTAGCTATATCTCTAATCATAACTCTATATACGGTCTTTCAAGAGAAAGAAATTAAGAGGGATTCTATGAATAAAGAACCAAATATAACTACTGTAGAAAGAACAGTTGAGGAACGAAGAGTTGAAGTGAATATAGACAAAAAGTTTGAAATCGATCGTGATCAATTAGCTTTTGAAACAAATAAAGAGGGACAGCTGCAAGCTACATATATATTAACCAATAATGTGCAAAAAGAAGAAAAAAGAATAATGTATGCAATAATTGAGGAAGATATTTCACCACTTATAATGGAGATTAATGGTGAAAAAACCAAGTATCATATATTTACAGTGCCAAAACAAGGCGAGGTAAAAGTAGATTTTACTTTATCAGGATTGCCAAAAGGGAAGCACATTGTGTATATATATAGTGAAAAGTATATTGATAATAAAACATTCGATGAATTAGAAAAGGTACAATCACAAAAGATATTTACACAAAATTATTTCTTATTAGATGTACAAAATAATAGTAATAATAATAATAATAATTTAGATAAATTTGATGATAGTTTTAAACCCGTTACAAAAATTGAAGAATCTTATGAAGGTGATATGATTTCTTTATTTTTATACGAAGATCAGGAGTTGTCAACTGAAGTTAGTTCTATTGAGGAAAAAAAATATTATTTACTGATTAATAATTATCTGGAATTCGAATTGAAAGGGCATTTATATTTATTTTCAGATTACAATGTGGAAAAATTGGAACAAATCCTAGTACCGGCCAATTCAAAAGCGGTATTCCCGGTGAATTTAGAAAATCATAAAGCAAAAGAAAGTATTAGATTTATATTATTAGGGGAACCAACAGAAAAACCAGATATTCCGATTCCAGTTAGATTAATGCACAATTCTATGCGTATACCCATTAAATAAAGGCTAACTTCAAACAGTTCAGCTTGTATAAGTGCTTTCGTTGTTTAGTATAAGCGCATGAGAGGCGCAAACTGTACAAATAAATGGGAGCTATTTACTGATTAAAGCTGCGCCACAATCTACTCCAAAATTGGATTTGCTCATGAATTTGATAAACTAAGTAAAGATGAAACTCACCATATTCTATAGTATAAATAGATGAGCCTGGTTTAATACGGTGCGTTCGCTCTTACATAGTTTGTACAATGTAAAAACATAAACAAGTCCAAACACTAGGATATTTTGTGAATGATTATTGACCCCCGATTAATTTTGAACAAAAATCACGTAAGAATACACCTAAAGTAAAGAATTCTTTATAAAAGCCTAGTGAAAAAAGGGTTTCTATTATTGGATCCTTTATTCAGCTTCCTGTTTATGGTCATTGTGTATGGCATTTCATATCCACTTAATCCCTCCTTGTTTTCGATGGATCAAGCAAATGCCGTAATTCAAAATACAGTTACATATAATGAGGACTCTTCACTGTTGATGAAAATCCTTATAGCTGCACTTTTACCGCTGTTAAATATTCTGATTTTTATAGGGGAAGAAGTGGGCTGGCGTGGATTCTTGTACCCGAATTTAGTAACATTATACGACAAAAAGGGACTCATCTATGGTGGTGTAGTTTGGGGAGTTTTGCATGCGCCAATGATTTACTTTTATGGTTTGAATTTCGGGCAAAGTCATCATCTTGGTTTGATTTTCAAGACAACTTTTTGTATTTGAGCTGGTATCATTCTGTAGTATATTTTTGAAAAAAGTAAATCGATCTACTCGGTTGCCTTGATGCACGGAATGTTAAACACTCAACTTTCGGTGTTGAAAGCATCTATTAAAAATGCACTACATCAATGTTTTGTAATTGTTTTAGTCAAAAAAATATAGAAAACATCATTTCTTTGGTAAAATCAAGGCACCACATCAACCAAAGAGAGGATGTTTTCTATGGCTTCCATTTTACCAGATTCTATTCAACATGACCAACTAGAATCACGTGTGACTCATTTTTTCAAGCAGGCGAAGACCGGTACTTTTTACACCTATCCAATATACGAAAGGAAAGAGGGTTTTCCGCACTTTTTCTTATCCAGTTTGTCTTTTCCTTAGTCCTCCAAGGAAAGAACCTGTATCGGACATTGGAAACTGGGCGTGTTTCAGATGCTCCCGAGAAGGATGCGGTTTACGAATTGCTGAAACGCACGACCTATAACTGGCGGAAATTCCTATACCTTGTCAGTTCCCACCTGATTGAGACAATCCTGAAACCCCTCACTTCGGATGATCGGGAACGTGTGCTGATTCTGGATGATTCCACCTATGATCGTAACCGCAGTAAATCCGTCGAGCTGCTAACGAAAGTATTTGATCATGCCACCGGAAAATACATCAAAGGTTTCCGTATGCTTACACTTGGTTGGTCTGATGGCTCTACTTTTTTACCTCTAGCCTTTTCCCTTCTAAGCTCCAAGAAGGCGGGAAATCGTATCCAGGACATCAATCCCTTTATCGATAAGCACACAGTTGGCTATCGTCGTAGAAAGGAAGCCATGGAGAAGGGAACGGAGACAATGTTCACCTTGCTGGATACGATACAAGTAGGTAGGTTGGGTGTAAAAACCTTGCTTTTTGATAGTTGGTTCGCCCAGCCATTATTAAACGTGTGGTGACAAACTATCCACTCCATGTGGTGTGTATGATCAAGCGCGCACCAAAAGTACACTATACCTACGAAGGTGAAAAATACACATTGAACCAGCTTTATAAAAAGCTTCGGAAAAAGCGTGGCAGAGCGAAAATCCTTGCTTCCGTTGTCATCGGTCTATGCCCCGATGAAAATGGGAAAGAGGTCTTAGCACGAATCATTTTTGTCCAGGATAGAAACCGTTCGAAAAATTGGTTAGCCCTGTTAACAACGAATCTAGACCATTCAGAAGAAGACGCGATCCGCATTTACGGAAAACGTTGGGCAATTGAATGTTTTTCAAGGTGACCAAGTTTCACTTGAAATTGGCCAAAGAATTTCAATGCCGCAGCTATGATGCCATGACGGCTCACACAACGATTGTTTTCCTGCGTTATATGATGTTGGCCTTGAGTTCCCGGGAGGAGGGAGACGGCCAGACCATCGGAAACCTGTTTTATGTGTGTTGTGATGAATTTGAGGATATTCGATTTGCAGAAGCGCTCTTGATGTTTATGGAAATACTGGGAACAATGCTTGCGGAAGAAGCTATTTTAACTGATGAGCAGATTGCACCATTTATCGATAGGTTTTTCAACAAATTACCAGAATATCTGAAGAAAAGCTTGCTTCTACCCAATGCTTCATGATGGTTGAATTCGTATGAACGCAATCATACCAACGGATGAGGCTTATTTTTCATGTCCGAAAGTTGAGTTGGGTATATAAAAAAAGGGTGTTCAATTACCCCTTCTTTACACACTTGATAATTAAAGTAGTCGGCATCATCTTCGCCTTCTCAAACGAATACCACCGGTTTGCATGCCTTTCTCGATCCTCCTCCGTCAACGAGACATTCTCGATGATCTTCTCGATTACAAATCCACATTCGATCAATGTATTGATATATGTACTCACTTTATACTGCTGCATGATTGCAGGTGCATGCCAAGCTTCATGCTCATAAGCACCTTCTTCATGATAGGATTTATTGAAATGAAGTTCTTCACCATCCCAGCTTGCCCGGCTATGTAATGGATGCTCCCAGCTGAAAACGAAAATGCCGCCGGGTTTTAAATAGTCCTGTACATTGTTGAGCGTTTGACGCAAATCCGTTGTCCATCCTAACGCATAGATAGAATAGACGATATCAAAATATGAAAGAGGCAAACCGGGGTTTTCCTCCATTGGCGATTCGAATAAATGTACGGATGCTGTACTGTCCTTCAGCAATTCCTTTGCCGTTTCAATCTGTCTCTTTGAAAGGTCTATTCCCCATAATTCCGTAGCACCCCGGGAATCCATATACTGCAAAGAATGGCCACTACCGCATCCGATATCCAATACTTTCATGCCAGACACATCGCCAAGTAAATTCAATTCTTCTTCCCGCGGCGCAAGTGGCCCATACTCAGGCAGCGGATTCCTCCCGAAAAAGCGCGGCGCCACCTCATCCCAACTTTTTTTATTCAATAATAATGATTCATTTCCCATCTTCATCCCTCCATGGGAATATACATTCGACATTTGAATCTTCTTTTCCTTCATTTCAAATGAAGGAGTTTGCCTTTCGTATGGAGAATTCATAAATATAACGGGGGAGAAATCGTGAATACATATAAGATTCGTAAAGTGGCTGATGGATTTAAACATAGGAGGTAATCATAATGGGAAATCAAGGATTATTTTTAATCGACCAAAAAGAGGGCTTAAGCTTGGAGTTTAGCAAATTGGCATCCATGATGGCGTATACAAGGGCGACAACATTAGCGGAAGTAAGGGATTTAACTGTGGATCAATTGGATTTCCTTATTAATGACGATGCAAACTCTATCGGCATGCTGCTCTCTCATTTGGTATCAATTGAAAAAGCATATCAAATTGAAACATTTGAAAATCGTGATTTCACAGAAGAGGATATCCAGATGCTAAATCCGGCACTGGAACTTGGCGATGCAGCACGGGAACAGATTAAGGGGAAACCTATTGAATATTACCTTGAAGAGTTGGAACAAACGAGGAAAAAGACGATCGACACATTTGGGGAATTGCCTGATTCCTGGTTATTCGAACAGGCTCCATATTGGGGTGGGCAGCCAATGAATAATTATTTCAAATGGTTTCATGTATTTGAGGATGAATTGAATCACCGTGGGCAAATTCGGGTGATTAAGAAGTTGATGTGTGCTTCGGAAAAATAACTACGGAACAATTAAGAGGCTAACAAGTATGCATTCTGTTAGCTCTTTTTCTTTGGGGGTGCGCTATGCGAAGAGTGGAAGTAATACCGTTTTCCAATAGATGGAAGCTTGAATTCGAAAAGGAAGCGGCTAATTTGCAGGAGATATTTGGTACGGAAATAATTGAAATCCATCATATTGGAAGCACGTCTGTTCAAGGGTTGTCTGCAAAACCGATTATCGACATCTTGCCTGTTGTGAAAGATATTTCACAAGTTGATCAGTACAACGGAAAAATGGCGGGAATTGGGTACGTAGCAAAGGGTGAAAATGGAATCTTGGGGCGCCGTTATTTTCAAAAAGGTGGAGATGAGCGATCGCATCATCTCCATATTTACGAGAATGGCTCTTCGGAAATCGATCGCCATCTTGCATTTCGCGACTTCCTGCGAGCACATCCCAAGCAGGCGAAGGGATATGGGAGTTTGAAAGAGAAGTTAGCGCAACAGTTTCCTTATGATATTGAATCGTACATAAAAGGGAAAGACCAACTTGCATCACAGATTGAACGGGAAGCAATCGTCTGGTATCGGAAAACGATGGGGAAGGGATGAAGCGTTGATGAGAGAGGCACAATTACAGATTCATATGGAGTCACCGTTGATAGATCGGCCGGTTGATATACGGGTGACTGGGCTAAGTAATGGACAGAAGGTGACTGTGAGATTTCAGCGAAAGTCATATTGGGGAAGCACAATCTATTTTATGGAATCACATGGGACGTATATGGCGGATGCTGAAGGCGTCGTTGATTTACAACAAGTTTCTCCAATTGAAGGTACATATAAAGGCGTCGATGGAATGGGACTGTTTTGGTCTTTACAGGTAAAACGTACTGAAGAAAACTCCGAAGAAACGTTTGAAAAACTGCAGCCTCAATCACTGACCATCTTGCTCGAAAGTGATGGAAAGGTGATTGACACGAAAAACATCACACGCAAGTGGATTGATGATGACGTGATTAGAACCCCAGTAAACGAAAAAGGGGTGGTAGGAACATTTTTTCATGCAAGCGATTCTTCTGTGAGACCTACAATCATCGTCGTCGGAGGATCGGAAGGTGGGATTTATGAATTTCCCGCCGCTTTATTAGCCTCCCACGGATTTAATGTACTTGCTTTGGGATATTGGGGACAAGAGCCTCTACCTAAGCAACTTGTTGAAATACCACTTGAGTATATAGAAGGGGCAATTCATTGGCTAAAGAACAGACCGGAAGTTGCCAAGGGGTGGTTAGGGATGCATGGTACGTCTAAAGGCGGGGAACTTGCCTTGTTGGCAGCAACCTATTTTGAAGACATCAAAGCCGTTGTTTCGTTAAGTGGCTCACCTGTCGTGTGTTGCGGAATTGTACCATGGACGGAGCAAAAGGAGTTGCCCCCGGCATGGACTTATCAGGGCAAAGCGGTTCCATATGCACGACCGGACAATTCTGTTGAAGTTTCGAACAAGTGCCAAGCCATGAGGCAAGCGGGGGAGAATCCACTTCGCGTCTGGTACGACTATCTAACTTCCGATCCCGAAATAACGGAACAGGCCACCATTCCCGTTGAAAAAATCAATGGATCGATAGTGTTGATATCCGGAACGGACGATGCTTGTTTCGATTCTGTTCGGTTGAATGAAAGGGCAATGGAAAGGCTTCGGCAGTACAATTTTAAGAATGAGTACAATCATCTCGTATACGAAGGTGCCGGGCATGAGGTTGGGATTCCTTTCATTCCTGTATCCGCAAGTCCATTCACGGGCGGTAATAAATATGATATCGCCCAGTCAAGCAGGGATTCATGGGAAAAGACGATTGAATTCTTTTGGAGAAGTTTGAATAGCTGACAGTTTCAGAGAGTGGGATTGAAAACAATGAAAATCTTCATCATGGGTATCGTTGCAAGTGGAAAAACAACATATGCGAAGGAATTGTCGAAGCGACTGAGTTTGCCTTTTGTTGAGTTGGACTCGGTTGTTTATCATAACGTGGATGGCGTTCGGATTAAGCGGACACCTGAAGAGCAAGTGCAAATCATTCATGAAATTGATGCAAAGGGGACCTGGATTGCAGAAGGAGTATACCGCTCGTCTTATTACCTCCTTTTGGACTTGGCTGATAGGATCATTTGGCTCGATCCACCCTTATGGAAACGGAAATTCCGAATATTGAGCAGGCATGTGAAGCAAGTGATTGGTGTTGAAGAATGTGCGTACGAACCGGATTTTCAAATGTTGCGTAACATGTATGAATGGACGAAGCGGTTTGAAGGGGAACGGGAAGAGTTGGATGGGATTCTACAACCATATTTAGAAAAGTTGATAGTTGTGAGGGATGATCCTGCAAAGAATCAATTGCTTGCAAGTATTGGATGCGAAGAGTGTTTCGATGGTGTATGAATGCAGAGTGAAAGTGGTATAAACTAAGATGCAGCCATGTCTGAATTCAAACAGACATGGCTTTCTATTCTCAGCCTTTGTATTTATCTCTCTCGGCTGTCTCGCGGTGGTTCGGCGTCATCGGCTCACGCTTTGGTTGAAGATTACCAAGCTCGGCCAATTCCATTGAAATCTCTTCTTTTACATCCTGTCGATTCCCTGGTGTTTTTGGATTGGAGTATAAATTGCTGTGCGCGCCTTGTTTCATTATGAAAACCTCCCATATCATTTTTACATTCTTAATATGGTCAAGTTTATTCATTTTGATGTACTTGGCGAATTCTACTTGGTTTCAGCTATTCTTTTCAATTCATTCGCACGGTCAGAGATAAACCTCTTCATGTATTTTTCCAAAAACAGGCGGTCTGCAATTATCCCTAAGATCCCAAAAGGGGATTTGTATGAAAATGTATCTTTCATGATCGTTCCTGTACCACTTTCGATGAATTCATGTGTGTGGATAAAAGAATGGAATGCACCTTTCACCATGACATCAGTGAAATTGTAAGGCTTATTCATCTCAATCACCTTTGCAGTTAGCTTTTGTTTGATTCCAAAATGAACGGCTTCCCATGTAACTGTATCGCCTTTTTCCATCAATCCCGTCGTAACACCGCCAATAGCTCTTTCTTTTGTCTTGGCCGTTGTTTCGGTGTGGACATCCACATTTCTGGCAAGGTCAAAACAGATATGGATTGGTGCGTTGATATGGATTTCGTGTTTAATGGTTGGCATGGTTTCACCTTCCTCAACCAATAAGTTTGATATAGGCTATCAAGTTTTCTTAATAATAACATGATTTCATTCATGGATTTTGGATTTCACCAAATATAAATCCTCCACCAACAACTTATACAAATTTGGCCGGCGTCTGACAGCTAACGGGTGGTAGGCGACGGTTGTTTGATATCCTTTCACGTCATGCCAACTGCCGCGCAAGCCTTTTACCTCAACTTCGGTATTTTCAAAGAAGGATTGAACTGCGACATTTCCTAAACACAGGATGAGCTTTGGTTTTTGAAGTTTAAGCTGTTTATCCAAATGGCGATGCATACAAGTTTCCCGAGTTTTTTCTTTATCATATTTTTTGATTGGCCTTCTCTTTAAAATGTATGTAACATAAATCTGCTCTTTATCCAAACCTACTTCATGCACGGCTTGTTGCAAGGTCTGCCGTGTTCCACACACATATGCATTTCCTTCCCGGTCTTCCCTCGCTCCGGGGTTGTCTAAAATCACCATAATGGGCGCCTTCGGATTCCCTTCTCCCCAAACCATACGAGTCCCTTGCTTGTAAAGTCCGCAATTTTGGCAATCGATTTCACTCGCTGGCGTCGGATCTTCTGGCCAACTTTCTGGACAAAATGGTTTCATGTTACTCACCCTCCTGACTGAGTAGAATACCCTTTTGCTGAATTAATCATGCTTACCCACCATGTAAATTAGTGTTTTGGAAGTATAGTAGGATGGTATATAATATAAAAAGTAAATCCAATTAAGAAAATATATTGGTAGGAAGAGGAAAACATCATGAAAAAAATCAGCGTCTTAGTCGTCTCCCTTTTACTTTTGCTGTCTGTGGTCACGGGTATAACTGTCGTTCATGCGGATACAACACTCCCTTTAAATACAACTATTTCAGGGGAGATTTCTGAACAAAAACCAGTAGATTCGTACACAATATCCGTTCCAAGCGCCGGTACATTGACAGTTACTGCCGATGTTTATTTTAGTGCTGCGATGATGGAACTTCGTGGAGCGAATAACGAGACAATTGATCGTTTAGAAGGGATTTTTCATGGTCGTCCTGAAAATCCTACTTCGCTTAAAAAAGCTTATTACCTTGAATCTGGTGAATATACTTTATTTGTAAAGGATTTTAATAGAACAAGCTTTGGTAACTATAGTGTTTCTACCACTTTTGATCCGGCGAATAATAACGAAACCGAACCGAATAATACATTCGCAGAGGCGATGCCAATTCAAGTGAATGGTGAAAAAATCAGAGGATTTATTAGTCCTGCTGATAAAGAAGAGTATTACAAAGTGGTATTAGATGAGCCCGGCAGATTGAAAGTCAATGTTGACTCGCAGTTGGGACAAGGAAGCCTTTACTTATACGATTCCGGTGAAAAGGAGTTAGTTTCGAGGTCTTTGGGTAGCTATGAAGGCTTGCCGTTACTTCGGAATTTCCATATGGACCTTGAGGCAGGCACTTATTATCTACGTGTGAGGGGCAGCGTATACTTTTATCCAGGAATCTATGAACTGGATGTTTCTTTTCATCCTGCTAACAATGAAGAGATTGAACCAAATAATAGCAGGGGAACAGCAATACCGCTTCAAATCACTGACAATAGGACCCATATCGGCTTCTTAAGCTATTCGGATATGGCTGATTACTATCAAATTGAAATGAAGTATGACGGCTTTCTGACGATTGATTTTTCATCTGAATTCAGCGGGTATGAATGGGTGGATGAAAAGGGTAATTCCCGTGGCTTCTTGCATATAAGTCATGGTGAAGTAGGAAAACCGGAAAAATCATCGAAAAGTTTGGAACTGAAGAAAGGAATCTATTATTTAATCCCCAAAACTATGGACTACCGGGAGGGCGGCGTATATACAATGTCCTTCAAGGTGGAACCTGCATTTAAAGATGTAACTAACAGATATTATGAAGCCGTCATGTACTTGGCAACCAAGGAAGTGACAAATGGAATCTCCCAGAGCGAATTCGGTGTCGGCCATCAAATTAAGCGGGTAGATGCAGCAATTTGGTTAGCGGGAATATTAAATTTGGACTCATCAGAATTGGATTCAAATCCAACCCCATATGTCGACGTACCGAAAAGAGCGTGGGGTGCGGTGAATGCCCTGAAACGGGAAAACATCGTGAATGGGAAGTCGGCGACTCATTTCGGTGCAAATGATACGATGACACGCGGTGAAATGGCGTTATTGCTTAAAAGGGCCTATACATTATCGGGCGACGGAGTGACGCTTCCTTTCACGGATGTCTCTTCACGTTACGAAGAGGCAGTTAAGGCTCTGATGAAAAACAATATTACGCAAGGGAAATCAGCGGATAAGTTCGGAACGGTGGCGGCCATCACTCGTGGCGAAATGGCATTGTTTTTATATCGTGCGGACATGAATAAATGATAGGAAGAGGAAAACAACTTGAAGAAAATCAGCATCTTAGCCATAACTCTTTTACTGTTTTTGTCAGGATTCACAGCAACGACAACCGTTGTACATGCGGACACGGTTTTACCCTTTAATACAACTATTACAGGCGACATCTCCGAACAAGCTCCAAAGGATGCGTATACGATAACTGTTCCGAAAGCAGGTACATTGACGATTACTGCGAACGTATATTTTAATGCAGCGCTAATGGAACTCCGAGATTCCAATAATGAGCTTACGGGTCATACAAAAGGAATTTACAATGGTCGTCCGGAAAATGCTACTTCGCTTAGCAAAGATATTAACGTTGAACCGGGTGTGTATACTTTATTTATTAAGGATGCGAATAAAGATAGTTTCGGAAATTATAATGTGAGAGTTTCATTTGACCCGGCAAATAATAATGAAATTGAGCCAAATCAGACGTTTACAGAGGCGATGCCGATAAATGTGAATGGAAAACGGATCAGAGGATTTATTAGCTGGAATGATACTGCAGATTATTACAAAGTCGAATTGGATGAACCTGGGCGTTTGGTCATCGACATTGACTCCAAAATGTTCAATGGATCAGTCAAGTTGTATGATTCCGAAGGAGAAATGATTTCTTGGGATAGTCTCGGATTCTATAACGGCTTACCGCTACTTTGGAACTCGCATACAGATCTTGAAGCGAATATTTACTATATTAGTATAAAAGGTAATGACTCTTATCAAGGGATTTATGAAATGGACGTTTCTTTCATCCCGGCTAACAATGATGAGATTGAACCGAACAATAGTAGGGAATCAGCAACTCCGATTGTAGTAAACGACAACAAGGTCCATACCGGCTTCCTAAGTCATACGGATAAAGAAGATTATTATCGGATTGAAATGAAGTATGACGGGTTTTTAACGATTGACTTCTCATCCGAATTCAGTGGGTATAGTTTGATGAAAGAAAGAAGCATTTCGTATGATTCCCATTTGAGCAGCGGAGCTGTCGGGAAACCAGAAAAGTCATCTAAAAGAGTTGAACTGAAGAAAGGCACTTATTATTTTATTCCTTCCATAAAAGTGCTTTGGCAGGGCGGCGTATATACGATGTCCTTCAAGGCTGAACCTGCGTTCAAGGATATGACCGGTAGGTACACTCCAGCCGTAACGTACTTGGCAGACAAGGAAGTTGCCAAGGGGATTTCGGTAAGCGAATTTGGAGTCCAGGATAATATTAAACGTGTAGACGCGGCAATTTGGCTTGCGAAAATTATGAATCTGGATCTATCGGATACGTCCCCAACGCCATATGTCGACGTTCCGGAAAGAGCATGGGGTGCGGTGAATGCGCTGAAGCGTGAGAAAATCGTGAACGGAAAGTCGGCGAATCATTTCGGTGCGAATGACACGATGACCCGCGGTGAAATGGCTTTGTTGATCCAAAGAGCATATAAGTTATCGGGCGATGGATTGAAGCTTCCTTTCACCGATGTCTCTCCGCGATACGAGGAGGCTGTGAGGGCTTTGATGAAGAATGATATTACGCAAGGAAAGACAGCGGTCAAATTTGGAACCGATGCAGCAATCACCCGTGGCGAAATGGCGTTGTTTTTATATCGGGCGGATACGAAGTGAGAATGAAGGAGAGTGGTCATTGGACCGCTCTTTTTTTATTTAAAGGGGAATTGTTAGTTGGCATAGAATAGAGTTTGTATAGAAATGTAGAGGTAAGGGGTGGAATCTATGCTGCCGCAGAAGTTGGCTGTTGAAAAGATTGTTGATAGTTTGAAGAAGGACTCACTTGTACAGGCGGTTTTTCTTAAAGGGTCGATGGGAAGGGGGGAGCATGATGCGCATTCTGACATCGATCTTTATTGCTTGGTGAACGAAGAGAACAAGAAGGCGTTCCTTGCCAATCGGGTGAAGCATTTACTGGCGTATCGCGACATCATTTTAATGGATGACATTTTCATCGTCGCCCCGCAGATTATTGCGGTGTTTGATGATTTATTACATATCGATTTTTTCACTGTGACGAAGGAAACATTCGTTGGTGGCGATTATTTCAAGGTGTTGTATGACCCGCAAAGTGTGATGGACGAGTTTAAGGGGACACAAGGGCTAACGCTGTCGGATCAAGAGTATCGGGATGATGTTCTTGATGTTGGGTGGTTTTTGTATCAGTATAGGCAGTCCGCCGCGCGCGGAAATGAAATCTGGTCGGTGAAGATGCTGACGAATGTTGTGCACCATTTGGGGAGGGCGTTGCTTTATCGATATGCGCCTGAGCGAGCGAAGTTGGGTTTGAAGACGATTGAACGGTCACTGCCGGCTGACGTGGTAGCGGAGTTGAAGGAGATTTTGGAGTTCATTACACCGGAGGGGCATGTAAAGGCGGCTGTTCGGATTGGACGGTTGATGGATCGGGAGTATGAGTGGATCCGGTTGCAGTGGGATGAAGATAGCGAGGGGATGAGGTTTTTGAGGAGAATGGTTGATATGTATACATTGGAAAAGGAGGAGGAAGGGATATGACACAGGTTTGTGTGATTAGTATTTATGTACCGGATATGCAGAAGGCGGTTGAGTTTTACACGGGGGTATTGGAGTTTGAGGTGAATAAAGAGTATGGTACGAAAATTGTAACGCTTGTCCACAGGGGGCTACCAATCGTTTTGGAGGAAATGGAGAATGCGGGTTATCATGAAATGTCTTCAGGAGTTGTGCTAACGTTGAAAACGGACGATATCCATCAATCCCTTGCGTTGCTCAAAGAACATGAAGTGGAATTGGTAATCGGAGAGCCCGCCGACTGTCCACCAGGCAAATATATCAGTTTCCGCGACCCGTTTGGGAATGTGTGGGAGTATTTGCAGTTTAATTGAATAATTAGATATCTATTGAATGAATATGATAGACTATTAAATAGCGGAATATTATTTAAGGAGATGAACCATATTCATTCATAAACTACGAAAGGCCCCTCTATTGTTAGAGGGGCTTGAAGCGGCGATGAGGCGATTGCCAAGTCACCATGAAGCAATTCCTGCGTTACGTTTGAAACATGCTGCGGTCAAAGCTGGATTTGGTGGCGAGCAGGAATTGGACAAGGTGTTTGGGGGCTATTCATTTTCAATGAAGCATGGGATTTTCCATGATTTGTCATTGGCATCGAGTACTTACTTTCAAATGGACACGCTATTCATCACGCCTTGGTATGCCGTTTTGTTCGAAGTAAAGAACATTGCAGGCGAGCTAACGGTGACAGAAAATCCCCCTCAATTGATACGGACGTTAGACTCTGGGCAAGTGAGTGGCTTCAAAAGCCCCATCGCCCAATTGCAAAGTAACTGTGAACTCTTTCAAGACTGGCTGTATAGCCGGGATCTTTCATTGCCGGTATACGGCGCCGTCGTTATGGCGTACGCCAGCCAACGCATCGAAGTATTCGACACAAAAACCCCTGTACTATTTCCAAGTTCTGTTCCTTCGTATATACGAAAACTTCCAACAACCTCCCCATTGTTGGACGATGCAACATTTGATCATCTTCTTTTACTATTAAGCAGTGGTCATCGCCAATTCATCCCTTCTCCTATTTGTGGTACTTATTCTATTCGACGTAGTGACATTCGGACCGGTGTGATTTGTCCGGAGTGTGGGTTTATTGGTATGGGCTGGAATAGACGGAGATGGGAATGCATGAATTGTGGATTCCGATGTAGTGAAGCACACAAACAAGCAATCCGTGACTGGTTTTTACTGTTTGGCGGAAAAATGATGAATAAAGACTGTAGAGAGTTTCTCCATCTTGAAAGGCAGCAAAACGCAAATCGGATGCTTCGGGATATGAATTTACATACCGAGGGAGCTAATCGCAATCGAACTTATACGATATGGATTTCGGCAAGCCAAAAAAAGCGCACATAATGTGCGCTTTTTTGTGTGGAAAATTGCTAAGTGGTGATAAACACGTTTTAAGTGGTGATAACACTCTTCTGAGTGGTGATAAAAGCTGTCTAAGTGGTGATAAACCATTTCTGAGTGGTGATAAGTTGGTAATCCCCTTGAAACTGCCATGTTGTCACGCTGAAAATAGGATTTTCACCTTGAAAAAGCGCTAAGTGGTGATAAACCTGTTCTAAGCGGTGATAAAGTCATTCTAAGTGGTGATAACACTCTTCTAAGTGGTGATAAACCCACTTTAAGTGGTGATAACCTATCGTTCAGCGGCGGCGAACACAGCTATAGCTTTGATTTAGCCGCCATGTGACCCAAAAACTACCCCTCAATCAACCCGCTCTCCACCAAAAACTCTTCTGCGACCCTTTCCACCATCATTCCATCATTATCGACTTTGGCGTTCATTTTCTGCATGGCTTCCTCGTCGATCATGCCCTCTAATTGCTTCAGAACTTCTTCGATTTCAGGGTACTCTTCGAGTGTTTCTTTCCGCACAAGCGGGAGTGCGTGATACGGAGGGAAGTAGGACTTGTCGTCTTCTAACACACGAAGGTTGAATTCTTGCAATTGACCATCCGTCGTGTAGGAATTGATGACGTCGACTTCACCTGCATTGATCGAACGGTACATGATGCCGTGATCCATGCCTTTTACATTTTTGAATTTCAATCCGTATTCCTTCTGGAAGCCAGGCAGTCCATCGGGGCGGTCGATGAATTCAAAAACCGCGCCTAATGTGAAATCCTCTGAGTACTTGGCGAAGTCACTGAATGTAACGACTCCAAGTTCTTCGGCTTTTGATTCGTCCAACGCGAGGGTGTACGTATTATTGAAGCCGAATGTGTTGAAGGCGATAATGCCATCTTCGTCAACGAGACGTTTAGTCATTTCCAATGTCTCTTCGGCGTTACCTGGCTCTTGGTGATAATAATTGACGACAATTGTCCCAGTGTAATCGGGGACTACATCGATATTTCCATTCAACATTGCATTCCAGACGACATTCGAGCCGCCAAGATTTTCTTTATAGATAACTTTTATATCTGTTTTATTCTCAATTAACTGCCCCATCACGTGGGATAAAATAATGCTTTCAGTGTTGTTTCTTGACCCAAGTGTAAGCGAATCTTTTTCTATAAAAATGCAGCCGGAAAGCATGCTCATGACAAGCATTGCTAACAGCAAAACAGTGAACTTCTTCTTCATTATGCTTTCAATCCTTTCGGTGTCGTCCAGCGCTCTAATGAGCCGAAGAACACTTCAAGAATTATCGCAAGAAGTGCAGCGGGGACTGCGCCAAGTAGAATTAGTCCATCAATCCCACGAGTGATCCCAAGGAAAATGAAATCGCCGAGTCCTCCTGCCCCGATGAAGGCCGCAAGTGTAGCGTTACCGACATTAATGACGGCGGCAGTTCGAATTCCGGCCATGATGACAGGAATCGCGAGTGGCAATTCCACTTTGAATAAAATTTGCATGCTCGTCATTCCCATTCCCTTTGCAGCCTCACGGGTTGCAGGGTCTACGTCTTTTATTCCCGCGTACGTATTCCTGGCAATTGGCAGTAGCGAATACAGGAAAAGTGCCGCAATCGCAGTTTTGACGCCAATTCCGAAAATGGGAATCATGAAACCTAACAAGGCAAGGCTTGGAATTGTTTGCATGACGCCAGTTCCACCTAACACAAGTGTCGTCAGTTGTGGAACTCGGGTAACAAGGATTCCAAGTGTGACGCCGAGAATAATAGCGATTAACATCGAGAAAAATACGAGTTGGATGTGGACTGATGTCGCTTCAAGAACTTCTTTCCAGCGCATCTGTGATTGTTCGACCAATTGTTGCCAAATTGATAGATTATTCATACAGCGACCACCTCCGCTTCCGTCCATTGGCTGGACAATGCAGCTAACAATGAACCACGCGTAACTAATCCAATGACCTTTTTCGATTCATCCACGATAGGAATCAGGCCGAATGGTGATTCATCCATCATGATAATGGCGTCCTTCGCTGAAGCGGAATCTTGTAAAATGTGACCGATTGGCTGCATTATTTCTGCAATGCTCCGAATACTATTCACTTTTTGGATGACATCATAGGCGGAGACGATGCCTAACAAAGTTTTTGATTCATCCACAATGATGAGATCTGTAATTTTCCTCTGGCGGATAAGTGAAATTGCCTTTTCTGGAGAACTTTGAGGAAGAGTCGTAACGACAGATTCAGACATAATGTCGATGACAGGCATCAGTTCAGGGTTTTGAATGATTCGATGCTTGCCAATGAATTCTTCGACGAAACCGTGGGCAGGTTCATGAAGTAATTTCTCGGGAGTGTCCAACTGTAGAAGTTTGCCGTCTTTCATAATGGCGATACGGTCACCCATTTTGAGTGCTTCGTCCATGTCATGAGTTACAAAAATGATTGTTTTATTCAATTTTTTTTGCAATGAAATGAGTTCGCCCTGCAACTGTTCCCTTGTAAGTGGGTCCAACGCACTGAACGGTTCATCCATTAAAATGATTTCAGGATCGGAGGCAAGTGCGCGAGCGATTCCAACACGCTGCTGTTGTCCCCCCGAAAGTTCTTTTGGATAGCGACTTGCGTAAATTTCAGGATCTAACCCGACCATTTCCAGCAATTCATGCACCCGAGTCTTAATTTTATCTGGCGCCCACCCGTTCAACTGAGGAACAATCGCGATGTTTTTTTCAATCGTATAGTGGGGGAATAAGCCGACCTGTTGGATCACATAACCGATACCCCTTCGTAGCTCGGAAGCGACATACGAGTTGTTATCCTTACCGTTTATCGAAATCTTCCCGCTTGTATGCGGTTCCATCCGATTAATCATTTTCATGGTCGTCGATTTACCAGAACCACTCGGCCCGATAAGAACAAGCAGCTCGCCTTTCGGAATATCAAAGCTAACAGAATCAACAGCCTTGAACCCGTCTTCATACACTTTACTTACGTTTTCAAATTTAAGCATAAAATCCTCCTATGTTTTTTTGCAAAACTGTTTGCCGTTGAATTTGGGATGAAAATATCAAATAACGGCTAAAAAAAGAAGACATATATGCCACCCGATCAGGTGCGATGTCTATGTAAGTAGTATAACATACTTCGGAGGTGGAAGTAGTGGGGATCAGGCAATTCAGTAGGTTATTAGTATGTATCCGGTTTAGGATAAAAGTCCTTTTCTTGATGTAGTTTGGGAATAATCAATTGTAGGAGAAGCCGCATAGATGGCGGTCGAACGGGGGGTGTGGATAGTTGTCAAAATAAACTTTACTAATTGTTGGGATGGATTAGTAAAATGGTATAAAAGTACTGTGTGAATGGTAGATGAAAAGGCCAAGGAAATGGCGAGTCGGTGGTAAATTGCCGTAAGTCGGTGGTAAACGCCGCCAAGTCGGTGGTAACACCCGAGAGTCGGTGGTAAAGTCGCCAAAGTCGATGGTACCTCCAAAAATCTTTCCCAACCTACCACCACATCATTATAATAAACGTAAGAAGGGGTGTGCAGCGGATATGGACATGAATATTTTCATTGTGGAGGACGATCAAGCGATCTACAATTCATTGAAAGAGCGGTTAAGCCAGTGGTCGTTTAATGTGTCAGGGCCAACAGATTTTCATGATGTGATGGGGGCTTTCATTGAAGCGAAGCCTCATTTGGTCATATTAGACATCCAGCTACCCGCATATGACGGGTTCCATTGGTGCCGGGAAATCCGCTCGATATCGAAGGTGCCGATCATCTTCTTGTCGTCGCGGGATCATCCAATGGATATGGTGATGGCGATGAATATGGGGGCGGATGATTATGTGCAGAAGCCGTTCCATACAGACGTGCTTCTTGCGAAAATTCAGGCGACGTTGCGGAGAACATATGCGTATACGGCGGATGAAGCGGCGGATGTGCTTGAATGGAATGGAGCAATGATTGATATGAAGCGCGGCATCATTCGGCTTGATGGCAATGAGGTGGAGCTAACGAAAAATGAGTTTTTCATCTTGGCGGTGCTTGTCCAGTCAAAGGACGAAATCGTATCGCGCGAAGAGCTTATCCGGAAATTATGGGATGATGAACGGTTCGTCAATGACAATACATTGACGGTCAATGTGACGCGGCTGCGCCAGAAACTTGCGGACATCGGACTTGGTGACGCGATTCTCACGAAAAAAGGCATGGGGTATATGGCGGTCAGCTATTAGGGGGGATTCAATGTTCACAGCGTATGTAAAGGATATGAAAAGCTGGATACTCTTGTTTGCCACTTCACTCGTGTTGACAGACATCCTGATTTGGGTTGATAAAGGCCTTGCGATGAGGCTGAGCTCTCTAATTTATCTCAACATGCTTTTGATCGCCATTTTTATTTCATTCCTCATGTGGCGTTATAAAAAAGAGATGCATTTCATGAAAGAACTTCTACGTATTTCAGAAGATCCTTATAGGGATTGGCAGGAAGGATTGCCGGAGCCGCTCTTCGTGAGGGACCAGACGACTAATGATCTGTTGCGGCAAGTGGCAAATGATCATTTGAATGAGCTGTCGGAAATGAAGGCCATAAACCTTAAGGAGAGTGACTATACGGCGGCATGGGTGCATGAAGTGAAGGCGCCGCTCACTTCGATGAAAATGACGATCGATGCGAATCCGCAAGATGCGGTCGTCCGAAAAATCGAGTCCGATTGGCTGCGTGTCCATTTGCTGATCGACCGGCAACTTTATATTTCACGTTTGCCATCGCTTAGTGCGGATTATGTCTTAGAAAAGATTAACGTTCATCAGTTGATCACTCCCGAAATCCGGGAAATTCGGTCTTGGTGCATCGAGAAAAATATTGCTGTTGAACTTGATGACAATGAGTTGGAATTGATCACGGACAGCAAATGGTGTCGCTTCATCATCCGCCAACTACTGACGAACGCTGTGAAATATAGTCCAAACGGAGGCACGATTCGTATTACGGCAGACCATTCGTTAGGGGGACATCCGGTTTTATCAATAAAAGACGAAGGCCCGGGCATCCCTGCTCATGACCTTCCCCGTATTTTTGACAAAGGGTTCACCGGGAGCACAGGAAGGCTTCATAATGCGGCGACAGGACTCGGGTTGTATCTTGCCCGACAAGTAGCTGAGAAGATTGGAATTTCCCTGTCGGCGCATTCCGAAACAGACAAAGGAACAACGATGACCATGACGTTTTCCACTGAAAACGAGTTTGACGCTACACGAACATGACAATAATGTCACATTGCCCGACCTGTTTGTCATCTAAATCAAACGACCGGAAAAAGTTCGCACGTTAAGATAAGGATATAGCAAACAGGGAGGGTACAATGATGGACCAACATAAAACAGTTTTATATGCTCAAAATGTCCGGAAATCATACGGGACGCGGGGCAATGTGCAGCAAGTATTGAAGGGGATCGACCTGCGGGTAATGGAAGGGGAATTCGTCGGAATCATGGGTGCCTCAGGCGCTGGGAAAACGACGTTGTTGAACGTTTTAGCGACGATCGACCGCACGACGGAAGGCTCGATATTCATTGGAGATACGGATATTTCGAAGATGAAAGAGCGTGAGCTGTCTGCATTCAGGCGTGACAAATTAGGCTTCATCTTCCAAGATTATAATCTCTTAGATACATTGACGGTAAAAGAAAATATCCTCTTGCCAGTTTCCCTCGGTAAAATGAAAAAGCGGGTGGCGGAAGATCAATTCAACACAATCGCAAACATATTAGGCATTAAAGAGTTAGCGGATAAATATCCACATGAAATTTCGGGTGGACAAAAGCAACGGACCTCGGCGGCACGTGCGCTTATCAACAAACCGTCCATGGTTTTTGCGGATGAACCGACAGGCGCGCTTGACTCGAAATCGGCATCTTCCTTATTAGGGACATTAGAGGATGTCAATAAACACCAAGGTGTCACAATCATGATGGTGACACATGACCCTGTCGCATCGAGCTACTGCAGCCGGGTTGTCTTCTTAAAAGACGGCAACATCTACTCAGAGCTATACCGCGGCGACAAAACGAGACAGGCCTTCTTCCAGGAAATCCTGAAAGTGCAAGGTGTCCTCGGGGGTGACAGCGTTGACGCTCTTTGAACTTGTCATCCGCAGCATGCGGAAAAACATCAAGCATTATTATTTATACTTTTTTGCGCTTATTTTAAGTGTTGTCCTATACTTCGTCTTTGCGACCTTGCAGCATGATCCTTCGGTTGTTGAAAGATCGGGCGGCAGCATGGGTGCGGCATTCAAAGTGGCAGGAATTCTATTATTATTCATCGCAGGTATTTTCGTCGTCTATGCAAATGCAATCTTCTTGAAGAGAAGAAGCCGTGAAATCGGGTTGTATCAATTGATCGGCCTGACAAAAGGGTCAGTCTCACGTCTGTTGATTATCGAAAATTCCTTGCTAAGCGCCGGGGCGTTAGCCATTGGGATTTGCATAGGAATCTTAGTGTCTCGCGTATTTTTATTGTTGTTAATGAAAACCATCGGATTTGATGGATTTATCGAAGTGGAGTTCTCGACGGCTGCTGTCATCCAAACAGTCATCGTGTTTATAGCGATCATCATTCTGACGTCAATCCAAATGGTTGTCGCTGTTTACCGCAACACATTGTTAGGGTTATTCAATGCCGAGAAAAAAGGTGAGCATCCGAAAAAACCGAAAGCGTTTAGGTCAGCATTTCTTGCGATTTTAGGAATGGTGCTCATCACATTCGGCTATTGGTTGTCTGGCCGGATGTTGAATGCATTGCTATTGATCAATATGATTGTCGTCTTGTTTACGACAATCCTTGGTACTTATTTATTGTTCCGGGTGGCAATCGGCTGGCTGCTTTACCAGATCCGAAAACGGAAACAAGGTCATCTTGGGTTGAATAACAGTTTGTCGATTGCGCCAATCATGCACCGGATGAAGGGCAATGCGAACTCATTGACGATCATCACAGTATTGTCCGCGATGACTTTGACGATGTTGGCGGGTGTGTATTCCCTTTATTATTCGACGGAAAAGGAACTTCGCCTTGTATATCCTTTTGACTTTTCTTTTGATGATTTTTGGTATGAGGACGGTCAAGAAGCGTCCGCAAAGTTTATCAGCGAACTGGACAAGCAAAATATTTCTTATACGTATTCAACGGTTGAGACTCTACAAGTGGAAGGTGAATTTGAAGAGGGAAGTGCACTGGAACTGATATCCACATCATTTAGGGCAACTATTATTAGCGACAAACAATTGCAACAAGCAGGTGTGGACATTGAAGTTTCCGAATCCGATGCCGCGTACCTTTACGATGCGGGCATCTACTGGTTATTGAAAACGATGGATGTGCCGTTCAATGTGGAGTTAACGAATGATGATATAGAATCTATGAAAGTCGTAAAAGTGAACGAAGGAAATGCAGTAAATTCTTCAGCGTCGACACAACTTGTCGTGAAAGACGCATTTTATCAAGAATTAAAAGACTTATTTCTGAAAGATAAAAACGGCTCCCGCATTGCATCTATCTATGCCATCAATGTGTCTGATTGGGACCAACTTGTCGAGGCATCTGCCATCTTTAAGCGCATTAATGAGAAAAATGATCGGGTTAGATTTGATTATTATTCGCAGTATGTCTCTTCGATGGAAAACAATGGACTATACATTTTCATAGCTGGCTTCCTTGGACTCGTGTTCCTCATTTCAACAGGGAGCATTCTGTACTTCAAGCAAATGACGGAGGCGGAGCAGGAAAGAAGCAGCTACGCAACGTTGCGCCAATTGGGCTTCACTGTGCAAGATATTATGCGGGGCATTGTTCGTAAGCAAGTGTTCGTTTTCGGCCTGCCGTTGTTGATTGGTTTGCTACACTCCATTTTTGCGATAAAAGCGGCATCTTTCATGTTCATGTCCGATATTACGGTTCCAGCAACAATCGCTATGGGCATTTACGCGTTGATCTATCTCGTGTTCGCCTTTTTGACTGTCGGGTATTATCGCAAAACAGTAAAAGCGGCACTCTGAGGGGCTGAGTGGTGATAACTTTGCGCTAAGTGGTGATAACCTCGATCTAAGTGGTGATAAAGCCAATTTAAGTGGTGATAACCTCGGTCTAAGAGGTGATAAATCCGCTCTAAGTGGTGGTAAGCCCTTGGTAAGCGTTGATTAGCCCGCTTAAGCGGTGATAACTTCAAAAGCAAGCGAGTCAACGCTGACTCGTTTGCTTTTATTTTTCAATAAGGTGATTTTTGAATGAGATAAGGGTAAAGATTGGGGGAGATGTATGAATTTGAAGGAGTGTTGTTCATGGGGATTTTGGAGTGGCTGGTTGGGCCGGCGAATGATTTTATTTGGACGTACATACTAATTGGACTTCTCTTGCTCATTGGTGTTTACTTTACGTTTCGAACGAAGTTTGTCCAATTCCGCTTGTTTGGGGAAATGTTTCGCCTAATCTTCGAGAAGAAGGGGAGCGACCACGGGGTATCTGCGTTTCAGGCATTTACAATCAGTGCTGCATCACGTGTAGGTACGGGAAATGTCACCGGGGTTGCGCTTGCAATCGGGATTGGTGGACCGGGTGCAGTCTTCTGGATGTGGGTCATTGCCGTAATCGGGATGGCGACGGCGTTCGTGGAGAGTGCGCTTGCTCAAGTATATAAAGTACGCGATGGCAATTCATTTCGCGGAGGTCCGGCCTATTACATGGAGAAGGCGCTCGGACTTCGGAAGTTGGGTGTCGTTTTCGCGATTCTGCTGACATTGTGCTTTGGGTTTATCTTTAATTCGGTTCAATCAAACACGATCAGTCAGTCGTTCCATGATGTTTTCAATCTACCATATTGGGTCGTCGGACTATGTCTTGTTGTACTGACAGCAATCATTATTTTCGGCGGTGTGCATCGGATCGTCAAAGTGACACAGGCGATTGTTCCAATCATGGCGGTATTTTATCTGCTCATCGCCCTGTACGTTGTTTTCGTCAATATAACGGAAGTTCCCACGATGATTGCATTGATTTTTGAACATGCTTTTGGCATTAAAGAAATTGCTGGTGGCGGTGTTGGTGCTGCGATGATGCAAGGTATCAGACGTGGTTTATTCTCAAACGAAGCGGGTATGGGTAGTGTCCCGAATGCTGCGGCGACGGCGACTGCAACGCATCCGGCGAAACAAGGGCTTGTTCAAAGTCTTGGCGTGTTTTTTGATACGATCATTATTTGTTCAGCGACGGCCTTCATCATTATCCTTGCAGGCTTGTACGACAAAGGGGAAGAGAGCGGTATCATCTTGACGCAGTCTTCCATGGCTGTTCACGTCGGATCATGGGCGCCCTATTTCGTCGCGATTGCGATCATGTTCTTCGCATTCAGCTCGATTATCGGAAATTACTATTATGGAGAAACCAATATCGAATTCATTAAAACGCATAAGTCATGGATGACGCTTTACCGAATTGCGGTCCTTGGCATGGTAATGTTCGGTGCGATGGCGAAAGTGGATATCGTTTGGAGTATGGCGGATTTGTTCATGGGCTTGATGGCGATCATTAATCTACTCGTCATTCTGCTTTTGGGCAAGGTGGCCTTTAAAGTGTTGGAGGACTATACAGCACAGCGAAAACAAGGAAAAGACCCGGTATTTAAAGCGAAAACGATTTCAGGGTTGAAAGGCGCGGAATGCTGGGAGGAAGAATAATTGAATAAAAGAAATCGTCCCGCCAGTGAATGGTGGGACGATTTCTTTTTGATTGATCACATCTCTTTCGGCGACTGCATTCCTAACAATCGCATTGATTCCGTTAAGACGATTGTGACAGTTTCGATGAGGGCAGCGCGATAAGGCAAATTTCCATGATCGGTCAATACTTGGACATTCCCGTAAAACGAATTGAACGCTTGTGCAAGGTCAATAGCGTATTTCGCGATAATTGAAGGATCCAAATCGTCAGCCGCCCGTTTGACAGCCTGTGGAAATTGTTCAAGCAGCTTGATTGTCTCCCATTCATGATCGTTCACTTCGTTTATAGTGAATGAATCAATTTCACCGACTCTACGCAAAATCGAATGGGCCCGCGCGTTCGCATATTGGACGTACGGTCCGGTTTCGCCCTCGACCTGCAGCATCGTTTCCAAGTTGAATTCGATATCATGCTTCCGATGTTGCTTCAGGTCACTGAATAAAACGGCCCCGACACCAACTGCTTCAGCTACTTCAGATTGATGGGCAAGCGTAGGGTTCTTCTCCTTGATGTTTTTCTTTGCGAGTTCGATTGCTTCTTTTAACACTTTTTCAAGAAGTACAATCTTTCCTTTACGCGTCGACATCTTCTTCCCGCCTTGCAAGATGAGTCCGAATGGTACATGCACGATTGTCTTTGCCCATTCATGCCCCAATTTCCCCAAAACCTCTTTCACCTGCGTAAAGTGCAGGCTTTGTTCATTCCCGACTACGTATACGGATTTAACAAAGTCATACTTATTTTTCCGGTCAATAGCAGCGGCCAAATCCCGTGTTGCGTACAACGTTGCGCCATCTGATTTTTTAATCAAACAAGGCGGCATTCCTTCTTCAAGTTCCACAACCATGGCGCCGTCAGATTCAACCAATAGACCTTTGTCTTCAAGCTCTTGGACGACAGGTTCCATTTTGTTATTGTAATACGCTTCGCCGTTGTACGAATCGAAAGTTACGCCTAAAAGATCATAAATTCGCTGGAATTCCTTCAACGACTCAGTCTTGAACCAGTCCCAAAGGGCAAGTGCGTCGGTATCGCCATCCTCCAATGCTTTGAATGCTGCGCGTCCTTCGTCGTTCAAGGATGAATCCTTCTCCGCTTCCTCATGAAAACGGATATACAATCTCAGTAATGTCTCGATTGGAGCTTGACGGACATCTTCCTCATTGCCCCATTTTCGATATGCAGTGAGCAGCTTTCCGAATTGAGTTCCCCAATCACCGATGTAGTTGATTTTCACAGGGGTATAGCCATTCTTGTCGAGCAATAAAGCAATAGAATTCCCGATGACCGTGGAACGCAGATGGCCCATGGAAAACGGTTTCGCTATATTCGGAGATGATAAATCAATCGACACAACCCCGCCGTCGCCTTCATTGGTAGAACCAAATGAGGCCGATTGTTGCAAGATTGTTTGAATGAGCGTATGAGCAATGACTTCCCGGTTTAGGAAAAGATTGACGTACCCATTCACAGCTTCGGCTCTCTTTATCAATGGATGTTTAACTGAAGCGACAATCTCCTCAGCGATGGCGACTGGTGATTTCCGCAAGACCCTTGCGAAAGGAAAACAAGGCAATGCAAAATCGCCTAACTGTGCATGCGCCGGGCGCTCCAACATATACTCCTCCAATGGAATCTGGCTGACTGATTGTAAAGCTTGTAGAATTTCCTTTTTCATATACACGAACCCCTTTTTAGATAAAATAAAAAGCCCTCGATCTCAATAAATGAGACGAAAGCTTGTTCCGCGGTACCACTCAAATTGCCCCTGTCAAATATGGGTAGAGGCCCCTTTCTCCTAACGGCGAGACACCGGCTTCTCCTACTTCATTCAGAAAAGCATCTACGAAGTGCGCTTCATAATTCATCTTCGCCAGGCTCCCACCAACCCCGGCTCGCTATGGAAGGGCAGAATCATTACTCTCTTCGTCATCGATATTGTAGTTGAATGTATCAAATCGGTGGCCGGGTGTCAATGGGCGGCTGAAACTTTTGTATGAATCGTCCGTCTAATCCGTTAATGGGAGGTTTTGACATGAATTATAAGTTATCAATTATATTATGTGCTGCTTTATTGTTAGGTGGATGCGGAACAGATGCATCCCCGAAAAATGTCGCGGTTGAAGATAGTGTTGAAGGTAGTGTTGGAGATAGTGTTGAAGAATGGAAAACGTTGAAGACGGTGAGTGGGAGAGAAATCATTGCGGAATTAAAGCAAACCGCTCAAGAGACGCCTAAGCGAGACAAGTCGGCCACCATTGAAACGCCCCCCGAATATGAGAAGCCTAAAAAAGAATTGGTAGAGGATTTGGCGGTCAAAGCAATTGAGGCACCCGCTGCAAGCCAGGCGGTGGAAGAAGTTTACGGGGAAGGTGGCATTCGTGATGTAGGAGTCCTCTTCATCGAACTTCAGACGAGAGGCGCTGAACAATCTGGTGTCTGGATCGGGTTAAAGGAACCGGATGAACGCGTTCAGCAAGTGCTCGATCTATTGCAACCAAAAGTGGATGCGGGCGAAATCTTGGCAGAACCAATCTATTTTTTCCGCAGCCCTCATACGGAAAAGGAATTGTATGATTTACAGGATGAAGTCGCAGAGGCGTTGAAAGGGATGGAATCGGAACAGGGATCTTATGCGCTGTATGTCAATATCATTACTGGTGAGATTGAAGTTTCCCATGATTTTCTCATGCCGGAGCAGCAAGAGGAGCTGCGCCAACAATTCGCCGACCAAACAATCAATTTCACGCAAAATGGAAGAATGGTAGCAGCTCCCGGGGAATCAAGGCTTATTTCTCCTGACCAAATATACACTAACACTCCACTCATGGATGGTGGATTTATACTGTCTGTTAGTGAAGGGCAGTTCTTGGTAGCTGGTCCAGATGAAACTGCTGCGTTTTACAAATTCCCTGAAGCTGACAAGTTGAAAGTCGGCCTGCGAGTGAAAGTGGAAGCATCAGGCCGCATGATGGAATCCTATCCTTCGCAAGGGACTGCAAAATTTGTAGAAATCTTGCCGGACTACAAGCCCGTGAATGCGAAGCTTTCCGAGTCCCAGGTCGTGGCGAAAGCTTTGGAGATTTCGGGTGAAAGGCTATCAAATGGCTATGTCGTAATTAATGAGGTTATTTTTGATGAGAATGAAAAGAAATGGATTTTCGAGCTTCTGCCGGACGACGGAGAAGGAACACTCGAAGTTGCAGATGAATAGAAGTTCTATTGGCAACCGTCCTTTTTAGGGCGGTTGTTTTTATGGTGGAAATTTGTCGAATGGTGATAAGTGCTGCTTAAGTGGTGATAAACTCCCTTTAAGTGGTGATAAATTGTGGCTAAGTGGTGATAAACTTTTTTGCTATGGAAAGTTGTATTGCGGAGAGGCCGAATTGTAAGCAAAACCTCACGAATCTACTTCGCCAGGCTCCCACAAATCGGTGGCCGGGTGTCAATGGGCATTGGCGTAACTTTAGTTTGAATCATCCGTCTAATTTGTTGATTGGGAGGTTTTAGAATGAAAGGTAGATTAATAGTACCGATGTTAGGAATTTTACTCTTAGGCGCATGTGGAACTTCTGAAATGGGGGCATCATCAAAAAACGGCTCGGTTGAAGATAGCGCATGGCGGACATTGAAAAAAGTGAGTGGTCGTGAAATCATTGCTGAATTGAAACAATCTGTACAAGAATCGCCTGATCGCGAGAAAGCAGCTGTTGCACAAACAGAAAGCTACGAATATAAAGAAGGATTATTCGGCAAGCCGACTCCTGAATTGGCAGAGGATATGGCGGTGCAGGCGATTGAAGGACCGACCGCAATAGAGGCTGTTGAAAAGGTTTATGGAGGCTACGAAGGTTTTGAAAACGCAGGAATCCTCTTTTTCGAAAATCAGATGAGTGGGGCGACACAACCCGGTATTTGGATTGGCGTGAAGAATCCGGACGAGCGCGTTCAGAAGTTGCTTGATGAGCTGCAACCGAAAGTGGATGCAGGCGAAATCTTGGCGGAGCCGATCTATATTTTCCGTAGCCCACATACGCAAAAGGAACTGTATACTTTGCAGGATAAAGTGGCGCAAGCGTTGAAGGGGATGAAAATAGATCGAGGATCTTATGGTTTATCCGTCAATACAATTACAGGGATTGTGGAGATAAACCATGACTTTCTGAAACCGGAGCAGCAGAAGGAACTAAAGGGAATGTTCCCGGACAAAAAGTTCCACTTTGAACAAGATGGCCGAATGGTTGCTGAACCGGGTGAATCAAGTATTATCATTCCTGAAAAACAATTCACCGATACCCCTGTGACGGATGGTGGTTTTATTTTATCCGCCGGGGAAGGGAAAATTTTTGTGGCGGGAGGAACGGAAGGCGCCGTCTTCTACAAGTTCCCTGAAGCGGATAAGCTAAAAGTTGGTCAGCGAGTGAAAGTTGAGGCGTCCGGAGGTATCAAGACGTCCTATCCGGGACAGGGAAGTGCAAAGTTCGTGGAGATCATGCCGGATTATAAGCCATCGGGCGCGCGCCTCTCAGAGTCGCAGGCAGTTGGGAAAGTGTTGGAAATGGCCGATGGAGAATCGGCATTTGGCTTTTATGTCATTCAGAAGATTTCTTTTAACGAGAATGAACATATGTGGATTTTTAATGTGATGCAGGATGATGAAGAATTGATGCTGGAAATTGAGGATAAATAGGGATTATTTTTGAAACCGCTCCTATCGGGGGCGGTATTTGGGGGAGAAAATTAGTTAAACGGTGATAAACTTACCTTAAGTGGTGATAAACCCTCGATGAGCGGTGATAACCGCTGCCTAAGTGGTGATAAACCCTGTTTAAGTGGTGATAACCATCTTCCCAACTATACATCACCCTCATCCACCGCTCTCCCGGTTTCCATCCCCTTCCCATGGGTATGCTATCTGCAGAGGAGGGATTGATTTGTCGAAAAAATTGATCGCCGCGATACAGGAGAACGCTTTTCCGTTGAATGATCAAGCGTTTGATACGATAATGGACGCAATTGGGGAAGCCCGGATTGTCCTATTAGGTGAGGCGACGCATGGAACTTCAGAGTTTTACAAAGTTCGCGCGGCATTATCGAAACGGCTTATTCAGGAAAAAGGATTCACCATCATTGCAGTAGAAGGTGATTGGCCATCCGCTCAGGCGGTTAACCGCTATGTGAAAGGCTTTGATGAAGAGGGAAAAACCGCTCGGCAAGTGCTGTCACAATCCTTCAATCGCTGGCCGACATGGATGTGGGCGAATGAAGAAGTTGGGGAGCTTATTGAATGGTTGAAGCGTGAAAATGAAGAAAAGGATGCAGCTGATAAAACAGGGTTTTACGGGATTGATATGTACAGTCTTTATGAGTCGATTGATGAAGTGTTGCATTTTCTTCAGGAAAATCCCACTTATAATGCGGACTTGGAGATGGCAAGAAAGGCATTTTCCTGTTTTGAGCCGTACAACCGAATGCCTGAGCATTATGCATTGTCGACCGTCCATTTTTCGGATGAGTGCATTCGCGAGGTTACGAACTTGCTGACGACCATCCGTAGCCATGAAGATCTTTATTCGAACGAGCAGGAAAAGGATTTGAACATAACGATGAATGCATTGGTCGCGAAAAATGCTGAATCGTATTATCGCGCGATGATGCAGGACGATGCCATCTCGTGGAATATCCGTGATATGCATATGGTGGAGGCGGTCGGTGAACTATTGAACTACCATGGCGATGACGCTAAAATCATCATCTGGGAGCATAATACTCATGTCGGCGATGCGTTGGAAACATCGATGGCCGACCATGATATGATCAATGTCGGGCAGCTCATCCGGGAGAAATATGGGAGGGATAACACATTTGCCATCGGCTTTGGTACGTATGAAGGAACCGTCATTGCCGGCGAAGGTTGGGGCGAACCGTTACAAAAGATGAAAGTCCCACCTGCCAAGTTCAATTCATGGGAAGGTCAGATGCATGCGGCAAAGGCAGATGATCAAGTCATATTATTCACAGAGGAAAACCGTCATTTATTCAACGAATGGATCGGCCATCGGGCTATCGGGGTCGTCTACAATCCGGAGTTTGAGGCGTTTGGAAATTATGTGCCATCAAGGGTCGGCTGCCGATACGATGGAATCATTTTTGTGAATCGGACAAATGCGCTATCGCCTTACGATTTGAATAAATAGGAGCCATGCATTTACTTGCACGGCTCTTTTCTTATAAGATTGCCGCTGCTATGATTTTATCAAGTTTGCGGACATCGACTTTTTTATTAAGATTTAATTTAAACTTTCCTGCCTTCGTCCATAATTCAATTTCAGCGTTAAAGTCTATACGTCCAGCGTTTTCAGATGAATACATATTGATTGACTTGAATGGGATTGTATAAATCTCCACTTTTTTACCTGTCAGACCTTGCTTATCCGCGATGATAAATCGCTTATTCGTTACTACAGCAACGTCACGGATTGTTTTATAAGCAACTTCCGCCACTTCACCTTCGATGAGCATTTCTTTAATCTCGCTAGGAACCGGAACTTCTTCTGTAAAAGTCCAAGCCATCATTGCATTTAAATCAGCCATTTGAAAACCTCCTTTTGACGATTATTGTCACACACGGTGAGTGTAAAGTATAGTGGTACGATTTTGAAAAATATCTTTCTACCTATTTACGATTAAAACACAACATGTTAGGGTAGTGAAGTACATAACAGCACAATATATAGTATTGAACGATGGAATGGTACCGTTATCGGTTTAAAAGGGAATCCGCAAATCGGAGCTGTCCCCGCAACTGTACTCGCTAACAACCGTCTCAAAACCACTGCAGCATTTAGCTGTGGGAAGGGAGATGGAAGGATGAAGCGAAAGCCAGTAGACCTGCCGTCCATCGTCAAGCGACACTTTCTTCGGGGGTTGAGAGGTGGAAGCGAGCGGGTTTTTTGCTTTCATTTTTTAGGCGGGGCCCCGATCTGTTTCCAACATCAAAAACCATGAGCGATGACTCTACCGAAGAGGTGGATTCATCGCTTTTTTGTATTGTGCATTAAAGGAGGAATCACTTGATGACGTTGATTCGTGAAAAATTGGATGTTGCAAGCATATTGGGGAGTTTGGAGATAGAGTTCGAGAAAGCACGCTTGGCCGTGTTGGAAGAAGCCAGTCAGAAATGGCTGGAACGACATCCTGATGGAATAGGATCTGATTGGTCGAAAGCAATGATTTTAGAGGCGCTCAGCAATATTGATGAAGCATCAGCATATTGGACATTCGTTGCTGCAAGGATTTATCTAAAAGAGGTTTATTCCCGCCAGGAAAGCCAGCGTGGTGCGAAAGTGTATACGGATTTCGCACAGAATGTTAAACGGTTAGTAGAAAAAGGCCTCTATGCAAATGAATTATTGGATAAATATTCGTGTGAAGAATTGCAAACGATCGGCAACTTCATCGACCCCGAGCGGGACAAGCTGTTCACCTATATCGGCTTAAAAACATTGATGGACCGGTATGCCGCTGTTGACTTCAATAAACAGCCTGTAGAACTCCCGCAAGAACGTTGGCTTATCATCGCGATGACACTTATGCAAAATGAAACAGAGAACCGTCTTGGAAAAGTGGCTGAAGCCTATTGGGCGATGAGCAATTTGTATATGACAGTCGCGACGCCGACGCTTGCGAATGGAGGCAAGCCGCATGGCCAGCTATCAAGCTGCTTCATCGACACCGTCGACGATTCCCTTCGAGGAATCTATGACAGCAATACGGATATTGCGAATCTATCGAAATATGGCGGAGGAATAGGAGTTTATATGGGTAAAGTCCGTTCGCGCGGGTCCTCCATCCGCGGTTTCAAAGGTGCATCAAGCGGCGTTCTTCCGTGGATTAAACAGCTTAACAACACAGCTGTCAGCGTCGATCAGCTTGGTCAGCGTCAAGGGGCGATTGCGGTTTACCTCGATGTATGGCATAAGGATATATTCACATTCCTCGACTTAAAGCTGAACAACGGCGATGATCGCCTCCGTGCACATGATATTTTCACAGGCGTCTGCTTGCCGGATCTGTTCATGGAGCAAGTCGAAGCGCGAGGTGACTGGCATTTATTCGATCCGCATGAAGTGCGCACGGTGATGGGCTATTCATTGGAAGATTATTATGATGAAAGGAAAGGTGCCGGTTCGTTCCGTGAGAAATACGAGGAATGTGCCAACCACCCGGAATTGTCAAAGGAGACTGTGCCTGCGATTGAAATCATGAAACGCATCATGCGCAGCCAGCTTGAAACGGGAACTCCGTTCATGTTTTACCGGGATGAAGTGAATCGGGCGAACCCGAATAAGCATGAAGGTATGGTGTATTCGAGCAATCTTTGTACAGAAATAATGCAAAATATGAGCCCGACGAAATTTGAATCGGTTACGCTCGAAGATGATATCGTCGTAACCCGATCAAAGCCCGGTGATTTTGTCGTCTGTAACTTGTCGTCCATTAACCTTGGCCGTACCGTGCCGGCAGATGTGTTGGAACGCCTCATCACGATTCAAGTGCGCATGTTAGACAACGTTATTGATTTGAATAAAATACCTGTCGTCCAGGCGCAAAGAACAAACACACGTTACCGGGGCATTGGGCTCGGGACATTCGGCTGGCATCATCTTCTTGCTTTGAAAAATATACAATGGGAATCGGACGAAGCGGTCAACTACGCGGATGAACTGTATGAAAAAATTGCCTATTTAACAATCAAAGCTTCTATGGAATTGGCGAGTGAAAAAGGGACTTATCCTTTATTCGAAGGATCGGATTGGCAGAGCGGGGGATATTTCGAACGACGTGGCTATGACTCGATGGAATGGCGTGAACTGCGAATTGATGTTGCTGCGAACGGAATTCGGAACGGTTATTTGATGGCGGTTGCGCCGAATAGCTCCACTTCGGTCATCGCAGGATCCACCGCTTCCATCGATCCGATTTTCAAGCCGTTCTACCACGAGGAAAAGAAAGACTATAAACTGCCGGTCATTGCGCCGGATCTTGATCACAACACGTATGATGTGTACCGCCGTTCTGCGTATATCGTCGACCAACGCTGGTCCATTAAGCAAAACTCAGTAAGGCAGCGCCATATCGACCAGGCGATTTCATTCAATATATACGTGCCGAATAACATCCGCGCATCCGTCCTCTTAGACTTGCATATTCAAGCGTGGAAATCGGGCATGAAATCGACGTATTATATGCGGTCAACAGCTTCTGATATTGAGGAGTGCGAATGGTGTCATTCCTGATTGCATATGCATCGTGGAGCGGAAATACGGAGGAAGTGGCAGAAATCGTGGAGGAGACGCTGCTATCAGAAGGGATGGACGTGACGGTATATCGGATCGGAATCGGGCCGATGCCGGATCCCTGGGAGTTCGATGCGATAATCATTGGTTCATTCACATGGGACAAGGGCTCTACGCCTGACGAAGTGAAGGATTTCGTCGCGGACGTCGGTTACAAGCCGGAAAATGTCTACGTCTTCGGAACCGGAGATACGCAGTTTGGAGGGGACGATCTGTTTTGCGGAGCCGCCGTAAAGCTCGCCCGATTTTATGGATCAACATATGAACCTCTCAAAATTGAACAAAGCCCCCGTGGCACGCAAGAGAAGAAAGTCATCGAATGGTCGAAAGGAGTTTTTCAACATTGGCGACACTTGCACGCGTTAAAGTATTGAACCCGGCACAACCAAATAAATCAACGGCGATTTTCGGCGGGGAAGCAAGCGGCATTTTGAACTGGAATGACCTTGCGTACCCCCATTTCTATACATTGCGTCAACGTATCCGCTCTCTTTTTTGGACAGCGAATGAAGTCGATATGACGCAGGACGTGAAGCAATTTCCGAACTTATCGAAGGCTGAACAGGAAGCTTTTCTTAAGATTATCGGGTTGCTTGCGACATTGGACGGCCCGCAGACTGTTGTCGCGATGAAGATTGCTGATTTCGCAACCGATCCTTCGGTGAAATCAATCATGGCGACAATCGCCGACCAGGAAAGCGAGCACAATCACAGCTATGCATACGTCCTGTCGTCCGTTACGACACTCGACAAGCAGATGGCTTCATTTGAAATGGGCCGTACGGATGAAGTGCTCATGAAAAGGAATGAACGGATCGTAGCTATTTACAACGAATTTGCGGAGAATCCGACGGTTGAAACGGTGTTGAAAGCGATGGTGTACACAACTTTGTTAGAGGGTTTATTCTTCTATAGCGGCTTTGCATTCTTCTATAATCTTGCACGTCATCAGAAAATGGTCGGCACATCGACAATGATTTCCTATATCAACCGCGACGAGCTGCAGCATGGCAAAGCGATCAGCGACATATTCCGCGCAGCGCTTGCTGAAAATCCGGAGTGTAATACCGAAGCTTTAACAGAATGGATTTATGATCAGTTTCGCCATTCCGTCGAACAAGAAATCATTTGGAGCCGCTATGTCCTTGGAGAAATTGACGGAATTGACCTTGAAGAAATGGCGGGCTACGTGAAATATCGCGCAAATAAAATGCTGCGTATGCTTGGACTTAGTGAAATCTACCCGGAATTCACTGACAACCCAATGAAATGGATCCGTGCGTATGTTGACAACTTCGACGATACGAAAACTGATTTCTTTGAACAGACGTCAAGGCAATACGTGAAGACGAGCGATTTGAACGGGTTTGATGATTTGTAAATGAGAAACGGAGAGCAAGATACAATCTTGGCTCTCCGTTTGTTTTTGAAGTGGATTTAGATTTGCATAAATCGCAAGAAGTATGCGTAATCCAACTAAAAGATTGCTTTGTAAATGTACACGGCAAGTATGCCAATACCGACAGCGAGTAAAAATCTAAGTGCTTGCTTCATTTTAATCGACCATCCTTTTCCGGAAAATGATAACCGTCAGGATGACAGCCGCAATGACCCATCCTAAAATAATTGCAAATTCGACAAGTACATCTCCAAAACCGGCTCCCGCTTCTACTTTTGTAGCCAAGTCGATTAATTGGATATTCGGCAAGTATGTCACCACTTGTAATATCGGATATTTCTCCACTACCAATGTAATGAATGAACCGAGTGAGAATACAATAATGACAGGCATGACGATAACGGACGCTTCCAAAACAGACTTCGAATAAAGACCGAGCATCGTTCCCAATGCAATATAGAAGAATGATGATAAAATGACAGCCAACGTTATAATAGCAATGTTTGCAGGTTTATATTCCGCCAAGAAGGCCGTGAAAAAGACGACAACCATTGTCATAATGAACGTAAGCAAGCTTTTTCCACCAAGAATATCGGCTGTACTTGCAGGGGAAAGCATCAGTCCGCGCAAAGTGTTCTTTTCCTTCTCTTCAGCAATCAAACAGCATTGGACAAACGCAGCGACCATAGCAAACGTCATATTGATAAGCAGAAAATGAGTTTCAATTGATTCAACGCCCATGCGCCCGTAAAAAGCACCTAAAATAATTGGAACAAAAATTACTGACGATACAGCCAGATTCCGAGAAAAGTCCTTAAAGTCTTTTTGCAATATCGCGTTTACACGCTTCCATGAAATCATCATGCTAATTTCCTCCCTGTCACTTGTACAAAAATCTCCCCTAAAGTAAGCTCGTTCGAATGGATTGTTACAACTTGATTCGTATTCATATAGTTGAATAACTGATTTGCTCCTTCAGAACCTGCGGGCAAGATTACCTTTTCTTCATTCGTCAATTCCACTGTAATCGTCGAATCCGAATAGCTCTTTCTCAGTTTGTCTGGCGTATCCAAAAGTTGAATTTTCCCATTATTTAGGAATGCGACCCTGTCACATAATGTTTCCGCCTCCTGCATATCGTGCGTAGTCAAGAATATCGTCGTACCTTTCTCGTTAAGTGCCCGCAATCCGTCATGGATATGAAGTGAATTTGTCGGATCCAGAGCGGACGTTGGCTCGTCAAGGAAAAGTAATTCAGGTTCGTGTATCAAAGCCCGTGCAAGTGTCACACGCTGCGTCATTCCTTTTGATAAGGTAGAAACTTTTTTTGACTTCTCTTGTTTTAAGTTTACAGCGTCAAGCACTTCGTCGATTTTCGAGAGGGGAACATCGTACAGATCGCAATAGAGCTTCAGATTATCGTAGATTGATAATCTTCCGTATAACCCGCTATTATCTGTAAGAACTCCGAAACGCTTGCGGTACTCTGAATTCTTTAACTGAGAAACGGATTCCCCAAATACTTTCGCCGTCCCGCTTGTAGGTGTTAGTTGTCCAGTCAATATTTTAATTGTTGTCGTTTTTCCTGATCCACTTGGTCCAAGGAAGCCGAAAATTTCACCCTTTTTAACGCGGAAGTCGACACTTTCAATCGCTGTTTGGTTACCAAAAACTTTTGCTAAACTGCTCACCTCAATAATGTTTTCCATTTCCATCCTCCTGTAGTAAGTTTCATACGTATTTTGTATTTGCACCTTCAGAATAATTGAACAAGGAATGGATCACATCATATTTCGGGTGAAAAGAGTGTTATAGAGGGTAAGTAGAGCAAATTCGCCTGTGAATAAACCGAATTGTGAAGTTGATTTCCCCCTACGCATCATGAACGGAGTATTTTTAGGGCTGAAACGTCGGATGCTGTCAAAATATTTCCGAGGAAATTATACAATTTTCTACAAAGTCAGAGGCCAAGCATCTCTTTTAGCTCCACCATCTTCGTTTTCGATAAAGGAATTGTCGATTTTTCGGCATCGTCCAAAACAAGACTATAGCTGTTCCTCGTCCAAGTGATGACCTCACGAACCTTCTGCAAATTTACAATGTACGAACGGTGGCAGCGGAAGAAACCAAACGGGAGTAAACGCGCTTCCAATTCATTCAATGTGGAAACAGAAGGAAAGGATTCTCCTTTAATATGTAAAAATGATTGGCCGTCATTGCTTTCAATATAATCGATTTCAGGTGGGTCGAATAACACGATTTTTTCATTCACCTTCGTCGGGATCTTCTCAAAACGGACAGGTACTATTGATTCGGCTATGGAAGGAGGATTTTCAATTTCTTTTTCTGTCTCCACTGAAATATGGACGGGATGCAGTCCGTTCTCATCCAATCGGAAGATTTGGTCGGCGGCTGTTACGGCGCTTTCCATATTCCCTGTTAAAATGAATGCGCTACGACCTTTTTGTTTTAGCAACTGGAGGACAGAAAGGAATATTCGCTTTGATTCTAAATCCATATTTTGATCAGGTTCTTCAAAAATGTAAATTTCCGGGTTTTGTATTAATAAAAGGGCGAGCTGAACCCGTTTTCGCTCCGAATAGGTCAAGTTCTTTATTTTGTTACGTCGTTTAGATTCCAATTGAGCCGTGTGAATAACTTTCTCGATGGATTGATCTGATGTATAAAGCCGCTTTGTGAAACGGATCATTTCCTCCACGGACAACCTCTCATATAGGCCATTTTGAAGGAAGAAAAAGCCAATACCTGTTCGATTTTCTGAAATACCGCTTTTTCCAATACGAATTTCCCCGTTCGACAGCTTAGACTTTTCAAGCAACAGGTCAATCAGCTGCTCCCTTACATTGACACTTGAATATACAGCAACCACTTTTCCAGGTTCCACTGATAAATCAAAAGAAGGGAAGACGACCATATCATTGATCCGTTTTTCTGCACCTATGAATTGAAGTGACATTTAGTTACCCCTCATTTCCAAAAGTTCTCTCTACTACATGTATTATACCAGTTGTTTAATAGCTACCAAGTTGGATTTTGATGGTGTTTTTTAGAGAGTCGGTGATAACCCCCAATTAAGAACAATCTGTGACACTTCAAAATCTGTGATATACATCACATCCCTTACTTCCAACCTCCTCTTTGATGAAGTAGACGAAAGGGAAATAGGCATTTCCCCTATATCTCTTCGAACCCTAATTAGTTACCATTGGTACTGGGAAAAATTATCAATTAAATAAAATAGTTAATAGGAGGAAACAAAATGATTCAACTTACACTCGACACTCAAGTATCAGATATTGTCACGGCACTTCCGCAAAGCGCTGATTTGTTCAGGAACCTACGTATTGATTACTGTTGCGGTGGGAAAATAGCATTGAAGGAGGCCGCGGAGCAACGGGAGCTTAATCCGGAAGAAGTGTTGAAGAAAATACATGCAATTGAAGCAAAAAGAGAAACGCGTAATAGCCTTGAACCTTCATCATTTGGATCGAAAACATTGGTTGCTCACATCCAAGAGAAATATCATGCGAATTTATGTGAGGAACTGCCGATGTTAGCACCGTACATCACAAAGGTTGCGCGTGTGCATGGAGAAAACCATCCCCATCTATTAAGAGTGCAAGAAATCTTTAAGACTTTACGAGCAGAGTTGATTGAACACACTGAGGATGAGGATAAAAACGTATTTCCGTTACTTCTTGAATTCCTTGAAAACCCAACTTCTGAACTGAAGGAAAGAGTGAAGCCGCATGTATTCGAATTGGAAGAAGAGCATGATAACGCAGGCCGCCTTCTTCATGAGTTAAGGGAAATCACTGATAACTTCACTCCTCCTGAAACTGCTTGCGGTACGTATAGACTGGTTTATGCGAGATTGGAACAGTTGGAGAAAGAAACGTTTGAACATGTACACTTGGAAAACAATGTTCTTTTCGATAGGGTTCGTGAATTAATCTAATCGAAAACATATAGATAGGATGAAAAAGTTGCCGAAATGGCATCTTTTTTATTCTTTAGGAGTAACGGTATAGGGAAAACCCAAGCAAATGTCGTTTGTGGCCGTTCACAAGACTCGTCCAATATGGAGTGTCCCGTTGAATTATACGTGCAGGAGCTATATTCTGTATAGAAGGTCACCAGCAAAGGCCAATAAAAGATAATGATTTTCTATAGGGAGTAATGATTATGAAAGAGTGGGTGGGATTTAACTTCCAGCGAGAGATTGAGCGTGTTCGTGAGGCATTTGGATTCGATTATGTAGGAATAGCGCTCGTTCAATCGCCGGAACGAGGATTTGAACTGAAGTGGGCGCACGTCACAGGGAATAAAAGCGAACGGCATCGACGCATTAAACTCCAATCTGGAAAAGGTGTGGCAGGACTTGTTTTTAAGACAGGCAAACCGATATATGTCGGCGATGCATTACAAGAAGTAGGCACTGATAGTCTATTCAACTACCCGATTATTGTAGCGGAAGGGCTTAAAAGCTTCGGTGCCATCCCACTGTATAAATCTTACCGTGTAAATGGCGTCATTCTTGTCGGCTATCGTAAAAACCAAGGGCTGACATTGGAACAATTCGAGGAATTCAAGCGGGAAATCGGCACGGGATTTGGCCCGTTCTATGACAAGGAGATGGTGAGCGATGAATCAGTTCAGCAATGAAAACTTGCCGAGTCTTCTAATGAACCTATATGGCAACTCAGGTGAAGCCATCTTCTTTTTTGATCGGAACGGGAAGGTACTTACCATGAACTCGGCTGCTAAGGATATTTTGGATAAAGATGTCTACGAGCAAATGATGGCTGGAAGCACGGGAGCAATTTGCAGAACATGCAGAGGGTATACCAGCTCCGATGAATTGCAGACCTGTCACTCATGCTATATGTCGAACCCGGATGAAAATATCAGTTCTTTCCAAGTCTATTTCGACACGAAAGGGAAGGGTGTCATTCCTTATTCCGGAAGCATCCATACCATAGACGAAGAGTCCGGAATCCGGGTTTTCATGCTGCGGGATTTAACGCAGCAATTCAAAACACAAGAAGAACTAAATCAAAAACTAATGATGAAAAGGGTAATCAAGGCGCAAGAAGATGAGCGTAAACGTCTATCCCGCGAATTACATGACAGTGTTGCACAGGAAATGCTGAGTTCATTAGTCGATTTACGTGTATTGAAATATATGAATATCGATGAAGAAGTGCTGAAGAAAGTGCAACAGACGGAAGGCTCACTCATGCGGCTTTTGGATGATATCCGTCACCTTTCCGTTGAATTGCGCCCGGCTACCCTTGACGATCTCGGACTGGAAGCGGCTTTTCGAACTCACTTTAAGTGGATTGAAAAGAACTATGGCCTCATTATACATTTTCATCCAGAGTTGGAGTCGAAACGGTATGAGGGAGAAGTCGAAACGGTCGTCTATCGGATTTGTCAGGAAGCTGTATTCAACGCGTTAAAATATGCAGAAGTCGATGAACTCGTTGTCCGTTTGTATGAAGCGGTTGGATTTCTTTATCTGGTTGTGGTGGATGAAGGGAAAGGGTTCGAATTGAAAAATACGGATCCGAAAGGCACGGGACTTGGCATTTATAGTATGAAAGAAAGAGCAGAACTCGTTGATGGCAATCTTCAAATCCGTTCCGAAATTGGAAAAGGAACTGTAATCCAATTGGAAGTTCCAGTTGTTGAAGGAGGGGGCAACAAATGAAAATCATCATTGCAGATGATCATGCGGTCGTTCGTAGCGGTTTTATGCACATATTGAACTATCAAAATGATATGGAAGTAGTAGCAACCGCTGCTGACGGGCTAGAGGCGTATGACCAGGTGGCGAAGCATCGCCCCGACGTTCTGCTCATGGATTTAAGCATGCCTCCCGGCGAGAGTGGTTTAATCACGACGGGAAAGATAAAAGAAGATTTTCCTGAAACGAAAATTGTCATTCTTACGATGTACGATGATGAAGAATACTTATTTCACGTATTAAAAAACGGGGCTTCCGGCTATGTATTGAAAAATTCCCCCGATGAGGAATTGCTTTCCGCAATCCGAACGGTCTATGACGGAGGCACCTATATCCATCCTTCCATGGCGACGTCCCTTGTCCGTCAATTCGTCAAAAAGGACTTCGATGAAGTAGAGACTGACCCCTATAAGATTTTATCGAAAAGGGAAATTGAAGTCTTGCCCCTTGTAGCAAAAGGCTATGGGAATAAAGAAATTGCGGAAATGCTCTACATTTCCGTCAAGACAGTCGAAGCGCATAAGTCCAAAATCATGGAGAAATTGAACTTGAAAAGCAGACCGGAACTTGTTGAATATGCGTTAAGAAAGAAGTTTCTAAACTTTTGATGAGGAAGGCTGGCAGACATTGCGGAAGTTGATGGTCGAATTCATCGAACCCTGCATTTTCAGAGTTAACAGGCTATACTGAAGAGGAAGTGCTTGGGAAAAATTCAAACATTCTCAGTTCAGGAAGACAGCCTAAGGAATATTACGCTCAAATGTGGAAAGCCATAAGCGGAAAGATGGAAGGGAATATCTCGAATTACTAACCATCAACACCGTTATAAATAATTCCGGCGATATCGAACGCTACGTAGGAACATTTTGCGATATTACACCAACGAAACCGAAGGGCGACCAATCTTAATGACTGGAAGCCCCAACTTTATTTAAAGAGCAGGGGAGTGTAGGGGGAAGTGGAAAATAGATATTCACGTCAGACGCTGTTCAAGCCGATTGGCCAAGAGGGGCAAAAACGTTTGCAGGATGCACATGTCGTCATAATCGGCTGCGGCGCGTTAGGCTCGCCCATTTCTGAAATGCTCGTCAGGGCTGGTGTTGGCAAACTGACCATTGCGGACCGGGATTATGTGGAGATGTCCAACCTGCAAAGACAGCAACTCTTTACGGAACAAGATGCGCTTCAAGGCACACCGAAAGTGGTTGCTGCAAAAAGTAGATTAAAAGAAATCCGGCAAGATTGCATTATTGAGACAGTTCTTGACCACGTGGATGGCCCGATGCTTGAAAAAATCGCTGAGGACGCCGACTTGATCATGGACGCGACGGACAATTTCGAAACGCGACTACTCATGAATGACGTAGCATGGATAAGGGGTATCCCTTGGATTCACGGTGCATGCGTCGGCAGTTCGGGCACAGTATTTCCTTTCATTCCAGGAAAGACAGCCTGTTTCAGATGTCTTTTGCCAGTTCTCCCTTCGGTCAATGAAACATGCGATACCGCAGGCATCATTGCTCCTGCCGTCCAAACCGTTGCAGCAAGGCAAACCGCGGAAGCGCTGAAATGGCTAACGGGCAACCGGGATGCAATGATGACAAAGCTCCTTCATTTCGATTTATGGAACAACACGCAAGTCGAAGCAGGAATTTCTCGAATTCGGAAAGAGCATTGTGAAACTTGCGGTACGGAACCAACCTATCCTGCACTCAATAAACCTGAAGGTCCGAACTACGCTGTACTTTGCGGAAGAGAAACGGTTCAAGTCATACCCGATAGTAGCAGGTCACTATCTTTGAAGGACGGTGAGCAAGTTGCAAAACGATTGGGCGCGGGGTATAAAATGACTCCGTACTTCGTGGAGTTCCATGCGGAAGGGTACCGCTGTGTTTTGTTTCAAAACGGGCGGTTACTCATTCATGGTTTACGAGATATGAAGGAAGGCAGGAAATTGTATCATCAATTTTTTGGATAGGGGGAGTAGGGGTTGTCTCAACTATCGGTGTTCGAAAAGAAAGATGCAATAGCAATCTGCGTATTAACGGTGAGCGATACGCGGAATAAAGAAACAGATAAAAGCGGTGGAACGATCATCCAAATGGCTGAAGATGCCGGTCATCGCATTGAAGATTACCGGATCTGTACAGATGAGCCGGCAGAGATTTCCCGTAATGTGGAAGAATGGCTCGGCAATGAAGCAGTCGAAGCAATCATCATAACCGGAGGCTCCGGAATCGGATTCCGCGATGTGACCATTGAAACGGTGACACCGTATTTCACGAAAACAATTGATGGTTTCGGAGAATTGTTCAGGTTTTTAAGTTATACAGAAGATGTAGGATCGAAGGCTTTATTGAGCCGTGCAACGGCGGGCTCGATTGAGGAGAAAGTGTTATTCGCACTGCCGGGTTCATCAAAAGCAGTGAAGTTGGCGATGGAAAAACTGATTCTTCCCGAGCTTCATCATATTGTCCACGAATTGACGAAGCATCGGAAGTGACCGGTGTGGCGGGAGTTCTCGTTTAAAGTGATAGAACGCGAAAGAATGGGCCCTTGTTGTAAAGAGTAGACCTTCAACGCGAAAGAATGGGCCCTTGTTGTAAAGAATGGACCTTCAACGCGAAAGAATGGGCCCTTGTTGTAAAGAATGGACCTTCAACGTGAAAGAATGGGCCCTTGTTGTAAAGAATGGACCTTCAACGCGAAAGAATGAGCCCTTGTTGTAAAGAATGGACCAAGAGTTTTCGTTTAACGCCAAAAAGCTCTTATTCCCGCGCGGTCCGCTCAAAATCGCCGTTCTTCCCGCCGGTTTTCCGGAGCAACATCGTCGGGCCAATGACCATCTCTTTTCCAGCAGCCTTGCACATATCGTAAATGGTAAGGGCTGCGGCTGAAGCGGCAGTGAGGGCTTCCATCTCGACACCTGTTAAGCCTTTCGTCTTCACTTCGGCTTGAATGAGCACTTCATAATGGCTTTTCGATTCATCGATATTCCATTCGAAGCGGACATCTACGCCAGTCAATGCAAGTGGGTGGCACATTGGGATGATCGATGATGTGTTTTTGGCTGCCATGACGGCGGCGACTTGCGCGACGGCGAAGACATCCCCTTTTTTATTAGTCCCCTCCGTAATTTGGGAGTGGATCAGTTCGTTTACAATGATGGATGAAGTGGCGATTGCGGTTCTTGTAGTGACGGCCTTGTCGGAAACGTCGACCATTTTGGCTCGTCCTTGTTCGTTGAAATGCGTCAATTCAGACATTGGATTCATTCCCCTCAAACATAGTAACCTAAGTATAGCAGAAGATAGGAGAGGATTCAGAATGGTGGAAATGAGAAAACCGATTCCGGTTGCAGAAGCTGTCCGACTAATAGTGGAGCATGTAAATCCAATCGGAACCGAAGTTATCGACCTTGAACAATCTTATGGAAGAGTGTTAGCTGAACCGATTATCGCAAAGCACGATGTACCTCCTTTTGACCGATCACCTTATGACGGATTCGCAATCCGGTCGCTCGATTCGAAGGGAGCATCTGGCGAAAACCGGGTCCCTTTTTCAGTAATTGGCGAAATCGGCGCCGGTTATCTCGGAGACAAGCCGATCGGTGAAAAGGAAGCATATCGAATTATGACTGGCGCGCAAATTCCGGAAAATGCAGATGCGGTCGTCATGTTAGAGCAAACGAGCGAAACGGACAACGGATTTACATTGAGGAAGCCGTTTGAAGCAGGTGAAAATATCTCCTACAAGGGTGAAGATGCAAAAGAGGGCGAGCTCTTAATCGAAGAAGGTGCCCTCATCCATCCGGGAACAATTGCCTTGTTAGCCACATTCGGTTACGCGAAAGTGAAAGTTGCGAAACGTCCTATTGCAGGAATTTTATCGACAGGTACGGAATTGCTTGAAGTCGGAGATGAACTTGTTCCGGGGAAAATCCGAAATTCCAATGGCCCGATGATCAAGGGGCAGCTCACTCGGATGGGGATTTCCTATCGTTCATACGGATTGGCGGCAGATGATCTTGATGCCTGCACAAAAATTGTCGAGCAGGCGATTGCAGGGACGGATTTCCTCATAACGACGGGAGGCGTGTCTGTCGGTGATTATGATTATTTACCGGCAATTTATGAGCGGCTTGGTGCCAAGGTTTTATTCAATAAAGTAGCGATGCGCCCAGGAAGTGTGACGACTGTCGCGGTTTTAGACAATAAATTCTTGTTCGGACTTTCCGGCAATCCATCCGCTTGCTTCACAGGTTTTGAATTATTTACAAGACTAGCCGTACTTGCGATGATGGGTGGAACAGCGCCTTATATGCCAAGGATGACGGCTAAGTTGGGTGAGGATTTCACGAAGCCGAATCCGTTTACACGCTTCATCCGCGCCACTTGGACATTTACCGAATCCGGCATTGAAGCCGTGCCAGCAGGGTTTAATAAATCAAATGCGGTCTCTTCAATTGCAAGAGGGAATTGCCTGATTGTCTTGCCAAGCGGAACACGAGGATATACGACAGGTGACGACGTGGATATCCTACTTTTAGGCAGCGAACAAGGCGTAAGCGAGTGGACGTTGTGAAGACGCTGCATGTTGTGGGCTTTAAAAATAGCGGCAAGACGACTCTTGTTGCAAGATGGGTCCGTTTATTGAAGGAAAAAAGTTTGACGGTAGCTGTGCTGAAGCATCATGGGCATGGTGGGAAGCCTGAAATGCCTGACACGAAGACGGATACGATGCAGTTCCTAACTAATGGTGCGGATGCGACGCTTGTTGCGGGTGGCGGCGCAGCACAATTGATTTTGAATGAAGAACCTGATTTTGAGACGTTGAAACGGATGGTTTCATTAGGAAAACCTGATGTTTTATTGATAGAAGGATATAAGAAGGAATTTGGAGATAAAGTGATTCTGCTTCGCAATCAAGAGGATTGGGTCCCCTTGAGTGAATTACAGGGAAGGCAGCTCGTAATTGGATGCCCTGAAATCGAAATGGATGGCCCCCATATTCATTCGCGCGAGGAAACGGAGCTTATCGATAAATGGTTTTTGGAATGGATTGGAGAGGAAGATGGAGATGAAGCCTTTTGAGATTGTGGAAACGCCGATAGATGTTCAGAAATATATGGACTATGTGCTGCATCCATCTGCGGGCGCCGTCACAGTATTTACCGGCAATGTGCGGGAATGGACGCATGGTGTGAAAACGCTATACCTTTCATACGAAGCCTACATTCCGATGGCGGAAAAAAAGATGGCGGAAATCGGGGCGGAAATGGAAGCGAAATGGCCAGGAGTGCGTGTTGCGATAGCGCATCGAATTGGTGAACTGCAAATTTCGGATATTGCTGTTGTCATCGCAGTTTCGTCACCGCATCGTAAAGCGGCGTATGATGCGAATGAATACGCGATTGATCGGATAAAAGAAGTGGTGCCTATCTGGAAAAAGGAAATTTGGGAAGATGGGGAAGAATGGATTGGTGCACAGAAGAAATATCCAGAAAAGGGGGTTGAGCAGAAATGATCAAAGTGAATTATTTTGCGAGATTGCGTGAGTTGACTGGTAAAGGGGAAGAGTCACTTGAACGCGAATCGATGACAGTCGCTGAATTGCTGGACTGGGCAGAGGAAACGTACCCGGGTTTCGGGGCGGATAATGTGCAGGTGGCTGTGAACGAGGAGTATGCGTTGAAGGATGACGTCATCAAATCGGGTGATGTTTGTGCTTTCATTCCTCCGGTGAGCGGCGGCTGATGAAGATGGCGGGGATTGTGTTGGCTGGCGGATTATCGAGTCGGTTCGGTTCCCCGAAGGCGTTTGCCGAATGGGGGAATCGGCATTTCTACGAACTGTCGTTGCAAGCTTTGTCGCCGTTTTGCGAGAATAACGTAATTGTAACACGTCCGGAATTAGTGGAAAGGTTCCCGGATGAATTGATTGTTACGACAGATATTGCGGAGTTTGCTGGACAAGGTCCAGTAGCAGGGATTCTGTCCGGGATGCAAAAGATTAAGGCTGATCGATATATCGTTTTGCCTTGTGATATGCCGTTTATGACGGCTGATGTAATCAAGCGATTGTTTGAGTGCCATAGTTCAGGTGTGACAGCCGTTGTGTTAGATGGAAAATATCATCCGCTAGTTTCGGTTTGGGATAAAACTGTACTTCTGGATTTGCAGGAAGCGCTTGAGAACGGAAGGCGTCGGGTCATGGACGTTCAGGAAAAACATGGAGTCCGATGGATTGAGGGCGAATTGCTGACGGAAGATGATGCAGAGCGGGTTTTCATGAACGCGAACACGCCGACGTTCTGGAAAGGAGTTGTCGATAATGGAACCGATTGTTGATAAATTTGGTCGTCCAATCCGCGATTTACGAATATCGGTAACTGACCGCTGTAATTTCCGTTGCACGTACTGCATGCCGAAGGAGATTTTCGGTGATGATTATGTGTTCCTGCCGAAAAACGAATTGTTGTCATTCGAAGAAATGGAACGTTTTGCACGTCTTTTCGCATCAATCGGTGTAAAAAAACTTCGCCTGACGGGAGGCGAGCCGTTGATGCGACGTGGCCTTCCTGATTTGATCGCCAAGCTTACGAAAATCGATGGAATTGAAGATATCGGTTTAACGACGAACGGCGTGCTGTTGGGACAATATGCGCAACCGTTGTATGACGCCGGCCTTCGTCGGTTGAATATAAGCTTGGATGCGATGGATCCGGAGCTTTTCGGGAAAATGAACGGACGGGGAATTAAACCAGAGTTGATTCTCAAAAATATCGATCGTGCAAAGGAAATCGGGTTTACGATTAAGATGAACATGGTCGTTCAAAAAGGGGTCAATGAAAGTGAAATCCTACCGATGGCGAAGTATTTCAAGGAGCGCGGCATCACATTGCGTTTCATCGAATTCATGGACGTCGGAAACGACAACGGCTGGAGCTTTGAAAAAGTCGTGACGAAGAAGGAAATCTACGAAATGCTGCGTACGGAATACGAGATGGAGCCCGCCGAAGAGGAGTATTACGGTGAGGTTGCGAAGCATTACCGTTATTTAGACAATGGCGCTGAAGTCGGCTTCATCACATCGGTTTCGGAATCATTCTGTTCGACATGCACGCGTGCAAGGCTTTCATCCGACGGAAAGTTGTACACTTGCTTGTTCGCTTCCGGTGGATTTGATTTGCGTGAATTGATCCGCAGCGGCTTGTCTGATGAAGAATTGCTTCAGGCGATAACAGGTGTCTGGAAAGGACGCGCTGACCGCTATTCCGATGAGCGGACGGAACAGACCGTGAAAAATCGCAAGAAGATTAATATGAGTTATATTGGTGGATGAGTTTTGTGACGCCCCGCAGCCATTTATTGGCTTGCGGGGTGTTTTTTGTTTGCGGTGTATGGGTCGAAGATCATGAAATGACAATATATTGTTGGGTATAACCCATAAAATGTTTTCTACATAACACTGACAGCTCCTTAGAACCATTTTATTTTATTTGATAAATAACAATGATTTTTCAAATAATTGTGATATAGTAGAATTTAAGGTTCAGGAAAAAATTGGAGGGTGTTTATTGAAAAATATACTAAAAGTCTTTATTGCTACTATGTTGACCTTTGGATTTCTGCAAAGTTTTGTTCTTGCGGACGAAACACTTGTAGAGTCTGATGAAGTGGAAGCTTTAAATTACAAAATAGTAAATGCCTTAGTTTATTACGAGATCCGGTTTGATACATTAATTGAAACTTCAACTCAAATTAATGAAAGATATCAGGAGATTCAATATCAAGAATACGCCTACAGCATTGGTGAAACACATTTAGGTGGAAAATGGGCGCCCTTTCCGTTAGTTTACATTGATATGTACCAAGTTAACTGGAGATATAAATAAACTAATAGTTAAGCAGCTTTAATCTATCACCATACCTGAACCTACTTTTTCAAGAAAGGATGATTTACTTATATGCTGATAGCCAATCATATTTCTTTCCAATATCATACTAACCAAGTTTTAGAATCGGTTAATCTTCAATTAATAGAAGGGAAAATCACCGCCTTGGTAGGACCGAATGGTGCAGGGAAGACGACATTGATGGGGATATTGAGTGGTCTTATACCCTTGCAAGGCAATGGCAATGTGGAAATTGCTGGTTTCTCACTTCGGTCACAAAGGAAGGGATACAAGGAACGGATTGCATTCATGCAAGATAACGGTGTTTTATACCCTTTCTTAAGTGGTTATGATCACATCGAATTCATTGCTAAAGCATACGGGAAAGGGAAGAAGGAAGTGGAACAAACGATTCACGAATTGCAAATAGGTGAATTTATTAATAAGAAAGTTAACAAGTATTCGCTTGGTATGAAGCAAATGCTTCTATTTGGCATGGCTCACGTTACGGATGCAACTGTCTATTTACTAGATGAACCTATGAATGGTCTTGACCATACGAACCGTAAACAAATTATTGACCTTATAGAAAAGCTAAAAAGTAAAGGCAAAATTATTTTATTGTCCACACACTTATTGGATGATGTAGATAAAATAGCGGATGAAATTTACTTTGTTAAAGATAAAAATGTTTTTCTTTCCGAAAGTGGGAGCTCAGAATTTATAACATATCGAATTTCAATTGGCGGAGAAGTTGACATGAAAAGTTTTTTCGAAGAACGTGCTCTTTCCTTTGTGCAAGTTAACCCCCTTCTTTATGAGGTGAATTTGAAAGAGTCTGAAGTTCCGGCTCTCCATAAAGCTTTTGTATTGCATGATATCCCGTTACTCACGTTTGAAAAGTCTATTGCCACTGCTGAACAGAAATACAGTGATATGTACGAAAAGGAGAGGCGGTAATGGGCAATCTCTTGGGTTTTGAGTTCAGGAAATTTTTCAAACAGAAAAAATGGCTATTTGTGACTATCGTCTTCCTTTTATTAATTATTGGTTTTTTCGGTACCGAATGGTTCATGGAAAACAGCGGTCGTAACAAATACGCGGAAGTTACAGAACGTAACCTCCAATATATACAAAATAATTTATCCGCCCCTATTCCAGAAAAGGAGAAACTATTCTTAAAAGAACTTTTCAGCATTCAGGAGAAAAAACTTGATGCTCTAAAAGCGAATGCCAAAAAGGATGTTTTACGTTTGGAATTGGAAGAGTTACGTCTTGAATTGGAGGGAAGAGAAAAAGGAACGGGTCAATCATCGGTCCCCTACACAGAAATGGAACATCAATTGGAATTGAAAACTCGTATTTTGGAAGGCGATCTTCTCCCGAGGAATTTGAAATTTGATGGTACCGGTTTTGTTATGAACGTAATGGAAGCATTACTCCCATTACATTTCTTTTTACTAATCATACTGTTACTTGGGGATATTACTGGGTATGAAAACGACAATGGGACAATAAGACTTCTAAAAAACACCCCATACTCGACGTTTAAAATTTTTCTTGGCAAGCTAATTGTATCGATTAGCGTGGGGATGCTATTTCTTGTTAGTCTATTTCTACTTCCTTACCTGTTGGCGGGTGTTTTTAAAGGGTTCGGCGGATTTCAGTACCCCGAATATGTCAACGGTGAGTGGGTAACAACCGGGAAATTGATTACGGAGTACTTTTTCTATAGCATTCTATTGGTTATATTCATTTCGATAGTCATACAGTTTGTACATGTTTTCATTCGGAAAGGGCTTATTACTCTGTTGGCGTTATTCATCCTTTTCGCTATCCAATTTTTTATTAGACCGGCTTCTATTGAGAACACTCCAATAATTTCATGGAATCCAATAGTATACTTACATCCAGGTTTAACTATACTGGATGGATTTTACTATTATTCACAGGCCCTTCTAACGCTTGGATTGTTCACAGGCATTCTTTTTATCATCACAGTAGGTATCCTTCGGTTTAACCGAAGGACATATCCTGGGCTTTAGGAGATGAAAGATGAAAAATATGATGCGATTTGAATTAAAGAAAAGTGTCAGTATAAGGAAGAATTGGTTTGTCTTCATAGCACTAGTTTTTGTTTTTTTATTGTATTTTGGATCTCTTAATAATGTAAATCAAAAACAATGGGCTTTGGAAGAGCGTTCATTGAATGAACAGATCAGGCTATTGAATGATTCGATTCGACATGAGAAAAGCGAAGTATCCACCGATGCAATGTCTTTTCAAATGGAGGAATTGAAATTATTTCAAAAAATACTGAGTGCCCACTTATCCGGGGACTGGAAAGATAAAGCGGCAGCGGAAATAGAGATGCTCGATTTACGCATTAACCAATCTCCGGAAATGGTTGCTGACGAAGTGAGGCGGGTTGCTGAAGAAAGGGTTGATTTTCTGACAATTCTGCTCACCGACAGTATTAAGCCAGTTTATGAAAGAACATCTGTGGACGGGGCACATTTATTGTGGAATATAAGTCTTCTATTCCTTCCTGTGTTATTTTATTTACTATTTTTCATCCTTGTCGGTGATATATATGGTTATGAACAGGAGGGAGGCACGATCAGGTTATTACGCAGTACGCCATATTCTCAACTTATGATTCAATCATCAAAATGGATTGCCTCATTGGTCCTGTCCATGCTTTATATTCTGATTACGATAACCATTCCTTTTATTATAGGCTCATTAACAAATGGGGTCGGAAACTTTTCCTATCCGATTAAAGTAGGGGGAGAGTGGAGTACGATCGGGGCAACACTAAACCTTGTATGGCTGTTAGTATTAGCAACACTGATTTTCTCGATTTGTCTAATACAATTTATTGCCTATTTCATGAAAAGTGGTACTTTCACGATATTTTTAGGAATGACGCTATTTTTAGTCTTCCGTTTCATCCCTGAGAATTTAATTCCAACAAATGTCCTTCAATGGATTCCATTTTATTATTTTAAAGTAAATATACTGGTGGATGTTGGTAATGATTTTTTCCGGCAGGGGATGTTTTGTCTTTCTCTTGCCTCTGTAGCACTTCTGGTAATTCCATATGTAATCCCTTATATACGGAATAAAACTTTTTGGTATAGAATAACATAGTAGTGTTGATTGTTTTTTTTTTATGTAGAACTAACTTATGCGACGCCCCACAGCCATTTGTTGGCTTGCGGGGCATTTTTTGTTTGGTGGATGTAGGTCTTAGGTCATGAAATGGTGATATAATGTCATATTCAATCGATAGATATCTATATTCAATAGATATCTTGCCGTATACAATAGATATCTTAAGGAGTACTTTCCTTGTTCATGTTAACTTAGACATAAAACCCGCTATCGCTTCATTCACAAAATAAGCACCCAACTTCACGGTCCGCCCGTTTTCATCCAACGTCGGATTCACTTCGCAAATGTCGAAAGAACGCGTATTTTCATGTGCCGCTACTTTTCGAATAATAGCACGCACAGTGGACGGATCCAGTCCAAAGGGTGAGGTGGCACTCACGCCCGGTGCGAATGCAGCATTGACAACATCCGTGCATAAAGTAAGCATTACCGCATCATGTTCATTCATGAAATCTTCCAATGAAGACATTAAACTTTCAAGACAGCCGGGAATCATTTCATCTTCCATTACATAAGTTACGCCAAGCAGATCCGCCCGATTAAACAGTTCCTGTGTATTGCCGTAGCGCTGGATGCCAGCGACGAAATAGCGTGCATTCGGGTCTTGCTCTAAAATCTGCCTGAACATCGTACCGGATGAAGGCTGTTCATCATAAGGGCGTAAGTCAAAATGCGCGTCGATATTAATGATGCCGAGGGTTGCTTCCTTGCCAAGCGATTCACGTACACCTAAATAATGTCCATATAACGTTTCATGGCCGCCACCTAAAATGACCGGTTTTGACCCTTTCAATAAAATCGCAGCCACCGCATCACCTAATTGCTGTTGTGCGGACTCTAAATCTTCGCCATCACAGACGATATTGCTGACATCGAATAGACGGGCAGTCTCCGGGAATCGCCAAGGCAAAGGCGCAAGTCCACTTCGGAGTGCATTCGGTGCTTTGGCCGCGCCTAAACGACCTTTATTCCGCCGGACGCCTTCTTCACATTCGAATCCAATAATCGTACATCCGCCAGAAACTTTCTCAATATCCACAACTTCAACGACTTGATGATAACGGAAGCTTGACCGGTCTTCCGTATGATCAACACGACCGGACCAGATAGATTCATTGACTTTATTCACAAAACCAACCCTTTCTGAATGAATACTTCTTGCCATCAGTATATAGTGAGATTCAGATAAATCCAATTCGAAAAAGGTGATCGCATGAAAATTCTACTCCTCGTCAAAGACTCACTCGAAGCACAAGGACTGAAATGGTTGCTCACATCTCAATGGAGCGATATGCAGGTGGAAATTGCTAAAAATGCAAATGTTACTACTGAAGCCGACCTTTATATTGTCGATATGTCCTACATTTTGGCGGACGGATTTGAACTGCCTCCGCAAGTAGCCTGGCTTGGAATCTCTTCCGAACGAACATTCCAGACGGTTTATAAAGCACTTTCTTTGAAGGCAGAGGATGTTTTATTCCGCCCATTTCAACCTGACCGGCTCATCAAACAAGTCCAGCAAATCCGATATAGGTGGCGGAATGAAAGGGCACAGCTCAAAAGCACAGTCCCGAAAAGGGAAGAACTTGTCACGTATGAAAACCTTTTGGTCGGCGAAAGCCGTGCGGAACACTTAGTGCTTTTAAGTTTAATCGCGCCATCGCGGGCAGAAGAACTCGATCATCTCGTCCGCGAACTGGAAAAGCATGATTTCCCTACTATCTATGACATCTTTCCATTCTCGGATTTTGTTCTCGTCGTCCATCGTTTAAGGGAGATTCAATCCTTACAAGAAGCATATTCCATCTTTTTTGCACAGTGGAAACGCCAATCGGATGCGTTGTTGACCATTTATTTATATGCCGATGAAAGGCACACAAGTTATCGGGATTTGTATATGAAAATGCGTCGCTTTCATGAACGGATCTTCTATGACGGCTATGACATTTTAACAGTTGAGAAGGATGACCTTCTTTGGCGGGATATGGATCCATTCCTATCACCACTTGAGCAGCGTGAATGGGTGGAAATGCTTGAGAAACGGCAAGTGGCGGCAATTAGACAATGGATGGAACAGGATTTCCTTACGTTGGAAGCGCCATTCCCGGATCCCGAAATGGTCCGTGTCCGTTTGACGAGTATCCTTGCCCAGATTCGCCGCTACATGACCGCTAATTCATTGAAGACGCAGAAAGTGGAGCAGGCTTACGATTCGCTATTCGAAACGATCATCCGTGAACCGGTCATGTATCATATCGTTCAATCGTTCACCGCATTTATTTCGGAACTTCTCCAGACTTCTGCTGATGAATCCAAACGGGAAGGTAACCTTGTAGAGAAGGTACAGGAACGGATTGCCGCAAATTATTGGGATGCGACTTGGAACTTGGCGGCATGCGCAGACGAGTTGAAACTACATAAAAGTACATTGAGCCGAAAGTATGCAATGGAGGCGGGGGAGCCGTTCAGCGATGCATTGTTAAGAATGCGGATTGAGGAAGCAAAGCGTTTATTGACAGAGACCGACTTATCGATTGCCGAAGTGTCAAGTTCAGCAGGCTTCACCCACTCCACCTATTTTAGTCGGCGGTTCAAAGAGGAGACAGGTATGACCCCTTATCAGTTTAGAATGAAGTGGGTATAGGTTTTATAAAAAAAGCAGTGAAGATTGGCTATGGCCTCTCTACACTGCTTCTCTATTTGACTTTTTCTGTATTAAAGTTTTTTCCGGAAGAACGGTGTCTTCTTCAATGTAATGCATAATGGAATTGCAATCAGGAGACCAACGACGTTCTGGATGATGTCGCCAGGAATCGACGCGAGCGGGGCAACCCAGTTGTTATACATGATTCCCTGCCCGATATAGTAGACGCCTAACATGACTGGCATGGAGGCAAGGGCTCCTATGATGTTAAGTTTAATGCTATCCCCTTTGTGTCCATTCGACCAAGCGATCTTTCCGACAATGAAGCCTTGTAAAGCACGGGCGATAATTGTTGTCGGCGCCCAAATCATCCAACCGCCAAAGATATCGAATAAGCCCATTCCAATTGCGCCTGCTAGCGCTCCCTTTTTCGGGCCGAATAAAATAGCTACAATGAACAGCATCGCTGTACCCAAATGGATCAGGCCGCCTTGGCCGATTGGAAGTTTGATGTTGATGAACATCGTTGAAATAAGGACAAGTGTGGATAGTATAGCTGTTAGCACCAAGTCGAATGTTCTTGCAGTTGTTTTCGTTTGGGGCTGGCGTTGTAAAAGTACTACGTCACTTGTTTTTACATGATTTTTTGATTGTTTACTACGTTGTACATTTTGCACGGCTTTGTATAGGACCTCCTCTTTCTCATCTTGTAAGTTTTTTTATTAATTTCATTTTACAAAATGACTGACCATCATAAAAGTGCCAGATTGGATAAAGTAATAGTGGTCAGATGAATGGAGAAGAAATTGCAAATCCATATATTCTTGCTTTTCCATTCATGTGTTACGATGGAGTTAGTAAAAGTACGGATGAATTAGGTGGGAGAAGTGTAATGAAAAAAGTTGCGGTTATCCAAGATATGTCTTCATTCGGGAAGTGCTCGCTAACGGCTGCGATTCCGGTCCTTTCCGTCATGGGTGTGCAGGCAGTGCCGCTGCCCACAGCGGTTTTAACATCACAAACAGAGTACCCAAGCTATTATTGTGAGGATCTGACGGCTAAGATGGGGCATTTTACAAATGAATGGAGCAAACTGCGTGTAACATTTGACGGCATTCATACAGGGTTCGTTACAGGAAAAGAGCAGATTGAAAACATCTTTTCATTTTTAGATACATTTTATAAAGAAGAGACGATGCTCCTTGTCGATCCGGTAATGGGTGACCGGGGGGAGATGTATGATGTATTTACGGATGAGCTGATCGGCTATATGAAGGAGCTTGCGAAGCGCGCGGACATCATTACGCCAAACGTGACGGAATGCTGTTTGCTGACGGGTTTGCCGTACGATAAGTTACAAAGCTATCACTCGAACGAGGATTATCTAACTGCGATTAGGGAGGCTGGGCATCAGCTTCAGTCAATGACAGGAGCACGTGTCATCATTACCGGTTTGAATCCACCGGCCGTTTCGGAAACGGAGTACGTCGGCAATATGTATATCGATGGGACGCATTCGTTCCACAGCCTCCTTGAATCTAACGGCAAGAGCTATTCCGGAACGGGTGATTTATTTGCATCCGTCATCATGGGGGGCATGATGCGCGGTCAGGATGTGGAGGAAACGATGAGACTGGCGGAAAAATTCTTATCAGCTGCGATTGAAGCGACTGCAGAGGAACTGATTCCAACAGTTGACGGTGTGAATTTCGAAACGTTTTTAGGGATGTTAATTTGAAATTGGAATTTTTGAAATTAAACTTAGATTAATCTTAATGAAGCAAGCTGCTCCTTGATTTATTCAAGAAGCGGCTTGTTCTATTTAAAGGATGATCAATATAGTGCAGTTCAATTAACTCGTGCCGTCAATAAAGTGAAAAAATATAATCTATTCATAAATAATTATCTGAAACTTTCCTGTAGAATGATAGTAACGAAAAAGGGGGCCATTCAATTATGAAAGCGGATACAATGGAAAAGGTTATTCAATACAGAGGGACTAAACTAAATACAAAGGGGTGGCAGCAAGAGGCGGCGCTCCGTATGCTTATGAACAATTTGCATCCAGACGTAGCGGAGCATCCTGAAAAGTTGGTCGTTTACGGCGGAATCGGGAAGGCGGCACGTAATTGGGAGAGCTTTGACGCGATTGTTCGTTCATTGAAAGAGCTTGAAAATGATGAGACATTATTGATCCAATCTGGTAAGCCGGTTGCGATTTTCAAATCGCATACTGATGCGCCACGGGTTTTGATTGCCAACTCGAATATCGTTCCTGCCTATGCAAATTGGGATACGTTCCATGAGCTTGATAAAAAGGGCCTTATGATGTACGGACAAATGACGGCTGGCAGCTGGATTTATATTGGATCACAAGGGATTGTGCAAGGGACATATGAAACTTTTGCTGAACTTGCGAAACAGCATTTCGGCGGTTCATTGAAAGGAACAATCACGTTGACAGCGGGCCTTGGCGGCATGGGTGGGGCGCAGCCATTGGCGGTGACGATGGCGGGTGGCGTCTGCATCGGTATTGAAGTCGATGAAACGCGTATCGATCGCCGGATTGAAACTCGTTACACAGATGTAAAGACGGACTCATTGGATGAAGCCATTCGACTTGCAGAAGAGGCGAAGGCGGAAGGCAAGGCTTTATCGATTGGTCTCCTTGGGAATGCAGCGGATTTATTGCCTGAGATGATTGCTCGTGGGTTCAATCCGGACGTGCTAACTGACCAAACATCAGCGCATGATCCATTGAACGGCTATATTCCATCCGGTATGTCGCTTGAAGAAGCGGCAGTACTTCGCGATTCCGATCCGGAAGAGTATGTAAGACGTTCGAAGGCGTCGATGGCGAAACATGTTACTGCTATGGTTGAGATGATGGATAAAGGTGCTGTCACGTTCGACTATGGCAATAACATCCGTCAAGTGGCGAAGGATGAGGGTGTTGAGCGTGCATTCGATTTCCCTGGTTTCGTTCCAGCTTACATTCGTCCGCAGTTCTGCGAAGGGAAAGGGCCTTTCCGTTGGGTGGCACTTTCCGGAGATCCAGAAGATATTCGTAAAACGGACGAAGTCATCCTTCGCGAGTTCAGCTATAATACGCATCTTTGCAATTGGATTAAAATGGCACAAGAGAAGATCCAGTTCCAAGGTTTGCCTTCAAGGATTTGCTGGTTAGGATACGGCGAGCGTGCTCGTTTCGGTAAGATCATCAATGATATGGTCGCAAGTGGGGAATTAAGCGCGCCAATCGTCATCGGCCGTGACCACCTTGACTCAGGATCTGTTGCGTCCCCGAACCGTGAAACAGAAGCGATGAAGGATGGATCGGATGTCGTTTCAGACTGGCCGATTCTGAATGCGATTATCAATGCTGTTGGCGGAGCAACTTGGGTCTCTGTCCACCATGGCGGCGGTGTCGGAATGGGGTATTCACAGCATGCGGGAATGGTCATTGTTGCGGACGGAACGAAGGAAGCGGAAGCGCGTCTTGAGCGTGTGTTGACTTCTGATCCTGGAATGGGAATTGCCCGTCATGTTGATGCGGGTTATGACTTGGCCATTCAAACGGCGAAGGATAAAGGGGTTAATATTCCGATGATGGAAGGTGACAAGTAATTGAAACCACTTTGGATAAAACATGCAGCACAGCTTGCGACAATCGCGGGGGAAAACGCACCGCGAAAGCGTAAGGAAATGTCGGAGTTAGGCATTATCGAAGACGGAAGCATTTGGATTGAAGATGGTGTGATTCAGGCAATCGGTACAACGGAAGAATTGGAGCATCAGTATGGTGATCGTGCAGCTGAAGCAGAAATCATTGACGCAACTGGCCGTCTGGTGACACCGGGGCTTGTCGACCCACATACGCATGTCGCATATGGTGGCAGCCGCGAACGTGAATTTGAAATGAGGCTCGAAGGCGCAACCTATATGGAAATCATGAATGCGGGCGGCGGAATCCATGCGACGACACGGATGACACGCGAATCGACGGAAGAAGAACTCGCGGAGCAAACGGTACGTAGGCTTGATTCATTCCTGAAGCACGGAGTTACTACTGTCGAGGGGAAGAGCGGCTATGGGCTGGATCTTGAGACTGAGCTTAAGCAACTTCGGGTCATGAAACGGTTGAATGAAATCCATCCGATTGATCTTGTTCCAACTTTCATGGCAGCACATGCCGTTCCGCAAGAATATAAAGGCAATGAAGATGAATATATTGATAGCATCATCAATGACATGCTTCCTGTCGTGGCGAAAGAGGGACTCGCAGTTTTCAATGATGTGTTCTGTGAAGTGGGCGTGTTTACACCTGAGCAGTCCGAGCGCATTTTGGAGGCTGGGAAGAAGCACGGTTTGATCCCGAAAATCCATGCGGATGAAATCGAATCGTATGGTGGGGCGGAACTTGCCGCGAAAGTCGGTGCAATTTCGGCGGAGCATCTATTGAAGGCATCTGACGAAGGGATCAAGCAGATGGCGGAAGCAGGAGTGATCGCTTGTTTATTGCCAGCGACAGCGTTGTTTCTGCGCGAAGAAGCTGCGAAAGGGCGTAAGATGGTGGATGAAGGGGTTGCTGTTGCGATTTCAACAGATTGCAATCCGGGTTCGTCGCCGACGACTTCAATGCCACTCGTCATGAACTTGGCATGCATCTCAATGCGCTTGACACCTGCCGAAGCACTTGTTGCTGCAACTATGAATGCTGCTTGCGCAATCAAGATGGAAGATAAAGTTGGGTCGCTTGAAGTCGGCAAGCAAGGCGATATCGTCATGTGGAATATCTCGACCTATCAAGAGTTGCAGTATTTGTTCGGGGTTAATCATGTTGACAAGGTTTGGAAAAAGGGAGCACGGGTTTTAGGGTAAGGACTTGTAGCGTAGGAATAGAAATTTTATCTCACAATGATTGAAGTTTATGAGTATTTTTGGTGATTTATGTGTTTATGAGCGGATTTTAGGATTTATGCGTGTTTGGCAAAGTTTATGCGTGGATTTCAAAATTTATGCTTCATTTCATGGAATTATGCGTAATTATGGCATTTTATGCGTATTTCGCACAAGAAAAAACCGGGACGACGAAAGCGTCCCGGTTTTTCTCACTCATTTTCCGCCTAACATATTGAACAATCCACCTGCGATACTGCCTTCATCCCGTGAGCCGCCACCTGGAGTTTGCGGAGCTGCTGCGAAGACGCGGCTTGCGAGTCGGGAGAATGGCAATGATTGAATCCAAACTTTTCCGGGCCCTTTCAGCGTTGCGAAGAACAATCCTTCACCGCCGAACAATGCAGTCTTTACGCCTTTCACCATTTCGATATTATAATTAACGTCCTGCGTCATGGCGACGAGGCAACCTGTGTCTACACGCAATATTTCCCCAGGCGAGAGTGTCTTCTCGATAATTGTTCCTCCCGCATGAACGAAAGCCATGCCGTCTCCTTCAAGCTTCTGCATAATGAAGCCTTCGCCACCGAAAAAGCCGACTCCGACTTTGCGTTGGAATTCGATTCCGACAGAGACGCCCTTTGCCGCTGCTAAAAACGCATCCTTTTGGCAAATGATCTTGCCGTCAAGTTGGCTTAGATCCATCGGGATGATTTTGCCGGGATACGGTGCTGCAAAAGATGCATGCTTTTTTCCGGATCCTTCGTTCGTGAATGTCGTCATGAAGAGACTTTCGCCGGTCAACAGGCGTTTACCAGCTCCCATCAGTTTACCCATTATTCCGCCCCCGGAGTTGCCTGAGCCGTCCCCGAAGATGGTCTCCATTTCAATTCCGTCTTCCATCATCATCAAAGAACCAGCTTCTGCGACAACTGTCTCCCCCGGATCGAGTTCCACCTCAACAAATTGCATATCGTCTCCATACAGTTTGAAATCGATTTCGTGGTTATTCATAAAATAGCCTCCTCAAGTTTAGTTGCTGACTACTTGTACGGCGGGCATCGACGAAAGTTTCATGAACTTGTTTTAATTATGTCGACATATTTCCATAGAAGATATAAGGCTTCATTCACCCGATCAGAGAATCGGGTACCATTACTTGCTTCGCGGAATGAACGGCCGACCGCTTCCAAAAGGGCCACCCTTGGGTTTTCGGCTTGCAACTCGGTTAATAGGAAGTCTGTGTATACATGACTGTTTTCATCAGGCTCTAACTTCTTTTTCAGTGCGATAAGTTCGACTTGGATCTTCCCCTTCAGTTCTTCGTGAGAAATCCCTAAAGGTGCAATCATCTGCTTTTCCAATAATACTTCCTTCTGTTCCATTAAATCAGCCATCAGCGCATCCATCCTTCTAAGCGTGAATTGGACAAGTTTTTCGATGTCCAATTCCTTGGAAGTACCGGCTGTCCAGAAATGGCGCAATTGTTGGATCATCCCGAACGTCATAACTGAACAATCGAAAGAATGGGGCTCCGCCTCTTCTCCATAGACATCGATGAGTCGGGCTGCAAACCATTTTAATTCATTAATATGATACGTTTTAACAAAATTCCGGAGCTCTTCATCATTGGAATAAAAAACTGCCTCATAAATCGGAAGCAAATTCAACTCCCGGTTTACTTGCATCCGGACGATAATCTGTTCAGCTAATATGTCCTTGTCTCTTTTATCCCGACCGACTAACAGTTCGCGCCTCCGGATGATGGATTCATTATTAGCGTCCTCTAAAATGGCCATGAGACACTCGTTTTTGGAAGTGAAATAATTGTAAAACGTTCCTTTGGAAATCTTCGCATCCTCCAAAATATCCTGTACGGACGTGGATGCAAATCCTTTCTCAATAAATAGCTTTTTCGCGGTCAACATGACTTTTCGTTTACGGTCATTCATCTATATCACCTTATAATTAGACTTAGGGTACAAAATAATTTTATCAGAAAAAACATCATACTTACAGCGTTAAAAACTTTTTTTCTTGGAAATTAAATTTTTTGCTTGCTCATTTTGGACTGTGAGTATAAACTATTAAAATGTGAATGGGATTTGAATGAAATTGAATGGGGGAATTCTCATGGAAATGGATATAAAGAAAATGCACGAAAAGCCTCCTTACGGAATGATAGCTATTTTATTCTTCGGGGCATTCGTCGCCTTCTTGAACAATACATTATTGAATATTGCCTTGCCGGTCATTATGAATGAGTTTCAGGTGAAGCCGTCGGCCGTCCAATGGCTCACGACAGGCTTCATGCTTGTAAACGGGATTATGATTCCGGCAAGTGCCTTCTTTGTACAGAAATTTACGAACCGCAGGCTATTTCTGACGGCGATGACATTATTCTCGATTGGAACCGCTCTTGCAATATTTGCTCCGACTTTCGGATTGTTAGTTGCAGCACGTATGATCCAGGCTTCGGGTTCCGCATTGATGATGCCGTTATTGATGAACGTTATGCTCGTCGCTTTCCCGATTGAAAAAAGGGGATCTGCGATGGGGATATTCGGGTTAGTCATGTTCACTGCCCCTGCAATCGGACCGACACTATCTGGATGGATTGTCGAACATTATTCATGGCGCACACTTTTTGAAATCGTGTTGCCGTTTGCGATTCTGTCAATTGTCTTTGCACTCTGGAAACTGAAGAATATAACGCCAAATACGAATGTGAAACTTGATGTTTTCTCCCTTGCTTTGTCGAGCGTTGGTTTCGGCGGATTGTTATATGGATTCAGCTCGGCTGGAGAGAAAGGGTGGGATGCACCGATTGTGTACGGAACAATCGCAATTGGAGCGATTTCACTGATTGTGTTCATTCTTCGCCAATTGCGGATGGAAAATCCGATGCTGGATTTCCGAATCTATAAACATCCGATGTTCGCGCTTGCATCCGTCATTTCCATCGTTCTATCAGTGGCGATGTTCTCGGGTATGATCCTGACACCGTTATACGTTCAGGAAGTGCGTGGTATTTCACCATTTGAAGCAGGTATCCTTATGTTGCCCGGCGCGGTTGTAATGGGGATTATGTCACCGATCACGGGTAAGCTTTTTGATAAATACGGAGCGAAAGTGCTTGCGCTGACAGGCTTAACAATTACGGTTATAACGACATTCTATCTAAGCAGACTTGAATTGACATCTGGTTACTATTACTTGATGATGCTTTACACAGTCCGGATGTTCGGGATGTCAATGGTCATGATGCCAATCATGACAAACGGTTTGAACCAACTGCCGATGCGATCCAATCCGCACGGTACTGCGATGAATAACACATTGCAACAAGTTTCTGGAGCCATCGGTTCCGCGATTCTTCTTACAATCATGACGAAACGGATGGAGAGATCCGGCATGTCACTTGCACAGGAAGCTGCAACATCCGGCAATATACCATCTGATCAGAATGCGTTGGCGGCATTTCAGCACCAAATCGAAATAAAAGCGATGCTTGATGGTATCAATTTCTCATTCCTAATTGCAACAGTTATCGCTGTTGTAGCATTATTCCTTACTTTATTTATTAAAAGGGTTCTCCCTCCGAAATTTGAAAACGGGAAAATGGCAACAGACGATAAAGTAGATTCAAAGACGGCGCAGGATTAATCTCCTGCACCGTCTTTTTTTGTTAAATGAAGGAATCACTCTTGATAATGTCGAAATGGATAGAGTGAGAGCGTTTTCAAAAAGTTCGTGTTGGAAAGGGGAAATGAAGACATGCAATTGAACAACTTTATCGGGGGTTCTTGGCAAGATAGTGGTGGAGCTGAATACACAGCCGTCACCAATCCGGCAACTGGGGAAGAGTTAGCTCAAGTACGTTTATCGACTAGTGTTGATGTGGACCTCGCTGTCAAGGCGGCTAAGAGTGCGCAAAAGAAATGGGCGCTTGTTCCGGCTCCGAAACGAGCGGATTACTTATATGCAATCGGCAACCTAATGAAGGAAAGAAAAGAGCATTTAGCCCAAGTCCTGACGAAGGAAATGGGGAAAGTCATCGAAGAAGGCCGTGGAGAAGTCCAAGAAGGCATTGACATGGCATTTTATATGGCAGGGGAAGGGCGCAGACTTTTCGGGGAAACAGTGCCTTCCGAGCTGCAAGATAAATTCGCAATGAGTGTTCGGGCACCAATCGGAGTTGTGGGTCTGATTACACCATGGAATTTCCCAGTCGCAATCGCGACGTGGAAATCCTTCCCGGCAATTGTCGCTGGAAACACGTTCGTTTGGAAACCGGCTACGGAAACGCCGATGATGGCTTATGAAATGGCTCGAATTTTTGAAGAGGTCGGCCTGCCGGCAGGTGTTGCAAATATCGTATTCGGATCAGGTTCCGAAGTAGGCACAGCGATGATTGAACATCCGGATATCCGTGTCATTTCATTTACAGGGTCAACAGAAACAGGTCGTCATGTTGCGGAAACAGGCGGACGCCATTTGAAGAAAGTGTCCCTTGAGATGGGTGGCAAAAATGCAGTCATCGTCATGGATGATGCGGATATCGACCTCGCTGTGGAAGGTATTCTTTGGAGCGCATTCGGAACTGCGGGCCAACGTTGTACGGCATGTAGCAGGGTCATCGTGCATAAAGATGTAAAGGAAGAACTTGAGCAGAAGCTGTTGGATTCGATGAAGAATCTGACGATTGGTAACGGCCTGGACGAGTCTGTGAAAATCGGGCCAGTCATCAACCGGAAAGCACTCGAGAAGATTCAAAGCTATGTTGAAATCGGTAAGGGTGAAGGCGCGAAACTGTTGGCAGGTGGTAATGTTCTGACAGAAGGGGAATTCGCAAACGGACACTACTTCGAACCGACTTTATTCACAGACGTGAAATGGGATAGCCGTTTAGCACAGGAAGAGATTTTTGGACCGGTTGTGTCCCTTATTGAAGTTGGCAGTTTGGACGAAGCGATTGAAGTAAACAATAGCGTCATTTATGGTTTATCCAGCTCAATTTTCTCAAAAGACGTGAACAAAGTATTCCGTGCGCAGCGGGATTTAGACACAGGAATCGTCTATGTGAACGCCGGGACGACAGGGGCGGAAATCCACCTTCCATTCGGAGGAACGAAGGGTACGGGCAATGGGCACCGCGATTCGGGAGTTGCGGCGTTAGACGTTTTTACAGAGTGGAAGAGCATTTACGTGGATTTCAGCGGGAAATTGCAAAGGGCACAAATCGACACGGAATAAGGAAATGATTTCGGGAATAAAGGGGATGTTCATATGAAAGTGGTCGTATTGGGAGCAGGGTTGATGGGAAAAGAGGCAGTGCGCGACCTTGTGAAAAGTGATGATGTGACGAAAGTGTACTTGGCAGACTTGAACCTAAGGCCGGCAGAAGATTTTGCGGAACAGCTCATGTCTGATAAGTTAGACCTTTTGCAGCTTGATGCGAACAATGACCTTCAATTGCAGGAAGTAATGGCGCTTGGGGATGTCGTCATCAATGCGCTTTTCTATACATTCAATGAAAAGGTAGCTCGGATTGCGGTAGATATCGGCGTGCATTCAATCGATCTTGGGGGGCATATCGGTGGAGCTACCGATGCCGTATTGGGGCTTGCAGATAAGGCGGTGGCAAAAGGAGTCACCATCATTCCGGACCTTGGGGTAGCCCCAGGAATGATCAACATCCTAACGGGATACGGAGCGAGTAAACTTGATAAGGTGGATAGCATCAAGCTTTACGTAGGTGGAATACCCGTGAAGCCAGAGCCTCCGCTTAATTACAATGTTGTGTTTTCACTGGAAGGTGTTTTCGACCATTACACGGATCCATCCCATGTCATCCGTAACGGGAAACTGCTTGAGGTCCCTTCATTATCCGAGGTGGAGCCGATTTATTTCGATGGGTATGGTGAATTGGAAGCATTTCACACTTCCGGCGGCACCTCTACATTGACGAAGACGTTCCCTGATGTGCAAACGTTGGAATATAAAACGATCCGTTATAAAGGTCATGCCGAAAAGTTCAAGTTGTTAGTCGACCTTGGATTATTATCGCGTGAAACTGAAGTGACGATTGGTGGCTCGAAAGTGAAAGTCCGCGATGTCATGCGCGAACAACTCTCCCCACAATTGCGATTAGGTGACAAATCAGATGCAGTTCTACTGCGGGTCATCGTCAACGGCGAAGCGAGTGGAATGCCTGCAGCATATGAATATAACTTAGTGACTGAAAAAGATCTATCTGTGAATGAAACCGCTATGGCCCGTGCAACGGCGAATACAGTTTCCATCGTAGCTCAAATGATTGGAAATGGGACAATTACAAAACGCGGCGTTCACCCACCGGAGACTATCGTACCGGGCGAGCAATATATTGAAGAGATGCAAAAACGCGGAGTCGTTATTGAAGAGACCGTCAAGACGCAAGAAACGCATGTTTAATAGAAATTGTGGGAAAGGGGTTGTGGGGAATGGATTTTAGTTTTACAGATGAGCAAAAAATGTTAAGAAAGACTGCACGTCAATTTGTGGACGATGAAATCATGCCGCATATCCAGCGCTGGGACGCAGAAGGTGGATTTGATCCAGCTATTTGGAAAAAGCTTGCCGATCTCGGTTTCATGGGGGTTTGCATTCCTGAAAAATACAGCGGCAGCGGGATGGACTATAATTCGCTAGCTATTCTTTGTGAAGAGCTTGAACGAGGGGATACCGCATTCCGGACAGCGGTTTCCGTCCATATCGGTTTGAATTCGATGACCCTCATGCAATGGGGATCAGAAGAGCAGAAACAGAAATACTTAATTCCGCAAGCAAAGGGTGAAAAAATCGGCGCTTTCGGACTGACTGAACCAGGCGCAGGCTCGGATGTTGCGGCAATGGCGACAACTGCAGTTCGCGATGGAGATGAATATGTCATCAACGGGCAAAAGACATGGATCTCTCTTTGCGATGTAGCAGACCATTTCCTTGTCTTCGCCTACACAGATAAATCTAAGAAACACCATGGCATCAGCGCTTTCATCGTCGAGCGTACGACATTAGGCTTTTCATCGAAAGCAATTAAAGGAAAGTATGGAATCCGCGCAGGCAATACCGGGGAATTATTCTTCGAAGATATGCGCATCCCTGCCGAAAACCTGTTAGGCAAGGAAGGCGAAGGGTTCAAGATTGCAATGTCCGCACTTGATAATGGACGCTTCACTGTCGCCGCGGGAGCGGTTGGCTTAATAATGGGTTGTCTCGAGGAAAGCGTGAAATATTGCCATGAACGCGAAACGTTCGGGAAGCCTATCGGCAAGCATCAGTTGGTCCAACAAATGATCGCCAACATGGAAGCAGGCTACCAAATGAGCCGCCTTCTTGTATACCGGGCGGGTGAAATGAAAAATAAAGGACTGCGCAATACACGCGAAACGTCCCTCGCCAAATGGCAAGCATGTGATTTTGCGAATAAAGCCGCAGACGACGCATTCCAAATTCACGGAGCGTATGGCTATTCGGATGAATATCCAGTCGCCAGATTCCTGCGCAACTCAAAAGCACCGGTCATTTACGAAGGAACCCGCGAAATCCATACGATTATGCAGGCGGAATATGTCTTAGGCTACCGGGAAGATAAAAAGTTAAGCCATATGCTGCCGGAATGGCCGTTTGAATAGGTTGAAGCTATGAAAATGCCAAGAGTTTGCAAGTGCTTGGCATTTTTCTTGTGTTGTCGGATACGTAATTTCCCCGCGAATTGTAACTATTTCCATTCAGGGGCAGTCAAATGAACAAAGGATGGTGGTTGAAGTGAAAAAGAAAATTGTTACATCTCTCGTCGGGATGAGCCTATTAATGCCATTATCAGGTTGTGGGACAGATTCGAACACGCAAAGCCTGCAAATTTCCAAAAACGTGGAATTCGGTGCACAGGATTATGAAAAAATTATCTCTCCGAATAATGAGTTGGCATTTAAATTATTGAATGTAACCGAAAAAGATGATGATGGAAATCTATTCATTTCACCAACAAGTCTGTTGATGGCTTTGGCGCTTGCTTATAACGGAGCGGACGGGGTAACGAAAGATGAAATCGCGGCGGCCTTGCAGATGCCGGGTATGGATACCATGGATTTGAATAAAGCAAATGCTTCCCTCATGACAATACTGAATAAAAACTCGAAAAATATCCAATTACAAGTTGCGAATTCCATTTGGCTCAATGAAGACTATCGTTTCCAAGATGACTATGCCAAGCGGGTGAAGGACTATTTCAATGCTGAAATCCAGGAAATTGATATTTCAAGCGAGGACTCACCGAAGCGTATTAATAATTGGGTGAAGGAAGCGACGAATGGCAAGATCGATAAAATAGTGGATGGAGAATTGGATGAAAATCTTGTCACCATGCTGCTAAATGCAATTTATTTCAAAGGGGACTGGCAATACCCATTCGATAAGAGATTGACAGAGAACCGGGCATTTCACCTTACAAATGGGAGTGAAATAAAAGTGCCGTTCATGTCGCTGCAGGAAAAGCTATCCTACGTAGCGAATAGTGAATACCAGGCGCTTAAACTTCCGTATGCAGACGGCGAAATGAGCATGACAATCGTTCTTCCGAATGATTTGAAGGAGTTTGAAAGCAATCTGTCTGTCGACAATTGGGAGAAAATCCAAACGGGAATGAAAAGAATGAAGGGAACAATCCTTCTGCCGAAATTCCAACTTTCCTACGAAACAGAGCTGAATGAAGCTTTGGAAACCCTTGGCATGAATAGTGCATTCAAGGAAGGGGCTGATTTCAGCAAGATGATTTACGGGGACGAATCCCTTATGATCAGCAAAGTGAAACAGAAAACATATATCGATGTGAATGAGGAAGGAACCGAAGCGGCAGCAGTAACCGCCGTCGGAATTGGAGCCACGTCTGCGCCACCGGACGATCCTTTCGTCATGGATGTGAATAGACCGTTTTTCGTTGCAATTACCGATGATGAATCTGGTGCCATTCTTTTCATAGGTACGATTTCCAATCCGACAGTAAAATAAGTAGATAAAAGTGGTGAAGTCCAAATGGGCTTTGCCACTTTTTAATTTCGAAATTAAAAATAAGGCTGATACTCAACATTGGTATTAACTTTTTTAACATCAGTGTTAACATATTTAATTTTATAGTTGATTTTAATTAAGATTTAGCATATGATGGTATCAAGTGAAAGGGGAGAGGTGATCTAAGGCATGTCATATCCCATAATTAGTCATTGTCCAGTATGCGACGAAACGTTGAAAGTCACCAGGCTACAATGTTCAAGATGTCACACGAGCATTGAAAATGAGTTCGAATTAACAAAGTTAGCGGCCTTGACAGGAGAACAGCTCCATTTCGTCGAAGTATTTTTGGCATGTAGGGGAAATATCAAAGAGGTTGAAAAGGAATTAGGAATTTCGTATCCAACCGTGCGAGGTAAACTGAATGACGTCGTCAGCTCACTTGGATACGAAGTGAAAAAGAAGTCGACTGTCGATGAGAAAAGTGTCGTCGCCATGCTGGAAAGTGGAGAAATTACCGCAGAAGAAGCAATTCGGCTTTTAAAAGATGAATAGGGGGAATTCATTGTGAAAACGGAAATTGAGAAAGTGTTGTCGATGGTTCAAGAGGGGAAAGTCGATGCGGCGAAGGCATCCGAGTTGATCGAAGTATTGAACAATAGGGAAACAGGGAGCAGTTCATCAGCAAAGCCAGTCGCATATGCAGATAAGACATTGAAAATCCGTGTCGTATCTTCGGATAATGATAATGTCTCTGTTAACTTGCCAATCAAGCTCATCAAAGTCATGTTGAAAGCAGGATACAATATTGCAGGGAATATCCCTCAATCCGAGAAATACGTGAAAGACCTTGATATCGATATACTCATTGAAGCGATTGAAAATGAATTGGACGGACCAATCGTCGACATCAAATCAGCCGACGGTGATACGGTATCCGTAATCATCGAATGATATGCTGAAAGTCAAAGTCAAAACCGAAAAATTCAAGCTGTCCATTCCACTCCCATACGTTTTACTGTCTATAGGAATTTCGATTATCAGCTCTAAATGGCTTCGGAAACTGATAAACGAGCAAATTGTAAAAAATGCGGAGGATAAGTCGAAGGCCTACGCAATTCCGGAATTGGATAAGCGGGAACTGAAAAGCATCGTTTCTGAGTTACGTAACCATAAGGGAACCAGATTGGTAAACGTAAAGGCGAAAGACGGGACAGAAGTTATTGTTAGATTATGAAATACAGCGAATTAATATGAACCAAATGCCTTCCATCCCGTCTTGGAGGGTATTTTTGCGTCTCTCATATAGAAATACCTTGCGTTCTCCAGAAAATGAGTATAGTATAATGACTGAGTGACCGAAAATGTATTTCGGTCAATAAAAAAATCTTTCAATGGAGGTGAAGCAGTGGATCGCAGACAAGAAATTATGGAAGCCGCTGCAAAGTCATTTTCATTATTCGGATATAAAGCTACAACGATGGACCAGGTCGCAAAAATTGCAAATGTAGGCAAAGGAACAATCTACACCTTCTTTGCAAATAAAGAAGAACTGTTCAATGCCATCGTCCTCAAAATGACCGAGGAAATGCGGGCTGAGTCCGACGCTGTCGCCGTTGAAGGCGCATCGTTCGAACAAAATGCACACGCGCGACTTATGCAAATGCTCAAATTCCGCGGAACCCATCAATTATATGCAAAATTGATCGACGAGGAAAAAGAATTGCGTACACCTGCAGTCATCGAGGTATTAGGGCAAATAGAAAGAGAAATTGTCTCTTATATTAAAGCTAAAATTGAGCGGGCAATCGCTAAGGGTGAATTAAAACCTTGCGATAGTGAACTTGTTGCATTTCTTCTATTTAAGTCCTATCTTGCGCTTGTTGTCGATTGGGGCAAAACACATGACGAGGAGTTGTCCGAAGAACAGATATCGGGATTATTAAGCAATACTATTTTTAATTGTCTCTTAGCCTGAGACTCTTTTTTTATTCACGAATGACCAAATAAGGTTTATAGTCAGTCGGTATTAACGGAGGAATGTTTGAATGAAGAAAAAATCAATGATCGTTGCGGAATGGAAGCAGCTTCTGCGTACAAGGAAAATGCTTGTACCGATGATAGCGATTCTTTTTATTCCTGTTTTATATGCGGGCATGTTCTTATGGGCGTTCTGGGATCCTTATGCCAATATGGGCGCACTTCCCGTCGCAATCGTCAATTTGGATGAAGGTGCCGAAATGGATGGCGAACAACTAGCTCTTGGCGATGAGTTGGTCGATAAACTGATGAACAGCGGAAATTTCAATATCCAAAACGTCTCTCAAGAGGTCGCGGAGGAAGGATTGAAAAACCAGGATTACTATATCGCAATAGAAATACCTGAGAACTTTTCACAACATGCTACAACTTTGCTTGATGAAAATCCAGAGAAGTTGACAATCGTTTATAAGCCGAATGAAGGCTTTAACTTCTTGTCTGCCCAAATCGGAGAGACGGCGATGGATCGCATCCGTGCGGAAGTGAATGAAAAGATTGCGTCAACATATGCCGAACAGTTATTTGACTCAATTGATAAAATGGGTAACGGATTTGGTGAAGCGGCAGACGGAGCGGGTAAATTGCATGATGGTGCTACGGAGCTTGAAAATGGCGCGAGAGACTTGAAAGGCTACTTGGAAACATTGGCTTCAAGCACGGTGTCATTGAAAGACGGTTCTGACCGGTTAGCGAAGGGTACAAATGATGCAGCAAAAGGCGCGGCTGATTTGAATAAAGGGATTGGCGCATTGTCTGCTGGTGTTGCGGATCTTAATAACGGTGCTGCACAAGCTTCAAAAGGCGCATCCGACTTGAAAGCTGGCATTGCGAGTTATACGGCCGGTGTCGAGCAATTAAGAGATAGCTATGCATTGATTGCACAAAAAGAAAATGAGTTTGGAAAAGCACTTAGTACAATCAATGAAAAAACTGTAGCCTTGAATGGTGCAGCCCAACAATTAGGTGAAGGCTCGAAAAACGTGAGTGCAGGCATTAACGATTTATCCGATAAGTTGGCGCCGGTTTTAGCGTCATTGCCTGAGGAGCAGCAAGCTGCTTTGAAAGCGGCATTAGGCCAATTGAAACAAGGAAGCGCAGAGCTTTCTGATGGAATGGCTGAGCTGTCGAATGGAACGGCGGCCCTTCAGGAAGGTACTGCCCAATTGGACGGCGCGGCTGCCCAATTGCGTAATGGCCATGCGCAAGCGTTGGCTGGTATTACTAAGTTGAACGGATCTTCAGCTCAATTATCGGAGGGTGCTGCAGCTCTTGAACAAGGTAATGGTGCATTGGCGGCTGGACTTGAACAGCTTTCCGAAGGTGTTGCTGCAGCTCAAAAGGGTTCATCTGATTTGGCTTCAGGGTTGAATGAATTAAATGCCGGTTCAAATACATTGAGAGAAGGAACTGGGACGCTTGCTACAAAATCGAAGGAGTTGGCTGACGGTTCCTCGAAATTGACTGACGGCATGAAGGAATTGAATGAAGGTACACTGACATTGAAAGAGAAACTTGCGGAAGCAAATGAAGCCGCGAGCGAAGTGAATCCGAACGAGAAAACATATGAAATGGCGGCTGCACCTGTTGATGTGGCAAAAGACGGTATCAATGAGGTGCCGAACTACGGTACAGGATTTGCGCCATACTTCCTTTCCCTTGGATTATTCGTAGGAGCATTGTTGTTATCGATTGTCTTCCCACTTGTTGAACCAGCGATAAAACCGACTAACGCGTTCAGTTGGATGGCGAGTAAGGTGTCTGTTTTGGCAATTGTAGGTTTAATTCAAGCCCTTGTTGCTGTCGCAATCATCAAGTGGGGCCTTGGAATGGAAACGGTCAACTTGCCATTGTTCATTTTGACAGCGATCATTACAAGTTACACGTTCATCGCGATTGTTCAAATGTTGGTATCTTTGTTAGGGGACCCTGGCCGATTTGCGGCGATTCTTATTTTGATCTTGCAATTAACGACAAGTGCAGGAACGTTCCCGTTGGAATTAATTCCTGGACCACTTCAAGTTTTCAACACATTGTTGCCGATGACATATTCGGTCCAAGCATTCAAAGCATCGATCTCTACAGGGGACATCGCCCATCTATGGGCTAACAACGGCGTGTTGATCGGCTTCATGGTTGCATGCTTGGCGATCACGTTCGGTTACTTTGCATTGATATTCAAAAAAAGGTATTCACGGAATACTGTCGAGGCATGAGAAAAAGCGATCCGCGGATCGCTTTTTGTAATTGAGTAAATGGCGGCGCGCTCAAGAATAGCGTTTGGCGCTCAATAAAGCCGGTTTCGCGCTCAAGAATAGCGTTTGGCGCTCAAGAAAGTCGGTTATGCGCTCAAGAATAGCGTTTGGCGCTCAAGAATAGCCGTTCCGCGCTCAAGAAAGCTGGTTTCGCGCTCAAGAATAGCTGTTCCGCGCTCAAGAACCGCCGACCCGCGCTCAAGTCTGTTCCGAAGTATCAATCAAGAACCCACATAATCGCCGCCATCAACATGAATCGTCTGTCCGGTCATATAACTTGAATCGTTCGAAGCTAAAAACACATAAGCCGGAGCATTTTCCGCCGGTTGGCCTCGGCGTTTCACCGGTGTATCAGCCCCGTGCTGTTCGACTTTTTTCGCATCGAATGTCGCGGGAATCAGCGGTGTCCATATCGGGCCTGGTGCAACGGCATTTACACGAATGCCTTTGCCAGCCAAATTCAAAGCAAGCGACCTTGTAAACGTAGTAATGGCGCCTTTCGTTGCAGAATAATCGATTAGTCCTGGCGAACCGTTATACGCCGTAACGGATGAAGTATTGATAATGCAATCGCCTTCTTTCATATGAGCCAAAGCCGCCTTCGATAAATAAAACAGACCGAAAAAGTTCGTTTCAAATGTCTCCCGTAGCTGATCACTCGAAATCTGAGCGATGTCATCTTGAGGAAACTGCTTTCCTGCATTGTTCACAAGGATATTCAAACTGCCGAATTCTTGAATGACATCATCAATCAACTGCTCACAGTTCTCTTCTTCGCTTATGTCAGTGCGGATTTTCATCGCTCTCCCACCGTATTTCTCGATGAGTTCAATGGTTTTATTTGCATCGACATCTTCGGCTTCATCTAAATATGCAATTGCCACATTTGCTCCTTCTTTTGCATATGCGACTGCGACGGCGCGTCCGATTCCGCTGTCTCCACCGGTAATCAAGGCGTTTTTCCCTTTTAATTTTCCCGAGCCTTTATAATTTTCATCATCAAATAACGGTAGTGGATCCATTTCTGCTTCGATTCCAGGTTGTTTATTTTGCGTTTGTGGTGTCACTTGTTCATCTTTTTTCTCGTATTTATCATTCGTCATTTATACTCCTCCTTCGAAAAGTCAATGTACTCAAGTATTCCCTGACAGGTGCAATATAAACTTTCCGACAACTACCCAAGATGCTTCGGAATCCGTTATAATACAGTGAAGGGGGAACTGAAAAATGAAAAAACTATTATTAACAGGTTTTGAACCATTCTTGAACTTTCCGATTAACCCAACCCAAAAGATTGCTGATGAATTGCATGGCATGGAAATCGGGGGATACAAAATCCATAGCGAAATCCTGCCGGTCGATTTCAGTGTTTCAGGAGATCTTGTCATTTCGCATATTGAAAAACTGCAACCAGACGCAGTATTGTCACTTGGCCTATCTGGCGGAAGATTTAAAGTTACTCCTGAGCGGATCGCCATCAATGTGAACGATGGTGCGAAGGATAATAGCGGACATGCACCTGTGGATGAGCCGATTATTGAAGATGGAGCAGACGGGTATTTTACAAATATGCCGATTCGGAAAATGGTCGAAGCTATGAAGGCGCAAGGGTTGCCAGCAGAAATTTCGAACACTGCCGGGGCATATTTATGCAACCACGTCATGTATCGTGAACTGCATTTTGTGAATGAACAGCGTCCCGACATGCTTGCCGGTTTTATTCACATCCCGGCTTCACATGATCTTGGAGTCGAGCATGGCCGAGTGCCAAGCTGGTCCCATGAAGATTTAAAGCGGGCGATTATCGCTTGTATAGAAGTGTTGGGGGAATGAACAAAAAAACATCCGAAGTCGTCAAAACGACGCTTCGGATGTTTTTTGTTAATTAAAAGAAGAACAAACCAATACTTACAACAATACCGCTTAACACTAACACGAATACACAGTAGCCCATGATATCCTTCGCGCGCAATCCTGCAATCGCAAGTGCAGGCAATGCCCAGAACGGTTGGATCATATTTGTCCAAGCGTCACCCCAAGCGATCGCCATAGCTGTTTTCGAGTAGCTCACGCCAAGTGTAGTTGCCGCTTCAAGCATAATTGGTGCTTGAACTGCCCATTGGCCGCCACCTGAAGGTACGAAGAAGTTAACAAGACCCGCAGCATAGAATGTGAAGAGCGGGAATGTCGCTTCTGTCGAGATGCTGACGAACCATTCGGACATAACACCTGCTAAGCCTGATGCAACCATCATGCCCATGATTCCTGCGTAGAACGGGAACTGAATAATAATACCGCCAGCCGTCCTAACAGCATTTGCAACAGCCGCAAGGAAACGTCTCGGCGTCCCGTGGAAAATGATACCAAGAATAAAGAAGATCAAGTTGACGATATTCAAGTTCAAATCGAAGCCTTTACCAACAAAGTGTTGTACGAGATAGACAACACCCAATGCGCCGATTAACATTGAAAGGATGAAGCTATTTTCAAGACGTGCTGCAGGAGTTTTTTCCGCAACCTCTTCTACTTCGATTTCATCTTCCAATAGTTTAGGATCGACAGTGACAGTATCCTCCGGTTTCGGCATCATGAAACGGTTCAACAACGGTAAAGTAATGAAAAGGATTCCGATAATTAATAGATTATACGTTGAAAAAATCGTTTCGGACGTCGGAACGACACCCATGACACCTGAAAAAGGATGATCAGCAGTCGCGATGGATAATGGGATTGACCCACCTAAACCACCGTGCCAAATAATGAATCCTGAGTAAGCGCTTGCAATTAATAGACGATAGTCGACAGTCGTTACCTTTTTAGCAATCTCCTTGGCGAACAATGCCCCGATGACAAGGCCGAACCCCCAGTTGATCCAGCAAGCGATAAGCGATACAACTGTGACAAGCACAATTGCTTGACCAGGCGATTTCGCCAATCCTGCCATTGAACTCAATAGTTTTTTGAAGACTGGGCTACTTGCCAACACATGACCTGCCACTAAAACGATAACCATCTGCATAGTGAAGGATAAAAGTCCCCAGAAGCCATCTCCCCAGTGAACGACCATGTCGAGTGGACCCGAATCGGTTAAACCGAGACCGAGTAGGAATACGACCAATGTCAGTATCGCCACAAATATGTATGGATCCGGCAAATACCTTTCCATGATCGTATTCGACCATCTTGTTAACGTTTTCATTTCTCTAAATCCCCCTTTATATTTGATACTCCTCAATACTATCATATTCAAGTTGATTAGTAGAAATGTTTTTTTTAGAGTGAAACTAAATTGCAAAAAAACAGTCTACTTTTATAAAGAGGCATCAAGGAGGATGTTAAAGGTGAGAAAACCGCTTGTTTGGCTTGGCGCAGCTTCGATTATCATCGTGTTAGTTATAAGTTTTGCTTTTATGATTAAGAAGGTGACCGTTTCCGCTGCAGGTACGGCATTAACCGATAATGGATGGAATGCTTATTTTTCTGAACCCCTTGTGACGGATTCTATAACGGCAGGATATATTTATGTGACCGATCAGCATGGCAAGAAAGTTCAGGCCGAGATGGAGCTGTCGAAAGACGGTCAATCCGTTCAAGTGAATGGATTACAGCCAGGTAAGTACACACTGCATCTTGACGATAGAGCTGTAAACAGCAAGTTTTTCAAGTCGCTTAATTTAGATAAACTTGAGTTCACTGTATATGATTCCATCGAATCAATCAGCTCTGCAAAGGATTTGAAGGCATATTTCGAGACAATCAGGGATATGCAAACACGAACGCGGGACGGAGGTTTGAGGGAAAGATTTGCGTTGAGCGATTCTGCGGAATCAGCTAAAGCGGAAGGAGGCGCTGCTGACTATTCATCGACTAACATTCAGGTGGAGGGTGTCGATGAGTCGGATTTCGTCAAAACAAATGGCGATTATATATATGCCATTTCAGATGGGACAGCTGTGGAAATCGTTGATATCCGTGATTCAAGCAAAATGAAGTTAGTCTCCACCGTTAAAATGGAAGAATACCACTATGCTTCGCAGCTTTTCTTGCATGGTGATCTATTGATAGTTCTTGGGGATAAGTACGAACCCTATTCCGAGAAAAAGGTAGCTACAGACATGATTATGCCTGTCAATGGAATGAGTACGGTCAGCATTTACTCGGTGAAGAACCCAGAAAATCCGGAGTTGATTCGCGAAATCGGTATTGAAGGCCATTTGAGTAACGCACGGAAAGCTAACAATATCCTTTACTTAGTGACCACTATGCATCCGCACTACTGGGCAATGGATGAAATCGAGGGAGAAACGTTGCGACCGGTCATTTTAGACTCGAATGGGGAAGAAGAAAAGAGTTATTTGGAATTTGAGGACATCGCAATTTTACCTGGGTCAATGGAAGCCTCATATACTGTCATTTCGGCAATTGACTTAGACTCAGCGGAAACAGGGATGCTTGAAACGAAAGGGTTCCTTGGAAGTAGTAGCCAAATGTATATGACAAAAGACAGCTTATATTTAACTGCGATGAAATACGAGATGGAAAAGAATAAAGGCGGAAGGGAAATGATGATTTGGAATCCCGGTAAAGCAAGTACTGGGTTTTTCAAGTTTAACCTTGATGGAACAAAAGTCGTCTTCTACAGCTCGGCTGAGTTTAAAGGGACCATTCTGAATCAATTCTCGATGGACGAATATAATGGCAACTTCCGGGTAGTCATGACGGAAGGGAATATGTGGGATGACAAAAACCCTTCGAAAAATCACTTGTTCATTTTAAATGATGGCATGCAATTAGTTGGATCGGTGGAAGGACTCGCAGAGGGGGAGCGGATTTACTCGGCACGATTCATGGGGGATAAAGCCTATATGGTCACGTTCAGAGAGACAGACCCTCTCTTCGTCATCGATGTTGCCGATCCGACAAAACCAGAAGTGTTAGGCGAGCTGAAAATTCCGGGCTTCTCAAACTACTTGCATCCTTTGGATGAAAATCATTTAATCGGTTTTGGATATGAAACTTCATCACGAAAGAACCCTTCGGGAGGCGAGCCGATTATCACTACGGAAGGTATGAAAATCTCGTTATTTGATGTAACTGATTTCAACAATCCAAAAGAGAAGTTTACGGAAGTCATCGGCGGGCAAGGAACTTACTCTTCGCTACAATACGATCACAAAGCGCTGTTCGAGCATAGAGCCCGCAATCTATTCGGTTTTCCTGTCAGCATTTACGAAAAATCCAATAAGGAATTCGCACTGGACTATAAAGGATCAGGAGCGTTGGTCTATGAAATCACACCGGACAAAGGAATCGTTTTGAAAGGCGATCTCATAAAAGCGAAAGCCCCAAATGAGGAGTATGAAATGTGGGAAACCCAAATTCAACGACTTATTTACAGTGGCGATACGATTTATACCATTGCTTCCCGTGAAATCAATAGCTATGATATGAATAACTATAAGAAAACTGATTCATTGAAATTAAGATGATGGAAAACGGGGCAGCCGGCTGCCTCGTTTTTTTGCGAAAAAAAGACGAAGCACTCGTCCTTGGAGTACTCCGTCCTTTAAAATATTTCATTTCTCCTCATCGGTGCCCCGATATAATACCCTTGAACAGCATCGACACCCATTTCCTTCAGCAACTCAAACTGTTCCTTCGTTTCAACGCCTTCTGCGATGACATAGAAGCCCATTGATTTGCCGAAAAGAATCATCCCCTCAACGAGTTGCTTCGTCTTAGGCATGGTCAATAAAGAATTCACAAAGACCTTATCAATCTTCACCTTTGAGATCGGCAAATGCTGCATATACCTGAACGATGCATATCCAGTTCCGAAATCATCCAAGATGAATTGAATGCCCTTGTCCTTTAAGACTTTCATCTGACGGATTATGGACTGTTCCTGCTCAGCTTGAAATGCGAATTTTTCGGTGATTTCCAACTGGATTTTATCGGGTGGGCATTTTGTTTCTTGCAAAATCCCCATCAGTTTTTCTTTCATTTGGAAAGAATCGCCGAATTCCCTTACAGAAGTGTTAACTGAAATGCTAATATCCTGGTCATTTTTCATTAACTCCATCGCCAGATTAGCAGCTTCCTCAATTACATAAGCCCCGATTGCATGAATCAATCCATTTTCCTCCGCAATCGGAATGAGTTCATCTGGATTTACATACCCTAACTCCTCATCTTCCCATCTTACGAGAGCCTCATAGACCTTTACTTTATCAGTCGCAATGTCCAATTGTGGCTGGTAGAAGACCTGCAAATTTTGATGGTCCAAAGCTGTAAGCATTTTTTTGTCGATGATGAAACGGCGGTTTAAATCCTTATGGGAATCGGCTGACAAAGAAGAAATTTTGCCGCTACCCTGGTCGGCGTGATTACTTATAGCGGCCAAAGATGCTTTTATCAGTTGCGTATAGGACTGCTGGTCTTCCGGATAGCGAACAATGCTACCGCTTACAGAAAGAGGCAATGAATGATTTTCAAGATAAATTGGTTGCTCTTTTAAAAACCCAAGGAAACCTTGGACGAACCAATCCCCGAAGCCTGTCAACACCACGAATTGACTGACTCCCATCCTTGCAATCGGATCCCCTTGGAAATACCGTTTCAGCCTGTTTGTGAATTCCCGTATTAAAACGGACTCTGACTCATTTGATTGTAAATCTTTCAATGTGTAATAATGATCTATTGTTATGTAGACGAATGAAAAATGTCTGTTTTCATTGATGAATTCATTTGCCACCGCTTCTAATTTGTGGCGGCTCATCAATCCCGTTTCGAAGTCTATAAATGCAATTTGTTGTAGTTTTTCCTGCAACTCGATGTCTTCTGTAATATCGAGCTCAAGAAATGTTGCGGATTCAAGTATTCCAGCATCATCCATTATTGGAATCGCTATCATTTTGACAAAATAAGGGTCGCCGTTACGTGAAAGTTTCTCAACTTTCCCGAAAAAGGACTTTCCACTTGAAATTCTGTTCCAGATCGCATCGGCTTGAGTCTGGCCCTCTTTTTCCTCCGAAAACATTTGCCAGAAGGATCTACCTAAAATACGTTTTGGCGTCCAATCGCTTGCACCAAGGAAGTTATTATTTGTGTATGTTATCAAGCCTTCACTGTCAGTGCGAGTCACCATTAGGAATTGAATCAGACTATCCATGATATGCGGCAATTCATTTATTGTAGTAGTGTTTGCCGTACTCATCTCTTTGTCCCCTTTCTACGTGCTTATCTAATTCATTATACAAGATGATAGATTAATATGCAGTCTAATTTGGTTTGGAAATTATTAGAGTATTTTATGACCAAAAAAATGGTCTGAATTAACAATTGTTCAATTACGTTTTCCGAATTACACAATATGCACTCTATACAGAAATCTCAGTTTGTGGCATAATGGTGACAAGAGAAAAATAATTCGTATTACGAAGTAGTTTTTGGGGGTTAGGAAATGAAGACAGTTTTTTCATACGCCAAGGCATATAAGTGGCCGATGCTCATCGCCTTGCTCCTCATGTTTTTGGAGCTTGCAGTGGAGCTCATCCAGCCGTTATTGATCGCCAAGATTATTGACGATGGTATTTTGGCGGAAGACACTAACATTGTATGGACGTGGGGAAGTGTCATGATGGGGTTGGCATTTGTCGCATTCTTTTCGGGTGTGATCAATTCCTATTTTGCCGCACACGCAGCGCAAAGCTTCGCTTATGACTTGCGCCAGGCATTATTCCGCCAAGTGCAGGCGTTTTCCATGGCAACGTTTTTACGATTCCCGACATCGGGATTGATCACAAGGTTAACTAGCGACGTGTCGATGGCGCAAAACGTCCTATTCATGGGCTTGCGAGTAATGTTGCGAGCACCATTATTAGTTATTGGTAGTTTGGTGATGGCATTTGTTGTCAATGTGAAATTGGCAATGTATTTAGTTCTTGGTGCGCCGTTTTTATTTATTTTCCTATTCATCATGGCGCGAAAAGGGGTAGGCTATTTTGCTAACGTTCAACGTAGGCTTGACCGAGTCAACCGCGTCATCCAGGAGAATTTACAAGCGGTCCGTTTGATAAAAGCCTATTTACGAGGAATGTATGAAGCAAGTAGATTCATGAAAGTTGCAGATGCATTAAAGAAGGATACCGTTAAAGCGATGCGGATGATGGAGCTGATTTTGCCTGTTCTATTGTTTGTCATGAACGTAAGTTTGATGGCCGTTCTTTGGTTCGGTTCCGCTGAAATCCGCACTGGGGAAGCACAAGTCGGTGAACTTGTTGCCGTCGTCAACTATGCAATGCGGATGACGGGGGCATTCTCGATGTTCGCATGGATCCTTGTTGCGTTCTCGCGGGCTAAAGCATCTTCTGAGCGTTTGGAGGAAGTACTGCTTGCGAACGATGATTTGGAACAGCATGATTCTGAAAGCTCAAGCTTCACTCGATTTAAAGGTGAGCTACGATTCGAGAATGTTTCGTTCAATTATAAAGGAAAGCCTGAGCCGATTTTGGACAATGTTTCATTCAATGTGGCGACCGGTGAGAAACTTGCCATCATGGGAGCGACTGGGTCAGGAAAATCCACTCTTCTAAATCTGATCCCGCGTATTTTCGAAGCAACCGAAGGGAAGATTTTTGTTGGTGGAGTAGAAGTGAATGATTGGCCGTTAAAGGATTTACGCGATACGATCGGGCTTGTTCCACAGCAATCTATCCTTTTCACGGGTTCGATTCTTGAAAACCTTTCTTGGGGGGATTCTGATGCTGCGCCTGATGAGCTTGAGGAAGCCGCGAAAAAGGCACAAATTCACGAATCAATTGATTTATTCCCTCAAAAGTATAAAACGCGTGTTGGACAAAAAGGGGTCAATCTATCAGGTGGGCAAAAACAGAGACTATCCATTGCGCGGGCACTTGTCAGGAAGCCTTCAATCCTAATTCTTGACGATAGCACAAGTGCGTTGGACGTTAAAACGGAAAACGCCTTATGGGATGCATTGGCCAAGGAAGCTGCGACTATGCTCGTCGTTACTCAAAAAGTGCAGACAGCAAGAGGTGCGGATAAGATTCTCTTACTCGATGAGGGGAAAGTTGTTGGTTACGGCACCCATGCAGACTTGATGGCTCAATCCGAACTTTATCGGAAAATTGCCGAATCCCAGTCAGAAGAGGAGGTGGTCATCAATGGTGCGGATAACTAAACCTTTCGGCTATGAACCGATTATTAAAAAGGAAGATATTAAAGGGCCCGGCAAGAAAAAGGTGGAGCGGGCAGGTGATTGGAAGTCAGTTTTACTAAGAATTTGGAAGCTTGTTGATGAACAAAGGGGCTTGCTCATTACGGTGCTTGCACTCGTTCTCTTTAGCTCCGGTTTTGCACTTTTAGGGCCGCTGTTGATAGGTAAAATCATAGATCAATATATTATTCCGATGCAGTTTGACGGTTTGGCAGGTACAATCGGGCTGTTGATCGCGATTTATGCGGGCTTGTCACTTACAACTTATTTCCAAAGTTTTTGGATGGTTGGCATAGCGCAACAAACAATACTGAGATTGCGCACGAATTTATTCTCACATCTTCAAAAACTGCCGGTAACGTTTTTCGATAGACGGCAGCATGGGGAATTGATGAGTCGTGTGACAAATGATATCGAAAACGTCAGTCAGACGTTGAACTCCTCATTCATCCAGGTGTTCTCGAGTATTTTGACATTGACGGGAACATTGGCTGTAATGCTTTACTTAAGCCCAATTTTGACACTGCTCACGATGATTATCGTTCCAGTCATGTTCATCGCCATTCGGTGGATCACCCGTCGAACAGGCTTGCTCTTTAAAGAACAGCAGCAAGCGGTTGGTGAGTTGAACGGGATGATTGAAGAAACGATTTCCGGCCAGCGGATTGTCAAGGCGTTTTCCCAAGAGGAGAGGGTAATGGAGGAATTCGCACAAAAAAGCGAACGTCTCCGTCGCACAGGATTTTGGGCAATGACATATTCAGGGTTCATCCCGAAAGTGATGAACATGCTGAATAATGCCGCCTTCGCAATCGTTGCAGGAGTCGGTGGTCTATTGGCTCTTAATAGTGATGGTCTTGTCACAATCGGTACGATTGTCATCTTTTCTGAGTATGCACGCCAATTCACAAGGCCGCTTAATGATCTATCGAACCAATTCAATACGGTCCTCTCGGCTATTGCAGGGGCGGAGCGTGTATTCAAAATCATGGATGAGCCGATTGAGAAAGATGATGCAAAGGAGCACGCGGATACGAAGTTGAAAGGGGACGTCGAGTTCCGTAACGTATCCTTCGGTTATGCTGTTGAAACGGACGGCTATACGATTGACGATGTTTCGTTCCATGTAAAATCGGGTGAAACTGCCGCGTTCGTCGGCGCAACCGGTGCAGGGAAGACAACAATCATGCAGCTTCTTGCACGATTCTATGAAACGAATAAAGGTGATATTTTAATCGACGGAATTCCAATCAAAGACCTGCCGCGTCAAACGCTACGCAGTCAAATGGCCTTCGTTTTGCAAGACCCGTTCCTATTCGAAGCAAGCGTAATGGAAAACATCCGTTACGGAAGGCTCGATGCAACTGACGAAGAAGTGATTGAGGCTGCGAAACAGGCAAATGCGCATAGCTTCATTTCAAGACTTGAAGATGGCTACAACACTGTTTTGACAGCGGATGGTGGAGAGATTTCACAAGGTCAGAAACAATTGCTTTCCATCGCGAGAGCGCTCGTCGCCGACCCGGTATTGCTGCTTTTAGATGAAGCGACAAGTAGCATCGACACCGTTACGGAGCTGCAAATCCAGGAAGCGTTGGAGCGATTGATGGAAGGACGAACAAGCTTCGTCATCGCCCACAGACTGAACACAGTTCGAAAAGCGGACACTGTCTACGTCATGGGCCAAGGAAAATTAGTCGAATCCGGAAGCCAGGACGAATTGATCGAAAAGCAAGGCGTTTACTACACAATGTTGATGGATTCGAAGATATAGGAAAAAAGGCTGCGTGGGACGCAGCCTTTTTTATTTGGATTCATCAATATCCAATTTAGTACCATCATCGAAATCTACTTCTAACTCAAACCGCGTATACGTATCCAAACCGAACCACTTCATGATCTTATCAATTACATCCTGTTTCGCCATATCCTTCGTCAGATTAATATCCATGAAAAGCTTATCCAGTTTATTGAACGCTTCTGTGCCCTCCAAATTCAGCCCTGCCAACTTATTCTTGTACGACGCGCTATGTGATTTGGCTACAGCATACTGCACATCCACAACTTCCTGCCCGTCAACCTCTATTTCCAAATCAAATTTATCAAAACCATATCCTTTGCCGGAATCCAAACTCCCACCTTCTACGTCGGTTTTAACGGAGAGCGTATTATCCTGCTGCAAAGGCTTGTCCGGCCCCTTGCCCACATCCTTATTTGAATTCCCGCACGCTCCTAAAATCAGCACAGCAAATAACAAGAACATCGCGGTCCTCAAAGTGTTCCTCATAATTGCAAACCTCCAGTTATAGTATATCTTCATTAATTTCCTTGATTGGGGGAAATTAAACACTGGGGAGGGGTGTTGACTTCATTCTCACAAAGCAAATCATGCGGAAGTGGTGATAAAGTAGGCTTGAGTGGTGATAACTGCGTTCTAAGTGGTGATAAACTCTTTTTAAATGGTGATAAACCCGGTCTGAGTGGTGATAACCCCCACAATTCCACCCCAAAACAAAAACAACCGGCACCATGCCGGTTGTTTTCAATTCACCATTTCGCCTTATGCTCCTCTGAACACCCTAACATTTGCCGGATGCGGAGAGTCGTGCCATCGTGCAACTTAACAAAACCATTGAAATAGCCTACAAGCTGATGCACATTTGTTTGGACAATCTGCGCATTCGTTTTGGACGTTCGTTCAAAGAAAGGGGAGAACGTCAAGTTTACTTGATCGGAAAACTTTGTGCGGATATGCCAAGGGTGCATGAAGTTTTCTGGGTTATATGTGAAAATGACATCCTCATGAATCTTCGTCATTGCGCCATCTACAAAAACAGCATTCTCTGTCATGCCCGCTCCATCTGTCCATTTGCCCCCAAAGTTCAGCCCGATCCGTCTGCCTCCCGAACGCTGCGAAGCCATTGCCCAATTCCATTCGGCATTTCGCGGCCAAACTCCACGCCCATAATCGAGGACAGCAAAGCTATAATCCGGGTTAAAATTATATCGTTTATTGCCGATCTTCACAAAACCTGCTGTCGGCAATGTATGGTGCTTCGCTGTAAATTGAAACAAATCTCTTTTCCACGGAATGACGACGTTTAGGGAATCATCCTGCTTCGGATGTAAAATATGCAAGTCGGCATGAAGCACTTCATTGTCAAAATCCGGAATCGTGACAGATAAATGAGTCTCTCCCTGCATATGCACAAGCTGGACGGAAACCCGGTCGTTCACGAATTTCACACTTTCAAGCACTTCCTCCGGCATCTTCACTTTCCGACCAACCGGAAGGACAATCTGTTTCTCATAAAAGCGCTGCGTTTCGTAATCAAGGAGATAGACAAAGCAAACTGCCGCATAACCAAGATGGCTGATTGTCGCAGAAAAAAGAAGATCCTCGCCGAACACACACCAATAATTCCATTTCTTTTTCCGCATGAAATGGCCCTTTAAATTGCTTATAATGAGCGGACGTCTGGCAAAACCAATCGCCTCAGGATTTAGCATCCCTTTGCGATCACAAAGATTCACCTGGTCCGTTATCTCCCGTTCAGCATGCTGCAAGAAGATCCCCCCAACCTATTGTCTTTTTCGTTTACCATGATATACTTTATATTGTATCAGATTTACGAGGCATTAGCTCAGTTAGGAGAGTGCCACGTTTTTGATATGATTTCATTTCGGGGTCGTAGCTCAATGGGAGAGTGTCGCGCTGGCAGTGCGAAGGTTGTGGGTTCAATCCCCATCGACTCCATTCTTAGGAACCTTGTCAAATTAACATTTGGCAGGGTTCTTTTTTCATTGAACAGAAGGTTAGCACCTATGTCTTCAAAGCTGAATACATATAGGTGAAGTCATTATAACGACGGAGGAATCGTTATCGGGTATTTGGTTACTGTAGAGTCAGGTGTAAATTTGTATGTTGAAGATCTTAATCCGGAGGGTAGCAAGACAATTGTCTTTATACATGGATGGCCGTTGAGCCATAAACAGTTCGAATATCAGTTTAATGTTCTGCCATCTATGGGGTACCGCTGTATCGGCATAGACTGGAGAGGCTTTGGCAATTCGGATAAGCCATTCGACGGTTATACGTTAGACAGATTGGCCGATGATATCCGCGCTGTTGTCGGTACTCTTCAATTAGAAAATTTTGCGCTTGTAGGTCACTCGACGGGTGGGGCTATTGCAATTCGATATATGACTAGATATAACGGTTACGGAGTCTCCCGGCTTGTACTTGTTGACGCTGCAGCCCCCCTGGGTTTTTCAGAGGAAACTGCGAACCGATATCTTATGCAAACGTTAAATGATCGACCGAAGTTGATGCAGGAAGTAATCGATGGCTTTTTCTTTCAGTATATAACTGATCGTTTCTCGGATTGGTTCTTTCAGATGGGTATGCAAGCTGCTGGATGGTCGACGGCTGCAATCATTGTTTTATTGAGAGACGAGAATTTGTACGAGGACCTACGAAAAATAGTTGCCCCCACTTTAATTATTCACGGCATCCACGATAAAGTTATTCCATTTTCACAAGCTAAGGAGCAAAATGAATTAATCCCAAACTCGCAGTTAGTCCCGTTTAACTTTAGTGGCCATGGTGCTTTTTGGGAAGAACGTGATAAGTTTAATCGGTTATTAACACAATTCATTAATTGAAAATACAAATCACCGGTTCGAACCCGGTATGCTCCATATTTAAAAGACCTGTCAAATTAGATATTTGACAGGTCTTCTTTTTTATTCTTTACTGTCGCTTTTTCAATTGCAAATTCCCTTTGTTAAACATAATAAGTCCATTAAATCGTGCATATAGGGCGTAAACTGGATAGAGCAGACTAAAAAACACAAGACTAGTAGGCACTTTTTCAATAGCTGGTATGATGCCGGATAGCAAAGAAATGACTGTTTCCGTTAAGAAAATAAATAATGGAACAACTGCCAATGCCCCAATCATTAAAAGGGGAGTTACTTTTGTTTCTTTTAATCTAACTTTGCAGTATGGACACTTCATGGTAAAAGAGGATGAAAAGTGTTCATAGTCCTTGAGTGTTAGGGCTGTTTGACAATTTGGACATGGTATTGATGATTGCATATAACTCTCCTTATACATATTAATTAACCTTATATTAGTATAGTTGCGAACTCCCTCTTTAGTAAATGGGAGTTAGTGCCAATTAAAGGTAGACGATTTGTACAACTATTGTGCATTCCGCCTGCACCTTCTTCATACCATGGCAGGGGGGTGTTATATTGTACAGTCGTGAAGCAGCAGTCAGGTACGCGGATCAATGGTGGAATGGGAGAAATCCGGCGTATCCTTCATTCGACGTCGATTGCACAAATTATATTTCGCAATGCTTGCGGGCAGGTGGGGCACCTATGTATGGCTATCCGAATCGTGGGAAGGGATGGTGGTTGCAGGGTGGGACGTGGAGTTTTAGTTGGTCGGTTTCACACTCGTTGCATTGGTACGTGGCAGGTTCGAAAAAAGGGTTGACCGCAAAGAAGGTCAGTTCACCTTATGAGTTGGATTTAGGGGATCTAATTTTCTATGATTTCCAGGGAGACGGGAGATACGATCACTCGACGATTGTCACCGCAAAGGACATCAACGGCGCGCCACTTGTCAATGCGCACACCTATGACGCCTATCATCGGACGTGGGATTATAAGGATTCCTATGCGTGGCGGGAAAGTGCCCAGTATGCATTCTTTAAAATTAACGATAATTTTTCCTGAACAGATAAAAGACTGTGGATTTATAGAAAAATGGGGGCGGTTTTATAAAGGCGATAGTTAGTAATAAATATGGTTCACCGGATGTACTTGAATTAAGAGAAATTGAAAAACCCTTACCTACCGAAAATCGAGTATTGATAAAAGTTCATGCAGCATCTTTGAACTTTGGGAACTTGGTTCTTTTGAAAGGCGAACCTTTCTTAGCCCGTTTTGCCTTCGGATTAACAAAACCAAAATACTCTATTTTAGGAGGTGACGTAGCCGGTACAGTTGAAGCTGTCGGTAAAGATGTTAAGCTATTTCAAATAGGTGATGAGGTATTTGGCGATCTCTCCCAATGTGGCTGGGGAGGTTTTGCTGAATACGTATCTGTCCCAGAATATGCACTATCCTTAAAGCCAAAAAATATCTCCTTCGAGGAAGCTGCTGCGACTCCGATGGCAGGTGTGACTGCGTTACAGGGACTGCGTAATAAAGGTAAGATTAAATCGGGACATAAAGTATTGATTTATGGGGCATCTGGTGGCATCGGTACTTTCGCGGTGCAAATTGCCAAATCCTTCGGGGCTGAAGTCACAGGAGTATGCAGTACAAGAAATTTAGAGATATTGCGTTCAATAGGAGCAGACCATATCATTGATTATACAAAAGAGGATTTCACCCAAGTTGAGGAGTGTTACGACCTGATCCTTGGCGTGAACGGTTCTAATCCCATTTCATTATATAAACGTCTACTAAAACCAAATGGGATTTTCGTTCACGTTGGAGGTTCAGAATCACAACTTTTCAGAACGTTATTATTTGGTCCGTTTATTTCAATGGCTGGAAGCAAGAAAATGAGTACACTGTTACAGAGAGCAAACCAAGAAGACTTAAATTATGTAAAAGAATTACTTGAGACTGGTAAAGTAAAACCAATAATTGATAAACAGTATAATATTAGTGAAATAGTCGAGGCTTTCAACTATTTCCAGGAAGGTCACGCTCAAGGTAAAGTGGTAATTACTGTGTAACGGGGTGCTTTAATTAAATCCTTACATGCCACAATAAAGTAAAAAAGCTTGAGGTGAAAATTCAACTCAAGCTTTTTTGTGTGCTACTGTATAGTTACTTGCGTTCAGTCATACCATAATACTGCAAGTGTACCTTCGCCTGCGTGGACTGCCAACGTCGAGCTGATATCCCCGATTTCCACTTCAATACCGGGAGCCTCATTTCTAATCATTGTCTTCAGCTGTTCAGCTTGTTCGAGTACATTTCCTTGCATCAAATAAATTTTGCCCTTGCCCGCCGGATGCCTTTCAAGCACTTTGTCAACCAAATATTGGAGCGCCTTCTTTTCGGAACGCACCTTTTCGATCGCTTCCAATTTGCCATCGGTTGTAATTTGAATGACAGGCTTCACTTTCAATAGGCTGCCAAGGAAGAATTGCACGCCACTCATTCGTCCACCTTTGTATAGCTGCTCCAATTGACCGATAAGGATGAAATTATGTAGCGACCCGGCTGTCTTTTCAAGATGGTCTTTAATTTCACCTACAGAAGCACCGGATTCTTGCATCTTTATGCCTTTTTCGATTAACCCCGTAATACCGTAAGAAACAGAGAGGGAATCGATGAACGTAATCGGGAACTCCGCAATTTCGGCTCCTGCCATCGAAGAGGCAAGTGTTCCGCTTAAATTGCTTGATACGTGAACTGCGATTGCCTGTTCATAGTTCTCCGCAATCTGCTTAAACTTTTCGGCAAACTCTCCTGCTGAAGGTTGCGATGTTTTTGGGAACTCGGTTGCATTCTTGATGTTTTCGTATAATTGGCTGGGAGTAAGGTCGATTCCATCCACGAATTGCTTTTCCCCGAAATGTATATTTAGGGGAATCGAATAAAAATCAGGGTGTTGTTTCAATTCTTCAGTGATGTATGCAGTACTGTCTGTAATCCATGCAATCGGTTTTTTAGTCATTGTCCGCCATCCTTTTTTCAAAACTTTCTATTCTTTCTTTATTATACTATGAATAGTAATTTAGTGGAATACCAAAAGAAGAATTGTTCTGAATACCACCCTGTATTTTGGGACATCCTCCCCGTTGCAAGGAATTTGTGTATAATGATGGTTGGAAGTACGAATGAAAAGGGGAGTTTGTAATTATGAATGAACAATCATTATCAGTTAGGGATGCAATCGTCAACCGCCGATCGATCAAGAATTTCAACGGGCAACCGGTCGATCTTGAAAATATAAATGAGATTTTAGATGATGCAAGATGGGCACCGAATCATGGCTTACGTAATCCATGGCGTTTCGTCGTGGCTGCTAATAAAGAGTACATCAAATTCCAAGAAGTACTGAAAGAATACGGAGTGCCGAAATGGAAGGACCTTTCCGAAGAAGAATTGGAAAAAAAGATGAAAACATTCCGCGCCCCTGGGGCGGTCGTGTTTGTTATCGTAAAGGAAGATGTGCGCCAAAAGGAAAGGCTTGAAGACTATGCAGCAGCAAGCATGCTCATTCAAAATGCAATGCTACTTGCTTGGGATAAAGGCATCGGTTCTTGCTGGAAAACACCAGTATTCCTCGACAATCCGAAGTTCCGTGAAGAGCTTGGCGTGAAACATGGAGAGCGTATCATCAGCATGCTACAATTCGGCTACTATGACGACTACCCAAAGAACCGCACACGCACACCACTTGAAGATATCGTTACGTATTACGGCAGGGAAGAAGAAGCAACCGAGGTAGGAGAAGAATAAATACAAAGGGCATTCCCGATGATTGGGATTGCCCTTCTTTTATTTGTCTTACTTCCTCAAATCTTCTTTCGAGAATCCGGCAAGCTCATAATAATAATCTCCAATTACACGCAATCCCTTATCAAAGTTCTCCAAATGGAAATGCTCGTTAGGGGCATGGAAATTTTCGCTTGATAAACCGAAGCCCATAAGGACAACCGGCAAATTCAAAATTTCATCAAAAGCCGCCACAATTGGAATCGAGCCACCCATACGTGTAAAAGCAGTCGGCACATTATACACCTTCTCGTATGATTTACCCGCAGCCTGGATTGCCGGGTGATCGAATGGCGTGATGAATGGTTTACCTTTATCGAACTCCGTAACAGTTACCGTTACACCCGCAGGTTTATGTTTTTCAATATGTGCTCTTAATTTTTTTACGATATCTTCAGGATCTTGGTCAGGAACTAGTCGGCAAGTGATCTTTGCACCAGCCTCAGATGGCAACACCGTTTTAATGCCTTCGCCTGAGAACCCTCCGAAAACGCCGTTAACCTCAAGAGTAGGGCGTGTCCACGTCTGCTCTAAATAGGAATAACCTTTTTCGCCAAAGAGCTCATTTACTCCGATTTCCTCTTTCAATGCCTCTTCGTCAAAATTAAGTGCGCGATATGCCTCGCGTTCCTCATCAGCAAGAGGGCGTACATCATTGTAAAATCCTTCAACAGAAATAGTCCCTTCCTGATCATGGAACGATGCAAGGATCTCTGAAATGGCATGGATTGGGTTTTGCACACCGCCACCGTAAATACCGGAATGCAAATCGCCTTTTGCCCCTTTAACATCGATTTGTACGCCAGCTAAACCACGTAATCCATAGCAGATTGCAGGTTTTCCGGGTCCGTACATTCCGGTATCGGAAATGATAATGATGTCAGCAGCAAGCTTTTCTTTATTTTCCTCAATATATTTCTCAAGGTTCGGGCTTCCGACTTCTTCTTCACCTTCGATGATGAATTTAACATTCACCGGCAAGCTTCCGTTTTCATTCATAAGCGCTTCAACTGCTTTGATGTGCATGAAAACTTGTCCTTTGTCGTCACTCGCCCCGCGTGCATATAATTTATTATCACGAACTTCTGGGTCAAACGGTCCGCTTTCCCATAAGTTCAACGGATCGACAGGCTGAACGTCGTAATGGCCGTAGAAAAGAATAGTAGGTTTCCCTTCAGCGTGTAGCCAATCTCCATAAACGACGGGATGTCCGTCCGTTTCATCGATTGAAAGGTTTTCAAGCCCTGCGTTCTTGAATGAATCTTTCAGCCATTCCGCAGCTTTTTGCATATCTTCCTTATGCTCGGACAATGCGCTGATGCTTGGAATACGGAGAAAATCCTTCAATTCATTCAAATGTTCTTCTCTTTTTGACGTGAAATAAGCGTCCAATGCTTCCAAATGATTCAACTGAATCCCTCTTTTCAAAATTAATTCGTGATTAGAAATAGTATATCACGTTGGTGCGAATCAAGTTATTTATTAGGACGGATTTATTATGAGTATGATATGATATGTAAAAGTTGCTAAATTGAACGAATTGTAGAAGTACAGATAACTCCGGGAGGAATCACTTTTGTATATAGCACTAGGGTTCTTTTTATTCATGTCGTTCTTCCTTTCAGGGAGTGAAACGGCTTTAACAGCGGTCAATCGAATGAAGGTCCAGCTTCGTGCTGAGCAAGGCGACCGTAAGTCGATCAAATTAAGGGATCTTATCTCCAAGCCGGACCGCATGATTACTGCAATACTTATCGGAAACAATATAGCGAATATTATGATGCCGACACTTGTTACGATGATCGCAATCGATAAAGGTTGGAAGGTTGGATTGGCGACGGGGATATTGACGGTCGTCATCATTATTTTTGGCGAAGTGCTGCCAAAAACGATTTCAGCGACGTTTGCCGATCGAGTTGCATACGTAGTGGCACCATCAATCTCTATAATTGTAAAACTACTTACCCCATTGACAGCGTTTCTTGCTTTATTCACGAATTTCTTCATCCGTATCATTTCAAAAGGTGCGGTGACCGAGGCTACATTGACGAAGGAAGAGCTGCGTTCAATGGTGGATATCGCATCGACAGAAGGGACATTTCAGCAGGAAGAATCACTGCGGTTGAAAGGTGTGCTTGATTTTCCTGAAAAGGATGTTTCTGATGTCATGGAGACGCACAGGACGGACATCATTGGGGTGCCGATTGAATCGACATATGAGGAAGTGCGGGACACAATTCTCGAATACTTTTACACGCGTTATCCAGTGTACGAGGAAAGTATTGACCGGGTTGTAGGCGTATTTTATTCGAAAATGCTGATCGAATGGTCGATGTACCCTGAAAAGAAGTTATCCGAACTTATGGATGATGAGCCGCTTTTCGTCGTTCAGACATCGAGTGTCGAAAAAGTGTTTAAGCTTATGCTTGCGAAAAAGAAACATATGGCTGTTATTTTGGATGAGTATGGTGGAACTCTTGGGATTGTCACGCATGAAGACATTATCGAAGAGATGATTGGTCAAGACATCGAGGACGAAACAGACTTCGATGAGGAAGTGCTTGTCTATGAAAAGGATGATCACTTGTTAATCTGCCATGGACGTCTTGAAATTGTGGACGCTATCGACCTGCTTAATGTAGAATTGCCGACCGACCTTGAAACAATCGGCGGCTTTGTCATGCAGGAATTAGGCCATGTACCTGAACCGGGAGAGCGGTTTACATATGAGAACCTCTATTTCGAAATCGAAGAAATGGACCGAAGCCGGATTGTTAAGATGAAAATCACGAAACGGGAAATAGAAAAAGAGGAAGCCGCAGATGAGGAATAAAAAGTAGCCCCACGAATTGGTCGTGGGGCGATTTTTATTCTTCTCGGCCACTCTCCGCTTTTGATGCTTACAACTTTGTAAGATTACTGAAAGACAAAGCGATAGTTTGTAATGAAGAATTCATCGATAATAAAGCCAACAGCAACAAAACGGAGGCGTTATCGGATGAAAATGGATTTGACTGAGCTATACGAAGAATATGGCCGTTACATATATCATTTATGTTTGAAATTAACTCGTAATAAAGAGGAAGCTGAAGACCTCATGCAAGATGTATGGGTCAAAGTCGTCCGCTATAGCGGGAAAATGGATAGTGTCGATCGCATGAAAGCTTGGTTGACGACGATCTGTATGAACACTTTCCGTGATCGCTACAGAAAAGACGTGCGAAGAAGCAAGCATGTGATGAACCAACCTGAAACATTGGACGTTCCGATCTTAGATTTGGTTCCCAGTGATAATCCGACACCAGTCGAAATGATCGAACAAAACGATATCCAATTGATGGTCCAACAAAAAATTGGCCAATTGGATGGCATTTACCGGACGACAATCGAATACTTCTACGTCTATCAATACTCATTAATTGAAATTGCAGATTTGATGAAAGTATCGATCGGAACAGTGAAATCCCGTTTGTTCCGTGCGAAGAAATACTTGAAGGAATTAATTATGGATGATTCAGCGGTGAGGGAATACGTCACTGCTTGATAGATACTGAATTAAAAGGCTGTCAACGAATAGAAAACTCTATTCGTTGACAGCCTTTCTATCATTCCGACAGCCCAGCAAGCTGTTTATTCAATAAAGCAAGTTTTTCTTCCATCGCTGCAAGCCGCTGCTCCGCTTTATGGACGGAGTCTGCATGTCCTGTCGATTCCAATTTCTCCACATCGCCTTGTAGGCTGATATAGTCCATTTTCAATTCGGCGATTGCCGATTCGATCTGTCTTTTGTTCATGAAGAAAACTCCAATCGTTTTCTTTTAGTTTAGCATATCGGACATTGTTTTTCCGCTAACTCCGCGTTTTGGATGTTCTAAAAGATAGAATATGGTCTCCAAAACCGTGTCCAATCCGTCGCCTAATTTTAGTGAGAGTTGGCGTTCGATCGCCCGTTTTCTCAGTGTTTCATGCAGCAATGGCTCCATGATTGCATTAAGTAGATTCGATTGTTTCACTTTTCGCCCAAGGCCAAGATGGACGAAGCCGTGCTGTTCCTTTGGAAACGTAAGTCCCACTTCGAAATCGTTTTGTGAAAGAATGATGCATGGAATTCCTATGACAGCGACTTCATATGGCATATAGCCTGACGCGCAAAGAATCACATCTGCACTTGCATATACTTCCGGCAGGTCATACGGCGGCTGCTGGACAATGGTGTTTCGCCTGCCAAGCGCCATCATCCGAAGTGTGCTTACATCATGGGGGTATTTTTCCCCGACAAGGACGGTCACTTTCAACGGGATCTGTAGCTGTGAAACGTGGCGCAATGCCCTGAACGTCAGGTTACCTTCATCCTCTTCCCCGAACGAGACGACCAGATGGGGGAGGGATCCCGGCGGCTGCTTTTTAAGTCCGTGTTTTTTGAACTTATGCATCGATGGATCGGCGATGAAAAGCTGGCGGTCTTTCACATAATGTTCCGGCGCTTCATCCACAGGGTCATCCAAAAGGGTTTGGATTACAAAATCCGCCTGCTTTCCACCATCCCCGAAATCATCAAAATGGAGGATAGACGGAACAATCTCCTGTATTTTCTCCACTTCTTCCGAAATTGTTGAACCCGTATCCCGAATAAGAAGATCAGGTTTTATGAAAGTTAAAACTTGTAGCAGATTGGACTTTTTACCAACTAAAATCGATTTGAAGCCATCAGGCGGTGTGGGGGAATTTTCTCCTACAATGAATAGGACATTCACTTCTTTTGCGATGGCTTTGGCAAGTACAGCAGCCCTTCTTGCTGGATAAGAGCCCTTCCCATCGGCCCTGACAATGTAGAATGCAACAGTTTTCTTCTTTAGATTTTCTATTGGAATCACCCTTTCTAACCTATCTATCAACTACTCTTCTTTTAACCCTATGATTCCAAAAAAGGAGTTATGTACAAATGTGTGGAATGGAAGTGGAATTGTGGTAAACTAACACATATTCTTAGGAGGACGGGGGTGGAATTCCGTGTTCGAATCGTTATTATTCGACTTGATGCTTGTCATTTTGTTGGGGATCCTTTCGCAGTGGGTTGCGTGGAAATACAGACTGCCTGCAATTGTCGTCATGTCTGTGGCAGGCCTGCTTGTGGGTCCGATTTTTGGTTTGATCAATCCGCAGGAAACGATGGGAGATCTTTTTGGGCCGATCATTACTTTTGCGGTTGCGATCATTTTATTTGAAGGCAGCTTGAATTTGGATGTAAGGGAAATTAGAGGATTCAGCAAGCCGGTCGGCAGGATTGTGACAATCGGCGCTTTCATCGCATGGATAGCCGGATCACTTGCCGCGCATTTTTTGGCCGGACTATCATGGGAAGTTTCCTTTATAATCGGTGGTTTATTCATCGTCACGGGTCCGACCGTCATCCTTCCATTGCTAAGGCAGGCGAAGCTGAAGCCGCGCCCTGCTGCAATATTGAAATGGGAAGGCATTGTTGTGGATCCTTTCGGCGCATTGCTTGCAGTCTTTGCGTTTGAATTCATTAAATTCATCAATAGTGAAGTTACACTGAAATCACTATTATTATTCTTTGCAGCCTCCGCATTCGCCGTATTCATCGGGTGGCTTGCCGCCCTGATTATCGGAAATGCGTTTGAGCGGGGAAGCATACCGGAGTATTTGAAAGCTCCGATTCTCTTTGTCGTTGTCCTGTTCACTTTCGTCTTCTCGGATGAAATCATGCATGAAACCGGATTGCTTGCAGTAACGGCAATGGGGATGAAAATGGCGAATATGCGCTTGACGACGCTGAATGATGTGCGCCATTTCAAAGAGAATATTTCGGTACTTCTCATTTCGGGAATCTTCGTCATGCTGACTGCTTCACTTGATCCGAAAATATTGATTGAAATTTTCAATCCGGCAATTATTACGTATGTCGCTGCAATGCTTTTCGTAGTCCGTCCATTATCAATTTGGATTTCCACAATAGGGACAGATCTCAATTATCGTGAGAGGTTGCTCATTGGCTGGATTGCGCCAAGAGGGATTGTCGCTTTGACGGTGTCCGGTTATTTTGCAACGATTCTCCTTGAAAATGGCTATGAAGACGCCGAGTTATTAACTGCATTGACATTTGCACTCGTCTTATTCACGGTTATTTTACATGGTTTTTCAATTGGGTTCCTTGCAAAGAAATTGAATTTGACGACAACAGATGAATCAGGCGTTGCGATTATTGGAGGGGCACGTTTCTCTGCTGCGCTTGCTGAATCAATTAAGGACACAGGCAATGAAGTCCTTCTTGTCGATCAGGGCTGGGCAGCACTAGCTGAGGCAAGAAAACGTGGACTGCCTAATTATGTCGGGGATATCCTTTCTGAACAGGTTGAATACCATTTGGATTTGACGCCTTATCGATATATGCTTGCGATGACGAAAGTGGATACGTATAACGCGCATATCTGTGCGGATTTTGCACCGGATTTAGGGCGACAGCATTTATTCCAGACTGCCTTCCATGTTGGGCAAGATGTGGAGACATTCAAAATAGCAGGTGGTCAAAAACTCTTTTCGCCTTCCATTTCAATTTATAGTCTGGAGGAGCGGATGCATGCGGGGCACGTAATCCGGAAGACGATGATTACGAAACAATATAGTTATACACAATATTTACGGGAACGTGATGACAAGTCGATCCTCCTATATATCTTGCGTGCGGATGGATTGATTGAATTTTTCACGCCGAAAGTCGAGCTGCAAGCAGCTGCCGGAGACGCAATTATCGCGCTGACATCTCCTGCAAAGACAATCGAGCGTGTCATGGAACGGCTTGATGGGGGGTCAGGGGAAAGTTCAATCCCATATGAACAATTGGAAGAGAAATTCAATGAAGAGCCTTCCGGTGGAAAACGGAATATTCCAGGCGCAGCCCCAGCCTCGACGAAAAAAGTCGAATAAGCTAGTTTTAGGTAAAAGCCTCCATCTATATGGTACGATTAAGGACGGAGAACAGCTTTGAAGGAGGATGCCCTGTGAAAGTTTTGTTTGTGGACGGGACCATTATCGGGAGCAAAACCGGCGCGGTGCTCGACGCGGTCGAAAAGTATATGAAAGAAACGGGTAATGAATACGAAATCGAACGGATGAATTTTGCGGATTATGATCATCAATTCGTAGACGGCCGTCCGTTGGAACAATATAACGAGGATATGCAAAAATTGGTGCGAAAATTTGTTGAAGCAGATGGTTACATTATTTCCACACCCATTTTCCAAGGTTCTATTCCAGGTGTGTTGAAAAATGCTTTCGATATGCTTCATCCGCATGCCATGCGGTATAAACCGGTTTCCATTGTTGCAAATGGCGGCACTCACCAGCATCATCTTGTTGTTGAAAATCAATTGAAACCAATCCTTGATTATTTCCGTTCCCTTGTGACACCCAATTATGTTTACACGCATTACGGGCATTTCGACGGAGACAATACGATTATCGATGAAGATGTGAATAATCGATTACGTGAAATGGTAAGGGTCTTCGGTAGATATGTAGAAATGAGTAAAGATTTATGCAAAGATTCTTTGGATAACGATTGAAATAAATCAAAACCTGTCGGTAGCCCTTTATAAGGGGTGCGACAGGTTTTTTAATACGCCTACGATGACGTATAGAGGGTTCTCACGTATAATCGGGGTAAGTAGAAAGGGGATTTAGTAATGTCCAAATCAGTTGTATTGGCCGAAAAACCATCCGTGGCGAGGGATATTGCGCGGGTGTTAGGCTGTAATAAAAAAGGAAATGGCTTCTTGGAAGGTCAAAAATATATCGTCACATGGGCGTTAGGGCATCTCGTGACACATGCGGATCCTGAAGGGTACGGCAATGAATACAAGGAATGGAAAATGGAATACTTGCCAATTATCCCAGAACCGTTCAAATTGACGCCAATCAGGCAAACATCGAAGCAATTCAATGCGGTCAAGGCCCAGCTGCGGCGGAGTGATGTGAATGAAGTCATCATCGCGACGGATGCTGGACGTGAAGGGGAGCTTGTTGCCCGATGGATTTTGGAAATGGTGAAAAACCGCAAGCCGGTTAAGCGTCTTTGGATTTCATCCGTGACAGATAAAGCGATCAAAGACGGTTTCAATAATTTGAAGGACGGCCGCCAATACGAAAACTTGTATGAAGCGGCGGTCGCTCGGGCGGAAGCGGACTGGGTCGTCGGGATAAACGCGACACGCGCGTTGACAGTGAAATACAATGCACAACTATCGACAGGACGTGTACAGACACCGACACTTGCAATGATTGCAGAACGTGAAAGACAGATACGCGAGTTCAAGCCGAAGTCGTATTACGGCTTGCAAGCATTGACGGAAACAGCGCGGTTTACATGGTCTGATAAAACGGGGCAAACGCTGTCTTTCAATAAAGAGGCAGTGGAGAAATTACTGGCTCGTCTCGATGGGGTTCATTCAGGCAAGGTGAAAGACGTTAAAACGACACCGAAACAGCAACCGGCCCCTTATCTATTCGATTTAACGGAATTGCAAAAAGAAGCACATAGACGTTGGAGCTGGTCTGCGAAGGAAACGTTGTCGACGTTGCAGAACTTATACGAACGCCATAAAGCGGTGACATATCCACGGACAGATTCGAAGCATTTGACTTCGGATATGGCAGGAACGTTGAAGGAACGCATTAAAGCGGTCGATATCGGACCATATAGGAAATCGGTCAATGTCCTATTGCGTTCGGGAGCGGTGAAGCCGCAAAAAGGCGTCATCGACGATAAGCGGGTTTCCGATCACCATGCGATTATCCCGACGGAGGAAACACCGATCTACCAAAACTTATCCGATAAGGAACAGCGTTTGTATGATTTGATTGTAAAACGGTTCCTTGCTGTCTTTTTCGGACCTTTCCGCTATGAACAAGTGACTGCAGAGCTTGAAGTAGGCGGGGAACTATTCAAGGCAAAAGGGCGGACAGTTACGGATGAAGGATGGAAAGCGGTTTATTCCACCGACGAAGAAGAGGAAGACACGGATCGCCTGCCTGCTTTCACGAAAGGCGAAGATGTGAAAATCCGTGCAATCGTCATGACGGAAGGCCAAACAAAACCGTTAGCGCGGTTCAATGAAGGGACATTGTTAGCCGCGATGGAGAATCCTGCCCAGTTCATGGCGGGGGAATCAAAAGATCTGATCAAAACGCTTGGCGATACAGGGGGATTAGGCACAGTTGCGACCCGTGCGGACATTATCGAAAAGCTGTTCAGCTCATTTGTCATTGAGAAGAAAGGGAATGACATTTACACGACTTCGAAAGGGCGACAGCTGTTGGAGCTTGTGCCGGATGATTTGAAGTCTCCTGCATTGACTGCGGAATGGGAGCAAAGCTTGACCAAAATCGCCAATGGGAAGATGAAAAAAGAGGCTTTCATGAAAGACATGGTGGCGTTCTCGAAGAAGACGGTTAGTGAGATAAAGACCGATGATAAAAAGTTCAGACATGACAATGTCACAGGGAAAATGTGCCCGGATTGCGGCAAGCCGTTGCTTGAGGTGAATGGCAAACGTGGAAAAATGTTAGTCTGTCAAGACCGGGAATGCGGTCACCGTCGTAATGTCTCCCAATTGACGAATGCACGCTGCCCGAATTGCAAGAAGAAACTTGAATTGCGCGGGGAAGGCGAAGGAAGGATTTTCGTATGTAAATGTGGACATCGTGAAAAGCTCTCCGCATTCGAAAAGCGCAGGTCGAATTCGGGAGGCAAGAAGGCGGATAAACGTGATGTGCAGAAGTATATGAAGAAACAGGAAGAGCCGGTGAATACGGCGATGGCCGATGCGCTCCGGAAGATGTTTGAGAAGTGATATTATGCGTGAATGCGGGGATTTATGCGTGATTGTAGTGGATTATGCGTGAGTACGCGGATTTATGCGTGATTGTAGTGGGTTATGCGTGAATGCGGGGATTTATGAGTGGATGCGTGATTTATTTCCGAAGGGTGTGGGGAAATGGCGAAGCAGAAGAAGACGAATGCGGTGCGGATATTGGAGCAGGAGCGGGTCGCCCACGAGTTGATGGAATATGATATAAATGATGGTCAGTTGGATGGCGTGTCGGTGGCGGAGAAGACGGGGCAGGCGGTGGACTTAGTGTTCAAGACGCTTGTGACGCAAGCAGCACCGCGGGAATTATTCGTTTTCGTCGTACCGGTAGCGGATGAACTTGATTTGAAAAAGGCGGCGAAAGCCGTAGGTGTCAAAAAGCTGGATATGTTGCCGTTAAAGGATTTGACGAAGGAAACAGGCTATGTCCGCGGGGGCTGTTCGGCAGTTGGCATGAAGAAAAAGTATCCGACAGTGATCGATGCGTCTGCTGAAGAGCTTGATCACTTCATTGTCAGTGCTGGAAAGCCTGGGTTGCAGATGAAATTGGCTCCGTCAGATCTCGCGCGTGTCGTAGGCGCATCGTTCAGGGATATTGTTAAAGGGTGACTGAGATAAATAAAAATACCATTCGAAATATGAATGGCTGGGAAAGAAGAATGCAGATGAGAAAAGTAATGGTATGGAGATGGGCCTTTTTCGTTGTCGGCATGATGATTTTATCGTTAGGCATTACGATGACGATTAAAGGGCAACGCCTTGGCGTTGGCCCGTGGGATGTTCTGCATATCGGGTTGTACCGGAATTTCGGATTGACAATCGGCTCTTGGGGAATCATTTTAAGTATGGTCATCGTCATTTCGACTGCGGTTGTATTGAAAGAATGGACGAAACTTGGTACATGGCTGAATTTGTTCCTTGTTGGAATGTTCATCGATTTATTCAATTGGCTGATTCCGGACATCAATACGTTGACGGGTCAAGTGATCATTTTCACGCTCGGGATTGGGGTCATGGCATACGGTGTCGGTATTTATGTTGCGCCTAACTTAGGGGCCGGACCTCGTGATAGCCTGATGCTCATTTTTTCCGAAAAGCTTGGAATCAGCATTAAAAAAGTGCGGACATCGATTGAAGTGATTGTGGCGATTGCGGGTTGGCTATTGGGCGGACCTGTAGGGGTCGGAACGGTCATCATCGCCCTCTTGATCGGTCAAATCGTTCATTATTCATTGCCGCAATGCCGGAAATTATTATCGAGGTTGGCGAAAGCGGATGAAGAACAGATTATGGGGTTGGTCAAACCAACTCCCGGTCCCCTTGCCCCAAAAGGTGAAATTGAGCCAAAGCAGGTTGATTTCAATAACACGCCGGTTGGAAGCAAGCATTAAATTTAATAACTAACTTTTGAAAGCACGTGCAGACAAGCCGTGCTTTTTTTTATTCTTTGGGCATATGGTAGTCGTATGTAACAAGTAACCGAAAGGAAGGATGGTTATCATATACGGTACAATCACGGAATACATGGGGACAGCCTATACGGGACGCGGAATTGCACATAAATATGAGACGTTGATCACCACGGCTGAAAAGACGATATTTTTAAAGGCGCCACCGACAAACGCTCTATCTGATTTATTGAAACAAGCTGCGGGACATTTTCTAAAGCGGGGGTATGATGTAGATCGTTTCAATGATCCGGTGGAGCCGGACAATACGGAAGCCATTTTTGTGAGAGATCTTAATTTATTTATCATACAGGCATCTCACCCAGTTGCACTTGAACCGACGGAGTTAGGTGGTCGGCACCACGTCATTAGCTTCTATGATGCATTCGATACAAAAAAACTTGTGGCGCAGAAGGATGAAATGATTGCGATCACACAAGAATCGGATGAATTGCTGTCAAAAATGCTTCAATCTATGAAGAATGCATTGCTTATCCACGATGATTGGGAGAAAGTGAATATCAATCGGATGATGTGGAAGGAACATGAGAACATGATCGAGTCATTGAAAAAGGAGCTTTTCGGGACGATGAAACTCCATAAAAAATCGACAGTTTCTCACCGGATAGCAGGATCGTTATCCGTTGGAGGGGCACGCGACTTTTTGCCATCCATCACGTATAAGATGAAGCGTCGGATTCTCATGAAAGGATTGTCGGGAACAGGGAAATCAACAATGCTGAAGGCGCTTGGGAAAGAGGCGGAACGGCGGGGAATCGACGTTCTCTATGGATGGTGTGGATTGGATCCGAAAAGCGTGGATCTCGTTTTATTGCCGGAATTGTCGGTTTGTTTATTCGACGCAACCCAGCCCCATGAATACGATCCAGATGGCCCGACGGATGAAATCTTGGACCTTGTATCGATGTGCGAGGAAAACGCGGAGGCCGATGAAAAAATCCGTGAAATAAGCGCAAGGTATAAGGAAAAAATAATGGATGGCACCGGCTATATGCATGCATTTGCGCAAGTAGAGGGAAGGTTACGACAAATAATGGATAAGGCGATTGTGCGGAAAAAATTTGATGAAAAAGCACTTCTTTTATCCGAGTGGATTGGCGAATAACTAGTTCGTTCTGCGAGTTACGCCCTCATATGCTAAAATGGGGGCATAACCCGTTTGAAAGGAAGATCAATTTGTCAAAAGTCCTCGAATCATTTTTAAAAGAAAACTTGCAGGAATTACGCGACCAAGGCCTCTACAATGTTATCGACCCTGTGGAAGGTCCAAATGGCCCGATTATTAAGATCAAAGGGAAAGAATTGATCAATCTATCCTCGAACAACTACTTAGGTTTAGCAACTGACGAGGATTTGAAGAAGCTTGCTATTGCAGCTACAGAAAAATACGGTGTCGGCGCAGGTGCGGTACGAACAATTAATGGTACACTTGATATCCACGTTGAGCTTGAGAAGAAACTTGCGGAATTCAAAGGGACGGAAGCGGCAATCTCTTATCAATCAGGTTTCAACTGTAATATGGCGGCAATTTCCGCAGTTATGAATAAACAAGACGCCATTCTTTCTGATGAATTAAACCATGCATCAATCATTGATGGCTGCCGTCTATCTGGTGCGAAAATCATCCGAGTTAACCACCAGGATATGGACGACCTTCGTGCGAAAGCGAAAGAAGCGACCGAATCCGGCCAATACGGCAAGGTCATGTACATTACGGATGGTGTGTTCTCAATGGATGGCGATATTGCGAAGCTTCCTGAAATTGTGGAAATCGCAAAGGAATTTGATTTGATAACGTATGTTGACGATGCGCATGGATCCGGCGTGCTTGGTAAAGGAAAAGGAACGGTGAAGCATTTCGGACTTGAAAAGGAGATCGATTTCCAAATCGGTACATTGTCGAAGGCAATCGGAGTTGTCGGCGGTTATGTTGCTGGAACGCAGGAATTGATCGATTGGTTGAAAGTGCGCTCACGACCATTTTTATTCTCAACAGCAATGCCGGCTGGCGACGTTGCAGCGATTATGGGCGCATTGGATAAAATCATGGAGTCGACTGAGCTACATGATAAGTTATGGGAGAACGGCCATTACTTGAAGGAAGGCTTGAAAAAGTTAGGATTCAACATCGGCGTATCCGAAACTCCAATCACACCATGTATCATCGGTGAAGAGAAGCTGACACAGCAATTCTCGAAACGACTGATTGAAGAAGGCGTTTACGCAAAATCAATCGTTTTCCCGACGGTAGCAAAAGGCACTGGCCGCGTACGCAATATGCCGACTGCCGCTCACACGAAAGAAATGCTTGATGAAGCATTGACGATTTATGAAAAGGTTGGTAAGGAATTAGGCGTAATTTCATAATTAGAAAAAGATAACTGTTGTATCGGTGAAAGATTGCCGATACGACAGTTTTTTTTATTCTTTAACTAATGATTAAAATAGATCACAAAGGGTAATAGATGAATAGAAATAGATGCGGAAAGGTGAAGCGTATGCGATATAACGATAGCTTTGAACTTTTGCAATCGAACGGTAAAGCGGGTTCATCGATTGTGAAATTCAGATATGACAAGGTGAAAAAGGTGATTCTTACCATTACTCGTGAAGCCGGCATCATTTCATTTGAGGAACTTGTAAGCAGATCATTGGTGCGGTTAGCGACAATGGATGGGAATAATCAATGGTATATGGAAGCGGTTGTTACGGATCTTGAAGCACGAGGCCAGCTTGAATGTTCTTTGTTAGATGGTAAACTATTTGTGAGTACTGTCAGTTAAATATAGTAATAAAAGAAAACCCATTTTATAATGGGTTTTCTTTTATTAAGAGGGCAAATTCACTTCTCCTTCGTTGAAAAAACTCCTTCAGCCATCCGATTCAGCATATGATGCAGAACAAAACGCTGCATGCCGACTGCGCTCTTTGTTGCAAGCCTAACTTCGGTTTGGAATTGATCCTGCTTTTTTTGTTTCATGGCAATTATTGCCTTAAGAGAATGGACTATCCACGGAGTTCGGAGCTTCTGCAAATACTCGGAAGCCTTCCCCATATTATTACTCATTGTATAGCCGATTCCTGCATAATAATCCCGGTACGCAACATTCTCCATCGACTTGGAGAAATCAATCAACCCTCGCCAATTCTTTTGAAAAACTAATAAATTCGCTTTATAGATCTCTTGAACTTCCGCGTTAGCGTATGATTTCAGTATTTTATTGAGCTGGTTAATAATTTCCTCGTCCGTCCCATGGGCAAGTGCATGCGCATATCCGAAAATCGGCTTCGATCGATGATTGGTGAGATATTGGTCTATCAGTCTCAAACTTTTTGATTTGTAAATGATATAAAAAGGATACCCCATCGTAAAAACGAAAGTGAAGATCATGACCAGCGTGAAGACAAGCCACATCTGCAGGCCTGACAAGAATAAAACAAGAGCCAATAGGGCGCCCCCAACGATGACAAGGATAAAATTGACATATTTACTGAACATTGTACACCTCAACGTTTTTTCTTAAGTATAACAGAAAAGATAAAGGAAAAGATTAAGATTAACAAACCGTTATTGTGTTTTTGAGATGAACATAATATAATCTTTTTATATTGATTTTAAAGTGTTTAGATATTATATCGATAAAGAATGTCCTTTCCAATAATACAAATGATCATATGGAGGAGTATGAAATGAAAAAAATCATGGTGACTGGGGCGCTTGGGCAAATCGGTTCGGAATTGATTGCAAAGCTTCAGAAAGAATACGGTGAAAATAATGTTTTATCAACGGATATCCGCCAACCTCAATCGTCTGTTTCGGGACCGTTTGAAATCTTGGATGTAACAGATGGAAAGAAAATGCACGAAATTGCAAAGGATTTCGGTGCAGATACAATCATGCATATGGCTGCGCTTTTATCTGCAACAGCTGAAAAACAACCGTTATTTGCTTGGAATTTAAACATGGGCGGACTTGTGAATGCACTTGAAGTTGCACGCGAACTCAACATGCAGTTTTTCACCCCAAGCTCAATCGGCGCATTCGGTCCTTCAACTCCTAAGGCAAACACACCTCAAGACACATTACAGCGTCCGACGACAATGTATGGTGTCAATAAAGTCGCAGGTGAATTGCTTTGCGACTACTATTACACCCGATTCGGTGTCGACACCCGAGGCGTCCGCTTCCCTGGATTGATTTCCTACGTTGCGCAGCCGGGTGGGGGGACGACGGATTACGCTGTAGATATTTATTACAAAGCGATTGAGGAAGGGCAGTATACATCCTTTATCGCGGAAGGCACATACATGGACATGATGTATATGCCGGATGCATTGCAGGCAATCGTTGACTTGATGGAAGCTGATCCAGCAAAATTGGTGCACCGTAATGCGTTCAACGTGACTGCAATGAGCTTCGAACCAAGCGAAATCGCAGCGTCTATCCAAAAGCATATTCCTGACTTCACGATTTCCTATGAAGTCGATCCGGTCCGCCAGGCAATCGCTGATAGCTGGCCAGACAGTATCGACCCATCAGCAGCCGTAGCGGAATGGGGCTTTAAGACGAAATACGATCTGGATGCAATGACAGCGGATATGTTGGAGCAATTAAGGAAGAAATTGAATAAGTAAAATGAAAAGACCGTTAGTCCTTGTGGTGGACTAACGGTCTTTTAATGATTAAGTTAAAACAGCAGATGTGCTACACCTGCAACGATTGGCAGGGCGATCAGCGTACGTAATAGGAAAATGATGATTAAATCCAGGATATTGATAGGAATTTTCGTTCCTAAAATCAAACCACCGACCTCTGACATGTAAATCAGCTGGACCACCGAAATCGTCGCGATTGTGAACAATGTCATCTGGGACGTGATCATGCCATCGGCCAAGATGACAGGCAAGAACATATCCGCAAATCCAACGACCATCGTCTGCGCAGCTGCAGCCGCTTCAGGAATTCCAAGAATCGATAATATCGGTTCAAATGGCTTTCCTAAAAAAGTAAATACGCCTGTATATTCCGCTAACATAAGGGCGACCGTACCGAACGCCATAACGACTGGCGCAACACCAATCCACATGTCCAAAACATTACGCATCCCATCCGTGAAGATTCTTCCGATGGAACGGTTTTTCGATGCAGTATCCAAAGCATTTTCAAGGCCATGATTGATGACATTATAGCCTTCGGGAAGCTCCTCTTCGCCCCCGGTAAATTTCCGACCGTCAATATACTCCGTTTTCTTCCCTCTTAACGGATAAATACGCGGCATGATCAATGCCAAAATTACACCCGTCAAAAGAACTGTACCGTAAAACGGAAGGAAATAATTCGACATACCGACCGTGTCAATGATAACAAGTGAAAATGTAATGGAAACGACAGAGAAGGTTGTAGCGATAATCGATGCTTCCCTTTGTGTATAATGACCGTCCTCATACTGTTTGCTTGTCAGAAGAACGCCGATTGTACCATCACCAATCCATGAAGCAAGCGCGTCAATCGAAGAACGTCCAGGCAGTTTAAATAAAGGGCGCATGATCTTCACCATCATCGTTCCGAAAAACTCCAACAGACCGAAGTTCAATAATAATGGCAATAAAAGACCGGCGAATAAGAAAATCGTGAATAAGAATGAAACAAGGCCATCTGGCGCAAGAAGCAAGCCCCCAGTATTTTCACTCCAAATTGCTTCTGGACCGATTTTGAAAGTGACCATAATAGCGAAAACGGCACCAATGATACGGGTGATCGTCCAGAATGGCGTTACTTTGAATAAGCTTTCCATTAGCGTTGGTTTGGAACTGTTACGCGGGATGAATAAATAAATCAAAGATCCGATTGCCGCGATTAAAATAATAATCATTGCTGTCATTGGCATTGCCGGTTCCAGCCATCCCGATAGGATGTCAGCGAATTTTGCGATTGGAACTTTCCATTCTTCACCGAATTTTAATGGGATCATGAATAGGATGATGCCTAATATAGAAGGTATTAAAAAGTAGAGCCATGTGGATATACTATGTTTTTTCAATTCTTCGTCTCCCCTTATGAATAAATAACCGTATTAGTTGTATATTTATACATAGTAAATGTTTAAGTCTTATTTGTAAATATACCATAACAATGTTATATTTTTCAGTTTTTAATTCAACCGGCAAAAAAAGCTCCGAAGATTTCGGAGCTTTCAAGGTTATTCAAAATCATTATCCCAATTATAAGTGAAAAATCGTTCTGTATGCAGCCATTTCAGTGCATCCGGATCTTTTTCCGCCAAACGTTTTTCCATATCCCGCATCATCCAAACGGTTTGTGAGGCATGGGAATTCAGCGTATTGAGCTTTTTCTGAGCAACCGCTTCAACGTTGTGAATAATATCGGGTTCGCCTAAAACTTCGGCTGTATTATTCGCGAATGCGATTGTATACAGTTTTGGACGCTCGGATTCAGGTATTCTTCTAACCGCACGGACGACTGCGCGTCCCGTTGCATCATGGTCTGGATGGACGGAGAGTCCAGGGTAGAATGAAATGATCAAGGATGGAGTTGTATCTTCAATCAAATCAGTAACGAGCTGTATCATTTTTTCATCATCTTCAAACTCAATCGTCTTGTCACGTAAGCCCATCATCCGTAAATCGGTCAATCCCATTGATGCAGCCGCATTTTGCAGCTCCTTCTTTCGGATCTGTGGCAATGTTTCACGGTTCGCAAATGGCGGATTCCCAAGATTCCGTCCCATTTCACCAAGCGTCAGGCAAGCATAGGTGACGGGGACCCCCATCTCGATATACGTGGAAATAGTACCCGACACACCGAAAGCTTCGTCGTCCGGGTGCGGGAAAATGACAAGTACATGGCGTTCTTCTTTAATCATCGAAAAGCCTCCTGTTCGTTGCGATAAGAGCTAAATATGTGCTTAATATGTAAACGGTGTTTCGCTTATTTCGAGAGCAACCGCAAGCTTTCCATCGGGATCGAGTCCGCACATGAGAAGTCTGTCATGCTCGTCGACAGTATAATGTGTAATGCCTTGCGCGTAGATCCATCCTGAAGGAAGCTTCAATCCGACGCGATGCGGCGATTCGCCCGCCACTTTGCCAAGCTCATATTTGACAACGACATTCCGGATAAATGCACCCGCGTTGAAAAATCCTTCTTTGAAATGGGAAGCATACGCACCATTCGTCGTTTCCAAATGGATATAGACGTCTTTATTCGCATAGGAATCAAGCAATTCCTGTAAATGATCCGGTTTCACGATTTCCATTAATTCATCCTCCTTCATACAAAAATACGGATAGTTTTAGTATATAGAAAAGCTTAAGTGAATGCATAAAAAAGAGCTCTCCCCACAAAAAAGGTTAGAAGCATTACCTGCGCTTCTAACCTCCACCAATTAAATCTGGGTAGCTGTAATTTCCGTTGTACCTACACGGCTCGCCGCACCGTGCATAACCGGGCCGACGTATTCGTTCAACTTCCAACCATTTGCAATCGCAGCGGAAACGAATCTCTTCGCTTCGATGACTGCTTCGCGAACAGCGAGACCGTTTGCAAGGTTCGCTGTGATTGCAGCGGCGAACGTGCAACCTGCCCCATGATTGTAATGCGTTTCCGTCTTTTCTGCTTCCAATAAAGTGAACGTGTTACCGTCATAGAAAAGGTCCGCGGCTTTGTCATGTAGAAGCTGCTTTCCGCCTTTGATAACGACATTGCGCGCGCCTAACGAATGGATTTTTTCAGCAACCGACTTCATTTGCTCGATTGTAGACGGCGTTTTCATGCTTGCAAGTTGGCCAGCTTCGAACAGATTCGGTGTGACGATTTCCGCTTTCGGAAGCAAAAATTCCACCATCGCGTCTACTGTTCCCGGATTCAGAACCTCATCCTCGCCTTTACATACCATTACCGGGTCGATAACGACATGGTCAAGTCCGGATTCAGCAATTGCTTCACCGGCCGTTTTGATGACTTCCTCCGTGCTGAGCATTCCTGTTTTTATCGCATCAATTCCTGTCGATAGTGCTGTTTTGAGTTGCGCCTTCAAAACGTCGATTGGAAGTGAGTAAACTTCGTGGCTCCAATTATTATCAGGATCCATCGTCACAACGACTGTCAAAGCTGTCATGCCATACGTGCCGTGTTCCTGGAATGTTTTAAGGTCGGCTTGGATTCCCGCGCCACCTGATGTATCGGATCCTGCAATTGTAAGTGTCTTCTTCATAGTCATGGTTGGAATTCTCCTCCTGTTCGGTAACCTTCCCCTTTAATAGTAATCAAATAAAAGAAAAAATACAATTGTCGGAGATTGATGAATATCGTCGGATTTCTATCCAATTCCATTCATTCTATTGTTTACTTGGGAACTTTTCGATAGGCTATACGTACAACTTATTAATTGAAGGAATACGAAACTCATAGATACGTGTCGAAAGAAGGGGAGTGAGCGTATGGAAGATAAGAAGAAGCTGCAGGAGATTGAAAGGCTATTAAAGGAATTAAAAGCGTCCGAAAACGAAAGCGCGGTGACGGTGGAAGAGGCGTTTGGAAGGAAAACCAAAATGAAATCCAAGTCCAAATCCAGCGGTAATTTTTGGCGTGTGGTCAAAATGCTTTTATTCGGCTGGAAACGATCCCTCCTTTTAATCGCAGTCATTCTATTGCTTGCTGTTATCGCCGTACCTTTCGTCGCTTTCCATTTTCTAAAGCAAGGCAGCACTTTCACTGAACAGAAGGGCGTTTTCCTTGAACAAATAATGGATTTGAATGAAATGGCAACCGCCGAAGCGTATACGAAAGTCATCGTCGAGCGGCAGGACAACCAGTTGTTCGGTCAAAGTATCGGGATGAATTTGCCAGGAACAAAACGGCAGCTTCTTGTCGTCATTCCGGGGTCCGTTAAAGCCGGTATCGACATGTCCAAACTAACAGAAAAAGATGTAATTATAGATGAAAAGAATAAGACTGCGAAACTACTTCTGCCACCCGCAACCTTTTTAGGTGGTGCCGAAATCTATTTTGATGAAGTTGAAGTCTATTCGTATGAAGGGGTTTTCCGCACGAAGGCGAATATAGATGAAGCTTATGAACTCGCAGCAGAAGCGAAGACGCTTATTCTTGAGGAAGCAACTGGACAAGGCGTATTGAAAACTGCAGAATTTAATGCTGAAAAGACGTTGAAGGAAATGTTTTCATTCGCGGGATACGACGTGACAATCGAATTCAAGGAGTGAGAACCATGACAGTGGGAAGATTCGGCAACGATTGGGAAAAAATCCTATCGGAGGAATTTCAGAAACCGTATTACTTGCAGCTTCGCGATTTCATTAGAGAAGAATACACCAACCATAAAGTCTATCCGCAAATGGAAGATATGTGGACAGCTTTCAAGTTGACACCGTTCAAAGATGTGAAGGTCGTCATCTTAGGACAGGATCCTTACCATGGACCTAACCAAGCTCACGGACTCAGCTTCTCGGTCAAGCCCGGTGTCAAAATTCCACCAAGCCTCCGGAATATGTTCAAAGAATTGCAAAGTGATATCGGATGCGATGTTCCTCAATCGGGAACCCTAACAGGCTGGGCTGAACAAGGCGTGCTCATGCTCAACACAATCCTGACAGTGAGGGAAGGGGAGGCCCATTCGCACCGGAAAAGCGGATGGCATCTTTTCACCGATGAAGTCATTCGAAAATTATCCGACCGGAACGAAGCGGTTGTCTTCATCCTTTGGGGGCGACCGGCGCAGGAAAAAAAGAAGCTGATTGACGAGACCCGGAACGCCATCATCGAGTCCGTCCATCCAAGTCCGCTTAGTGCAAGTCGCGGGTTTTTCGGCAGCAGGCCGTACTCTAAAGCAAATCAGATCTTGGAACAGTGGAATGAAAAGCCGGTGGACTGGTGTATGACAGAAAGCAGGTTTTAACTCAGTAAAACGAGTGGTACAGTAAAGTGAAAGAGGTTGATCAAATGACGGGGAATTGTTTTCAATGCCAATACTTTTTTGTCACATGGGATCCGAAAAGCCCACGCGGCTGTAAAGCATACGGATTCAAAACGCGGGAACTCCCATCCGCCGTCGTCAAGCGATCATCTGGAATGGAATGTTTGAAATATGAACAAAAGAAAGGGGCAGCAAAACAATGATCACAACCGAACGAATCATTGAGGAAATGGAACACTATCTCAACAATGCAAAATCGGCAAAGGACGACCAAGCGATCCGCGAAGCATTGACAGCGGTAAGTGCCCTTTGTCAAGTCGTTTTGGGGGGCAAAAAAGAACGTCAAGAAGAGCCGATCATCACCCCACGAACAATGGCCATCTCCCATAAGCCGCTGATTTCTTCATTGGAAGGCAAGCCGTTAGACGAGGAAGACGCGAACGGCGGCTCAATCTTTGATTTTTAATTCAAAGCAAAAACAGCTATGATTAGGGATGGAGCAATTATTTTTACGGAAGAAAGTAGGAAAACAATATGCCATTTTTCATCATCGCTGGAGCGGTTAACGCGGCACTTGCTGTCGCATTGGGCGCATTCGGAGCACATGCGTTAAAAGAAAAACTATCCGAACACTATTTAGCTGTCTGGGAAACAGCCGTCCAGTATCAAATGTTTCACGCAATCGGCCTTCTCATTGTCGGCATCCTTATGAGCTCATCCCTTTTGGGCCCGTCCACTCAACTCACATGGTCAGGCTTCTTGCTATTAGCTGGCATCATCATCTTCTCCGGCAGTCTATACATCCTTAGCCTATCCGGCATCGGCATTTTAGGCGCCATCACCCCAATCGGCGGAGTCGCATTCATCGTCGGCTGGATCATGTTAATAGTTGCAACTCTTAAGTTCGGAAAATGATATTTTTTTTAAAAGAAGCGGTTTGAAGAGCATCAATTCTTCAAACCGTTTTTTGTTGAATCGCCCTCCGCGCTCATGAAGTTGATCCTCGCGCTCAAGAATCGCCCTCCGCGCTCAAGAAGTCCGTCCCCGCGCTCAAGAATCCCAATCCGCGCTCTAGAAGTCTGTTCCCGCGCTCAAGAATCGCCCTCCGCGCTCAAGAAGTCTGTTCCCGCGCTCAAGAATCCCAATCCGCGCTCAAGAATCGCCCTCCGCGCTCAAGAAGTCCGTCCCCGCGCTCAAGAATCGCCCTCCGCGCTCAAGAAGTCTGTTCCCGCGCTCAAGAATCGCAATCCGCACTCATGAAGTTGATCCTCCACGCTCAAGAACCATCCTCCATCTCCAATAAATTGTCAAAACCTTCCCGCATACACTCATCCATTTTTGATATCCTATAGAAAAGGGGGAAATTACATGGTCTTAACCCGTTCACGTTCAAAACAAGGCCTATTTGCTGGACCCTTGCTTGTAGTCCTTGTCAGCAACTATTTTGTCTATCGGCTGCCTGCAATCCCTGTACCGGAGAACGCACGTGCCGTCGTCATCGGCTCGCTACTGGACCTCGCCATCGTTGCGCCGCTGCTCATTTTAGCGCTAACAAAAAAGAAAGGTTTCAGCTTGAAGCGATTTATCACATTCATGGTAATGGGGCTAATCGCTGCGAAATTCATTATCCCGGCCGACTATTTTGAGCCGTTCAAATTCGTCCCATACGCAGCAATCGGAGTCGAAGGACTGATCATACTTGCTGAAATCGGGCTGGTTTTCCTGTTAGTCAAACATCTACCGGGGATAATTAAAGAAATAAAGAAGCATCAAACCGGCAGTCTATTCGCATTTCCCACACTCGTGAAAGAAAAGGTTTCATCCCATCCGCTGATTACAATTGTGGCGGCAGAATCACTCATGTTTTATTACGCATTCGCCACTTGGAAACGGAAACCTCCTGTAGGAGAAAACCTGTTTACATTACATCAAAAAACAAGTCTGCTTGCATTTAATATCATGCTCATCCACGCTATCGCAATCGAGACAATTGGCATCCATTGGTGGCTCCATGAAAAATCGATAATTTTATCCATCGTCCTACTCATCATAAATATTTACACAATCCTTTACTTCATTGCGGATATTCAAGTTGTCCGCCTTAATCCGTTAAAAATGAATGAAAATCATATGCAAGTATCCCTTAGTCTTGGGAAACGCATGGAAATTCCCTATGAAACCATTCAAAAAATCGATTGGGGACCCGATGCGGAACACTTTAATTTGAAATCAAAGGGATTGATCGAGTTCATCGCTCGTGATTTTGAAGAGGCAAAGCCGCATTGCATCATCCATTTCAATAAACCTTTGAAGGCTACTCTAATCCTTGGATTTGAAAAGGAAGTTAATGCGGCCGCAATACGTGTTGATGAACCGGAAATCTTCCAACATATGCTTGAAAATAAAAGAAGTCTTCCATTGCCTAAATAGGCAGGGGAAGACCTTTTTTCATTGAGTAAGCTGTTGATTAAAGTAGTTCAGTTCTTCATTAAACTCCGCATAGTCAAAATAAATCATTGGCATCAAATAGCGTTTGCCGCTCGCTGTGCTCAATATTACGTGATCACGCCCGGCCGCTTCAACAACTCCAGGGATTGCCAAAGTATTTTTTCCCGCTTCGATTGCATGTTCGAACGAGAAGTGAAAAATGCCAGGCTTGCCTCTATTCAGCCGAAGAATGTTCTCTATATACGATTGCTCGACAAAAGGCGGCCTTCCATTGTTTGGTAGTGTCACCTGCGGTGGAATTCCGGGCATTTGACTCGGCTGTTGAAACTGCGGTTGAAACTGTGGCTGAAACTGTGGAAATTGTTGCTGAAATCCGGGATTCAAGTAATATTGGACCATTTTTTCATCCTTTCAATTTTAAAATCGGATTAAACATGTGGACTGTGTAGTTTATTACTGCCACAGCATAACCCCCTCGGTAAACCATATGCTTCACAACTTTCAATCATGACCAATAAACTTTCCAATCCCTTCCACAGAAAGAGGATTATATTGAAATCGGAGGCTGCGCTGTAAATAGCGTAGTTTATGCGTGATTGTGAGCATTTATGGACTTTTCGATGTAATTATGCGTGTTTGTAAGGATTTATGAGCTTTTAAGCAGATTTATGCGTGTTTATGACGATTTATGGATTTTTCGTAACCTATGTATAGTAATTTCCTTTGATTGAAGCGGAAATCAACATTATAAAAGGGAGCCCCATACTAAGCGGGCTCCCTTACTTTAATCAAATATTAAAAAACGCAGCTTTCTTATCTCCGTCCAACATCGTCCCGATAAAGAATGATCCGAACACGCCATAACGCGCACTCACTTCATCAAAACGCATCTCATAGACCAACTTCTTGAACTGAAGCACATCATCCGAAAACAGCGTAACGCCCCATTCGAAATCATCAAAACCGACAGAACCGGAAATGATCTGCTTCACTTTTCCAGCATACCCGCGTCCAATCATCCCATGGCTGCGCATCAATTCCTTACGCTTATCCATGCTGAGCATATACCAATTGTCCTCGCCATCACGCTTCTTGTCCATCGGATAGAAGCAGACATACTGGCTGCGTGGCAACTCTGGGTACAAACGGCCGCGCACATACGGATTCTGGTACGGATCCTCAGTCGACTCGCCAGCAAGATAATTGGAGAGCTCAACAACTGATACATATGAATACGCTGGAATCGTATAGTCCGCAATCGTCAATTTATTGAATTCCGCCTCAAGCTCCTGCAATTCGTCAACCGTTGGACGTAGCGTCATCAACATGAAATCGGCTTTCTGCCCAACAACTGTGTAAAATGCATGGCTGCCGGTTTTATTATCATCGGCTTGTTGTAATTTATCCAAAAAAGCGATGAATTCATCAACCGCTTCCTGACGTTCCTCTTTCGAAATCAACTTCCAAGATGCCCAATCCATCGTGCGGAAATCATGTAACACATACCATCCGTCGAGTGTAATCGCTGCTTCGTTCATATAAATTCAAACTCCTTTTATACGTTGATTTACTTCTACCCATAGTCTAACATAACAAATTCAAAAACTCATTCAGAGCCGTCGACTTCACATAATTGACAAGAAGTGAATAACTCTGTCCCTTGGTCATGATCTGGTGTATGCTTATAGCGGAAAAAATGATCGAACTACCGGGAGATAATGAAATGTTCAATTTACAATTACCTAAATGGCGCTTCATCGACGAATCGATGATTGCAATAAATCGCTCCGCCCTTGAATCTTTCGCAATGGATGACACGCTCTGCCATCTTGTCGGCCAGAAAATGACCGTGCCGACCGTCCGTACATGGGTGCACAACGACACAATTGTCTTAGGCATCCAGGACCACCGATTGCCGCATATTGAAGAAGCATTACCGGCGTTACACGATACAGGCTATAAATCAATTGTCCGGAATTCCGGCGGACTTGCTGTCGTTCTTGACGAAGGTGTGCTCAATATTTCAATCATTCTATCCGAGCAGGACGGTTCCATCGATATTCCGGAAGGTTATGAATCAATGCTCACCTTTGTTCGCATGCTGTTTCCGGAAGTAGCGGAGCAAATAGAAGCCTATGAAATTGTCGGTTCCTACTGTCCAGGCACGTATGACTTAAGCATCGGCGGTCGCAAGTTCGCGGGGATATCTCAAAGAAGGCTACGGCAAGGTGTTGCGATCCAAGTGTACTTATGCGTTGAAGGCAGCGGTGCCGAACGTGCGGAACTCATCCGCGAGTTATACGAAAAAGGTTTGCAAGGGGAGCAGACGAAATTCGCCTATCCGACGATCCGTCCCGAAGTGATGGCTTCACTATCAGAACTAATAGGTGAACCGATTACAGTTAGCGACGTCAACATCCGCGTCCAATTACTACTGCGGGCACTTTCAACAGAAGAAGTCCAAATGACCGGTCTCACACCTGAAGAAATGGAACTCTATCTGTTCTACTTGAACCGCGTCGTCGAACGGAATCAAAAAATGCTTGCAAGAGGCTAAAAACGCATAAATCATGCTAAAAACGCATAAACGCTCAGAATCACGCATAAATCGCGCCAGACACGCATAAACCCGCAGAATCACGCATAAACTCGCGAAAGCAAGCATAAACTCACACAATCACGCATAAACGCCGCTCCCCAAAACAAAAAACCGCCAGATCAATGATTGATCGGCGGTTCTTTTGATACGAGATTGCCGTTACGCTCCATCGTAAACACCGGAGCTGTGCGCTCGGATTCATCATCCAACGTAACGAGTCTACGGGCACGGTTCATAATCTGCACAAACTGTTCGTAATCGTTTCGCAAGGTTTTATTCTCCAATTGAAGCTTTTCAATCTCTTTTTGCAAAGACTCAACTTTCTCATTTGCGATTTTGGCAGTCTGCTTCCATCTAAGTGATTCAGAGTCGCCTCCGCCGCTGTGATGTAAACGGATCAAATAGGCAATGACAGTATCAAGCGATAATGCGGAAAGTGGGACAGGTGTCCGCTCTTCCTGTTCATCCCCTGACAAAGGGCTATATAGCTGTTGGCTGCGTCGCTTGAAATCTGCACCCAACACTCGCATTGCCTGTTTCCGTTCCTTTTTCGCCTCAGCCAATTCTTTCTCGTAATCGCGGCGAACGACTGCGTTCCATCTAAATCCGCAAGCGGCTGCGGTCCTATTAAGGGCATCGCCCACTTCTTCGAAAGCGCTTAGCTGTGTACTACCTTCCCTGACGTGTTTCAACACCGTCTCAGCTAATAAAATATCATTTTCCTCGAGCCAAGCATCCTGTCTAACTTTCACCATCTCCTTGCCTCCTACCATGTTCATAGTCTCTTTCTTACGGTCAGTGTGGACAGTGTTGAATCCTTTTATTCATTCAAACTGGAACACTTTCCAAAAAATATAACGTTAATCTTAAAAAAACGTCCTTTTCTCATCTTCCACCTAATCGATTTTTGATATACTTAAGAAAATGGATCGTTGGAGGTGGATGAATAAGTGGACTATAAACACGAAAAGCTTTTCGAAGAGAAAGTATTCAAGGATCCGGTCCACCGGTATATCCATGTGCGCGACAAAGTCATCTGGGATGTCATCGGCACACGCGAATTTCAGCGGCTTCGCAGGATCCGGCAGCTTGGGACGACCTATCTTGTTTTCCATGGAGCTGAGCACAGCCGTTTTCAACACTCGCTTGGCGTCTATGAAATTGTTAGGCGAATCATTGATGATGGGTTCAGTGGACAAAAAGAATGGAATGGTGAAGAGCGTTTGCTGACTCTTTGCGCTGCCTTGTTGCATGACCTTGGACACGGCCCGTTTTCCCATGCGTTTGAGAAGGTATTCGCGCTTGACCATGAAAAATTCACGCAGGACATCCTGACAGGGGACACTGAGGTGAATAAAGTGCTTCGCCGCGTCTCTCCGGATTTTCCGCAAAAAATTGCGGATGTTATTGGAAAGACTTATCCGGACAAGCTTGTCGTCAGCCTCATTTCAAGTCAAATTGACGCGGATCGAATGGATTATTTGCAACGGGACGCCTATTACACTGGCGTTTCTTACGGCCATTTCGATATGGAACGGATTTTGCGCGTCATGCGTCCAGCCGAGGAACAGGTCGTTATCAAGTTTAGTGGAATGCACGCGGTGGAAGACTATATAATGAGCCGCTACCAAATGTATTGGCAAGTCTACTTCCACCCGGTTTCGCGAAGTGCGGAAGTCATTTTGATGAAAATTCTGCATCGCGCAAGACATCTACATAATAGCGGCTACAAGTTTACTTACGAGCCTGTCCAATTCACATCATTTTTTGACCGGACATTCGGACTCAAGGAGTACATATCGTTGGATGAAGGTGTGCTGATGACCTATTTCCAATGGTGGCGCAATGAAAAAGATGAAGTCTTGGCGGATCTATGCGATCGCTTCCTGAATCGCCGTCTATTCCAATACGCTGAATTCGATCCAGCGACGGAATACCGTAAAATCGGCGAACTTGAGAAGTTATTCAAAGAAGCCGGGATTGACCCGGAATATTACCTTGTAACTGATTCATCCTCGGACTTGCCGTATGATTTCTATCGACCAGGCGAAGAGAATGAACGCGTGCCGATTTACTTGCAGATGCCAAGCGGGGAGCTTCGTGAGCTTTCCCGATCATCGGAAATCGTCGATGCAATATCAGGTAAACGAAGAACTGACCATAAAATTTATTTTCCTGAGGATCTATTAGCTGCAAAAAGGGATGAAAATCCTTTGTACGATAAAATTTTAAGGATGTTAAAAGGGTAGGAAGGAGTGGAGTGGCTTGTTGCAAGAACATGCCAAGATTGTGCAATTCATTGCGTTGGCGAATGAAGTGAATGGGCGGAAAAAACTGCAAAAGATGATCTACATCGCGAAAAAGATGGATTTCCCTTTCGCAGAAAAATATGAGTTGCATATGTATGGACCATATTCGGAGGAATTGACGCTTCGTGTCGAGGAGCTTTGTGAAATGGGCTTCTTGGCGGAGCGCTGTGAAGATAAAGGCTCTTACGTCCAATATAGCTACAATGTGACCGAAGAAGGGGAGCGTTTCGTCGAGATGGCGGAATCGCCGCATGCAAGATTAAGCGATCTCCTCAGCAGACTCAACGGGAAAAGTTCAAGATTCCTTGAATTGGTCTCCACCTTGCTCTATTTCGATTACCTGCCAAAGGACGAACAAATCGCCAAAGTGCATATCGTGAAAAATAAATTAAACTTCAGCGAAGACGAAATGAACGACGCTTTTGCATTCATCGCAGAACTCCCGACGTGTTCGACTGTCTCGTGACATGGAATCCCCTTATTGTTAGGGGATTTTTTTATTGGAGTTAAACCAACAAAAAAACGATGTGAGAATCAAGTTCTCGCATCGCTTCTATCATTCTACATCGCTTAACCGTTTGCCACCCATTGCATAATGGTTCTTCGGCATTTCCTCGATGAAAACAACGACCTTTTCAGTGGCAACGCCTGTCGTTTCAGCTACAACTGCCGTCACTTTTTCGCAAAGATCACGCTTTTGTTCCTCCGTACGGCCTTCTAACATTTTCACAGTTACATATGGCATACTATTTCCCCCTTTCGCCCAAACTTGGGTATAGTGTATATAATAGCAGAATGGGAGGGGTTATAGAAATGACGAATGAGCAGAAACCAAAACAGAAAATAGGATTTACCATCATAAAAAACGATCCAACCGATGGACATAAAGGATTCGGTATCGGATCATTGTCACTCGAAAACGTCTCACCGGTGATCGTCGACATCGAGGAAGGGGAAGCCCGCATCGAAATCGGTGCGATGCATGCTCGCAGCGACACGGAGCGTGGTGTCAAATTTACAACAAACCGCGAGGATTCGGAAGGCGGCAAACCATACTGGCTCGTCTGGGTCACAATTGACTTCAAGGAAGAAGGACCCTATTATGCCGGCGTTACTGCTTGTGAAATGGTTATTAACAAAGAGAAACGCAGAGGCTATAAATTGCTTGCCGATCACGTGAATCGAATGGATAAGTCAATGAAACGGCAAATCCTTGTCGATTTTATGGATGACAAATCGAAAAAGATTTTGGCGGATTTCTTATCATCTCATAATAAAGAGATGTGGGACCGAAGCGAGCCGAAATTACACATCGATTTAGGTGTTGAATCACCCAAATTATGAACAAACTGTGAAAGTTTAACTGTACACCATCATCTGAGGTTGAATGTCCGCCGAAAAGGAAGTACACTGAAACTACAGCTTGCACTTGTAAGCTAGGACAACCGAAGCATGTGAATTCTGTCAAATGCTGGTTCATTACCAACCCAAGCAATGTTCCATCATAAGATAGACCACATTGACGGTAAAAAAGCTTTGCCATCCGATGAACTTCGGAAGGCGAAGCTTTTTTGATTGTCGAGAATTCCCACGGTTTATTCCCACGGTTTATTCAAAAAACGAAAACGGAAACAGCTCAAATGTCCCTGACTCAGGGTCCTCGCCGTTATTTTGCTCCCTCAAGTTCTTATCCGTGCAAAGCTTTTGAGGCATATCTTTTTCCTTCAAATACATAAGCCGCTGCTTCGGGCATTCGTTGACGGCGATTCCGCCGGTTTCAATATCGACCTTAATGCTGCTCACGCCTTTCGGTGGGATGAACGGCTCGGGTGCTTTGCCGGCGTGGACTGTTTCCATGAAGTCGATCCAAATTTTCTTTGAAGCGGCCTTATCCTGTAAGTCCGTCAGTTGTTGCCCGACATCATACCCGGTCCAGATACCCGCGGTTAGTGACGGTGTGAACCCGATAAGATACTGGTCTGAAATGGTAGTTCCCGATTTTGCAGCGTATGGCCTGCTTTGCTTGGAACGCATCGATAGTCCGGTTGAAACGGAATAATCATTGAAAACAGGGTCGAACATGCCTGTCAATAAATGGGTAAGCACAAATGCATCCTGTTCAGTGATGGATCGTTTTGTACTTTTCTTCGGTTGTTCGTAAACCGTTTTACCTTCTGCGTCCGTAATGGATAAAATCGTCGTAGGTTCGACCTGCAATCCGCCCGATGCAATCCTGTTATATGCGTTGGTCATCTCTAACAATGAAACCTCTGATGTCCCTAACGCAACGGCCGGGGACTCCTGGAACTTGACGTTAAGCCCTAACCGTTCCGCCATTTTATTGAATTTCTTATAGCCGATGTCCTCAAGCGTTTTCACTGCGTATATATTATCCGAGATGGCAAGCGCCTGCGCCAAGGAAATCGGATGGCCCGCGAACTTTCCGTTAATATTTTTAGGTTCATACGTGGCGCGCCCATCATCGTAGGTAAAAACCGTCCGCTCCGTCGACTTGAACGTCAACGGGTTGTATCCTTCCTCAAGCGCAGCCGCGTATAAAATCGGCTTCATCGCAGAACCAGGCTGCCGTTTCGCTTGCGTCACCCGGTTAAAAGGACTTTCCGAATAATTCACACCGCCGACAAGCGACGTAATAGCACCTGTCTCAGGTTCAATCGATATGAAGCCAACTTGAAGCTCGCCATCCGGCATCCATTTTTTGATGTATTCCTCAGCTGACTTCTGATGATGCTGGTCAAGCGTTGTCCGGATTGTCCAACCACCCTCCGCAGGGTATCGTCCTTTTTTGCTCAAAATCCGCTCCGCTTCCCGCCACACCTCATCGAGGAAGTAAGGGGCTACTCGTTTCATATCAGCCCAGTCGTCCGTTTTCAGCGTGACTGCCATATCAGCTGCACGATCCCTTTGCTGCTCTGTGATGAACCCCTGACTCTCCATAAGTGAAAGGATCAGCAATTGCCGTTCCCTTGAACGCTCCGGGTAATCCCGTGGGGAGTAAATCGAAGGGCCTTTCGCAATCGCCGTAATGACGGCCGATTCCTCAAGCGTCAAATCCTTCGCAGACTTCGCGAAATAATACCTGCTTGCAGCCTCGACGCCATACATCCCATGCCCAAAATAGACCGTATTCAAATAGCCTTCCAAAATAACATCTTTCTCGTAAAAAGTCTCCATCCGGTACGCATACAATGCCTCTTTTATTTTCCGGGTCCAAGACTTTTCAAATGTTAAAAATAAATTACGGGCATACTGTTGGGTAATGGAGCTCGCGCCTTCCGCTTTTCGCATCGTTTTAATATCTTTCAAAAGCGCTCCGGCAATCCGTTTATAATCAAATCCGTTATGGCTATAAAAATTCCTGTCTTCAGTTGCGATTACCGCATCGATCAAAAACGGGGAAATCTCATCAAGGTCGACCCAATATCGACGTTCTTCAGAAAATTTATCGCCAATCTGATGTCCGTTCTTATCAAGGAACACACTTGCCTTCGGGACGCTTAAAGAAGGAGCGCCTGTAATTTGAGCATATAGACGAAGGCATAGAAACATAGTGAAAAACGCCGTCACCGCTGTAATTATGAGCATGGTAAAACGTCGTAAAAAAACGCGTCTCTTTCTCTTTTTAATATAGTCTACTCGTTTCATGCAATCCCTTCTCCCGCCGTTCTTTCCAGTCAGTATGCAACAGGAGGAAGAAGATTAAACTGAAAAAACGAGGGAAAATGATTAAATCATCATCTATTGGAATAATAGACAAAAAAACGATATAATGGATTGATATTTTGAACCTTAAGGGCGGTGCACGTGTGAAATCAAATAAAGAAGGACGAACTGTGGATGTCTTGCTCCAATCTTCCATCAGGCACGATGGCCAAACTACGGATAACCATGAATTGACAGCTTCAGGGGTATTGATTGAAAAAGCAGGGAAAACTTATTTGCAATTTGAAGAGAAGTTGAACGGCCAACAGGTAAGGACGACTGTCAAATTGGATGAACCGGATGCTTTGATCATGAGAACAGGCGCTGTTCAAATGCGTCTGCCTTTCACTGCTTGCGAAATACGGCCGGGTACATATGGCGCGGGTCCAGCGACGTTTGACTTGTTAGTGAAAACGACGAAACTCGAAGTGACGGAAAATAGATTCACGGCACATTACGAATTGCATACGGAAGACGCACTTCTTGGCATACATGAAATGACGATTTACTACACGGAGGGAAACAAATGAACGCAGTTGAAAAGATCCAACATGAAATCAAAGAAGCATTTCGCGAGGCAGTAATTACTTCAGGCATGGCAGAAAGCACTGAAATGCCGGACATTATCCTCGAAACACCTAAGAATAAGGAGAACGGGGACTACGCAACAAACATCGCGATGCAATTGACGAAAATCGCGAAAAAGCCGCCACGTGCCATTGCAGAAGCGCTTCTTGAGAAACTGGACGTGTCTAAAACGGCTATCGAATCGATAGAAATAGCTGGACCAGGATTCATCAACATTAAATTGAAAAGCGATACGTTGGGAGAGGTCATTACAGCAGTCCTTTCCCAAGCGGAAAACTACGGCCGATCCACTTACGGAAATAACGAGAAAGTGCAAGTAGAATTCGTCTCAGCAAATCCAACGGGTGACTTACATCTTGGACATGCACGCGGTGCATCAATCGGCGATTCATTGTGCAATATCCTTGATTTTGCAGGCTTCGATGTATCAAGGGAATACTACATCAATGACGCGGGCAATCAAGTGAATAATTTGGCCCTTTCAGTCGAGGCGCGATACTTCGAGGCTTTAGGTCTTGAAAAAGAAATGCCGGAAGACGGCTACCACGGCCAAGACATCATCGAAATCGGTAAGCAGCTTGCTGAGGAATTCGGAGATAAATACGTAAATATGTCCGAAAAGGAACGCCAGGAATTCTTCAGAGAGTACGGTCTTAATTTCGAATTGGCGAAATTGAAGCAGGACCTCGAGAATTTCCGCGTCCGATTCGATAACTGGTTCTCTGAAACATCCCTCTATACGGATGGGAAAATCGGCATCGCGCTCGATAAACTTCGTGCAAACGGACATGTATATGAAGAAGAAGGTGCAACATGGTTCCGTTCGACTGCGTTCGGAGATGATAAAGACCGCGTACTCATCAAAAACGACGGCTCATACACATACTTGACGCCGGATATCGCGTATCACGAAGACAAGCTTCGCCGCGGTTTCGATAAGCTCATCAACATCTGGGGCGCCGACCACCATGGCTATATCCCGCGTATGAAGGCGGCAATCGAGGCGTTGGGCTATGACCGCGACACACTTGAAGTGGAAGTTGCGCAAATGGTCCAGCTCTATAAGGACGGCGAAAAGTTCAAAATGAGCAAACGGACAGGAAAAGCTGTCACATTGCGCGAACTGGTCGAAGATGTCGGTTTGGACGCAGTCCGCTATTTCTTCGCGATGCGTTCAGGCGATTCACAAATGGATTTCGATCTCGACTTAGCCATTTCACAGTCAAATGAAAACCCTGTATACTACGCGCAATACGCGCATGCACGGATTTCATCGATCCTGCGCCAAGCGGATGAATCGAATCTTTCGGCTTCAACAGATCATTTGAATTTATTGCAATCCGAAAAGGAATCGTCATTATTAAAGAAAATCGGCGACTTCCCACGTGTAGTAAGCGACGCAGCAAGAATGCGCGCACCACACCGGATCACAATCTACATCCAAGAGTTAGCTGCGGAATTCCACAGCTTCTACAACGCAGAAAAAGTGCTTGATCCGGAAAACCGCGATCTATCCGAAGCACGTCTATCTCTAATAACAGCAACACGCACAACAATCGCAAATGCGCTGAAACTGATCGGCGTTTCCGCACCAGAAAGAATGTAACATCGAAAAAACTCCTCCGCAGAACATCCGCGGAGGAGTTTTTTTCCTAAACACGCATAAATCTCATCAAAAACGCATAAATCCCTCAAAATATGCATAAACCCTCAAATTCGCGCATAAATCCGTACAGATACGCATAAATGCAGAAATTCACGCATAAACGCCCGCATGCATTCAAAAGGCTCATAGCTTAGAAATCCCCATCCCTCGACAACCGAAAAATCTATAGTATAATAATCTCGTACACAATTACATAACCAAACATGAAGGTGCCCCGCCGTCAACGCCGGGGTTAAAAGGGAAGCCGGTTCAATGCCGGCGCGGTCCCGCCACTGTATGTGTTGAGCTTGCCGCAACAACGCCACTGGAAAAATTTCTGGGAAGGCGCGGCGAAGCGATTAAAACACGAGCCAGGAGACCTGCCTTCATGAGTCACCCGTACCCTACGAGGATAGGTTTGGTGGAAATCAGCGCGTTCGGTTTATCTACACGCCCGTATTTTTACTAAGCACATTCCTCCGTCCACAAAACGGGGGATTTTTATTTGGAACAAACAGGAGGAAATCAGAATGAAAAAGTTTTGGCAACTATGTCTAACAGCAATTTTAGCGACATTCCTGCTTGCAGCATGCGGCACGGACGACGCGAAGAAAGACGATAACCCAACAAATGGCTCGCAAACTGAACAAGCGGCTGACGCAACTTTCCCACTCAAATTGACCGACTCAGTCGGCAATGAAATCACACTTGATAAAGCACCTGAAACAATCGTATCCATGATGCCAAGCAACACTGAAATCCTATTCGCACTTGGCCTGAATGAAGAAATCGTTGGAGTTAGCGATTACGACGATTACCCTGCTGAAGCCCTTGAAAAAGAGAAAATCGGCGGAATGGAGTTCAACGTCGAGAAAATCGTGGCACTGAACCCGGACATTGTTTTTGCACATGAATCCGGCCTCGGCATGGGAGACGAAGGACTTCAACAAATCCGTGACGCAGGCATCAACGTATTCGTCGTGAAAAACGCAACCAACTTCGACGAAACATACGAAACGATCCAAACAATCGGAGAAGCGACGGGCAAGGCAGATGAAGCAGAAAAAATCATCGAAAATATGAAGGCAAAAGTGGCAGAAGTAATCGCGAAAACAGACAAAGTCAAAGCTAAGAACATGAAACGCGTATTCATTGAAACTTCCGATGCACCTGAAATCTACGCGCCAGGTAAAAACACATTCATGCAAGAAATCCTTGAAATGCTCAGTGCCGAAAACGTCATCACAGAGGAAGGCTGGGTCATGATCAGCCCTGAAGAAATCGTCAGCCAAAACCCTGACGTCATCCTTGTCATGTACAGCTATGTGCCGGATATCGTTGAAAGCGTGAAAAACCGTGCCGGATTCGCTAGTATCACGGCAGTCAAAGAAGACGCTGTCGTCCAAGTCGACGAAAACAAAACGAGCCGTACAGGCCCACGCCTCGCGGAAGGACTGGAAGAAATAGCGAAAGCGATCTATCCAGAGCTTTTCGGTGAATAAAGCAACAATAGCCTACATCGTGTCCGCCGCCACACTCATAGTGGCGGTTTGGCTCGGTGTCTCGATTGGAACCGTTAAAATTCCGATCCAAACGTTTTGGGACTCGACGGACACAACAGCTTCGAATATCCTTTGGAAAATCCGCATGCCCCGCGTCATCTTGGCCGGGCTCGTCGGCGCGTCGCTCGCAATCGCAGGAGCCGCCTTCCAAGGATTACTGAAAAATCCGCTTGCTGACCCATACACCCTCGGAGTGTCGTCCGGCGCCTCTGTCGGTGCCGTCATGACACTCTTTTTCGGTTTATCGATCCCAATCTTAGGCCCATACACACTTCCGGTATTCAGCATGGCAGGCGCCGCCTTGACAATGTTCCTCGTCATCGGCTTCGCAAAACTTGTCGACCGCTCAATGAAAATGGAAACGATCATTCTAACCGGAATCATCTTCGGTTCATTTTTAGGCTCCGTCCTGTCGCTCATGATCGCGCTCACAGGTGAAGAACTCCGTCAAATCATCGGTTGGCTCCTTGGCAGCGTATCGATGCGAAGCTGGAATTACATTCTCATGGTGTTGCCGTTCGTCGTTATCGGCTCCTTCATTCTTTGGCTCAACCGCAGGGAATTGAACGCAATGCTATTCGGGGAAGAACGCGCCCATCACTTAGGCGTCAACGTCAAACGCCGGAAATTCATGATCCTGATTGGCGGCTCCGTACTCACAGGCTCAGCGGTCGCCGTTTCCGGAACGATCGGCTTCGTCGGCCTCGTCGTACCACATATGACACGACTCATGTGGGGCTCCGATCACCGGCACTTGCTAACATTATCGTTCATGAACGGTGCTTCACTATTAATCATCTGCGACCTGATTGCACGAACGATCATCTCGCCAACGGAACTGCCGGTCGGCGTCATCACTGCATTCATCGGCGCGCCGGTGTTCGCATACATCTTCTACAGACAGAGAAGGAAAGGGGCCATGTAACATGCTGAAAGTCGACAACCTCTCAGGAGGCTACGGCAAAGAGCCAATCGTCAAAAACATCTCATTCTCTGTGGAAAAAGGGGAAGTTTTAGGGATCCTTGGACCGAACGGCAGCGGGAAATCGACACTTCTTAAAATCATTTCAGGCATCTTGCCGAAACTTGAAGGCACAGTCGAGATTGATGGGAAGGATTCCGCAGTTTATTCCCAAAAACAATTCGCAAGAAAGGTCGCGGTCCTTCCGCAACTCCATGCGCATGCGTTTTCCCATTCAGTGAAAGACACCGTCGCACTTGGCAGATACCCGCACCAATCCGGGCTTTTCTCATCTTGGTCGAATGAGGACGAGCGTGCCGTAAACGAAGCGCTTGCCTATACAGGCGTCACCCGTTACAGTGACACGCCGATCGAACTTCTTTCAGGTGGCGAGCAGCAACGCGTTTTCGTTGCGCAGGCACTCGCGCAGGAAGCACCGATCCTTCTGTTGGATGAACCGACGAACCACCTTGATATCGCGCATCAGCAACAATTATTGGACACAATCCGCAAGCAGAAAAACGAAAAAGGCGTCACCGTCGTCTCCGTCTTCCACGACATCAACCTTGCCTCGCTCTATTGCGACCGGTTGCTCCTCATGGAAAATGGCCGGATTGCGACAATCGGCGACCCGAAGGATGTCATCCAAGAAACGACAATCGGCACTGTATATAACGCTCGCGTAAAAACACAGCCACACCCTGAACTGCCAAAGCCACAGATGACACTCCTCCCTGATACAAAGGAGGAAGAAAAACCGTTCACTGTCAATAAACAGCAATTCACCGTCTCAGCGGATCATGTTTCATTCAAAGTCGATCAACCGTTGAAAACGATCTCATCCGCCGTCACGAACCCAGGAATGGGCTGGTACCGCGCATTCGTCAACCGCCACGTCGACGCCAACTACAACGCCGATGACGTCAAAGCGGAAATGGCGGACTATCTTGGAAAACGCGGCTACCACCTCACCGACACCGTCGGCATGATGACCGCCGTCACGACCGAACACGCAGAAATCGGCGAATACAAAGGCGAATTTGGATCCGTCCTTATCATGGTCACTGCCGGTGTAGGCAACGCCGTCGATGTCTCGGAATCCCTAACGCGAGACCGGGAACAGCGCATCGGCACCATCAACACATGGGTCATCGTCAACGGGCATCTGCCCGACGAAGCGTTCATCCAAGCGATGATCACCGCAACCGAGGCGAAAACGAAAGCCCTTCAAACCGAAGACATAAAAGACCCGCTCACAGGCACAATCGCGACAGGCACGTCGACCGACAGCCTGCTCATCGCAGCGACCCAGGAAGGAGAACACCTGCCGTACGCGGGACCGATCACTCCACTCGGCAAACTGATTGGCCACGGCGTTTATGACAGTACTGTACGCGCGGTTCAGGCCTATAAAAAAGCGAAAGTATGGCCCTCATAATGCAAGCTCATTTTGTTGCAATCGCGTTAGGGTTCGTCCTTGACCGCTTAATCGGAGATCCCCCGAACTGGCCACATCCTGTCCGATGGATCGGCACATTCATCTCGAAGCTCACCGCGGCCCTCAACAAAGGACGCGCCCGCGTACTAAAAGGCGCGGGAATGCTGTTCATTATAATTTTCATCGTAACAGCGATCGTGATTGCCGTAATTGGCATCGCCTACCAATTACATATCGTATTCGGAATAATCGTCGAAGCCATCTTGATCGCTATCGGCCTAGCCCAAAAAAGTTTGAAGGATGCCGCACTTGAAGTGTACGCGCCGCTTGAAGCAGGGGACATGGATGAAGCAAGGAAGAAGCTTTCGTGGATTGTCGGCCGCGACACCGATAAATTAAAAGAGCCCGGCATCGCCCGCGGTGCAATCGAAACCGTATCCGAAAACACTTCTGACGGCGTGACGGCGCCATTATTTTGGGCGTTTTTATTTGGTGCCCCTGGCTTATGGATGTATAAAGCCGTCAACACGCTCGATTCGATGATCGGCTACAAAGATGAGCGTTACCGTGATTTCGGCAAGTTTTCCGCGCTCACGGATGACGTCTTGAACTTCATTCCCGCAAGGATCACCGGATTGCTCATCTTGTTAGTGTCGCCGAACGAAGGTGGAATCCCGCTTAGAAAACGATTGGTCGGTTGGAGCAAAGACGCTCGATGTCATCCAAGCCCGAACAGCGGATTTTTGGAAGCGGCAACCGCATGGCAGTTAGGTGTCAAATTAGGCGGAAAAAGTACATACCGTGGAGTTGTCTCCGAACGCCCGGAAATCGGGCCTGGACAAAACCCATTGAAAGCTGCACATATCAAATCCGCAATAAGGCAGATGCACGCAGCATCGTTCGCATTTTGGATAATCTTTACCATCATTGGAGTGATCTTCTATGCAATTGCCTGAAAAAGGGACGAATCGTGAACCGGAATCCGGCGTGGTTACGAGCCATTTGCCTGAACACGGGGCAAACCCCCGCCGCGTCTATGAAAAGTTAGGGATGGAAGCCCCTGCCGAACTAATCGATTTCAGCGAAAACTGCAATCCCTCGGGACCTCCAGCGGCTGTCCTTGAACTCTGGCCGAAACTCATTTCACGACTAAATGGATACCCCGACCCATCCGGCGAACCGTTCCTGTCGGTAGCCGCGAATTACCACGGCATCGAGGTTTCATCAGTAATCGCAGGCAACGGTGCAGCCGAATTATTATCGCTCATCGCAGAACGCTATCGCGGCAAGCGGGCAATTGTCGTCCATCCAACATTTTCGGAATATGAAACGACATTGCAAGCGAAAGGAGTGGAAATCGTTCGGCTTATTGCTTCCGAAGAAGACGGTTTCAAGTTGCCACAGGAAGCAATTTTGGACTCACTCCCGTCCGCATCCGCCATATATTTATGCACCCCAAATAATCCAACAGGAATCCTACCCGAGCGCGCGGATTTGCTCTCGATCATACATAAGGCGGGCGAAGTAGGTTGTGAAGTCGTCCTTGATGAAGCCTTCATTGACTTCATCGATGAAGGCAAGTCGTTCATCCCTCAGGTAAAGGAATTTCCACACGTCATCGTTGTCCGCTCGATGACGAAAATGTATGCGATTCCAGGAATCCGGCTCGGTTACGCAGTGGCACATCCAGACGTGATCGCATCACTGAAATCGCAAGTGCCACATTGGAATGTCAACGGAATGGCAGCCGCAATCGGTGCAGTCTGCCTCGAACAAGAAGCCTATCGCGAAGCGGCAATTCGCCATGCCAAGGAAGAACGGGAGAAAATGACAGTATTCCTAAAACAGCATGGCTGCATAGTGATTGATTCAGTAGCCAATTTCCTTTCATTCAAGCCGCTGAACGCTGGAAAGCTATACACCGACATGCTCAAGCAAGGCATCGTCCTCCGCCACTCTGAAAACTTCCACGGAATGGACGGCCACTATCTTCGAATCGGCATGAAAAGCAGTGAGGAAATGGAAAAGCTACGTGGCAAACTTGTAGAGTGGTTTGAAAACGAACTGGATCGCGCATAAACAACTTACCAGCGCCTAAAATTGTCCTCTCGCGCTCAAGAAACCGCCCAGCGCGCTCAAGAAAGGGAATCCGCGCTCAAGAACCCGTCCCGCGCGCTCAAGAATGAGGATTCGCGCTCAAGAAACCGCCCAGCGCGCTCAAGAAAGGGAATCCGCGCTCAAGAAATCACCTTGCGCGCTCAACGAAGTCGAACGTGATAAATCAAACAGAATGGTGGTCCAAAAAACGTGTGCGGAAAACTAACATTTATCAGTGGCGGTGTCCGCAGCGGAAAAAGCGCATACGCGGAAGCCATGCTCGTCAAAGGGGCAACCACTGCGAAAGGCAGACTCATCTACATCGCATCCGGCCGACCGGTCGATGACGAGATGCAGCACCGAATAGAAAAGCATAAACAGGATCGCGCAGAACAAGCATGGATAACAATCGAGCAACCGACAAACCTGTACGAGGTTCTGCCATTCATTCAACAAAACGATTTTGTCCTATGGGATTGTCTCACGACTTGGCTTGCGAATGAATTGTACACCGAACACGACGGCCGGTTTTGTATCCAACTTGACGGATGCATGGAAAAAAAGGCAAAGCAAATGCTTGGAACAGTGGACCTAATCCGCAGTAAATCAGCTCATCTCGTCATCGTTTCGAACGAGGTACTTGACGAATTCCCATCCACTTACGATGAAACAAGGAAATACAGCGAATGGATCGGAAGGCTGCACCAAAAGCTTGTCGCCTTGAGCGATAACGCCGTCGAGATGGACTACGGTCTGCCGCAGTACTGGAAACGGGAAGGGGAAGTGGTTGTGCGATGAAAGGAATCATGGTGATGGGAACAGCGTCGGACGTAGGGAAAACGATGATCTGCACAGCATTATGCAGGCTGCTTTCAGACGAGGGAATGCGGGTGGCCCCATTCAAATCGCAAAACATGTCGCGATTCTCCGCAATAGCACTAAGTGGCGAAGAGATGAGCCGAGCGCAATACTTGCAGGCTGAAGCAGCACGTACCACGCCAATCATTGAGATGAACCCGATCCTGATCAAGCCGGTTGGAAGCATGAAATCGGACGTCCTGTTTTTCGGCGAGACATTCAACGCAGTCGACGGATTCGCCTATCGCGAACAATTTTTCTCGAAAGCAATTGAAGCAATCCGCACATCGCTCGACCGGATCTCAAAGAAATTCGAAGTTGTCGTAATTGAAGGGGCGGGAAGTCCCGCCGAAGTGAATTTGAACGACCGAGAAATCGTCAATATGCGGGTCGCCGATATGGCGGACGTGCCGGTTTTACTCGTTGCAGATATCGACCGCGGCGGCGCAATCGCTTCGATTGTCGGTACGCTTCAGTTGTTGACGACGGAGCATCGATCACGGGTGAAAGGAATTCTGATTAATAAATTCCATGGTGACGTCTCGCTGTTCCAGGAAGGCATCGATTTTATTGAAACTTACACCGGCATTCGTGTCGTCGGGGTCATTCCGCATATGATGAACCATGGGATTGAAGAGGAAGATGCAGATCGCCCGCTTCCGAACGCACCTACCGGAGTCGATATTTACGACGAGTGGGTGAAGCATGTGAAGGCGCATCTCGATTGGCCGTTTCTGCTATCGGTCATCAAGGAGTCCGACCGATGAACGGGCTCTTACTCGGGCTCCAATTTTTCACGTCAATTCCCGTACGCAAAGAGCTGCCGATGGAGACGAAAGACGTAACGAGAATGTATATCGCGCTGCCGTTCATCGGAGGGCTCATTGGCCTCGCGATGTTTGCCGTTGCGGTTTTATTCACAGATGCAATCGGGACGGGACCGTTACTTGCTGCGGTATTTGTCGTCCTGACTGGCATTGCGCTAACAGGCGGTCTCCACCTCGATGGATTCGCGGATGTGGGCGATGCGTTTTTTTCGTATCGCGACCGGGAAAAGCGACTGGAAATACTGGACGATCCGCGTATCGGCGCGTTTGGGACAATGGCAATCGTGTTGCTGATACTCGTGAAAATTGCATTATTCCATGAGCTTTTGCTACGTCATACGGAATGGCTGCCATTATTCCTTGCTGTTCCAATCCTATCGCGGGTGGGCATGAATAGTTACTTTATTACGACGCGCCCGGCGAAGGAGAAGGGAATTGCGCATTTTTTCATAGGGAAACTGTTGAAGGGAAAACTGATCGGCTGGTCGATTTTTTTAGGGACAGCAGCTTTAACGGGACTTGGATTATGGCTTGATTCAATCACCTTGCCTGTAACACTTGGCCTCGTTTTGGTAGCTGGACTGTTTTTATTCAGAAGGTGGTCATTAAATAATTTCGGTGGCGTTTCGGGTGATCTATGCGGGGCGTTCATCGAAGGGATGGAGGCGCTGTTATGGCTCGCAATCATCATTTGTATTTGATTCGCCATTTAGCGACCGCCGGGAATCGGGAGCGAAAATATATAGGATGGACGGATGAACCGATTGAAAAGGGTTCAGATGTGTTTTGGAATTTATCAAAAACCGAAATTGTGCACGGGAGCGATCTGCTCCGGGCGAAGGAAACAGCTGCATTGCTCTTTCCTGCCGCAGTCTACCAGGCAGATGAAAGATTTCGTGAATGCAATTTTGGTGATTTTGAAGGGAAAACATACGCCGACCTTGAAATGGATAGGGACTACCGCAATTGGTTGGATGATATGGAAACACGCGCACCACGCGGCGGGGAAAGCATGTCGGATGTTGAGCGGCGCGTACTTGAAGCGCTTATTGAATTGCCAAATGGCGCCGTTGTCGTCACTCACGGAGGTCCAATCCGAATTGCGATGGCAAGGTATTCGCCAATTCCATCTGATTTCTGGTCATGGCAAATTCCCCATGGATCTGCTTGGAAATTCGAGTGGGTAACGTATGACAAGATGAAGGAGGGTGGACGATGCGTGTCATTATCGGGGGTGCCCATAACGGGAAAAGGGACTACGTGAAAAGGATACTTGTGGATGTCCCGCATCATTGGGTCGATTGTTCCGTTGGTGAGTTGGAAATTCCGTCAGATGGGAAGGTGGTCGTCGATCGAATCGAGCAGTGGCTTGCGCAGACAGAACTGCCCGAAGCGGACGCGGTGGAATTCATTTTGAAATCTATCGAAGACAGGGATGTCATTTTCATCTTAACCGATGTCGGACGAGGAATCGTACCGATGGATGCTAAACAAAGGGCGCTTCGGGATGCATGCGGGCGGCTCTATCAGCAGTTGATCGCGCAAGCGGATGAAGTGACGAGGATTTGGTACGGATTGCCACAAACATTGAAGAAAATTAAAGAATAGGGGAGAAATCAGATGAAAATCTACACGAAAACGGGAGATAAAGGGAAAACGAGCCTGATCGGAGGGCGTGTCGACAAGGATAGCCTTCGCGTTGAAGCATATGGAACGATAGACGAACTGAACTCATTCATCGGCAAGGCGATGACGGAACTTGATGGTGAAAAGTTCGCAGATCTGCTTGAGGATTTGGAGGCAATCCAGAATGAATTATTCGATGGCGGCGGGGATTTGGCGAACGTCATGAAAGAGCGTCACTATAAGTTATCCGACGAGCCGATCGAGGTATTGGAAAAGCGGATCGATGCGTTGATGGAAGAAGCACCGCCGCTTGAGAAATTCATCCTCCCTGGCGGATCGCCTGCAGCTGCGACGCTACATATCGCTCGCACAGTGACACGCCGAGCAGAGCGGGTGACGGTGACATTGATGAAAGCAGAGGAGGATGTGCCGGGTACAGTCCAACGGTATTTGAACCGCTTGTCCGACTATCTATTCGTAGCTGCCCGAATCGTCAATTCGCGCCTTGGCGTTCCCGATAATGAATACGTACGCAGTGCGAAAGTGTTCCGTACAGGTAAAAAGAAAGAGGATTGAAAATGAAAGTAAGAAAGTTGACAGTAACCGCTTTATTCGCGGCGCTTTGCGCGGTAGGCGGATTCATCAAAATCCCGTCCGGCGTCGGCTCCCTGGCGCTTGATACGGTTCCGGCGCTGCTCTCAGCATCCTTTTTGCCTCCGGTTTTCGTCGGGTTCGCATCAATGACGGGGCATATCGCGTCCGCGATGTACGCGGGTTTTCCGCTCGGCCCATTCCATATCCTGATTGCACTTGAGATGTTCGTCATCCTTTATGTTTTTGCGCGCCTTCATAAAGCGGGTAGACATTCATGGAAGTGGATTTTCTTCACAATTGCGAACGGGTTGCTTGCGCCGCTGCCATTTTATTTCCTTGTATCGCCTGCGTTCTTCGTCGGCGCAGTTCCTGCGATTTTAGTAGCGACTGTTTTGAACGCAGTCGTGGCGGCGGTCGTCATGCCGGCGTTGTCGAAAGCGGCTGACGGTAGATTGGGACTCGTCCGATGAGGAATGCAATCGAGCTTGGCGATGGCTTTGTCGTGACAACCGACAACTCGGGCGGCATCGGGGAGAAAACCCATGATATAGTGGCGGTTCCGGATCGGGTGACCGCGTACTTTGCTGCCCGTGTCGTTTTGCTTGAGCAATGGGCGGTGCAGGCGAATCCAGTCTCTGTCCTCATTCATAATTTTACTGGTTCGGACAGCTGGGGCGCTTATGTAGCAGGAGTGGAGGATGTTTTCCGGGAAGCGAACATGGAAATCCCCGTCATCACAGGCAGCACGGAAACGAATATGCAGCTCATGCAATCGGCCGTAGCGGTTACGATGATCGGGAAGAAGCGGGAGGTTCCTGTTGAAACTGACTGCGCATGGTTTGTGTACGGCGCGCCGCTCGTCGGGAATGAAGTGCTTGATAGGCGTGAAGAAATCGCTTCGTTGCGGATGATCAAGGAAGCGATGGACAGCGGGTTAATTCAAAAAATCTGGCCGGTCGGATCAAAAGGGATCCTTGCGGAATATAGAAGGTTGAAAGAGGATCTGCAGGTCGAGATCGAAACCGAAACCGATGTTGATATTCATTCATCGGCAGGTCCTTCAACGTCAGTACTCCTTGGGATTAACGTCCATAACGTCGAAAAAGCCCGCCAAATGATTGGCGGACCCATTTATAAGATAAATGAAATTGACGGCTTCCGGAATGATACGTGACCGGGAGCTTTTTTATGTCGGGAGTTCTACTGCTTCAAATAGTTCTTGAATGGTATGAATGACCAGCTCGGGATTTTCCAAATGGATGGAGTGACTATTATCTGTTTGGATTTGTTTTGTGTTATTTGATAAATTGCATAGGAGTTCTTGGTGTTCAATCCAAGTGGGATCGCTATTATTTGAGCTTATTATCCTGATCGGCAAGTCCGGTCGCAGCGGTTTAGAAGTAGCAACTTGCTTTGCAGATTGCTCACTGTACAGGAATTCTTTATAAACCGCTTCGAATGCGTTTGGATGATACCCGATATAGTCAGCTTGCTTTTGAAATGAACTCGGTAAGTATTTTCTACCGACTGGTTGCTTTAATAGTCTAGGTAGCCCCACCCCGGAAGTGATGTATCCTAATCTAAATAACTTCATGTTTTTCTGATGGCCTTTTTTACGGAATTCATCCCATTCGTTGCTTAAATACCTCTTTTCATGGACTGCATCAACAAGGACTAACGCCTCCACTTGATCGGGATACTTACTTGCAAACAAACGCATGTTTAATCCGCCGAATGAATGTCCGACAAGGATATAAGGTGGTTCGATTGCCAATTTCTCTAACACGCGTAGTAAGTCATCGACGACTTCCTCGCTTGTATTCGTGCCTTTTGAAGGTGAGCTCCAGCCGTAACCTGCCCGATCAAACGAAAGTACTCTTGCAAATTTGGATAGTTCAGGTTGAATGTAGTACCAGTCAATCGAGCAGCAACTTAATCCCGCATCAAGTATGACAGTAGGTTTTGAGTCGTTGTTTCCAGAGACAATCGTATGGATATTCCTGCTGTTCACCTCAACCAATTGCCCTAATTCTTTAACCTTCTTTTTTTGATTGATAAGCCTATTTATTAATGTGAATGGAAAGCCGATGACTGACAAAGTATTTTTGACAAGACTGTCTGTATTCATTTCCAACCTCCTCTATCCTCCGTTAATTAATAATACCATGAATAATAAATGCTTTGAAAATTATCCCTAAATAAAAATATCCATTGACTGAATGCTCATTCATATCTTAGACTATAAAATAGAACATCGACATTACATCTGTTTTCTACTACACTATTCATAAAGTTTAATGTTATCGGAAGGAGAGGGAATGAATGAATGCATTATTAGTGGCTAATTGGATCTTATTCCTTGCAGTTGTTGCTTATGCGCTTGCATTATTCACGCATTTGATTACGTCACGCACGCAGTTCATTAAACTTGGGCGAAAAGAAGAGTTCGATAGTAATGTTTCGCGACGACTCCATGCGATTTGGGTCAACGTGTTTGGTCAGAAAAAACTAATGAAGGATAAGAAAAGTGGTACGATCCACGTCATGTTCTTCTATGGATTCCTACTTGTCCAATTCGGGGCGATCGACCTGATTTGGAAGGGCTTGAAGCCTGGGTCGCACTTACCGTTTGGACCGATTTATGGTGGATTTACATTCTTCCAGGAAATCGTAGTTGCAGTCATTTTGGTCGCAGTAATTTGGGCATTCCATCGCCGCTATGTTGAGAAGCTTGTCCGCTTGAAGCGCGGCTGGAAATCGGGCCTTGTCCTGATCTTCATCGGCACACTCATGCTTTCGACGCTCATCGCAAACGGGGCAAACATGGTTTGGCTTGGGCATGGAACGACTTGGACGGAGCCAATGGCATCTGCAATTGCAAGCGTTTTCAGCTTTATGAGCCCGACTGCGGCTGCAGTTGTGTTCTTCATCGCATGGTGGATTCACTTAATCACATTACTCACGTTCCTAGTGTACGTTCCTCAATCGAAGCACGCGCACTTGATCGCAGGTCCGATCAATACGTATATGATGCGTTTTGATCGTAGAGGGAAACTTTCACCAATCGACTTCGAAGCGCTTGAAGAGGCTGAAGACGAAGATGATATGCCAGCACTTGGAGTTGGCAAAATCACCGACTTTACACAAAAGCAGATGATCGACTTTTACGCTTGTGTAGAATGCGGCCGCTGTACGAATATGTGTCCAGCTACAGGGACGGGCAAAATGCTGTCACCAATGGATTTGATTACAAAACTTCGCGATAACCTGACGAATACAGGTGCGCTCGTTACGAAAAAACAACCGTGGGTCCCGGCTCCGATGTTCAAGCACACGAAAGGGAACCAAATCGCGCTTGCTGCCGGATTGGAAGGCGCGACGCTTGACGACATCTACAACCCATCCCTTATCGGTGACGTCATCACGGAAGAGGAAATCTGGGCATGTACGACTTGCCGTAACTGTGAGGACCAATGTCCAGTTATGAACGAGCACGTCGACAAAATCATCGACCTTCGCCGTTATCTTGTCATGACGGAAGGGAAGATGGACGCAGATGCACAGCGTGCGATGACAAACATCGAGCGCCAAGGGAATCCGTGGGGCCTCAACCGTAAAGAGAAGGAAAACTGGCGCGACATGCGTCCGGATCTTCATATTCCGACAGTGAAGGAAATGAAGAGAGCGGATGAAGAGTTCGAGTATCTCTTCTGGGTAGGCGCGATGGGTGCGTTCGATAACCGTTCTCAAAAAATCGCACTCGCTTTCGCACATCTAATGAACGAAGCGGGTGTCAAATTCGCAATCCTTGGGAATAAAGAGAAGAACTCCGGTGACACACCGCGTCGTCTTGGGAATGAATTCCTATTCCAAGAGCTTGCGACAGGCAACATCGATGAATTCGAAAAAGCGGGCGTCAAGAAGATTGTCACAATCGACCCGCATGCATACAATATTTTTAAGAACGAATACCCGGATTTCGGCTTCAAAGCGGAAGTCCTCCACCACACTGAAATGCTGTATGACCTTGTCATGGCAGGGAAGTTGAAACCGGTGCATCCAATCAATGAAACAATTACCTTCCATGATTCATGCTACCTCGGCCGATACAATGACGTTTACGATGCGCCGCGAGAAATCCTCAAAGCGATTCCAGGCGTCAACCTTGTCGAGATGAAACGTAACCGCCAAGACGGCATGTGCTGTGGAGCGGGCGGCGGACTTATGTGGATGGAAGAAGATACAGGCCACCGCATTAACGTAGCGCGTACTGAACAAGCAATGGAAGTAAGTCCTGGAATTATTTCTTCCGGATGTCCGTACTGCTTGACGATGCTATCCGACGGAACGAAAGCAATCGAAGTGGAAGATAAAGTCGGAACTTATGACATTGCTGAGCTTCTTGAAAAATCCATTTTCGGCGAGGACTTCCAACCTGCTGGTGTTGGGGAAGAAGAACAGCTTTTGCAGTAAACCTTCTGAATTTGGGATATTGCAACAATTAAAAATGAACGGTATAATTAAGAAAATTGAAAGCTTAGAGAATACCAAGTTACTGGAAAATGATAGGGAGTCTTCGTACTCCCTATTTTTTCGAACTAATTACCGAGCGAGCGTTCAGTCATCCTTGTTTGCTCAAAAATGAAAACGTTATCATTTGAAATGGGGGAGAAGGAAATGAATCGAACAGTCATTATTGATGGGGCACGTACTCCATTCGGGAAATTTGGCGGAGCTTTATCCAGTCAAACAGCAAGCGATCTTGGCGCAATTGCCATCAAGGAAGCATTGAAACGGGCGGATGTGAAGGCGGAAGATATCGACGAAGTGATTCTTGGAACGGTGTTGCAAGCGGGTCAAGGGCAGATCCCATCCAGACAGGCAGCGACAAAAGCAGGTATTCCTTGGTCAGTTAAAACGGAAACCATCAATAAAGTCTGTGCCTCTGGAATGCGAAGCGTCACATTAGGTGACCAGCTCATCCGACTTGGCGACGAAGAAGTGATCGTGGCGGGCGGTATGGAATCAATGTCCAATGCGCCTTACTACTTACCGAAAGGCCGCTTCGGATTGAAAATGGGCGACACGCAATTGGTCGACGGCATGATCTACGACGGTCTATCTTGTTCATTTTCCCCAGACCGTGTTCATATGGGGACGTACGGAAACAAGACGGCAGATTCATTTTCATTAACACGTGAAATGCAGGACGAATGGTCATTGAGAAGCCATGAACGCGCGATTGCAGCAATCGACGGTGGGAAACTCTCTGAAGAAATCGTAGCTGTTGAAATCCCGCAGCGTAAAGGGGATCCGGTAAAAGTGGATGCAGACGAAGCACCTCGCCGAGATACTTCGCTTGAGACGTTAGCAAAATTACGACCAGCTTTCGGAAAAGACGGCACCATTACAGCCGGCAACGCGCCTGGCGTCAATGACGGCGCATGCGCACTTGTCCTGATGAATGAAGAGCGTGCTAAGAAAGAAGGCAAAAAGCCATTAGCGACAATCCTTGGCCACGCCGAAGTCGCAATCGAGCCGGAAAACTTCCCACAAACGCCAGGACTCGTCATCAATGAATTGCTTAAGAAAACAGGAAAAGACCTGAAAGACATCGATCTCTTTGAAATAAACGAAGCATTTGCAGCAGTCGCTCTCGCAAGCGCTCAGATTGCAGAGCTTGATCCGGAAAAAGTGAATGTAAACGGAGGAGCAGTCGCACTGGGCCATCCAATCGGCGCAAGCGGAGCGCGTATTATCCTGACACTTGCCTATGAACTAAAGCGCCGTGGCGGCGGAATCGGAATCGCCGCAATCTGCTCAGGCGGCGGGCAAGGCGATGCAATTATGATCGAAGTGGCGAAAGAGTAATTTTTTCCGGAGTTTTCCGGAGTTTTCCGGAGTTTTTTCGGTACCTGTGCAACACACAATTCAACACAATTCGCGTTATCGTATAAATATGCAATAGTATGCGATTAGGTATTAATAATTCTGCATTTTTATACAATTGTAGTGAATGAACTAAATAGTGTGCTGCACAGGTACCTTCATAGAGACGGAGGTATAGATTATGGAAATCAAAAAAGTGATGGTCATCGGAGCTGGACAAATGGGTGGAGGAATCGCCCAAGTGTGTGCGCAAGCCGGCTTTGACGTCAAATTGAATGATATCAAAGAAGAATCATTCGTGAAGGGGCTTGCCGTTATTACGAAAAACCTATCCCGCAATGTCGAAAAAGGGCGCATGACGGAAGACGAAAAGAATGCAGTCCTTGGCCGCATTACGAAATCGCTCGACCTTCAAGACGCATCTGACGTCGACATCGTCATCGAAGCAGCAGTCGAAAATATGGATATAAAGAAATCGATTTTCAAACACCTTGATGGCATTGCACCAGCACATGCAATTCTTGCGACAAACACTTCATCGTTACCAATTACGGAAATCGCGGCAGTGACAAATCGCCCCGAAAGCGTAATTGGCATGCACTACATGAACCCGGTTCCTGTTATGAAGCTTGTTGAAATCATTCGCGGCCTTGCGACTTCAGACGAAGTGTACCAAGCGGTCGAAGACATGACTCGTAAACTTTCAAAAACACCAGTAGAAGTGAACGACTTCCCGGGATTCGTCGCAAACCGCGTGCTCATGCCGATGATCAACGAAGCAATCTATACTTTGTACGAGGGTGTTGCTTCAAAAGAGGCGATTGACGAGGTAATGAAGTTAGGTATGAACCATCCGATGGGACCACTTCAACTCGCAGATTTCATCGGTCTCGACACTTGCCTATACATCATGGAAACGCTTCATGAAGGATTTGGCGACTCGAAATACCGACCATGTCCATTATTAAGAAAGTATGTCAACGCAGGCTGGTTAGGTAAAAAATCCGGCCGCGGGTTCTATGATTATTCTTAAGTTGAAAAGGAGTTAATTCCAATGGATTTACATTTCACCGAAGAACAGCAGATGATGCGTACCATGGTTCGGGACTTTGCGAAATCGGAAATCGAGCCTTTCATTCCACGCATGGAAGCCGGAGAATTCCCTCGTGAAATCCTGACGAAAATGGGCGAACTTGGCCTAATGGGCATCACCGTCCCTGAAAAATACGGCGGTTCGGAAATGGACTTCGTTTCCTATATCATCGCCATCCATGAACTGTCGAAAGTGAGTGCGGTCATCGGCGTCATCCTTTCCGTCCATACATCGGTCGGCACGAGCCCGATCATCTATTTCGGAAATGAAGCGCAAAAAGACCGTTACTTACCGAAAATGGCGACCGGCGAATACCTTGGCGCTTTCTGCCTAACAGAGCCAAGCGCAGGATCGGACGCTGGATCACTCAAAACAAAAGCCGTGAAAAAAGATGATCATTACGTACTCAACGGCTCGAAAGTCTTCATCACAAACGGTGGGGAAGCTGACGTCTACATCGTCTTCGCTTCAACCGATCCATCGAAGGGGACATACGGAATCACCGCCTTCATCGTCGATAAGAACACACCTGGACTCATCATCGGTAAAGACGAGCAAAAGATGGGTCTTCATGGATCACGAACTGTGCAGCTTACATTCGAAGACATGAAAGTTCCTGTCGAAAACATTTTAGGTGCAGAGGGTGAAGGCTTCAAAATCGCTATGGCGAACCTTGATGTCGGCAGAATCGGCATCGCAGCACAAGCCCTCGGTATCGGCGAAGCAGCTCTTGAAGCGGCAACCGCCTATGCAAAGGAACGCGTCCAATTCGGAAAACCGATTGCCGCCAATCAAGGCGTCGGCTTCAAATTGGCCGACATGGCAACGGCTTCTGAAGCGGCAAGGCTTCTTGTCTACCGCGCTGCCCAACTGCAGGCAGAAGGGAAGTCGTGCGGAAAAGAGGCCTCCATGGCAAAACTCTTCGCATCCCAAACCGCGATGGATAACGCCATCGAAGCGGTTCAAATTTTCGGCGGCTACGGCTACACCGAGGACTACCCGGTAGAACGCTATTTCCGCGATGCCAAAGTAACCCAAATCTACGAAGGCACAAGCGAAATCCAGCGCATCGTTATAAACAAGCACTTGACGAAATAGTCTTTTCGGAATCTTTTTGGTGCCTGTGTGAGACGCAATCGTGACAATTCACTATTTTTGCATGAATATAGAATGAAAATCAATATTTTGATTGTTAAATGAATTTTTATACAATTGTAGTTAATAAACTGAATAGTGCCGTGCACAGGTACCTTCATAATGCACAGGTACCTTCACAAACCCAAGGAGGAAGCAAATATGGATTTTAAACTATCTGAAGAACATGAAATGATTCGTAAAATGGTACGCGATTTCGCGGTGAACGATGTAGCTCCGACTGCGGCAGAACGTGATGAAGAAGAACGCTTTGATATGGACATCTGGAACAAAATGGCTGAACTTGGCTTGACAGGTATCCCTTGGCCGGAAGAATACGGCGGTATCGGAAGCGACTACCTCGCATATTGTATCGCAGTCGAAGAACTGTCACGCGTTTGTGCGTCAACTGGCGTAACGCTTTCCGCGCACACTTCACTTGCTGGGTGGCCGGTATATAAATTCGGTACGGAAGAGCAGAAGCAGAAATACCTTCGCGCAATGGCGGAAGGGACTAAAATCGGTGCGTACGGCTTAACTGAGCCGGGTTCAGGTTCTGACGCTGGCGGCATGCGCACAACTGCGAAACTGGACGGAGATCATTATGTATTAAACGGCTCGAAGATTTTCATCACAAATGGCGGAATTGCTGACATCTACATCGTATTTGCGGTCACAGATCCGGAATCGAAACATAAAGGCACAAGCGCATTCATCGTCGAAAAAGACTTTGCGGGCTTCTCCGTAGGGAAGAAAGAGAGGAAGTTGGGGATCCGTTCATCACCTACGACTGAAATCATGTTCGACAACTGCCGCGTGCCGAAAGAAAACTTGCTTGGCGAAGAAGGCGAAGGGTTCATTATCGCAATGAAAACATTGGATGGCGGCCGTAACGGAATCGCTGCACAAGCAGTCGGAATCGCACAAGGCGCACTTGACCTATCTGTCGACTATGCGAAAGAGCGCGTCCAATTCGGCAAACCAATCGCAGCGAATCAAGGAGTCGGCTTCAAACTTGCTGATATGGCGACTGCAACGGAAGCTTCCCGTCTGCTCACTTACCAAGCTGCATGGCTCGAGTCCAATAACTTGCCGTATGGAAAAGCGTCCGCAATGGCAAAACTGATGGCCGGAGATACAGCAATGAAAGTGACGACAGAAGCTGTTCAAGTGTACGGCGGCTACGGCTATACGAAGGACTATCCGGTTGAGCGCTTCATGAGAGACGCGAAAATTACGCAAATCTATGAAGGAACGCAGGAAATCCAGCGCCTTGTCATCTCCCGCATGCTGACAAAATAATCAGGGAGGATGATGCAAGTGAAGCGCGAAGTGAAATCGTCGGTCAAAGATGAAAGTTTAATCGAAAAAAGGCGCGATCAGATCATCGACGGGGCCGTCCGACTTTTCAAGGAAAAAGGTTTCCACAGAGCAACGACGAGAGAAATCGCGAAGGCGGCGGGGTTCAGCATCGGCACACTCTACGAATACATCCGGACGAAAGAGGACGTCCTCTACCTTGTCTGCGACAGCATTTACAATGAAGTGCAAAGCCGCCTATCCGAATTGATGGATCAGGAAGGAACTGTGGAAGGGCTCCGTTCGGCGATCGACACGTATTACCATCTGATTGACGACATGTCAGACGAATTCGTCGTCATGTACCAAGAATCAAAGTCATTGCCAAAGGACGCCCTCCAGTACGTCCTGAAAAAAGAGATGGAAATGGTTGCCTTATTCAAAAACCTACTGCAGGCATGTACCCGATCAGGCGAACTACGAATCAGCGAGGAAGCCGTAGACATGGCGGCACATCACGTCGTCGTCCAAGGACAAATGTGGGCATTCCGCAGATGGGCATTACGAGGCAACTACACAATTCAAGACTTCATCAACCTTCAAACCGACCAACTATTCAACGGAATCTTGAATAGAGAAAAGGTCTCTCTATAGAAGAAAGGAAGTGCGATTAATGCAAACAACTGAAATCTACAAACCGAAGCACCATGTCCGTTTCGTCACGGCATCGAGTCTGTTTGACGGCCATGATGCGTCGATCAACATCATGCGCCGTATCCTACAATCGACCGGCGCGGAAGTGATTCACCTTGGACACAACCGTTCCGTCGAGGAAGTCGTCAACGCGGCCATCCAAGAAGACGTGCAAGGGATTGCCATCTCCTCCTACCAAGGTGGACATGTCGAATACTTCAAATACATGCATGACCTCCTCCAGGAAAAAGGTGCGCCACATATCCGCATTTACGGCGGTGGCGGGGGTGTAATTCTCCCGAAGGAAATCAAGGAACTACATGACTACGGCATCGCTTGGATCTTCTCGCCTGAAGACGGCCGCAAAATGGGCCTCCAAGGGATGATCAACCGAATGGTCGAGGAATGCGATTTTCTTACAGAAGTCGAAGACGAAATGAGTCAACTTGAAAACGTGAGCACGGACCGTCCTGAAGTGCTTGCTAACCTGATCACATATGCGGAAGAAATGTATGACAAGGAAAACCCTGACGCGATTAAATTAATTGAAAAAGCAAGGGAATTATCAAAACATACACCAGTCCTTGGAATCACAGGTACGGGCGGAGCAGGAAAGAGCTCGCTAACTGATGAATTGATCCGCAGATTCTTACGCGAATTACCAGAGAAGAAAGTTGCGATTCTATCCATCGATCCGACGAAACAAAAGACGGGTGGAGCATTGTTAGGCGACCGGATCCGTATGAACGCCATCTTCAATAAGCGCGTTTTTATGCGAAGTTTGGCGACACGCGGTTCTCGCAGCGAACTATCAGGCGCCATCAAAGACGTGCTTGACGTCGTTAAAACTGCCGGCTTTGACTTGATAATCGTTGAAACGAGCGGGATCGGTCAAGGGGACGCAGAAATCACGGAAGTATCCGATGTATCGATGTATGTCATGACAAGCGAATTCGGCGCGCCGACGCAGCTGGAAAAAATCGATATGATCGATTTCGCGGACCTAATCGTCATCAATAAATTCGAACGGAAAGGTTCCGAAGATGCACTGAGCCAAGTGCAGAAGCAATACCAACGGAGCCATCTCCTATTCGATAAAAGCCTTGATACAATGCCGGTTTACGGTACAATCGCGAGCCAATTCAACGACAAAGGAACGAACTCGCTTTTCGCAGCGTTAGTGTCGAAGTTGAATGAAAAATGCGGGCTTGACTGGGAAACGTCCTATACAGAATTTGTCAAAACTCAAAAACAAAACGTCATCATCCCGAATGACCGCACACATTATTTACGTGAAATCTCAAGCGCGATCCGCGACTACCATAAGAAATCCGCTGAGCAAGTCAATCTTGCCCGTCGTTTATTCCAACTTGAAGGTGCTATTGAAGCTGTAAATGAAAAAGCACCGGACAATGCGCTTGTCGCGTCACTTGAATCGTTGGGGGAAGGCGTGCGTGAAGAACTTTCTGCAGAATCAAAACGCATCCTATCAAACTGGAAAGCTTTGAAAGAATCCTATGCAGGTGATGAATTTATTACGAAAATCCGTGATAAAGAGATTCGTACCCTTCTCACAACGACAAGTTTGTCGGGGTTGAAGATTCCGAAAGTATCCTTGCCGAAATTTGAGGACTATGGCGAAATTCTTCGGTGGGTTTACAAAGAGAATGTCCCGGGTTCATTCCCATACACAGCTGGAGTATTCCCGTTCAAACGCGAAGGGGAAGATCCGAAACGCCAATTCGCTGGAGAAGGAACACCGGAAAGAACAAATCGTCGCTTCCACTACTTGTCGAAAGATGACGATGCGAAACGTCTGTCGACAGCATTCGACTCGGTTACATTGTACGGTGAAGATCCGGATGAGCGTCCGGACATTTACGGAAAAGTAGGGGAGTCAGGCGTAAGCATCTGTACGCTTGAAGACATGAAGAAGCTGTACGCAGGCTTCGATCTATGCGCCCCATCAACTTCAGTTTCAATGACGATCAATGGCCCGGCGCCGATCATCCTTGCGATGTTCATGAATACGGCTGTCGATCAGCAAGTGAAGCTGAAAGAGGAAGAGTTCGGCCGCGTATTGACTGTCGAGGAATTTACAGAAGTGCGCAATGCCACGCTTCAAGTCGTCCGTGGAACGGTGCAAGCGGATATTCTGAAGGAAGACCAAGGGCAGAATACATGCATCTTCTCGACAGAATTCGCGCTTCGCATGATGGGCGACATCCAACAGTATTTCATTGACAAGAAAGTGCGAAACTACTACTCTGTCTCGATTTCCGGCTACCATATCGCGGAGGCGGGGGCAAATCCGATTTCGCAGCTTGCCTTCACGTTAGCGAACGGATTCACGTATGTCGAGTATTATTTGAGCCGTGGGATGAACATCGATGATTTCGCTCCGAACTTATCGTTCTTCTTCTCAAACGGACTTGATCCGGAATATACGGTCATCGGCCGCGTGGCAAGACGCATCTGGGCAGTCGCAATGCGCGAGAAATACGGCGCAAACGAACGCAGCCAGAAGCTGAAATACCATGTCCAAACTTCCGGTCGAAGCTTGCATGCGCAGGAAATCGACTTCAATGACATCCGGACGACGTTGCAAGCGCTAATGGCATTGCAGGATAACTGCAACTCGCTTCATACGAACGCTTACGACGAAGCAATCACGACACCGACGGAAGAATCAGTCCGACGTGCGATGGCGATCCAGATGATCATCACGAAAGAGCATGGTTTATCAAAAAATGAAAACCCGGTTCAAGGCTCTTTCATCATCGAAGAACTAACGGATCTTGTCGAAGAATCAGTCCTACAGGAATTCGAGCGTCTAAACGACCGTGGTGGCGTATTGGGCTCGATGGAAACTCAATACCAACGTGGCAAAATCCAAGAAGAATCGATGCTCTACGAAATGAAGAAGCACTCGGGCGAACTGCCGATCATCGGCGTCAACACATACTTGAACCCGAATCCGCCTTCCGAAGAGGACATCGATAACATGGAAATCGCCCGTGCAACGAAGGAAGAGAAAGAAACGCAAATTACTAACTTGCGCAGCTTCCAAGCGAAGCATAGCGACAAATCCGCTGATGCCCTGCGTAAACTGCAAGAAGTTGCAGTCTCAGGCGGCAATATCTTTGCGGAACTGATGGAAACCGTCAAATTCGCAAGCCTCGGTCAAATTACAAACGCATTATATGAAGTCGGCGGACAATATCGCCGCAATATGTAAATAACGGGAAGAACGCTCCTGAAAAGGGCGTTCTTTTTGCGCCTAATAAAATTCATGAATTTTAATTGTTCAGAAAGTGGATTTTACCTCTTCCTTCCACGTATAATATAAACAAGAATTGAAAGAGGTGAGAAGATGAAACTGTATCATCATATTATGATTGTAATAGTTATCATAACTCTCATTTTCTTTCTATATGGCGCGGGTTACGGAGCGATTCCGTTCATACTCGCTTCCTTTTACCTTGGGTTCCTTAGCGTTAAAGAATTCCAACGTTTGAAGAACAGTAAAAGATGGTAGCATAATAGGAGCTCCATTGTATATAATGATGAGTATGCTTTTGTTCAGAGAAAGGACGTGCGTTTGATGAAACTAACAGAAATGACAAAGGAAGAACTCCTTGAAGAATCAATGATCGATATCGCGTTTGCCATTTTGACTGACAGACACGAGGCATTGACACTTGAACAATTAATGAATCAAATCCGTGAATTGACAGGCATGTCGGAGAAACAGATGAAGGAAAGACTCCTTCAATTCTACACTGATATGAATATCGATGGAAGATTCCTTGCCATCAACAACGGCTGGGGATTACGCGAGTGGTATCCAGTTGATCAGATCGAGGAAGAAACGGCTCCTGTCGTAAAAGTACGCAAGAAGAAGAAGAAAAAAGCGTATGACGATGATGATGAGGAAGACGAAGAAGAGGAAATCGACGAGGACGAGCTATTCGACGAAGAGTTCGATGAGCTTGACGACGAAGAGGACCTTGAAGAAGATGACGAAGAGGAAGAAGAAGAGGATATCATCGAAATCGAAGAAGATCTTATCGAAGACGATGAAGAACTTGAACTTGTTCCGGACGATGAATTGGATATCGATGATGAAGACGAAGATGACGAGTTGGACGAAGAAGAGGAAGACCTCTAACACTTTCCACTTGACTTCGAGCGTCAAAGGATTTAAGCTTCTATTTGGGCTCCTTGAAAAAGGACACATGAATCCGTGTATAAGCGCTCCTATTGTAGATAGACTACAGGGGAGCGCTTTTTTGATTTTTTTATTAAAAACCCCTTAACTAAAAGGAGGAGCTATAAATGACAAAATATATCTTCGTTACTGGTGGAGTTGTTTCATCCTTAGGCAAGGGCATCAACGCCGCATCCCTTGGTAGATTATTAAAAAGCAGAGGCCTTCAGGTGACGAACCAAAAGTTCGACCCGTACATCAACCTCGACCCACGAATGATGAGCCCTTACCAACACGGTGAAGTTTTCGTAACGGAAGACGGCGCAGAAACTGACCTTGACATCGGTCACTACGAACGGTTCATCGACATTAAATTAAACAAATACTCCAACGTCACAATGGGGAAAGTGTACTCCTCCGTTTTAAGAAAAGAGCGTCGTGGCGATTACAAAGGCGCGACAGTCCAAGTAATTCCTCATATTACGAATGAAATCAAAAGCCTGATCAAACGTGCAGGCCAAGAAACGAATGCTGACGTTGTAATTACAGAAATCGGGGGAAGCGTCGGCGACATCGAATCACTTCCATACCTTGAAGCAATCCGTCAAATGAAGACTGACCTTGGAAAAGACGATGTCATGTACATCCATAACACGCTAATTCCTTACTTGCACGCTGCTGGGGAAATGAAAACTAAACCGACACAACATAGTGTTAAAGAATTACGCAGCCTCGGCATCCAACCGAATATGATCGTCGTCCGAAGCGAATATCCTGTCCCACAGGAAATGAAAGACAAAATCGCGTTATTCTGCAACATTAAACCTGAAGAAGTCATCGAAGCACTTGATGCAGAAACATTGTACGAAGTACCGATCCGACTCCATGCGCAAAACATGGACAAGATCGTCGTAGACTTCCTTGGCCTTGAAACAAAGGAACCTGATCTGACAGAAATCGAAGCGCTTGTGAACCGCGTGAGAAATCTATCTCGTAAAGTGAAGATTGCCCTTGTCGGTAAATACGTTGAACTGCAAGACGCCTACATTTCCGCGGTCGAAGCGTTCCGCCATGCAGGCTATGAATTCGATACAGACATCGAGATCGATTGGATCAATTCTGAAGAAGTGACAGCTGAAAATGCCGCTGAAACATTGAAAGAAGTAGACGGTATTTTCGTACCAGGCGGCTTCGGAGATCGAGGAATTGACGGCAAAATCGAAGCGGTCCGCTATGCACGAGAAAACGGCATTCCATTCTTCGGAGTAGGTCTCGGCATGCAGCTTGCTGCAGTGGAATTCGCTCGAAGCATCCTTGAAATAAAAGACGCACATTCAGCAGAATTCGACAGCGAGACAGAAAATGCAATCATCGAAAACAACCGTGACTTCGAAGATCGCGCAGATATCGACCAGCCAAGCGGTGACATGCGGTTAGGCGCACATCCATGTAAGTTGAAGGAAGGAACGAAAGCGCAAGAGGCCTATAACGACGAATTAGTCTACGAACGCCACCGCCATCGTTTCGAATTCAACAACATCTATCGCGAACAATTCGAAAGAGCTGGCATGATCGTAGCAGGCGAAAGCCCAGACGGTCATCTTGTGGAAATCATCGAACTGAAGGATCATCCATTCTTCATCGGAACTCAATTCCACCCAGAATTCGCATCACGCCCAACACGCCCGCAACCGCTAATCCGCGAATTCATTCGCGCAGCACTCAAGCACCAGGAAGTATAATAAGAAGCATAATACAAAAAACAGGTGAAGGACCAAAATCCTCCACCTGTTTTCATTTACAATCAAACACGCATAAAACCACCGAAAGAAGCAAAAATCCCTCTTAAAACGCATAAATCGGAGAACTCACGCATAACGTCCCGTAGCCACGCATAAATCCACGAACTCACGCATAATCCGCCGCAAACACGCATAAATCCGCTAACTCTCACTAATCAATCCTCAAAAATCATCTCATCATAAGCCATCTTCACAGCCTCATATAAATACAACGCTGCCATCAAATGAGGCTGCACGATTCTCCCGCCATCATTGCCCGGCAAAATCCCCTTCACCACGCCAGTCGACATATACGTATACGCAAGATCCGCCAACTCATTCTCATCGCTCAATTTTTCCCCCGCCACAACAGCGAAAGGAATGAACTTCTCCGCTAACATCCTTGCCATCTCAAGCGCTCGTTCATCATTTGCAGTGCGCGCAAAAATCCAAACTCGGTCCGTAGACTCGATCTCCATCCCATCCTCATATTGAACTGCGCCCTTAAAAGGCTCAGCACCATATTGCGCATTTATTCCCATCGCCACCATTTCATCAAAGCCAAGAAAGATGACGCGGCCCTCTCCGATTGTCGCCTGAGCCAACAACCGTGCCGTCTCCTCAACGGCTTCCTCATTATTTGAACCAGCCCGCTGTATAAGCCCGCCGATCTGTGTCGTAAATATTTTCATGTTTTCCACCTCGCTTCCATTATATTTTCTTCGTGAGATAAAACCAAGCTTTCGATTTGAAAAAATATATTTACAATACTTGTTAATAAAAGAAGGACTTTTTCCGTGTTTGTTGAATAGTAAGAATTGAGATAATCAATCTAAAAGGGGTGAAGGTTATTGAAAAGTTTACTAATTGTAGATGACCAACCAGGAATACGTTTATTACTAAGTGAGGTATTTTCCAAAGAGGGATTGGAAACGAGGTTAGCTTCTAATGGGGTAGAAGCACTCAACTTGGTTGGAGAAAGAAAACCGGATTGTGTCTTGCTGGATATGAAGATGCCTGGAATGGATGGTATTGAAGTCCTGAAAAGGATAAAACAGAAAAACCCATACATACCGGTATTCATGATGACAGCTTATGGGGAAACCGAATTGACGGAACAGGCAACTCAGCATGGTGCTGAACAATACTTCACAAAACCTTTTAATATATACGAAGTGCGAGACGCGGTCATGAAAGTGATCGCGAGTCGGAAATAACGTTTGGGCAATCAGGGTCAATTACCACTTATAGAATAAATACTGTGCATTTTGGCTAAAATCCTATTTGAAATCTACAAATAGCTGATCCCATCCTTGAACAAACAAGCCCTTCAGTGAGGAATAAACACTTCTTGCAAAAAACAACTCCCATAAAATCTCACAATTTTCATCAAGTTCAAGAACTACCCGGACAGTAGTAAATACTGTCTGTTTTTGTTATGATAAAAGAGGTAAATAACGTATCATTCAATAAATTCATCCACAACTTGGAGGAGGATTCTACATGGCACTTGTTTCAATGAAAGAAATGATGATCAAAGGTAAAAAAGAAGGTTACGCAATCGGACAGTTCAACTTGAACAACCTTGAATATACACAAGCAATCTTACAAGCGGCAGAAGAAGAAAAATCACCAGTAATCCTTGGTGTATCCGAAGGTGCAGCACGCTATATGGGCGGCTTCACAACTGTCGTCAATATGGTAAAAGGCTTAATGCATGATTACAAAATCACGGTGCCTGTCGCAATTCACCTCGACCACGGCTCAAGCTTCGAAAAATGTAAGGAGGCAATTGACGCTGGATTCACATCCGTCATGATCGACGCTTCTTCTAAACCGCTTGCCGAAAACATTGAAATCACAAAACAAGTCGTAGAATACGCACACTCTAAAAATGTATCCGTAGAAGCGGAACTTGGAGTTGTCGGTGGACAAGAAGACGATGTTATCGCAGACGGCGTCATCTACGCAGATCCGGCAGAATGTAAAGAACTTGTCGACGCAACAGGTATCGACTGCCTGGCACCTGCACTTGGATCCGTCCACGGACCATACAAGGGCGAGCCGAACCTTGGATTCGAAGAAATGGAAGTCATCTCAAGCCAATCCGACCTTCCACTCGTCCTTCACGGCGGAACAGGAATCCCATTAAAAGACATCCAACGTTCCATCTCACTCGGTACAGCTAAAATCAACGTCAACACCGAGAACCAAATCGAAGGAACAAAAGCGGTCCGCGAAACCCTAAACGCCGACGCAAACGTCTACGACCCACGCAAATACCTAGCTCCAATGCGCGAAGCCATCAAAAAATCCGTAATCAGCAAAATGCGCGAATTCGGTAGCTCAGGTAAAGCTTAATATTAAATAAACAACAAATAAGTAGCATGTGTTTCTGTTGATTGGAGCGAAGGGCGGCGACTCCAGCGGGAATAGCATGAGCTGAAGACCCCGCAACGAAGCGTAGCGAAGTGAGGAGGCTGAAGCCATGCCCGCGGAAAGCGTCCGCCCGTAGCGGAAATCAACGGTTTAATTTATCAATAAAAGGAGAATCATCAACCAAGATGCATTCTCCTTCTTTTCCATTCACGAAGGAGGAACATAACCAATGCAATTTTTCATAGACACAGCAAACTTCGAAGAAATCAAAGAAGCACATAGCTGGGGAATCCTATCCGGCGTCACAACAAACCCGTCACTAGTCGCAAAAGAAAACATCTCATTCCATGACAGACTACGTGAAATCACTGCACTCGTACCAGGCTCAGTCAGCGCCGAAGTCATCGCCCTCGACGCAGAAGGAATGATCAAAGAAGGCCGCGAACTCGCAAAAATTGCACCAAATATCACAGTCAAACTACCAATGACACCGGAAGGCTTGAAGGCATGTTCCGTCTTCGCCCAAGAAGGCATAAAAACAAACGTAACCCTCATTTTCAGTGCCAACCAAGCCTTGCTTGCTGCACGCGCTGGAGCCACTTACGTATCCCCATTCCTCGGCAGACTTGACGACATCGGTCAAGAAGGAATTCAGTTAATCAGCACGATTGCGGACATCTTCACAATCCATGACATGGACACGCAAATCATTGCAGCATCCATACGCAGTCCGCAGCATATTACAGACGCAGCACTTGCTGGGGCACATATTGCAACAACCCCATTCAAAGTACTCAAACAACTATTCAACCACCCGTTGACAGACCAAGGCATTCAGCAATTCTTAAACGATTGGGAAGCAAGAAAGAACAAGTGAAACGCCAAAGGAGATTGAAATGGACGTTTATAAAATAAAAGGCGGCAAACCTTTACAAGGAACGATAAAAGTGAGCGGGGCGAAGAACAGTGCCGTTGCGTTGATTCCGGCATCCATCTTGGCGGATTCACCCGTTACGATTGAAGGACTTCCGGAAATTTCGGATGTCCTTACACTGCAAGCGCTTCTTGAAGATATCGGTGGAAAAGTCGATTTCGAAGCAGGGAAAATGAGGATTGATCCATCTGAAATGGTCGCGATGCCACTTCCGAATGGCAATGTGAAAAAGCTGAGAGCATCCTATTACATGATGGGCGCCATGTTGGGCAGATTCAAAAAAGCGGCAATTGGACTTCCGGGCGGCTGCTTTTTGGGACCTCGTCCAATCGACCAGCACATTAAAGGCTTCGAAGCACTTGGTGCAAAGGTAACGAATGAACACGGTGCCATCTACCTGCGCGCCGATGAACTGCGAGGCGCTAAAATCTATTTGGACGTCGTCAGCGTCGGCGCGACAATCAACATCATGCTTGCTGCGGTCCGTGCAAAGGGCCGAACGATTATCGAAAACGCCGCTAAAGAACCTGAAATCATTGATGTAGCAACATTACTTTCAAATATGGGCGCCAACATTAAAGGTGCCGGAACAAATGTCATCCGTATCGAAGGAGTCGAAAAGCTTCACGGTACGAATCATACGATCATCCCTGATCGTATAGAAGCTGGCACATTCATGATCATGGCCGCAGCTGTCGGAGATGGTGTCCTGATTGACAACGTCATCCCATTCCACGTCGAAGCATTGACTGCTAAACTACGTGAGATGGGGGTCAAAGTCGAGGAAAGAGAAGAACATATCTTCATACCGAAAACAAATAATTTAAACGCTGTGGACGTGAAAACACTTGTCTATCCAGGTTTTCCAACAGATCTGCAGCAACCATTTTCAGTGTTATTAACACAAGCGAATGGCACATCTGTCATAACGGACACAATCTATTCCGCACGCTTCAAACAGATAGACGAACTTCGCAGAATGAATGCCGAAGGAAAAGTGGAAGGCCAATCGGTCATCTTATCGGGTCCTACACCACTACAGGCGGCAGCTGTTAGCGCTTCAGATTTAAGGGCAGGTGCAGCTCTTGTCATCGCTGGTTTATTAGCGGACGGTGAAACCGAAATCCAGGAAATTCAACATATCGAACGCGGATACAGTTCGTTAATCGAAAAACTTCGTGGAATCGGTGCCGATATCCGGAAAGAAAATGTTCCGGAAAAAGCGGTCGTTCGTGAATAAAAATGAGAAAATCTAATTTCCAATCTATGTTATAATAAAGTGAGAAATCATACGGCTTTACAATTGAAAAGCGTATTACGGGAGGAACAATCATAATGGAACGCAGTTTATCGATGGAATTAGTACGTGTAACAGAGGCGGCGGCAGTTTCCGCGGCACGCTGGATGGGGCGCGGTTTGAAAAACGAAGCGGATGATGCAGCGACAGAAGCGATGCGCACTGTGTTCGACACGATCCCAATGCAGGGTGTCGTTGTCATCGGAGAAGGCGAAATGGATGAAGCGCCGATGCTTTATATCGGTGAAGAACTTGGAACTGGCCAAGGCCCGGAAGTTGACGTAGCAGTCGACCCGCTTGAAGGTACGAACATCGTCGCATCGGGCGGATGGAACGCGCTTGCAGTCATCGCAATCGCTGACAAAGGAAACCTTCTGAACGCACCTGATATGTACATGGACAAAATCGCAGTAGGCCCTGAAGCTGTCGGCAAAATCAGCATCGACGCAACCGTAACCGAAAACCTCCATGCCGTCGCCAAAGCGAAAAACAAATCGATCGATGAAGTTGTGGCAACTGTCCTCAACCGTGAACGTCATGCGGAAATTATTGAAGAAATCAGAGCTGCCGGAGCACGCATCAAACTCATCAACGACGGTGACGTGGCTGCTGCTATAAACACAGCATTCGATGACACTGGAGTAGACATCCTATTCGGTCTAGGCGGAGCACCTGAAGGCGTTATCGCTGCTGTCGGATTAAAATGCCTTGGAGGCGAAATCCAAGGACGTCTCGTCCCTTCAAACGATGAAGAACGTGAGCGTTGTGAAAAAATGGGCATCGACGTCAACAAAGTCCTTTACATGGACGACCTTGTAAAAGGAGATGACGCTATCTTCGCAGCAACAGGAGTTACTGACGGAGAATTATTACGCGGAGTCCAATTCAAAGGCGGCTACAGCGAAACCCACTCACTTGTAATGCGCTCCAAATCCGGAACAATCCGTTTCGTAGAAGGACGCCACAGCATGAAGAAGAAACCTAATTTGGTAATGCAAGATTAATTTATTTAAATAATAAATCAAAAATAGTAAGCCTCAAAGCCCGGCAAATAGCCGGGCACCCTTCTATTCATTGATTTCCTGCCTAATAAAGAAAGACAACCTCATAAACTAAAATCAAATAAAGAGTGGTGCTGAAATTACTATGTCGATTCTAACAATTAGCAGTTTAGAAAATATGACGTTAAAAGAGCTTTACGAGCTTGCAAGACAATACAAGATTTCCTATTACAGCAAGCTAACAAAAAAAGAACTGATCTTTTCAATTCTTAAATCCAGGGCCGAACAAGAAGGGTTCTTCTTCATGGAAGGCGTTCTTGAAATCATCCAGTCAGAAGGATACGGCTTCCTTCGCCCGATCAACTACTCACCAAGTTCCGAGGACATTTACATTTCTGCTTCCCAAATCAGACGCTTCGACTTGCGAAACGGTGATAAAGTAACCGGAAAAGTACGACCACCTAAAGAGAATGAACGTTATTATGGACTTCTTCAAGTAGAAGCCGTCAACGGAGAAGACCCAGAAGTCGCACGCGAACGCGTCCATTTCCCAGCATTGACACCTCTTTACCCTGATCGCCATATCCGCCTTGAAACGACACCACAGAAATTATCGACACGGATCATGGATCTCGTATCACCAGTCGGTTTCGGTCAACGTGGACTTATCGTTGCACCACCAAAAGCCGGTAAAACAATGTTGCTGAAGGAAATTGCAAACGCAATCACGACAAATCACCCGGATACAGAACTGATTGTCCTCCTCATCGACGAACGACCAGAAGAAGTTACCGACATCGAACGTTCCGTCAATGCCGATGTCGTCAGTTCCACATTCGATGAAGTCCCTGAAAACCACGTCAAAGTTGCCGAGCTCGTCCTTGAACGCGCCATGCGCCTTGTCGAACATAAACGAGATGTCGTCATTCTAATGGATTCAATCACAAGACTTGCACGAGCATACAACCTCGTCATTCCGCCAAGCGGCCGGACACTCTCCGGAGGGATTGACCCAGCGGCATTCCACCGCCCGAAACGCTTCTTCGGTGCGGCGCGTAACCTTGAAGAAGGCGGAAGCCTAACAATCCTTGCCACTGCCCTAATCGACACCGGCTCAAGAATGGACGAAGTCATCTACGAGGAATTCAAAGGAACCGGTAACATGGAACTCCATCTCGATCGCAGTCTCGCAGAACGCCGAATCTTCCCGGCTCTCGACATCCGTCGCTCCGGAACAAGAAAAGAAGAATTGCTCATCCCAAGCAACCAGCTTGAAAAACTATGGGCCATCCGCAAAACGTTTTCCGACGCATCCGATTTCGCAGAACGCTTCCTGAAAAAACTGCGCCAATCCAAATCCAACGAAGAATTCTTCGAAAAACTAAACGAAGAAATGAAAGCTCATCGGAATGGAAAAGGATTGCTGTAAACTAAATTATAATAAAATGCTTGCGCAGGACGAACACATTTGTTATAATCTTTAAGTGTGGTTTTACCACCATCTGCTGCATATGCGGTTGACATACACGGACCGTGTAAGGCATCAGTCTTATGCAATACCTACAATAATACTCTGTTCCAGATGGTTCAGGGCGAGAGGAGAGAGACCGATGAGAGCAGGAATTCATCCAAATTACAAACTTGCAAAAGTTACTTGTTCATGTGGCAACACATTCGAAACAGGTTCTGTAAAAGAGGACATTCGCGTAGAAGTTTGTTCAGAATGCCATCCATTCTACACTGGACGCCAAAAATTCGCTGCAGCGGACGGACGTATCGACCGCTTCAACAAGAAATACGGCTTCAAAGAAGAAGGACAAGAATAAGACTCATCCCACCCGGCGGACCACCATCCGCCGGGTTTTATATTGCATAAATCAGTCTATAACACATTCCGCCAATAAATAAAAGACGTCAATTCCATTCAAATTTAATGTATGATAGACATTCCACGATGTACATTCCAATAAAAAAAGCACTTTACATAGAGCGACCAAGTGAAAGGGGAAACAATATGTACGTAACAATGCAAGGCGGCTGGATCGAAGTAATTTGTGGGAGCATGTTCTCAGGCAAATCGGAGGAATTGATTCGCCGTGTGCGCCGCGCACAATTCGCCAAACAGAAAATCGCAGTTTTCAAGCCCGAGATAGATGATCGGTATAGCGAGGAAGCGGTAGTCAGCCATAACGGCACGACAGTAATCGCAACACCTGTCGCTGAGTCAACTCAAATCGAGCAATTCGTGAAAGACGACTACGATATCATCGCAATCGATGAAGCCCAATTTTTCGACGAAGGCATCGTTGATGTCGTCATGGATTTAGCCGATCGCGGATTCCGTGTCATCATCGCTGGTCTTGACCAAGACTTCCGCGGCGAACCATTCGGCCCGATGCCACAACTTATGGCAGTCGCTGAAAACGTCACAAAACTACAGGCTGTCTGCACCGTTTGCGGCTCACCTGCAAGCAGAACGCAACGCCTGATCAATGGCGAACCTGCTGGCTACGACGATCCTATCATCCTCGTTGCCGCATCAGAAGCATACGAAGCAAGATGCCGAAAGCACCACGAAGTGCCGAACGGCGTGACAGCACACATTGCAGCTGAATAATCCTAAAGGCAACATGGACAAACCATGTTGTCTTTTTAATTTAATTCATAAAATCAATGAAAACAAACACACTAATCCAAAGCCTTGAATAAGTTATTCAATGTGAAAGGCAGGAGATAGTTTGTGGAAAAGTGGATAACTGTAGTTATTATTCTTCTCTTTTCAATTGGCCTAACGGGCTGTCAAAATCACACAGTCGAAGAAACACCGATTGCATCAGCCGAAATGCCGCAGCCAAAAAAGACATACAGCTACACGTTTGAACGGGAGCCGGATGATGTAACGTTAATTGACCCGAACACATCTGAAATCATCCATACCATTACTCCACATGAACAAGGATATGGATTGGATAACGAAACATACAGAAAAGAAATCGAAAATCTTGCGAAAAAGCTTGCAAGGGGAACTCTGAAAGAGCCGGGATACGACCAACGGATGATTCTTGATAGATTAGATGAACAGGGTGGGGTCATAAAAGGAAGCCCTTTAATCCTTCTGAATGAAAAAGAATTGGTCGATCGGATCATGGCGGCATCCGCCGTCGGAGGCAAAGTGGAACTACCTATCACTGTGACAGAAAGCGGGTACGATTCAGCAGATCTACCCCACTTGAACGAAATCGTCATCGCAAGTTACACAACCTATTTTAAAGCGAATCCGAATCGGAGTAAAAACATCGAACTCTCCGCAGCGGCCATCAACAATACAATCGTCGGCAGTGGTGACCATTTTTCATTTAATACAGTCGTCGGCGCACGCGAAGAATCGACCGGTTACAAACCTGCCCCTGAAATCATCCAGGGCGAACTCGTCATGGGGATCGGGGGTGGAGTCTGCCAGACATCCTCAACATTATTCAATGCGTTAGACCAAATTTCCCTCAAAATCTTAGAGCGCCACCATCATTCGCGGGAAATTGGATATGTCCCGAAAGGAAAGGATGCGACCGTTTCCTACGGAGGACTGGATTTCAGATTCCAAAACACAGCTGACGCCCCTTTGCTCATCAAAGCGATCTACGGAAGCGGCGTCCTAACAATCGAACTTAGAACCGCAAAAAAATACAAAGACCACTTCACCCAATTCGATTTGAAATAAATAAAGTTTTTCTGGTACCTGTCCAGCTCCAGGCGCTAGATGCTCGGGTCATAAGTCAAAGCTGCTCTGTGGCAAAAACCGCCACGCCGCATCTTTGCCTTATGCCTGTCGCATCTGTGCAAGCGCCTTACGCTTTTCGATAGCACCAGTTTTTTACTGTATTTCAAGGCTTTTTTCCCGTACAATATACATACTAAAGACTAGAGAAATAAGAGGTGTAAACTATGTTCGAAAGGCTACAAGCCGTTGAGGATCGATATGACCGTTTGAATGAATTGCTGAGCGATCCCGATATCGTGAGTGACATGACCAAATTACGGACCTATTCGAAGGAACAATCCGACCTTCAAGATACAGTCGATGCGTACCGAGAGTACAAGGACGCAACGAAGGAATACAGTAATGCAAAACAAATGTTAGATGAACCACTTGACGATGAAATGAAAGAGCTTGTCAAAATGGAAATTGCCGAGTTAAGCGAACAAATTGAAGAACTTGAAGTCAAACTGAAACTGCTCTTAGTCCCGAAAGATCCGAATGACGACAAAAACGTCATCATGGAAATCCGCGGCGCTGCTGGCGGAGATGAAGCTGCACTTTTCGCTGGCAATCTCTACAGAATGTACAGCCGCTTCGCTGAGATGAACCATTGGAAAGTCGAAGTGATGGACTCGTCACCGACAGAACTTGGCGGCTTCAAGGAAATCATATTCATGATCAACGGTAAAGGCGCGTACTCCAAACTGAAATACGAAAACGGGGCGCATCGTGTACAACGTGTGCCTGAAACCGAATCAGGCGGTCGAATCCATACATCGACTTCAACTGTAGCAGTCCTGCCTGAAGCGGAAGAAGTCGAAATCGACATTCATGAAAAGGACATCCGAACGGACACTTTCGCATCATCCGGTCCGGGTGGACAATCCGTCAACACAACAATGTCCGCCGTCCGCCTGACGCATTTACCGACAGGCATCACAGTATCTTGCCAGGATGAAAAATCGCAGATCAAAAATAAAGAGAAGGCGATGAAAGTCCTGCGCGCCCGCATCTACGACAAATTCATGCAGGAAGCACAAGCTGAATACGATGAAAAACGGAAATCAGCCGTTGGTACAGGGGACCGGTCGGAACGGATCCGCACATACAACTTCCCGCAAAACCGTGTAACTGACCACCGAATCGGTCTAACTATCCAAAAACTTGACCAAATCATCGAAGGGAAGTTAGATGAAGTGATTGACGCCCTCATCCTTGAAGACCAGGCAAGAAGATTAGAAAGTTTGGATTCCAATGACTGAGAAAATCCATGAAGCACTTAACAAGGCGAAGTCTATGCTCGAGTCAAAGGATCTTGATGCCCACGCCGTACACCTGTTAATGGAACATGTAACAGGCAAATCGGGAGCAACATTGTTAGCCGATTTACGCGAACCTCTGACACCTAAACAGCAGACCGACTTCTATAATAAAACCGAGCAATTATTAACAGGCAAGCCCGTTCAACATATTATCGGCACAGAACAGTTCTACGGACTGTCGTTCGAAGTGAATAAAAATGTACTCATCCCGAGACCTGAAACGGAGGAGTTAGTATTCGGCGTCCTTGAACGATGCCGCGATCTATTCCCTGAAGATGGACGCGTGGCAGATATCGGTACAGGGAGTGGCGCAATCGCGATTGCCATCAAGAAAGAATGGCCCGATGCGTTTGTCGTAGCAACAGATATTAGCGAACCGGCACTTGAAGTCGCAAAGCGAAATGCGAAACACAATGATGCCAAGATTGAATTCCGGCTCGGCAATATAACTGAACCGATTGAGCATGAAAAATGGGATGTCATCATTTCAAACCCTCCGTATATCGCGATGGAAGAATCGAAAGAAATGTCGCGTACGGTTTTAGAGTTCGAACCGCATACTGCACTTTTCGCAGACGATGACGGCCTGTACTTCTATAAAAAACTCGCGAAAAGCCTTCCGCCACTTATGAACAAACCTGCATTGATCGCCGTTGAAATTGGCTATCAGCAAGGGAAGGCGGTCAGTGATTTATTCCAAAAGGCGTTCCCGAAAGATCGGGTTTCAGTGAGAAAAGATTTGAATGGAAAAGATCGAATGATATTTTGTGAGATTCGTGAATAAACCCCTCCGACCCTGGCAACAATGAGGTCAGGAGGGGATCGATATGTTGCAAGACTATGAAATTACTAAACCTACTTTTAAATCTACAAAACGGACAGATAAGATCATGGCGATTGTCGAGTTTATTCTCGTGCTTTTCCTCATCCAGTCCGCTTTGCTTCTTTTTACAGGAAAAGTGGAAGAAGAGGAGTCGTTCAGATTCCGCATTCTTTCACATTCGAACGCACCAGCGGACCAACAGTTGAAACAAGCAATCCAGCAAGAAATCGAGCCGCTTATCCACAATGCAATCTCGCAATCGGCAACGAAGGAAGAGATTGTGGATAACCTTGAGGCGATTGAAGATACAATTATCCACATCGCAAAAACGATTGCCGGTGGACAAGAAGTGAGTCTTGAAAGGAAGGCTGCGCTGTTTCCACCGAAACGTTCAGGCCTATTCATCACTCCGCAAGCCCCGTATGACGCATATATCTTAACGATCGGCAGTGGTCGTGGGGATAATTGGTGGTGTTCGTTGTTTCCGAGAGTCTGTTTTCCGGATAAGCCAGATCAGTCTGTAGAGACTGTGAAGGAAGCGGAAGAGGAAAAGGTCACTTTCTTCGTCTGGGAGTGGATAAAATCATTGTTTGCTTAATAGTTATTCACAGTTGATGTGGATAAGTAGGTTAAAATGTGTATAAACGGGGGTTTTAATTCATGGATACTGAAATAGTTTCAGTGGATAACCATGTGGGTAACTCTTTAAGTTATCAACGAGCTGTGGATATCTTGAAAAATGGGGGAGTCGTCGCCTTTCCGACCGAAACGGTTTACGGTCTCGGTGCTATTGCAACGGATGCCGACGCGGTGCAAAGGATATTTGACGCAAAGGGACGTCCCTCCGACAATCCACTCATCGTACATATTGGCAATAAGGAAGATGTTGATAAATACGTAGTCGACGTGCCGGAAAACGCCAAGAAGCTGATGGATGCGTATTGGCCAGGTCCGTTGACGCTTGTTTTCAATAAACGGCCCGGTGTGATTGCAGAAAATGTCACACCGGGCTTTGAAACGGTTGGCATACGTATGCCGGACCATCCTGTTGCACTTGAACTTTTGCGGAAATTGGACATGCCCCTCGCAGCTCCAAGTGCAAATCGAAGCGGGAAACCGAGCCCTACAGAAGCGGTTCATGTGATGACCGATTTGCAGGGACGGATTCCGTTAATCGTTGACGGAGGACGTACAGGCGTTGGCGTCGAATCGACGGTGCTTGACATGACGACGGTTCCGCCGACGATTTTACGTCCAGGTGGATTGACCCGTGAAATGATCGAGGAATTGGTCGGCCCAGTCCATGCGGAAAGCAAGGTTTCCGGGGAAGATGCACCGAAAGCTCCTGGCATGAAGTATATGCATTACGCGCCGGAATCGCCGCTTTATATCATACAGGCGGATGAAATTGCGATTCAGGAAGCGGTCCAATCTTTGCAAAATGAAGGAAAACGGGTGGCGGTCATCGGCCCGGATGAATTCAGTGTCACAGTCGATGAGGCGGATTGGTATTTTCCGGTCGGACCACTCCGTGATCAAGAGGCGATGGCAGCGAATCTATACGGCGCGATCCGCCAATGCGATTTGACGGATGCCGATGTCATTCTTGCCGCTGAGACGGAATGGACCGGCGTCGGTGCGGCTGTCATGAACCGGCTTCTAAAAGCTGCGGATGGAAAACGGTATACGGATTAATAGAAGGACTAAAACGATATGAATGACCTCTCAATGGAACGCATAAGATGGACAGATGCGGGAGTTGGGAGGTCAATTTATTGGTGGAAATATTCGCTGCATGTATTACGACAATCGATGTAGTCATCGTTTTTTCATTGTTGCGTTTACGAAAAGGAAGGCTGCCGATTGCCATTTGGACAACATTCCTGAATATGCTGCTTCCTTTCCTTGGATTTTTAGTGGGAGATTGGTCAACAGAGATTTTTTCCGTCTGGAGCAGCCTGCTATCAGGAATCCTACTTTCGATGATCGGTATCCATATGATTTTACATGATGACGATAGCAGTGATGCTGTCCGTCATGTTCATCCGGTGCTCATCGCACTTGCAGTCAGTCTCGATACATTTTCCGTCAGCGTCTCTTTCGGAATGCTTCAGTTGAATAAATTCCTATTCGTCTTCTCTTCAGGAATACTTTCATTTGTGTTTTCATGTTCTGCACTTTACTTCGGAAGATATTTAAGCATAAAAAACGGCAAAGTCCTTCGCTGGATCTGTGGCCTATCTTTACTTGCCCTCGGAATCATGTCGCTTTTTTGATGAATATTTCGGAGCCATCAGTTATTCTAATAGGTAGGTGATGAAAAATGAATATTTATTTTATTTGTACAGGAAACACATGCAGAAGCCCGATGGCAGAGGCGATTCTACGATCAAAAGCAGGTGAAGGCATTTCAGTAAAATCCGCAGGGGTGAACGCTTTTGACGGGATACCGATTTCAAGTCACGCTAAAACTTTAATCGAAGCGGAAAATATGCCATATACCCCGAGGTCAAGAGCGGTAACATCAGAAGACCTCGAGTGGGCAGACCTCGTCTTGACGATGACGACATCGCATAAGGCGTTTCTTTTGCATTCATACCCGGAAGTAGCAGCGAAGACGTTTACATTGAAAGAATACGTCATGCAAGCGACATATCCGGATGTCCAAGACCCATATGGCGGCAATTTGGAAATATATCAAGCCACATTTGACGAATTGGACGAAGTGATTGATGGATTGACAAGGAAGTTGTCCGGAATGAATTAAGTCCTTTAAATGGAAATGATTACATAACATTTCACAGCCCGAAATATCAAATCGAGGGCTGTGTTTTTTTATCGAACAATGGTAGAATGACTTGTGAGTAAATTCAAGAAAAGAGGGGACGCAATTGAAAATCGCAATCTCTTCAGATCATGGCGGTAATCGACTTCGCCATGAAATCATGGATCTTTTATCAGAATTAGGATTTGCCTACGTCGACTTCGGACCTGACTCCGATGAATCGGTCGATTATCCCGACTTCGCAGCACCAGTTGCACAAGGAGTCGCCAATGGGGAATTCGATCGTGGCATCCTGATTTGTGGAACAGGCATCGGCATGTCCATCGCTGCAAATAAAGTCAAAGGTGTTCGCTGCGCACTTGTCCACGACATCTTCAGTGCGAAAGCGACGAGAGAGCATAACGACTCGAACGTCCTTGCAATGGGAGAGCGCGTTATCGGACCTGGACTTGCAAGGGAAATCGCGTCAACTTGGCTTGGCACTTCATTCGAAGGTGGCCGCCACGAACGCCGCGTTGCGAAATTAACGGAACTTGAAGGATAAAGCGAGGTGAGCTTTTTCAATGAATGAAGTTTTGAAATTATGGAAGCTACAGCTTGATCAATTGCTAACAGAAATGGCTGAACAGACAACAATCACACCAGGAACTTTCTTCGTCATCGGCTGCTCCACATCGGAAATTGCTGGAAAGCGGATCGGAACAGGCGGCGCTCTTGAAGTCGCTGAAGCCCTATTCGAAACGTTGAATGAATTCGCCAAGCGGCATAAAGTGCATCTTGCTTTCCAAGGCTGCGAACATATCAATCGTGCCTTGACAATCGAACGCGCTGCCGCCGAAAAATTCAATCTCGACAACGTTTCCGTCATCCCGGCAATTCATGCAGGCGGATCGATGTCGACTTATGCATTCGAACATATGAATGATGCCGTCGTCGTTGAGTCCATTCGCGCCAACGCCGGAATCGACATCGGCCAAACTCTGATCGGCATGCACCTCAAACCGGTTGCCGTACCACTTCGCACATCCATCAATAAAATCGGCGATGCGATCGTAACGATTGCGACGACTCGACCGAAACTGATCGGCGGCGAACGGGCGATTTACGCGCGCCCAATGGAAGATTGATTACCGATTTGATTATCGTACAATGAAACGAACGCTTCGCCTCCATCCATTCATTCCGGATGGGAGCGGAGCGTTAAACCGGACAAGCCTTTCATCCGAATATAAATTTAACCAAAAGGGGAAATGAATCATGGATTTAAGCAATGTGAAACGTGAAGATGCAGCAGTATACGAAGCTATCATGGCCGAAAAGAACCGCCAGAACGCAAATATCGAATTGATCGCATCCGAAAACTTCGTCACAGAAGCAGTCATGGAAGCGCAAGGATCGTATTTGACAAACAAATATGCTGAAGGTTATCCGGGCAAGCGCTACTACGGCGGCTGCGAACATGTCGACGTCGTTGAAAACATCGCGCGCGACCGTTTGAAAGAAATCTTCGGCGCAGGACACGCAAACGTGCAAGCCCACTCCGGTGCGCAAGCGAATATGGCTGTTTACTTCACAGTGCTTAAGCCGGGCGACACTGTCCTCGGCATGAACCTTTCCCATGGCGGACACTTGACGCACGGTAGCCCGGTGAACTTCTCCGGAACACTTTATAACTTCGTTGAATACGGAGTGAGCGAAGAAGACCATCGGATCGACTACGAAGACGTCCGTCAAAAAGCGCTCGAGCATAAGCCGAAAATGATCGTTGCAGGTGCAAGCGCGTACCCACGTGAAATCGACTTCGCGAAATTCCGTGAAATCGCGGATGAAGTTGGCGCATACCTAATGGTAGACATGGCCCACATCGCTGGCCTCGTCGCAGTAGGCGAGCACCCGAACCCAGTACCGCACGCACACTTCGTCACATCGACGACGCATAAAACATTGCGAGGTCCACGTGGCGGCTTGATCCTTGTGAATAAAGAATTCTCTGAGGAATTCGGCCGTAAAATCGACAAAACAATCTTCCCTGGAATCCAAGGCGGTCCGTTGATGCACGTAATCGCTGCAAAAGCGGTTGCATTCGGCGAAGCATTGAAGCCAGAATTTAAATCGCATATCCAGCAAGTTAAGAAAAATGCCAAAGCCCTTGCGGAATCCTTGTTGGCTGAAGGTGTCGACATCGTTTCAGGCGGAACCGACAACCACCTATTGCTAATCAATGTGAAATCACTTGGCCTCACAGGCAAAGTCGCCGAACATGTCCTCGACGAAGTCGGCATCACAGTCAATAAAAACACAATTCCATTCGACACGGAAAGCCCATTCGTCACATCCGGCATCCGCGTCGGCACACCAGCCGTCACAACACGCGGCTTCAAAGAAGAAGAAATGAAAGAAGTCGGCTCCATCATCGCCAAGCTTCTAAAGAATCATGAAGACGAAGCAGTTAAAGCTGAAGCCGCTGAAAGAGTTAAAGCATTGACGGATAAATTCCCGTTGTATGCATAATTAATTTGATATGATTGACCCCGTTCTCCTTGGGAGCGGGGTTTTTTTATGGCTGAGAGAGGGGGCTGCGCTCAAGAAAGTGGCTTCCGCGCTCAAGAAAGCCGGTCTCGCGCTCAAGAATTCGTTCCCCGCGCTCAAGAAATTGTTTCTGCGCTCAAGAATTCGTTCCCCGCGCTCAAGAAATTGTTTCTGCGCTCAAGAATTCGTTCCCCGTGCTCAAGAACTTGTTCTCCGCGCTCAAGAAACTAATTCCGCGCTCAAGAATTCGTTCCTCGCGCTCAAGAAACGCCGCCCCGGTGATTATTAAGTCTCCTTCCAACTCAGTGGAAAACCACCTATTAACAGAACTATCGAAACAAGTCAATATAGTTGATTCGAAAAAAACTTAAATAACTCAAAACTCATTTTTGAAAGGCGTTTTCCAACCAAATTACAATTTTAAACCCCAAAAACGGCTTAAACTCGAATTTCCGCCTGTTTGGAAATATTTAGGTGTGGTGATACAATGTCGGCGAGGTGATAATTTGATATATAAAAAACGGAGTGAACCACTGTCGCTACTGGGCCTACAATCACTTGTCAACCGTCTAAACAGGAATAACATTCACTTTAAAAGTATTGAAGAAGATTTAAGGAAGAGAAGGGCAGGATATGGAGGTGAGATGAATTTTGACAAACACATTAATGAATTCCGCCCTTCATACCCATATGGTTTTTTACATGATGTGTGTCTGATGCATAATGGAATCTATTTTCAAATGGATTCAATACTTATCATGCCTGACTGTATAGTGATATTTGAAATAAAAAATCTTGGAGGAATACTAACAGTCAAGGCTAACCCTACACAAATCATTCAAGACAATAATGCGGTTCGAAAAGTTATTCAAAGTCCAATCATTGAACTGGAACGGAAAAAGATATTTATGGATAGGTGGCTAAAAGAACGAGGATTTATCATTCCGATAAAAGGAATGATTGGCCTTGCATACACTAACGAATTATTTATCGAAGGGGAAACAGGAACTGAAATCTCCTTTACGCACGAACTTCCAATAAAACTATACAATCGTTCAATCGAAAAAGAATTACTTAGCAAACAAAAAATCAGCAAAATTGCAAATGAAATAAAAAACGCACATCATGAATATAATCCCTTTCCTCTAACAAAAACCATGAAAATAGTCGCCGAGGAAATAATGCCGGGCGTGATTTGTCCAAGTTGCAATCATATGGGGATGAAGTGGACTCGGAAAAAATGGCACTGTACCAAGTGCTCATACAACGCAACGAATTGTCACCTTCCATTGTTGGATGACTGGTTCTATCTTATTGACAATAAAATAAATAACCGCCAATTCCGTGCATTTTCCCATATCGAAGATCGATCCATTGCAAAAAGGTTACTTAAAAAATCTGACCTAACAATGGTAGGGAAGCGGAGCAGTTCTTTCTATACTAAATAATCATTTTTTTTTGGAAGTACATCAAAGTATCTGGCCTTGCGATAAATTATCCCGAATCCAACCAATACCCTTGTTCAAGGCCAGTCAATGCCTGTCAATATTGCAACTTGCGTCATAGATTCCTTTTCTGGCGCTCAAGAAGTCCACTTCCGCGCCCAAGAAATCGAATCCGCGCTCAAGAAATCTACTCCCGCGCTCAAGAAATCGAATCCGCGCTCAAGAAGTCCACTCCTGCGCTCAAGAAATCAAATCCGCGCTCAAGAAATCAATTCCGTGCTCAAGAAGTCCACTTCCGCGCCCAAGAAATCGAATCCGCGCTCAAGAAATCAAATCCGCGCTCAAGATTCCACCATAGTCGAAGTGCTATTAATTGTCAAAGGCACTTGGCGCAATCCGACAAGGTCAACTAATAGAAGACTCCCGCGGAAAGCGTCCAATCGGAACGGAAATCAGTGAGGTTAACTAATAAAATCCTCAAACAATTCCCCATTCAACAACAACCACCAAATTTCTCACTCCACAATGTCTGAATCTGTAGCTTTCTGTTATAATGTACAGGACATTCCGAAAAGGAGCGAAAGCAATGGCAAAAGTACATGTATTTGATCACCCACTCATCCAGCATAAATTAACACATATTCGAGACATCAACACGGGTACGAAAGAGTTCCGTGAGCTTGTCGACGAAGTGGCGACACTGATGGCTTATGAAATTACACGTGACCTTCCTCTACAAGAAGTGGAAGTGGAAACGCCGGTCCAGACGGCTAAATCGAATGTGTTGGCAGGCAAGAAAATCGGGATTGTACCGATTCTTCGAGCGGGCATCGGCATGGTAGAGGGAATCTTGAACTTAATTCCCGCAGCGAAAGTTGGACATATCGGCTTGTTCCGTGACCCGGAAACACTACAGCCACACGAGTACTTCGTGAAACTACCATCCGACGTGTCTGAGCGTGAATTCATCGTCGTCGACCCGATGCTTGCAACAGGTGGGACGGCGGTTGAAGCTGTGAATTCATTGAAAAAACGCGGTGCGACTAACATCAAATTCATGTGTTTAATCGCAGCTCCTGAAGGTGTAAAAGTATTCACAGATGCACATCCGGACGTTGATGTATTTATTGCTGCAATGGACGAGAAGTTGAATGACCACGGATATATCGTTCCTGGGCTTGGAGATGCAGGAGACCGCCTGTTTGGAACAAAATAATAACAATGAACTAACGGGGAAGGCGTGAATGGTTTGAAACAAAAATGGAAAGTGATGACGATATTTGGTACGAGACCGGAAGCGATTAAAATGGCACCGCTTGTACTTGAGTTGCAAAAACACCCGGAGGAGATCGAATCGATCGTCACCGTGACGGCGCAACATCGTCAAATGCTCGACCAAGTTTTGAATACGTTCGGCATTACACCGGACTATGACCTCAATATCATGAAAGATCGACAAACATTGGTGGATGTCGCGACTCGCGGTCTCGAAGGCCTCGACAAGATCATGAAGGAAGCGCAGCCGGACATCGTACTTGTCCACGGCGATACTTCAACGACATTCATCGGTAGCCTCGCTGCGTTTTACAATAAAATCGCTGTCGGCCACGTCGAAGCCGGACTACGTACTTGGGATAAATTTTCCCCATACCCTGAGGAGATGAACCGCCAGCTAACAGGTGTTATTGCGGATCTACATTTCTCGCCAACGGATAAGTCGGCGCAGAACCTATTAGATGAAGGAAAGCCTGAAGACCGGATCTACATCACAGGAAATACAGCAATCGACGCACTTCAAACAACTGTGCGTGAAGACTATACGCATCCGATTTTCGAGAAAATCGGCGACGACCGTCTCATCCTTCTCACTGCACATAGACGTGAGAACTTGGGCGAGCCGATGCGCAATATGTTCCGTGCCATCAACCGGATTCTTGAAAAGCACCCGGATACGCAAGTCATTTATCCGGTCCATATGAATCCTGCTGTCCGTGAAGTTGCTGACGAACTTTTAGGCGACAACAACCGTGTTCACTTGATCGAACCGCTTGAAGTCGTTGATTTCCACAACTTCGCTGCACGTTCACACATCATCTTGACAGATTCAGGCGGCATCCAGGAAGAAGCTCCTTCCCTCGGCAAACCCGTAATCGTTCTTCGCGATACAACGGAACGTCCGGAAGGAATCGAAGCGGGTACACTGAAACTTGCCGGCACAGACGAAGAAGTTATCTTCAACTTGACGGACACACTTCTTTCTGACGAAACGGAATACAGTGCGATGGCGAAAGCATCCAACCCTTACGGCGACGGACATGCTTCCGAACGGATCGTAAGCGCGTTGAAGGAATATCTTTCTTCATTGAATTAATTTAAATAGCGACCTAAAAGGGGATTTATGCGCTTCGAAAGAATCAAAAACGCATAAATCCCCTAAAAGGCGCATAATTGCTGAAATAAACGCATAACCGCTGACAAATGCGCATAAACGCATCCAAAAACGTATAAACGCCCACAAAAACGCATAAGTCCCAAAAATTCCCGCATAAATATCAACAATCACGTATAAATCCATAAAAAAATGTATAAAATCTGTAAAATGCACATAAAAATCCGCACCATATAATTCCGTGCTATTCATCAATTAATTTCAGGGAATTCCCCTATTGAACTATTTCATTCGCAAATATGGCGATTATTTGACAAGTATATCGCTTTGTGAAGAATTTCACGGGAATCAATTGACATCAAAATGCCCCTATTGTATGCTTACAAAGGGTAAGAATGATAGGGTTTTCATACATAGGGAAAGTGTTTGGATAAACGTTTTCGACATGATTCTATCATCCTCTCACTCTACATCGTTTTGTGGCAGAGAACACTCGTGTAAACTTGTGCCTTGAAGCTGCGACGATTCACTTACAATTTTAGATTTTATTGAATCTCTACTTATGTACAAGCCCGCTTGGGGCAACGGGTGTAGTTCGTGTCCGTTTGATAACTCATTGTACACCCTTTCTGAGTATCGAAAACAGAAAAATATGAATCAGGAGAATCACCCATCATGCATACATTGCGACAAATTTTTAATAGGCAGAAGAAAGCCCTCTTTTTTTTGCTCGCATTGTTCGTCATCGGATGGGCTTTTACTGAATTCAGACCTGTTTTTGGTGGATTAATCTTAGGTTCATTGTTCGGATTGTATAATTTTTGGATACTTGTCCGTAGAATGGATAGATTTAATCAGTCAGTTTCAGAGGGGAAAGAAACAAAGGCAATCGGTGGGACCGCATTGCGATTCGGATCCGGTGTGGCTGCGGCGGCCATTGCGTTGTCGATGCCGGAAGACTTCAATCTGATCAGTACCGTGATCGGACTGATGATTCCTTACATCCTGTTATTGATTGACAGGATTGTAGTCCACGTAAAGCATTTCTAACTGACACGCATAAGGGAGGTGAACGAAACGTGAACCATAAAAATCCGGAGTTTGTTTTTCTCGGATTAAGCTTTAACCCAGCAAACATCCTAATGCTCTTTGTAACATGTCTCATTGTATTTTTAATCGCATTCTTATCTACTCGTAATTTGAAAGTCAAACCTACGGGTATGCAAAACTTCATGGAATGGGTCATGGATTTCGTCAAAGGGATCATCAAGAACAATATGGACTGGAAAACAGGTGGTCGATTCCACGTGCTTGGAATTACCTTAATCATGTTCGTTTTCGTTGCAAATATGCTCGGATTACCATTTGCGGTAATTTGGGACGATTATCTATGGTGGAAATCGCCGACTGCAGATCCTGTCATTACATTGACACTTGCGTCGATGGTTGTTGCACTAACGCATTACTACGGCGTCAAGCAACTTGGTGCGAAGGGATACTTCAAAACGTATCTTCAACCAATGCCATTCTTGGCACCACTTAAAGTCATTGAAGAATTTGCAAACACTTTGACACTCGGTCTACGTCTTTACGGTAATATTTTCGCAGGGGAGATCCTTATCGGACTTCTTGCAACACTTGGGGCTGGCAGTGCATTCGGTCTCGTCGGAGCATTGATCCCGGCACTCGCTTGGCAAGGTTTCTCAGTCTTCATCGGAGCAATCCAAGCATTCATTTTCGTTATGTTAACGATGGTCTACATGGCACATAAAGTCAACACGGACCATTAAACATATATTGCCCCTTTATAGGGTTAGTAAACAAATAATAAAAAACAAGAAATCTTAGGAGGAAAATACACTATGGGTCTTTTAGCAGCAGCACTTGCAGTAGGTTTAGGTGCACTTGGAGCAGGTATTGGTAACGGTTTGATTGTTTCTAAAACAGTAGAAGGTATTGCTCGTCAACCAGAAGCACGCGGTATGCTTCAAACAACAATGTTCATCGGGGTAGCGTTAGTTGAGGCCCTTCCGATCATCGCGACAGTTATCGCGTTCATCGTTATGAACAAATAATCTATAACTCACAACTTTAAAATGGCGAAGAAAGCGTAGATATGCCCTTCGCCATTCATTTATGTAACAATAGACGTTTGAAAAAGTAGTTTGAAGTTGAAAATTAAGAATAATGTTCTTTCTATACTATATCGAAATTGCACTATCGAAATCGAAAATTGACATAAGCTCTTGAAGGGAGTGAAACAATCGTGTTAGGAAATACCTTCATCCTATTGTCCGCAAACGGCGGAGGATTTTTGTCAGCATTGAATGGCAGATTGAATCTTGGCGACATTATCGTCACAGTACTATTTTTCTCAATCCTCATGATACTACTTAAGAAATTTGCATGGGGACCACTAATGGGTATTATGGATCAACGTGCTGAATTGATCTCGAATGAAATCGAGGCAGCTGAAAAAAGTCGCTTGGAATCACACAAACTTTTGGAAGAGCAACGTGCTCTTTTGAAAGAAGCGCGTGACAACGCACAATCGATTGTTGAAAATGCTAAAAAGCAAGGTGAAACACAACGTGAAGAGCTGATCGCAGCAGCGCGCGCAGAAGTGAACCGGATGAAAGAATCCGCTACACTTGAAATCGCGACAGAGAAGGAAAAAGCTGTTGCAGCAGTCCGCGAAGAATTCGTTTCACTTTCAATCTTGGCAGCATCCAAAGTACTTGGTAAAGAAATCTCCGAGGAAGACAACCGTGCTTTGATTGAAGAAACGATTGTGAAGGCAGGCGAAGGCCGATGAGTAATTCGGTCGTAGCAAAACGCTATGCATCCGCATTGTTCGAACTTGCACAACAACACGGACAAACCGCCACAATTCAAGAGGAACTTAACGAATTGAAAAAGGCGTTCCGCGACAATAAAGGATTGGAGCAACTACTTAGTTCTCCAAGGTTATCAGTCGCAAAAAAGAGAGAAATGATCGCTGACATCTTCAAAGGCGTAAATCCGATTGTAATGAATACATTATTCGTCCTATTGGATGCAAAGCGCATGAATGAAGCACAAAACGTCTTCGATGAATTCCACCAATTAGCGAACGACGCTGCTGGAGTTGCGGAAGCGAAAGTATACTCCACACGTCCGTTGACAGAGCTTGAAACAAATTCAATCTCTACAGCATTCGCACATAAAGTAGGCAAACAATCTTTACGCATTGAAAATATCATTGATCCAAGCCTAATCGGGGGCATCCGCCTTCAAATCGGCAATCAGATTTACGATAGCAGCTTAAGCGCGAAGCTTGAAAAACTGCAACGTAAATTGATCGGATCCTAATTTGAAATTGAGGGGTGACATACATGAGCATCAAAGCTGAAGAAATCAGCACGCTGATAAAGCAGCAGATTGAAAACTATCAATCTGAGATGGAAGTAAGCGAAGTCGGTACGGTTATCAAAATCGGTGACGGTATCGCTCTTGCTCATGGCCTCGACAACGTCATGGCCGGAGAACTTCTTGAGTTCTCTACAGGTGTCATGGGTATGGCGCAAAACTTGGAAGCGAACAACGTAGGTATCGTTATCCTTGGACCATACACGGACATCAAAGAAGGCGATGAAGTACGTCGTACTGGCCGTATTATGGAAGTTCCTGTCGGTGAGGAACTAATCGGACGCGTCGTCAATCCACTTGGCTTGCCAGTTGATGGTTTAGGCCCAATCGCAACGACAAAAACTCGTCCAATCGAAAGTCCTGCACAAGGCGTAATGGCACGTAAATCCGTTCATGAGCCACTACAAACAGGCATTAAAGCAATCGATGCACTTGTACCGATCGGCCGTGGACAGCGTGAATTGATCATCGGTGACCGTCAGACTGGTAAAACAACTGTCGCAATCGATACAATTCTTAACCAAGCTGACCAAGATATGATCTGTATCTATGTTGCAATCGGACAAAAGGAATCCACAGTACGTGGGGTTGTAGAAACACTCCGTAAAAACGGCGCGCTTGACTACACAATCGTAGTAACAGCATCCGCTTCTCAACCAGCTCCATTGCTATTCCTTGCACCATACACTGGTGTAACAATGGCTGAAGAATTCATGTTCCAAGGCAAGCACGTCCTTGTTGTCTACGATGACCTATCTAAACAAGCGGCTGCTTACCGTGAACTTTCCTTGCTACTTCGCCGTCCTCCAGGCCGTGAAGCTTACCCTGGTGACGTATTCTACTTGCACTCCCGTCTACTCGAGCGTGCAGCGAAGTTGAACGATACATTAGGCGCAGGTTCAATCACTGCACTTCCATTCGTTGAAACGCAAGCTGGAGACATCTCCGCTTACATTCCAACGAACGTAATCTCCATCACTGATGGACAAATCTTCTTGCAATCGGACCTATTCTTCTCAGGTGTACGTCCAGCGATCAACGCCGGTCTTTCCGTATCCCGTGTAGGTGGTTCAGCGCAAATCAAAGCAATGAAAAAAGTTGCCGGTACACTTCGTCTCGACCTTGCTGCATACCGTGAACTCGAAGCGTTCGCAGCATTCGGCTCAGACCTCGACGCAGTTACAAAAGCGAAACTTGACCGTGGAGCACGTACTGTTGAAGTGTTGAAACAGGACTTGAACAAGCCACTTAAAGTCGAATACCAAGTTGTCATCCTATACGCATTGACACGCGGTCTATTAGACGACGTAGCTGTCCAAGACATCCTACGTTTCGAAGCAGAAATCACAAGCTGGCTCGAATCAAACCACACTGAAGTGTTTGATCATATCCGTACAACAAAAGACCTTCCATCTGACGACGTCATGAAAGAAGCTATCAACGCATTCAAAAAGACGTTCGTCCCATCAGAAGCGTAATTAGTCTATAGGATTTTGATCTATATGTAATTTAAATGAATTGTAACGATTCTAGGGTTGGAGCGAAAGGCGGCGACTCCGAGGGGATTAGCGGGCAAGGTGAGACCCCGCAGTGTCGCGCAGCGACCGAGGAGGCTCACCGCCCGCCCCCCGGAAAGCGTCCGCCTGTAGCGCAAACCCGATCTATGCGATCTTTTAATCAACATATACAAATAAACAATAAGGTGGTGAATTGCCAGTGGTATCATTACGCGACATTGAAAACCGTATTAAATCGACAAAGAAGACAAGTCAAATCACAAAAGCAATGCAAATGGTCTCAGCTTCCAAACTTAACCGTGCCGAACAAAATGCAAAAGCATTCGTTCCATACATGGAAAAAATCCAGGAAGTCGTCGGCGCAATCGCGAGCGCAACAAGCGACGCAAGCCACCCGATGCTTGTGAACCGTCCCGTGAAAAAGACAGGCTATATCATCGTATCATCCGACCGCGGTCTCGTAGGAGGTTACAACAGTAACATCTTCCGTGCCGCAAGACGCGCAATCGAACAACGTCACACATCAAAAGATGAAGTGAAAATCGTTGCGATTGGCCGTAAAGGCTATGAATTCTTCAACCGGTTAGGATATGAAATCGTTGAACGCCAACTTGGAGTTTCCGACCACCCTTCTTTCGAGGAAATAAAATCAATCGCGAACCGAGCTGTTGGCATGTTCACAGAAGGCGTGTACGATGAAGTGTACTTGTACTACAACCACTACATCTCCGCCATCTCCCATGAAGTGACGGAAAAGAAATTGCTTCCGCTCACCGACCTTTCATCAGCGTCGGCAATGACTTCGTATGAATTTGAGCCTTCCGCAGAAGCGATTCTTGAAACGCTTCTTCCACAATACGCGGAAAGCCTTATCTACGGCGCAGTGCTTGATGGAAAAGCGAGCGAACATGCTTCCAGTATGACAGCGATGAAGACTGCTACAGATAATGCAGGCGAATTGATCGATTCTTTGAGTCTTCAATTCAACCGAGCACGCCAAGCAGCAATTACGCAGGAGATTACAGAAATCGTCGGCGGAGTTGCAGCTTTAGAATAAGCAAGACTGAACGGTAAAAGTAAGACAGGAGGGAAAAGCATGAGTAAAGGACATATCCTTCAAGTTATGGGTCCGGTCGTTGACGTTAAATTTGAAAACGGTCAGCTTCCAGCGATCTACAACTCATTGAAGGTTCAAATTGAACGTCCGGGCAATGCGCCTGAAACGTTGACTCTTGAAGTCGCACTCCACCTTGGGGACGACTCAGTACGCACAATTGCGATGTCATCCACTGACGGCTTGAAACGTGGCGCTCTTGTAGAAGATACAGGTTCTCCGATTTCAGTTCCAGTTGGTAACGTCACACTTGGCCGCGTATTCAACGTACTTGGAGAAATCATCGACCTTGGAGAGGAAATCCCTGCTTCTGAGCAACGTGATCCAATCCACCGTGAAGCTCCAAAATTCGAAAACCTTTCAACGGAAGTTGAAATTCTTGAAACAGGTATCAAAGTTGTTGACTTGCTTGCACCATACATCAAGGGTGGTAAAATCGGCCTCTTCGGTGGTGCTGGTGTAGGTAAAACAGTTCTTATTCAGGAATTGATCAACAACATCGCCCAAGAACACGGTGGTATCTCCGTATTCGCAGGCGTTGGAGAACGTACACGTGAAGGGAACGACTTGTTCCACGAAATGACGGACTCCGGTGTTATCAACAAAACAGCGATGGTATTCGGTCAAATGAACGAACCGCCTGGCGCACGTATGCGTGTTGCTTTGACTGGTTTGACAATGGCAGAATATTTCCGTGACGAACAGGGCGCGGACGTTCTTCTGTTCATCGACAATATCTTCCGCTTTACACAAGCAGGTTCTGAAGTATCCGCACTATTGGGCCGTATGCCATCTGCCGTTGGTTACCAACCGACACTTGCAACAGAGATGGGTCAGCTTCAAGAGCGTATCACTTCAACAAACGTTGGTTCTGTTACATCGATTCAAGCGATCTACGTACCAGCCGATGACTATACGGACCCGGCTCCGGCTACGACATTCGCTCACTTGGATGCAACGACAAACCTTGAGCGTAAACTATCTGAAATGGGTATCTACCCTGCGGTTGACCCACTTGCATCTACTTCACGTGCACTAAGCCCTGAAATCGTTGGCGAAGAGCACTATAGCGTAGCACGTCAAGTACAAACAACTTTACAACGTTACCGTGAACTACAAGATATTATCGCGATCCTTGGTATGGACGAATTAAGTGAAGATGACAAGCTTGTCGTTGGGCGTGCGCGTCGTATCCAATTCTTCCTATCCCAAAACTTCCACGTTGCTGAGCAGTTTACAGGACAACAAGGTTCATACGTGCCAGTTGCTGAAACTGTTAAAGGCTTCAAGGAAATTTTGGACGGTCGCTATGATCACCTTCCGGAAGATGCATTCCGTCTTGTTGGACGCATCGAAGAAGTTATCGAAAAAGCAAAAGGCATGGGCGTAGAAGTTTAATCTACAGGATCAGGAGGGAAACAAATGAAGACAATTAAAGTCAATATCGTCACTCCCGACGGCCCTGTTAGTGAAACTGAAGCGGATATGGTGATTGCTGCAACTGAGTTTGGTGAAATCGGGGTCCTTCCCGGCCATATCGCTATGGTTGCGCCACTTCAGATTGGTGCGCTTCGCCTGAAAAAGGGAAGCTCGACTGTAAATGTCGCCGTCCATGGCGGGTTCATCGAAGTTCGTCCTGATGTCGTCACCGTTTTAGCTCAAAGCGCAGAACTTGCTGAGAACATCGATATCGCTCGCGCTCAACTCGCAGCGAGACGTGCAGAAGAAGCGCTAAAAGCGAAACAGAACGATCTTGAGGCGCAGTTGGCAGAGCTCCACCTAAGACGGGCCATCACTCGTATTAAGGTTTACGAAATGAGATAATAGCTTTAACGAATCGGTGGGCAGAGGGAGCGTTTCTTCTGCCCACTTTTTCTGGTTGATGAATGAAAATTAACAATCAACAAATAACTCGTAAATCGCTTTATATACTCATAAACACGTCAAGCCGCGCATAAACGCGTCAAGCTGCGCATAAATCGCTACAGAAACGCATAAACGCGTCAAGCTGCGCATAAATCACACCAGATACGCATAAACCGCTACAAATACGCATAACCACGTTGCAACGCTCATAATCCGCTAAAAGCACTCATGCATTCTACCCTTTCCCAATGCCCAAGGATCTTTAATTACTCAACATCATCTATCACGACAAATAAATTCCAATTCACTGCTTAACCCGCGCCCAAAAAGACGATTATAATCAAAAAGGAGTCATTTCAAATGAACAACGTATTTGCACACAATCCAATGCTTGCGATCGTCTCACATATATTCTTCATCGGACTATCATTCTATGCACTCCAATCCATCATGCCTGAAAAAATTATCAAAAAGAACCGTGTTTTCCAGGCGCAATTGCTATTTATTTTATTGAGTTTTGCCATAGGATCAGCTGTATCAAATTTCTTTTTGGACATATCCTATTGGTCAGGGAGAATTCCATCATTATTTAGCAGATGATGGTTAATAATTAAAAAATTCGGGTATCTGTTTTTTAGACGCTACCTTACATGCTTTCGCCGCGTATATGCACTGCCGTATTTGGGGCGATGGCATGAAAAAAATGTTTAGTTTCCAGTAAATCATGGAAAGTACAAAATGACAGTTATTTAATGCCAGCAACATAGGGACACAAATCACCAAATGACTACATATTATAGACTATCTTGCAGATAGAGGGAAAATAGCTCTGTAGTAACTTGTTTAATAATGTAGAGCATTGTAGAATAGTATGTGTTTTTATGATTAATTCATGACGAAAAAAATAAGAAAATGATAAAATTTGGCGAATAGTATAAATTTGAGTCGGAGGGACTTTTTGTGGATAAAATTATTATTAGAGGTGGACGTGTTCTTAATGGAAACGTTCGTGTAGAAGGCGCAAAGAATGCAGTATTACCAATACTTGCTGCCGCATTGCTTGCTTCAGATAGGCCAAACGTCATAAGGGATGTACCTAACCTTTCAGACGTTTCGACAATCAATGAAGTCGTGAAGAGCCTTAATGCAAAAGTTGAATATGATCCAGAAAAAGGTGAAGTGATTATTGATTCAACAGAGCCGCTTTCAAGCGAAGCTCATTTCGATTATGTACGGAAAATGCGCGCATCCATTTTGGTCATGGGGCCATTGCTTGCACGCAACGGTTTCGCACGTGTTGCGCTACCTGGTGGTTGTGCAATCGGATCCCGTCCAATCGATCAGCATCTTAAAGGATTCGAAGCAATGGGCGCCGAAATTACATTCGGCAATGGACATGTAGAAGCGAAAGCAGCAAACGGACTAAAAGGAGCTAAGATTTACCTCGACTTCCCGAGCGTCGGTGCAACTGAAAACATCATGACTGCAGCCGCATTGGCGAAAGGCACGACTGTTATCGAAAACGCGGCGAAAGAGCCGGAAATTGTCGATTTAGCGAACTTCATCAACGAAATGGGCGGCAGAGTCATCGGAGCCGGAACAGATGCCATCCGCATCGAAGGCGTCCAAAAATTACACGGAACGATACATCATATTATTCCAGACCGCATCGAAACGGGAACATTCATGGTCGCTGCAGCAATCACAGGCGGCGATATCACAATCGAAAACGCTGTTCCTGAGCATAATGCTGCATTGATCTCGAAGTTAGGGGAAATGGGCGTAACGATCACTGAATTGGATGAAGGACTTCGCATTCAGGCGAAACACCCATTAAAAGCAGTTGATTTAAAGACAATGCCGCATCCAGGATTCCCTACAGATATGCAATCACAAATGATGGCACTCATGTTGACAGCTTCCGGAACGGGCGTATTGACAGAAACTGTATTCGAAAACCGCTTCATGCACGTTGAAGAATTCCGCCGCATGAACGCAAGCGTCAAAATCGAAGGACGTTCAGTCATCATCTCGGGCCCATCCAATCTGCAAGGCGCTGAAGTCGCAGCAACTGACCTTCGTGCAGCAGCTGCTCTAATCTTGGCAGGACTCGTCGCAGAAGGCATCACACGCGTCACGGAACTCATCCACTTGGACAGAGGCTACGTCGACTTCCATAAGAAACTAAAAGCACTTGGAGCCGACATCGAACGCGTATCCGAAGAAGAAAAAGTTGTAAAAGAAAAAGAACTTGTATAAGCAAAAGTAGAGGAGGAATTATTCCATCCTCTACTTTTTTTGTTCGAATGAAACAGGCTCTCCCTTCATACAGTTAAACATGGACAAACTAATAGCTGCTTTATTGATCGTACTACTATTTTTTATTCCCATCCTCATGAAAAAGACAATCGAAACTAAACAAGAAGACGTAGCTACGGAAGAGCCATGCACAATCTATATCACTGTGGAAGGGGTGGACGAGCCTTTGCCGCTTGAGGAATACGTCCTTGGAGTCGTCGCCGGCGAAATGCCGATGACTTTCCACGACGAAGCCTTAAGAGCACAAGCGATTGCTGCACGGACATATGTACTCCGCGCTACAGACAGGGGCAAGAAGCCGATCGAAGCAACCGTCTCCGCTCAAGTCTACAAAACAATGGCGGAAAGGAAAGAACGCTGGGGGAAGGAGTTCAAGAGAAACGAGAAAAGGCTTCGTGGAATTATCGAGTCGACCGAAGGGGACATAATCGTCTATGGCGAAGAAATGATCACCGCAATGTTTTTCTCCACCTCCAACGGGAAAACCGAGACTGCGCAGAACTACAGCGGCAGCTCGATCCCGTATTTGCAAAGCGTCGAAAGCCCAGGCGAGGATATCGTCGCTGCAGAAGTTGAAAGGCGTATTGAAATGCCGATAGCAGACTGGAATAAAGCACTCGGTTCCACTTGGAATGCAGATCGTTTCAAAAGCCTTCAACTTGTTCGCAATCAAACAGGACGAGTCCAAAAAGCAGTATCCGGAGACTTCGAAATTAGCGGCAGGAAAATGCGAGAATTACTAGGACTGGCCTCCACAGACTTCAACATTGCATACGACATTACGAATAAAATCGTCATCATCGACACGAAGGGATATGGCCACGGAGTCGGCATGAGTCAGTACGGCGCGGAGGCTTTCGCAAGGGGAGGATGGACCGCAGAAAACATTATTCCCTACTATTATTCAGGCACAAAAATAAAAAAGTTTGAACTTGATGAATCTGAATGTTTAAAATCACCAACACTTGCAAACAATAGCAAGTGAGGTGATGATAATGCGAGAAGAAAAACCGAAATCCCCTTCTCAGAAGAATAAGAGTCAAAAGAATAGATGGTTCTGGCCTGCCATCTATGCGGGAATCGCGATCGTGTTCGTCGGCATGATTTGGGGCTACAATGCCATTCAAAAAGGTACTAACGAAACTGCCGATGCAACTGCTGATCCGGATAGCCAACCAATCGTCGAAACAAACGCTGCAAATGAAGTACTTAAATACCCGTTCAGCGAAGAACTTTTCGACAACGTAGCCATTATACAAGACTACTATGATGTAGAGGCTAGCGAAGAGGATCGGGAAAATGCACTGTTAGTCTTCAATCAAGTGTACATTACAAACAAAGGCGTCACGATCTCTGTGGATGGCCAACCATTTGAAGTCGTAGCAGCCATGAGCGGAACTGTCCAAGAAGTCATTTTAGACCAATTCAAAGGCGGCGAAATCAAAATCGCCCACGCCAACGGAATGACAACAGTCTACAGCTCACTAACTGGCATCCTCGTTAAGCAAGGCGACGAAGTCATCCAAGGACAATCCCTCGGAACCGCCACAGCCAACGAATGGAACGTCCAAGCCGGCACTCACCTACTTTTCGAAGTACACAAAGACGGCATCCCAGTCAACCCGCGCTCATATTTAGGATTCTAAATGCCAACCCACCCCGCAACTGCGAGGTGGGTTTTTTAATGGTGTCGCGGGAGTTCTCTTTCATCGCCCAACCCTAAATTAAAAGTTCAACCTATAAAAAAGTCGATTTCCTGTGGAGTTAAGGAATCGGCTTTTTTATTTACCTTGTTGAATTAAACCACTGATTAAGTTGTCCAATTTAGTTGAAGATAATTTCATACAATGTAGAAGAAACAAAGTATAGTGAGGTGATTTTTATGTGGTTTGCAAAAAAAGAGGTGGGAAGCATGAGAAAGTTGAATGAAGAAGAGGTGAAAAAAATGAAAAAACCAAATTTACAAGGTAAAGCTAAAAGCAATGATGTTGGTGTAGAACAAAAAGAAGAACAAATTGAAGTACAGCAAATAGTGGCAGATTGTTCTGGAACACTATGTACCAATTCAGTAATTGACTGTATCACCGTTTTAGTTAAACTTCCCTTTAGTTCTGATTCAAGTCCGCAATTGAGTTTGGCATTCGACACAAGTTGCCTTAAATGTATAGTAGAACCTTGCTCACTTCCAGCCAGTACAACAAACCCCTGTGGAGGGCAAATTAGTGGTTCGGTTATTGTGAACCGAGTAAGAGTAGTAGGGTGTATCAATTATGTAGTAAGTGTTGCAATTTTTGGAGATGGTAGAGATCCAACCGGTAATATAGCTCGTTCTCACTTTTGTGCTCAAGATACAGTGTGCGTGGACCAAACGCTTTGTATAGTTAATGAAACTAATCAAACTCCTTGCCCTAATTTTGCTAATACAACCGGACAAATTATTCAACAAAGCAATTCGGTGAACGATTGTGGCGATAGGATATTTAATGTACGAGTTAGATTCAACTTACCAAGTTGTGTAACTATATAATTAACAATTAAGAGGGATACACTAAAGTATTATCTGCATTTTTAATACCCTCTTATGAACACCTAAAATGAAACTCCTCGCGACATCGCCAAAATTTCCAGAATTCGTTTCACCTCTCCAAAAACGCTCTGACATAATCCCGCCACACCCCGCATAGGATAAAGGAAGAAACGGAGCTGACAGGGAAAGGAAGAGGGCGTGCACGAGCAAATTCGGAGGCGATGCGTGCGCCTCGGTAAAATGTTGCTGGACACTGGACTTACAGTACGGGCACTTGCGAAAGCGACAGGCTATTCGAAAAGCACGGTCCACAAAGATTTAACGGAACGGCTGCCAAATGTGGATGCTGAGTTGTCTGAGGAAGTCGCAAAAATACTTGCCTATCATAAGTCTGTCAGACATTTAAGAGGCGGTGAAGCAACACGGATGAAATGGATGAATGAAAATAAGAAGGCCCGCAACATGTAGGGGGAATAGACGGGGACGCAACCAGCCTAGGCAGTAGGGCGGACACCCTGTCTTTTCGCATGTGGACAACCCTTCGTCCAGATAGTAAGAAAAGACCGTAATAACACCTCAAAAAGTTTAATGAATTTACCCCTGCCCTCTAAATTGGAATAAAAAAGCATTACAAGGAAGCGTTATAAAAATACCAACCTCCCAAAAAAAAATTGTAAATAATCCCCAATCGACATAAATCCCTACAGTTTTTATTTCTGAATAAATATATGTGAAATAACTGTCAATTTTTGTGTTCAACATAGAACCATTGTGATACAATATATAGTCAGTAGAGTAGGCTAAAATAGGTATGTTTGATGAATGAGCCGGAAGGGGAACCAGGATTGATGTTTGCAAAAGATATCGGGATCGACCTTGGAACTGCAAATGTGTTGATTCACGTAAAAGGGAAGGGAATTGTGCTTGACGAACCGGCTGTTGTTGCCATAGACAAGCAATCGAATAAGGTATTGGCTGTCGGTGAGGAAGCCAGTAAAATGGTCGGTAGAACGCCCGGAAACATTGTTGCAATCCGACCGATGAAGGATGGCGTGATTGCTGATTTTGATGTAACAGAAGCGATGCTTCGCCATTTCATCAATAAATTGAATGTCAAAGGATTTTTATCGAAGCCGCGGATTCTTATTTGCTGCCCAACGAACATTACAAGTGTCGAACAGAAGGCAATCCAGGATGCTGCTGAAAAATCCGGGGGGAAAAAGATCTATCTCGAAGAAGAGCCGAAAGTAGCAGCGATTGGGGCCGGCATGGATATTTTCCAACCGAGCGGAAATATGGTAATCGATATCGGCGGCGGAACGACGGATGTCGCGGTGCTGTCAATGGGAGATATCGTAACTTCAGAATCGATCAAAGCTGCTGGGGACATGTTTGACAATGACATCATTCAAGCTATAAAAAGAAAGCATAAACTACATATCGGCGAACGCACAGCTGAAACAATTAAGAAAAGCATTGCAACCGTTTTCCGAGGAAGCCGGAAAGAAGAGATGGACATCCGCGGACGTGATATGGTTACTGGACTACCACGAACAATTACGATAGATTCAGAAGAAATTCGTGAAGCGTTAAAAGAATCCGTGGAAATGATCGTCCAATCGGCGAAAAATGTTTTGGAAAGAACACCTCCGGAACTTTCTGCTGACATTATCGATCGCGGTATTTTCCTTACTGGGGGCGGCGCGTTAATGCATGGAATCGACCAACTGCTTGCAGAGGAACTCAGGGTTCCGGTATTCGTTTCGGATAATCCACTTGGTTGCGTTGCAATCGGGACGGGCATTCTTCTAGATAACATCGGAAAAACAAGAGGACGTTATTGATTTATTACAATTTATTACAATAAATGACATATGAAAGGAGGCGGGCACCATGTTCCGCGGATTTTACACAGCCGGTTCTGGGATGATTGCACAACAGCGGAGGACGGAAATGCTAGCAAATAATATGGCAAACGCCAATACGCCAGGCTTTAAGGCCGAGCAGTCAAGCATTCGTTCATTCCCTGAAATGTTCATGTCGAGCATAAATGCGACGAAGATTCCTACGGAAAAAGGCTTTCAACAAAAAGGCTTATCGCCAGTCGGGCAACTATCAACAGGCGTTTACATGCAGGAGACATTGCCGCTGTTCACACAAGGTTCCATGCGTGAAACCGGCATGACGACTGACATTGCGCTCATTGATATCAATTTGCCGGTCAATACGGAAACAGGTGAGCGTGGAACTGTCTTTTTCCGGCTTGAGAATGAAAATGGAAATGAGCTGTACACGCGAAACGGTAACTTCACAATTGATGCAAACGGCAATCTGACGAATCCAATGGGGCATTATGTTCTTGACTCAAATGGACAGCGGATCCAATTGCAAAATGATGAATTCACCATTTCAGATACGGGTATCATCATGCAGAATGGAGCAACAGTCGCGACATTAGGTGTTTCATTCGCGGAGCAGCCCTCCTCTTTATTCAAACAAGGGAATGGCCTGTTCGAAAGTCAAAATGGCAATTTACCTAACGCAGAAGGCGGCTATTCATTCCAACAAGGCTATCTTGAAGGCTCCAACGTTGACGCAGCGAAGACGATGACGGACATGTTAGCAGCATTCAGGGCGTTTGAGGCGAATCAAAAAATTCTTCAGGCATACGACCGTAGCATGGAAAAAGCAGTGGAAATTGGCCGTGTCAACTAGGGACACGACGTAAAAGGAGCGGGAATGAATGATACGATCGATGGCAACAGCTGTCAATACGATGAATCAATTACAGAGCCAAATCGATATAATCGGAAACAACCTTGCGAATTCATCGACACATGGATACAAGTCCGGTGCAGCTAATTTTCAGGAAATGCTTTACCAACAATTCAATAATGACAAAGGCGATACGGCGCAGCGCCAATCGCCGGCAGGTATCCGCTATGGCGTAGGTGCAATGTTAGGATCCGTGCAAATGAACACAAAAGTCGGCTCATTGCAAGCGACTAACCGGGAACTTGACTTTGCGCTGACGGAACCGAAGCACTACTTCAACCTCATTAGACCCACCGAAAACGGTGAACAAACGGTTTACACGCGTCAAGGGAATTTCTTTGTTACACCTGTAGAAGGCGGCAACCTGATGCTTGTCAACGGCGACGGGTATCCGGTCGCGAATAGCGCAGGAGAACCGATCGTTTTCTCCGACAATGTTGAGAAATACACACTGCTTCCTGAAGGCATACTTCAGGTAACGGAAAAGGATCAGGCCATCCGAGAATACCAGATGGGCATCACGAAGTTTGAACGCCCGAACTTGATGAATCGCTTATCCGCGACATTATTCTCACTTCCTGATAATATGGACGAGTTAGGCGTGACTCCGGACGACGTCATAGTCGAGATGATTGGCGCAAATCGCAGTCAAATCGGGATGGAGAACGGACAGCTTGAAGCATCCAATGTTGATTACCAAAAAGAGATGACGGACCTTATCAGCGTCCAACGTTCTTATCAATTCAACGCACGGACAGTCACGCTTGCAGATCAAATGTTAGGTTTGATCAATAACATTCGTTAAGCGTTAGGGAGAATTCGATATGATAGAAGAAAAGCAAATGACAAACAACAATGAACAGCAGACCGTCTCCTCCAGGTTGGAACGCAATCAGCAAAAAAAGCGTAAACCTGAAAAAGAGGAACCAAGCGCAAAGGGACGAATTTGGGTACAAGTCCGGATACTGCCGATTTGGCTGCGAATTATCCTTGTTTTAGCCCTCATGGCAGGTGCTGTAGCTCTTGGTGTCACAATCGGTTACGGATACATCGGTGACGGCAATCCGGCCGATGCGCTCAAGAAAGAGACGTGGACTCACATAGTCGATATCATAAAAGGGAAAGAGTCGTAAAAGGCTCTTTCGTTTTCATTCTAATGGAATAAATACTACATAATTTGGAGGTGGAAGGTTATGCTAACAGCAGAGCAGATTCAAAAAATAATTCCACATCGTTACCCATTCCTTCTTGTTGATAGGATACTTGAGATTGACAAAGGGAAACGCGCTGTGGGTTTAAAGAACGTTACGATAAATGAAGATTATTTTAACGGACATTTTCCAGGATACCCGGTTATGCCCGGGGTATTAATTGTCGAAGCGCTTGCACAAGTGGGTGCGGTGGCGATGTTGCAAAAAGAGGAAAATCAGGGTAGACTTGCGTTTTTTGCGGGTATAGATAATTGCCGCTTCAAAAGACAAGTCGTTCCGGGTGATACATTGAAGCTTGAGGTGGAAATCACTAGAATGCGTGGCACTATTGGAAAAGGAAAAGCGATTGCAACCGTTGATGGCGAAATTGCCTGTGAAACGGAAATCACGTTTGCCCTTGGGCCAGCTGCAAGCGAATCGAATTAAGAATGTGCAAAAGCGCATTATTCATGCACGATATATTGTAGGAGGTACCAATTGTCATGAAAGATCTTTCTCCAAATATAAAAAGCAGCATCACGCGTTCCATCACACAAACTTTCGAGCAATACATGACGAGCATTGACTGGGATGAAGAGGAATACGACATCGAGGACTTCATCAAAACTTGGCGTGAATACATCACAACGAAAGCGCTTTGGTATTCAAAAATTCCGGATGAAATGAAAAACGATCCGGCCTTCCATGAAGACCTCGCACAGCGAATCAACGAAGTCATTCAACGCATTCTGAGCGAACCGCCATCTGAAGAGCAAATTGCGAACATCCAGATGCTACAGGAAAAGCTTGACGTCTACATGAACTTTCACTGCAAAGCGGAAGCGGCCTATGTCGAATCCATACTCAAAGAGCGTGCCGAAAAACAATAAAAAAGTATGGATAGTTCCCTCCTTTTGAGCCAACCTACAAGTATCATACGATTTGTATGATAGAGGCTTGTGGAAAGGAGGGAACTCTACATGTACAAAAAAGCGATACCGTTCGTACTCGTTTCGGGATTAGTCCTAACAGGATGTAATACCAACAACAACGTTCCAAAAAACAACGAAACGCCGATGGAGGCTATCGACCGAGACACACGTGATTTGACTCCAAGAGTCAATAACGGTGCTGGACCGGATATGGATGGCATCAATAACGGCAACGGTGTGAACAATGGTGTGAACGACGGCAGAATCATTAATAATGGAAACCGTATCAACGGAGACATGAACGGTGATGGCACAACATCGCCGAACAACGGCATCTTAACAGATGAAAACACAACGACTCCAAACGGCACCATCAATCGCGACAGAAACAACAACCGCTAACCACAAGCCACAAAGAAAAACCGCCTTTCGGGGCGGTTTTTTTGATTATTAGACCATTAAATTGTAAAAGGCATTTGGCGCGAGATGGAGTTGTTTTGCCAGATTGTATTATCCCGCGGGAGTAGTGTTCCCCCGCGCTCAAGAATCGCGTTTCGCGCTCAAGAGGTGTTCCCCCGCGCTCAAGAATCGCGTTTCGCGCTCAAGAGGTGTTGCCCCGCGCCCAAGAATCGCGTTTCGCGCTCAAGAAGTGTTCCCCCGCGCCCAAGAATCGCGTTTCGCGCTCAAGAAGTGTTCCCCCGCGCTCAAGAATTGCGCCCTCGCGCTCAAGAAACCATACAAATCATCAACCCTTCTCCCGATCCTTCTTCAACCGCGGCCTCTCCCTCATATCAGACTCAAACCGCTTCAACAACTCCTCGCCGCTCAGCCCCTCAGTAATCAATTCCTCCAACAAATGCTCAGCATATTGAGTGCGGGCGCGCTTCAAGCGACCCTTCAACAAAACGGAAATATTGTCCCCGATCCGTTGCACCGTATCCACCGCCACGCGGAATCCCGCAGGCTCATTTTCCGGGTAGGAGATGACGACACTTGTATCCAACACTTCTTCCGAATCCTTCCACCCCTGAAACAGCTCCTCATGCTGTTTATCAATGAACATCTCAAGAATCCACATACGATGACTATTCTCTTGATTGATGATAATCCCATCAATCAACGGAAAGTCCTGGATTTTATCGTCGATCAAAATTCCGACAGATAACATTTTAAATGTCTTCAAATGCGCCACCCGCCTCACTTTTTGCTCAAGTATACCATACAGCCCCAAAAAATCTTTAGAAACATGCCAAACTCGTATTATCTTGAATAAATGAAAATTCACGAACCCTTGCCACTCTTGACATTCAAAATAAAATGGCCAAAAAACACCCGAAACCGTAACCGAAAACCACAAAAAACACCCGCAAAACCCATTTTTGCCGATTTGTCAGTTTGACCACCCGCTTTGTATGATGAAAGCATCACACGTTGAAGGGAGGTAAAACAGTGAACCAAGTTGCACTTGTAGGGCGAATTACGAAGGATCCGATTTTGAGAAGGTTGTCGGAAGGAAGGCTGCAAACGAGCTTCATCCTTGCCGTGAACCGCAAATTCAAAAACCAGCATGGCGAAGTGGATGCAGATTTCATACTTTGCACTGCCTGGGGGAAAACCGCGGAAAATACGGCGAAGCATTGTGGGAAAGGGTCTTTAATTGGAGTCGGTGGACGTATCCAATCAAGAACGTACGAAAGGGAAGACAAAAGCCGTGTGTTCGTGACAGAAGTGATCGGTGAAGAAATTAGATTCCTTTCTACAAAACGCAGGAGCAGCGAAAACCTGTACGATGAGCCTGAAGCCAATGTGCAGCAACAGTCCAGTGAAAGTGAACAGGAAAGCGTTACGTCGAAGTTTCATTTGCCACAGGAAGAGAAAGAGGGTTTGCCGATTTATTAACTCCAAGGAAGATACATATGGGGAGGGGTGGCAAGAAAGCGATTGGTAGTTGTACACAAAACTAAATAGTGAAATGAACTAATTCTACGAAAAAAGTAAATGTAAAGGAGATTGGATAATGGATGAATGGGGATTCGTCCATGTCCAAGGGGAAGCATTGCCTTCAACTGAAGGGATGCTTGCTGCAATGGCCAAGATGATCCGGCCGACCAAAAATGCGGCGGGGGCCGCTCCCGCCGTAAATCTAAAAGAGGGGGAATCACAAAATGGAACAAATGGATAGAAAAATTACGAGATTGGAGATGCAAGTAGGTGAACTGATCCGTATCCTTGCTTTACTGAATGAGAGGATGATTGACATTGAAGCGAGGGAACGTGGAAAAGTCGTCTCCATACATAGACGGCAGCCGAAAATGAGGATCTAAAAAGCCCCGATTCCATAAAGGAATCAGGGCAATAATCACCGTTCAAATGACAACAAATCATCCAATTCCGTATCGGACAATTCCGTGAGCCATTGACTTGATTGGATCAAATCTGCAGATAAAGCCGCTTTCTCGGCAAGCATTTTATCAATCTTCTCCTCAATCGTTCCGACGGTCACAAACTTATGGACGTGGACAAACTTCGTCTGACCGATCCTGTATGCCCGGTCAGTCGCTTGATTCTCTACAGCCGGATTCCACCAGCGATCCGCATGCAACACATGATTTGCACCGGTCAAGTTCAATCCCGTTCCACCCGCTTTCAAGGATAGGATGAAAATCGGGAATTCACCGGCTTGGAAAGCCTCAACCAAATGGTCGCGTTGCCCTTTCGGCATACTTCCAGAAAGGAAAGGAACGTCAATATCATACAACTCGCTCAAACATTGGCGGATCAGCTGACCCATCCCGATATACTGCGTAAAGATCAGACATTGTTCGCCATTTGCAGCAATATCCGCGGCCATCGACACAATCCGGTTCAGCTTCACCGACCGCTCCAACATCTCAGCGGCGGGCGCATGAGGCTCCTTCAGGAACAGGGACGGATGATTGCAAAGTTGCTTCAAGCGGCTTAACATTTTCAAAATAAGGCCTTTCCGTTCAAAGCCCGTCAACGTATCGAGTTTGAACTTCGTATCCTCTATGAAGCTCTCGTAAAGCGCCGCCTGCTCCGTAGTGAGCGGACAATACTCATTCTGCTCAAGCTTCTTCGGAAGATTTAACTGTAAATCCGGGTCGTTTTTCGTACGGCGCAATAAAAACGGCCTGATCTTTGCCCGTAGTTTCCGTTTCTCAAGTTCCGAATCATCCCGTTCAATCGGAATGATGAACTGCTCAGTAAACGTCCGGAAACTACCGAAATACCCTTTGTGGATAAAATCGAAAATCGCCCAAAGCTCGGACAACCGGTTCTCAATCGGTGTACCCGTCAATGCAATCTGGTGGTCACCACGTAATTTCCGAATCGCGCGCGACTGCTTCGTTTGCATATTCTTGATATTCTGCGCCTCATCAAGCGTAATGCTCGCAAATACAGTTCCGCCAAGCGTCTCATCATCCTGCGTCGCGGTACCGTACGTCGTCATAATAACATCCGGTTTACGTTCAGCAACAAGCTTCTCAAATTCTACATTCTTAGCTCGTGACGGACCGTAATGCGTATGGACTACAAGCGAAGGTGCAAATCGCTCAATCTCCTTCTGCCAGTTACCCAAAACACTCGTCGGGCAAATGATCAACGAAGGAGCATCGGTTTCCGGACGCGCATGGACATTCAATAGATAGGAGATTAACTGAATCGTTTTCCCAAGTCCCATATCATCCGCCAAACAAGCGCCGAAATGGTACTCACGCATGAAAACAAGCCAATTATAGCCTTCAATTTGATAAGGACGAAGCTCCGCATTCAAATTCTCCGGCACTCCTGCTTCGGGCAGCCCGTGTTTATTCGAAACCATATCGACATAATCACGTAACGACTGTTTCATCGAAAACGCAAGCAGGGGGTCGTCCGATTCCTCGTCATCATCGATCGGAACAATCTCCTCGGGAATCTCTTGGAACAGCAAGTCCTTCACCGTCCACTCACCGGCATCCGCCTGCTCCATCAATTCGCGGATTCGCTTCAGCCAAAGTGGGTCGATATGGAACCATTCATCACCGGAACGGATATACTCGCGATTCTCGTCAACCAACTTCTGGAATGAATCCTTGTCAATTTCCTTTCCGGCAAGGGAAAAGTTCCAGTCAAATGAAAGGACCTCATCCAAACCGGCGGCAGCGCGGTACGACTGCACACTCGCGCTTGTCCGGACACGCATCTTCGACTCCGTCACAGACTTCAACCAAGCAGGTAGTATGACGGGATAACCGAATGACTGAAAAACCGGCAAATCTTCCTGAATGAAAATCCGAACCTCGGGATCGGACATTGGCATCGACAAAAAGCGATTATCTATCTCCACCTCTATCGAACGGAGGAAAGACACCATCTCGGATTGCTTCTCCAAGATTTCGTCAGCATAATCTTTCCACTTGGCAGGCAATGCATCTGCAATATCCGAATTCATTTTCCGGACAGCAGGTGTCCAGTGCGTTCCCCGTTCACTCACGACGACCGTCTCTAACAGCCACTCCGTATCCGATTCAGCATCCGGCTCCGTCAAACGGAAAGCGACACGCACTGGCATATTCGAAACAGACTCACCAGGCCACCCAAATTTGCGTAGATGCGGCAACAGCGCCGGCAACTGGTCCAACCGCATTCCGGAAGCTTCCATTTTTTCTTGAATCGCATCATGCAAAATCATCGAAGTAAAAGCAGAAATGTTGAGCTTCTCCTCGTCAAATAGGATTTTCCCTGCGTCCATCTCCACGTGATGCCAAAAATCCGTTTCTGCTAAAATGGTGGCGGCTTCACGCAATGCAGTCAAATGGTTTTCATCCTCTGACGAAAGCCCGCCGAACGTTGCGAAAGGATGCGTCTTACCTGAAAACATCTGAATAAAATCATTCGTATTCAAATGGACGCCTTTTTCATCCGCGACCGCCATCAAGCCATATAAAGCCTGTTCATTATTGAAGAATAGAAAGGAGGAAAGCCTTTCCGGATCGATATAACGTCCCGAAGAGTCCGTTGCAGAAACCATATAACCGCCAACCGCATTTCGATCAATCGACAAATCAAAATGAAGATTCAAAGTACCCTTTTTCGTCATAGATTCAAGTTCCCCTTTTCCATTTCTTCGGATAACGCACGGAGCCTTCTGAACTGCTCGCGAACCGTGTCGATATACCGATTCCAGAAATCGGCTTTACCGCTTTTTTTCGCGCCCGCCTTCATATTTTTGAACAATCTAACAGCACGGCGGTAGCTATGACGGTTCTTCTCAGCGATGAACCGCATCGCATACGTGTGCAGCAAAGGCATGACAGCAGCAGAATCATTCGCAAGAACGAATTTCAACGTATCCGGGTCAATTCCGTCGTACGGAACATTGAACCGATGCATAAGTGCCGCCCACTCAGCGAAACGTCTCCGCTCAATGAGAAAATCGCCGAATGTGTCCACACCCGCTGCACCATAAACCATGAACAGTTCTTCTCGCCGTGCCTCGGTAAAAGCGGCCTCTTCAAGCAAACCGTCAATTTTACGGATAAAGTGATAGCCTTCATTCGAATTCCTGATTGATTGAAAATAAGAACCGATATGAGGGAAAATCGTATTCATAATAATGGAAAGGGCCTCTTCCTCTTCCATTTCAGCTGCCTTATCAGCTAACGGCAGCCAATGATCCAACAATTCACCGCCCGCCTTCTCCGCCACTATCCTAAGAGATTCTTCATCCCCTTGGGTTAAATAGAAGAAAGCGGCGAAGAACGGCGCATCGACCGAATCGTGGTCACGCAAAGAAGCAAGTTCCCTCTCCTTAGAAGCCTGATCGCGATACAAAAAGTCCCACATAATCGAATAGATTTCAAGCCGTGCCTGGAAAAGCCCTTTATGGCCTAATACCAATCCAGGGAAATCAGTCTTCAATGCCGCGTAAAAAGCATCCGTCTCAAACGGTCGTGGATTTTTTCCTAAAGCCTGTACCTGACTGCGCAATTTGCTGATCTGTTCATTGAGCCATGTTTGCACCTGCCACTGCCGGTAGGTGAAATGGTTGGATTCCTCAAGTTGGATATGGACATAATCCCATGCCGCGTCAATGAGGTGCATTCTATAGAACAATTCAAATATAGGCTTCCATTCGTATTCAAAAGGGGATAGGGGAATCACCTTTTGGTCTATTAGCGAGGATTCATGGACGAACACATTCGGACTTTCCCCATGATCTAACTCCCGAAGAGGTTTCGTCAATCTATATAACGCACTGTTCCATGCTTTTGGCGTACGTTCTGAAATGGACAGTGCCATTTGCTCTACCTCTCTTCGTTGCCAATCATGCTGCCATTCCGTCAATGACTGGAATCGGGCAAACAGGAAAAAGACAATTGCTATTTTATGCGCACACCACTCAACTTCGTCGCACGAGCACTTCAATTCCCCATCAGGGAAGGCAATTTTTACATCGATTTCCTGTCCCTCATCGATCAGCGATGCCTCCAATGCCGAACCGTCCCTTGCGCACCAAGTGCTTGAAAAAGCCCCCCTTCGGACAATGGAGATTGCTTTCCTGATGAGTAGTGCCTCTGTATGTATATCCGGACGGAAGGAATGTCTGATTGTATTCATAAATTCATTTATTTTACGCTCATGCAAATAAGAAACACGTTCTACTGTCATGTGCATTGGCTCACTCCCTAAAACTAAGCATTCCCTTCATTATAAAGGTTTTAGACCGCAACCGTAAACGATTTCATTCCAAACGGGAATTTCCAAGAGGGAATCATGGGGAAACAGCCGGAAATCAAAAATTCAAAGATAAGCATTTATTTTATAGACATTGAATACTATAGAGAACAAATCATTCACAAAACGGTCACATTTGTGATAGAATGATAATAATCGGAATATTCAATGATGGAGGGATGAAAATGCTTTCTGTTCAACGTATGACGCCGTTTTTCACAAGCCAGGAGGATTTCCGTCTACGGCTTGTGTTTGCCTATCAATATTTCTCTATTATTAAAGGCGGTGAAGTGTATCAGTTTGTGCCATCTGAAGGAAAAGAGATCGTTGTGAACGTGAAAAGCCTGCAAGTCGAGAATTTAGGTGAAGTGTTTGTCTTCCAGCGAGGGAGCAAATTCATCCGACTGCCACTCTATCAGCTGCTGCTCATATCGGATCTCCACTTGCATCTGTCGACAATTCTTGAAGGGACGTTGAAGTTGAAAATTGAAGTGCCTGAAGTGGTTATTGAGGAGGCAGGCCTGCTTATTGCGCAACTTGAAGCGGAGTATTATGATCGAATGATTGATTATGCGTTGGAAACGAAGAACCGAAGCTTATTTATACAATTGACGGAAGGAATGCTCTAATCTTGAATACGAAATCATGAAAAAACACTTATCGTCCATGTAAACGATGAGTGTTTTTTGTTTTGTAGTTTAAGATTATAGGCTTGTGGGTATAGAAGATTGCTTGCTGACTAACTTGCTTGCTATCTAACTGGTGAAGAAGTGTAGGGCGATCACGAAGACTGTGGATCCGGTTAGACCGAATAGGAAGTCTTGTATCGTGAATCGATGTTTTTCATCATTATTCATGAAAATCCGCTCCTTTGTCGATTTCCCGGGAAATTTGACACGTAGGAAATAAGGTTCTTTCAGATAGACTGGCCAAAATAGCCTGTTTCCATTCATTGGTATCTACGAAAATTGAAAAACTCTGTGGGTTTGATAAAGTAGTGTTAATGGAACTTTTATTATTTCAGCATTACAAGCAGAAAGGATTGTCGCCATGTTTTTTGAATACAGGTTTTGGCACTACTTGACGAAGCCAGATGAGCTTGCTTTAAATCTACAAACGGGAACGATGCGTAACTTTACACGAAGGCTGATCATCGTACTTCTCACGGGAATTCTGCTTTTTTCATTAAGAAACATATGGGGGATGAACACTGAAACACTCACGTCATTGATGGTTTCAATGACAACAACGGACTACATACTTGCAAGATTTGCGTCCCTAATAGGCACTATTATTTGGTCGGTACTTTACATAGGTTTTCATATTTTCGGGATTGCTTTGATCTTATCGGGGATTACGAAAATCCCATATCATCGGCTCGTTCCGTTGCAAGTGCTGATTATAGGCATATTGCTGATGGAAAAGGCGGTTCTTTTTATTGTTTTTACCATTAAAGGAGTAACCGTTAACCTTTCCTTTCTATCATTCGGCCCGCTTGCTGCGACTGTAATGGAAAACTGGTATTTGATCCTTTTTCTTAACCAATTGACGATTACAAGTGCGCTCATTATCACATTGCAATACCGCTTCATTTCGGCTTATCTCCCCGAAGTGAACCGGAAAGCGTCGTTAATGATGCTTGTTGGTCTGCATATAGCAATGGCCCTTATTACGGCATCGGTCGCATTTATCCCGTTCAATGCCATGCTGAATTCGATTTTTGGAGGTGGCTTTTGATGAATAAACGAATGAGCATCACCGTTGCCCTTATCGTCAGCACCTTCATCGCCGTCAATGTACACCTTCTTTTCTCGGAAAACAGCATGATTTCAAAGTCAGTATATGTAACTAAGTACGAGCGCATGACACCCGGTCATTTTAAAGAAGAAATTCATAAAGAAGGGCTTATTTCACCTCAAGAAACGTTCACTGTCTACGTTGGAAACGATGAAACAATCGAGCAGTGGCTTGTGAAGGAGGCTGACAAGGTCCGAACTGGTGATGAAATCGCCCTTTTACAGACAGAACACGCGGAAAGTCAGCTTGCTGCTTGGCGTTCGGAAGAGGAAGGTCTTCTTGAACAACGGAATTCCATTGAGTCAATCATTTCAAACTTGGAATCTGACCGATGGAGTGCGGATGATAGCACAAACGCGAACACTACAGAAACGCTTGACGAAACAAACATCGAAGTGAACATTAATGTACAAGTTAGCCAAGACGGGACCTATGCCCAGGCAATTGCCGAAGCGGAAAGGGAGTTGTCGGAGATTAATCGCAAACTGACTGTCGTCCAAACGCAACTGACTCAAAACTCGGCACGCCCGGCGTTAATCAGCCCAGTGGATGGAACGGTTGCCAATGTGAATAAATTCGGCACGACACTTGCGACCGAATTATACAGCGACGCAAAACTGGTTACATCATATGTTTCGCTTGAAGAATGGCAGAAAATCGAAGTAGGGGATTCAGTCCGAATCCAGGAATCAAACCTAAATATAGTCATTGAAGGAAATGTTCTATTCATCTCTGAAGTCCCTGCAACTGACGACAGATGGAAACAGGCTTATGAAAGTCTCGATTCAAACGAACGGAAAAACCCGCTTGAACTCTATGAAATTCTTATCCAACCAGCGGATGAACTTTCTGCCTTGCCATTCGGAGCGAATGTAAATGCGGAAATCACTGTCAACGAGGCAGACGCTGTATCCGTGAAAATTCACTGGTTAGAGTCTTATACGAATGGCCGCGCTGTCGCTTATAAATTGGATGATCATGGACGCGCCAGCAAAACCGAAGTCATCGTTCCGTTCGAATCAATGAATCGTGCAGTCATAACGGATGGACTGAAAATAGGAGACGTAGTTATTTACGACGAAAACCTATCCAAATACAGGACACCTTTTAAAGTATTCCTCCCATTCCCGCTCGAACTACCTGAAAAGGAGAACTGGCGAGGATTCGGATGGAAGAACTATATAAAATACGGCTTTTTAGAATAACTCCAACCGCCCATGTGGCGGTTTTTTCTTTTGAGCATAAATCCGGCAATTATGCATAATCTACGAAGAACAAGTTAATTTAGATAAATGAATACAAACACCTCCCAATTAATATAGTGAAACAGTGATCATAAAAAGAAACGGGGAAGGTAAATTGAAAAAAGTACTCTTTATAGCAATCATTGTCCTATCATTCTCATTCATCCTCTCAACAAATAAAGCCGGAGCTGCAAATGAACCCCGACGCTACATCGGCCTTCACGATAAAATGCTGCCAATCGAATACATCCGCGTAATTAACGGCGACACGAAAGTATTGTTCGAGGACATTGCAAAGTTCTTGTACATAGATTTCACAAAGGAAAACGACAAATTGAAACTGTCAAAACACGGAAAAGAAGTGACACTCTCCTTGCCGACGGAAAATAAACCTACGGACTCATTTCTTCTTGATGAGAACGGAAAACTTCTTGTCAGTATGAAGTATCTTGCAGACGAATTTGAATTCCAACTTGAATACTTTCCAGAATACTATACGTTGCGCATCTACCGGGACAACTACCCTCATATAAGCCACCAAGACTATGAAGGCGTCATCAAAGACTTTGTGAATAAAAAGCAGGTTGCATTCATTCCAATGCCGAAAAAAGCAGATGTCTACCTAACCTTCGATGACGGTCCAAATAAATTCACTGCGGTCAATAATAGGACGCTAAAAAAATACAATGCACCAGCCACATTCTTCTTCCTTGGTAACAATATGAAAAGTAACAGCAGCATCGTCAACACCGTCAACGCAGACGGGCATTACATCGGAACACACAGCATGAGCCACGACAAAGAAAAAATCTATAAATCCACCACCGCTTTCTTCAATGAAATGCATGAAGGTGCAAAATTAGTCAAACAAATGACAGGAAACGACAATAAGCTTGTCCGCGTCCCATACGGCAGTACGCCACACATCACCACCTCCATGAAGCAGCAGCTCATTAAAAATGGCTATAAAATGTGGGACTGGGACGTCGACTCGAAAGACTGGCAATATACAGAGAAAGAAGCCCACCAAATCTATTTAAATGTAAAAAACGGCGTCACCAAGGCCTTTGGTTCCGGCAACCGTTCCATCGTCATCCTTCTACACGACCGCAGCCAAACGACAATCGCCTTGCCACTCATCATCGAATGGCTCCAAAAAGAAGGCTATGACCTAAAAACATACAAACCCGACAATCACATCGTCACCAACTTCCTTCGTGACCCAATGCTCTAAAATCCCCTGCCGCCCAGATCCCTCTGCGCGGCAGGTTAATATACACCCCTAATTTGTCAACTGCACTCATCGCGAACAAAAAATCCAAACACCCAAAACCTCCCCGCGGCCCAAACCACCCCCAAAAACGCATAAACTCGCAGAATCACGCATAAATCCCTCTAAAAACGCATAAACTCTTGGACTCACGCATAAATTCGTATTCTCACGCATAACCGCGTGTATCCACGCATAAATCCCTCCAAAAACGCATAACCTCTTGGGCTCACGCATAAATCCCTCCAAAAACTCATAAACTCTTGGACTCACGCATAAATCCCTCCAAAAACGCATAACCTCATATACTTCCGCATATCCGCCGCGAAACCCGCATAAACCCGCATATTCCCGCATATCCGCCGCCAAGCCGCACCACAAAAAAGCAGCCTTCCCATTCCGGAAAGGCTGCTTCAACATTATTCGCTCTGTTCAACTACTGTTTCTCCAAGTTCCTCAGGCCTCGCACGATAAACCGTAAATGCCAAGATAACCGCAACAATCGTCATCGCAAATGCTATGAAATAGACAAGCTCAACGCCCGCCACCATTGCTAAACTCACAGTCCCTTGATCCTGAGGCGTAGCGGATTGCTCCAAAAACTTCAGCTGCCTCGCATTCAATATGCTGATAAAAACTGAAACGCCGATTGCTCCCGCAACTGGTTGCAACGTCGACATGACAGCCGTTCCGTGAGGATATAACCTTTTCGGCAACTGATTTAAGCCATTCGTCTCAGCGGGCATCATGATCGCCGAAACAGTCAACATGATCAGAATATACCCTAAAACAACGACCCAAATGGGTGTGTCAACTGTCAGTCGGCTCATCATGAACATCGTTCCGCTCAACACAATCGTCGCCGGAATCATCAATACACGCGGCCCGAATTTATCAAAAAGATGCCCCATGAACGGCGACATGATTCCATTTAACAAGCTGCCCGGCAGCAACACTAACCCAGCGGTCGCGGCAGTCAACGCCAATGGTCCCTGCATGTAAATCGGTAAAATGATCTCCGAAGCGAACATCGCCATGATAATAATCACGAACATGAACACCGCATGTGTAAACATCGGATAGCGAAATACCCGCAAATCCATGATCGGCTCATCTAATTTCAACTGACGAATCACAAATAGTACGATACCGACAGCCCCTGCAATAATCGCAACGAGCACATTTCCGCTTAAAAACCCATTCGCACTTTCCCCGGCAGCACTAAAGCCATACACAATACCGCCGAAGCCGATTGTTGAAAACACCAACGAAATAACATCAATCTTAGGCTTCGTCACTTCAGATACATTGACCAAGAACTTATAGGCAAACGCAATCGAAAACAGTGCAAACGGAATAACGATTATGAATAAATAACGCCATCCAAGATATTCAACAATCACTCCCGAAAGAGTTGGACCGATCGCTGGTGCAAACATAATAACGAGGCCGATCAAACCCATCACTTTCCCCCGGCGTTCCGGCGGGTAAATCAATAAAAACACATTGAAAATGATAGGCATTAGCAACCCGGTTCCAACTGCTTGTATCAATCGCCCGACCAATAAAATCGAAAATGTCGGAGCGCTGGCACTAATAATCGTACCGATTGTAAAAACAACCATCGTTCCAAGAAATAATTGCCGAGTCGTAAACCATTGCAACAGCAACGCAGAAATTGGAATGACAACAGCCATAACAAGCATGAAGCCCGTCGCCATCCATTGCACGGTCGGCAATGAAATTGAAAACTCATCCATAAGTGTAATAAGTGCGATATTCAGCAATGTTTCATTTAAAATTGCAAAAAAAGCCCCGATAATGAGCGAAAGCATGATTGGCAAGACCTTCACATTCGGATTATCTGCCAAAAACTCATATTTTTTCGGTTCCATTGATTCTTGCATCTAAAAACCCCTCTCATCCGCCTACATATTGTTGGCAATCCCGCCCGAAAATAGTCGGAAAGGAAAAATAATAGCATGTCGGCAACCACTTTGCAACACTTTTTTGTAAATTAAACCGATTAAAAGTTTAATATATTAAGAAACGTGTACTATAGTAGTAGAATTGAAATAATAGCCATAGTAAAGGATGTGCATCCAAGATGAGCCCAAATCATAAAGCCACCGAACTGCTACGGACAAAAACGGACATTCAAAACTGGGGTGCCCGGAGAGCCTCCCGGAAACGGAAATATAAAACAACATCCAAGCACGTCAAAGATTACATCGTCCTTGACTTCGAAACAACCGGTTTCCGAGCCGGTGCCGACCGCATCATCCAGATCGGTGCCCTTAAATACATCAATCACGAGCGAGTCGAAGTCCTCAACTCATTCATCAACCCAAACCGTCACATACCGCTCACCATAACCCGGCTTACCGGCATCACAAACGAGATGGTCGAATGGGCACCAACAATCGAACAAAAAATCGACGAACTCATTGAATTCATCGGCGACCTTACCATCATCGCCCACAACGCATCATTCGACATGGGATTCCTTTATGCCCTCGACCACATCGAAGGCATCCAGATCCCCGAATACACTGTCATCGACACCGTTAAACTCGCACGAAAAACAATTACCGAAACTCCCAATCACAAACTCGGCACCTTGGCAAAGTACCTCCAACTCGAACACGACGCCCACGACGCAATCGGCGACTGCCTCGCCACCGCCGCCATCTACCAATACTGCACCCAATAACCGCCAACCCGGCGGTTTTTTGAATCAATAACTCATAAACTTCCCTAAAAACGCATAAATGTCTCCAGAAACGCATAAACGCTACCAAAAGCGCATAAACGCTACCAAAAGCGCATAAACGCCCATAAATACGCATAAAGTCAGATACTCACGCATAAATCCGCGAACTCACGCATAACATCTCCCAAACACGCGTATTGCAGCGAATTCACTCATAATCCCAAAAACTCACGCATAAACTCTACTAATCCATCAATCCAAAACCATCAAATCTCATTTTTAAACGCCAAAAACGACCCAAAATCCAATTTTAAACCCCAAAAACGCCACAAACGTCGAGTTTGACCCAAGCCATTCCATTCCCACGCCAAGCAAGTTAAACTAATCATGAGGTGATCAAATGATCTACAAAAAGCGGAAAATGCCAAACGAACTCAAAGCTCTCATTTCACTGAACAAACGCCTGCCAAAACAGCACGAAAAAAAGCACGCCGTCCAAAAGAACCTACTCATCTATCAAGCGGGCTACAACGGCGAACTCGAATTCGACCAACAAATGGCAGAATTCAAGCCAGACTACTCACACGCCATCCTCCACGATCTATACCTACAACACGAAGGCGACTATTTCCAAATCGACTCGCTACTCATCACGCCGTCATCAATCAAAATCATCGAAGTGAAAAACTTCAAAGACAAAACAGTAATAAAAGCGAATCCGACCCAATTCATAAGAGTCTTTAGGAACGGAGATCGTAAGCCGATTCCGAATCCAATCATAGAAGTTAACCGTAAAATCCAGTACCTATCAAAATGGCTCACCAAACGCGGCATCCAAATCCCCATCGAAGGCATCCTCACATTCTCCGACACCAACGAACTTGCCATCGAAAACCCATCACCTGAGATGAAAATCCTACTAAATAGCGTTGTACCAACCTATTTAAGCTCACTACCTGAAACGCAACAAATTCTCAACAAACAAGCAATCCATGAGCTTGCAAACACAATGCTCGCATACCATAAAGATTACAACCCATTCCCAATCGCAGACTTATACGGCATCAGTGCATCCGACATCAAACCTGGCGTGATCTGCCCATCCTGCAACGAACTCGGCATGCGGTGGGGAAGGGAAAAGTGGAATTGCCTTTGCGGCCACACCGGAAAAAACGAGCACGACCAAACGATCGAAGACTGGTTTATGTTAATCAAACCTAAAATGACAAACCGCGATTTCCGCTACTTCACCAAACTCGACAACCGCAACATCGCCCGCGGTCTGTTAGCCAAAACAGCCCTGCTACTCGTCGGTGAAAGGAAAGCAGCACATTATGTACTGATAAAAGAAGGGAAATCCCCACTCCTTGTAGAATAAGACAGAACTACCTGAAATGGGGGACCTGACCATGAACATCACACTACAAAAAGTAACTCAAGACAATATACGCGACTGCGTCAGACTCGAAGTAGCCGAATCCCAAAAAGAATTCGTCGCGAAAAACGTCAACACAATCGCCTGGGCATACGTCGATCCAAACTTCACACCATACGCAATAGTAGACGACGAAACCGTCATCGGCCTGCTTGCAATCGAAGACATACCCGAAAACGAAGACTACGACCGCTACTGGATCCCGCGTTTCATGATCGGCGAACAATTCCAAGGCAAAGGCTACGGCAAAGAAGCAATGCAAGTCGCGATTCGATTGCTTGCGGCCAAGCCCGACTGCCAAAGAATCCGCCTATCCGTTTGGCCCGAAAATCCCGGAGCAATTGAATTCTACCAAAAAGTAGGCTTCACCCTAACCGACGAACTCCTTGAAGACGAGCTCGTCATGGACTACTACATCAACCAACCCTAAACGCTCCCACCAAGGAGCGTTTTTCTCATCGCAATAACTCCCCCAAACGCATAAACGTCCCCAAAAGTCCATAAACGTCCACAAAAACGCATAACCTCGCCGAATTAAGCATAACCGCCACCATACACGCATAAATCCCACCAATCCCGCATAACTGCCCACAACACAACCCCTTAATATGTAAAAACCTCTCCGCGCGCTCCAATGAAAATAGTCTATAAATAAGTCCCGCGACAAATTCACTATCTTTATCTTTCAATTCCCCTTTGCTTTGTAACCCAACTCCAAATCTACTAAAATAGAAAACATACAACACAGGAGGTTTTTTAAATGAAGAAATGGCTATCAACCGCACTCTTGTCAATTCTATTAATAAGTGCATCCAACTCGGTCTCCGCTGCTACATTTAATGATGTTTCCCCAAAATATTGGGCCTACCCGCAAATTGAGGAGCTCTCTGCAAAGGACATCATTTCCGGCTACAACGATGGTAGTTTCAAACCTGGACAACCTGTGACACGCGGACAAGCTGCCAAGATTATCGGAAAAGCACTAAAGTTAACGTCTTCCGCAAACTTTACAGCCAATTTCACAGACGTTCCGCGCACACATTTTGCATACAATGAAATCCAAGCTCTTGCTGAAAAGGGAATAATCGCAAACTCAACGAAATTCAATCCGAATGATCAACTTTCACGAGCGCAAATGGCAAAAATCATAGTCGAAGGCTTTAAACTAATCGTCGACGATAACAACCAAGTTCAATTCATAGACGTACGGAACGATTACTGGCACGGCTATATCATTACACTAGCAGAAACTGAGATTTCCCAAGGGGTTACACAATCTACTTTCGCCCCACAGGCAACAGTCACCCGTGCCCAGCTATCGGCATTCATAGGCCGTGCTCTTGAATTTGACACGAAACGGGAAGTCGGAACAATCTATTACGACACTAAACGTAAAATGTATATGGATAAATCAAAACCAGAGCCGCTACCGCAAGTAATCGATGTAAAGCAACACGCAGTAGAAACAATCAATCTCGTAAATAAAGAGCGAAAAAGCAAAGGGATCCATCAACTATCCCACGACCTTGACCTTAGCAAAATCGCACAAACTAAAGCAGAGGACATGGCCAAAAACGGCTACTTCGACCACACCTCACCAACATACGGATCGGTTGGAAACATGCTCGCCACATTCAATTACACATGGTCCGCATACGGGGAAAACATCGCAATGGGCTACCGAGCACCAGGCGAGACAGTCACTGGTTGGATCAACTCCTCAGGCCACTATCAAAATATGATGAATACAACTTTCACAAACATCGGTTCCGGCTACGCAAAATCTACCAACGGCACAACATACTGGGTACACATCTTCTCCAAAAAATAAGCAATCAATGCACCCGTGAATCCCAAAATTCACGGGTTTTTAAATTAATCACGCATAAATCCTAAAACTCACGCATAACGCCTCGCAATCCCGCATAACCGCACGCAACTACGCATAAATCGCTCAAATCCCGCATAAATCTCCGAAATCCCGCATAAATCCCCACAAATACGCATAACGCCCGCTTCCTCCGCTCGCACTCTCCCTCAACCGCAATCTCCAATCTCTAATTTCCTCTCCCCAAAACAAGAAAATCCTGTATAATCAACCTCAAGATCACTAATAGAAAGGAGACCCAAAAATGCCCGCCAACAAACAAGCTTCAACCGACGGATACAAACCCGATCCGCGATTCAAAATCGCCCATAAAGAAGCCCTAATCGGCGTCGGTCTCGCAATCTTCAACTTCATCTGGTGGTTCGGCTTCGCCTACGGACTCGGCTCGCGCCCACCTGAAGAATATACATACATCTTTGGTCTGCCCGACTGGTTTTTCTATAGCTGCGTCATCGGCTTCATCCTAATGTGCGCACTCGTCATCTTCATTACAAAATTTGTACTGAAAGAAGTTCCGTTAGATGCGGACCCAATTGATTTTAATGAAACAATAGAGGAGGAATCGCAAAAATCATGAATATCCAAGTCATCATTCCCCTCGTCATTTTCTTGGTCGCAATCTTTGCCATCGGCTTCATCGCATCCAAACAAATGAACTCAAGCGGTGGTTTCCTCCAAGAGTACTTCCTTGGCGGACGCGAACTCGGCGGCTTCGTCCTTGCCATGACAATGGTCGCCACATACGGAAGTGCATCAAGCTTCCTTGGAGGACCCGGAACTGCCTATACAGTCGGCTTCGGCTGGATCCTCTTAGCCATGACACAAGTCGTCACGGGCTATTTCGTCCTGCTCATTTTAGGTAAAAAATTCGCCATCCTTGGTCGTAAATACAACGCCGTAACGATGATCGACTTCCTAAAGGCACGCTACAACAGCCCGACGGTCGCGATTCTATCTGCCATCGCAATCATCATCTTCCTATTCTCCGCCATGACCGCACAATGGGTCGGCGGGGGACGGCTCATTGAATCGCTCACGGGACTCGAGTACACAACAGCGCTCTTCATCTTCGCGATTTCCGTCCTCGTCTACGTGACTATCGGCGGATTCCGCGCAGTCGCACTAACGGACGCCGTCCAAGGCGCAATCATGGTCGTCGGCACACTCATCCTGCTCATCGGCGTCATCATCGCGGGCGGGGGAGTACCAGCCATCATGCAGGATTTATTGAATGAAAACCCAAGACTCGTCACACCATTCGGGGCAGACGGTACACTATCCGCCGCCTACGTATCCTCTTTCTGGATACTCGTCGGAGTCGGAGTCGTCGGTCTTCCGCAAATGGCAGTCCGCGCAATGAGCTACAAAAGCTCCCGCGCCATGCACAGGGCACTCGTCATCGGCACAATCGTCACAGGCTTCATCATGCTCAACATGCACTTGATCGGAATTTTCGCCCGACCAATTATGCCGGGCATCACCGTCGGAGACAAAGTCATTCCATTAATCGCGCTCGAAGTATTGCCCCCTTGGCTCGCAGGCATCGTCCTCGCGGCACCGATGGCAGCAATCATGTCAACAGTCGACTCGCTTCTATTATTAGTAAGCTCTGCGATTGTCAAAGACGTCTACCTGAACTTCATCAAACCGGAAGCAACCGAGAGACGGGTCAAACAAATAAGCGTCGGCGTCACAGGAATCCTTGGAATCATCGTCTTCCTACTAGCCATCCAGCCGCCCGACCTGCTCATCTTCCTGAACCTATTCGCCTTCGGGGGACTCGAGGCAGCCTTCATCTGGCCAGTCGTTTTAGGCCTATACTGGAAATACGGCAACAAATACGGCGCACTACTCAGCATGATCACCGGAATCGTCAGCTACATCGCAATCCATTTCTACAATTCGTCATACGGCAACCTATTCGGCGTCCACACAGTAACACTCCCAGTCCTACTGTCCCTGATCGCCTACATCATCGGCTCCCTCGCCATCCAGCGAAAAGCCTTCAGATTCTGAAATTAAAAGCGGACCTCCACACCCGGAGAGTCCGCTTTTCCAATCCAAAAACGCATAAACTCTATCAATCAAGCATAAATCCCTTCAAATACGCATAAACTCCATCAGAGACGCATAAATCCCCGCACACACGCATAACCGTCACTATTCAAGCATAAATGCTCCCAAACACGCATAACGCCTTCAATCCTACCCCTATATTTGTCAAAACCACTTCTCGCGAACAGTAGAGGACTACACAAAACAATCCTCCGCGATACGTAAATAGTGAAATTCCATATAGATTACTTTCTTTGGGTCCAATATGCTAAACTATCTCTACGAACCAACAGAAAGAAGGCCATCACTCCATGTGGAAACTATACACCTACCTCACCATCACCATGCTACTCTGGGGACTCAACCTCCCAATGCTCAAATACCTCCTCACCTTCATGAACCCCGTCACAATGACCGCATTCCGCGTACTCTCCGCCGGAATCACCGTCTTCATCATCCTCGCAGCCCTCAAACTCGTTCGGCTGCCAACAAAAAAAGAATGGACCTACATAGTAGGCGGAGCCATACTCAACGTCGTCTTCCACCACTACTTTCTCAACATGGGACTCTTCCGCACAAGCGGCACCAACGCCAGCCTCATCCTTGGAACCGGCCCAGTCCTAACCGCGATCTGCACAGCACTCATCCTGCGTAACTACCCGACCAAAATCCAATGGTTAGGCGCAGCAATAGGCTTCATCGGAATCGGCTCCGTCGTCCTTGCAGGCGGCGAATCAATAGCCGGCCTCGAATTAGGCGACGCATTCATCTTCATCTCCATCCTTGCACAAGTCCTTTCTTTTTTGGTAATCGCGAAGGCGGCAAGGACGCTTGACCCAAGGCTACTCACCGCGTACATGCTCGTCATCGGCAGCCTAATACTGTTCGTCATCAGCTTCATCCAAGAACCCTGCGAACTAACAAAATTCACAATTGTCCCTCCAAGCTTCTGGGTAATATTCGCAACAAGCGCAATCCTAAGTACAGCAGTCGGGCACATGCTATACAATTACTCAATTGCACAACTCGGTCCCGCGAAAGCCGCAATCTTCATGAACCTGAGCACCTTATTCGCCCTATCAGGCTCAGCCATTTTCTTAGGCGAAATCATAACCGGCAGGCACCTTATCGGCTTCCTGCTCATCATAGTAGGCGTCATCTTAGGCTCCGGCGCCGCCGAAGACCTCTATAAAAAAAGAAAAACTCCCAAGCCGTCCCACTAAGGACGGCTTGCTTCAAAACCAAACCCCTTAATTTGTCAAAACCTTTAAGCGCGAAACAGAAAAGGGAAATACAAAAATCCTCCGCGTCCCACAAGTCCCCAATCACGCATAATTACATCCAGAGACGCATAAATTCCCTGAAACAAGCATAAACTTTGCCAATCACGCATAATCACTCAAACTCAAGCATAACCTGCCCTAATCACTCATATCCGCCCCCAAATCCGCATAAATCCTCCGTACTCCCACAAATCTATCTTTTTCCATAGAGTTACACGATATTCAGTGGTAAAATAGTTTTGAAACTTACTACTACTCGAAAGAGGGGGAAATGATTTGAAATCAATGCAAAGCAAAAAGTTTTTAGCAACATCGATCGTAGCGGCTGCAGTAGCAGTTGCAGTAGCAACTCCATCGGCTTCCGCAGCCACGAGCACATTCAAAGATGTATCTACTAACTATCAGGCCGCAGTAGACTTCCTGTACACACATGCCATCACAAGAGGGTACACGCCTGACCACTTCGGCACAACGGATTCCGTCAAACGTGCGGATGCTGCAGTCCTGATCGCTAACGCATTAGGATTCGACCCTAACAAGTCTTACAAGGACGCCGGCTTCAAAGACGTTCCAGCACGCTCAAAATGGGCAGTAAATGCACTTGTCGAGGCTAAAATCATCGACGGCTTGAACGCCACTGAATTCGGCGCAGACGAACTACTAACACGTAACCAAATGGCGAAAGTACTCGCAAATGCAGGCAAGCTTTCCGTCAACAATAATGTAAAAACAACACAATTCAAAGACGTCAACTCAAACTTCGCAAAATACGTCGAGGCACTTGTGAAAGCAGGCATTACACAAGGGAAGTCGGACACGAACTTCGGCGCATATGACAATGTCACACGCGGCGAAATCGCTTTATTCCTATATCGCGCACAAGAAAATCTTGGCTTTATCGACTTGATGGTCATGCATATGAACGACCACCACGCATACTTGGCGCAATTCCCTTACGTTTCGACAGTCGTGAATGAGCTGAGAAGCAAACATGAAAATAATATTCTTCTTCATGCAGGGGACGCGTTCTCCGGTGACCTTTACTTCAACGCATTCCATGGTGCAGCAGACGTTGCCATGTTGAACCAACTTGGTTTCGATGCAATGACATTCGGTAACCACGAGTTCGATCTTGGAAGCACGAAAGAAGGCCATTTGAAGCTTCAGGAATTCATCAAAGCAGCAAAATTCCCGTTCGTTTCAGCAAACGTAGACTTCTCGAAGGACAAGCTTTTCGAAGGTCTTCAATCAAGATCTGTAACTGCCAACTATAAGGACGGCCAAATCTATGATGGAATCGTCATCAATGTAAACGGTCAGAAAGTCGGCGTTTTCGGTCTAACAACAGAGGAAACTCCTACAATTTCAAGCACTGGTGAAGTCAAGTTCGAAAACTATATTGATCGTGCAAAAGCTTCGGTCAAAGCATTCGAAGACCAAGGCATCAATAAAATCATCGCACTAACGCATATCGGATTCGACGATTCACTCGTATGGGACAATGACCAAGAACTTGCGAAACAAGTAGCAGGAATCGACATCATCGTCGGCGGTCATACGCACTCTTCAATCGGAGAGCCCAAAGTTGTAGTTAACGGTAATTCACCAACAATCATTGTCCAAGCACATGAATACGGAAAAGCACTCGGAACATTGGACGTCAAGTTCAATCCTAAAGGCGAAATCTATTCACATGCTGGTAAGTTAATCAATATTGATCCTAAAGAAATTGCTGCAGACAAAAAAGCTGCTGAAATTTTGGCACCATTCACAGACAAAGTGAATGAAATCAAAGCAGAATCCATCGGCTCTAAGGCAACTGTTCTTTTAGACGGTGAACGCGACAATAATAATGAAGGGATTTCAAGTGTCCGTCATAATGAAACGAACCTTGGAAACCTGATCACTGACGCAATGCTTTGGAAAGCGAAATCCATCAACGACAAGACAACAATTGCTATCCAAAATGGTGGCGGTATCCGTACTTCCATTAAAGCAGGTGACATCACAACAGGTGACATCCTTAAAGTGATGCCTTTCGGTAACGCATTGGCAATCGCAGAACTTTCCGGTGCTGACCTAATGGCTACACTTGAACACAGTGTAGGCGCTGACGCAATTGAAGGCGGAAAAGGCCTGAAAGAAAACGGCGGATTCCTTCAAGTTTCGGGCATGAAGTTCACATACGACAGCAAGAAAGCAAAAGGCGAGCGCATCCAATCCGTTCAAATCCTTGAAGGCGACAAATATGTTGATTTAGATAAAACTAAAACATACTTCATCGCGACAAACGCATTTACAGCTAAAGGCGGCGACGGCTTCGAAGCACTTGGCAATGCATACAAAGCAGGTAAAGTATCAGAACCAGGCTTCGTAGACTATGAAAACTTCATCGAATACGTAAAAACACTTAAAGGTGACCTATCACCTGAAATCGAAGGCCGCATCATTGACGTTTCACTCGAAACTCAACAAAACGGCTACAAAACGAAATAATCAATAAAAAAGTAGAGATGAGAATTCCACAATTCTCACCTCTACTTTTTTCTATTTACAGCTCTTCATAATCTATTAACCTATAATCCACTCAAATTCGACCATAATAGTACTTTTTAGCCAAAACCCCACCATATCACTACCTAAACAACCTAAAAATATCACAATTCCCCAAAAAACCTACACATTCGGCAACCCACTTAGACACGAATCTCCAAAAAAACAGAAATTAGTCCTAATGAAACATATAAATATATAAATCAATATGATAGACTAAAAGAAACATTTTCCACAAAGGAGTACAGTCTTAGATGAAAAAAAGTGTTTTATTTTTGTTGTCGTTGTTGTTGATTTTTTCATTTGACCTTTTCACACCTAAACCTGCCTCAGCTGCTACCGGATTTGTGGACATCCCTACTACACATAGAGCGTATAAAGAGATTAGCTATCTAGAGCAAGGAAACATAACAACATCCGACATTTTCAACCTGTTTGACCCCGATGCACCAATGACACGGGCTCATGCAGCTGCAATGATCGGCAAAGCGATCCAATTGCACGGAACACCAGTCGAAACAAGATTTTCGGATGTGCCAACAGAGCATTTTGCATCAGGATACATAGAAGAATCCGTTTACCGTGGCATAATTTTCGGCTACAAACAAGAAGACGGAACATATCTGTACAAGCCTGAACAGCAATTGAAGCGCGGTGAAATGGCATTACTCATCAGCAGGGCATTCGGATACCAATCTGATACAACGAACGCCGCTGCAAAGGAATTCATGGCAAAAGGCATTTCACAAGGGACAGGTAACGGAAACTTCGGAACCGAGGACCTCATGAAGCGCGGGGATTTCGCAGTATTCCTTGCACGAGCTGTCAATGCAGAATTCCGTGTGAAAGGTGAAAATCTTTCAACCACGCAAATGTATGTGGCAGTGCCTGAAGATACATCGCTAAACATGCGGACAGGCCCATCTACCGAATATACAAACACAAAAAAGCTATTTACAGGATATCCAGTCGACATTCTATATAATGTCGGAAGCTGGCTTTATGCAAAAGTCGACAACTCCTATGGGTTCATTTCTGGTGAATTCCTAACTACAGACGAGCCGACGATTAGCAGCGTCAAAGATCCAATCGACGTCATCACGGATATCATCAGCGGCAAAAAGCCGCTGAACCAAATGACAATCGTCATCGACCCGGGCCACGGTGGAAAAGATCCTGGTGCGGTTGGGAATAAAATGCAGGAAAAAGAAGTCGTCCTGGATATTTCAAAACGCGTCAAAAAGTACTTCCAAGGAACGCCGATCAACGTCAAATTGACTCGTGAAACAGACGTCTTCGTTGAACTTGCAGACCGCGTTAAGTTTGCAAAAAATAACAAGGCAGACCTATTCGTCAGCGTACATGCCAACGCCTTTAATGGCTCGACATCTGGCATCGAATCGTTCTACTACAGTGCTGCGCGCAATCCGAACGTAAATGAATCAAAAGCACTTGCGACATACATTCAGAAACGTATGCTTGAAGCATGGAATCTACCGGATCGACGCGTACAAAGCAAATCGCTTCACGTCATCCGTGAAAACTCGATGCCTGCGACTTTGATTGAAGTCGGATTTATCGACAACGCTAAGGACGCACAATATATCGCGTCACCAGCACATCGCGAAACGATGGCAAAAGCGGTATTCCTTGGCACGCTCGATTATCTATATAACTATGAAGGCCGCACGGACATCATGTCATTCTATACGAACAACCATGCAACACCTTCAAAAAAATATCATTAATAGGTTACCCACAGCCCTACTAGAATCTCTCTTTCTGGAGGGCTTCTTTTATAGGTCATCTCTGAACAAGGACGGTGAAGTCAGTGAAAAAGTTTATAAGTTCCATCGCAATCATGTTCACACTTATTTTCACGATACAAATCCATGCAAATGCACAAGTTCAAGAAAAGTCGTATCTGATTAGCGGTGGAGAGCAAAGCGACATAGTGAATTATATGAATGAAAACGGAATGCGCATCGAAAAAGCGTATCCTGCCTTCGACGTTATTTCCGCATCGTTGACAAGCACCGAAATTGCTATATTACAAGATAAATACCCGAAAATTACAATTCAAAACAACCTGACATATAAAAAAAGTGTAGACAAAGAACTTCTATCAAGTTCGCTGATCAACACTACCAAAAAAATCACCATCCCCTACACGGGAAAAGGCATAAAAGTCGCTGTCCTTGACTCCGGAATCGACGTCAACCACCGGGATCTCAATGTTAAAGGCGGCTATTGCTCCATGAATAACGATTGCCCGATTGACGTCCCCTATGACGATGACAACGGACACGGAACTCATGTCGCGGGGATCATTGCTGCGCTTGCCAATCAAACCGGCATCGTCGGCATCGCACCTGATGTCGACCTATACAGCATCAAAGCCCTAAACGGATTCGGTGTCGGTTCGACAAATAGCCTGATTGACGGCATCGATTGGGCAATCAAACAGAAGATCGACATTTTGAACCTAAGCATCACAACTGAAAAAGACGATCCCGCGCTTGAAACTGCATTGAAAAAAGCATACGAACAAGGAATGCTCATCGTTGGGTCAGGCGGCAACAATGGCGGCGAGCAAAGCGGCACAGTCATGTACCCTGCCAAATACGAATCGGTCATCGCAGTCGCAGCAGTCAAATCAGACTTGTCGAAGCTCAAGAATAGCGCAACCGGAAAGGAAATTGAAATCGCAGCACCAGGCGAATCAATCTTCAGTACCTATCCGATGAAATGGGATTTCGAGGACGAAAAAGCGGACGGCTACACACGCTTGTCCGGAACGTCGATGGCAACGGCTCATGTGACAGGCATCTTAGCCCTATACAAAGAACGCTTCCCGACAATGACCAACACAGAAATCCGCACGCTTATCGCGAATTCTGCCAAGGACCTTGGAGAGCAGGGGAAGGATGACATTTACGGTCACGGCCTCGTCCAGTACAAGCAAAACTTCGATAACTCAATAGAATTCACCTATAAATCGGAGTTAGGAAAATTAACATTGCAGTACACAGGCGATAAAAAGATAGAAATCGCAGGTAACAACAGCTTACAGCTTGCCAATGGCCAGTGGGAAATTTACGGTGTCGCTGGCAATCTCGATCTACTTGTCAAAACGAAAACTGCGCAAGGCACTGAATGGATTGAAAACAAACTCTTTCATCTACAAGAACCTAATTTCAAAGATATGAATAACCGTCAACGCTTTGCCGGCCCAATCGGCTACTTGACGAACAAGAAACAGTTGAAAGGCTTCCCAGACGCAACAATCCGTCCTTACGAAAATATCACGAGAGCGGAAGCGGCTACCATTATCGGAAGAGCTTTAGGCTATCCCGAAAAGTCCGCAACAAACACATTTAAAGACGTCTCGCCAACTTCATTCGCAGCCGGTTACATAGAGGCATTGAAAAACGCCGGCATCATTTCCGGATTTGCAGGCAATACATTCAAACCCGATCAAAAGGTGACTCGAGGCGAAATGGCAATTCTCATCTCTAAAGCATTCAAGTTGAAAACGGATAACGTCAATCGCTTCACGGACTGCCATCCATCAATGGCTTCGTATGGCGCCATCAACGCCCTTATCGCCGCCAAAATAACAAATGGCTATGCTGACAACACCTTCAAACCGAATGACCAAATGAGCCGCGCAGATTTCGCAGTCTTCCTTGCAAGAGTCCAAGAGGACGCGTTCAAGTAATCTATAATGAAAATTCTATAAAGAGTTTCCATAGAGGAAAATCGGGAGTGAGAATGATAAATGAAAGCGATAAAAATAACGCTAATGTTTCTACTAATTTTGAGCGTGTTTCCTACTTTGCAAGCAAAAGCAATGAACGGAAGTCCTGCTGAATTTGCGATTAACTTCGAAGGGACCCCCTATAAATTCGCAGGCAACACCCCTGAAGAAGGATTCGACTGCTCAGGCTTCATCGTTTACGTATTCAACCATTTCAACATCAAACTGCCGCGGACGTCAGAGGGACAGTTCAGCCACGGCACACCAGTCGCCACCGAAGATTTGCAACCGGGGGACCTCGTATTCTTCAAAGATACGTACAAACCTGGAATCTCCCATACGGGCATCTATCTCGGGGACAATCAATTCATCTCCGCTGAAAATGAAAAGCGCGGTGTCGCCACAGCAAAATTATTCGGCCATCCCTACTGGGAACCGCGTTATATCGGGGCAAGAAGGTTAACAGATACAAATTCAAATCCGAATCCGAATCAAAATCAAAACCCTTCACCGTCTATCCCGGCTGATCAGGAAAAATCATTCGTCGATGTAGACGCCAAGCACCCTGCCTACAACGCAATTCTGAACTTAAGTAGCTCAGGAATCATTAACGGTTTCCCGAATGACGAATTCAAGCCTGAAACTACAATTACACGTGGGCAGGCAGCAGCTATGCTAAACCGTGTTTTGAAGCTGACACCAACACAAGAAGTGATTTTCAACGATGTCGATAAAAACCATCAGTTCGCAGTCCATATCGCAGCAATGAATGAAGCAGACATTTTAAGAGGTTACGAGAACGGAAACTTCGGTCTCAACGATAACCTGACGCGTACACAGTTAGCCGTCATCGTCGACCGAGCTTTCGACCTTCAAACGAAAGCAAAAGGACAAGTTCACATCTCATCCCTCTATGACGACATCCCGTCAACGTACTGGGCTATGAACTCAATCAACGCCCTAAAACAGTTAGACAAAACAGGCGTCTTCCAAACGCCGACCTATGAATTCACAAAAATCGTCACCAGAGCCGAATTCGCAGCAGCAGTTTACAGCTCGATCAGCGCAAATTAACACCAAACTATTCAAACTCTGTTAAGGAGACCGATAGAAAGATAGTAAATAGCTCCAAGGAGGAAACAAATGAAACGCAAACTAACAGCGATGATCGTCATCCTGATGCTACTCATACAAATAGCCCCATCAGTCTCCCATGCGGATGAACTGACAGGTTTGACATTGGAAAAAGAAGTCCGTGAAATGGTTGCAATGGGCATCATTAAAGGATTCTCAGACGGCAAAATCTATCCGAAAGCCGACGTGAACCGCGGTGACTTCGCCGCATTCCTATCACGTACAATGAAACTATCTGCCGAAGTACCAGAATTCACCGATGTGAACCCATCATCAGCAATTGCAGGTGAAATCGGAGCCATCCAAAAGAGCGGCATTATGAAAGGAACATTGGACGGCAAATTCATGCCCCTCAAATTAATGACGAGGGAAGAAATGGCAGTCACTGCCGCCCGCGCAATAAATTACTTAGGCATTCACATCGATGCAAGTGAAATCGTCCTTACAGACGAATCCATATTCGCATCCGCAGAAGGGGTCAACGCAGCAAAAATTGTATTCGCCGCAGGCATCATGAACGGAACGAAAGTCGACCCGACACGCACAATCATCACATTCGACCCGGCGGGACTTTCGAAGAGGGATCAGGTCGCAGCGGTACTTAGCCGATTCCTTGCATTCAGGGCAAAGCATGAACTTCCTGAATTAGAGCCGGAAGAACCATCAATACCGAAACCGCCAACTCCACCCGTAGCAGCACCGGATAAATTCCAGCTTGCCATAGTGGAAAATAAAGCGATGAAACTGTTAGACAAGAAATACGACACATACGCAGAAGCGGTCAAAGCATTTACTACCAGTCCGATAGCTGAAGGAATTTACAGGGGCAAAGAGTTGCTACGCATTAAAAGCGGCATGGCATTTGCCCAAGGACCATTAAATAATGCAACAGTCATCTATTCAAGCCCGACATTCGGAACGCAACTCACCTATATCGAGGCGGGCCGTGAAATGGGCGTTCTTGAATACGCTGAAAACTATGTAAAAGTACAAGTAGGGGACACAGTCGGCTATGTAAAGCATAACCAAATCGATTTCGTGCCCGTTTCCATCTCTCAATCCAAAGACTACTATATTGGTAACAGCGCAGGTGAGCTACTCCACTATACGTACAACTACCTGACTCACGCTTACGGGGCATACAGCATAGGTCCAGTTCCCGAGTTCATGAAGATAGGAACCCGCTACTATTCAAGGGATGGAGTCCATTTCCTTGATGGATCAGGTAAAGTGGCTGGTACGCATTATCCATACTTCCAGTTCCAGTCCATCCGTTCGAAAACGGAGTATACTGCTGAGGAAATTGATGCTTTCATCCTTCGAATCGTCGCGGAAAAGGAAAGCACAGGCCTACCGAAATATGCTGAAGCAACATTGAAATCAAAAATTATTGGATTAGGTTCTTATATTAAAGAGATGGAAGAGCACTACAGAGTTAACGGACTCTTCATCTTATCAGCCGCCATGCACGAAAGTGACTTCGGCATGAGTAAAAACGCATTCGAGAAAAACAATCTTTTCGGCATTAGAGTATTCGACAGCACGCCAGAAGCGGGGGAGAAATACGCAACCCCAGAGCGCAGTATCGAAGCATTCGTATTGGAATACGCTAACAAAAACTACGGCATTCCAGGACGACCTTACGCGAAAGGCGCCGTTCCTGGCAATAAAACCGTCGGCTTCAACGTCCACTACGCCTCCGACCCGACATGGGGAGCAAAAATTTCCGGCCATATGTGGAGAACGGACAAAGCAATGGGCAGCAAAGACTTCAACAGATACCGACTCGCCAGGACGAACGTCAAAGCATCCTTAAACGTCAGAACTGAACCAGTAGTAACACCAGAAACAGTCCTCTTCACATTTGCCGAACGCGACCTCGGTCGTAGCGGCGAAAGCGGCTACCCAGTAGCCATCGTCGAACAACAAAAAGGCGAAGACGGCTACATCTGGTACAAAATCTTCGCCGACTCCGTCACCCACGACAAATCCGGACAACACATCGAATTCGGCTGGATCCGCGGCGACTTCGTAACAGACTTGAATACAAAATAATAAAAAAGTAGAGGGCAAGAAATTCTCCCTCTACTTTTTTCTATTTAAAATAAAATCTATTAGATTGTCAAAAGCATTCAGCGCGAATCAGAAATCCTTAGCAAAGCATCCATCCACGTCCATAGCAAACCTAAAAACAGGACGGAATAAACTTGAATCACGCATAAATCCTCAAACTCACGCATAAAACCGCCAAATCACGCATAAACTCCAAAATTCACGCATAACGCCGCCGAATCACGCATAAACTCCGAAACTTACGCATAAACCGCCGGATTTACGCATAAACCCCTAATCTCACGCATAAACTCAGCCGTTTACCCGCGCCTCAACATCCCCATAAATCGATTAAACCCTTCACGATACATAACCCGGATCATCGCCGCATAAACAACTACCCCTATCGGTACAAGCACCGCCAACTCATAAAGCGAATACCAATCTCCGGCATGCAGCAAAACTTTCGCTCCCCACACAACAAGACCCATCACAATCGCAGGACCCACTACACGCGAACTCATCCGCGCAAACCGCTTCAGCTCAGCTACCCCTAAATCCTTATAAACAACTACCATCGAGACAACAAAATAATAAACGCTGACAACCGAAGCCGATATCGCAAGGGCAGGATAGCCATACTTATCGACTAACAGCCAGTTCAAGAAGAAGTTCACCGCGATTGTCGTCACACTAATCCGGAAAACAACCGCCGTCTTGCCCCTCGAATACATCGACTTAGACAAAATCAGCTGCATCCCCTGGAACACGATAATCGGCAAATAAAGCAGCAATGTGATATACGTATTCGCGGTATCAACTGCAGTAAATTTCCCTCGTTCATAAATGAACGACACAACCGCATCCCCAACAACTAACAAACCAATTGCAATCGGCAGAAGCGTCACCAACGAAATCTCCATTCCACGGAATACAGTATCCTTGAATTTATCCAATTGCCCCGTCTGCTCGCTCATCAAAGTGAAAATGATGGCGGCAAGCGTCGTCGCATAAATCGCATTCGGAATACTGATGATCAGCGAAGAGTTGTTCAAATAAGTAACCGCCGCCTCCTCAGTCCCCGAAGCAAAGTACCGGTTCACAAATAAATTCACCTGACCAACGACTGAATTCAATAATGATGGAATGATCAAAACCAAAAACGCCTTGGCAAACGTCTTTTCCATATTGAAAACAGGCTGCCACTTATAGTCGGAGCGTGCAAGTGCAACAACCTGCACAATAACGCCCATCACCGTTCCGGTAATAAACCCGTACACAAGCGAATAAATGCCCCACACATCACTGAACAAAATGGCAAACACAGCCGCCATCAACGTCGCCAACAACTTCGCCATTTGAGATGGAACAAAAATGCGGCGTGACTGCAAATACGAATCCAGCAATCCACTGAGTGCAATCATCGTCATGAATGCGAAAAACCACCGTGTCATCTCAACAGCAAGCACCTTCGTTTCGAAAACGGCCTTCTGATAAATAAACGGTACAAACCAGTCCGCTAAAAACCATCCGAACAAGCTGATAAACACGAATAACAAAATCGTCCAATTCAAAAGCGCATTCGCATTTCGATCACTATGCTCCGGATTACCCGAACGGCTCTTCACATACATCGGCAAAAACACATTATTAAAGCCCGTCGAAATCATCGCTACAATCAATGTAATAAACCCGAACGCCAAGAAATAAGCATCCGTCTCATGCGACGCCCCAAACTCCTTCGCAACAATCGACTCACGAATAAAGCCCGACACCTTCAAAATAAGAGCAAGCAACGTCGTCCACAAAGCCGCCTTCTTCAATTTGCTCATAACGTCATCCACCTAACCCGCATCAGCGCCATCAACAACGCCGTTATTTATGTACTGTATCTTTTATACAAAAAGTATACCAAACCATCGCCGAATCCCTTAAACGCTTGCATTATTTGTGAACGGCATTAGGCGCAAAAAGGAAGTAGTAGAGCACCATAAATCCCTGCGACACCCAAATAAAAAAATGCCCCCAACCCGGGCTGGAGGGCACTAACTATCTTTTATCTCTTCTCTTAAATCTCTTAAATCCCTTTAACTCTAAAAAACAGGACAGCATGCATCAGCCTATCCGTTGATTGAAGCGAAAGGCGGCGACTCCTGGGGGATCAGCACGAGCTGAAGACCCTGGACCGAGCGCAGCGAGGGAAGCGGCTGAAGCCGTGCCCCCCGGAAAGCGTCCGCCTGTAGCGCAAATCAACACCGTTGACTCACTGTTTACCCAACGCCTTCAAATAAATCGCCTCATACTTCTCCGCAGCCGCAAAATGCGAATAATCCGCAACAATCTTCGCCCGCGCCGCATCAGCCAACTGCTGTGCATAAACAGGATCCTCCAACAACCGGACCATCGCCTCGCTCAACGCTTCCACATTCTGCTCCTCAACAAGCAAACCATCCACGCCGTCATCGATAATCTCCTTCAACCCGCCAACCGCACATGCAATCAGCGGAGCACCGGATCCCATCGCCTCAAGCGCCGAAATTGACGTCGCTTCCTCTACACCCGCAGAGTAAATCGACGGAACAAGCGCAACATTCGCCAACGCATAATATTCCAAGATCTCCGAATGGTCAACCGCGCCAACCAACGTCACACGATCCGAAATTCCAAGCTCACTTGCCTTCGCCTTCATCTCATCCGCCATCTCGCCAGTCCCGGCAAACACAACGCGTGCCTTCGGGAATTTCTCAAGAACCGCTGGCAATGACAAAATCGGGTAAATAACACCGTTCTTCTTCGTCAAACGCCGTGGCACGAAAAAGATTAAATCATCCTTCGCAAAACCATGCTTCTCACGGAACTCATCCCGACGCTCTGCTTCAGGCTTAAACGACTCCACATCAATGAAGTTCTTAATCATATTCCCAACAACGCCAGTTTCTTTTTCAATATAATCCTTGATACGCGTATCGACCGTAATCACTTCGCGCGTCCCCAAATACGATTTCCGCTCCGCCTGCATCAATTCATCTGCTTCAGGGGAATTTTCCATGACTGTACCCTTAGAAATTCCCTCGAAAGTCAAATACCCATGAACCGTACTAACGACAGGCACGTCCGATTCAAGCGCGGCAAGCGTAGTATAAGCATCTTGAGCATTGATAAGATCATACTCGCCGCCCTTAACTTTATCCTTAATTAACGACTCAAGCTCATCCTTCCGTCGATTCAACGTCCAGACATACCCGGAGCCTTTCTTCATTTTATTCAAGACAAATGCCGGTCCACGGACAATGCCGTCACGCTTCCACTTCGGTACATCTGAGAACGATACGATATCTACAGAATGTCCTCGTGACTCAAGTCCAGCCTTCAAAGTTGTTAAATGGACTGATAACCCACCTAAATGGGGATAATCATATGCAGTAGCTAATAATATTTTCAATTCAACGTCCTCCATTCAAAAAGCGCTCACGTAATAAATCGACATTGCGCAATGCTTCCCGGCGCAATACGTCAACTTTCGGTGCAATCATCTCTTTCGTCTCAGCACCATGGTCAAGCACATAAAGGGCATTTTCAAGAAGTGCCTCTTTAGTGAAATCCCCAAGAGGGAAAGAGCGGTCCCACATTCCGGAGCGCTTCAAAAAGCTTTCAACTTTCTGGTCATAGCTCAACCCGATATGCGGTACATTCGAAAGTGCCGCGAATATCAACGCATGCAAGCGCAATGCAATCGTCAACTCGGTCTTCGAGATGAAATTATAAAACTCATTCGGTGTGAATGAATCGCCTAACAACCGTGTCTTACTTGCATTCTTCATCTTCGCCATCACTTTTTTCGACACATTCGTATCATAAGGCGGCTCCATAGGGACGAAAACAGGCATGACACCGCGCTGTTCAATCAGCTCGTCCAACACCCATGCAAGCTTTTCGATATACTCATCTTCATGATCAAACCAAGGACGAGGAGCAACAGCGACAAGACGTTCATCACCCTTCAAACCAAGCGAAGCATACGCTACATGATCTTCCGTAGGTTTGAAAGCAAAAACGATATCTGCAGTAACGACCGTCTCAGGCTTCGTCACTTTCAAGTTCTCAAGATACGTTTTCGAATACTCGTCCCTTACGGTAACGAAATCAGCCTTATTGGCAAGCGCACGCATGAGAAACTTGCCCCAACCGCTCGTAACCGGACCGATTCCTTGAGAAAAGAACATAACTTTCGTACCACACAATTTCGCAAGCAATACAATCAGCAAATAATAAGGAAGCGGGCCGAATAAAAACTTCGTTGGATATGTATCCTGTAGCAAACCGCCGCCACCAGATATCAAAAGATCCGCATCGCGAAGCGCCTTCACCTTTTTCTTATTCTCATGCCGCCAACCACGGTAAACAGACTTCACACCATGCTCCTTAGAAGTCTTATCAGGGGAGAGCGAAAACACCGTAATATCCGGATTATCAAGCTCAGCACGCAAATTATCAACAATAGCTTTCAAAATAGCCTCATCACCCGTATTACCAAGACCATAAAAGCCCGAAATCACTATTTTCAATAGATATCCTCCTCAAAACAAAAGCTTCCACGAAGCCGTGAAAGCACAAATTTTAGTTAAATGAAAGTCGTCTTATATAAGGAACGAAATGATGAATGAAATGTTGCTTTCATCTTTTAAATGAATAGTAATTTCCGTTGCTTGAAGTGGAAGGCGGCGACTCCGAGGGGATTAGCGGGACAGGTGAGACCCCGCAGTGGAGCGAAGCGACCGAGGAGGCTCACCGCCCGCCCCCCGGAAAGCGTCCGCCTAAAACGCAAAGCAACAGTTTGATTACATTATAACTTATGATATCATCGTTCCCGTTTGCTATGCAACCGCTACGGGATTCTGCTATACTAATACAATTGAAAGCGAACGAATCGAGGGTCAGTCAATGAAAGAAACTTACCTTGGCGTCCATGTGTCGCCACTTACATATGAAGGAATCATCAACGAAATAAAAACCCGGATGACAGCCGGCCAACAATCCACAATCATAGCCGTCAACCCGGAAAAAGTAATGGCCGCGCAAAAAAATCCCGAAGTGAAGCAACTTATTAACGGGTCAACGTTTCAAATACCAGATGGCGTAGGCATACTACTTGCATCCAAGATGAAGAACGGGAAAATCCAATCCCGCGTTACCGGTGTCGACATGATGGCAAGACTGCTTAAATTTGCAGCAGACGAAAATCATCCCATCTATCTATACGGTGCAAAGAATGAAGTCGTCCAAAAAGCCGCCGAAAATATAAAACAACAAAATCCCGGAATCACCATCGCAGGAATAACGGACGGGTATGAACAAGACGAAGAAGCACTCATCCAACGCATCAATGAAAGTGGTGCTGAAATCATTTTCGTTGCCTTAGGTAGCCCAAAACAAGAACTTTGGATAAAACGAAACATGGACAACCTGAAGAACGTCTTAGTATTTCAAGGAGTCGGTGGAAGCTTCGACGTGTTTTCAGGAACCGTCAAGCGGGCACCAGCCTTATTCAGAAATACAGGCACGGAGTGGCTTTACAGATTGGCAAGCGATCCGAAAAGGATAAAGCGTCAAATGAACTTGCCCCTCTTTCTCATGAACATCCTATTTAATAGAAGAAACTAATAAAAGTAAGGAGTCACTCAATATGAAAAAGTCAATTTGTATCGTCGGTTTAGGGTATATCGGATTACCAACAGCAGTAATGTTTGCGAACCACGGACACAAAGTTCACGGCGTAGACGTCAATGAAAGCGTAGTGGAGAGCATCCGCAACAAAAAGCTTCATATAGAAGAGAACGGTCTTCAGGAACGTTTGAATGAAGCAATCGACTCAAACTCACTTACAGTTTCCACTACACCAGTGAAAGCAGATGTGTTCATCATTGCAGTCCCTTCACCGATCAGAGAAGACAAAACAGCGAACCTTGAGTACATTCGCAGCGCATCCAAAGCAATCGCGCCATTCGTTGAAAAAGGGAACCTCGTCATTTTAGAATCAACAGTTCCACCAAGAACCGTTCAAGACGTCGTTATTCCTGAACTCATATCGTCTGGCCTTGAAATCGGCACAGACCTATTCGTCTCCCATTCGCCTGAACGGGTAATTCCTGGCCGCGTTTTCGAAGAACTGATTTCAAATGACCGTATCATCGGCGGTATCAATGAAGAATCTGCAAAAATGACTTCAGATCTTTACCGTTCATTTGTCAAAGGTCAGATGCATGAAACGGACGATACAACAGCTGAACTCGTCAAAGTAATGGAGAACACATACCGCGATGTCAATATCGCATTGGCAAACGAACTTGCAAAACTATCTGCAACAATCGGCGTGAACGTTTGGGAAGCGATTCGTCTCGCAAACTTCCACCCGCGCGTCAATATCCATCAGCCGGGTCCAGGAGTAGGCGGCCATTGCATCGCAGTCGATCCATGGTTCCTTGTTGAATTAAACCCTGAAATCGCCAAGATTATCAACCTATCACGTAATACGAACGATGGCATGCCTGCTTATACAGCAAATCTATTAACGACGATCCTTCAGGCAAAAGGCATTGAGACACACTATGCAAAAGTGGCGGTATTAGGTCTTGCGTTCAAAGGGAATATCGATGATATGAGGGAAAGTCCGTCTGTCGATGTCGTAGAAGAGCTTCAAAAGAAAGCATTGAATGTAGTAGCATTCGATCCGCATATTAAGAAGAACAATCTTGAAGCCCAAACGCAAAACATGGAGGAGGCATTACAAGGGGCAGTCGCTGCTATCATCCTAACAAGCCATGATGAATTCAAGAATCTCGATCCAAACGAAATTGCTGATATCATGGAAAACAAAATCATCATCGATACGAAGCAATGCATCGATCGCGAAAAATGGCAAGCGGCCGGATTTGAAGTATATGTTTTGGGAGATTCTAAAAATAGTGCGTTTTAAAATCCTAAAGGCGGGTAAAGCCTTTAGGAAGGCTGAAATTAGTAATTGTTCAGAAGATATATCTAATATATCTTGAATTTTTTTTTAAGTTTGCTATACTTGTAAAAGAGCTGACGTGCCGTACTACGTATTTTAATATACTTATAAATTCATTGGCTTCAATTCTACTATCGTTTAATAGGAAAATTGAACCCTCTTAAAAATATAAGTAGATTATTATACGCATTGTTGGTATAATTCATAATGAATCTTGTACATAACGGGGTTCACTATGAGAGCTTTATTAAATGCAATATACAATAGGGAGGAATTCTACACATGGCTCATCAACCAAAAGCCTACAAAAAGTTTGTTGCAACTGCAGCAACAGCAACACTAGTTGCATCCGCAATCGTACCAGTCGCTTCAGCTGCTGAAACGAAATCTTTCACTGACGTAAGCAGCGCTTACGCAGACGCTGTAAACTACCTTGTAGCAGAAGGCATCACTCAAGGTACATCAGCAACAACTTTCGGTACAACTCAAAACATCACTCGTGGAGATGCTGCAGTATTCATCGCTCGCGCTCTAAAACTTGATGTTGACAACGCGAAAGACCAAGGTTTCAAAGACCTTAACAGCCGCGTTAAAAACGCAGTTAACGCAATCGTAGAAGCAAAAATCGCTGGCGGTAAATCAGAAACTTCATTTGCTCCAGATGCAAACATCACTCGTCAAGAAATGGCGAAAATGCTTGCTAACGCTTATGGCCTAACTGCTAAAGAAAATGCTAACTTCACAGACGTAAACAGCAACTGGATCGGTTATGTTTCCGCTCTTAAAGAAGCAGGCATCACTCTTGGTAAAACAGACACAACTTTCGCTCCAACTGCTAACCTAACACGTGGAGAGTTCGCTCTATTCATGTATCGTGCTGAAGGTACACCAGTTGTAGGTGAAGTTGCATTGTCATCTGCAAAAGCAGTCAATGCAAAAACTATCGAATTAACATTCAACAAAGCTGTTGATACTGAAAAAGCTAAAATTGAAGTACTTCGTGGTACTTTCAAACAAAACGTAACTGCACAATGGGCAGAAGACAACAAGTCTGTACAATTAGTTAGCGCTGGAAACTTCCAAGCTGCTGATTACACAGTAACTGTATCTGGTTTAGCTGAAAAAGATCTAACTGCATCTGTTAAGATTGAAGCACAAAAAATTGCTTCTATCCAAGTTCTAAGTGATGTAGCAGTACTATCTTCTAACCCTGTTGGTGGTCTAATCCCTGCGGAGGACACAACTACAACTGCAACTGTTGGATATGTTGTAAAAGACCAATATGGTACAGATATTACTGAAACAACGCCTGTAACAACTAATGCTAATACTGTTACTGCTAACAAAGGTAAAATTACACTTTCCGGCTTGGCTGGTAAAAGAGTTGGCGATTTAGTACCAGTTGTATTAGTTCATGCTAATTCTGGAACTACAACAACAGCAACAGTTAAATTATCAGCAGCTGCAGCAGTTGCAGATATCACTGTAGACGGTCTTTACAATGCTAAAGGTGAAAAAGTTGAATTGACAGATGCTACTAAAGCGGATTCTGCTTATTTAGTAGTTAACTTGAAAGACCAATACGGTAATGCACTAACTCCTGGAGATGCTACAACAGAAGCTGCTGGAGTAATCGTTACTAACACAAACCCATTGGTTCTTAAGTTGAACAGCGGAGATAAAATCAAAACTGCAACAATCAATGGTAAAAAGAAATATGTTTTAGATTTCGCTAAAGTTGACGCAGCTAACGATGTTCAATTCAGAGCAGGTTCTGCTGAACTATTATTCATCACTACAATGGATGGTAAAACTTTCAAGCACACAGTAAGCGTTTCTGAAACAAAAACTACAGATTCAGTATCTGTAAGCACACCAGAACATTCAATCATTAACGAAGATGTTCTATTACCAATCACTGTTCTTGATAAAGAAGGCAATGTAATTACAGACAAAGATCTGTTAACACATGCAACAAAAGGTATTAAAGTAAACGGTAATGCACTTGTATCAGCTGACAAAACTAAATTGACAGTGAAAGATGGCCAAGTTTACTATAACCTTGGAAAAGCAACAGGAGCGGCAGACAACTATGTGACTGCAACTGTTACTACAGCAACTCACAAAATTGCAACAGTAACTTACAAACTATCAGCACAAGCTAAACCAGTTGCTGTACGTGGACTTAAAAATCCATTAATCGTTAAAGCTGGTCAAAGTTCAGCTGCAATTGATTTCTCTAAAGTAAATGTTGAGGATCAATATGGTCGTACAATGACTGCAACTACATGGGGTGCTGCTGGTGCAAACTACTCTATCGGAGTTAAACCAGTATCTGAGAACAACGAATACATTTCAGTTAACACAACAACTAATGTTGTAACTGCAAAACTTAAAAACGGTACATCTAATATCGTTCTTTACTTGAAAGACAGCAATATCACTGATACAAATAACGAACTTAAAGAAGTTGCAAACTCTGCAGTTCAACAACAAGTTCGTGTAACTGACGGTACTGAGTATAGCGATTATGAAATCGTTGAAATTGGTAAAGTCCAAGCTGCTAATACAGCAGAGGCTGCTGGCGCTTATGAATTCACTGTCAATGGTTTATTGAATGGTGGAAAAGTAGCACTTGATCCAAGCGAATACACTGTTAAACTTACGGGTGGTAAAGGAACTGCAACTGTTAACGGCGACGAAATCACTGTAAATGTTGAAGACATGAATACAAATTCTGGTGGAACTGCTATTGACACAGAATTCACTCTACGTGTAACAATCGAAACAACAGGTAAAACTCTTGAACAAAAATTTGTTGTATCTAAAGACAATAAATTAGTTGAAGACTTCTTCTTTACAACAGCGGCTGTTAATTCTAACTATTTCGCTGCTAAAGGAATTACAGAAGCAATCGTTACAGGCGGAACGTACACTGTTGCATCTGCAATTACAAAAGAAGATGAAACTACTACAGCTCTAAATGTTGCGACTGTTGACCAATACGATAATGTATCTGTTGTATCTGTTGCAACAGCAAGCGTATTGACAATCGTTCCTGAAAAAGCAGGTAGCGTAGTAATCACTGGTAACGGTACTCACGACGCTAAAGCTGTACTTGCTGACGGAGTAAACGAAGCTGTAATCACTGTTAAAGTTAAAGTTGGTGCAGCTACTAAAGAATTGAAAGTTACTTTGAAAAAATAATTAGTAACTTTAGTGTGATTGACTGGATACAGTAAATTATACAAAAAAAGCCTTCTAATCGAGAAATCGGTTAGAAGGCTTTTTTATATTTGCAGAGCAAATGTCAGTGACCAAGTAGAACTTGGTATAGTGCTACCAATTCAAAAGTTGGTAAGTGATTATACAATAGGGTTATAAGACTCTGTTGCTATTTGGTTCTATTAGAGTTTCAATCGTCAATTCATTCGTAATACAGGAATCCCTACCAAGTATTTTAAAACAGTTATGTTTTATTTTTTGTAAACATGAAGGCAATTAGTCTTATTTATACTGATACCTAACAGCCTACTTGCTATTTTTAGAATTGTGAACACTTCTCTTTCTATTCAATTACTTAAATCTCCAAAAATACTTAAACTTGTGATATAATTATAGTTGCAGACTATTAATTTAATAGTGTGAACAAATTGAAAAGGGGATATGGGGCTTGAAAAAGAGAAGAATAATGAAAGTTTTAAGTAGTATACTTGCTTTTGTTCTCGTTCTTTCATTGGCAATGCCTTTCACGGCAAATGCTAATGTAGAACAAACAAAACCATTCAAATCGAACACACAAAGCGAAAGTACTATGCAAATGAAAGCTGCAATTGCCGAGCAACTAAATCTGGCAACTGGCGGGCCGGTATTGCATAAGGATTTACAGGGACTTTCAGGGGATGAAATAGTTGATGTAATTGTTCATCTATCAGAAACTCCTGTTGGTCTACAAAAAGGTATAAATAAATTAGCGGGTAAAGGTTTTACCACAGCAGAAGAAACAAAAGTTTTGCAAAACGTTAATGCGCAACAGACAAATGTAAAAAAAGAAATGAAGGCGCTCCAAGTTTCCTTTGAGGAAGGCTATTCATTCAGTACTGTATTAAATGGTTTTGCAGCTAAGGTAAAAGTTAGCGATCTTCCAAAATTACTTGAAATAAAAGGTGTTACACTAATTGAACCAGATGCTATTGTTCATGCATTTGAAGAATCAATTGAAGATGGAACAGAAGAAGAGGCTACTGAAGTAGAAGAAACAGAAGAGGCAGGTTTTACTGAATCCGTAGAAATCGTAACTCCAGTGGATGGACAAGTTGACGCATTCATGGACACAAGCATCGGATTCCTTGGAATCGAAGCTCTATGGGCAGAAGGTTATGAAGGACAAGGCATCAAGGTTGCGGTCCTTGATACAGGAATTGATGCTGACCACCCTGACTTCCAAGGCATCTACAAGGGTGGGAAAAACTTTATTCCTAACAGTAGCGTATACACACGCGAGAGAAAAGATGACGACGCATCTGAAACGTCGCCTGTAGAACGTCCGGCAGGCACGCCTGAATTCAATGCGAACGGTAGCGCATTCTACACATCCCATGGTACACATGTCGCGGGAACAATAGCTGCAATCGGCAATAACGAATACGGCATTAAAGGAATCGCACCGAAAATCGATCTTTATGCATACCGTGTCTTAGGTGCATACGGGAGTGGAGCAACATCTGGTATTGTCAAAGCAATCGACACAGCTGTCATTGAAAAGATGGATGTCATCAACCTATCATTAGGCGGCGGTGCAAACACTGAAACTGACGCTGGTTCATTCGCCATCAACAACGCTATGCTTGCAGGAACGATTTCAGTGATTGCGACGGGTAACTCCGGACCGAATCGCGGCACAATGGGCACGCCAGCCACAGCCCGCCTCGGAATCGCAGTCGGTAATACGACAAACCCTGAAGCAAATTACTTTGGTGAAGTCAACATCAATTCAGGCGAATTCAACCTATCCAAAGTCCTAAATCTAATGGGTACAACATACGGCAAAAATCTCGCCAATCAACTTGACGGCGAATACAGCCTTGTGGCGGTCCCAGGAGTCGGAAAAGCGTCCGATTATGCTGATCTTGATGTCGAAGGCAAAGTTGCCCTTGTCTCACGCGGGGAAATTCCATTCGTCGATAAAATAGCGGCAGCAAAAGACAACGGTGCAGTCGCAATTATCGTCCACAACTTCGCGGGCGGAACAGGCGCACCTGGCCCATCCGGCACATTCCTTGGCGATGCATTCGAATACATCCCGACATTTGATATGTCCCAAACAGATGGTGACGCAATCCGCGCAGCACTTGCGCAAGCGGAAGGTACAATTTCTTTCAGCAATTTCGATAAAACAATGACAGCAGGGGACGAAGTGAACAACTCTAGCTCACGCGGACCGTCAACACCAAACTTCGACATCAAACCTGACGTCACAGCACCCGGAACGAACATCATGTCAACAATCCCGATGTACAAAGCGGACTTTCCGGAAGCCACTTACGAAAAAGCGTATACACGTAAGACAGGTACTTCCATGGCAACACCACATATTGCTGGAATCGTCGCATTAATCAAACAAGCAAACCCGGATTGGGACGCATTTGATGTCAAGGTTGCGCTTTCCAACACAGCCAAGATTCTTGACACTGATAAATATGATGTGTTTGCACAAGGAGCAGGGCGCGTAAATGCTTATGCAGCAGCACATCCAGAAATACTTGCGTATGCAATTGATACAGCGGTGCGTGATAACAAAGGAGAAGTCGTAGAGAACCTAAAAGGTACTGTGACATTCGGAAATCAATCACTTGAACAGGATCTCGAAGTATCTAAAGAAATTCTTGTCAAAGATATGAAGGGGAATGGTGGGGACTATAATGTCGAAGTTAATGTAACCAAATCATTTGGCGATGCAAAACTGACAATTGATAACCCTACTTTTTCACTCGATGGTGAAACAATCCTGAATGTAACATTGACAGCATCCGCTGCTGATGCGAAACCAGGAGATGAGTTTCTTGGCTATATTCATATCAAGGGTGGTGAGGTAGAAGTTTCATTACCATTCGCAGTTAATTTTGGTCCGGAAATACCTACTGAAATTATAGACATGAGTATTACAGAAACAGACTTGAGCTTCAACGGCGACGGGGTGAAAGATGAAGCGCTTTTATCCTTCACGCTCACGGGCGACGTAGCTGCAAACTACATTGAGATTTGGGATATCATGGATCCTGAAGGCGGCTATTACGAGGACGGTTATATCGGCTATTTACACGCGGGTAGTGGACTAGGGAAGGGTTCATACACTTTACGGGTGGGTGGAATTTACAATCCTTGGAGTGGCTCCGGTGCAACAACGATACCTGATGGACTCTATACAATCGATTTCTCGGCACTTACAGTATCCGGCAATCCACCAGTCATCGGTAATTCTGTTGGACCAATTGTCGTCAAATCGACAGCGGGAACAATTGTAGGTAACGTTGATGGAAAAACTATAAGTGGACAAGTAGATGATGCTTATATTATCTATCAAGAAGAGTTGGATTCTTACGGATTAGGCTATGACATTAATACAAAACTAAAAGCTTCTTACGTAGTTTCCAAAGATGGAATTGTTACAGATTCTGGATCAATCACATTGGCACAAGACGGGAAATTCTCCTTTGAACTACCAGAGTTTGACGAGGAAAACGAAATACTTGTTTTAAAATATGAGGATGCAGCAGGTAACAAAGCTCAAAGTTTAGTTGGGGATGAATTAGTGGTAGACAACTCCCGACTGATACTATTCTATGGTTCTGAGAAACAATTGATGGTTACAGAAACAACGATACAATCTAATGGGGCAGCCGTTGTGGAAGATGTTACTTCTGATGCAGTGTACACTTCAGCCGATGAGAAAGTTGCAAAAGTTGATGGTGGATTAGTAAGGGCGGTTGGAGCTGGAAAAACTGAGATCACAATTACGCACGGCAATCACGAACCAATTATTGTAACGGTAGAGGTAAGAAACGCTGAAGTAATTGTTCCAAGTCCAGAACCAACAAAGCCTGAAGAAGAAACACCAGAAGGCGAAACGCCAGAAGGTGAAACCCCTGAAGAAGAAACACCAGCGATTCCAGATTTCAAGGACGTAGCCAACACGTTTGCTGCAAATGAAATCAATGCGCTTGTGGCAAAAGGCATCCTCCAAGGAAAGACGGAAACTGAGTTTGCACCAAATGCACAAATCACACGTGCAGAATTCGCAGTATTACTTTCTCGTGCTCTTGGCTTAGAATTGAAAGAATATGAAGGTAAATTCGGCGACGTAAACGCAAGCAAGAAATGGGCATTTGCAGGAGTTGAAGCAGCAGCTCGCGCTGGAATCATCAACGGAACTGCAAATGGCACTTTCAATCCTGACGCACCGATCAAGCGTGAAGAAATCGCTACAATGATCATCCGTGCAATCGAATACCAAAACAAAGAGAAACTTACTGAACTTGAAGCACCAGCTAACTTTGGCGACCATGGATCGATCGGTACTTTCGCAATCGACTCCGTCTACAAAGCAGCAGCACTCGGTGTTATCCAAGGAAACAACGGCAATTTCGTACCAAAGAACAATGCGACACGCGCTGAAGCATCAGTTATGCTTTACCGTGCATTGGAAGTATTGGGTTTGTTAGATTGATAGAACTATAGAAAGAGGAGCCTTCGGGTTCCTCTTTTTTAGTTGCAAAGGGAGCTATCACTTTAAGTACGTCACCAATATTTTAGTGGTTTACTAAAATATCAAATTGAATATATCCAAAACTACTAATAAATGATATATTATAATAGTTGTATAACCCCAATAATGCAACAAATACAAACACTCGTGAACTACAGCATGAATGTAATCATCATAGAAAAGGTAAAGGGGTGATGGGGCTTGGTAAAGAAACAGTTTCTAAAAATCTCTAAAAGTGTACTTGCTTTCATTTTATTAATATCTATGTTAACGCCGTTTTCATTAACAGCTAACGCAAAACAAGATATTCCGGCTAAAACGGCAACAAATAGCGAAGGCCTAACACAATTGAAAGCTGCTATTGCTGAACAATTGAATTTTGCGAACGGCGGACCAGTTTTACATAAGAACTTAAGAACGCTGTCAGGAAGTGAACAAATCGATGTCATCGTTCATCTATCAGAGACACCCGCAGGTCTGCAAAAAGGTATTAACGAATTGGCGGGTAAAAGATTCACCGCAAGTCAAGAAACAAAAGCCCTTCAAAAAGTGTATGCACAACAAAACCATGTCAAAAAGGAAATGAAAGCTCTAAAAGTTTCCTTCGAAGAGGGATATTCATTCAACACAGTCTTAAACGGCTTTGCAGTTAGAGTAAAAGCCAAAGATCTTCAAAAGCTGCTTCAAGTCGATGGCGTTACATTAATTGAACCAGACGCTACAGTTTACGCTTTCGAAGGTGAAGGAACCGCGGCTCCGGCATATGGACAAGTCGGCGCATTCATGGACACAAGCATCGATTTCCTTGGAATCAAAAAACTGTGGGCAGAAGGCTTTGAAGGACAGGGCATCAAGGTTGCTGTCCTTGACACAGGAATCGATGCCGACCATCCTGACTTCAAAGGCATCTACAAAGGTGGCAAAAACTTTGTCCCACACACAGGTAACGACTATGCTCGCCCGCGTGCTGACAACGATGCTTCCGAAACATCACCTCTCGATCGTCCCGAAAATCGTCCTGTATATAATAGCAATGGAAGGTCATTCTATACTTCGCACGGTACGCATGTCGCGGGGATAATCGCCGCTGTCGGCAACAACGAATATGGCATGAAAGGGATTGCGCCGAAAGTTGACCTATACGCATATCGAGTCCTTGGTGCATATGGTAGCGGTTCTATGTCAGGTATCATTAAAGCAATTGACACTGCAGTCGAAGAGAAAATGGACATCATTAACCTTTCGCTTGGCGGTGGTGCGAATACTGAAACGGACGCCGGATCATTTGCGATCAATAATGCAATGATGGCTGGTACGATTTCGGTGATCGCTACAGGAAACACAGGTCCGAACCGCGGAACGATGGGCACACCATCTACATCCCGTCTGGGCATTGCTGTCGGAAACACGACAAACCCTGAAGCGCACTACGACGGTGAAGTGAACATCAAAGCAGGTAGCTACAAATTGACGAAAACGTTAAATCTAATGGGTACGACATACGGCCAAGACCTTGCCACCCAACTTAATGGTGAATTCGGGATTGTCGCAGTACCGGGGATTGGGCAACAAACCGATTACGTGGGCATTGACGTAAATGGTAAAGTCGCACTCGTATCACGCGGCCAAACTCCATTCGTTGATAAAATCGATATAGCCAAAAAGAACGGTGCAGTTGCCATCATTATTCATAACAATGCGGGAGGTACAAACGCATCAAACCCGTCCCAAACATTCATTGGCGAAGAATTCAACTTCATCCCGGTATTCGATATGTCGAAAACGGATGGTGACTCAATCCGCGCGGCACTTGCCGAAACGGAAGGCACAATCACATTCGGTTCATTCAATAAAACATTCATCGCAGGCGATGAAGTGAATAACTCAAGCTCACGTGGTCCTTCGATTCCGAACTTCGATATAAAGCCAGACGTAAGTGCACCAGGAACGAATATCATGTCTACGATTCCGATGTACAAATCGGATTTCCCGGAAACAAGTTATGAAAGAGCTTATGCTCGTAAAACGGGAACATCGATGGCTACACCGCATATTTCGGGAATCGCAGCGCTTATAAAACAGGCGAACCCTGATTGGAATGCATTCGATGTTAAAGTAGCACTTTCCAACACTGCGAAACTATTAGATACAAAAAAGTATGATGTATTCTCTCAAGGAGCAGGGCGAGTAAATGCTTATGCTGCTGCTCATCCGGGAATCCTTGCTTATGCGATTGATGAAGCGATCCTTGATGAATCAAATAAAATTGTAAAAAACCTAAAAGGAACCGTAACTTTCGGTCCTCAATCACTTGTAAAGGATTTGAAGGTTACAAAGCAAATTCTTGTAAAAGATATGAAAGGTATCGGTGGGGATTATGATGTTACAGTTAACGTGACCAAATCGTTTGGCGACGCTAAAATAACTGTCGATCAACCAAAATTCTCGCTTAACAGCCAACAAAACTTGAATGTAACATTGACTGCCTCGGCAAACTCAAAGGCAAAAGTCGGTGATGAGCTGTTAGGCTATATCCACATAAAAGGCGGGGATGTTGAGGTTTCATTACCATTTGCAGCAGACTTCAGCGGAGAAATTCCAGTCGAACTGAAGGATATGAGCATCACAGAAACGGACCTCAGCTTCAACGGTGACGGTGTGAAGGACGAGGCAATGCTCTACTTTACGATCACTGGCGATGTCGCTGCAAACTACTTGGAAATTTACGATATCCTGAACCCTGATGGCGGCGAGTTTGGTGATGGTTCCATCGGCTTCATGCATTCAAGTCCGTCACTTAGCGCCGGAGCATACGAATTAATAGTTCGCGGAACCTATACCCCGTGGGGTGATACAAAAGCAACACGAATCCCGGACGGCATCTACACATTTGATTTCATTGCTAAACCGAAATCTGGCATCCCGGCAGAGATAAGTGACTATGTAGGACCGATTTTTATCAAATCTACAAAACCCGTAGTCGAAGGTGTATTTAATGAAGGAACTCTAACCGGTAAAGTTACAGATAAGTATATTGAGTTCAACGAGACGCTAACTCAATATGGACTTAATTATGATTTGAATGAAAAGCTGCATGCTTCATATGTAGTTTCCATCAATGGTGATAACATCAAGCAGTTGCCGCTTACATTGGAACAGGATGGTTCATTCAACATCACTGTTGAATCCGAATCCTTCAACAACATTGCCCACTCGGCAAAGGTAACAGTAGTGATTGAGGACGCAGCTAACAATTCGACAGAAACTGTCATATTTGATAGAGACGCAAAGGCAGTAAAACTATCAGTAACTCCAGCCGAATTGAAATTGATAGAAACACATGGAGCAGAACTTACAGTAACAGAAACAACGACAACATCCGACAATAAATCAACGGTAAAGGATGTAACAGCGGAGGCGAAATACAAAGTAGCTGACGATAGTATTGTTACTGTCTCCGAAGGAACAGTCAAGGCCATTAAAGCTGGTAAAACAACAATTATAGTCAGCAATGGGAATGCTGAACCCGTAACAATTGATGTCGAAGTGGAGAGGGCGCCAGTTGGAGCGGCCCCAGTTCCTTCAATGCCACCAATCGTAACTCCGCCGGCACTCGGTGGTGGAACACCCGAAGCAGGGAAACCAACTGAAGAGAGGCCTGCTGAACAAAAAACAACTGAAGAAAAGCCGATAACTCCATTAGGATTCAAGGATATCGCCAATACATTTGCTGCTAAAGAAATCAATCAATTAGCGAAAAAAGGCATCATCCAAGGTAAAACTGCGACTGAATTTGGTACGAATGCACAAATCACCCGTGCTGAACTCGCGGTATTACTTGCCCGCGCACTCGACCTTCCACTGAAACAATATGAAGGTAAGTTCGGAGACGTTAATGCAAGCAAGAAATGGGCATTTGCTGGAGTCGAAGCAGCAGCGCGTGCGGGAATCGTCAACGGTACAACAGATGGAAAGTTCAATCCAGACGCGCCGATCAAGCGTGAAGAAATCGCAGCTATGGTCATGCGTTCGATTCTCTACCAAGACAAAGCAAAACTTGAAGGCATCAAATTGCCAATCCACTTCAATGACCACGGCTCGATTGGATCATTCGCCATCGAATCGGTCTACAAGGCGGCTGCGATTGGCGTCATCAAAGGAAATAACGGAAACTTCAATCCGAAAAACAACGCAACACGCGCAGAAGCGGCAGTTATGCTTTATCGCGGGTTGAACGTATTAGAGCAAATAGACTAACAGTGAAGAAAGAGGAGCCCCCGGTTTCCTCTTTTTTATTTCAAACAGTGGAAAAGACTCATGCTTTCGCATAAGAGTTCATTCTTTTATATAAAAACTCCATTAATCCGCTACTTTCCACGATTTATATAGGTTTATTTACCTTGTTAATTTCAATAATTTGTAGATTTTATTCCATTAATTTATTCTATGCATAATATTTTACCTATTCTGTAAGTCGATTCTCCCAAAATATCAGACTATATGGTATATTCATATGGACACGCTTAATACAATAGTGTGATCAAAAGAAAAGGGGAGATGGGGTTGAAAAAGCGGGACCTTCGGAAGGCGTTAAATAGTCTATTAGCCTTCGTTCTTGTTCTGTCAATGATGATGCCGTTTACGGCAAGTGTGTCAGCGGCAGAACAGATGAAACCGTTTAAACCAAACACACCAAGCGAAAGCACCATGCAAATGAAAGCCGCGGTTGCCGAGCAATTGAATTTGCTAAAAGGCGGTCCGAAACTGCACAAGGATTTACAAGGACTTTCAGGGAATGAAATCGTTGATGTAATTATTCATCTATCAGAAACTCCTGTAGGTCTGCAAAAAGGTATTAATAAGTTAGCAGGTAAAGAATTTAACGCAGCAGAACAAGCAAAAGTTCTGCAAAAGGTAAATGCACAGCAGACAATTGTAAAAAAAGAAATGAAAGCGCTTCAAGTTACCTTTAAAGAAGGCTATTCATTTAGTACTGTCCTAAATGGTTTTGCAGCTAAGGTAAAAGTTAGCGATCTTCCAAAACTACTTGAAATTAAAGGAGTTACACTAATTGAACCGGATGCTGTTGTTTATGCATTCGAAGAATCTGTAGAGGATGGAACTGAAGAAGAGGCTACTGAAGTAGAAACAGAAGAGACCGAGGTTGCTGAAACTGTAGAAGTCGTAACACCAGTAGATGGACAAGTTGATGCATTCATGAACACAAGCATTGGCTTTCTTGGAATCGAAGCACTTTGGGCAGAAGGCTACGAAGGTCAAGGCATCAAGGTTGCGGTCCTTGATACAGGAATCGACGCTGACCACCCTGACTTCCAAGGTATCTACAAGGGTGGGAAAAACTTTATTCCAAACAGCAGCATATACACGCGTCCGCGTGCTGACGACGATGCATCAGAAACATCACCTGTTGAACGTCCGGCAGGCACGCCTGAATTCAACGCAAACGGCAGCTCATTCTACACATCCCATGGCACACACGTAGCCGGGACAATCGCTGCTATCGGCAACAACGAATACGGTATTAAAGGAATCGCACCAAAAATCGATCTTTACGCATACCGAGTTTTAGGTGCATATGGTAGCGGAGCAACATCTGGTATTGTCAAAGCGATCGACACAGCAGTTGAAGAAGGTATGGATGTCATCAACCTATCTTTAGGCGGTGGCTCCAACACAGAAACTGACGCTGGTTCATTCGCCATTAACAACGCCATGCTTGCAGGCACAATCTCGGTCATCGCAACAGGAAACTCCGGTCCGAACCGTGGAACGATGGGAACACCATCTACATCCCGCCTCGGAATCGCAGTCGGCAACACAACGAACCCAGAATTATCGGCTGTCAGAGTGAAAGTGACAAACGATGATTTCCAATTTTCGAACAACGTGAAATTTTTCTTCACGCCATTTGGAAAAAATCTTAAACAAGAATTGTCTGGGGAATTGGATATCATAGCAATTCCTGGCGTAGGTAAAGAATCCGACTATGATCAGTTAGATGTTAAAGGAAAAGTTGTCCATGTTTCCCGTGGGGAAATCGCGTTTATGGATAAAATACACTTTGCTACAGAAAAAGGCGCCAAAGCGATCATTATCTACAATACAAAAGACCATGCGGATGGAAACGATAACCCTATGTCAAATGTAGGTAGCGGTGACGTTTTTGATGTAGCGATCCCTTCATTTAACATGTCTTACAATGATGGGAAGGCAATTAAAGATGGTTTGGAAAACGGAGAAGGAATAATCACATTCGATGTAGACAACTTTGTCTGGACTTCTGGGGACGAAGTGAACAATTCAAGCTCACGCGGACCGTCCACACCGAACTTCGACATCAAACCTGACGTAACAGCACCAGGAACAAACATTATGTCAACAATCCCGATGTATAAAGCGGATTTCCCGGAAGCCACTTACGAACAAGCTTATGCGCGTAAAACAGGTACTTCCATGGCTACACCGCATATTGCGGGAATTGCAGCATTAATCAAACAAGTTAACCCGACTTGGGATGCCTTTGATGTCAAAGTGGCGCTTTCAAACACTGCCAAGATCCTTGACACAGGCAAGTACGACGTATTCGCGCAAGGGGCAGGGCGCGTCCAGGCTTACGCTGCAGCGCATCCAGAAATACTTGCATATGCACTTGACACCGCAAATAATGACGGAAAAATAGTAGATAACTTAAAAGGTACTGTGACGTTTGGAAATCAATCACTTGAAAAAGATCTCGAATTAACTAAAGAAATTCTTGTCAAGGACATGGAAGGTAATGGCGGAGATTATGATGTCACTGTTACTATTACCAAAGAATATGGTGATGCAAAATTAACAATTGATAAACCTACGTTTTCTCTTGAAGGAGAAGTATTGCTGAATGTTACTTTAACCGCTTCCGCAGCTAATACAAAACCGGGAGATGAATTTCTTGGCTATATTCATATCAAGGGTGTAAATGCTGAGGTTTCATTACCCTTCGCGGTTAATTTTGGTCCGCAAATACCTACTGAAGTGAAAGATATGCGAATCACAAGAGGAGACCTTTCATTTAATAGTGAAAGAACTAGTGAAAATGCAATCCTTTACTTCACAATTACTGGAGATGTGGGAACAAATTACATTGAACTTTGGGATGTTATGGATCCTTTTGGTGGTGTGTATGAAGACGGTTATATAGGATACTTGCATGCGGGTTCAAGTTTAGGTGCCGGATCGTATCAATTGCCAATCGGAGGTCAGTATACTCCTTGGGATGGTACAGGAGCAACAGTAATTCCGGATGGTGTTTACACAATTGACTTCTCGGCCCTAACAAAATCAGGTAATCCTCAAGTGATATTTGATTACGTAGGTCCACTTTTTGTGAAATCTGAGGCACCTAGTATTGAAGCAAGTTTCAATGAATCTGCAATAACCGGAAAGGTTACTGATAAATATCTCGATTGGAAAAAGGCTGGATTCCAATATGACATCAACAGTAAATTATTTGCTTCCTATCTAATCTCGATTGGTAATGAGGAAACGCAAGTTCCATTCAATTTAACTGAAGATGGAAAAATTGATATTACTATTGATATGCCTAAGAACTTTGATGACACTACGAAGGCTGTTTCTGTGAAGGTAATAGTGGAAGACGCTGCGGGCAATATATCCGAAACTGTCGTCTATCGTGCTGATGGTCAAGATCCAGATCCGGACGAAGACGAAATCACATACTCCGTTAGCGATGATATTCTTGACCTCACTGTCGGAGAATGGAAGCAATTGTTTGTAACAGAAACAACGACAAAATCAGATGGTGCTACTGTGGAGAAGGATGTAACAGCAGATGCAACATTCACTTCAGATAATGAAAATGTTGCTATTGTAGAAGGTAACTATGTTACAGCGGTTGACGCTGGTGTAACACATATTACCGTTACTTATGGCGACTTCACTGAATATGTGACGGTTTACGTAACAGGTCATCCACAGACAAATATGCATACAATAGAGATCCTTGCCGGATCGGATGAACGAATTATCAAATCCGGAAATGGTGCCGTTTTGAAGAAGGTTCATGAAGGTCAACATGAGTATTCCATATCGATGGATTGGTCTTCAGGTAGCGAAGGAATTCATAAGTTGACTTTCCCAACAGATTCTATTTATCCAAAGAATGAGTATAAGCTCATTTACTGGATTGAATATGAAGAAAACGGAGAGACCAACACCTATTACGATGAAGTAATCGTAAGTGGTGATAGTTTATTAGAAATTACAGAACTAACTCTTCCGACTGAGGGTTTATTGAAAACAGCAATCGACTCGGAAGATAGTGGGTTGACTTTCAATTATGTTCGTTTCCTAACGGCTGATAGCGGGCAATGGAGTGTTAATCACACTAACTTAAACGTATTTGAAGGATATTTAGTATCCGAAAATCCACTAACCTTGCCATTCGTAATTAATGGGGAAAAGGATGATTTAAAGCATTTCCTAACAGGGATGGTTACAATTGGAAATGCACTTGACTATGATGCACTAAAAACAGATTCCTCCAAGTTGGAACTCGAAGGATCTTATGATTGGGGTTACCTGAACAAGAAAGGTACCGATGTGAGATTCCATCTTAAAGAGGGTGGAAACGATGCAATTCAACTATCGAATGGAACATATAATATAAGCTTTTCGAACAATGTGGAGTGGAACGGCGAATTCGTTATTGATGGGGACCAAACAATACAAATCCCAACTGAACCAACAAAATTGGAGTTCCTTCACTTTAGCTCGAATTATTATAATTCATTGTGGATTAATTACGGACTAACCCTAGGATCTGGACAATTTAGAATGAACAGCTATAGTCCGGAAAATGAAATTAAGTTTGAAATTTTCTATGGAACACAAAAAGTATTCGAAGGGTTCGAAAAATATTTCCACTCATCAATTGATATTGATGCTTCAAATTGGAAAAATGGTACCTACACCGTGAAAGCGACTTATCTAACAACAGATGGAAAAGAGCTTGTTGCTGAAAGAGATTTCAACTTCAATTCCGGAATTCACGAATTAAAAGGTACAGTATTTACCGCTGAAAACTCGGAAGGTGAAATACTCAAATCAGGAATTGTCACTTTATATGAAAAAACAAGTGGCAGTGGGAATCCGAATTATAAACGAGTAATTTCAAAAGAAATCAAATTAGTCGCTGGCGCATATGAAGCGTTCATTCCAGATGCATATATTTTGGATGGTATGGAATATTACGTGACAGTCGTGGATTATTCCTCCAAAACAATGTATGCTCATGAATTCACTGGTCAAAAGAATAAATATCACCATTTCAATGGAACTGACCTAAGCGAGCTGAAAGTGAATATTGGATCTTTTACTACTGATTCGGTGGATTTCAGATTATTAGGTAACAACGTTAACGGTGTGTCAGTTTATTTGGGTGATATAGGTTGGCATGTAGCATCAGATGGTGATTTCATAGTAGATTGGATTGGAACCGACGAAAACAATGAAAAATATAAATTCTTTGGTATGGTTACCAAAGAGAATGATTATGCGTTGGACTTAACAAATGTAGATTGGCAAATATTGAAGCCATCTTCAAAATATGAGAACGCTGCTATTTCCCTATATTCATCAGGTGAAACCTATTCAAAAATATATGTAAGCGAAGAAATCATGGGGCATCCGACGATTTATTTAGTTGTAAAAGATGAAAAAACGTCTTATGAAGGATATGTTTTTTATGTAAAGGGTAAAAAGGAACAAGAGGTTGAATTTAACGCGTATCACGGTTCAGCGTATACCTCCCCTGATTCGACAGTAGTTTACACTTACTATCATAATGATAGCGGTAGTTTGTATATGAATGGCGAATCAACTTTCATCTATGAAATTCTTGATGAAAATGACGAGCGTATAGGCGAACCAATTTCAACGCCATATTACAGTTCGTTTACGTTAAAAGAACCATTGAAAAAAGGTACCTATAAGATTAAGTTGATTGAAAGTACGGTTAATGAAGAAATCGTATCAATTTCAATGGACACTATGATATTCATGGACGTACAACAGTTGTCATTACCAGTTGAGGTGGATACAAAATATGGTAAGTTCCATCCGGATCAATTGACGATTCAAGATGATGACCCAAATAGTTCACATTATGGAAGTACCTATGTCCTAAATTGGGACTTCCAAAACTCTGAATTTTATTTACCTTATGGTGTAACTTTAAATCCAGATACCCAGTATAAAATTATGCTAAATGGTTCACTGTCTCATAATAACGCTGTCATGGATTTCCAACAAACAAGTGGAGAGAGTTTGCTAAACATAAGTAAAGCAAATCCATTACAACTTTCTGATGACTTGAAGGCAGTAAAAGTAACCCATAACCTTGATGTTTCGAGCAACTATCGTGCAGAGTTGATTTTGGGGTTGGCTGTAGATGGGTACAGTCCATTCAATCCTGTATATCTTTCCGGCAAGGATTCATTTGAGGTATTAGTATCACCGGAAAACTATCATGGGCGTATTTTGGTTTTTGACAATGCTCAAAATGTGAAGATTCTAAACGTACCAGAAACTACTATTTCTGAGGATTTCAATATCGAAGTCAATGGAAAAGATCTGGCAAATGTTACGATTAAAAATGGTGCATCCAATATGGCGATTTCGGGGTTTGAACATTTCCCGAATCGATATAGAGTGTATGGTGAATCGGGTTCAGTTTCCTCCGTATCCATTCAAAAGGGACACTATGAATATTTGAGATACTATGTCTCCACAAACGAAAAATATGACACTCCTTGGAGCTACAGTATTATTTCACTGGATGTCAACATTGATAGCGATAAGTCATTCAATTTCAAAAAGGACGAAATATCCGGTGAAATTAACAGTTTGGATTTCTGGAAGTTCGAGGACGGTACGAACTATTTATCCACATTCAACACGTTGTACTCAGGAGATTTCATAATTGACGGCATTTACAGATCATTGGAGTCAAATCCTAACATGGGGATTGCTGAGGCAGAAGAAGACCCTATAAGGGATTATCGAGGAAACTTTAATAGTAATATGAATCGTGTTCCAGTGGATTATAAAATAATAGATCAAACGGGTAAGGTAGTTTGGGAAACGACTGGAACCATGTCCGACAGAGGCTTCCATATTAACAAAGAATTTACAGAAGGAACGTATACACTTGAAGTTCGCATTCCAATCAGCTTGCGAAAATCCCTAACGCTTACGAAAGAATTTTCAGTGGCGGGAGAAAACACGCCATTCGTACAAATCCACACGCCACAATCAGGTTCAATCACAAACTCTACAAGCATCACAGTGATTGGTAAAGCGAATGCGGATGCAGAAGTAACATTGGAATTGCAGAAAGATGGAGAGAAAGTGAATGGCGCGGTTATCACGGCTGATGCAGAAGGTGCATTCACTCATACATTCCAACCAGGAACTGACGGGGTGTATACGATTGTCGCATCCAATGAAGATGCTAAAACAAGCGTTTCAGTAACAATTGACCGTACGCCACCTGAAAAAGCAATCAATATCGAATTCGCTAAAGAAGCTTCAGGACTGAAAGTAACTTGGACTGGTGCGCAAGATGCCGTTTCCTACAAAGTCGAAGTTGCTGAAAGCGATGGGGAATTCACAGTTCTTAGCGAATCGCAAAAAGAAACGACAGCTGTCATACCGAACATTAAACCGGGCGTAACGTATAAGGTGAAAATCACTTCGACTGATGCAGCTAAGAATACAAGTGTCTCTGATGTTGCTTCATTCACAGTCGATGCATTCACTGCTACGACAGTCACGCTACAAGACGGTCGAAATGCAGATAAACTCCTTTCCATCGGCGACGGATTGGCTGTAACAGTAGATGGCTCTTACGATGAAGGGTTCACTGCAGTTGCGAATGTCTATGTAGACGGCAAAGTGATTGAAGTTGAACTTGCTTACAATGAAACATCTAAACGATATGAAGGTGTTTTCACTGTAATAGAAGGCCAGAAAGTCATTGAAAAAGTTACAGGTCATATCCTGAATGGTGAAGAGAAGACCGAAGAAATTTCTACTGAACTTGATTGGTCTGTCGGTTCTACAGTTAAAGGACTCGTAACGGACGGGCAACCTATTGAAGATGCAACAGTTCGTCTCGTTTCGACTAAACTGTATACAGTGAAGACCGATGCCAATGGAGCTTTCGAAATTAAAGGGCTTCCTTCAGGCAATTACAAAATGTCTGTACTTGTAAACGGAAAAACGTTTGTCCAACCAAATCTCGAAGTAGCCCAATCAAAAATTGTCGCTGTTCCAGAATACAAAATCCCTGCATTTACGAATGCGTCAATTACAATTGTCGATAAAGGTACAGACAATCCTGTAATCGATGGTCTATCTGCAAGACTTACAGGTCCAAAAGGTTTTATTGTATTTGGTTCAACGTCTGATGGTAAATTCACAACGAATAACGGAACAACAGTATTAAAAGATTTGGAAACAGGTGAGTACAAATTGACAGTCTATGGTCAAGGTACTTACCTAACAACAACTGCATCGATCACTTTGGCGAAAGGCACTACGGATTATAAATTCGAAGTGAACAAGCTGACAATTGAAGAAAAGACATTGACGATAAAAATCAATGGCGATGTCGAAAAAATTGATTCCATTTACTTGTATAGCTATTCAACTTACCAAAAACATGGTTACACCGGGGTTGGTAACTACTATAAGTACAATGTTAAACCGGAAAACGGAGTAATCGTCTTTGAAAATGTCGCTGCGGCAAATGACTATTCATTAGACATCTACGCGGAAGGATTTATGTCCGTCCATCAAAACGTTGACATGACGGATAACTCCGAAATTGAAATCACTTTGGATCAAGGACGTGTCATTACCGGCAAAGTAACGGATAGTCAAGGCAAACCGGTATCGAGTGCGTACGTCTATGCTTACGGTGGATATACAGGTGCTTACGCAGAAACTGACGCGAATGGTGAATACAAGCTTATCGGCCTATCGAAAACAGATGATATTTGGCTCGATGTCTATTCACAGCTTTACTTGTCACATCAGGAAACAATTGTAAAAGGCACTGATGAAGTCGAGAAAGACATTCAATTGGCAAAAGCCGTAATGATGACTGGAAAAGTCGTCGACCGTAATGGTGATCCACTGGCGAATGTTTCAATTTCGGCAGATGGTCAAACAACTTATGGTTGGGGTCGTACTGCTGCAGATGGAACTTTTGCAGTAACTGGTTTGAAAGATACCGAGACCTACAATCTCTCATTCTACTCTTACGGTTATCCGACTGTAACATTGGAAGGTAAGCAACCGGGGAATGTCGGAGAAGTAACCCTACAAGCAAAGGGTGATGGAGATTTCGATGGTGACGGCACCTATCTTGCTGTTTCCAAAACATCAGTCGTCCCTAACGAAGAGGTACAGTTCACTTTGGTGTATCAGAATTATGGAACTGCTAAAGCGGTAGATGTCCCAGTGACATTGACTCTTCCAGCAGGACTCACATTGATTCCGGGATCAGTTACACTGAATGGAAAACCTGCCAAAGTGGAAGGTAACATCGTTACAATCCCGTCTGCAGCTGCTGGTGAATCGGGAAAGATCACATTTAGTGCAACAGTTGGGGACGTTGAAACTTCTTCCTTAACGGTAACTGCAAAAGTTACTGAAAAAGGAGCAATCCTTTCAGCTACAACATCAGTCGTATTCGTCACACTTGAAGCGCCGGCACTTACAGGTGTTAAAAATATCAAAGTTTACGGAAACGCTAAATATGGTTCGAAAGTTGAGCTGTTTGCAGGGAATAAAAAGGTCGGTGAAACAAAAGTCGACGGTAAATGGTGGTTCATTGATGTAGAATTACCAGTTACTGATGCAGCTGTGGAAGAGAAATTCACACTATCTGCAAAAGTAACAGACGGCGTGCAAGCAACGGTGTCTAAGCAGCCGGTTACAGTCACTTACAAGCCGAACGTTCCGAAAATGACTGATGTAACAGTCCATGCGGGTTGGAATGGCGATGTGAAACTGAATCCTTACACGGGTGTTGCGACATTTGCTATTGTCGAGCATACACCGCTCGATACAACAGTGAAATTCGATATGGATGTGGACTCAGCAAAAATCAGCTTCCTTGGCAAAGAATACGACCTTGTCAAAGGTGCAGATAACACATTCACATTCGATGGTCAGAAGCTTGGAAAATGGACATCGTACGGTGAGCAATTGCTCGAAATCACATTCATTAAAGATGACGTGGAAATCACACTTCCTTTGATGAATATCATCGTATTGATCGACCCATCTGGTTACGTATTCGAAGGTAGCATGGACAACAGACTTGAAGGTGTACGTGCAGTAGTCGAAGTCTTGGTTGGAGAAGGTGAAGATGCAGAGTGGGTTCAATGGGATGCGGCGAAATTTGGCCAAGTAAATCCACAAATCACTGACGAAGAAGGCCGCTATGGATGGGATGTTACCGCAGGAAAATGGCGTGTCATCTTCACGAAAGACGGCTATGAACCATATATCTCACGTATCATGAACGTTCCTCCTCCGGAAACGGAATTGAATGTTCCAATGGTGAGGATTGCAGATCCAGTAATTACTACAACAGAAGTAACGGCAATAGATCTAACGGTTGAGTTCGATAGACTGATGAACACTGCTGATAAATCAACACTCATTCAACTATTCGAAGGTGACAGCGATACACCGATCGAAGGAACTGTTGAGACAGTGGATTTAACAGGTTATAAGTCAATTGATACGCCAGAAGATAAAAAGGCCGGCCATATCGGTAAAGATAACAATGAAGAAGATGGATTCTTCGTTGAAGATGACACGAAGAAACTATCCAAAACATTTAAATTTGTTCCGAAATCAAGTTTGAAAGCAAACACAACTTACCGCCTTGTTGTTAGTGGAAATATTGAAGACAGTTCAGGAAAGATATTAGGCGCGGTTAAGGAATTCACGTTCACAACGGAGAAAACCGATAATGGCGGGGCACCTGGAGACGGCGGGGGCGGGGTATACATTCCACCAGCACAACCAGTAGATCCGAAACCAGAAAAGCCGGAACTGATCATCCCAGTCTTTAAGGATATTAAAAACACATTTGCTGCAAAGGAAATCAATGCACTTGCGGCAAAAGGCATCATCCAAGGTAAGACGGAAACTGAGTTTGCTCCGAATGCACAAATCACTCGTGCGGAATTCGCAGTATTGCTTGCACGCGCGCTGGACCTTCCACTAAAAGAGTATGAAGGCAAGTTCAGTGATGTGAACAAGAGCAAGAAATGGGCATACGCAGGAGTTGAAGCTGCAGCTCGTGCTGGAATCGTCAACGGAACGCAAGACGGCAAGTTCAATCCTGATGCGCCGATCAAGCGTGAAGAGATTGCGGCAATGATTATGCGTGCGATTCTTTACCAAGATAAAGCAAAGCTTGAAGGCATCGAATTGCCTGCACACTTCAACGACCACGGTTCGATTGGAGCATTCGCTATCGAATCAGTCTACAAAGCAGCAGCAATCGGCGTTATCAAAGGTAATAACGGCAACTTCATGCCGAAAAACAACGCAACACGCGCAGAATCAGCAGTCATGCTTTACCGTGCACTGGATGTATTGCAATTGCTTGATTGATAGTGAAGTTGTTCACTTTAGTGAATAATAAAAAAACTTATTGACGTCTGTTAGATAGTTTGGTAGATTGTATTTAAGATCTTTTCTGAATGTTTGCCATAAGAAAAGTACCGGGCGATGTGCGGAAACACATCACTCGGGTCCCATTAAACTCTATACCCACCCTATCTCGAAGTTGTATTTTGATAGGGTGGTTTTTAATTTTCAAAGTCTAAAGTTAACGGGTCAATGTTCTAAATTAGTAAGGTAATGTATATAGTTAACCCGTACAGACTAAATGAGAAGGCTCCATTCAAACAGCAGTGACTTGGAATATATTTTCCGCATTAGAAAAATATGTTAACCCTATTTCGACAAAAAGTTCCAATTGGCTTGTCTTAAATTGTGTTTTATATTAGACTATTAAATATGTAGTTAAAAATATATAGTGGGGTGAAGGAATGACAACGAAAAATAATAGCTCTAAAGTTCTAAAAGCAACAATGATCGGTGCAGTAGCATTGACACCAGTTCTGGCTGTTGGTGTAACTGCTGATGCAGCAGTTACTAATCCAAAAGTTAACAAGTTGATTACTAATCTTGATCAGGCGTTAAACAAATTGGACAAAGATGAAGTGGACTTACTTCGAAGTGCACATAAGAAAGTGTTAGCCCAACTTGCTGACGGCAAATGGAAGGATACTGACATTCTAACAGATGCTGTTAAAGATGGCGGGGAACGAGAAGAAGCTGCAAATAAAGTTATCAACGCTTTAGTAACATTCATGGCATCATCTATTACAGCTGTTGATATGGAAAAAGCTTTTGAAGCTTTCGATGACACAGTTGCTGATTCAGATCTAAAGGTTGCTTTTGGAACAGAAATCACTAAAGCTCAATTTATCGATTTCCTAGTCGATGTACAAAACGAAGTTCTTACTAGTAAAGTTGAAGTATCACAACTACAAAGATTCATTAGTGCGTTGAATAAGGTTGCAAACAAAGATGTTTACGAGAACATTTACGACGGTATTTGGAATTCTGTTCATGTGTTGAAAATGGGAGACGCATTGACTTCTGTTGTAGCTGATGTCACTTCAGCTGAAAAGGCAGCTTTTGTAAAACTTGCTACTGAGTATAATAATATCGTCAATCCGGGTCCTGGCCCTGGCCCTGGCCCTGGTCCGGTAATCCCACCAACAACACCACCAGCAACTGGCGACAATGCAGTTGAAGTTGATGGTTCGGCTGTCGTAAGCAACCCACAAGCTGTTATCGATGCAATCGAAAAAGCTGCTAAAGTTGAACAACTTATTGTTAAAGTTCAAAGTGGCACAACTGTTGCGGACATCCCTGCAACAATCTTGAACGCACTTTCTAAGAAAAACAGCAATGCAGTAATCGTTCTTCAATTCGGCGATGTTGCATACGAATTGCCAGTTGATGCATTCGACCTTGCTGCAATTGCAAAAGACTTGGATGTAGCTTCTGCAGAATTGAAGCTAAATGTATCTGTTAAAAAAGTGGACAACCCACTTGCAGGTAAAGCGGCATATAAAGTACTTGCTGACGCGTTTGACTTCAACGTTTCTGTTGTAGCGCCAGGTGGCAAGTCAGTGGCATTGACAGTATTCCCAACTCCAGTTAAGCGTTCAGTTCCAGCTGCAAATGAATTGAACCCACTTACAACAGTTGGTGTTACGGTTGATGCGAAAGGTAATGTAACTGCTGTTCCGACATATGTAACTAACGATAAAAAATCAGCTAACCTTTACCGCTCTACAAACTCTGTATATACATTGATTGAGCACTCCAAATCATTTACAGACATCACTGCTGGTACAAGCTGGGCTGAAGAGTACGTTGATAAATTGGCTTCCCGCATGGTTGTCAACGGAGTAACGGCAACTGAGTATGCTCCTACTAAAATGATCACTCGTGGTGAGTTTGCTGCAATCCTTTCTCGCGGTCTTGGAATCGTAGCTATGGATAAAACAGCAAACGTATTCGCAGATGTATCTGCAAGCCAAGCATTCAACAAAAACGGCGAAATCGCTGCAGTCGTTGAAGCAGGAATCGTTGCTGGTTTCACTGACGGTACATTCCGTCCGTACGAAGAAATCACTCGTGACCAAGCGGCAATCATGATCAGCCGTGCAATTGACTATGTTGGTGCTGACAAAGTGACATTTGACACGAAGAAAGCATTGACAGCATTCAAAGATAACAAGGATATCGGTGCGGCATCACGTAAACACGTTGAGCGCGTTTACCAAGCGGGCCTACTTGACGGCTACCTTGATGACACATTCCGTCCAAACGCTGACGCTAACCGTGCACAAATGGCGAAAATCATTTACAACTTCCTTGCAGAAATCAAATTCATCAACTAATTATGAAACTATCAAGCCCTTCAAAGCGTCTAAGCTTTGGGGGGCTTTTTCCTATCTTTTCCTTTCAAACGTAAGAATATTATAGTAGTCTAATAACAGGGAGGGGAATACGAATGAAAAAATTAATAGCATTTATCGCAGCAGCCACTCTTTTCGTTACAGGTAGCATCGGGTCTGCCAAAGCGGAAAGTTTCACGGATGTAACAGCCTCTTACAAATTCTATGAACATATTAATTATTTAGCTAGCCAAGGGATAGTCAGAGGAAAGGATGGACGTTTTGACCCTGAAAATGTCGTAACGCGGGCAGAGGCAGCAGTCATGATTGCAAGAGCGTTAAAGTTGCCGACTGGAAATAAAGCAACCATCTTTTCTGATGTCAACAGCTCAAGTTTTGCATCGGGTGCTATCCAATCTGCCACTGATGAAGGAATCATCAAAGGCTATACAGACGGCAAATTCAAGCCTAATGAAATAGTGACAAGAGGGGAAATGGCAATCTTCCTTACAAGAGCATTCAAATTGACCGAAGAAGAACCGATGACATTCACGGATGTACCGGTCAGCTCCGCGGGATATGCATACATACCCAAAATCATCGCTGCCGGAATAACTCAAGGCTATTCGAAAACCAGTTTTGGTCCGGAAAATCCGGTCACACGTGCACACTTCGCTGCATTCCTTGCACATGCAACGAACGAAAATTTACGCTTGACGGTACACGCATGCGGCTATAACCCAGCAAGCAAAGTGAACCCGGATCGCCAGACGTTAAATTGCCTCGTGACGAAAGAAGCAAGAAAAGCGAATGTTCCACCTGAAATAGCAAAGGCTATTGTTGAAGTCGAAAGCGGCTGGACCCACTTCTTAAGCAACGGCGAACCGTTAATTAGTCATGACAACGGCATCGGCCTTATGCAATTAACGAACAGAACCGAGTTCGACACTGAACGTCTAAAGTATGATATAGCGTACAATATCGAAGCAGGCATTAAGGTCCTATCTGACAATTTCAAGCGCACGGATTTACCTATTATCGGAACAAATGACCGCAACGTGCTTGAACATTGGTACTTCGCTGTTATGGCCTATAACGGTACAAAGCCGAAAAATAGTCCATTCAAACAAGCAACAGGCGAAAGAAATCCGACCGCGTACCAAGAGCAAGTCTATAGCAAAATCAGCAACGGCTTCGTCACGCCGAACATCAAATCCATCAACATGTCAATTAAGGATTTCACATACGATGGCACGACAACTAACAATATCGAATTCAACACGAAAGCCTTCACGATGACAGGCAACAGCACAATCTCAGCCGAACTATTAAAAGAGGATTCAGTCGTCAAATACACGGGCAAAGGACTGAGATCCAAGCCGAGCTCCGAAGCAGGTTCCGGTTCAGAATTGATTTTAACAGAAGTGAACAATCTTACCTTTACAATCATCGGTGGACCAGTCTACGACACAAATCCGAAGTCACCAAACAATTACATCTGGTACCCAGTGAAGACTACGACTAACGGTAAAGTAAAAACAGGTTTCATCGCAGCACCTTATATCAGATAAACCCCGGGGGAAGTCGATGGCTCCATCGCAATCGACTTCCCTCTATTTTTGCAACAAGAAGGAGAAGGTGGAATGAAAAAACGTTTACAGCAACTTGGCTTCGTCATCACCATCATATGCCTATCCATCATCGGGACATCAACAGCACAAGCATCCACATTCAAGGACGTTTCCTATCAATACTGGGCCTACAAAGACATCCAATTCGCAGCACAACATAACGTAATCCGTGGATTCTCAGACGGCTACTTCAGACCCGGTTACGACATCAAACGAAAAGACGCAGCAGTCATGTTAACAAGAGTACTTGATCTCTACGAATTAGAAAACGAACCAACACCAGTCGAAGACCTACTGCCAACATCGCCCGGATACAAAGAAATCATGATCGCTCTTGAAAACAACTGGTTATCACTCGACAAAGGCTATTTCCATCCCGACGAGCCATTAACACGGGACGAAATGTCAAAAATGCTCGCAACTGCCTATGGGTACGAAGGGAAGGGTGGCAGCCAATTTATAGATGTGCCCTATGAGGATCCTTATTTCCTTTACATCGATGCAATTGCATTTGAAGAAGTGACAACCGGTTATAAAGATGATACATTCCGTCCAAGCGAAACGGTGACGCGCGGGCAATTCAGCGCATTCATTTACAGGGTATACCAGAAGCCTGTCGCATACGAAGTGAGAAACGATGGAGAGCTTATCGATGTCGTACAAAACGTCGATGACGCAATCGAACTTGCCCTCTATTATCCAAAAGGGACAGTCCACCCGCAAAGCAATAAATTCAATAAATACCCGCAAACAATCGCAGCTGCTGATAAGACCAACCTAAACAGCGGCGTGCTTATTTACAACGGTTACAATGAAACAGAGAAATTCACTACAAATTTCTTCAATCAATACTTGAAGACTAAGCTAAAAGATGGCGAGCGGAAAGATATGTTCGACACATTCGTCATCCTTGGACTCCGTTACAACGAAAACAACGACCAATTCGTAGATGGACCATCGAACCATGCAAACTACTCCGATTGGAGAACCTATGTTGAAAAGACATTCGCACAGGATGGCGCTGTTGTAAACCTGAACTCAACTGCAAGACAATTGAACAGGAAAGTCGACGTCTATATAGCGATTCCATATCCGAAGCGAAACGAGCCAATCATCAAATTCAACGGTGAAAGTGCCGGTTGTGATGTGTACGCCCGATACGACCTTGCTAACTGGTACGTGAAGGAAGTAATGGAGCGCTTCGAAAACGGTAAGTATGAGAATTTGAATTTCAAAGGATTCTATTGGTTAAGCGAAACAGTCCGTACAGTGGACGATGAAGTCATCATTTCTTCTATTTCGAGCATCCTGAGGAAGAACAACAAATTCTTCATCTACTCACCACACGCGACATCGACAAACTTTTATAAGTGGAAAGACTACGGCTTCGACGCCGCATTCCTTCAGCCGAATGCATTCAGGTCATCCATTACGAATAAAGAAGAACGTCTGCATCGCGCATTCCTGAACGCCCAAATCTACGGCACTGGGATTACAATCGAGATAGACTCTTACCATACCGATAAAGCCGAACAAGGCGTAGAAACATTCGACCTCTATATGGATATGTCAAAACGTTACGGGTTAGATGAAAAAGGCATGATGTTCTACCAAGGAGTGAATATGGTCGAAAGAATGGCGACATTTGATCATCCAATTTACAAACGCTGGTATGAGCAGTTGACGGAGACGTTTTTTAATAAACAATAAATTAAGAATAGGGGAGCGGTTTTCCGCTCCTTTTCCATGAATCCTTTCCTACCCCAAAGCGTCTACATAATTGTGAAATAAACCTGCCGATACATACTTGTGCTGTGGTATAATAGTTAAATGTGAAACAACTACAGAAAGGGTCATTCCATGAATCTTAACCTTAGAGAAATGGCTGTGCCAATTATTGGAGTACTACTCATTGCCGTGGCGCTCGTCATTCCGAATACTATGATTGCCTATGGCATTTCACTCGTTCTTGCAATCGCTGCATTGTTCAGGCCGAAACAGGCCATTTTATTTTTGCTTATCTACTTCCCGCTTCGCTCATTCCTGATCGAATTAAGCCCGGGATTAAAACTTGTTGGTGATCTAATCATCGTCTTCGCCTTTATCCGTGTACTTTGGGATTCACGTAAGGATTGGAAGTCGATTTTCCGTTTCGAATTATTCGAATGGGCATTTATTGCATTTATCTTAATGGGAACTGTTTCTGCATTCCTTTCAGGCGTCGTCCTGTCAGCAATCATTTTCCAAATCCGTGCATTCGTAATCATGTTCCTTCTATTATATATTGTTAAACGATTGGACATTACGAAACGGGATATAATGAATTTCCTTGCCGTCACTTTATTCGTCACGGTAGTCCTTATCATCCAAGGACTTGTCGAAAAGCTATCAGCTCGATCGCTATTAATGCCAGATCAATGGGTGAATCGCCAGCTTTCAAAAAATAACGCAAGCCGTATTTACGGACTCGTGAACAATCCGAATGTGTTTGCCGTCTATTTAACAATTTCAGGCATTCTTATTTACTACCTGAAAACTTTGCTTCCAAAGACGAAGCTTCAATGGGCTCTTAATATCCTTCTTGTCATACTTGCAGGTACATGGATTCTCACGTATAGCCGTGGGACATGGATTGCCTTCATCATTGGAATCGTCATCTACTTCCTGTTCACAAGGAATTGGAAGTTCGTCCTGAAAGCAGGGCTTGCCGCTGCATTGGGCTTCGCGCTTATTACAGTACCGGTGACAAAGGCTGCACAATGGATCAGTTCGAACACCGAAATCGGTGAAATTGTACGGACAGGTGCACCTGAAACCGAGCAAACTTTTGCGATTGAGACAACGCGCATCAAGGAAACTTTCCAGTCAGACACATTCGAGAAGAGTAAGACGACTGGCCGCTTGTTCATTGTCTACAAAGGCCTCGAGATTTTTAAAGACTATCCGGTCCTTGGAACAGGCTTCGGTACGTTCGGCGACTCCGCTTCAAAAGTGTACTCGTCGCCATACTATAGCCAATACGATGTCCGTTTCAATATCTATTCGGACAACCAATACATCCAGGTCATCACACAAAATGGAGTTGTAGGCGTATTGTTATTCGCGGTCTTCCTGTTAGGCATGTTAGTCGTATTCTGGAAGAGACGGAAGCAGTCGGATAAGGCTATACCAATGCTTGCATTGTTGATCAGTGTCTACTGGTGTGGATTCATCTACAATATCTGGGAGGACAAGACGTTCACGATGTACTTCTACATCCTGACAGCTGTCTTCTTGGCTTATACTTCAAAGAAAAATACGCGTTTACAATAAATAATAAATAGAACAGCCCCTTTCCGAGTTTAAACTTGGGAAGGGGCTGTTTTTTGTTTAATAAACCCCGAATTTGTCAAAAGCATTTCGCGCGACCGGTAAATATATTGTAGGAGTGCATTCCCGCGACTCAAAGAATTTTTTTAAAACGCATAAAAAACTCCACGCACTCATAAATCCCCTCAAAAGCTTATAAATACCACAAATCACGCATAAATCCATCCATTCACGCATAACAGCCCTTTCGGGCTTTCTTTTTTAATAGTCTATTAGAACGAAAAACTCCCATTACTATACAAATAAAAGAATTAGAGATTATAATGAACATACATCAACTAACAAAGGGGAATGAATCATTGCATAAACGTAAACAACTGTCGAAACTCAGCACCCTACTCCTTGTGATCTTTCTATTAATACCAAACTTAGCATTTGCAGAAACATCAAATACTACTGCGGCACCTATAACAGAATCCACAAAAATCTCACAAGGTGTCCACTATGAATATACGAACACAACGATAAACAATGACGCACAAGCATTTCGCCAGTTAATCGTTGACCTGAATGATCCATTCACAACAGTCGACGTCAGTTACCCGACGCCGCTCAATAAGCTGACAACTACTACGAGCCAAGCTAATGCCTACACAGCATTGGGCCAACAAGTAGCTGGCGCCGTCAACGGCTCATTCTTCTGGGGATCAGACCAAGGCTATTTGCCGATGTATCTCATCGCCTACCGCGACAGACTTATGAATGCTGGAATCATCGCATCTGGAAGAGACCAATACGTCAACCAGCCGATTGCGTTTGGGATCGACAGCACTGGTAAAGGGAAGATAGATTCGTATAACCTAAGTCTATCATTCAATCATAATGGACAAGATTACCCAATCACTTCAACGGACAAGCACCGTTCAAATGACAACTTGATCCTTTACACACCGCTTTACCCGAAGCCGACTACTGAAACAAACGCGTTAGGTATCGAACTTGTCCTTGAAGGAGTCACAGGCGGAACAGCCCTGAACTTCGGAGAAACCGTAACAGGTAAAGTAATGAAAATTAGAGAACGTAACAACCCGACAGCTTCCACTATCCCGAAGGACGGTTTCGTCCTGTCTGCACATGGGGAAGCAATGCAGCTCATCAAAGACATTGGAATCGGTGAAACAATCTCCATCACTGCTAATATCGATGAAAAATGGAAGGGCGCATCATTCATGCTTACGTCCGGTCCGGAACTTGTCAAAGAGGGCAAAGTGAACCTTGGAATCGATCCGAACAGTGACCGTGCAACAGAACGTGCACCTCGTACGGCGATTGCAATTGATAAAACAGGAACAAAAGTGTTCATGGTAACAGTGGACGGAAGACAATCAGGCTATAGTCGTGGGCAAAACATGAAGGAATTTGCTGAATACCTTGTGTCAATCGGCGCATACCAAGCGCTTAACCTTGACGGCGGTGGTTCCACAACGATGGCTGTCCGTAAACCAGGCGACTTTAACGTTTCCTTGTTCAATAAACCATCCGACGGCAGAGAGCGCTCTGTCTCCACTGCGCTTTTTGCAGTATCAAAAGCTCCAGCAGGAACACCAACAACTGTAGGTGCTCATCTATCGAAACCTGGAGTCTATCTAAAAGGGACGAAAGGTTCAGTTTTGGTAGATTACGTGATGGACAACTTTTACAACCCAGTCACATTCAATAAAGCAGATGTGAAATTAAGCTCACCGCAAGGCTTAATAACGGTAAATGGCCTTGAATTCACAGCACAAAAAGCAGGCGCTGGCGCAATCACTGCACAGTACAGTGGTGCAACAGCAAGCATCCCATTTGAAGTCGTCGAATCAATCCATACTGTCCAACCGTCAAGCCCATCATTCGAGGTTAGAAAAAATGGCTCGACAACATTAACTGTTAAAGCATTCGACGCTAAAAACAGGGAAGTCATCTTTGACCCTGCACTCGTCAAATGGAGTGCTCCAGCATCTATTGGAACAATCACTGCAGCAGGCGTCTTCACAGCAGCTTCGAAAGAAGGGACAGGCGTTGTAACGGCAACCCTTGGAGGCAAAACAGTCTCCATCCCAGTAACAATTACAGGTGACTACTCCAGCGTGGATAAAATGGAATCCCTGGATAACTGGACAGCCACAGCGACGAACGGTAAAGCAACACTTTCAATGAATAGCGATAAAGAGCCTGCCTTTGAAGGCAATGGCTCATTGAAACTCACATATGATTTCACTGGAACTTCAGGCACTTCTGCTGCGTATCTTGATGCAACAAACCCAGTAAGTCTCGCAGGCACTCCAGTTAAGATTTCCGCACGTGTATACGGGGATGCTGGAAACACATGGCTACGCGGACGTATTCAAGATGGCCAAGGCAAAGAGTACGTTGTTGACTTTACGCCTGAGAACGGCTTGAAATGGCTCGGCTGGAACTATGTAACGGCTGCTATCCCTGCTGGTGCAACTGGAAATCTATCACTCAAGCAAATCTATATCGCACAACCGACGGACAGCCTGAAAACGAAGGGCAGCATCCGAATCGATGACCTAAAATCAGTCTTTGCAAACAGCTATAAAGAAGCCCTCTTTAAAGACACAGGACTTACATTCCGTGCGGAAGGTGAAATTACAGCACTTGTCAATGACGGCGTCATTGCAGGTTTCGCTGACGGTAGATTCGGTCCTTACGAGGAATTGACAAGACAGCAAGCGGCAATCCTCTTGGCAAGAGCACTTAAACTGCCACTTGATAATGTAACGGACCCAGGCTTCGAAGATATGGCGCCGACAATGACGTTCTATAAAGAAGTGGCGGCAGTCGCGAATTATGGAATCATCCAAGGGAAGGAAAAAGGCAAGAAATTCGACCCGAACGGTAAACTGACTCGTGCTGAGATGGCTGCAATCCTTCAACGAGGATTCAAGCTTCCGCTTAGCGACAAGAATCACTTTACTGACAGCAATGGCAGCTTTGCAAAAGACGCGATCAATTCTTTGGCATATAACAATATTACCCAAGGGATTGGCGGAGGGAAGTACGGACCTGCGCAAAACATCAGCAGAGCTGACTTCTCGGTGTTCTTACATCGCACAATGGCAATAAAGTAATAGAAAAATAGTCTTTGAGATTGCAGAAAATTATGGTACACTGTCTATGTAGAGTTTTTCCTTTTACACTATAGAATCTTAATGGCCTTGGTTGATGGTGCGGCAAAAAATCTGTGAAGATCCCTTCTTCACGGATTTTTTTGCGTTTTAGGGACTATAATCACATGGGAATCTATCACCCTACTACATTCGACTATATAAATCAAAATTCCAGTTCACTTCCTTTTTCATTCGTGGTAGACTTATAGATACATGGATTTTACGAAAAGGAGTAAATTATGAAAAAAAAGCTGATTATCTCATTGTCTGCACTCTTAGTCATTGCACTTGGTGTGGGAGGCTATCTTTTATACATAATGAAATTTAAAGAATACGATGTTGCGGATGAGTCGGTTTCTGAAATCATAGAAGATCCGTTCGAAATCGAATTGCCCGATGGTACAATCATCACCTTGGATGACAGCGGAGAAGACATTATCGAAAAAGTATCCGATAAAGAATCCGATAAAGAAGATGGACAAGCGTCATCTGATTCGACAGATGAATCAGACGATGATGAGGGTTCCATTCCTGTAAGCGGGAAAGGGCAATCATCCAAAACACCATCCGGTTCTACTAACAGTAGCTCTAATACAGGATCTACATCCAAACCAACGTCCAAACCAACGACTAACACTTCTACAGCGGGACCAGGGAACACAGGTTCAAAAGTGACAGTGGCATCTATTAAAGAAAAATATAGCCCTGCTTTCGCAGCACTCGAAGGACAAGCGGAAAGCAAATTGAACGCATTGATTGGCAGAGCGAAAAATGAGTATTTAACTAAAAAGGAAAATGGCGAGAAAGTAGACTATGGCTATTTTTACAATAAATACACAAGTGCAGCGGCGGAACTCGAGGGAAGAACAGACAGCGTCTTCAATGGCGTCCTGAAAGCTATCGAGAAAGACCTTGAGAAAAATGGTTACGACAAATCATACGCAAAAAGCTTCCAAGATGAATACAACGCACAAAAGAAAATTCGTAAAGAAAGCTTAATGAAAAAAGCGGTAGGTAGATAGTAGATATATTACATTACTAAAACGATAGTTGCCTGTAGTGGAAGGCGGCGAAGTGCGAAGATATGCTCTCAACGCTTCGCTTTTGTTCGCAAAAGCCGTTCCTCGTTACGGCTTTTCCTGCGGGAATAGCATGAGCTGAAGACCCCGCAACGAAGCGTAGCGGAGTGAGGAGGCTGAAGCCATGCCCGCGGAAAGCGTCCGCCTGGAGCGAAAGGCAACGGTCTATGATTCCTACACTAACCTACTAAAAAGGAGACCGACCTTCATGGAAGAGACAATCAGCCTACAAGATTTGTTCAGAACATTAAAGAAAAGAATCGTTTTGATCATCTCTCTAACAATTATCGCCATGGGTATAGCGGCAGTCGCAAGCTATTATTTCATTACGCCAATCTACCAGGCATCGACACAAATCTTGGTCAATCAAAAAAATGAGCAATCCAACCAGTTCAACACCCAAGAAATTCAAATGAACCTTCAGCTCATCAACACATACAATGTCATCATCACAAGTCCTGCAATTCTATCAAAAGTAATTGAGAATTTGGATCTTGACATTACACCTGCACAGCTTAAAACTCAATTAACCGTAAGTAGTGCACAGAACTCGCAAGTAGTTAACTTGACTGTTCAAGATACAGAGCATTTCAGAGCGGTTGACATTGCAAATACGACAGCAGAAGTTTTTCAAGAAGAAATCCAAAATTTGATGAATGTCGATAACGTTAACATCCTTTCACCAGCTGTCAATGTGGATTTTCCGTCTCCAGTAAAACCGCAGAAGCTATTGAACATTGCAATCGCGGCAGTTGTCGGTTTGATGCTTGGTGTAGGGATTGCATTCCTATTAGAATATCTTGATACAACAGTTAAATCTGAACAGGACATCGAAGAATTAGTCGGTCTACCAATTTTAGGTATCGTGAGTAAGTTTCCGAATGAATTAATGCAAAATAACGCTACAAAACCTGTTGCAGCTAGAAAGAAGGAGAAGGCCCATGTTAATTAAACGCAAAAAGAAAGTCCTTCAAAAAGCTGCAAGAACTCTAATTGCACATAATGACCCAAGATCGGTCAATTCCGAACAGTTCAGGACGATCCGTACAGGTATTGACTTTTCGATGCCTGATAAAGAGCTTGAAACACTGCTTGTCACTTCTGCTGCGCCAAGTGAAGGGAAATCGACAATCGCTGCGAACATTGCAGTCGTATATGCCCAAAACGGTAAGAAAGTACTGTTGGTTGATGCGGATTTACGGAAGCCGACTGTTCACTATACATTTAATCTAATAAATAATGTAGGACTAACGAATTTGCTTGCGAAAAATACGACTCTTCAAGTCGCTGTTAAGAAGAGTGAAGTGGAAGGTCTTGATGTACTTGTATGCGGTTCGATTCCACCGAATCCTGCCGAGCTCTTAGGGTCGAAATCAATGGATAATGTAATAGAGATGCTAAAGGAGCATTATGATCTTGTCATCTTTGATGCTCCACCTCTTCTATCCGTGACAGATGGTCAAATCTTAGGGCAGAAATGCGATGGAGTAGTACTTGTTGTTAGCGCGGGCTCTACTGAAAAAGAAAATATCGTCAAAGCAAAAGAAGCATTGGCGTTGACGAAAACAACTATTCTTGGAGTCGTGTTAAACAACTTCACCCTTACGAAGGATCATTATTACTACAACTATTATGGAACGGAAGAGTAAAGGACAGTAGTTCCTTCTACTCTTTTTTCCATATTGGAGGTCGATTTCCAGTGATAGATATGCACTCCCATGTTTTGCATAGTTTAGATGACGGTCCTGACTCAATGGAAGGGACTATAAAAATTATATATAGCGCAGTCAACGAAGGCATTACAGATTTGATTGCAACGCCCCATGTGCATAATCCCCATTTCCACGTGAAAGCAACGGAAGTATCCAAACAAGTCGTGGAGCTAAAGGAATACATTAAACGTGAAAGTATTCCATTGCAACTCCATCTCGGACATGAAGTCCGGATACATGATTCGATTATCGAGAACTATAAAGCTGGTGAGTTATTGACGCTTGCGGATTCTCGATACATGCTGCTTGAATTACCGTCCCAGACAGTTCCCTCATATACAGTAAAAGTCATTGAACAATTAATCGAAATCGATATTATACCAATCATTGCCCATCCTGAACGTAATCGTGCGATTGCGGAGAAGCCCGAAAGACTTCAAAGGCTCATCCGACATGGGGCGTATGCACAAATTACCGCAGGGAGTGTTTCAGGACATTTCGGCAAAGGGATTCAGGATTTGTCGCTGCGTCTCATCGAAGCAAACTGTATCCATGCCTATGGCTCTGATGTGCATAAGATGGAGACGAGACCCCTTGAATTCGCCAAAGGTATTGATCTCTTGGAAAAAAGGAAGTTTGATCAAATCATTGATGTTCTTCTTGAGAATAATTCAAGAATTCTCTCTGATCAACCGTTAATTCAGTTGGAAATGGGGAATGTAAGAAAAAAGAGCTGGTGGAAAATAGGATTGAAGGTCTAAATTATTTTTCAATGTCCTTTTGAAGGTAATTCATTATTTTAATATATCAAATTATTAGAAAATTAATAGAAAATAATAGTGACATATACACATGCGGTTGGTATAATAGTAACTATTATATAGTAATAATAGTATACGAGATTTAAAAAAGAAGGGCGTGAGTCGCATTTCTGTTAGAAATAGGTTGACGATGTTATTTTTAGTGGATTCTTTTATAGTTCTTTTTTCGATTTTCATAGGGTATTTTATACTAAATCCGACTTTCAATCTTTTTACGAATAAGGTTTTGTTAGTCAGCGTCATTACAATTCAAATTGCCCATCACTTATTTGCTTGGTTTTTCGGTTTGTATCGAAAGGCTTGGACGTACGCTTCAATTGGTGAGTTGAAATCGATTTTCAAGGCGGTTACATGGGCTATCGTTGTTGTCGCTGCGGTTCAATTACTTGTTGCCCAAGACATTTACTTCAGAGCATTGGGGATCACTTGGATGCTCCATATCTTGTTAATTGGCGGATCGAGACTCTCGTGGCGGTTGTATAGGGACACGGTTAACCGGAAACAGGATGTAGAAGCAAAGCGGACGATGATTGTCGGGGCTGGACAAGCAGGGAGCATGATTGTACGTCAAATTCTCCAAAATCCAGAATGCGGAATGACACCTGTTCTTTTCGTTGATGACGATCGGAAGAAACAAGGGCTTGAAATATTCGGTGTCAAAGTTTTAGGCGGGACGAAACATATACCGGCAATCGCGGAAGACAATGATATTGAAAAAATCATTATCGCAATACCATCGATGGACAAGCAAGAACAGACGGAGCTCTTGAAACGTTGTGTAGATACGGGAATAAAGACACAAAAGATTCCTCGCATTGAAGACATTATGACGGGAAAGGTCTCTGTCAGCGATATGCAGGACGTCAAGATTGAGGATTTGTTAGGGCGAGATGAAGTTGAGCTGGATATGGAAGCAATTGCAAGCAAGTTGACGGGCAAAACGATCATGATCACAGGAGCTGGCGGCTCGATTGGATCGGAAATTTGTCGTCAAGTGAATCGGTTTACACCGAAGAAGCTCATTTTATTAGGGCATGGTGAAAACTCGATCTACTTAATAGAACGTGAACTGAGGGAAAAGGTTTCACCTGAAACTGAACTTGTTCCGGTTATTGCAGATGTACAAGACCGACAACGGATTTTTGATATCGTGTCTGAGCATCAACCAGATGTGATTTACCATGCGGCAGCGCATAAGCATGTACCGTTAATGGAAGCGAATCCGATGGAAGCTGTAAAGAATAATATTTTCGGTACGAAGAATGTTGCGGAAGCGGCGGATATGTTTGGAATTCCACATTTTGTATTGGTATCTACGGATAAAGCGGTAAATCCTCCGAATGTGATGGGTGCGACGAAGCGTTTTGCGGAGATGATTGTGCAGAACCTTGCGAAAAACAGTGAGACCAAATTTGCGGCAGTTCGGTTTGGAAATGTACTTGGGTCCCGTGGCAGTGTTGTGCCGTTGTTTAAGAAGCAGATTGCGGTTGGTGGTCCTGTTACTGTGACGGATCCTGAAATGACACGGTATTTTATGACGATTCCGGAAGCATCGCGGCTTGTTATTCAGGCAGGGACGCTTGCTCGTGGTGGGGAAGTGTTTGTGCTGGATATGGGTGAGCCTGTGAGGATTGTGGATTTGGCGAAAAACCTTATTAAGCTATCGGGATATAATGAAAGTGATATTAAGATAGAGTTTAGTGGTATTAGGCCTGGGGAGAAGTTGTTTGAAGAGCTGTTGAATGAGAATGAGCGGCAGAGTGAGTATGTGTTTCCGAAGATTTATGTTGGGAAGGCTACGCCGATTTCAGAGATGGAACAGCAATATGTGTTGGACAGGCTTTTAGATATGGATACCGAGGAGCTAAGAACAACCTTAGTCGGTTTAGCGAATCGGAAGTTTGTGCAGGAAGATATTGAGTCAGCTATCAGAATGACAGTATAGTAAGACTAATTTCTTTTGGAGGTGAAGTGTTGGCGCATATTACATTTGATTATTCGAAGGCAATTGAGCATTTTGGACATTATAAGGTATCTTTTTTAGAGCATTCTGTTCAGTCCATTCATAACCAGATGCATAGTGAAGCAAGCGAACACAGCAATTATTTAGGGTGGATTGACTTGCCTGAGATGTATGACAGGGAAGAATTCGAAAATATCCAGAAAACAGCAAATAGAATACGAGAAAACAGTGATATACTTGTAGTGATTGGAATTGGCGGTTCTTACTTAGGAGCAAGGGCGGCAATCGAAATGTTGAACCATAGCTTCTATAATATGTTGCCAAAAGAGAAGAGACGCAATCCGCAGATTGTTTTTGTCGGACATAATCTCAGCTCAACTTATATGACACATGTTATGGACCTACTTGAAGGTAAGGACTTCTCAATTAATGTCATATCGAAATCTGGAACAACGACGGAGCCGGCTATTGCTTTTCGTATCTTCCGTAAACTATTGGAAGAGAAATATGGCAAGGAAGAATCAAGGAAACGTATCTTCGCTACAACGGATAAAGAAAAAGGCGCATTGAAACAGTTAGCTGACAGGGAAGGGTACGACACGTTCGTTATTCCTGATAATATCGGCGGGCGTTATTCTGTATTGACAGCAGTGGGGCTATTGCCGATTGCGGTGAGTGGCATTAGTATCAATGAAATCATGGCAGGTGCATTACGAGCGCAACGGGAACTGGATAATCCAGTTCTTGATGAAAACTCAGCGTATCAATATGCTGTTATTCGTAATATCCTTTTCCAAAAGGGTATGGCGATTGAAATGTTCGTCACGTATGAACCGGGTATGCATTATTTGGCTGAATGGTGGAAACAGCTTTTCGGTGAGAGTGAAGGGAAGGATCGGAGAGGGATTTTCCCGGCGTCCGCGAACTTTACAACTGATTTGCATTCATTCGGTCAGTATATCCAGGAAGGACAACGTAATCTTTTTGAAACAATCGTTAAAGTGAAGAATTCGCTTGATGATATCGTAATTGAAAAAGATGAAGAAAATATTGATGGATTGAACTACCTCGCAGAAAAAACGGTAGATGAAGTTAACAGCAAGGCGTTTGAAGGTGCACTTGAGGCCCATGCGGATGGAGAAGTACCAGGACTTGTTTTTGAAATACCGTCTATGGATGCATACACATTTGGCTATATTGTTTATTTCTTTGAAAAAGCTTGTGCGATGAGTGCTTATCTATTTGGCGTCAATCCGTTTGATCAGCCGGGTGTGGAGCAGTATAAAACGAATATGTTTAGATTGTTGAATAAACCAGGATATGAAGTAGCCCCAAGTGGTACCAGGTACTGACACAATTTACAAACTTCGAATTGTGGCAGCACCTGGTATCCACGGTGCTTTGGTGGCATCTTCGATGCTCTAATCTGATAAAAACCAGTGGTGGCTGTACATGGCTCCACGGTGGATAGAAAGGATTTACTAACATGCAATGGAAACAAAAGCTGGATCAATGGCTAAAACATCTGCCTGAAGGTGATCCGTTAAAAATTGAATTGAATAGCAATCTTTCAAATGAAAAACTTATGGAAGATTGCTTTTATAAAGATTTGGAATTCGGTACTGGTGGAATGCGTGGGATCATCGGGCCGGGGACAAATCGTATAAATATTTATACAGTGAGGAAGGTGGCATTCGGCCTTTCTCGATACATAGAGGAAAAGGGAAAAGAGGCAATGGTTCGCGGGATTGCCATTGCTTATGATTCGAGGCATATGTCTAAGGAGTTTGCGTTGGAAGTTGCGAAGGTCGTTGGCGGTGATGGGATACAGGTTTATTTGTATGAGGACTTGCGTCCTACGCCATTACTATCTTTTGCTGTTCGATATTTGAATGCTTTTGCTGGTGTGATGATTACGGCGAGCCATAATCCTTCGGAATATAATGGATTGAAGGTTTATGGAGAGGATGGTGCACAGTTGCCTCCTGAGGATGCGGATGTTGTTGTTGAGTGTATGCAACAGGTTGTGTCGGAATTGTTAGTTGAAGTTGCTGATGAAAAGCAATTGGTGGCGGATGGACTTCTTACGTATATTGGGGAGAACGTGGATCGGGCGTATTTGAATGCGTTGGGTTCGATTCGACTTGATGAGGGTGCGGAGAAGGACAATCTTGCGATTGTTTTTACGGCGCTTCATGGAACTGGGACGGAGCCGGCGAGGCAGGCGTTTTCTAAGTTTGGGTTTACGGATGTGACGTTTGTTGAGGAGCAGTGTGTGCCGGATCGGAATTTCTCGACTGTTGAGTCACCTAATCCGGAAGAGACGGCTGCGTTTGAGTTGGCGATTGAGTATGGTGAGAAGAATGATGCTGATTTATTGTTAGCTACTGATCCGGATGCGGACCGTTTAGGGGTTGCTGTGAAGGATGGACGGGGGGAGTATGTTCTTCTGACGGGTAATCAGATTGGTGCTTTGATGATTAAGTATTTGCTCGAGCGTAAAGAGATGGATGGTAGTTTGCCACCTGACGGTGTCGTAATGAAGACGATTGTTACGACGGAATTGGCGAGGGAGATTGCTGGTTCTTATGGTGTGGAGACGTTGGATACCCTTACGGGTTTTAAGTTTATTGCGGAGAAGATTCAGCAGTTTAAGGAATCTAAGGAGAAGAGTTTTCTTTTTGGATTTGAAGAGAGTTATGGATTTTTGATTGGGGATTTTGTGCGCGATAAGGATGCGATTCAGGCGGCAGTGTTTATTGCTGAGGCGGCTGGTTATTATAAGGCGTTGGGTAAGTCGCTTTATGATGTTTTGAATGAACTTTTTGAGGAGTTTGGATATTTTAAGGAAGTTACCCGATCGGTTACGCTTGAGGGGAAAGATGGGGCGGAACGGATTGGCCGGATTATTGGGAGTTTTAGGGAGGACATTCCTTCGGAGTTTGATGGGGTTCGGGTTGTTGAGGTTGAGGATTATTTGAATGGTGAAACGACTCGGTTGGCTACAGGGATGAAGAGTGTTATTGATTTGCCAAAGGCTGATGTTTTGAAGTATTGGTTGGAGGATGGTTCTTGGATTTGTGTACGTCCTTCTGGAACTGAGCCTAAGATTAAGTTTTATTTTGCAGTTAAGGGTGAGAATGAGGAAGATGTTAGTTTGAAACTTGAGGGATTGCAAGACGTTGTCTTGCTTGGAGTTATGTCTTGAGGAGGAATGAATTATGAATAAGAAGGTTCGTAAGGCGATTATTCCGGCGGCAGGATTAGGTACTCGCTTTTTACCGGCTACAAAGGCGATGCCGAAAGAGATGTTGCCGATTGTGGATAAGCCGACGATTCAATATATTGTCGAAGAGGCTATTGCTTCCGGTATTGAGGATATTATTATTGTTACTGGTAAGGGTAAACGGGCTATAGAGGATCATTTTGATAATAACTTTGAACTGGAAGATAATTTGATACAGAAAGAGAAGTACGATATTTTGGAAAAGGTACGTCAGTCTTCGAATGTTGATATTCATTATATTCGTCAGAAAGAGCCTAAGGGACTTGGACATGCGGTTTGGTGTGCTCGGAAGTTCATTGGTAATGAACCGTTTGCGGTTTTGCTTGGTGATGATATCGTTAAGAGTGAGACCCCTGGTTTGAAGCAGTTGATTGAGCAATATGATGAAACGCATGCTTCGGTTATTGGTGTACAGACAGTTCCGGATGATGAGACGAATCGTTATGGGATTGTTGAACCTTCCGGTCAACAAATCGGAAGAAGATATGCAGTGGAGAACTTTGTTGAGAAGCCGGCATTGGGTACAGCGCCTTCTAATCTTGCGATTATGGGCAGGTATGTGTTGACTCCTGAGATTTTTATGCTATTAGAAAAACAGGAGAAGGGTGCAGGTGGAGAGATTCAGTTGACAGATGCGATTCAGCAGTTGAATCAGATACAGAGAGTGTTTGCTTATGATTTTGAGGGTAAGCGGTATGATGTTGGGGAGAAATTAGGGTTTATTACTACTACTATTGAGTTTGCTTTGCAGAATAAGGAGATTCGTGATCAGTTGATAGAGTATATGGCAGAAAAGGTTAATGAGTTAGGATGAAAATTTAATTTCTTTAATCAGGGAATAGGACCTTCGGTCAATCTAACGTTTTTATTTATTTAGTTCCTATTAAACCGTTGGTCCAGATACTTGGATAGATAGATAATATTAAGTAAGTACCCAATTCAAATAGTAAGTACAATTTAGTGGTGTAGTAGTTTGTTGGAAAGTTGAATTGAGGATCCAACTAACTCCTAAACGACTAAAAAGTTTACTTAACAATGGGAGGAAGTACAAATTATGGTGTCTACAATAGTGAAAGATAGAATATTTCTCTCTTCCCCACATATGAGTGATGAGGGTTATGAAATGCAATATGTAAAGGAAGCATTTGATACAAACTGGATTGCACCCCTTGGTGAAAACGTAAACGGATTTGAAAAAGAATTGGCTGAGAAGATTGGTTCTAAATCCGCAGCAGCACTTTCCTCTGGAACGGCTGCTATCCATTTGGCTCTTAAAGCAGCAGGAGTCGGAGAAGGGGATATTGTATTCTGTCCAACACTTACATTCTCTGCTACTGCAAACCCCATCATCTATCAAAATGCTATTCCTGTATTTATCGATAGTGATTATGAAACATGGAATATGAGTCCTATAGCATTGGAAGAAGCATTTGAGAAGTATCCGGAAGTAAAAGCAGTCATTGTTGTTCATCTATATGGTTTATCAGCTGATATGGATAAGATTATGGATATTTGTAAGAAACATAATGTATCGGTTATAGAAGATGCTGCTGAGTCTTTAGGTACTTACTATAAAGGTAAGCATACTGGAACTTTCGGTGATTATGGCATCTTTTCATTTAATGGAAATAAGATTATCACAACTTCTGGTGGTGGGATGCTTGTTTCTAACAATGAAGAACGAATTGCCAAGGTTAGATTCTGGGCAACTCAATCAAGAGATCAAGCAAGGCATTATCAACATAGCGAATTAGGGTTTAATTACCGTATGAGTAATGTTGTTGCTGGGATTGGTAGAGGGCAGCTTAAAGTGTTAGATCAAAGAGTTGCCAAGAAGAACTACATTTTTGAGTTCTATAAAAGAGAGCTTGGTGGGCTTGAAGGCATTGAATTCATGCCGAGTAATGGTTGGGATGAACCAAATTATTGGTTAAGCTCGATAACACTGTCTGGTATGGTAAGGCCTATTGATGTATTTGAAGCATTGGAAGCTGAGAACATCGAGTCCAGACCGGTTTGGAAACCAATGCATCTGCAACCGTTCTTTGAAAAGTATGATTTTGTCGGTGAAGGTATATCGGAAAAGTTGTTTGAGAATGGGGTTTGTTTGCCGTCTGATACGAAGATGACGGATGAGGACTTAGAAAGAGTCGTTAAGACTATTAGAAGGTTGTGGTTAGAATAATGAAGAATTCCAAAGGTGGTATCTATAGAAGGTTTGTAAAAAGACCGATGGATTTCATACTATCATTAATTGCTATTATTGTTCTTAGTCCGGTATTACTAGTAGTTGCTGTACTTGTGAGAACGAAGTTAGGCAGCCCTGTGTTATTTAAGCAGAAACGACCGGGGTTGAATGAAGAGAATTTTATAATGTATAAGTTTAGGACTATGACGGTTGAGAGCGATGAAAATGGAGAGTTGCTTCCTGATAGCGTAAGGTTAACGAAGTTCGGCCGTTTCCTAAGATCTACATCTCTTGATGAATTACCCGGGCTTTTCAATATTTTAAAAGGTGATATGAGTATTGTAGGACCGAGACCTTTGTTAGTAAGGTATTTACCTTATTACACATTTGAAGAAGCCCATAGACATGATGTAAGACCTGGGCTAACTGGATTAGCACAAGTAAGCGGTAGGAATTTGCTTAGGTGGGAGGAAAAGTTTCAAAAAGATCTAGAGTATGTTGACAAATGCAATTTCAGTCTAGATGTAATAATCATACTATTAACATTCAAAAAGGTAATAAAACGTGATGATATTGTTTCTTCAGAAACAATTAATTTAGGAGATTATACAATAAGACCATTAGATGTTGAAAGGGCATCGTTAAATAAGGAGACAAAAAATGTTTAATGAAATCGGAAGTAATTTTTACTTAAATACTATAGAGGGAATGCCACGGGTAGAATACGACAACTATAATGATACCCGCCAGCATGTTTTTTTAGACACGGGAAGGAGTGCTATTAGGCTTGCACTTGATAATATAGATGTTGGTAGAAAAGTTGCAATTCTTCCTATGTATACCTGTCATACGGTAATTCAACCATTTATAGAACATGGTTATGAAATAAGTTTTTACGATATAGATTTCCATTTTCAAGTTGATATTGACGAATTTAAACAATTAATAAATGAAGTTAAACCAAGTGTAATTCTCGTTCATGCATATTTTGGATTTGATACTTTAATAGGTATAAGAGAATATTTAAAAACATTACGGAATCATGGTATTTATATTTTAGAAGATATAACGCAATCGTATTTATCAAATATGGATTATGAAACTGCCAACTTTTATGTGTGCAGTATTAGAAAGTGGTTGGCGATTCCTGACGGTGGTTTTTTAAAATCAACTAGTATTGAGATTAATAAGCCATCCCTTCTTATCAATGAAAAGTACATTAAGAAACAGAAAAGTGCGATGTTGCTTAAAAGTGAATATATAAAAAAATTAAATCCGAATATTAAAGTACAGTATAACAAAATCTTTGGAGAAGCAAAAAGAATAATAGATAATCAAACAGGTATATATGAAATGTCAGATCTATCAAAGAATTTATTGCAAGTCTCGGATATTCACGAAATTAAGATTAGAAGAAAGAATAATTATTATTATTTACTTCAACAATTGAAAGATGAAAAAAACATTGTGATACCATTAAATATTTGTGATGAAAATGTGACACCCTTATTTTTTCCGATCTTTATAAAAAACAGAATGAATCTCCAAAAGTATATGGCCCAAAATAATATATATTTACCGATAATTTGGCCGAAATCGGAATTCTGTGTTATTACATCTGATTCAAAAAGTAAATATATTTATGAAAATATTTTATGTATACCTTGTGATCAACGATACTTTGAAAATGATATGGAACGAGTTGTAAGTTTATTGAAAAAATACTTAAAGGAGGAGGAGATATGAATTATCCTGATATTTATTATCATCCTAAGTGGGTAGAATTATATGCGGGTTTAGATTGTGGTAAACCAGGTTACTACAAATTAGAAAATGATTATGGGACAATTATTTATCCTTATGTTAAAAGAGTAGTTCCTTATACAATCGAGGAAACAAAATATTATGATATTATTACTCCTTATGGTTTTAATGGTCCTTGTATAATGGATTGTTCAAACCATACAAAGGACTTACTTATTAAATCCTTTGAAGAGGATTTTTCAAAGTATTGTATAGAAAATAATATTGTAACTGAGTATGTTCGTTTTTCCCCGTGGCTTGAAAATCATATAGATTTTCAAAAATACTATCTATTGAGTGAGAATAAAAAAACAATAGCTGTTAATTTACTAGTTGACAATATTTTAACAGATGAAATCTCGTCGAAAAGACGAAACTTAATAAGAAAAGCTATTAAATCAAATGTAAGTATACAATTCGATTATACTGGCGAAACTATCGAAAATTTTTATTGTTTATATCAAAACACTATACAAAAAAATAGTATAAGTGAATATTATCAATTCGATATATTCCTTTTAAAGCGAAATTTCGAAAAGTTGTCTGGTAATATTTTTATTGTAAACGCAATTTATGAAGATGAGATTATTTCTTCAAGTATTTTTCTACACAATGGAAAGAATTTACATTACCATTTCTCTGCGAATAATTATGAAAAGACAAATTTGAATGGTAATAGCTTAATTCTATATACTGTTGCTGAATGGGGTAAAGAAAATAATAAGGAATTTCTACATTTAGGTGGGGCGTCCAGATCAACAGATTTAATGAAATTTAAACTCTCATTTACAAAGAGTAATGGTTTTCCTTTTTATGTTGGAAAGAGAATAAGGCAAAAAGATGTTTACAAAAAATTAGTTCAAATTAGTGGCAGTTTTAACTCTGATTATTTTCCAGAATATAGAGGAGGCTAATTTCCATGGGAATTATAATTAATAGGCTAAGAATTGAAGAGTTCAATTTAGTGAAAAATAAATTAATAGATTTGCAGCATGAAAATGTTCAGTTAAGCTTCCCAGATAAAAAAGTCAATCCTGATTATGTTAATCAAAGGATAGATAGCATTTATACATTTATAAAAGAAGATAAGGCAATAGTGTTTATAGCAAAAGATGAAGATACGGTTATCGGTTTTATATGGTGCTATCCACGAGTTTTTTATGATGAGCATAGGATTTTTATTAATTCTTTAATTGTTTCAAAAGAATATAGAAGTAAGAACGTAGGTAAAGATTTGGTTGAAAGCGTAGAATGTTATACCAGAGATTCTGGCTATGCTGCAATAGATGTTTCTGCAGCTGCATTTAATACTGGTGCTTTAAGATTTTACAGAAATAATGGGTTTATTGATGAAAGAGTTCAATTAGTTAAGCCAATAGGAGATATTTAGAAATGGATATATATTTTAATACTAATTATGGAAAGGTATATGAAAAAATTGAAAATGGTGAATGTTGTGAATATTCATATAATTGCTCACTCGGAACTGTAAGAAATATGTTCATAAAACGTGAGATACCTGTGAAAATTGACAATGAAACTTATTATGATATTGTTACACCCTATGGATATGGTGGCCCAATTATTACTAAATGTTCTGAGGAGCATAAGGACGAACTTGTTGAAAAATATGAAGAATCATTTAAGGAACATTGTAAAAAAAACAATATCATAAGTGAATTTGTACGTTTTCATCCTTTAGTTCAAAATGCTGATGACTTTAAAAAATGTTATGACATATCTCATATAAGAAATACTGTAGGAACTAATTTAAAAGAATATGACGATCCGACCCGATCCGAATTTTCTAAATCGTGTAAGAAAAATGTTAGAAAGGCATTAAGAGAGGGAGTTAGTTATAAGGTTACTGAAAATCCAAAAGATGTAAATTCTTTCATGAAAATATATTATTCTACGATGGACCGTAATAATGCATCCGATTATTATTATTTTGATGAAAATTATTTTAAGCAATGCCTGGAATTATTAGGGAACAATATAATTATAGTTGAAGCTATTTATCGAGAACAAACAATTGCGATGGGTTTTTACTTCACATATGGAAAAACTATTCATATCCACTTGTCAGGTACACTTAGTGAATTTCTATTTTTGTCACCTGCGTATATTTTACGATACGCAATTACTTTATGGGGAAAAGAAAACGGCTATGAATTAATTCATCATGGTGGGGGAAGAAGCAATAGTATGGATGATAGTTTATATCTATTTAAAAAGCAATTTGGTAAAAATACAGAATTTGAGTTTTTTGTTGGGAAAAAGGTATGGAACGAAAAAATATATAAAGAATTAAATAGCGCATTGGATATAGATATGAATACAGAATATTTCCCCGCATATAGATCTAAGATATTAGCATTAAGTAGGTGAGTGTTATGCAAGATATACTAATTATTGCGCACTTTACACAAGTGCCAGGCGAAATAGGAAATGGTAGGTTCCATTATATAGCTGAAAATATTGATAAAGAAAAATCAAGCGTCGAGGTTGTGACAACTAGTTTTTCGCATAGAACCAAGAGTCGAAGAATAATAACAAACGAGCAATTAAATAGTATTAGTTATAAACTAACCATTTTACAGGAACCTGGTTATAAGAAGAATGTATCAATAAAGCGTTTTTACAGTCATTATATAATGGGGAAAAGTTTAAAACGTTATTTTGAAAAAAGAAAAAAACCGGACGTCATTTATTGCTCCGTACCTTCACTTGATGTAGCAAGAATTGCCGCAAATTATGCGAAAAAGCAAGGAGTCCGTTTTATAATTGATATTCAAGATTTGTGGCCTGAGGCTTTTAAGATGGTCTTTAATATACCTTTAATAAGTGACATATTATTTTACCCAATGAAAAAGCAAGCAAATTATATCTATTCTAATGCAGATGAAATTATAGCTGTTTCGCAAACTTATGCTGATAGGGCCTTAAGTGTTAATAATAAGTGCAAAGAGGCTCATAGTGTATATTTAGGAACTGAATTAGCTTATTTTGACAAACTAGTTAAAGAAAATATCTTGTTAAATAAGCCCAAAGATGAGATATGGGTTGCTTATATAGGTACGTTAGGTCATAGCTATGATCTTTATAGTGTAATAGATGCTTTGGCGATTCTAAAAGATAATGGGATTAGCAATGTTAAATTTATTGTTATGGGAGATGGGCCGCTTAGATCTAAATTCGAAAATCACGCAAATGAAAAAGGAATATATACGGAATTTACTGGAAGATTAGAGTACAATAAAATGATTGGAATTTTAAAATCGTGTGATATTGCAGTAAATCCGATTAAAGCAGGATCTGCTGGAAGTATAATAAATAAAGTGGGTGACTATGCTGCTGCAGGGCTACCGGTTTTGAATACTCAGGAATCTAATGAATATAAAGAACTTGTGGAATATTACAGAGTAGGGTTTAATTGTAAAAATGGCTGTTCATTAGATTTATATGAAAAACTTCTTGATTTGATTAATGATAAAAATCTGAGAGAAGATATGGGTAGAAATAATCGTGAACTAGCAGAAGACCTGTTTAATAGGGGAAAAACATATAGGAAAATAAGCAATTTATTGGGAGAGAGTATAAGTTGAATATTGTATACATTACCTGTCTTTCTGGAAATAAGGCAGCAGGTCTAACGTACAGTGTGCCTGCCCAAATAGAAAGTCAGAGCGGAATTGATAATGTATTTTGGTATAATTTGAACTCGATATATAAATCAAATCAAACTAAAAACATAAATTATTGTAATATTAATGATTTTCCTTCAAAAAAAGTATCCGAACTTCCAGAACCTTTTAACAATCCGGATTTAGTTATATTCCAAGGGATTTACTTTTTAGATTACTATTTAATTTCAAAAGAGCTCGTTAAACATAAAATTCCATACATTATAATTCCGAGAGGCTCATTAACAAGAGGTGCTCAAAACATTAAATCTATTAAAAAGATAATTTCGAATAAATTGATTTTTAATAAATTTACGAAGAATGCACTTGCCATTCAGTATTTAAATCTATCTGAGTATCAGGACTCTGGTGATCGGTGGAATCAAAATTATTTAATAGTTCCTAATGGTACTCATTTCAAAGCAATACAGAAAACTATTAAGGAACGTTCTCCCTTAAAAGGAGTTTTTGTGGGAAGATTACATGTTTATCATAAAGGAATAGATTTACTTATAGAGGCTTGTGCAAAACTAAAGAATGAGATTGATGGGGTTTTTCAAATTGAAATTTATGGAGAGGATCAAGACGGTTCGAAACGTGAGGTAACCGACTTAATTGACAAACATGGTTTAGAAAAAATTATTAAAGTAAAGGATGCCATTTTCGATAACGAAAAAGAAGCTTTACTTTTGGAAAGTGATTTTTTTGTTTTAACATCGAGATTTGAAGGACACCCAATGGGGTTAATCGAGGCATTATCATATGGATTACCATGTCTTGTTACCACAGGTACAAATATGGCAGAGGAAATTGAAAAAGGAAATGCAGGTTGGACTGCTGAGGCTGAAATAGAAAGTATAGTCATAGCTATAAATAGACTCATCCGTGAAAAAACTAATTTAGAGGAAAAAGGAAATAACGCAAAAAGGTTATCACGAAATTACGATTGGGATGCTTTAGCCCAAAAAAGTAATTATTTATATAGTGAATTAATCAATCAATAATTAATAATTACATTAAGTACACCTAAGAGGAAGTAGATGGGAATTTATAATAACTATGATAATATATTGTAATCCTGATTAGTACTAATTATTAGTCATCGTTATCTAGGCTAATACGAGTTACTTTGCTATGCAGAACATTTATAAATAGAAACAATAAATGGGGAGAATTTAATTGTACCTAACCGAAAGGCTTATTGCTCTTTTTACCTATGTGATAGTACTTTGGCTGATATGTTTTTTAATATATAAGCTTGGAAACAGATATATAGGTAAAATATTATTTATATATACTATAATATTATCTACAATGTCTTTCTTTTTTGTTCCTGCTCCGGGAGCAGATTTATATAGATTAATACCTATAATGCATATTTGGGGCAGTTTAAGTTTCAGTGAGCTATTTAAAGAGATGTTGAACTCTACGACTCCAATTAATTTGTTGTATATGCACCTAATTGGTAAGACCAAAATAGATGGTTTACTGCCTGCCATTACAGCCCTTATATTTTATAATAATGTTTTTTATATTTTAAAAAGAAGTGTGATTAGATATAAGTTGCCTTCATCTGATGCAGCGCTTGTGCTGTTTTTTTTCATGTCTCTAGGAGTAATGATTGAGGTTATTTCTGGAATAAGGACAATGTTAGGTTTTTCAATTATTGCGGTTTGTGTTTATAAGGAAATGTTGGAAGGAAAGTCTATATTCAAGAATGTTATATGGTATGTATTGGCCTCATTATTACATCCTGCAGTGCTGATGTTGACACTTATTAGATTAAGCTATCTTTTTTTTGAAAAGAGTAAAAACCAATATCAGAGGTTTTTAAAAGTCTTATTCGCAATATTTGCAGTGGCAATTATTTATACTTTTGGTAGGGAGTATGTTCTAGCGAGTATAGAAAAGGCAGAGAATTATATACTTTATGGGACATTTTCATACATTTGGGAGTATATAATTGGTGGAATAAGTTTATTATTTATTATTTATTTAATATCTTTGGTGTCTAGATCTATTAAAATGGAAGGTGATACAGATAATGTGCGGAAATTGTTAATTTTTTGCAAATATATTGCTGTAATTTTATTTGTTTCCTCAATTGAATATAACACCTTTCATAGGCTTGTGATTTTTCTATCTGTTATTGCGATTCCCTTACTAATATATGTACTAAAGTCAAGCCGATATAAAAGAATTGCAAAAATAAATTTAAGACAGTTTGTTTTTATTCTCTCTTGTATAATTCTTTTTATAGCGTGTGCCCGTGGAAATCTGACAAGCTTAAAGTTTTTTATATTCTAAATGCTTAAGAACCTGTAAGGATTTCTAGTGAAAAAAGGAGAAGAAACTAGTATGAGAGCTTTATTAATTAGATTATGTCGAGTTATTCCCGATTCATTATATTTGAAGGTTATATTTTATAAAAATATAAGACAAGTCTTGGATCTTAAAAACCCAGAGACTTTTAATGAAAAATTACAGTGGTTAAAAATTAATGACCGCAATCCAGATTATACAAAACTGGTAGATAAATATGAAGTTAGGAAGTATATAAAGGAAAAAATTGGTGAAAAGTATTTGGTCCCATTAATCGGGGTTTGGAAAAATGCTTATGAAATAGATTTTACTAAGATGCCTGAACAGTTTGTTCTTAAATGTAATCATGATTCTAAAAGTGTAATAATTTGCAAGGACAAAAATAAACTTGATAAACAAAAAATAATTAAAAAATTAAATAAGCATTTAAAAAGTAATGCATATTGGTATGGTAGAGAGTGGTTTTATAAAAATGTTCAACCACTTATTATAGCCGAAGAATATCTTGAAGATCGAAATAGCCGGACTTTAAATGATTATAAGGTTTTATGTTTTAATGGAAAGGCAAGGTTAATTCAAGTTCACTGTAATCGGGGGTCCAAAAATTACACGCAGGATTTCTATGATCTAGAATGGAACCACTTGAATATTGAACAAGGTGTCAAGCTCACTGATAATCCTTTAGAAAAGCCAGGTTTTCTCGAAGAAATGATTACCTTATCTGAAAAGTTGGCAAAGAATTTAATTCATGCAAGAATTGATTGGTATTTTGTTAACAACCAACTGTATTTTGGAGAAATAACTTTTTATGATGGTTCTGGATTTGTACGATTTGCAAATAGTGATGATGATATTTTATTAGGGAATATGATTAATATAAAAGATACCTATGAAAATAAAGACTTTTAGAAAAGCAACTTTATTTGATTGGCCCATCGTAAGCCTTTTAAATAAATTTCGCAACTATCAATAATAAGAAAGTTGTTATCCTAATTTTAATGTGGGGGAAAGTTAATGAAAGCTATTAGAAATAAACTTAAAGAGGCAACAATTCAAGGCTTTAACATGGTAAATAAATTTCGGGTAATTTCAGGAAATAGAAGTAAAATACGTAGAATTCAAAAGGCTAATACGGGACTAAATACTCCTCTCAAAAAAGATTACGAAGAAAAAATAAATAATTATTGGCATAGAAAAAATGGTATAAAGATAAAAAAAAACTGGCATCAAGCATATAGTGTTGTAAATGGCGTATACGATGAAAAGTATATACCAGAAGATATATTTTATAGTTTAATTGAACCAAAACTTAATTTTATGCCGTTTCAAGAGGCATATTCAGATAAAAATTTTTATACGACTTTTTTTAAGAATGTAAAGGAACCTATTATTATCTTAAGAAATATTAATTCTAATTATTATAGCAATGACTTTGAAAACCTATCCTTTGAAGAAGCTGAATGCAAACTTAAAAACTTCCCGAAGAAAGTTGTCGTCAAGCCTAGTATTGATAGTGGCGGTGGAAAGAATGTTCAGATACTTAATTGCCATAATGGGATTCTTTATAGGGGTGCTGAGAAAATAACACTTATGAATATTGAGAGGGAATATGGCGGGAGCAATTTTATTATTCAAGAATGTTTGGAACAACATGATTCTCTAAATGATATCTATCCATCATCATTAAATACTATTAGAGTAATATCTTTAAGACAAAATAATAAAATCCACTTATTATCAACAGTTGTCCGATTTGGTAATAATGGGGGTAACGTTGACAATCAAGCTGCTGGAGGATTGTCCTGTGGAGTTAATGAAAAAGGTGATTTTAATGAATATGCTATAGATAAATTCGGAAAGAAATACTTTGAGCATCCGTATACGAATTTCCAGTTTAGCAAGGGGAAGATTCACGATTTTAAGTCCTTACTAGATGTTGTAACTAATCTTCATGGTCAGTTAAAGTATTTCAATCTAGTATCATGGGATATTGCACTTGGGAAAGATGGTAGTCCAATATTAATTGAGTTAAATCTAAACAATCAAGAAATAAATTTTCACCAGTTTAACAACGGTGCATTATTTGGTACTTATACTGAAGATATACTGAAACTAATATAACAGCAGATAGGTTTTTTAAATTGAAACACTACAAGATAGTAATATTTTTGTTTAAAAAGCTCTGTATTAATTATTATCTTGTATTGTAATATTATTATGCACGGATACAGTGCTATCAAAAAGAAGGAATTTAATGAAGAAAACGGCCCTCATGTTAATGATGATAACAATATTATCAAAGGTATTTGGTTTTGCTAGGGATATTACATTAGCCAACTTTTATGGTGTATCTAATATAGCTGACGCTTATCTCATTTCTAAAACTGTACCGATAGTTTTATTTGGACTTATGGCAGCAGGTATTTCTACAGCATATATTCCTATGTATTCCAAAATAGAAAGTGAAAATGGGACAAAAGAAGCCAATAAGTTTACTAATAACCTATTAAATGTCCTTATAGTTATAATAACTATAATGGTTACTATTGGATTAGCATATACTGAACAAATAATTAAAATTGTAGCGGTTGGATTTAATGGTGAGACCTTACGTTTAGCGGTTGAATTTACAAGGATTAGTATCTTAGGTATGTATTTCACAGGTTTTTTAGCCGTTTTCAATGGATTATTACAAATAAAAGGTAATTACCTAATCCCTGCATTAATAGGATTTCCTATGAACATTCTAATAATCATCTCAATATATCTGAGTACTAATACTAATATTTTAGTTCTAGCTATAGGGACAGTTTTGGCAACAGCCTTCCAAATAGTACTCATAATTCCTTATGTATACAAAACTGGTTATCGCCAAAAACTAAAAATTAATTTTAAGGATAAATATATAAAAAGGATGGGAATTATCGCCTTTCCAGTAATGATTGGAGCATCAGTAAATCAATTAAATACTATAGTTGATAGGACTATAGCTTCATATATAACAGAAGGTGGTATTGCTGCCTTAACCTATGCTGAGAGGGTAAATGATTTTGTCTATGGCATATTTGTTTTATCAATTGTAACTGTTCTATTTCCTCTTATCTCCAAAATGGTTGCGGGAAATAATATTGATGGATTAAAAACATCAGTCTCAAACGCAATTATTGGAATCAGTGTATTAGTGCTACCTGCTACCATTGGAGTAATAATATTTTCGGAACAAATAGTAAGTTTTTTATATGGGAGAGGAGATTTTGACAACAAAGCTGTATCGATGACGGCGATTGCCCTCTTTTTTTATTCTATAGGGATGGTTGGTATAGGGTATCGGGAACTTTTATTTAGGGTATTTTATTCTCTACAGGATACAAAGACTCCTATGATCAATGCTACAGTAACTGTATTACTAAATATAGTTTTAAATATAATTCTTTCAAAATACCTAGGTATTGGTGGTCTTGCTTTAGCTACAAGTCTTTCAAGTATTATATGTACTATTTTGCTCTATTTTAGTCTGAAACGGAAAATAGGCCCTTTAGGGATGAAAAAGAAATTTGAACCTTTAATAAAGATTACCCTTGCATCCCTAATTATGGGGGGAGCCGCAAAAATCACTTATAAGTTAACATTTATTTATTTTGGAGGAGCTAATGTACCATTACTAATTTCCATATTTGCTGGGGCTATAATATACGGAGTTACCATATACCTCATGAGAATTGAAGATATAGACCCAATAATAAATGCAGTGAAGAAGAAACTTTCTTTCCGATAAATTTTCTATATGGATATTAAATGATTGTCGGGTACCCAGTAGCCTTGCATGACAGTATGTAATATACTATTAACCCTTTTTATGGAAAAACATCTTCAATGATTATACAAAAAATACTCCTTCTGTAGAATAGATACTGACAATCAAATCAGTTCCCTACACTACGAATAAAGGAGTACTTCTATGAAAAGTGTAGACCAAAACATCGTCGCTCGTCAATATTTTTCCAATCTTCCACCAAGTCGATTGGAATGTCCTTTAGTTAATTATGCCTATGAGAAATTAACCGAGTATTCCTTAGTCAAAGCCTTGATTCTGGCCGATATTATGCAGTGGAGAAGTTGGGAGACATTCGAAAAAGGGATTAGATTGAAGGCTTACTATAAAAGGGAATTGGAAGTAGCGTCTATTAGTGGATCACACCTAAGTCGACGACTTGCCGGCTTTGATACCTTTGCACTAGCAGATCTACTTGCGGCTTTCGCAAAAAAAGTATTGGCTTATACGTTGAGTAACCTCCGGTTTTAGCCGTAAGATTGGAATCCTTAAATTGATTGATTCGTCGCATAGTATGCTACCGCAAAATGCATGTGAATGGGCAGCGGTAAATAAGGATTCGAGTGGAGTGAAACTCCATTTGAAGTTGGCAGTGGCTTCTGCGGACGAGGATTTTCCTGAGCGGATGATTCCCTCAACTCCCAATGTCGCAGACATTGATGTGGCTAATTACCTCATGGATGTCGAAGATGCCACCTATATCATGGATAGAGGGTATGGATATAAGACAAAAATGGGTGGATGGTTAGAAATAGATATTAAATTTCTGGTTAGGGTTAGGAAGAATTTTAAATATGAACTCGTGAAATCAGGAACTCCAACTGAAGAAAATGTTACTCAGTTTGATTTGGTATCTATACAAACCCGTCCGGAAATTCTTCGGCTAATAAGGTTTACAGATCGTGAAGGCACAGACTTTATCCTCCTAACGAATCGTTTGGATTAGATTGAGAAAGAGATACTGATGATGTATAAGAGTCGTTGGTTCATCGAACTTTTTTTAAGTGGCTTAAACAACATGTAAAGTTAAATCATATGTTTAGTCACTCGCCATAGGGAGTCTGGAATCAACTCCTAATCTCCCTAATTACAGTTGGACTGAGCGAAATCATGCGAGTCCAGAAGAAGCAATTAACACTGACTGCATGGGAGTTCCTCAGCCTAATTAAGCTCTATTTTTTGGATTCATGGGCAGCAATTTTGGAGGAACTTCATCGGGAGAAAAGACCTAGCAAAGGAAGACAGAAACCCCGTGACAGCCCGAAGAAAAAGCCGAAATTCGGTGAGGACTTCGCGATAGTGGATCCAATTTCAAGAAAACATTTCTTGTAAAAGGTTTTAGAAATGAGAGTAACATAATTGTCGTAAGACAAGGTTCTCTTTTTGTACCAATTAGCACCCACAAAATATCATTTATGGATTAATATTGAAGTCGTGCAAGGCTACTGGGTACCAGGTTCTCATTGAATTCGGAATTGTTCAGGAACCTACTTTCGTGAAAATTATATTGGGTACCTAAGCTTGAATTATCATATATACAGCTTGCACATGCATTGCCACGATTATATAGGCAACATAAAATATACTGCCAAGGAGTTGAAACATATGCCCCACGCAAAAGATGTTGATAAAACATTTCTTATCACTGGAGCAGCAGGATTTATCGGCTTTTATCTATCTCGAAGGTTACTTGAAGAAGGGTTCCGTGTAATAGGCGTAGATAACATTAATGACTATTATGACGTTAATTTAAAACATACCCGCTTGCGTCAACTTCAACCATTTGAGAGGTTTACCTTCGTTGAAGGAGACATTTCTGATAAGAACTTGCTGATGAAGACATTTGAAAAGTACAAGCCCGGTATTGTGGTGAACTTGGCTGCACAGGCTGGTGTTCGGTATTCAATAGAGAATCCGGATGTTTACATTCAAAGCAATATCATTGGTTTCTATAATACCCTTGAAGCAAGTAGAGAATATCCAGTGGACCATCTGATTTATGCTTCTTCCAGTTCTGTATATGGTGCCAATAAAAAGGTTCCATTTGAAGAGACAGACTTTGTAGACAGCCCAGTGTCACTTTATGCTGCCACGAAGAAATCCAATGAGTTAATGGCCCATACATATAGCCATTTGTATAAAATACCTGCCACAGGACTACGTTTCTTTACGGTATACGGACCAATGGGTCGACCAGATATGGCGTACTTCGGATTTGCAGACAAGTACTTTGCTGGAGAATCAATTAAGATTTTTAATAACGGTGATTTTGAGAATGATTTATACCGTGACTTCACTTATATCGATGATATTGTTGCTGGTATTGAAGGATTGATTGGTCATCCTCCTACTGAAGCGGTGCCTCACAAGGTTTATAACATCGGTAATAACAATCCTGAGAAGTTGATGACGTTTATTGAAACATTGGAACAATGTCTGAGCAATGCAACTGGTAGGGAAGTTGTCTTCAAGAAGGAATTTGAACCGATTAAGCCAGGAGATGTTCCTGCAACTTATGCTTCCACTGATTTATTGCAACAGGCAATTGGTTTTAAACCGGAAACGCCAATTGCAGAAGGGTTACAAAAGTTTGCGGATTGGTATGTGGATTATTACAACGTTAAGTGAGAAAGAAGGAAGTGGAAGAGATGAAAATTACCATTGCAGGTACGGGCTATGTAGGTCTTTCCAATGCAGTACTGTTAGCTCAACATAATGAAGTCATTGCTTATGATATTGTACAAGAAAAAGTAGATTTGATTAATCGCGGGTTATCGCCTATTCAGGATAAGGAGATTGAATCTTATCTTGATACAAAGGAATTGAACTTGTCTGCTACTACGGATGCTCAAGAGGCATTTAAGGATGCGGAGTTTGTTATAATTTCCACTCCGACGAACTATGATCCGGAGCAGAATTACTTTGATACGAGCTCGGTGGAAGCGGTTATAGAGACAGTACAATCGATTAACCCTGATGCTGTCATGGTGATCAAGTCGACTATCCCAGTTGGCTACACGGAATCGTTACGTCAGCGTTTTAATACGGATAATATCCTGTTCTCTCCGGAGTTTCTTCGGGAGGGACGAGCTCTCTATGACAATCTATACCCGTCAAGAGTGGTTGTAGGGGAGCAGTCTGAACGTGCCCGGAAATTTGCAGATTTGTTGGTGCAAGGGGCTATTAAAGAGGATGTACCTGTGTTGTTTACGAATTCTACAGAGGCGGAAGCGATTAAGCTGTTTGCTAATACATATTTGGCAATGCGGGTATCATTCTTTAATGAGTTGGATAGCTATGCGGAAGTGAAAGGGTTGAATGCCCAGCATATTATTGAAGGAATTGGGTTAGATCCTCGGATAGGGGGGCACTATAATAATCCTTCATTTGGTTATGGGGGGTATTGCCTGCCTAAGGATACGAAGCAGCTGTTGGCCAACTTTGAAGGCGTACCGAATGCGATTATTAAGGCGATTGTAGAATCGAATGATACGAGGAAGGATCATATCTCCGATATGATTATGGAACGGAAGCCGAAAGTAGTTGGGATTTATCGTTTGACGATGAAGACGGATTCGGATAATTTTAGGCAGTCGGCTATACAGGGTGTTATGCAGCGGTTGCAGGTTGCTGGGGTAGAGCTGGTTGTTTATGAGCCGGCGCTTGACTCTGAGGAATTTGATGGCTTTAAGGTTATTAGGGACTTTGAAGAGTTTAAGAGTTTAAGTGATGTTATTGTGGCGAATAGGTTGGCAGATGAGATTAGGGATGTAGCGGAGAAGGTTTATACTAGGGATTTGTTTAGTAGGGATTGAATTTTTTAGAAATATGATGGTCCCAGCCGATGGCTGGGGTAGTTTTTTAAGCATTGTATGACTAAAATTTCGGGTACCAGGTTCTCATTGAATTCGGAATTGTTCCAGAACCTGGTACCGTTTTTCAGAAATGTGATTCATAATAGTCACTGGAAGTTTGAATTTTAGTTAAGAACCGATTAGACAACTAATATTCAACTATGAAAAAGCTTCGTGGGGAGAAATAATCTTCACGAAGCTTTTCTACTGGAAAACAGATATTCATTATATGAAGATTGAATCAAACATGAGATTTAGGTTCTTCTTGAATACGAAATTGTTCCGGAATCTCTGGCAACATTTTTTCAGAGTACCGATGAAGTTGATTTCCTATAGAGTACTTCACCACCATGCAAGAAGTAACCGCACCGGCAACCGGGCTGACAACTGAGCCGCGTGAAGAAATCATATTTGGTGAACCCGTACATAGAAGAATATTAATGGTGCCACGTAAAAAAATAGCAGCCAAGAAACTCAATAAGCAAGTGAGAGAGTTCCACGAGGAAGTTGACGCAATCCTTGAAGCTATACAAGATAGCGAGCTTGTCTTCAACTTGATCGAAAAACTAACCATTAAAAAGATATTGAACGACTCAAAACTTGCAGTAGGATTCGGGCACATCATGGACCAAGAAGTCATTAGGATTCGTCTTAGGGAGTTTCTGTTAACCAATGGGACAAGCGGGAATCAGTTTTTGGGGATAAGTGCGGGATATTTGAGTGGTGGGAAGTATTTTGGGTGATTTGCGCCCTCGTACTGACTACAGCCATGCGATTGTTCCACTCTTGCCATGTTTTTGGCCCACTTCTGACATTGAATTGTTCCACCCTTGCCATAGGGGAATCCACACAAATTATTCTTAAAACAGCCATCGAACCAAGTTTTCGATGGCTGCATTTAGTTATTTCATATTTTTTCCATCCAATCGATCCCGAAGAATTAACACTGCTTCAGTGACTAGTCCATCTTGGTCTAAGTCATTTTCATCCTCTACATTCAAACACTGCGGGATAAGCAGGTCTACAAGTTCATACATGATTTCATCTGGTAGATAATTATGAAAAAATACTTCGCAATACGATTCTCCACTTCTTCAGGAATCATAAAGAACCCTCCAATCCATGACGTTCACGCATTGAAACATCACCATCAAGCATCATATGATAGGAGCCGTGTACAATTCGATCAAGAATGGCATCAGCCAACGTACCTTCGCCAATCTTTTCATGCCAGCCACGTGGGTCAAACTGGGAACAGAATATTGTGGAGGCAACTTGATATCTTGATTCAACGATTTCTAAAAGATCTCTGGATTCGGTTTCTTTTAGGGGCGTTAAAAGCCATTCATCAAGGATCAGTAAATCTACCTTCGTGTATTTTTTAATTACCTTGCGGTAAATGCCTTCACCCCTGGCTACTGCGAGTTCATCCAATAAATCCGGAAGGCGTATATATCGCACTTTATAAAACTGACGACAAGCAGCGACACCAAAAGCACATGCTAGGTAAGTTTTTCCGTTTCCTGATGCACCTTTAACGATGATATTATGTTTCTCTTGAATATACCTTCCAGTTGCTAATCTTAGAATTTGAGTTTTATCGAGCTTTCGGTCAGCGTGATATTCTATATCTTCTATGCATGCCTGGCTATCCCGGAACTCTGCACCTTTGATAAGGCGATCGAGCTTGGCATTCTTTCTGCGTCCCCACAATATCAACAAGCATTGCGAAACGATCCTCAAACGATAGGTCCTGATATTCAGGGTTTTTCAATTGATCCATATATCCCTCAGCCATCGCTGCCATTCTCATATCATTTAGTTTGGATAAAGTGTTTTCAGTTGTCATTGGTTCTTACCCCCATAATAGTCTGCCCCTCGTGTAAAACCGTAAGGGTTGGATTTAACTTCTTTTCGATCACTTTCTTCTTCAATTATGACAGGGAGTTTATCCTGTCCGTTTTTAAGCATTGTCTGAATGCTTTTAAGTGTAGGTCTACTTGTATATCTCAGTGCACGCTCACATGCTTTTTCTAACCGTTCTACTGAGTAAGTGTCTGACAACTTAATTAGTCCCAAACAGGACTTCAGTGCTTGTTTTTCAACACGATAAGAAGCTAAAATACTATTAATGGTGATCAAGATATTAGGACCAGCAGTCTTTCCCCATTGGCGTACATATGAAGCGTCAAAATCAATGTATTGCTTATGTTTCTTAGGCATGTGATCAGACAAGGTATTGGATTGTCCTGGTTTTCCTTTCAGTTTTTTGTGCGAAGCGATTCGCAAGCCTTTATAAAATACTTCCACAATGGTTCTTGTGACTCGAATATCAACCTCGTACTTTACATAATCATATGGAACAGAGTAAGACATTTTATCCACCACTATGTGATAATCATATTGTACGGTCGCAATTCGCCAAGTTGCGATTTCGTATGTTGAAGCAGGCAACGGTGTTAATGCGAAGTGTTCTTCTTCTTTAAATGCCGTGTGTCTGCTTCCTTGCTTCTTTTGAAAAGGTTTGTGGTTAAATTCCTCTAGCTTCTCATGAACCGCGTCATTTAACTCTCCTAAACTGAAAAACTCTTGGTTTCGAAGTGAAGCGATAATCCATGTTGAAATATGACCTACTGTACTTTCAGCGCTTGCCTTATCTTTTGGGTGACGAACGCGCGCAGGCACAATCGTCGTGTGATAATGCTCAGCCATCTCCTGATATCCCGCGTGGATGATTGGTTCATACTTTGAAGCCTTTACTACACCTGTCTTCAGATTATCAGGAACAATGATTCTTGGAACCCCTCCATAAAACTTGAATGCATGAATATGAGCCGTGATCCATGACTCTGCATTCATCGAAAGAAAACCTTCTACATAAGCGTATTGGCTGCACGGAAGGGCAGAAACAAAAATGTGTACTGGGATATCTTCGCCGGTTAGATGATCTCTTATTGACATTGTTTGCCCCGCCCAATCAACTTCCAAAAGCTCTCCTGGTTTACGCTTAATACGCATGGTAGCTTTCGTTTTGCGGGCATAGTCATGATAGATCCTGCAGAACTGACGATAGCTATATGGGATTTCTTCATTTGACCTACAGCTAAGAGAATATTCCTCCCATAAGAGAGTCAAATTAACGCCCGGCTTTGCCAGTTCTTTATGAATGTAGTCACAGTCCGGTTTTCGTCTAAAATCATTAGAGGCATGTTTCTCTGGAAACAACATCTCTTGTAAGTCATGATCCGTTAATTCTTCCTCCAATGGCCAGCTAATGTTGCGTTCTTCGGCCCTTTTCACCACCTCCCGTATCGTTGTCCTAGAGTTTGAAGTACTTGAGGCAATGCCCCTTTGACTAATCCCCTGGGCATGGAGCCTCAAGATTTCCCGATATTTAATCACAAAAAACCCTCCTTTATATTTGATTTGCACCATTAGGTGCATCTCAAGTATAAAGGAGGGTGGTCCTGTGCATGGCAGAGGTGGAACAAAATCTTGTCATTGGTGGGCCAGAAACATGGCAAAGGTGGGACAATTCAGTGGCTATATTCACGTACCAATGGTAATCTTCTATTATTTGCTCAAAAAAGTGAAGGTGTGAATTTATTTTCTCCATACGTATGACTGTTAATGGTCATAAGAAAATAGAGATTCGAAAAGAACTGGATCGGTCCACGCGGACCGAGTGTAAATTAAATTTGAATATGAGTTTGCAGAGTATGTAGGATTAGTGGAGGGCTCAGGCAAATTCATCTGTTTTTGTTGCTATCCATTTGGAATTGGGTTCCAGAAGTTGATGGGATAAAGGATGTTATGCAACGTTTGCGGGGTGCTGGCGGGAAGTTGCTTGGGGAGCCAGGTTCTCAATGAATTTAGAAATGTTCCAGAACGCTGGCACCATAAATGATTTCGGGTACCAGGTTCTCATTGAATTCGGAATTATTTCGAGTACCAGGTTCTCACTGAATTCGGAATTGTTCCGGAACCCGTAATGTGATTATTGTAGTCTGTCAATAAGACACGCAATTTAGCACGCATTTACCAGTTTACAGGGATATTGTAAAGGCTAAACCATCCTACGTTAACTGGTGAAGTTATACCTGTTAGTATTCGTTCAAATTTAGCATTATACCAGTTTTATCATTGGAAAATTTCAGGCGTGGAAATTGTATACAACTTCTATCAGACATCTCAGTTTCAATAGATTTCTGGTACCAGGTTCTCATTGAATTCGGAATTGTTTCAGAACTTGGTACTGTTTTTATAAATTTTTTGTAAGGTCGGCGTATTTGATAGCTGACCTTATATTTATTCGTAGTGGGATGTTTTTAATTGAAAACGGGTTGAATTGGAGGTCATTCGTCATGTTTCCTGAACTTGTGACGATTGGAGAAACAATGGTTGTATTAGTAGCAGCAGAAGGCCACTCGAGATATGTTCCTCGGTTCAATAAAAAGCAAGAAGGTACAGAATCCAATGTTGCCAATGGTGTAGGACTACTCGGTCATAGCGGGTTTATTGGAAAAAATTAATGCAAGAGTCTTTTGAAATCGACTTGAATGTTGGAGCAATGGTCATTACTGCAAAGGAGATATTGAGGGATTACCAGATTGAAGCGAATTGAAAACTTCCAAAAGAAGATTTTAGATGTACTAAGATAAGAGATGGTTAACGTGAAACAGGAATTACTGAGTAAAACTTTGGAGTCTGGTGCTGTAGCAGTTGTCCTTCTCATTGAATTCGGAATTGCTTTAGATTCCGGTACCTGTCATATTACCAATTTCTTTTTTGAATTATGGTACGATGGTTATGAATAAATTTTCAGTAAGGAAAGGGGTTTGTTTAATGAAAACCATGATTAGATGTTTCTTGTATTCCATTTCATTAGTTTTGATATTATCTGCATGTGGAAATACAAGTTCGAATGAAAGTTTTCGCAATATAAAATGGGGAATGACAATGGATGAGGTTATCTCTATTGAGGAAAAAGCAGGCAATAGTTATTATGACATTTTTGAGCTTTCGAATACAGATATTATTGAATATGAGGATGTAATTGTAAACGGTTATAAAGCTACCTTGGAATATTCCTTCGCTAATGAGGTTAGTGGATCTGAAGTAATTCATTTGCAAAACCTAATACCTAAAAAACTTACTCAAGGACAAGAAGATATTATTAATTCTAATTTAAGTGATGAAGAGAAGAATACTAGAATTATTGAACTAAGAGAAAAGTACAAAGATGAAGTTGAGGAATCATTGAAGTTTATGACTGAAACTAAAACTGTAAAGTTTATTGATTATATCTTATATGAAAGTTTGTATACATTTAAAGGGTTGGATGAGGATGATATAATTGGAATAAAAGGAAGTTTGTTTAAAAAATATGGAAAACCTAGTGAACCAAACGAAGGTATGGACAGCACTTATTTATATTGGTATTTAGATACGATAAAAATTTTTTACAGGGAAGATATTGAAAAAGGAAAAGCAAGAGTTACTTATACAGCAAACTATAATACATTACAAGACAAAATGAGAAATAACAATTCAAATGGCGGAGAGCTTTAACATTTTTTGTTTACAAAGTCATGTATCTTGGTTAATGATCATGATTTAGGATGCCAGCGTTCGTGTTAATTTCGGGCGTAATTTTCGGGTACCAGGTTCTCATTGAATTCGGAATTGTTCCAGAACCTGGTACCGTTTTATTGTAAATACATTTGTTCATACTTATTCATGACCAAAATTGTGGGTGCTATCGCTTTCCTATCATTCTATTCAAGCTAATGGTTGTCTTATGTTTCTAAAGTAAATTTCAAGAACCAGGTTCTCGTTGAATTCAAAATTGTTTCAGAACCTGGTATCTTTCACTATATTGATAATGAAAAAAGATTCCATAGGTGAATACCACTTATGGAATCTTTTTTTGATGCTTAGGTTTAGTTTGAATGCGGAATAGTACAAGAATCTTGTACCCAAAATAGAAATTTTGCATAACCCTCATTAAATTCAATAAACCGCATGTCTATTGAGGTTGTCGTCAATTTTGAATCTGACTATATAAATATTTATCCCCCAAAAACCCCTCAAATCCTAATTATTCCCCTTTTTTGAAAATTTACAGAACAACCGATCTATCGTATGGTGAGGGAAAAGAAATAGGGGTGAGGTTGTGGGGTATGTATTGAGCGTTGGGCTGGAGGGGATGAAAGGGCATAGAGTGATGGTGGAGGCTAATGTTCGAGATGAGAAAGAGGCCTGTGTCATAATCGGTTTGCCGGATGCCCCGATGAAAGAATCGAAAGACCGGATATTAAGTTGTTTAAATGTGCTTGCTATTGATATAAGTTTGAAGAGGCTAACGATCCATCTTTCTCCACCGGACAAGCGAAAATCCGGGACAGGGCATGACTGTGCGATGCTTCTTGCAGTACTTAAAAAGCTTGAACTTGAACCGATACCGATTGATTCCGAGACCTGTTTTCTTGCAGCATTGTCATTATCGGGGGAGCTGCTGCCATTTCATGGCTTAATCCCTGCAATCCAACAAGCGGTAGTGTTGGGGTTCAAAAGAATCGTTATTCCCCCAATCGACACAAGCTATCTTCAAGCTACGCCAAATGTGGAGTTTGTCCCGATTCATTCGGTGAAAGATCTTTTGGCTTATTTAAGGGGGCAACAGACAATTTCGTTGCCTGATGTTCTATTCCATACTGTTTCCACGGACGGGCAAGTGGATGAAGATTTGCCCACTGCTGATTTTTCCGCGGTGCGTGGCCATGAAGAGGCGAAACGGGTAATGGAGATTGCAGCCGCGGGAGGCCATCATGTTTTGTTGAATGGACCACCGGGGTGTGGGAAAACATTGCTTGCGGACGCTTTTCACACCATCCTGCCTGATTTGTCCGATGAAAGTATGCTTGAAACTTATGGAATCTATCATTTGGCACAAGAAGAAAGAGGGTTTTCGAAACGACCGCCGTACCGTGCTCCGCATCATTCCGCTTCTTCCGTATCGCTCATAGGAGGAGGGACGTTTCCTAGACCAGGTGAAATTTCACTGGCGCACCAAGGTGTCTTATTTTTGGATGAATTAGGCGAGTTTTCGAGGAAGACACTTGATATGCTACGTCAACCGATGGAGTCCGGGGAAGTGACGATTAATCGAGTTAGACAATCCGTGACGTACCCTTCTGCTTTCATTTTAGTAGCAGCCACAAACCCTTGCCCGTGCGGTTATTTTGGATCCAATGAGAAATATTGCACATGTACACCTGCACAAATTAGATCTTATCAGTTGAAAGCTTCTGGGCCTTTATTGAACAGGATTGATTTTATCCTTACCTTAAAAAGTGTAGGCGTATTTAATAATAGACAAGCAGAGTCTTCTATTGTCATCCGTGAACGTGTCACTGTTGCAAGGGAAATACAGAGAAAGCGATATTCCTCCGTTCACTTAAATGGGAATGTACCGGTATCCAAGCTTATGGCAGCAACCATGCTGTCAGACGAGCAGGAACGTTTCATCCAATCCATTTGTTTCAGAGAAAAATGGAGCAATCGAACAATGGTGAAACTGATCAGGGTTGCAAGAACAATTGCGGACTTGGCGGGTGAACAATCCATCAGCGAGGCTTCTATTTCAGAAGCGATAGATTGCCTACGGATTGCATCAGCCATTCATGGAAATAAGTCCGAGGTAGTTGTCGGTGGCTAATAAGAAGAGGGATTGGCATCCGAACGGTTTTTATCACATCATTGTCCGGGGCAACAATCGACAGAACATATTCAATACTGAACGAGATATGTATGAATATTTTAGGAACCTGAACTTTGTAAATGGCAAATACCCATTCGAACTATTTGCGTATTGCATCATGTCCAACCATGTCCACCTGCTGATTCGTTCACGCCTCGTTCCGCTTGGGAAAATCATGATGCGTCTCAATCGTCGGTACAGTGACTATTACCGCAAAAAATACAACTATGTTGGTCAAATCTATCAAAACAGGTATTACTCAAAAGAGATTGTCGATTCAATTGGTTTATTGAATGTTGGATCGTATATACATAGGAACCCGATTGAAACGAAAGAGCCGATGGTTAATTCGATGGAACACTATCGCTACTCATCCTATCAATATTACTTTTATGAACAGAATAGCCCCCATGCGTTTTTGAATCTGAAGTTATTGCCGTCCTTATTGCCGGTTGGGTGGGAGAAGACGGGGAGGGAATATGCGAGGTATTGTCGGGAGAGGGGGGAGGAGTTGTCAGAGTCTCGCTGAATTTTTGTCATATACTAGAAGGTGGTGTACGATGTTGCCTAAAATTAGTAAATTTGGTGGCGTTACAGTAGTGCTATATTACAACGATCATGACCCGCCACATTTTCATGTTGTCGGGGAATATAGAACAAGAATTGAAATTGCAACTGGGAATACCTGAAAGGTGATAGCCCATTACCTTCAAGTAAAGACAATGATGTGGTAAAATGGCTGGAAAAATGGCGAGATGATATTATGAAAGGGTGGAACGATTGCCGTGATGGGAAAGCACCCAACAAAATTCCACCACTCTACTGAGGAGGTTTTAAAATGGTTTTAGTCAAATCGGTAAAACCACTTCCTGACGGCTGGCTATATATCACCTTTGACAACGAAGAGAAGAAGATTGTTGATATAAAGCCTCATATGAAAGGTGTACTGGAAAAACTTAAGGACTCTGAGTTCTTTAAACAGGTATTTGTTGACCCGGAGCTTGAATCAGTTAGCTGGCCAGAAGAAATAGACCTCGACCCGGACAATCTTTACAAGCAAGGCATTAACATAGGTGTAATTGAAAATTTATCTAAGATCTTGTCTAAAGAAAAATTAGCAGGAAAGATAAAGCATAATCGAGTACCAGGTTCTCATTGAATTCGGAATTGTTTCAGAACCTGGTACCTTTTTTAATGTTTTAGATGATGGGTCATGTTAACTCCTCCTTCACCTCTTATATAGATAGCAGAAGGTAAAAAGGATAATCCCTGAGAAAGTTTTTTATAAATAAGCCCAAATACCCATTAAGGACAATCAAACTCCTGCACCGGCACATCATACAGCATGAAAATATTATTGAAATATTTATCATCGATTAACTTGTCCAACACACCTTTAAAATACCCCGGCAAGTTGTGGATTGATTTCTTTTTTGTTGCCATGACAGTGATCATCAGCGCACGATAGGCAAGGTCCTCGAACACATGCTTGTCGTCCTTATAAATCTCAAATTTCAACATCCGTCCTGAAATGGCTCTGTGGATTCCATAGAATTCACGGGCTAATTTTTTCTCTCCGATTGTTCCGGCAAGGAAATCTTTCATCCGACTGAATAGGCTTGTGGATAACTTTTGCGACTCCACTGGAGACGTGTTTGTAAGATCTTTAGGTTTTAATAGAGATTTAGAAAGAAGAGCTTGGTCCTTGGACATCTCCTTGTTTTCCTCATCGTCATGCGGTTTATTGTCATCATCCCGACTGACCATTATCCCCTGGTCATCGAAGGGTAAAATGGTGTAGATGTTGGCTCCAACCCCGCTCATTACTGGGCGGATGTAGCGGACTTTTTCGATGATGCCAAGCTGGACAAGTTTCCGGATGGCGCGTCTGACAGTGATGTTTGATTTACCTGTGGCGGCCTCAATCGTTTCATGCTTCAAATGGGCTGCTCCGTATTTGACTGAATAGCGGCGGATGATCTCTAACACTTGGCGATTCGATTTCGTCATTTCATGCCAGTGGCGTGTGACATGCTGCTCTGCGACTGCGTCCAATTCTTCGGTTGTGTTGAAACGAGAGTGTTGTTTTAAGTAATGTAACATTTAGATATCCCCCTTCACCTTCTATATAGATGTGTGGGGGCGAAAGGGATACTGTGTGGAAGAATTTATTTTAAAAAGTTGTTTTTGGGGAGTAGGAAAGTGATTTACAACATAAAAAAGAGGCATTACAGATTTTGGTGGACTGTAGTGCCTTTTCCTATTGGATTATGAATAAATATTAATTGGCGGCATTGTATTTTGAATTTGGGTCATTTACAACAAACATTGGCTGTTCGGATATGTATTGACGTTTGGATTGTTGTACATGGCTGAGTAGTGTGTGGAGCCGCAACTTCTGTTTTTTGATTGTGTAGAGAGATTCTTTTACATTTATGGTCATTCCATTTTTGAAAGTAAGTTTCGTATTCTTTTTATCCACCATTTCTGTAGCAAAAAAATGACCAAAGATCCAAACGCAATCAGGATGTTTTGAAGCCTTTGTCGGAAACACACCTACTTCGTCTGAGATGAGGAATGGTGGTTTCTTGCCGAAGTCCATAAGTGTTCTAACTGCCTCCTTGCGCCCTTTCTTGGTTGAGTGGTAGCGCAAGCATGCCCTGTTAAGTAGTTCGATAGGACATGTTTCCGATAAATAGATTCCGTGCAATGTAATAATCTTGGACAGATACTTCCCTGAGCTGACTTTTTCAAGTGCCAAAGCCCGATGATCAAGTAGTAAACTATCATCTATCATGCTATATCCTCCTTTCTAATCACTTCACCTTTTATTTTATCTTATTGCTTTATAGAATAATAGTCTAAAAATGTCGAAAATACATATTTATTTTAAAAATTGTCTACAAAAGACCTTGAATGCCCTATTTATATACCAAGTATGGTAAGCCAAACGTCATAAATGCTCATTGGTGTCTATAGTTCGTTCCTTCTATGATGGAGGTACCCGGGAATAAACTGAATCGTGCACGATCGGAAAGGTCAACCAAGTGTTGAATTTTGAAGACGTGTTAACTCAATATGAACCAATGATTTCCGCTTGTATTCGACAGTTGAATATTTATCGCGGGCATGAACAATTTCGGCAAACGGGAAGGGTTGCCCTTTGGCTGGCATGGGAACGGTTTGATGACGAGAAAGGGGATTTCACACCGTTCGCCTATCGGTCGATTCGTGGTGCGATGATGGACGAGATGAGGAAGGAAAACCGATTTGAGGAACATCACATGCCTACTGGAGTTGATAAGTTGACTTATTTGATCGATGTGAATGAGACGGAGGAGAATTGTGGGATTGGACGTCTCGAGAATGTGATTGAATCACTAACAGAAAACGATAGGAAATTACTTCAATGGCTGTTTATAGATGCATGCAGTCAGGCTGAATGTGCAAAGAGATTCGGCATTTCGGTGCCTGGAGTGAAGAAGCGAAGGGAGCGGGTGTTGCAGAAGATTAGGGAGTTGTTGGAGAGGGGGAAGGGCTTTTGAGGTACCTGTGCGTGGTTGAATTCAGTTAATTTGCTACAATAATCATGGGTGTCCACTGCGCATGCATTGACACAAAATACCCAGCAACCGAGTTGATTATGTTGCTGGGTAATTTAATGCGGGATCGTTACTTCGCATATCCTTCAGACTGTATTTTTATTATGGGAGGATTTTCACCTTTCTTGGCGAATAGTGTCAATAGGAGATGAGAAAAAGTCCGAAGGCAGCGAACATTCGCCACTAATCATGATACCTTGCCAACACCATCACTATTGTACAAAAGCAATTGCTATAAGGAGAAATTCTACAGGTAAACCAAACAAGGATGTGTAGATATGAACAAGTCTGAATTTATTAATGGGATAAAAAGTTTAAATAAGCAATCGTCTTGGCAGGAAATTCAAGACTATCTTCTATTTGATATGAAGAAATTGGCTATCCTAGATAAAAGTAAGTTGGAGTTAAAGAAAGATTACTTTAAAGACTCCCAGATAACTCTTGAGTACCAAGATGAGAAGACGGAATTTATTAATAACTGGTTGCGTTATAAAATCGCCACCAAACCCAAATTAAGTCTATACACAACTTCATTTGATTGTGATACTACGGAGGTAGTGAAAACAGTTTTATTTGAATCTTTGATTACAGAAGTCGATAGTTTGCAATATAACGGAATTAGGGGATTCATAATTAATGATGAAATTAACTTAGAAACAGACACTATGCATTCATTCGCTACTACATTTAATAGTTTTCTTAGAGACGTCCTAAAATATGTGGAGCCGTATTGGGTGGAAAACTATATAAAGAAATATGAATTAACTGAAACGGAAGATGTTTATAGAGATATTTATTTTCTGGAAAACATCAATAGATGGTATGAGGAAATGAGTTTAAAGGACAAATCAATTTATAAAGCATTAGAAAAGTTCGCCGAGCACTCACATACAATTGGGAATTTTATAATGGTGCCAAAAGGATATAATGCAGGTCGTTACTCAAGAACAGGTGATTACTGGGATTTAACATTAATAGATCTTAAAAAAATTATAGCCCAGGAAAATTGTAATCTCGATTATAAATGGTATGCGGAAAATTATCATTTATTTAATTTGGAGAAATACTTCAAGAAAAACGTGAGTGAATATACTATTGAAGAAAATGAGCCAATACTCTTATTTGAAAATCATTCATTCCAGCATAAAAAACCTATTGGAGAAGAAGTTAAAGAGTTTGCAAGTAATGTTACTTCTTTAATTAGTGATAGAGGTTTAAGTCTTTTGATGAAAATCAATCCATCCCTTATGGATAATAAAGCAGTATTATCAAATTTAAAGGAGAGAAATTATGCAAGATAAAATTAAAGCTTTACTGTTTGATTTTACTGAAGATAATTTGAATGTCCATCAAGCAAGTAAAGCAGATATAATATCCGGAAGAAATATTTTAAAAGATGGCATACAAATTATAAACGGTGAATTTAGCGATACTCCCTTTGTTCAGATAATTGAAATAGATAGTTTTGTTCCTGATAAGGTGGAAAATGTCCAAATGAGTAATATTCTTGGGATAGATGAAAGTGAACTTTGTGTCTACTCTATTTATTCTCGTACTTTCAAAGAATCTCGTTCATTTACAAGAGGTGAATTAAGTTCGGGGTATCCTGGGGATTTTACTATTCTCACAAATAAAGCAATGTTTGAAAAAGCTAATCCAATCTTTGAGATACGTTTTAAAAAAAATGAGAAATGGTCTTCCTGGCAAGCAATAGCCGGGAAATTTATTGTTGCACAGAACTATAAATTTGGTCCTGGAGGAATAGCGGAGGTTTATAGTTCAATGTCTGAAAAGGTAATAGAAACGTTTAGTCATGATTTTCAAATCCGATATAGTGGATCTGGCGTATCGGAATTTGGGATGGTAAATTCGCTTCATAGAATTATTAAAGATCCGATTCATAGCGATATTAGAAAAATTATTGATCCATTCACCTTTCAGATTCTATTTGATTCCCAACTCATTCAAGAACTTTCAAGTGAAAAAAGCATTGAAGCTTGGAGGAAATTTGAAGAGCGTTATTGTTGATCGTGAATGATATAGGATACCAGGTTCACAGTGAATTCGGAATAGTTTTAGAGCCTGGTACCTTTTTTCATTTCATTCGTCCCACTCATCCGTCAAATCCTTCATTTCGATCTTTACCTGAAAGCCTTCAAATGCCTGCAAAAGACGGCCGACTTCTTTCCATGTATATGGGGTTTGCCGTCTATGATGACGAGCGGTGCTTCGCTGTGGGTTTCACGATAGGACAGCACGCCTTTCAAGTGATCGCCTTTGACAGTGATGTACGGCACGCCACTTAGATACTCTCTTGTTTTGAGATAAGTCTTCGACAGGCCCCGTTTGGTCTTTTCTTCATTTAATTCGGAGTTGTTTCAGAGTCTGGCACCTTGTTTAGTATTACATAGTGAAGGAAGATGTCGAGGAAACGACAAAACACTATGGTGTTACTACGGATATGATTAGAATTAATTTCGGGTACCAGGTTCTCAATGATTTTAGAATTATTCCAGGTCGAGTAGGTCGGGTCCTTTTCCATATGGAATTGGACACCTTCCTCTAACAGAACTTATCCCGACTTTTTTTTATAAGCTATCAAAAACAAGGAAATAATATATGTTTTTGATGGCCTATAGATTGAATCCTCGGAATAATTTCAAGTACCATGTTCTCAATGAATTCGGAATCGCTTCAGAACCTGGTACCGTTTTTAATCTGAATTAACATAAATGTTTCTCGTACAGATACCTTTACAATTTCATAAGGTGGGAATTGCTACTATAAATAGAATGGAGCAGCTGAACGAATCTGAAAACATCTTAGGCACATTAACGAAATAGAAACATACTGGGGAAGTCCAGGGAATACCTTCTTATAATATTGAAGTGTCTGGCAGAAAAATGTAGTCGACATTGCAAGAGTAGTAGCAAGCAGCTAAGAAAGAGCAACTTGCTATAGTTTAAAGTGACACTCACTTTTATTTGCTTAGGAGATAAAAGGGATAAACCTAATTAAAGAAGAATGGAGGAGATTTATTATTCTGCCTATACCTTTAAGACACTTGGATATTATCTGAACGAAAGGTGAGTGCTATACATTTTTTGAATTTGGTAATAATTGCGGCTGTGGTTTATGGGGCATATTTGTTTAGACGCGGCTTTAATATCGAAAAGATTAATGAGCGTAGCATTGAGAAAAGGGTGGGAAATAAGAGTAAAGAGAAAAAGTAGAGTGGAATAAAAATGGGTGCCTACAGGAACACCTGCTAACCGCATTTTAATCGCCTTCAATTTCACCTCTTCTAGATAACTAACTCTAGTTCCAATAGAAAAAAATTTCGGGTACCAGGTTGAGCGACCGAGCAAGGTTGCAGCATATAGCGGGTGGATTCCCGCCGGGTAAGAATTAGCCATTCGCCCGTAGCGAGTCTTGGAGGATGAGGGGTAACCTTCATCTTTAAGCGTAGACAGTTAGGCGGCTGGCCGAAAGCCAAATCGATGAAGGGATTGCGCTCCGTAATACCCAGTTAAGAAGGCTGATGTGTTAACCTGTAATAATCACTCATCTCGGTGGAGATTGATCTGATCGGTAGCACACCATGCAGCTCCACGCTGGCCGCCTGACTTGAAGTCGGAGATTCGAACCTGCCATTCCTTTTTCACTTCAAGATTTGTCATTGGATTACCTGCATGTTTATTGATCTATGAAGATTATTGCATGGCTAATCTTGAATTAATTTCAGGTACCAATTTCGGGTACCAGGTTATCATTGAATTCGGAGTTGTTCCGGAACATGGTACCTTTTTTTAGAGTTAACAAGCAGGATTATATGAAAGTCAGAGCCCCCTTTTAAGAAGGGTTACTTTTCATAGGGTAGCCGAAGTTATAATCTGATGTAGTGTGAACGGATGAGCACTTTAGTCCAGCTTGCATGCCAAGGAATGTGGAAATAGGCATCTGCGATAATGTGCTTGTTTACACCATAACAAGAATAGAACCATTTAGCATAATTGTGAAAAAAGAAGGGGTTCCTCCGTTTATGTCGAAAGATATACAAAACAAGGAGGGGGTATATTTGTCTATTAGCCTAAAATTGGTGGAAAGTAAAGAATACGAGCATGATGGTTATGGAGCGGGGAGCGGTTCGATTATTAAAGAGGAATATTCATGTCCTTGCGGTAAGGGAAAGGTTTTTTACGAAAAAGATGATATACCTGGATATAGAGATAAGTCAATCTACAGCAATTGTGATACTTGTAATGAAAAATATGACTTCGGAAGAGGCACGGCGGTAAAAAATAATGTATGAAAGCCTTCACAAGAGTTGGACCATATTGCCGAGCAACTATAATTTGAATAAATGAGGTTATTAAAGATTTCCCATCCTCTTGTGGAATAACTAATAGAAGGAAAAAAAAGGGAGGAAATTTACTTGGAATACTTTCATGTTACAAACGTAGAACTACCTAAGGGATTGTTCCTGTTACCTTGTTACGGGGAAAAAGTAACCAGCCCTGACTATTACCGACGTGATTCGATGTCTCACGCCCAATATTTGAGAGAGATGATCATTGAAGAAGTTAGGGCTATAAATTATCCAGAAAAACCGTCCAGGTTAAATGCAGTTTACTTATTCGATGACATTAGACTGGCCATGCAATATAAAGAGGGGCAGAAATATAAATATATTTACCAGGTCGAGGTCGAAGGTGGTGCTTCTATTCACAAAGGTGATATGACACTGATCGATATGACGGTTTGTCGATCGGTTAATGAAATCCGAACATACGCTAAATCCTATTATAGTTCCGAGAATTCCATGAACCCGTTACACGAATTACTTCTTGATGGCAAAGTGATGGTGGTGGATCGCATAAAAGAGCTCGTATAATTGAAAACGTGAAAATAGATTCCTGTGTGATATGTTAACATGGATGCAGGTAGACCGGACTGCACCTGGTCGTCACACACCTTAGGTTCGGCCTGCTTCTTTTCTAAGGTGTCAAGAGCAGGGGGCTGGAACTGGGTTCTGTTCCTTTGGTAGTAGTAATAGAGTATGCAGCTATGCAAATTAGAAATGTATTCGGTTTAAACTAAGTATTTTTCGGGGAGCTTTTTCCATGCATTAATGCAGGCTTCTCGTTGAATTCGGAAATGTGTCGGAACTCATTACTTCACATTTATTGATTACAGCCACCCGATTTTACCACTCGTGATATCTTTTTTGCCACACAACTGTAAACGAGAACGTTAGTTCAGTTTACTATTTTCAGATTATCCCAGCACAATAGCTGGAGTATTGTGCTCATCCAACCGCGCTTTTTCGAAATATGAAAAAACTTTTCCACATCGTGGGGCAAGCAATCGGTATATTAATTTAGAGTAGAAGGTTCTCGTTGAATTCTAAATCAATAGGAAAAAAGGTACCTTAGACTAACTATAATGCTGTCATAGTGATTAAGTCGACTATACCCGTTACCCGTTGGCTATACGGAATCCCTACGTCAGCGTTTTAATACTGATAATTTCCTGTACTCTTCGGAGTTTCTTCGGAAGGGACGAGCTCTCTATGATAATCTTTATCCGTCAAGGGACATTTTAGGGGAGCACAAGTTTTTTACCAACACAGGGGGATTCCCTGCCGAATTGCACTTTTTTAGGATAACTATCTTAGCTGTTTCACTTAAGGAAACAGCTATTAGGATCTAACGTTAATTATTGCGAAAAGGGGATTCAATTGAATGTTATATCAAGTGTTTATGGAAGTAACAGATATTCCAGGTGCAAATCAAAACCTAAATTTATATGAATATGACAAGGAAAGTAAAAATAAGATTATTGAAGAAATTGTTCTACCATTCTTAGAAAAAGAAGAACTACAATTTAATGGCTATTTTTTAAAAGCTGAAAATATAGTTAGAATAGTAGTGAAAACTACGGAAGTTCCTATAAAAACAATAGTGCTTAGAAAAGAAAATAAACTATCCCCGGGTTTAATTTGGATTGTAACAAAGGAGGAAGCATTTGGAGATGATGAATTTACTCATGATGTAACACCGGAAATAATGAAAGAAGCTAAAACGAGAATCAATGAATCCCCCAAATTTTTTATAAGTCCTCCCTTAGTTGAAATCGATAATAAAAAAGTATTTATAGTACATGGACACGATGAGAGTGTAAAACTATCTGTCGCAAGGTTTTTGGAAAGGTTAGATTTGAAACCCATAATTCTACACGAACAAGCTAGTGGAGGAACAACGATAATTGAAAAAATAGAGAATCACATAGATGTAGGTTTTGGAGTTGTACTTTACACTCCTTGTGATTTAGGAAAAGCTAAAGATAGTGAAGAGCTCCAAATGAGGGCAAGACAAAACGTTGTATTCGAACATGGCTATTTAATCGGAAGATTAGGGAGATCTAATGTGTGTGCTTTGGTTAAGGATGATATTGAAAAACCAAATGATATATCAGGAGTTGTATATATTAATTACAATTCAGGGAACGGCTGGCACATGGAATTATTTAAAGAACTAAAGAATGCTGGTTATAAATTGGATGCAAATAAGTTATTTGTATAAGCTATTAATATTTATGAGAGAATAACACTTGACCTATTACTTTACCGATATTAAATAAACGTCTATGGTGTATGATCTCGCTCCTGAACATAATAGCACCTTCTTGGATTGAAATGAATTATTTGCATGCCGTTATTCATAATAGGGCAGAAAAAGAATTTGGAAAAACCATACTTAGTTCTTCCAACTAAAGAAACGATAATCAGTTAATTCTGGTATATGGGGTCATATTCAGTATTGCTAACTGTAAATAACGATAATAAATATACCACTGCACAATTAATTTATTGTGACATGAATTAGTGACAAGTTCCAGCCCAGAACAACTTTTGGTTAAATGATGATTTTCCTTTTTCGAGAAGAGTAGATAAGAGGGAAGAATCGATAACAATACATCCTTCTACAAGAAGAATTGGACAGAAATCCGCGATTTTTGATTCAACCATCATGAATGTTTCATTATGTCGCCCAGCCACCGATTGAATCCAGTTGCTGGGCATTTAAATTCAAAAAAACAACCTCCATAAAATTCATAACGCCCTTACCGGCAAAACCACATAAATATTAGCATCAATCCCTCCGTTCACAGGATGGAGAAAATGAAACTTTTGAATAATATTCAGCCTAACCAGCTTACTGATTGCCCTGCGTACTGTTGCATTAGATCTCCCTATTGCTTCCTCAATCGTTTTACACCTTAATTTTGCAGCCCCCTCCATTTCCGATGCAGTGCCGAAGCGTGAGTATTGTTTTAGATAACGTGTCATTCCAATGACTGTAAATGAGAAAAAAGGCCTTCTAACCGCTTTCGGTTAGAAGGCTTTTGCCATATCAGGAAACATAATTGAATCGAATATAAAAAATATTCAACACATTGTGTATTAGTAGTTAATCTATAAGTAACAACTTGGGTCGACAAACTAACTTAATGAAAAAATAACCCTATTAAAAAATAGGAGTATAAGAGTACAATAGGGATAGGTCCTGCGAGTCTGGTATGGTTCTAAGTCCCGACCTTAATTGTATTCGAGATTGTTCTTATTACCTTTTTAAATGTTTTTATTATTTAAGCGACAAGTTTAAGTTTGACTGGATGATTTGTTTTCTGGAACTACAGGAACATAGGACCTTCTCCCATAATACCTTAAACGCAATAGAAAACTGTGTATAAATATGTGGTATAAATTCACCAGAAGCACCAATAATGAAAATCAATAGATCCATTTTTATCATATCCTCTCTAAGCTAACTATCCAATCATAGAGCGACTGAGCTTTTAAATAAATAGTACCCTAAAATCCTCTCTGCCCAACTTCTTGAATTAGCCCCCCTTCACCTTTAAGATAATCTAAAAGAGATCCAATCCTTTCTAATACTGATGTTTTATAACCATCATCGTATCTGTCCTTAAAGTAAACCTCATATTTGTCCCGTATCTCGACAGTCGATATTTTCATATTCTCAATCTCGCCGCTTGATAAAAAATGGTATAAGATAAGTAAATACATTTGTTCATACTTATTCATGATCACTTTTAAGTTAGGCATAATAAATCCTCCTTTGTAATTTAAATTAAAGTATTACATTCTTATATAGCGACGGCGGTCTTTATTACAGTGCCTGTATTCAAATGGGCTAGGTAATGTAAATATAGATATCACATCTATAAAGGTTATTAAAAACTACAAAATATTATATTGTGGGTTTGCTATCGCTTTCCTATCATTCTATTCAAGCTAATGGTTGTCTTATGTTTCTAAAGTAATATTGTTTTGTAAAATGATTTTAATACCCCGATACCAAGAGAAGAATTCGATATAATTCTTTATTCATATTAGCAATTATTTGTGTTTATTCTTTTCCAGATATGTTTGGCTTTTTACCGTACCCGTTTTTCGGGAGGGACGTGCTCTCTATGATAATCACTATCCGTTAAATTTCGGGTACCAGGTTCTCATTGAATTCGGAACTGTTCCAGAACCATGTACCTTTTAATTCCTTATTGAATGTTAAACACACAGAGTGACACACAATAGCCTTTACAAGGATTACGATTATTTACATGCAAGTTACTACTTGCTGCTGCAACAGTTAATACAGGTGAAAATGTAGATATTTCTTCGTATTATAGCGAATTGCCACGGAATGAATTAGTTGCGAACTTTATCATGATTTATGCAGATCTAATTGGCGCTAAGGATTACGAGTACTATTATCATGAAGCCGTACAATAAGATCATCGTTGTTTTCGATTATATTAAAACACCTGAACAACATTATTACGCTGCGGATACATTGTTTGATCATAACAATACAGGAGAAAATGCGACTTTAATTTCAAATTCACTTCAAATCGCATTAATATCAAAGAATTCTACAATTGTTCGTAATCCTCAAGCCTTAATGCAGAATTTAGAAAAAGTCCTTGTTGAAGACAAAAAGAAGAAGACGATCGGTTGAAGAAAGAAGGTATTAAACTCACAATGGACGAATTAGGTTTTTTCGGTCCAGATGGCATTGTAGTCACACCATTTGGAAATACAATTGATCTTTATAAAAATCTTACACAAATGGGAGACTTTGTTTCGGTCAAGGAATATGTGGGGCGTATGGAAGCTGCTTTTAAAGGATCATCAAACCAATTATTAATGGATGTCTCCTATGGTGCTGATTAGACTCAAACTGCCAAGTTCCGTAACTTGTATAACAATCTATCTCCCGATGCTTCCATATCATACGGTAAAGGAATTACCATTGGGTCCTCCACTATTGCAGATGTGAAAGCAGCCTATGGGAACTATCCAGCATCCAGAACCGGTACCAGCTATGGCAGCTATGAAACAGTGATGCTCACTAATAACTTAACCCTAAAGGGAACAACTATCAGAGGAACACTTACGTTTACGGGGTATTCGGAAACAGTTGATGCACCTAATAGTGGGCTATTGATAATGGGGATGGAGTTTAAGTTTTAATCTTGGGGCTGAACCGCATTTTTGGGTACCTGTCCAGAAACAGATAAGAATCCAGCCAGTCAAAACTTGGCTGGCTGGATTCTTATTTTTGTTTTTCTTCGTTAGTCAAAATGGCACAGTTATGTCTATCTCGATTGACCATTCTTTCTTATTAAATTCTATCGCATCTTCAGGATAAGAGTATATCATTCTTATTTTCGTGTTTATATTTTCTTCCCAATTAATCCACGGTGCTATATTGCCAGTGGGGGGATGGCTAATATGATATTGAATCTGATTAATAAATTGTGACGCTTCGTTTTTTGAAAATATTTCAATTAGGTTTTGCAGTGTTTTAAGCAAATCCTCATCGATATAGGGCGACATTGTATCGGTTATATAAATACTTAAATCAAACCCGGAATCATTTGTATTATATTGGTTTATATTAGCAACGGTTTTATTGGAAGAATTAAAGATATTATACTCAACCATTGATTTGTCATTTGTTAAGTTCTTGGAATTAAAATGTAGGTCTGTGTTTGAAAAAGCCTTCTTAAGATTTGTTTCCACGTGAACGATTTTCTTTTCATTTGGGGATACAAAATTTCTCATCGGATCAATTATCTTTTGAGTTTTTCCCGTTATACTAATAATGCTGTTTTTATTGTCAAACTGTGATGTTATACCAAATAGATCCTTTAAGACGGAGAAATGAATATAGATATCCCCGTTTTCATAAATAGGTCTGTTTTTCAAAGGTATTATTCTCTTGTTCTTTGTTGCATTTAAACTATTGGCTTGGATAAGAAAGGAATCAGTAGGCGTTATAATTGTAGCAGTCCTCTTTTTTTCATCAACATTGACCTCGTAATTCAAACGCTTTAAAAGCTCCGTAGAGGACAAGTATCGCATATTAAACCGCTCTATATTGTATATGCCGTTCTGAAATTTATTGTTTAATTTCACACCCGGGAAAGTGCTACCAAAATATATGGTGGGAAACTTTTTTGTAGTGAATGTCCACTTTTTGGAAAACATTTTTGATTGATTCTCTTTTTTGTAGGAAACTTCCATCGTATATTTTTCATCAAAGGAAAGCTCATAAGTCGGGAAAAAGTACCACACATCTGTGGCCTCGACCAAAAGCGGAATTTCATTCCCCTTGCTATCTGACAATGTTGCCTTAACATCATCGACCCAAAAATTAGGGGCAAATGAAAGGATATAACCCGACTTATCCAGTTTAAATTGCTCTAAAGGATTTGGTGTTTCATGTCCATAAAACCCGATTTCGACGTTCTTCATATTGTTGTATGGGAAAATGGCAATTTGCTCTTTAGTATTCTTCATAGTTGAAGTCATATTAATAACGGCGTTGCCTTTATATAAACCGACACCAATTTCAGTTGTATTCGGATTAATCAATGGCGAACGGTGATATGCGGTATCTAACCAAACATCAATGGCATCCTTTGATGATGATTGTTGAGAAACTATGACTTCCCCTGCATTTATATTACCTCCGGCAGCTGACACCCGTTGTGTAGGAGTTTCACCTGTAAATCCCTTTTTGCCGGGCGTTTGTCCATGGATAGAAAGACCATCCAGTTGTGTGTTATTGATATCTATATATTTCGCATGGCTGGTGGCGGCTATCGTTAAGTAAGGGTTCATCTTGACTGGAGATAGCCCTAATTCTGCCCGAATACTGTTTAAATATCGTTCTGCATCTAATTGGTCCTTAGTGTAGCTATAATTCAAGAATTTCACATCATCATTGGCAAAGCTTCCATTTGGCATTGCAATCATCAGTAATGAAAGGATTAACAAGACTCGAATAAGTTTCAAAAGATCTCCCCCGAAAATGTTAGTTTGACAGACTAAACTCGTATATTAAGTATACTCCAGTATTTGAAAGAAATCAGTAACGTTTATCAGACTACAAGAAAGATTCATTTAAATTTAGAAACTCAGCATTTTGGTGGTTAGGTTCTCCTTGAACTTCGAATTGTCCAAGAAACTGACGCCGTTTTATTTTTCATACGTCAGTCTATATTGTGCAAAAGCATGTAGCTTTTTGTGACTTTTTTACATTGTATAAATTGTTACTATTGCGACTGTTTTTTCAACTTTATTAATCTTGTGATGAAAAAGAGAAAAGCTTACTGATGGTCCGCAAAGTATTATCTCCTCTTTTCGCATCGATTTTGAATCCGATTTATGATCAGCAGTTCGGCAGGCGGCACTAGAAATATACATACAATTTCATTTGTCCCACTCATCCGCCAAATCCTTCATTTCAATCTTTACCTGAAAGCCTTCAAATGCCTGCAAAAGACGGCCGACTTCTTTCCATGTATATGGTTTGCCGTCTATGATAACGAGTGGTGCTTCGCTGTTGGTTTCACTATAGGAAAGCACGCCTTTCAAGTGATCGCCTTTGACAGTGATGTACGGCTCGCCACTTGGATACTCGCCTGTTTCGAGATAAGTCTTCGACATGCCCCGTTTGGTCTTTTCTCTGAGTTGGTCGAACAGTGCATGTTGATCGGCAAATAGCTCTCCATCCACTGCAAATTCATAGCCATGTTCCCATCGTTCTCGGGCTGTCAGCAAAATTGCCGTAGCCATGATCTGACGTTCGACTTCAAAAATACGTTGAACACCATTTTCATCGTACATGGAAAATATTTTAGGCAGCTTTGGGAGATCCACCCCGAACTCCTCCGCCATCGAAGCATTATAGCAATCCATACAGAGCGGCTGTCCGTCGAACTGTACGCGCACCGGGGCGATTCCACAAATTGTACATTCCATCCAAATCACTCCGTTTTTATCTTCATCTTATCACAAAGTACTTAACACTATTTTCAAGTTCTCATTGAACTCCAAATTGCTTCAGAACCTGGTACCCTTCAAAATTATTCCGGCTTGTTTCATGCCTCCGCCAAGTCTTCGGCAGTTTATTTTTGCCTCTTTGATAAATTCTTTGGTCCCTACAAGAGCGGACCCGAATGGACACCCCAATCCTTTTGTGAGGCAAAATTGAGCAGTATCTACATACATGCAAAACTCTGACGGCTCTACCCCTAATTTTATAGAAGCATTAAAAATTCCCGCTCCGTCCAGATACACAGGTAGGTTATAATGCTTCGCGACTTCTTGAAATTCTTTCATGATTTCAAGGGTAACGATTTGTCCTAAGTTTAAGTTGTACATATTTTCTAAAGAGATTAAAGCTGTTTAAGCCCTTTGGATACTCCTATAGGGAATAAAAAAGGATGAAGGATTTGAGGATAATATTAGGCAAGCACTCAAAGTCCATGCCCCTGATGGCAACGAACGGAAGAGGATAGAACAAGTTAAGGAAGAGATGCAACAATTGTATTATTAGCTCTACGATACGGTAGAGGATGAATGGTGAAAAGCATGGTGGTGATTCAAATCAGATAAAGGCTATAACAGACCAAATTGTGGATTTGAAAAATTAGATTTATGGATTTGAGGATATAGAACAAAGAGGTCATGAAGCGGAAAAAGACCTAGCATGGTTTCTGGAAGAAATAGAAGGCATTCAGGCATTTAATCTATAGATAAGGATAAGATCGAATTCCATCCAGATATTTTTAGTCGAATTGTTGAAAAGGGAGTAATTCATCCAGGGGGAAGAATTGTCTGCGATTTGAAGTTTGGTATGCAACTGACAGCAACTCGGAATGAAAAGATGGCGTGGCGGTTAAGGGAGAAGGGCAAGCCCCATAACAGGAAAAAGTGAATATATTATGCAAAAACAAAAACCACTGGGTTAGCTTAATCGGCCACTTAGTGGGTTATAATTTTTTGTGACTTTTATAGAAAGGGCTATGCATTTAAATGAAACAATGACCTAATATGTTTCTATATTTACAAGGTTAGGAACGCCCTATTATTCTAGTAATATTTTCTATGGGTGAGCATATATCTTAAAAAAGGAGGGATAATGGTGTCTATTAAGATATTATTACGTATGAGACCAGAGGAAAGTATGTATAGAAAAGCTTTAATAGATCTTGTAAAAAATGCAAGAGGGAATTATGTTGTACTATCATCAGGATATTTTCAATCAAATGTAGTTGCAATGGTAAATGATCTATCAAATACAATTGATTACTTCCTGTCTGCATCAATGAAAAATAAAATAATACTAGTAGGAGCTGACTTTATAAGCTGTGATGGAAAGACGGATTGTAATCATTGTGAATTTTATAACTTTGTACAGGCACTAGAGAACAAATATGCCAGTCAAGTAATTGTCTATGATGTACCAAACATGACAAAGTTGAAGAAAGGAAGAGCAAATCCTTGGCATGCTAAAATGGCATTTAAATTTGATGGAAATAGCCCGACTGCAACAATTATAGGGAGTAGTAATGTTACTAGTTCTGCTGTATTTGATTGGGGTACTAATGGGTTTTGTAAACATGAGTGCGACCTTTATATTTCAGAACATGATATTTCCTTATCTTCAAGCTTAGAAGACCCCTTATCGTGTATCAGCGTTATACTAGATGATCAAAATCCTTATACAGAAAAACAGCTATTAGAAACAGCTTACCAGGAAATAAAAGAGGTAATTGATGAAATAAAATGATAACGTTATGAGTTAAGGAAGAAGTGAAAGTCACGTAAAAGAAAAGGCAAATAAGAGCCATTAAGCCTCCAGCAGAGTATATGTTTGATACCGCTTCTGGGTATTTTTTATTTGAAGGAAATAATTTTTCTCTTCATTTTTTCTATATAAATTCCCCTCATCACTAATTTGGATACGTTAAAATATAGACAAAAAGGAAATTGGTTGATTTAGTGGAAGGTACGGTTATTTTTAAAAGCAAACCTCAAAGTCTTATCGAAAAAGATTCACATGAACAAATAGATTAATTTCAAGTACCAGGTTCTCATTGAATTTGGAATTGTTCCAGAACTGGTGCATTTTTTTAATGCGGATTTTTGAGCCAGCAAGTGCGGGCAAAGTAGACACCATCTGCGGGATGGATAGAAGATGATATAGCATTTTATATACTTAAGTAGGACCTTGCAAAAAACGCATTACACTGATCGTTAATGACATAATAAATTGACCTGGATTGATTGAATTTTCGATACCAGGTTCTTATTGAATTCGGAACTATTTCATAAGCCTTTACCTAAAAAAAACGATTAATTTCCTAATTTTAAGGTGCCAGGTTCTTATTGAATTCGGAATTGTTCCGGAACCTGGTATCTTACACTAAGGGTTTATTTATGATTGTATTAGATCATCATAAAGCACGGAAAAATATTTCATCTAAATAAAAGCATTAGATCAATAGGAGTAGAGTGGTATGAGACTGGATTTCTTTGATGGATTCAAAATGGGATTAGATTTACTTTGATCTATGTTAACCGCTGAACCTTTATTAACTTTAGGAATAATAGTATTTTTTGGCGGTTCCCTAATTTTTGCATTGATAGTTAACACGCTGGGGGAAGGAAAACTCAAAAAGTCAGGTATTTTAGAGGTTGATAAAATGTCAGGCAGGAAATTTGAAGAATATCTTCAGGCCTTGTTAAAAGCAATAGGTTATTATGTACAATTAACACCAGCAAGTGGTGACTATGGTCGGACCTAATTTTATCAACAAAAGGTAAGAAAATTATTGTCGAAGCTAAGAGATATAAGAAAAATGTTGGTGTAAAAGCTGTACAAGAAATAGCTTCAGCAAAAAGCCATTATAAAGCGGATGAATGCTGGGTGATTACTAATAGATTCTTTACCGAACAAGCTAAAAAACTAGCCAGTTCAAACCAGGTACGGTTGATTGATCGCAAGCATCTAATGAATTGGATGCTACAAGAAAACAAAGGTGATAGAGGGCCCGGTAGGACAATAGGGGGGTGAATCTTTTGGCAAGCAACAAACTAACTATTGAAGATATGCATTTACTAGTTTCGTCACGTGGAGGAAAGTGTTTATCAGAAAAATATGTAAACAGCCAAACCAAACTAGAATGGGAGTGTTCAGAAGGTCATAGATGGGAAGCTGTTCCAGCAAAGGTCAGATACGGTCAATGGTGTAGACAGTGTTCGGGAAACGTGAAAAAAAGCATAGAACAAATGTATGAGTTGGCAGCAAAGTATGGTGGCAAATGTATGTCTACAGAGTATGTAAATAACATGACCCCGCTTGAATGGATTTGTGAAAAAGGCCACTATTTTACAGCGTCATATTCAGGAGTAATGCAATCTATCAATAATGGAGGTTTTTGTTCTATTTGTGGTCGTCTTAGGGGTGCAGAAAAAAGAAGGAATAATACGATTGAAGAAATGAGAGAAATTGCAGTTTCAAAAGGAGGTAAGTGTCTATCTAATCAATACATTAATGCTCACCAAAAACTTACTTGGGAATGTGCTAATGAACATACATTCGATATGAATGCAAATGACGTGAAAAATGGTCACTGGTGTCCTCATTGTCACTTTTACCTTAATGAAAATAAGTGCCGATATATACTAGAGCAGCTTACAGGCAAACGGTTCAAGAGTACGAAGAAAGTATTAAATGGGTTGGAGTTGGATGGATATAACAGTGAGTTAGACGTAGCCTTCGAATATAATGGCGTTCAGCATTATGAGTACATAGAATTTTTTCATAGAACTTATGATGAGTTCATAAAAAGAAAAAAGTATGATGAACAGAAACATCAGCTATGTAATGAAAAGGGAATTAAATTGATTGTCATTCCCTATACCATCACAGATGATACTGAACTAGTGACCTTTATTTTCAAAAAGCTAAATGATTTTGGTATTAAACCAATTATTGAAGTAAAAGATTTTCATTTTAAGGGATTTTATCGAAAGTCACCCATGATAAAAGAACTTTCAGATCTTGCTAAAGCTCGAAATGGAAAATTGCTTTCTAAACGATATCATAACAATAAAACTAAATTACTCTGGGAATGTGAATATGGGCATCAATGGGAGATGCGACCTAATGATGTTAAGAACGGACAATGGTGTTCAACTTGTAACGGAAGCCATAAACTAACAATAGAAGAAATGAATCAAATCGCTAGAGACAGAAATGGGTTATGCCTCTCGATCGAGTATATTAATAATAGAACAAAGCTAAGATGGCGGTGTGCAAAGGGGCATGAGTGGGATGCAACTCCTGATGCGGTAAAACGAGGTACTTGGTGTGAGATATGCTCTAAAAAAGAAAGTGGGAAAAAGCGTAGACTTAAAATTGAAGAGATGCATTCCATTGCTAAAGAACGAGGGGGGAGATGTCTTTCAACAGAGTATATAAATAACAGTACTCATCTGCTGTGGGAGTGCTCTATCGGACATACCTGGAAGGCAAATGCCAACAACATTAAAAGTGGTACTTGGTGCCCTCGTTGTAAACATAAAAAAGGCGAAACAACAAGAAATACAGAACAACTTAGCTTGTTTTAGTTTTACATACTTTACCAAGCAACTTGTGCCCATACAATTCAGTATTAAAGGATGCCTGACACCTCTTCGATTTCGATTTAGGTTCTATTTTGAGGTTGAGGGAAATGAAATTGATTGCTTACCAATAGACCAAACGGGAAAAAACATTAAGGAGTTTGATTGCCGTCCTTATTGCCGGTTTCTCATTGAATTTGGAAGACGGGAGGGAAGATGCAAGGTATTGTCGGCAACGGGGGGAGAAAGGGAAATACTGTGTTAGATTAGCGATGGATTTCTTCTTATTATCACTCAATTTTCGTATCTTTTGGAAGTGAAAATTAAAAACGGTACACCTGAAGGGTGCTCATCTTCTATGATCCAGTTCTTATCGAATTACGAATTGTTTTAGAACCAGGTACCGAGCACTATAGTGTTAATGATGAAACTAAGCTATGACTATTTCCTATATAATTCTATTCCGACAGTGAAACATATCTATTCCTTTCTTCAATTTATTAGTAGTTTTAGATGATGTGTAGGAATCAGAATTAGAGGGTTAGCAGAATATAAAGTATTCCGCCAAATCGGATTTCAAAACTTCTCATGATAGATGGATCTATTGAGAGGGACTCCAACGGACATTAATCATAAAAGGATTAAATTATTGATGAGAGAATCCCTAAATATCGTCAAATGCTTGATTTCCTAGAGACACCACTGATTAAAATTATTATAACGGGTGTTTGAGGAGTCAACACCCATATAGTATTTGATAGGTAATTTATATCTATTAGTTGACGTAATGATTAATTTAGGGCTAGGGTGGAGACGTTTGTTTTTTTGTGTAGTTAATAATAATAATACCAAAGGCTACGAATCCAATAGCCATGATGAACATCAGATTAAAACCTTCCCCAGGTATGAACCATGCTGAAAGAATAGTCCCAAATACAGGAGCTAAAAACTTATAGATACTCACTTCAGAGGCCTTATTATATTTTAAAAGGGCAGCCCATAGAGCAAAGGCAACAGAAGAAAGAACGGCAGAATAAATCAGCAATCCCAAGCCAAATGGGGTAAATACAATGGCGTTTTCACCTATTTGTGGAAAACCAATGAGTAATAAGATAATCGCGCCAATGGTTAACTGCCATGCTGTTAAAGTTAAAGGTGGGATATCTGTTGCTAATTCTTTTGTCAAAATCACCGCAATCGCACTTGTGAGCCCCGACAAGATCATAAAACCTTCACCGGTAAGTTGAAAATCAAACTGAACATTTTGCCCCCAATTTGCAAGAACAATCCCCGCAAATCCTGCAATAATTCCCACTGTCTTTTTCCAATTCATATTGTCATTTTTATAGTAAAAATGGGCTAAAATCATCGCGAGAAAAATTTCACTTGATGATAAAATTGCACCTTCCATTCCTGTAACATTAGATAAACTAACATAGAAAAAATAATATACACCGGTCGTTTGAACGATTCCCAACAAAAATAATAGGAATAGTTTAGAACGCTTTACTTTTAATAGGCTACGGTTGGTAAGGAATAGGAAGAATAATAGGATGAGACCAGCCAACAAAAAACGCATTCCAGCAAAAACAAGTTGTGCTGCCGTATCCCCTTGGGCGATTTGCAACTCACTATTGCTAATTTTGATAACTGGAAAGGCGCTGCCCCATAGCAAGGTACATATAATGGCAAATACAGTGACTCCCCACTTATTTTGGAATAATGTTTTCAATATCGATTACAACTCCTGTCTATTTCAAGCTGACTAAAATTTTTTAAATGTTTTTAATTTCCCTCTTGAATCTGAACACCTAATATTATAATATATATATAAATCGATTTAGTAAACCGGTTTAGTATAACCTAAATTGGTTTAGTTAGGAGGAGGCTATGGCTAATAGAGGTGTTACAATCGCTGATGTAGCAAATAAAGCTAATGTATCGAAGAGTACAGTTTCACAGTATTTAAATAATCGATTTGAATATATGAGCGAAGAAACGCGTATTAGAATTCAAAATGTGATTTCGGAATTGGATTATCAACCAAATATAGTTGCTAGAAGCTTAAAAATGAAAAGCACATCAACAATTGGGGTAATTGTAGCGAATATCTTGCATGCATATTCTACACAAGTTATACGTGCGATTGAAAATGTTTGCAATGGCAACAATATCTCTACTATTATTTGTAATTCCGATGACAATCCTAAAAAAGAGAAAGAGTATATTGAAACGCTATTGTCTAAACAGGTTGATGGTTTAATTATTCTACCGACTAATGGTAACTACAAATTGTACCAAAGGCTTGTAAAACAAGAATATCCAATAGTTTTTTTAGACCGTTTAGTTGAAGGGATAAGCACAGATGTTGTTTTATTAGATAATGAAAAGGCTAGCACAATCGCAGTTGAACATTTTGTAGAACAAGGCTATAAAGATATTGCGATTGTAACTACCTCAATTATTGACAATATTACCCCCAGAATAGAAAGAATTAATGGTTATAAGAATGCACTCAAGAAAAATGATTTGATTGTAAATCCTGATTATATTGTGGCAATGGAACTGGATTCTTTAGATCGTGGATTAGATAAAGTCTTTTCTTTGGATAAAAAGCCTGATGCCATTATTTCTGGTAATGACCTTACGTTAATGGAAATTTTGAAATATGCATCTAAACAAGATTTGAAGGTTGGAGAAGACTTTGGATTAATAACAATTGATGAGGTGTCATTTAGTTCATTTCATTCACCTACATTAACTACTATAGCCCAGCCTACATTAGAAATGGGAACAGAGGCTGCTGAAATTTTACTATCTAAAATAATAAATAAAAAACCTGAAAAATCGCCGAAGTTACATCGACATGAACCTTTATTAATTATCCGCGAGTCAACAAAAGAAAAGAAGCATTTTAGGGATATTTAAGTAAGCCGCCGTTAGTGATTCCCATCAGATAATAGGAGATATCAACAATTTTGACTTGACGTTTATGAAAGGACATATCACGGAGTTTGAAGGGGTGAATGAAATGCAATTGGTTAAAATACTTCAACTAATCACTAAGTCAAAGATAGTTGCAGTAATTCGAGCAGGCTCAAGTGACATGGCAATTGAATACTCTGAAGCCTGTATAAAGGGTGGAATAACTAGCGTGGAGTTAACTTACACCACCCCCCAAGTAGAAAAGGCAATAACTTATCTGTCTGAACACCATCCACATATATTAACGGGGGCGGGCACAGTCTTAGATGCAATTACTGCCAAAATAGCTATAGATGCTGGTGCAAAGTTTATTGTAAGTCCTAGTTTTGATAAGGATACAGCATCTTTATGTAATCTATATCAAATACCTTACATACCTGGCTGTATGACTGTAACAGAGATGACTACTGCATTATCTGCTGGATGTTCGTTAATTAAACTGTTTCCTGGTGGAATTTATGGCCCATCATCAATCAAACAATTTAAAGCCCCATTACCACAAGTGTCAATTATGCCTTCAGGGGGAGTGGATTTGGAAAACATTGAGGACTGGTTCAGTAATGGAACGGAAGTTGTCAGTGTGGGCGGTTCGTTATTAAAAGGAAGTTTGAATGATATCGAAGATAGGGCTAAAAAATTTATTAATATAGTATCAAATAGGTAGGAAAATTAGTGAGTAAATTAATGCTTTTTTACACTTATGTAAGCGCTATACTTTCTGTCAATTATCATAACAAAAATACGAGGAGATGGAAAAATGAACTTAGTAGATGTATATAACAATGGTTTAAAAAAGGTTGTTCACCTAAAAAATGAGTTGGATGGCCGTTTCCCTCACATCACTAAAAATGGAAAATGGCTAACTAATACAGACGGACATTGGACTGGAGGATTTTGGACTGGTTTGCTGTGGTTGAATTATTTAGGAAAAAAAGAAACAGTAGAATTAAAAGAACAAGCTGTGCAACAAGCCTTGAAATTAGCAGTTCGAATGGATGACAACAAGACACATGATATGGGCTTTATTTTTGGACCAAGCTGTGTATTCGGCCACAACATAGAAGCAAGAGAAAGGTTTGTGGAGATGGCAAGAGCCGGAGCACATAATATGGAAGATCTTTTTGAAGAAGAGGTTGAACTAGTTCGTGCATGGGATGAACCAGGATATGAAGGTAATGCTATTGTTGACACAATTATGAATGCCCCTATCATGATTTGGGCTGCTCGAGCTGAGGATAATGAAGTCTTATATGAAAAAGGAATAAGACTTGCCAACAGCATAATGAAAAATCATATACGTGATGATTATTCTATTTATCATATGGTTAAGTGGGATACAAAAACATTTGAAATTATTGAAAGGACTACGCATCAAGGGTATTTACCTGAGACATGTTGGTCAAGGGGGCAAGCATGGGCTTTATACGGTTTTGCAAATATGTACCGGTATACTGGGAATAAAGCTTATTTAGATACAGCTAAGAATTTAGCTAACTATTACTGGAACAATGTAGATGATGAAACGAAATTACCACGCTGGGATTTTCACTTTAAGAATGTCGAAGAAGAACCAATTGATGCAGCGGCTTCTTCTATTGCAACATCTGGAATGTTATTGATCTCACACTTGTTAAAGGAAGAAAACGAGCAAAAATCACTACTTTGGAAGGAAAGGTCTAAACAAATTATTGATTCAATGGTTGAGCACTGCTTTTTCCAATCCTACGATAAATTTGGAATTATAGAGAAGTCCACTGTTGATAAACCAAGGAACTCAGGGGTTAATGAGTCGGCAATGTATGGTGATTATTATTTTATGGAAGCTCTTTATAGATACTTGAATTATGGGGATGAGGAGGCTATTTCCTTGTTGTACTAAAGCGTAAGTATATAAAATCAGGAGGAAAAACATGGATGTTGTAACATTTGGAGAAATGATGGCGGTATTTAATCCGGATAGAATTGGGCCTATTAATTCCATATACACTTTTCATAAAAGTGTAGGTGGAGCGGAAGGGAATGTTGCGATAGGTCTATCCAGGTTAGGGAATAAGGCTGGGTTCTTTAGTAGAGTAGGAAATGACCCGTTTGGAAAAAATATAATTTCCTTATTAAGAGCCGAAGGGGTAGATACATCAAGATTAATAACTGATGAAGATTTTCCAACCGGTTTATATTTTAAAGAGAAGAGAAACTCGAATTTAATGAATATCTACTACTATAGAAATAACTCAGCTGCAAGCAGAATGAATGTCGATGACTTAGATATAGAATATATAGCAAATGCTAAGTGGTTGCACATAACTGGCATCACACCTTTATTAAGTGAAAATTGCAGAGAATTGGTACTTAAAAGTATTGAAATTGCAAAAGAAAGTAATGTAAAAATAAGCTTTGATCCTAATATTAGAACTAAACTCATGGATGATAAGGGCTATGCATTCGATATTTTTACTCAAATTGCTTCTGCTTCAGATTTAATTATGCCTGGCATATCGGAAGGTAAGTTTCTGACTGGTGAAGAAGAACCAGAAAAAATTGCCAATAAATTATTAGAGTTAGGAGCTGAAAAAGTAGCTATAAAATTAGGAGAACAGGGTGCATACTTCAAAAATACTATGGAAGAGGGCACCGTTCCAGGTATTGAAATTAGAGAAGTGATAGATAGTGTAGGGGCTGGAGATGCTTTTGCTGCAGGGGTGCTATCAGGTTTATTAGATAACTTTACGTTAAAAGAGGCAGTAATACAGGGTAATCAGCTAGGTGCTTTGGCGGTTATGTGTGAAGGGGATATAGAGGGATTACCAACGAAACAGGAGCTTGAAATATTTAAACATGATAAAGATGATGTTTTCAGATGAAGGACTGAATAGGAGGAGGAGGTGCAATTAGAAATGAACACCTACACTAAAATATTGGACAGGCTAAACAAATTTTTATTAATACTTTGCGTGTTCTTGTTAATGGTGATGGTCGCAGCTGTATCTTTTCAAGTGTTATTGAGATTCTTACCAGGTATGGGAATAAGAATTTCTGCCCCGTGGACTAGTGAATTACCAATCTATTGTATGATTTGGCTGATATTTTTAGGGGTGGCAGTTGCAACGAGACATAATAAATTAATTTCTGTAGATGTACTGTTAGGAAAACTTCCATTAAACGGGGTAAAATTAGTAGTTTATATTGCTACATTACTATCCCTATTATTCTATATTGGTCTATTAATAGCTGGGTATGAGTGGGCTGTATATGGAATGAGCGAGACTTCTTCAACAATGGGTATTCCCATGTCATATGTATACGTTTCATTACCTGTCAGTGCATTTGTCATGATTTTAAATACAATTGCTTACCTATTAGAAATCCCCAAGAAGAATTTATTAAGTGTAAACGTAGATACAGAAATATAATTTACTAATAAAAAGTGAGGAGATTATTCCATGAAATTAAGATTATTAATGATTTTGATTGTGTTGTTATCAATCGCTCTTGCCGCTTGTGGTAGTAATGGGTCAAAAGATGAGAAAGCTTTATCCGATAAGGTTATTAAACTAAACTTTAGTCATATTGTTTCTGAGGAATCCGGTTTCCATGCATACGCATCCAAGTTAGCTGAGATAGTAAATGAAAAAACAGACGGTCAGGTACAAATTGATATATTTCCTAATGCACAGTTAGGTGGAGAAGCACAAAGTATTCAAGCAATCAGAAATGGCAATCAAGATATTGCTTTAGTGGGCACTGCTGCACTGACGGCGGTTGCTACAGAGTTTTTAGTATTTGATGTACCATACTTATTTAACGACTTAAATGAAGCAAACACATTTTTGCAAAGTGAATCTGGGGACTCCCTTTTGGAAGGATTATCTGAATATGGAATAGTCGGTTTAGGCTACCATTCCGCTTTGGAAAGAAACGTCTTTTCAACAAAAAGAATGGAAACTTTAGATGACTTTAGAGGTACAAAAGTTAGGGTTGTACAATCAAATGGTTATATTTCAACCTATGAGAAGTTAGGTGCACAACCAACACCAATGCCATACGGCGAAGTATATCTATCGCTTCAACAAGGTTTAATTGAAGCTGCTGAAGGTTCTGCAGACGACTTGGTAAGGGACAAGCTGACTGAGGTTACCTCTTACTTCAGTTTAACAAAAGCTCATTATTATCCTGTAGTTGCTATTATGTCTGAGAAAGCATGGGGAAAACTAAGTGAGGAACAGCAACAAATCTTCAGAGAAGCTGCAGATGAGGCCGCAAAGGCAGGGATTGCAAAGTATACGGAAGACTACGATTATGCTATAAAGTCTATGCGAGAACAGGGCATGGAAATAGTAGAACCAGACATAGAAAGTTTTAAAGAAGCAACAAAAAGTCTGAAAGAGAAATATAAAGCAAACAATAAAGACCTAAGCCAAGATTTATTAGACTTATTGAAATAAATGACTAAGGAAATATCAAACAAAAAAGGGGTGATAAAGTGATCACCACAGTATTTATAGCCTTCTTCTTACTTTTGTTTTTAAGTGCACCTGTAGCTATTGCCTTGGGAGGATCTTCTTTATTGGCTCTCTTATTAGAGTCATATAGTTTGACAACCATACCGCAAAAAGTATTTGAAGGATTGTCTGGATTTACGCTGCTAGCTATACCGTTTTTTATCCTTGCAGGTAATCTAATGGGTTCGGGGGGAATTGCTAAGAGGCTTGTTAATTTTGCCTCAGTACTTGTTAAAGGGGTGACAGGAGGAGTTGGAACCTCTACAGTTTTAACAACAACGATATTTTCAACAATTTCTGGTTCTTCATCGGCTACTACTGCGGCAATTGGAAGTATCATGATTCCCAACATGGAGAAAAAAGGATACGCAAGGAACTTCGCAGCTGCGTTAAGTGCAGCTGCGGGTGAAATGGGGGCTGTTATCCCGCCATCTATTGTAATAATCATGTATGCAATGGTAAGCGGAACCTCAATAGGGGGTATGTTTCTTGCTACAATTATTCCTGGACTTTTAGTTGGGGTATTCTTAATACTGGCGAATTACCTGTATGTTCGAAAGGCTGGTATTGACAAAAGGAAAATAATAGTTTCCAAAAAACAATGGTTTAAAGAAATTTTCATTGCTTTTAAAGAATCAATTTTAGCCCTATTATTGCCAGTATTAATATTTGGGGGAATATATTTAGGTTACTTTTCTCCTACCGAAGTCGCCGTTTTAGCTGTAATCTATAGTTTTATCTTGGGTGTTTTTGTCTATAAAGAAATTAAATTAAAAGATGTCCATAAAGTAATTATGCAATCTGCTATGTCAACTGCTATTATTATGATTATTGTTGGCTTTGCATCAATATTTGCATATGTATTAACAATTAACCAAGTACCACATAAAGTAGCTGAATTTTTATTAGGTGTCACGGATAACCAAATATTATTCCTATTATTATTAAATTTATTACTGCTGATTTTAGGTATGTTTTTGGAGGCCTTTTCGGCAATTATCATAATGACTCCAATTCTATTGCCAGCAGCAATATCATTTGGCATTGACCCTATTCATTTTGGCGTCATTTTGATATTAAATCTAGCCTGTGGTATGATCACTCCACCTGTTGGGGTTAATCTCTTTATTGTATCTGAGATTGCAAAAGTACCATTTGAAAAATTAGTTAGGCCGGCGTTATTTCTGATTGCCTTTCTATTAATCAACGTGCTTTTGGTTACGTATATACCAGCTTTATCGACTTGGTTGCCTTCGTTATTAAAGTAATTTACCAAAGTAATGCATTAAGTGACTCACACCTATTATTTGGTGTGGGTCATTTTAAACTATAGATAAGATTTTATTTGAACTTTACAATGAAATTAATTTTGGGTTCTTATTGAATTCGATTTTGTTTCGGAACTGCACCTCTGAAAGAAGTTACGGGAAGATAGAATTGCGAACTGTAACATAAGTAAGCTCCTTTTAACATGTTAGTAAAGAATTTGTCGGAATGTGTCGAAAAAGTGGTTTAGTTTTACTCCTTCTTGTCTATTTATAGTATAGAAATAATAGTTAAATAGAAGGAGGAAGAAAGGTGAATAAGTGTCTGAGACTTTTATCTATGGTGGCAGTGTTAGGATTGTTATTTAGCGGATTTTACAGTTCCAACGTATCAGCTCAAGGTACCTTCACAGATATGCATCCTAATATGGAGTCTTACCAGTCGGTAATGGGGCTGCATGAAAACGATATCATTCATGGGTTTAGCGATGGAACTTTCCGTCCTTATGATCAGGTGACACGAGGCCAAGCTGCTAAAATGGTCGTACGTGCCATTAACTTGGATCCAGGACAAGAAGTGCCGAATCCGAACTTCAGTGATGTACCGACCGATCATGAGTTTTATCCGTATATCGCCGTCCTTGCTTATCACGGTCTAATGGGTGGTTATGGTGATGGCCGTTTTGGTATTGAAGACAAACTTCAACGTGGCCAGATGGCAAAACTGATTGCCCATGCTTACAATATTGAAAGGCACCCTTGGAAATCTGGACAGTTTAAAGACGTGGATGCCAACGCTTTCTATGCCCCATATCTTACAGGATTAATTGAAAAGAACATTGCGACTGGAACAAGTCCAACTGAATTTTCTCCAGGAAAATTCGTCGACCGTGGTCAAATGGCGATTTTCCTTTATCGAGCAGAGCAGACGAGAGGGAAGAATTGATAACAATAGTTACAACTCGTAATCATTAGAGAGAGTAAATTAACGGAGTTGGAAAGTAGGAATTAATAAAACTCAAGGATGTTGTTAATTCAACATCCTTGAGAGTCAATCTTCTGAATAGCTTATTACCATTTGAACTTTAGCAAATTCATAACTCCCATTTCTTTCGATGTATGAGAAATCTTTCATCCCCATTTTGTTCGCCAAAACCAACAATACTTTTTGATCCATCCAACCCCCCCTTCCATTGATTACTTTATAACACGAAATAGTTTTTTATAACGAAAAGTTCGTTTTATCAAACGTTTACTCCATTAAGATTAACTTTTGGCATTCAAAAAAGTGGCAGCCTTTCTTGGCCACCACTTTTTGTTTGCTATCAAGTTACTCCCAGCTTCTTGAATCGGTAAAGTTATTTACCCAGTATATACGATAGTTGAATATGTGTGTCCGGCCATAGACCCCTATAGATATAGTGTCTACATATTCATCTAAGATATTTTCCCTATGCCCCGGACTCATCATCCAACCTTGCACCGCCTCTTGGCCAGATCTATAATTCATCGCAATGTTTTCCGCATAACCACCCTTGTGACCGAAACTTCTCATCATCTCACTTGGGCTACCGTACGTCGGGGATCTGTGGCTGAAATAATTTTTATCGTACATTTCCTTCGCTTTCATTTGCGAGATTTTTGAAAGCTCCAGGTTCAATTTCAAAGGTTTCAAACCGTGTTTTTCACGTTCCTCATTAAGGTACTTGAAATTGTCTTGCACAAGTTTTTCTATTTCCTTTTCAGTCAACAACCTTGCAACGTATGGGTTATCCAAGTTTATATTGTCATTCTCGCTTATTTTCGGCGGTTCTACATATACACCATTCGGGCTCACTTTCGCCTTCATCGCCCGATCGATGAACGCCGCCAATTGCGCCCTTGTCACTTTTCCGGAAGGGTCATATTTTGTTGCGGACACTCCCGACGTTACGCCGGTTGCGGTCAACCTTTTTACATAGACTGAATGCCAGTCTGACGGACGCACATCATTGAACGCCAATTCTTTCTCTTTCGTGAATCCAAATCCCAACACGATGATCTTTGCCATTTCTGCTCGAGTCAGGTGATTGTTCGGATTGAATTTATTTGCATCCGTGAACGTCTTTTGTTCGGTCAAGACAGTGACATAATCATACGCCCAGTGTGCTTGAGGCAAGTCCGCGAAACTCGGGGTGAACATCGTTTTATTTTTCAGTTCCAACGCACCGTGGATGATCTTCGCGGCCTCGGCTCTCGTGACAAAACGATCCGGTTTGTATGTTCCGTCACCGTATCCCGATATGACTCCTTTATCCGTCAACGTTTTGATATGGTCATATGACCAATGATTCTTATTAACGTCTCCAAGTTCACTTGCCTCTGTCTTTATTCCAAAACCAATAAATAATATTATCGTCATCACTATCATGGTTACAATTTTCAAATGATTTCCCTCTCATTCCCTTTATCTTTTATATGACTTTTACTTTTCTCACCATTGGATTTATCCAAATAAATTATTTTGCATAGATAGAAATATTCATGCCTCCCAAAATAAAGCGGTGGCAAACCGTGAATAACCTTGTAATATGTACTACTTAATCCTTTGCAAAGTCGAATCTGCGCGTGTTTACTTTGTTTCATTAGAATAAAACTACTTATCATCAACGTAAACCAAATCCCTATTAGCAATGGTTTACTTTCTGTGCAGCCGACCTAATTATCAATCCATAACACTTTTAAGTAACTCCCACCTACCTTCCGCTTTTTTCATAATTTCTTCAATTCTACCATTCCGTTTAGTGTTTTAATAGTTCGAATTTCATGTAAAAGAGATATCACTTAAACATACTACTTTTTAATTTAGATAAATCTTATGTATTCTTGAATTAACGTTTTACAAATACTGCAAACGCTAAAATAGCTACCCAACAACAAATAGATAGCCATAGTATTTAAACTGCCCGAACCGGTAAAACAACATAAATATTAGCATCAATCCCACAGTTCACAGGGTGGAGATAATGAAACTTTCGAATGACATTAAGTTTAATCAGTTTATTGATTGCGCGACGCACTGTTGCATTAGATCTCCCAATAGCTTCCTCAATCATTTTACACCTCAATTTTGCAGCACCGTACTCCTCTGAATGACTGACAATGACATCAAGTACCTTGCGATCTGACTTTGTCATTTCATTCCAATGTAGCGTAGTGTGCTCTACAGCTGCTCCCTCCATTTCTGAAGCAGAGTCGAAGTGTGAGTATTGTTTTAAATGGTGTGTCATATTAACTCCTCCTTTACCTCTTATATAGATAGCAAAAGGTAAAAAGGACACTCCATGCGAAAGTTTTTTATAAATAAGCCCAAATACCCATTAAGGACAATGTAATGTAATCCCCCAACCGACACATCATACAGCATAAAAATATCATTGAAATATTTCTCATCGATTAACTTGTCCAACACACCTTTAAAATACCCCGGCAAATTGTGGATTGCCTTTCTTTTCGTTGCCATAATAGTAATCATCAATGCACGATAGGCAATATCTTCGAAGACGGGCTTGTCGTCCTTATAAATCTCAAATTTTAACATCCTGCCTGAAATGGCCCTGTGGATACCGAAGAATTCACGGGCTAATTTTGTGTCTCCAATTGTTGAAGCAAGAAAATCTTTCATCCGACTGAATAGACTTGTTGATAACTTTTGCGACTCCATTGGAGACGCGCTAGTAAGATCTTTAGATTTTAATAGAGATTTAGATAGAAGAGCTTGGTCTCTCGAAATCTGATCTAATTCCTCGTCGTCATGCGGTTTATTGTCATTGTCCCGACTGTCCAATTCCGCCTGGTCATCGAAGGGTAAAATGGTGTAAATGTTGGCGCCTAACCCTCTCATTACAGGGCGAATGTAGCGGACTTTTTCGATGATACCGAGCTGGACAAGTTTCCGAATGGCGCGTCTGACAGTGACGTTTGATTCACCTGTGGCAGCCTCTATCGTTTCATGTTTCAAATGGGCTGCTCCGTACTTGACTGAATAGCGGCGGATGATGTCAAGCATTTGGCGATCTGATTTCGTAATTCATTCCAGTGGCGTGTGACATGCTGCTCTGCGGCTGCGTCCATTTCAACAATTGTGGCAAAACGAGAGTGTTGTTTTAAGTAATTTAACATTTTGATATCCCCATTCACCTTCTTTATAGATGCGTGGGGGAAAAAGGGATACTGTGTTTGGGAATTTATTTTTATTAACCGTGATTTAAACAAAAAAGATCTGTAAATAAAGAACCGATATTTGAAAATTGATAGTTGCAATTAGTGGTTTTTCAATTTTCGGCTGCAATAATTGAGTTATTGACAGGCAAATAAAATTTTCTTGTTTTGAAAAGAATTCGACTTTCTTGTGATGGAGAATGGTGTGCTGTTCAAAGTTGGCCTGGGAACGACGCAACTTGTTGATTATAGTCTTCGATGCTACGGGTCGAGCCTTCGAGGGGCGAAGGATGGGGCACGGATGCTATTAGGGGAAATATCGATGTCCCCTATTGTATTGGGACTTGGGAAGAAGCTGTACTGCTTGCCGACTAAGTCGCCGTATAAGGAAGACTGCGTTTGGATGGCTGCAAGTCATGTAAAGGAATATACGGTTTTTAGTAAGAAGATCACGTGCATTGTTCTGAATGATAATAGTGAGTTTATATTGGAATCGAGTTATTATGCGTTTGATCAGAAGATGAAACGGACGTTTATGCTGAAAAATAAGGTTGAAAGCCAGTTCGGGATGGGAAGGAGAGGAATTATAGGAAGTTTGAGAAGGAATAGTGGTGTGGCCTTGCAACACGTTCTTAGCAGGCGTAACACGAGAGCTGAATTCCGTAACCTACTCTTCAAAAGTGAGATGCTTGAAGGAACAACCCAGTGCATAAAAAAATGGGTTGTTTTTTTGATATACTAAAGAGATTAATGATTAAAAGGAGATTTTGAAATTGAGTATCCAAATCAGACCCGCACAACCGACAGATGCGGATAAAGCCGTCCCGCTCATTATCGACGCAATTGGACACATCGCCAATCGGTTGACAGGAGCAAACGAAGAAATAGTGGTCACGGAAAGGTTAACTGAGCTATTCATTAGAACCGACAACCGGCACTCCTACCTAAATACATATATTGCGGAGATTAACGGCAATGCGGCGGGGATTATCGTCTTGTATCCCGGGGAAGATGCTCCTGTCCTTGACCGTAATTTGACTAATTGGCTGATGGAAAAAGGTGTAGCGGCTCCTGAAATCGATGCTGAATCATTACTAGGTGAATTGTATATCGACACTGTTTGCATTGATCCTACTTTCCGCGGTCAAGGAATCGGAACTCAATTATTCAATTTCGTAGAAGAACTTGCAAAGCAGCAAGGTTACACCCGATTAGCCTTAAATGTAGAAACTCAAAAAGAACCTGCACTCCGACTTTACAAACGGCTTGGATATGAAATTGTCTCTCCTTGGACAATTATTGGGGAGCCGTTTTATCATATGGTGAAAATGATATGAGGATCATGGGTTTGACACAGATGTCATGAAATTTTTAATTGTGTACAAAATTAATAGAGAGCAGTATAATAATCTTTGATATATAGGAAAAATAAGGAATTGGATGTGGAGTTATGAAATGCTACAAACACAACAAATTAGATGCAGTTGCAACCTGCAATAACTGTGGTAAAGGTTTATGCAATGAATGTTCAGATGAATTTCAACCTATATCTTGCCAAAGATGTGCCCTTCAAAATAACGAAACTTTTAAATCAGGACTTATGGTACAACTTATCGTACCGATTGTTATTTTTATTTCGATTTTCGTATTTTCTTTAGTTTTTATGTTTTCGGCGTTGAAATCCTTAGACGATTCGATTGGTCCATTATCATATCTATTGTTTTTTATAGGGGTTCTTATTAATTCCTATGCTATAGCGACAGTTCCGTTTGGTTGGAGGTTTTTAAATAAGCTAACCCCTGACGTATTTTTATTCCTGCCTATCGCTGGTTGGTTATTCTATTTTGGGGTTAAATTTGCAATATCTTTATCTTTAGGGTGGATAATAGCACCGTTTGCAGTTTGGCGGATTAAAAAAGATCTTAAATCTATTAATTTGACTAAACAGGATGTTTTGATGGGAAGAGGAGTTATTTAAAACTTGAAAAATCACGGTTCTGCTTCATAGAACCGTGATTTTATTATGTTTATTACTTTTTCGGCACCTGTGCATCATTGAACCCAGAAATCACTTCATCATCTTGGAGATTTTCAATTCATGTAGTAGTATATACATTATAAAATTAATATGTAATAAATATTCCATTTTGATGAAAAGGGTGAGGGATTTGAGCAATCCGATTGAAAAGTTGAAAATCAAGATGCATGAATTAACGGATACACAGAAAAAAGTAGCGGATTTTATTATTAAAAATCCTATGGATGTTGCATTTTATACAGTGGATCAATTGGCCGGTATTGTCGGCACTAGTACAACTACCATTATGAGGTTAACATTTAGCTTGGGATATTCTGGATACTCCGAATTTCAAAAGGGATTGCAGGAGATATTGAGAAGTAAGGCTGCTCCCCATACCAGACTTGAAGCAAACATGAAGGATTTGACAAAGAATGATTTATGGCTACAGTACGTTGATTTTCAAATAAATAGTATCCAGAATACATTTGATGTGATCACAAATGAATCCTTGGAGAAAACAATAAAAACAATCCTGAATGCACGAAATATTTATTGCACGGGAGTAAGAAGTGGATTACCGGTAGCACAGTATTTGACGCATGGGTTAAATCGATTGTTGGGGAATGCGAAATTACAAAATGCAGATCAAAGTGATTGGATTGACGATGTTGCGGGATTTGACTCTACCGATTTAGTAATTGCAATAAGTTATCCGAGATATGCACGTCGCATTGTGGATTTAGTGTCTCATGCGAAAAAGGCGGATGCTACAGTTATCGCTATTACCGATAGTTACTCATCGCCTTTAGCGAAGCATGCAGATTTAATCTTACCTTGCAATTCAAGCAGTCTCTCATTTCACAATTCAATAACTACATCAATTTTCCTATCAGATTACTTAATAACAGCAGTAGCCGCACAGAACCATGAGAAAATTAAATCGCGATTGGATAAAGTGAATGATATTCTAACTGAAATTAATTATCACCATTTACCGTCAAGCCACTAATGTCATAGATTTCCTTAGACAACTCTCTATTTTTAGGGTTGTCTTTTTTATTTTTCTTGCAAATTCATAAATTGTATTTACTTTTCTAAAACCGGATGCTATTCTAAACATGTAGAAGGTAATAAATATTACACATATAATAAAAGTAGAAATTTTTACACCTAACTTGAAAGCGCTTTATTAATACAAGGGGGAGAAATAATGGATAGTTGCAATTTTAATATACCGAATGATTTACTTAATCGAGTTTCGCAACTAAATTCTACATTGCTATGTGATGGGTTAGTTAATTCGGGTGCGATGGATTATATGATAAAACCAGTTACCGCTGAACAAAAAGTTAGTGGCCCTGCGTTTACGGTTTCATTGGAACCCGGAGATAACTTATTTTTACATGAAGCTATTCATACCGCTCCAGAAGGTAGTGTATTAGTTGTGGATGGGAAAGGCTATGAACACCGTGCATACTTAGGCGAGTTAATGGCTTTTGCGGCGAAAGCCAAAAATCTTAAGGGCATCATTATTGATGGGCTCGTTCGTGATTACGATGTACTATCCAAAATGGAATTTCCTATTTTTGCGAAAGGTTTTATTCCAGCAGGTCCCTTTAAAGAAGGTCCTGGATCCATAAATCAAAGAATTTCTTGTGGGGGTATTGTCGTAAACCCCGGTGATTTTATCATTGGGGATACAGACGGAGTTGTAGTTATTCCGCGAGATGAGTTAGAGAATACAATTTTGAGTGCGGAAAAGAAATCAGCTTATGAAACTAGCAGAGTCGAAGAAATTTTAAAGTATTCAAAGTTAAAAAGTGAAAGTTTACCTGTAAATAGTATCGAACCTACTTGGTTAAGGGAAAAAATGAAGAAATTTGAAGGCTGTTAATTGGGAGATGATTTGAAATGAAAGTAGGGTTTATTGGTTTTGGTGAAGCCTCATTTAATATAGCATTAGGTTTTAATGAAGAAGGAATAGAAGGTATTATTGCATTTGATGCTTCTCTTAACAATCCTGTTTACGGGAAGATTATACAAGAAAGGGCTGAAAAAGCAAATGTGAATCTACTCCCGAATTTGGAGGATGTAGTTCAACAATCCACTGTTATATTTGCAGCGGTTCCGGCGGACAAAGCACTTGACGTTTGTACAGCTACATTACCTTTTTTACAAAGAAATACGCTATACATTGACGTTTCTGCATCAAGTCCGGATATTAAAAAGGCAATAAGTGAAAACGTTATTCAAAAGGGAGCTCTATTTGTAGATGCGGCATTGATGGGACCACTGCCAGTTTATAAACATAAAGTACCGATTTATGCGAGCGGAAATGGTGCTGATCTAATGATCAAATTGCTTGCAGGTTACCAAATGGATTTAACGAAAATCAGTGACATTGCTGGTGAAGCATCAGCTGTAAAATTAGTTAGAAGTGTATTTATGAAGGGTTTGTCAGTTTTAGGTGTGGAGATGTTGGAGGCAGCAAGGAAATTGGAAATTGAAGAATTAGTAATTCGTTCAGTTTCAGAAACGATGGATAAAACGGATTTCGAAAATACGTTGAATCGTTTGGTGACAGGGACGGCTATTCATGCAGAGAGAAGATTCACTGAGATGTCTGGTTCCAATCAAATGTTGGAGTCCATTAATGTGAACGCAATCATGGCGACTGCAGTACGTGAAAAACTTGAATACATGGTTGAATTTGGATTGAAAGAGAAGTTCGACGGGGTGACACCATCATCCTACAAAGACGTTTTGGATCAAATGGCTCAAAAGCAGTCTACAAACTAAATTATACAAGGGGGATTAACGATGAGAAAAAGTTTCACTAAAGTAATTTCATTTATGGTAATGGCTTTACTAGTAGTATTGGCGGGTTGTTCGAATGATAAGGCCGGCAATAAAGACGGATTGGATTATCCGACAAAACCAATTAAGATAATTAACCCGTTTTCGGCCGGGGGTCCTGCGGATAATACATCTCGAATTCTTGCAAACCATGCGAAAGATATCGTTGGTAAGTCTTTAGTTATTGAAAACAGAGATGGTGGGGGCGGTAGTATAGGCCAAACAGCTGGTGCGAATGCAAAGCCAGATGGCTATACATTAACGTTAATCACTTCTTCTATTGTAAGCAATCCAATTTTCAACAACGTTTCCTATACACATGAAGACTTTGTTCCAATTATCATGACTGTTAATGATCCGTTCTTTTTAGTAGTTGGGAAAGATGCACCGTATGATGATGCTGAATCATTCCTCAAATACGCGAAAGAAAATCCGGGTAAAATCAGCGTAGGCGTTTCAGGAGCACAAACAGTTCCGGCGTTTACAAGTAAAGAACTAGCAGAAGTTGCGGGTATCGATATAACAACAGTTCCATTCGACGGTGAGGCATTAGCGGTTGCAGCTGTTGCAGGTGGACATATCGATGCATTGATCGGTAATTACTCAGGTTTCGAAAGCCAATTAAAAAGTGGTGCAATGAAAGCGATTCTACTATTTGATAGCGAGAAATCAGATTTGATTCCAGATGTACCGACAGCAAGTGAACATGGATTAGATGTCGTGTCAGGTTCATGGAGAGGATTTGCTGCACCAAAAGGTACTGATCCGGAAATTATTGAGTTCTTACAAGAGAAGTTTAAGGAAATCATTGAGCAAGAAGAATATCAAGAGCAAATGACAAATTCAGGCATCAATATTACGTATAAAAATGCAGAAGAATTTAAAGCGATTATTGAAGATACTTATAATAAATATATGAAATTCGCAGGAAAGTGATTAAAGATAATCAATCTATCATTATAAAGTAGGTGATTTAATGTTTAGAATCAATGGTATTTTGGCGGGAATCTTCTTTCTTTTAGGTTTGTTTGCATTCTTTTATTCCTTCCAATTTAGTGAAGTAGCGGCATTTTGGCCAAAGTTTTTCGCTGTTGTCCTTATGGCTTTAGCAATAGCTCTAATTGTGGACACCAAACTTAAGCCTGACCGCGAGCAAGTTTCTGAAAATACGATTTCAACAAGAGAATATAAACTTTTGGCAATCATTGCAGCATCAACGGTTATTTACATGATTGCGTTGGATTTATTGGGTTTCACAGTATCATCTATTGTATTATTGTTTATCTTATTTTGGATTTTTGGATACCGACAACTTAAGAATGCGCTTATTATTTCTATTGCATCCTCTGTTGTTGTAACAGTAATTTTTCAGGTTTTATTAAATGTACCATTACCACAAGGGCTTTTTGAGAATTTTTATTAAAGAGGTGAAACGTATTGTTAGAAGTATGGTTATCAGCAGCGGGGAACGTTTTTACACCGACTAATATATTCGCCATTCTTTGTGGTGTGTTATTTGGAGTATTCACCGGGGCATTGCCTGGATTAAGTTCCACCATGGCACTCGCGATATTAATTCCATTTACATTTTCGATGGATCCAGCAACCGGACTAATCTTATTAGGTGCAGTCTATTCTGCATCGGTTTATTCTGGTTCAATTTCAGCGATTTTATTAAATACACCTGGAACGCCGTCTGCAGCTGCAACGGTGATTGACGGTTATGAAATGACCAAAAGAGGGGAAAGTGCAAAAGCATTAGGAATTGCAGCGATTGCCTCTGGTTTCGGTGGGATTGTAAGTGTAATCGCATTATCGGCTTTCGCACCATTTTTGGCCCAACAATCTTTACGATTCGGCCCACCAGAATACTTTGCTCTCGCTGTGTTTGGGTTGACAATTATCTCAAGTTTGACAGGGAAAAGCCCTGTGAAAGGTTTATTGGCAGGGGTTTTCGGAATTTTGATAGCAACTGTCGGCATGGATCCGATTTCCGGATATCCAAGATTCACATTCGGTCATCCTGCATTATTGGACGGATTCGCATTGATTCCTGTATTGATCGGATTGTTCTCAGCGTCCCAAGCATTTAATTTAATGATTTCCAGTAAGTTATCAAATGATGAGGGAATAGAATTTTCACAAATCCCAGCAGTGGCAGGAAAAGTAGTTCCGAAGTTTAAAGAATTATTGCGATTAACTCCAAATATGGGTCGTTCCTCAATTATCGGAACCATTATTGGAATAATCCCTGGGGTAGGAACAGATCCAGCAGCCTTTATTGCTTATAATGAGGCGAAAAGATGGTCTAAAGATAAAGATTCATTCGGTAAAGGATCCATTCACGGAGTTGCTGCACCTGAATCATCAAATAATGCAGTAACAGGCGGTTCACTGATTCCGTTGTTATCACTTGGAATACCTGGTAATGCGGTATCTGCGGTGTTTTTAGGTGGACTACTCATTCATGGATTACGACCTGGTGCAGAGCTGTTTACACATAGTGGAGATGTTGTGTACTCCTTATTTTTCAGCCTATTCGTTGCGAATATCCTAATTATTGTTGTTGGAATTGGTGGCGCAAGGATCTTTTCAAAAGTATTAGTCGTAAAGCCAATTGTGTTAGGACCAATAATTCTATTGTTAAGTATTGTTGGCTCGTACGCAATTCATAATAACGCTTATGATATTTGGGTTATGCTGTTATTCGGAGTTATTGGTTTCATCTTGAGAAGATATGGATTTCCACTCGCCCCAATTGTTTTGGCGATTATTCTTGGGCCACTGGCAGAAACAAGCTTTAATCAATCTATGTTAATCTCTCAAGACAATTTCGGCATATTCTTCAACAGACCTATCTCAGCTGTACTATTAATCGTCGCTGCAATCACATTCGTTTCACCGTTTTTGAGTGGGGTTGTGAAGAAAAAGAAAGTAGCCTAAGTAGTATAAAAAATCAACCCATCAGCCCAATTGCAGTTGGCCAGGCACCATTAGTCGCCCAGCAACCGATCGAACTCGGTTGCTGGGCATTTGCATTTAAAGAAACATACTCTGTTAAATTCATGGCGCTTGAATCGGTAGAATGACATAGATATTAGCATCAATCCCACCTCTGACAGGATGGAAATAATGAAACTTTTGAATGATATTAAGTTTAAGCAGTTTGTTGATTCCACGACGTACTGTTGCAGTAGATCTCCCTGTAGATTCCTCAATCGTTTTATACCTCAGTTTTGCAGCTCCATATTCCTCTGAATGACGGACAATGACCTCAAGGACCTTCCGATCGGACTTGGTCATTTTGTTCCAGTGAAGGGTAGTGTGCTGTTGTGCTGCTCCCTCCATTTCCGAAGAAGTGTCGAAGTGTGAGTATTGTTTTAGATGTTGTGTCATGTTAATTCCTCCTTTACCTCTTATATAGATGGGAGAGGGGCAAAAGGATACTCAGTGTGGAAGAATTTATTTACAAAAAGTTGTTTGTAGGGGAATGAGAATGCGATTTTCAACATAAAAAAAGAGGCATTTACAGATGTTGGTGGACTGTAGTGCCTTTTACTATTGGCTTATGAATAAATACTAATTGGCGGCATTGTATTGTGAATTTGGGTCATTTACAACAGACATAGGCTGTTCGGATATGTAAAAATAATTAATTTTAAAACCGCATATAGTGGAGGGCCACACAGTGTTCAAAACAAAGAAAGGTTGATGAGATGAATCATTTTGAAACTGTTAACTTAACACTTTACAATCGACTGTACCCCTATAAAAATGGACGAGACCCAAAAGATTTGGATGATATGATTAGTCACTACATGAGATACTTTGCCAAAGTTCATAAGAATCATAGGCACAATGAGAAATATGAATTTAGTCAGGAAGATATTGAAATGATGTATTACCATATTTTTATGGATATTTTAAGAAGATAAGGAGTTTGACTGTGTGGCAGACGCTGTTAGATTCTATTGTTTCTAATTCAGGAATTAATAAATCTGCTCTTCGTGATGTAGGAGGAGTTCGTATCCGCTTCTGAACAAGGATGTTCTGCTAGCCACTCGTGATTCCTCTCTATATATCTATAGGCCTTGCTCCAGGCTGGATAGGAAATGACGCTATTTTCAAGAATTACTTTATCCATGAAATTACTAAAATCAATCGACCCCCATGTGCCTGTAAAGACTTGATCTAAACCATGATATATATAAGGTGACGTTGTTTCGTCAAAGTCCGATAAGATTAATGCTGCGACAAACTCCATGCTAACGCTTCTTCCAAAGCTGACAGTTTTGTTGTACTTTTTGATCTGTGAACTGAAGATAGTATCTACTAAGACTACAAGTTCACGCTTGTTGTATTTTTTAACCTCTTCCAAAAAAGCAATGTCAATTGCGGCCTTCATAATAGATCACTCCATGTTTAATCTTCTTCTGTGAATTTAAGTACGGATATATAATTAGTGTCAATTGTACCATGACTATAATACTGATTCATAGAGGCTTTGATTCGAAATAATTTATACTTTTAGTTCAAAAGGTCTTTTGAGGTACCTGTGCATGGTTGAATTCAGTCTATTCACTACAATTGCATAAATATAGATTTGCGGAGTTATGAAATTGATGTTTATTTCATAACTCCGTATTTTTATTCAAATTGGTTGAATTGTCATGAATGTTTGGTGCACAGGTACCTTTACAATTACTCCGTATTTTTTTATTTTTAAAGGATTGTATAAAGAAATGTCGAATTATATCACTATATCGGTGATTTCCCTGAAACAGGCATTAGTAAATTGTTAGGAAAGCCGAGAATAATTGTATTGAGGAGAACTTGATTATGCAAAACTATAAAATACGACAGTCTCTCATTGAATTAAAATCTAAGAACTTTGCATCAGTGAAAATAACCCCGACTTTAGTCGCGAAAAAGATAAGTGCTATAGAGGAAAGTATTAGGAGTCGATATCCTGAAGAGTGGAGGAAGAGTTGGGAAATTAAATACCCCAAAAATATCTATAGTAAAATGGGATATGATGTCACTGAGTTTTCGTTTGAATATGATTTTTACGACAGAGTTGGCACAATCTACGTGAACGAAAACAGTGGATTAGATGTAGATTATTATTCTGACGTTAGCTATTGGGAAAGTGTCCATGATGGTGAGATTAATCCAAATGAAGAAAGTGAAATGTATGAGGAATACCCGGAATATGATAGTTTGTACGATATTGAGCCTAAGGAAAAAGATAGCTCGCAATTGTTGACGGAAATATTAAGTTCCGACATTCCTGATATGCTCAAGCAAGATGCTGTATTTAGCGTAGTTGGAAAAGGAAATATAGCCTTGGATGAACTATCAAACCAATATATTAAATCCATGATCCATGAATACTTTGATAATCAAGCAGCGAGACTTGGATTAACCAAGGGAAATTCTTTGTATAAAGTGTGGCTTGAAGATACTAATAAAAAACGGTTTTTCAGTTTTCACATGGGCGCATTCCCGTCAGATGTATATAATGAAAAAAATGTAGAGTTTTATAATGAAGTCACAGACCAAAAAATCCTAATGATGCTTGACTTATTATCTATCTCAGGTTACCGAATTGATAAAGAAACGAAAAAAATCCTACAAGGTAAAGAGATATATTCGAAAACCCAATGGCACGATATTGGCTACGTAGATATACACCAAGACTTTTTCACCGTATATTATTCTGAAAACCAACTAAAAATCGGTCTTTGTGGAGGATCAGGAGTACAGAATAAGTAGTTTCAGGTACCTGTAAGTAGGGTACCTGTGCATGGTTGAATTCAGTTTATTCACTACAATTGCATAAAAATAGATTTGCGGAGTTATGAAATCAAGGTTTATTTCATAACTCCGTATTTTTATTCAAATTGGTTGAATTGTCATGAATGTTTGGTGCACAGGCACCTTTACAAAATAAGGAAATTATTCCCGAAGTGCCTATTACTATACCACCATATATAGTATAATAGTTTCCGATTTACTTTATTGAATATTTCCATAACCTTAAGATGTTTAAGGTGGAAAAGGGGGAACAGTTAGCAACTCGCATTATTTCCGTTAAATACTTGATAGTTAAATGTAAAGGGGTTTTTATATTGAGAAAAGAAAATTGGTTGTTTTTTATAGCATTCCTACTATGCCTTTCAGTTAGCATGCAACCCTTATATGTACAAGCTTCCACTTCATTTAAGGATGTGCCAGCAGCTCACAAAAGCAAAATTAACTTGTTGGTGGACAAAAAAATAATAACTGGTTACAAGGATGGCACCTTTAGACCCAACGAAAACGTGAATCGAGGACAATTCGCATTATTTATTTCCAGAGCACTTGATCTTCCTAAGCCATCCAATCCAAAATTCTTTAAGGATGTTGGAGAAGATTCAGCTGTGTTTGATGGCATAAATAAGGCACAAGCAGCCGGGATTATTCAAGGCTATGCCGATGGGAGATTCAAGCCTGGAGAAACAATAACACGCGGTGATATGGCAATTATGCTGGATCGAGCTTTACAATATAAGGGCAATTATAAGGAAACAAGTACCTTGACATACGCTGATAAAAACCTTTTTGGTGCAACCTCTTCGAAGGCAATCAGTCGGCTAACTCATTATGGAATTATGGGTAGCCATGCGGATAATAAATTTGCACCGAAGGCATATGGAAATCGCCTTCAAACCGTTTTATCAATCTATCAACTATTGGGAATTAAAGGCATTATTGAGGTGGAATTAGATCTTTCAAGAGGAAAAGCTGTATATCCCGAATTGGTTAAGACTTCAACAAATAAAGCACCTGTGACTGATCTTACGACAGGAGGGGATTACAGATATGAAAATGCATTCTCCATTTCAAAGCGTTATTTGTTTAAAGACGCGAATGGGAAAATAAATCTATTGGAAGTAGAAGATGGAACGATTCACGTACAACAATACACATCAGGTTTTTCGAAGGTTTCACAGCAAAAAGTGAAAATGGAATTGTCCCAATTCGGAGGTTTTCATTATGGAGAAGATGGAAATCACTACATCATTTTTGGTCAAGACAATTATGAGGAATCCAATAGTAAAATCGTGTATCGAATCGTTAAATATGATTCTTCTTGGAAGAAATTGAGTCAAGTAGATATTTCGGACGTTTATGTCACTAGACCGTTTCATGGCAGCAACCTGACAATGGATAGCCATGATGGGAAATTAGCGGTACATACGGCAAGGGAAAGATACAGAAATACTAAAGATGGCCTACGACATCAATCCAATATTTCATTTTTGATTAATATGAAAGATATGAAGGTACTGTATAAGGCAGGACAATGGCCGAATAATCATGTAAGCTATTCCTTTGCAACTTACGTCAAGTTTGATGGAGATAAAATTGTATACGCCGATCATGGAGATGGTGCACCTCGATCATTTGTATTACAGGTTACGGAAGATAATTTTGTTACAAAGAAAGAAGAATTAATAAAGTTTCAGGGTGAGAGTGGAGAGAACTATACGGGAGGATACCTCGGCGGTTTGGAAGTTTCAAAAGATAATTATTTAGTAACCGGTTCAAATAGTGTCCAGTATAGGGATAATACACAAAATGTATTCTTAAGTGTAATCCCAAAACGCAAGGAGTCCAAACCAAAAACAGTATGGCTCACAAATCATAAGTCGAACACAAACGTGTCCATTATCGAGACACATTTATCCAAGATTAATGATAATAAATTTGTTGTTTTATGGAAGGAGATCAACAGGGGAGATATTTTACTATACTACGTAGTTGTGGATGGTAGTGGAAATATGCTGAAAAAGCCGAAAGCACTATTGGATGTTCCCAATATAGGTCATATGCAACCCCTTGTAGTTGGGGATACGATTACATGGTATAGCAATGGTTATTATTCAAATACATTGGATTTCTATACCCTAATCGTCGAATGACATAAGTGTAGGGTACCTGTGCATGGTTGAATTCAGTCTATTCACTACAATTGCATAATTATAGATTAACGGAGTTATGAAATCAAGGTTTATTTCATAACTCCGTATTTTTATTCAAATTGGTTGAATTGTCGTGAATGTTTGGTGCACAGGCACCTTTACAATATTCATGCTGCATTTTCTATGATTTGTAGAATGTATTTCATTGTTTTTTGCTCTGCTTCTTCGAGTGTGTAGTCCATACGGTTGTTTAGTATGTTGGTTAGCATTCCTTGCCATAGTAAAATTGTCATTTCGTTGAGCGAATCGACGAGTTGCTCGTTGATTTGGCCTTCTTTCGCAGCTTGCTGCAAGAGTGATTTACCGCGTTTTGTTACATTTCGTTCAAATAAGATCGGCTTCAACTCGTCAGGAATGTTGATCAAGTCGGATGGGTACATCTCATAATATCGTTCAATCAGCGTTTCGGGATGATCGCCAAGATCCATGATAAATATTGCATGGAAAATAGCTGGTTGTTTGAAAGAATGTTTGCAGAAACATTCCCATGAAAGAATGTATTTCTCCAAAGGCGTCTGTCCCTTGTTCATATAAACTGAGACTTCTTCCGTGTATTCTTTCAATAACTTCATCGATGCGAAGAAGATCAGATGTGATACTTCTTTAAAATAATTGTATATGGTAGCACTGTTGTATCCTGCGCGGTCGGCGACTTTCCGGATGGTTACCTGATCGATGCCTTCTTCCTCAATAATCTCAACTGTCGCTTCGGTAAAATACTTCCACATTCTACTCATTTGAATTTTTTTATTGCCCAACTCCATACACCCCGTTTCTCCATTTATGCGAATCCCGTTTTCTATCAGTATACAATATTTACATAATCATTTTTTTTAGAATTTTATTGTTCTTACTATTTTGCTGTGATAGAATAATCGATATTAATAAGTAATCATGATTAGTATATCTTCTCTGATTACGGTTGTCATTTCAATTTGTCAAAGGATGTAGTTTCAACAAATCGAATTTGAATGCTTGTAGGCCTGTTTGAAAGCGTTTGCAAGGGATGATGACCAAATATGTTTTGGAAATAAGAATGGGAGTGGTGAAAATGAAGAAAGTACGAATCGATCCATTTATCTTTTGGGCATCTATAGTCACCATTGTGGCTGTTACAATTCTGCTTGTTATCAACCGTTCGACTGCGGAACCGTATTTGGATAATTTGATGACGGGTATTACGTATAAGATGGACTGGGCATTTCAGTTTTTAACAATTGGTTTATTCGTCATCTTAATCTGGTTGGCATTCAGCCGATATGGATCTATCAAGTTGGGTGAAGGTAAGCCGGAGTTTTCAACATTTAGCTGGGGAACAATGCTTTTCACTGCTGGTATGGGGACTAGCATCATGTATTGGTCAATGATGGAGCCGATCTTCTACTTTACGGGACCGCCGTTCGGTATTGAACCGGAAAGTGCTGAGGCGGCAGAATGGGCATTGACGTACGGCCTTTTCCACTGGGGCATCTCGGCATGGTCGCTATACGCATTTCCTACTGTTGTCATTGCCTATTCGTATTTCATTAAAAAACGTCCATCTTTAAAAATGAGTGTGGCACTTAGTGGTGCGCTTGGGAAATATGCAGATGGCTGGGTTGGGAAGTTTATCGATATACTTGTCATTTGGAGTCTGGTCGGAGGATTAGGAACATCCCTTGGATTAGGGGTTCCGATGGTGTCGGCCGTTGTGGGTAGCATTTTTGGCATCGAACAGAGCATTGCTTTGGATGCCATCATTGTAATTTGTATTACAATCATTTATTCTGCAAGTGCTTATTTAGGTCTTCATAAAGGGATCCGCCGCTTGAGTGATATCAATGTCTACATGGCATTAGCGCTTGCGATTTTTGTCTTCATTGCCGGACCGACGTTGTTCATCCTGACGTATTTTACAAACAGTTTTGGAATGATGATCCAAAATTTCGCGATGATGAGCTTTTCTACTGATCCGATCAACCAAGGCGGATTCCCACAAGGTTGGACAGTGTTCTATTGGGCATGGTTCGCAGCAACTGCACCATTCATGGGTCTATTTGTTGCAAGGATTTCGAGAGGGCGGACAATTCGACAATTGATAACCCATATGCTTCTTTGGGGCTCTATCGGAGGTTGGATCTACTTCATGGATTCGGTGGGTACACTATGAATTTACAGTTGCAAGATATTATTCCAGTAAAAGACATTTTGGCTGATAGTGGCGGACCTGCTGCAGTCGTGGCAGTCTTGAAATCTCTGCCGTTAAGTGCAATTGTATTGCCATTCTTTGTTCTACTTGCCGTTATCTTCCTATCCACATCGATGGACTCGGCGACATATATCCTTTCCGCAATCGCAACGAAGGAACTTGTCGAAGGGCAGGAGCCTCCAAGATGGCATCGCATGGTGTGGGGAGCAATCCTTGCAACGATTTCAATTTCATTGCTGCTGATCGGCGGTTTACGGGTAATTCAAACATCAGCGGTCGTTGTTTCCGTTCCAATCTTTATTTTCTATCTCTTGCTCATCGTATCTCTATTAAGATGGTTGAAGCAGGACTTTCCAAAAGCTTAAACAGACATCACCAAGGAGGTTTTCAACATGGTATTTAACGTTCGTGAATCAAACCGAGTAATTCGTACAGAGTTTCCAAGGAAGGTTATGGAGTTGAATAATATATGGATTCCGATGTCGGACGGCACACGCCTTTCTGCTCGAATTTGGTTGCCTGAAGATGCAGTAGAAAATCCCGTTCCTGCGATACTTGAATACATCCCGTATCGAAAGGACGATTTCACTGCTCTACGCGATTCCCTGAGGCATCCGTATTTTGCAGGCCACGGGTATGCAAGTATCCGGGTCGACTTGAGGGGATCAGGCAACTCGGAAGGAATTTTGTATGATGAATACTTGAAACAGGAACAGGATGATGCATTAGAGGTTCTCACTTGGATTTCCGAACAACCTTGGTTTACAGGCGGCATCGGCATGATCGGTAAATCCTGGGGCGGCTTTAATGGGCTTCAAGTGGCGGCGAGACGCCATCCTTCATTAAAAGCAGTCATTACGCTTTGTTCGACGGATGACCGTTATGCGGATGATGTCCACTACAAAGGGGGGGCGATGCTTGCGTCCGATATGCTTTGGTGGGCGTCCACAATGCTTGCCTACAATGCACGTCCCGCAGATCCGGAAGTAGTCGGGGATTCGTGGCGGGATAATTGGTTGGAGCGGTTGGAAAAAACACCACCTTTCGTTGAGGAATGGGTAAGGCACCAGCGACGTGACGAGTATTGGAAGCATGGATCAGTTTGTGAAAACTATGATGATATCGACATTCCGGTGTATGCTGTTGGTGGTTGGGCAGACGGGTATACGAACGCCATTCCGAGATTGCTTGAAGGATTGAAAGGACCCCGTAAAGGGTTGATCGGCCCTTGGGCGCATGAATATCCCGAAATGGCAGTCCCAGGACCACAAATTGGGTTCCTTCAAGAATGCCTGCGCTGGTGGGATCAGTGGCTAAAAGGCATTGAAACCGGCATTATGGATGAACCGATGTTACGAGCATGGATTCAGGATGGCGTTCCGCCTCAAACCGATTATTTCGTACGACCTGGCCACTGGGTAGCCGAAGAACAATGGCCGCCAGTCGGTTTGGAGGATAAACGATATTACTTGGGTGGCTCTCACTTAGTCACGAAAGCGGAAAATGGGGGGGACATCAAAGTGGAAAGTGTTCAACAACACGGACTCCATGCAGGTGTGTTCTGTCCATTCGGTCAACCTGGCGACTTACCGGGCGACCAAAGGAATGAAAACGGCTATGCGGTTGTATTTGATTCTGAACCGGTTGAACAACCAGTCCATATTTTAGGGCACCCATCATTCCATGTTGAGCTTTCATCAGACAAACCGAATGCATTGATAGCTGTGCGATTGAATGATGTTGCTCCTGATGGCTCATCGACACGAGTGACATGGGGATTACTGAACCTAACCCACAGGAACAGCCATGAGTTTCCGGAGCATCTTGAACCGGGAAAAAAATACAGCATTACAGTTGAAATGAATGCCATCGGTCATACATTGGAAAAGGGGCATCGTTGGCAATTGGCAATATCGCCGACATACTGGCCACACGCCTGGCCATCCCCAGAAGAAGCGACACTCACTGTCTATCCTTCAGAAAAGACATTTTTATCATTGCCTGTCCGGGAACCAAAAGCGATTGACTTGAAGTTACAACCTTTCCAACAACCGGAGACAGCAGAAGTTTTAGAAAAGGATATTTTACGGGAAGCGAAACGCACACGTGTCATTTCACATGATGTTGTGACAAACGAGTGGATTCTTGATGATTTCTCCGATGAGGGTGCAAGAAAACTTCATTGCAATGGCATTGAATATGGTAGTACAAACCGTAATGTCTTTACAATTGAAGAAGGAGAACCGCTTTCCGCAAGGGTACAATGCGATTGGACGTTAACAGTCGGAAGGGACGAATGGCAAACAAGTCTTGAAACGACAAGCGTTATGACAGCGGATGACAAGAACTTCATTTTGATGAACCAATTGATTGCATATGAAGGAGAGGAAGAAGTTTTCAATCGTACATGGAAAACTGAAATTCCAAGAGAATTTGTATAAACGATGTGGGAAGGTGACTAGAACTAGTCTCCTTTCCACGTTCTTATGTGTTGTTGACTAATCACGATTATTTATTAATCAAGATAGAGAGGTTCTTAATATGGTCGTTCAAAAGAGAATCGAAGATATGAGACGGTATATGGATGAAATCGGAGTTGACCTTGTAATTGTCTGGGAACCTGACAATCAGTTCTATTTAACAGGGTTTCGCGCGATTTCCTATTCCCGTCCGATTGTTACATTGATTGACGGAAAAGAAATCCAATTGATACTACCAGGACTTGAAGAGGCGCATGCCGCACAAATGGCCAAAGTCGACCGAACTTATGTCTATTACGAGCAATATGGGTTTCGTGACCGAGTGTTAACGTACATCGATCATTTAACTCAAATTCTATCGACGTTTCCTTGTGGTAGTAAAATCGGGGTGGAGGTAGGTGTTTTACCTGCGTCGATCTATATGTATCTACTGGAAAAAGGATTTGTGCTTGTCGATATTGGTGAAAAAGTGACGAAAATGCGCTCTATTAAAGATTCGCATGAAATAGAGCTGTTGAAGGTTGCCGGCAATTTATCCGATTTGGCAATAGGGGAGTCACTACGACACGCTCGAATTGGGGTTAGTGAACTTGAATTTGATTCCTATGGGGATCGATTGTTGCTTGAAATTGCTTCGCAAGAATACAAGGATGAATTGATCGGGTATGCCGATTGGACATGTTCTGGCGTTGTGCGGAGTGAGATGCCCCATTTGTATTCGAGCACTCGGAAATTTGCTGACGGCGACGTTGTCGTTCATAGTCGCCAAGTATGGTTCAACAACTATCGGGCAGAAAATGAACGCACCTTTTTGATTGGGAACGTGACGGAAAAGCAGAAGGATTTATTGAAGTTGGCAATCGAGGCCCAGCAGGTCGGAATGGAGTTAATCCGCCCGGGAATCTTGGCGAGTGATGTGGATATCGCTACATTTGAAGTGTTTAGAAAAGCGGGGTATGCAGACTTTGTTCAACACCGTGTCGGTCATGGCCTTGGTCTGTCGGAACATGAGGAGCCCTATTTACGATTTGACAATGAATTGGTTTTACAAGAAGGGATGGTCTATACGATCGAGCCTGGAATTTATGTGCCCGGCGTAGGTGGATTCAGACATTCCGATACAGTCATCTTAACGGAAAACGGCAGCCGCTCAATCACCGAGTATCCTCGGGATTTCGAAAGTATGCAGTTTTAACTTATAACAGAGTAGGGGAAACGTATGCTGTCCATAATTCTTACGATAATCGTCATTAACTTGACGTATGTCTCGTTATTCACTTTGCGTGTCCTGTTTACATTCAAAGGACTACGTGTCATTGCCTCAGTTGTCTCGATGGTTGAAGTGTTTGTCTATTTAATGGGGCTGAAATTGGTGCTCGATAATCTTGATGAGCCTATAAATATTGCAGCATACTGTTTTGGGTGGGGTCTTGGTGTATACGTCGGAAGCCGGATCGAGAAAAAGTTAGCGTTAGGCTATACGGTTTTTGAGGTGGTCGTAAATGATACGGACACGGACATTTGCCGGTATTTACGAGAGAAAAACTACGGCGTAACGTCTTGGTTTGCAGATGGCAAGGACGGTAAGCGGCTTGTCATGAAGGTGCTTGCTAAGCGGAAAGAAGAGCAAAAACTTCGGAATACCATCCTTGAAGTAGCGCCAAGAGCATTTATAATCTCCTACGAACCTACTACATTCAACGGCGGGTTCTTAGTGAAGAATTTGCGGTAACGTAGTGATTTTTCGGAATTTTTTTGGTACCTGTGCATGGTTTAATTCAGTTTATTCACTACAATTGAATATATATACATTTACGGAGTTGTGAAATTAAGTTTTATTTCACAACTCCGTATTTTTATTCAAAACGGTTGAATTGTCATGAATGTTTGGTGCACAGGTACCTTTACAATTAGTTTGCTCTCAACCCATCGAGTATTACTTTGAACAGCTTCTTTTGTTCGTCGACTAAAGAAATTTTGCCGCGATGTAGGCTCCAGTCGTATAGGATACCGCGCATGGCATGGATTAATAGGGAAACAACTTCGCCGGCGGTGTAGCAATTCTTGAATTCCTTGTTCAGTGTCCCTTCTTCGCATAGCTTGAAAAGAATGTCATAGAGTGGGCGATCCGGGTCTAAGAAGTACGGTGAATGTTCTGTGCTCAATTCATGTTCATATATCGTACGGGTTACGTCCCATCCGATTTCATCTTGAATATAGTTCATTTGGAGGTCAAGAAAAAGTGTAAGTCGTTCGATAACCGTTTTATCGGAATCCAGCTGAGGCACAATGTGATCGACATAGAATTGGTCAATCTCCTTAAATTGTTCTACAAATACTTCGTGCTTGCTTCTGAAATGGTTGTAAAAAGCACCTTTCGACGTGTTGGTTTTCTGGACAATTTCATCGACCGTTACATTGTTGAAGCCTCGTTCATGAAAAAGGGCGATTGCGGTTTCAATGATTTTGCGCTTCGTTGCTTGCCCTCTTTGATGTCTTTCATTCATAGGATCAGACCTTTCGGAATATTTATATATATTGTATTGACAAACAGACTATAGTCTGTCATTTTAATAGTTACAGACTGCAGTCTCTATTATTCTAAAATTTTTGTATTTTGTAAAGTAGGGTGGAAGCGTTTTCGAAAAAAGGGGGGAGTCCAATGTTAAGATCGGTTTCACAAAGGTTTAAGGTTGGTGTAGAAAATTATTTGCCCAATGCATTCATTTTTGCAATTCTCTTGACGTTATTGACGCTAGTTCTTGGAATGACTGTCACGAAGCAGTCATTGTTTGAGATGACGGGGCATTGGTATGGCGGGTTTTGGAACTTTTTAGCGTTTACGACGCAGATGATCTTAATTTTAATTACCGGTTATGCACTTGTTAAAGCGCCACCGGTCGAGCGACTAATGATTCGTGTTGCATCGATTCCGAAGTCTCAAAAGTCGGCTCTTGTTATGACTATTCTTGTTGCGGCTGTTGCAGGTTATCTAAGCTGGGGGCTTGGATTTGTACTTGGTACGCTGTTCGCGATGGAAGTGGCGAAGAACGTAAAAAGCGCGGACTTCAGGATACTGATTGCAGCTGCCTATACAGGTACGATTGCAATCTTGCCTGCAAGTATTACGGTTACAGCTCCGCTACTTGTCAATACACCGGGCCATTCTCTTGAGGATAAAATTGGTTTGGTTCCACTATCGGAAACTATTTTCAGTCCAACGCTTTTGCTTACTGCGTTTATTGGCTTGTTTGTTGTCCTATACGCATACATCAAGATGATGCCGAAGCCGGAAGAAGTGGTGCCTTTTGAGGGAGAGGTCGATAATTTCACTCAAGTGGAACGGATTAAACCGACAACTGTAGCAGAGAAGTTAGACAGCAGCCGTATCCTCAATTACATCCTTGTTGGTCTTGGTGTTATTTGGATCATTCAATATTTTGGCCAGAACGGATTTAACCTGGAACTGAACATATTGAATTTCTTTTTCATCATCCTTGGACTTGCCCTTCATGGTACTCCGATGAGCTATATAAACGCAATCACCTCGGGGATGCCATCCGCATCAGGCATACTGCTTCAATTCCCGTTCTATGCGGGAATCATGGGCATGATGGTTGGATCAGGCCTGATAACCGTTATTACCAATGCGATTGTCGCGGTTTCCAATGAATATACGTTCCCGTTCCTGTCGTTTCTATCGGCGGCAATCGTTAATATCTTTGTGCCATCGGCTGGGGGGCAGTGGCAAATTCAAGGGCCGATCATGGTTGAGGCGGCTCAACAACTTGGAGTTCCAGTCTCGATTGCAATAAATACAGTAACGATTGGTGACCTTGTGACAAACCTGATGCAGCCGTTCTTTGTGTTACCGGCACTTGGTCTATCTGGACTTGGGCTCAAGGATATCTGGGGGTACTGTTTAGTCTCGATGATTTTACTATTTGCCGTCACAAGCGTAATCGTAACAGTCGCCCCGTTAGTATTTGGATAAATAGGGATTAGTCTTTATAGGAGGGTTCTTGATGCTGACACATGGAAATCAGACATTGTATACATTGCTTAAAAAGCAAGCCGGACGTTATGGAGAAAAGCCGTTTGTAGTATTTGAAGAGGAAACAATTTCCTACCGAGAAATGCTTGAACGAGTCAATCGGACGGCCCGTTGGCTGAAGGGCAATGGTATTCAAAAAGGAGATATGGTCGCCGTCTTTTTAGCCAATGCGCCGGTTTTCTATGAAATGTGGTATGCATGCGGTGCGTTAGGGGCTGTATTACTGCCAATCAATACAGCGTCAACGCCATCCGAGCTGGAATACTTCCTTGATCACTCGGAAAGTAGGGGGTTCCTCTATGATGAGCGGCTCGTGGGGGAGGAACATTTAGAGGTTGCAAGGGAAAGGGACCTTGTATTCATGCAATTGACCGGTGATTCATTCAACAAAGAGCGGGAGGAGCATTCTGCGGATGAAGTGAAGTGTGAGGCAGATGCATCTGACGTGGCCTGCATCATGTATACATCCGGCACGACAGCGAAGCCGAAAGGTGTGCTTATCACTCATGAGAACTATATGTTCGCGGGACATTCGTCGGTGCTCTACCAACAGTTGACGCCAGATGATCGCTACCTCATTTTCCTACCGTTGTTCCATGCGAATTCGCAGTATTACACGTCTATGGCAAGCCTCGTTGTCGGAGGGACGATAATTTTAAGGGAACGGTTCAGTTCTACAGAGTTTTGGGATGTGGTAGAACGGTACCAACCGACGGTAACGAGCCTCGTTGCTACGGTAATCAAAATGCTGTTGGAACTTCCTGAGAATGAAAAGGAGAAAAAGCATTCGTTAAAGCGCGCAGGTTACGGACTGTTTGTACCTTATCCAGAACTTCAAGCATTTCAGGATCGCTTTGATATCAAGCTTTATCAGTGGTATGGTATGACGGAAACGATGACAACGAATATTGTCACACCGCTCTATGAAGATATGATCAGGGACCGGGAAACGGGCATCGTCTCAATCGGGAAACCCGGTCTTGGTCATGAAGTGAAGATCATCGGGCCGGACGATGAAGAGATGCCTTTTGGCGAAGTCGGCCAGATTTTAATTAAGAGTCCATCGTTGATGAAAGGTTATTTTAAAAATCCGGAGGCGACCGCCCAGACTTTAAGGGATGGCTGGCTCTACACCGGGGACAGTGGCTACATGAATGAGGAAGGATTCATCTGGTTCGTCGATCGCAGCAAGGATTTGATCAAGCGGGCAGGGGAGAATATTTCATCCATCGAGGTGGAAAATGTCCTTTCGGAACATCCCGCAGTCCAAGACTGTGCGATAGTCGGTGAGCCGGACAAGCTCAGGGAAGAAATCGTTATCGCCTACGTCAAGCTGCATCAAGGGCAAGAGGTGGAACCAGAAGAGTTGGAGACGTTTTGTAGAAAGCATCTATCTTATTTCAAGGTCCCGCAGGAATTTCGGATTATCGAGGACTTCCCAAGGACATCGATTGGGAAGATACAGAAGAATTTATTGCGGAAAAGTTAAGGTGCCTGTGCATGGTTGAATTCAGTCAATTCACTACAATTGTAGAGGGATTTGATTTAGAAAGGATTGAGGTTATGAAGGATGTATATATTATCGATGGGGCAAGGACTCCATTCGCTGAATTCGGTGGATCATTCAAGAATGTAACTGATATTGAACTCGCTGTTCATGCTGTCGGGGAGGCACTGAGACGGAGCGGGATACTTGCCGAACAGGTGGAGGAGGTCGTATTCGGCAATGTGATTCATTCCAACAAAGCCTCCTCCTATCTCGCTCGTCATATTGGACTGAAAAGCGGTATTCCAATCGAAACACCCGCGCTCACGGTGAATAGGTTATGCGGATCAGGCATGCAGGCGATTATATCTGCGACCCAAACAATTCGGGATGGTGACGCCTCAGTCGCTGTTGCCGGCGGAACCGAGAACATGAGTCAGGCACCGCATGTGCTGCGAAACACGCGCTTCGGTTCTGCAGGTGGACCACCTCCGATTGACGATATGCTGTGGGATACGTTGACCGATCAATACACAGGTTGCGGAATGGGCATCACTGCCGAAAACCTTGCAGAGCAATACGACATCAGTCGCGAAGAAATGGATGAATTCGCGGTTCGATCCCACCAGAAAGCCGCAGCCGCAAGGGAATCGGGAAGGTTCGAAAAAGAAATCGTTGGGGTGCCTATCAGAACAAAAAAAGGTGAGGTTCTGATTAAGGAGGACGAACACATCCGGCCGGATGCTGATTTGGAATCCTTAGCTCGTCTTAAAACAGCCCTTAAAAAAGATGGAACAGTAACCGCCGGAAACGCAAGTGGCATCAATGATGGTGCCGCTGCAGTAGTGCTTGCCGACGGCCAATGGCTCTCCGAACATCCGGAAATTCAACCATTAGCCAAAATAGTATCGTGGGCAACTGCAGGAGTAGATCCGAATATTATGGGAATCGGACCCGTTCCAGCAATGAAAAAAGCACTTGCTAAAGCAGGGTTGGATTGGGATGATATCGGTCTGATAGAAATCAACGAAGCATTCGCAGCCCAGTCAATTGCCGTTATCAATGAGTTAGGTCTTGACCAAGAGAAAGTGAACGTCAATGGCGGCGCTGTAGCCCTCGGGCATCCAGTCGGAACAAGCGGCACACGTATCACATACTCCCTCGCATTAGAAATGCAAGAACGAAATGTGCAATACGGAATTGCCTCGCTCTGTATTGGTGGCGGACAAGGGATTGCGATTGTGTTGGAGAGAGTTTGAGAGGTACCCACTACCGTTGCATAGATTCAATAACTTTACTCATTTTGTATTTTTTACCAATTAGTTAATTTGAATAAATTAAAAAAAGAGAACAGGGCTGTAAGACGGCTCAGTTCCCTTTTTTTTACATTTTATTAAATTTATTGTTTTTGACTTTTTCTTTTCTTTGCTTTATCAATAAAATGCTCTTGATTTATAGGACTAACAATCGCGA
>NZ_JAROCC010000019.1 GCF_030433715.1 Sporosarcina highlanderae | reverse complement strand
ATTCGAATAGCTCGAGTTTCTTGCTGGCATCATTTAAGATGTCAATTTCGAATCCGAAGATTCGTTTTGTTCTTTTCGCCGACAGGGTCGGCTCCAGAACTTTATTTGTTGACGTTTTGCTGTTCAGTTTTCAAGGTTCATTTGTTTGCCGCTTTTTCTCAGCGACCTTATTATCATAACACGTTGTCTCTGTGGAGTCAACAACTTTTTTTAATTTCTATTTCTCGAAATCAAGGACTTGATTTCTTAAGTTGTTTTTGTCTCTCAAGGACATGTACTAATATACAACATATCAAATTAAGAAATCAAGTCTTTTTTAAAAAGAATTTATCTCGAAGTAGTTTTACATCGATAACAAACAAGAGAATGCCCGCTATAACAACGATTCCGCCTGTTATTTGTGCAGCAGAAAGTTTCTCGTGCAGTATGTAGAATGCAAGAACCGACGCACCGACAGGCTCAAATAGAATGGCGATGGAAATAACATTCGTGCTTACCCACTTAACTGCCCAATTGAATAATGAATGCCCCAACAGATTTGGAATCAATGCAAGCATGAAGAACCAGAACCAATTCGATGTTGAATATGGACCGAATGACTCTCCTTTAATAAGGACATAAAAAAAGAGTGTAACTGTACTGATTGAGTATAGAAGAAACGTATAAGTAATTAGGGATAATCTCTTTCGAACTTCTTGCCCAAATAGCAAGTATGCGGTAATTAACGCACATGCAGCCAGTGCAAGCATATCTCCGAAGAAAGCCGTTCCACTTAATTGGAAATCACTCCAACTGATTATGACACTACCAGCTATTGCGATTACAGCGGAAAGTATTGTTTTAAACGAAAGCTTCTCTTTAAAGAAGAAATACGTACCGACAAAAGCGAAGATTGGCTGCAATGTCACGAGCACGGTGGAACTTGCTACAGATGTGTAGTTTAGCGATTCGAACCATAAGATGAAGTGAAAGGCTAAAAATACTCCCGCAATTGTTGAAAAGATCCAGTCTTTCCTCGTTAGCAGAAAAACTTCCTTTCTATATTTAACTAAGAATAACGGTAGCATTAGAATGACCGTGAAGAACATCCGGTAAAAAGCGATGACTCCGGCATCGGCTGTCGTTAATTTTACGAATATCGCGGATAAGGCCACTGATATGACACCTATAATTATCGGGATATATGGATGAATTTTAGGTTTTTCCATGATGCACACTTCTCTTTCAATAGAAATTCAGGTTAACTTGGTACCATTTTAGGCTAAAGACAATATAAAGAGTATAGCACATCTTCTTATGGATGATGATAGTGGGGGGAAAAGCCAATGGACTGGATTATCAATAATTCTATGTACCCTGAAGTTTTGATTAAAATCGGAATTGCATTGGGATTAAGTTTAATAATTGGTGTAGAGAGGGAAATTAAGAAGAAGCCGATTGGTTTGAAGACGAGCGCTGTAATCTCCACCTTCAGTTGTCTGCTGACTATCGTTTCAATGGAAGCAGCCTATCTTGTTCCTGCAAGGGATGATATTAACGTGACGATGGATCCCCTTCGTCTGGCCGCGCAAATCGTAAGTGGTATCGGTTTCCTTGGTGCAGGCGCCATATTAAGACGAGAAAACGACAACATTACCGGCTTGACGACAGCCGCGATGATTTGGGGGGCAGCAAGTATCGGAATTGCAGTCGGCGCTGGATTTTATATTGAAGCGACATTTGCAGTATTAAGCATTCTCTTTGTTATCGAAGTAATCGCACCGGTTCTTGGAAGGTTCGGCCCGAAACGAATTCGTTCAAAAGAGGCTGCATGCATTGTAGTCATTTCGGATAAAAACAAAATTGATGAGTTGATCGCTATTTTGCATTCTGAGAATATGAAAGTGGAAAATTTACGTATCCGCCAAGTGCACTTTGACGATAAACCTTCTGTCCATGAAGTCGATTTCCGTTTGGATGCGTTACCGAAAAAAGAAACTACACAATTATACATCGAATTAACTGAACTACCTTATATAGAATCGGTCGAAATAGAAATCTTTCCTTAATGGAGGCTAATTCACATGAAAGATATTTTACGTTTACTTAAGGACGGTAATAAGCCATCACTGTTAGCAGCAATAGTAAATACTGGTATAGCGATCCTAAAGACGATTGCCTACGTGTTAACTGGTAATGTTGCCATGTTTGCAGAAACGATGCACTCCCTTGGAGACGCCGCGAACCAGTTTTTTGTATATATCGGCTCTGCCCTCTCAAAAAAGGCACCGACCCCAAAATATCCGAATGGGTTCGGTAGGGTTGTCAATCTCGTCTGTTTAGGGGCAGTAATTATAGTAGGAATTATGTCATACGAAGCAGTAAAAGAAGGTTGGCACCATGTATTAAACCCAGTAGAGACAACGGGCCTCCTCATAAATTTAGGTGTCTTAGGATTAGCTACATTGCTTGAGTTTTTTGTATTACTTAAGGCTTCCAAGGAGATTGCGCATGAGTCTGGCCAGCCACACTCAGGATTGAAAGCATTTTTTTACAGTTTGACCCATCTTAACAGAGCAAAACCCGCAACTAAATTGGTCTTTATGGAAGACATGGTCGCCACAATTGGTGGCTTATTGGCCTTCATTGCAGTTTTAATCGCCCATTTCACCGGATTCTTACAGGCGGAAGGTATTGCTTCCATGTTGATTGGTTTTATGATGTTTTATGTTGTAGGGAAGATATTTCTTGAGAACGCAAGAGGAGCCATCGGAGAAACAGATGAGGAAATGTTGAACCATATTGCTCTTATCGTTGCGGAAGATCCGGATATTAAGGACATTCAAAAAGTTGAAGTAATAAAAGAAGGGGAATTTCTTCATGTAGAAGTGATTGCAGAAGTGGATCCGAAACAAACCGTAGCTTATATAGATGATGTCAGAGACCGACTGATGAAGTTGGTTCTAAAACAGAAAGGCGTACGAGAGGCTTTGATTTCATTCGATGAAGACGATGGAATTAAGACTTGGCAAGGTGTTAATGAGCATGCGATGTCGGAAGAAACAAGAAAGAAACTGCCTAAAAACAAAAAGTAGAGGAAGGAATATGATTCCCCCTCTACTTTTCTTTATTATAATGAAGCTTCAAGCAAGGTTTTTACTTCTTCTTCACTCAATTGAGCGAACTTGCCAAGCGGTCCATTGACTGCTGCCTTTTTTGCCATAATATCGATTTTCGATCCGTCAATCCCGTAGTCAGATAGCCTTTCAGGCGCACCGATAGCTGTCCAATACGACCGCAGATTATCGATTCCTTCAATTGCAATTTCTTCATCCGATTTTCCTTCAGGGTTAACACCGAATACTTTTACTGACAGTCTTGCGTATCGAGCGGGATTTAAATGTAGTGTTTGCTTCATCCAATGCGGGAAAAGAATCGCAAGTCCACCTGCGTGCGGGATATCATAAACAGCTGAAATCGCATGTTCAATATCATGTGTTCCCCAATCTCCACCGTCATTCCCCATGCCTAAGAAACCATTCAACCCCCATGTACCACCTAAAAGGATTGTTTCACGCAGCTCATAATTCTGCAGATCATTAACAAGTTTTTCTCCAGCTTCCATGATTGCTCTTAGAGCCCCTTCACAAAGCTCATCTTGAAGTGGCGTATTCGTCGTTTTGTGGAAGTATTGCTCAAATATGTGTGACATCATATCCACGATTCCGTAAACTGTCTGATCTTTCGGCAAGGATAATGTATATGTCGGGTCAAGGATTGAGAATTTCGGGAAGTTAAGCGGTCCTCCCCAACCGTACTTTTCTTCTGTATCTTCATTCGTAATAACAGAACCGGCATTCATTTCGGAACCTGTCGCCGCGATTGTTAGAATTGTACCGAAAGGAATAGCCTCTTTCGGTGAAGCATTTCTTATAACGAAGTCCCATGGATCCCCTTCATACTTAGCGGCAGACGCGATTAACTTTGTACAATCAATTACAGAACCGCCACCAACAGCAAGGATGAAATCGATATCGTGTTCCTTACAAATCGCCGCGCCTCTTTTCGCAGTCGAAAGACGCGGATTCGGCTCGACACCTGCTAATTCAAATACCTCTTTGTCTTCATCTTTAAGGATTTGCATCACTTCATCATATAAACCGTTACGTTTGATGCTACCTCCCCCGTAAACGACAAGGATTTTATTACCATATGCTGATAACTCACTCGCAAGTTTCGAAATCGAGTTTTTACCGAAAATTAACTTAGTCGGATTTTGGAATATAAATTCTTTCATCTAATTTACCTCCTATTAAAAGGGTGCTCTTTACCCCTTTCATTATCCAAGAATAAAAACAGGGATGCAAGTATTGGAACAACATGTATTGGGAAGCCTACTAGTAGGAGGTGCTTTGCTTGATTAACGTTCGAAAATTAGCATTGGCGATCACCATAATAGGAGCACTTAACTGGGGAGTAGTCGGTCTTTTCAGTTTTGATGTCGTAGCGCAATTCGCGAATGGGTATGGTAAACCGCTTGCCCGTTTCTTTTATGTCGTAGTAGGGGTTTCTGGACTCACTTCTCTAACTATTCTTTTTGATTACCTAAAGGAACGGGACGAGAACAAAGCGATTGTTATAGAGCCTGAGAAAGTATAAAAAAACATCTCCCAATGCGGGAGATGTTTTTCAAAAGTTGTTATGCCCATCCTCTGAAACGAGAAGCTTCTGCAGTTTTACGAATTCCGATCATGTATGCTGCAAGTCGCATGTCAATGTTACGTGTTGATGATACGTTGTAGACATTTTCAAAGGCTGCTACCATTTTTGCAGTCATTTTTTCTCGTACTTCGTCTTCTGACCAATAGTAACCCATATTGTTTTGTACCCACTCGAAGTAGGATACCGTTACGCCGCCTGCGCTTGCAAGGACGTCTGGTACAAGGAGGATTCCACGGTCAGTAAGAATTTTTGTAGCTTCAGATGTTGTTGGACCGTTTGCTGCCTCAACAACGATTGTAGCTTTAATATTATGAGCATTCTTTTCTGTAATTTGGTTTTCAATAGCTGCAGGAACAAGGATATCACAATCCAATTCCAACAATTCACTATTCGAAATTGTATTTTCAAAAAGAGTTGTTACTGTTCCAAAGCTGTCGCGTCGATCCAATAGATAATCGATGTCCAGTCCTTCAGGATCATGCAGTGCGCCGTACGCATCGGAAATACCGATTACTTTTGCACCAGCATCATGTAGGAACTTAGATAGGAAGCTTCCTGCGTTCCCGAATCCTTGGATAACAACACGTGCACCTTTCATATCAATTCCACGTTTTTTCGCTGCTTCGTTGATAATAATCGTAACACCTTCAGCAGTTGCACGATCGCGTCCTTGTGACCCACCAAGAACAATCGGTTTACCAGTGATGAAACCTGGTGAGTTAAACTCGTCAATTCGGCTATATTCATCCATCATCCAAGCCATAATTTGAGCGTTTGTGAAAACGTCTGGCGCTGGAATATCCTTAGTTGGCCCCATTACTTGGCTTAACGCACGTACATATCCACGGCTCAAGCGTTCCAATTCACCCATGGACATTTCACGCGGGTCACAGATGATTCCACCTTTACCGCCACCGTATGGAAGATCGACAATACCAGCTTTCAATGTCATCCACATTGAAAGGGCACGCACTTCGTCTGCGCTTACTTGTGGATGAAAACGAACTCCACCTTTAGTTGGTCCTACAGCATCGTTGTGTTGGCCACGGAATCCCGTGAACACTTTCACTTTTCCATCGTCCATGCGGACTGGAATTCTAACTTCTACCATTCGGATAGGTTCTTTGAGAAGTTCGTACATTCCTTCATCATAGCCTAATTTGTCAAGTGCTTCCTTGATGACAACTTGCGTAGACGTAAATAGATTCAGGTTTTCAGTCATGTAAAAGTTCGCCTCTTTGATTCATAATGTATTCACCGCACATATTGTACCATAGACCCAGTTACTTGTGTGTACTATTTATTTTAACTTGCAAAAACTTTATTAATTTGCTCTAATGCCCAGTCAAGCTCTTCTTTTTTAATGATTAAAGGAGGAGCAAAGCGGATCACAGTGTCATGTGTCTCTTTGCAAAGCAATCCTAATTCTTTCAACTTTTCACAATAAGGTCGTGCTTCTTCTGTTAATTCAAGTCCGATAAACAATCCGCGGCCACGTACTTCTTTTATGGAAGAGTGGTTGATTTTCTTCAGTTCTTCAATAAAGTAATTTCCGAGTTCAAGTGATTTGTCTGCAAGCTTTTCATCCTGAAGCACTTCCAAAGAAGCGATGGAGACTGCACAAGCCATCGGGTTTCCACCGAAAGTCGACCCATGGGAACCCGGGTTGAAAACTCCTAAAATATCTTTATTCGCCACTACGCAAGAGATTGGGAAAACCCCGCCGCCTAATGCCTTACCAAGAATGTACATATCCGGTTCAATACCTTCCCACTCGCATGCAAACATTTTACCTGTTCTGCAAAGGCCTGCTTGAATTTCATCAGCAATGAAAAGAACATTATGTTTTTTACATAGATCAAATGCCGCTTTCATATATCCAGCAGGAGGAATTAGAATTCCAGCTTCCCCTTGGATCGGTTCAATGATAAATGCTGCAGTGTTAGGTGTAATTGCATCTTCCAATGATTTCAAATCACCAAAAGGAACCAATTTAATGCCTGGCAACATCGGACCGAATCCTCGTTTATATTCAGCTTCGGACGAGAGGGAAACCGCAGTCATCGTCCGGCCATGGAAGTTTCCGACACACCCGATGATTTCAGCGTTGTTTTCTTCAACGCCTTTCACATCATATGCCCAACGACGAGCAGCTTTAATGGCAGTTTCGACTGCTTCTGCACCCGTGTTCATCGGCAATGTCATATCCTTGCCGGATAGTTTACAGATCATTTCATACCATGGGCCAAGCTGATCATTATGGAATGCACGAGAAGTCAATGTAACTTTATCAGCTTGATCTTTTAATGCCTGAATGATTTTCGGATGACGGTGTCCCTGGTTGACCGCAGAATACGCAGAAAGCATATCCATGTATTTATTTCCCTCAGGATCCCTCACCCAAACTCCTTCAGCCTCAGAAATGACAATCGGCAGCGGATGATAGTTATTGGCACCAAATTTAGTTGTCTGTGAAATGATTTTCTCTGAAATCGACATATGGTTCCCCCCCATTATTTATGTAGATTGGAAGCAGCGAGTGCTGCTTCCCACTTTCATTAAGGACAATTAAAATGTTTCTGATGTAGTTTTTCCTTGCATATGAAGTTGTAGGTAATCAGGTCCGCCAGCTTTTGAATCCGTACCTGACATATTGAAACCGCCAAATGGTTGGTAGCCTACGATAGCGCCTGTGCAACCACGGTTGAAATACAAATTTCCTACATGGAAATCTTGACGCGCTTGCTCGATGTGTTCACGGTTATTTGTGATAACAGCACCTGTCAAACCATAATCCGTATTGTTAGCAATTTCGATTGCCTCGTCAAAGCTCTTCGCTTTTGTGATTGCAACAACAGGTCCGAAGATTTCCTCTTGCATAATGCGCGCTTTCGGATCAACGTCAGCGAATACAGTAGGAGCGACAAAATACCCTTTCGAGCTATCCCCTTCCCCACCTGCAACAAGACGTCCTTCTTTTTTACCGATTTCGATGTAGCTCATGATTTTATCAAATGAACCTTGGTCGATAACCGGACCTGCAAAGTTGGATTGATCTACAGGATCTCCGTACTTCAATCCTTTTGTCAATTCCTCGACTCTTGCTACGACTTGGTCATATACATCTTCATGAATGACCGCGCGTGAACATGCAGAACATTTTTGTCCGCTGAAACCGAATGCAGATTTAACGATGGATTGTGCTGCCAATTCAAGATCCGCATCATTATCTACTACAATTGTATCCTTACCGCCCATTTCAGCGATAACGCGTTTCAACCAGATTTGACCTTCATTCACTTTTGCTGCTCGTTCAAAGATACGAGTTCCGATTTCCCTTGAACCTGTAAACGATACAAATCTTGTTCTTGGATGATCAACAAGGTAGTCACCCACTTCAGCGCCAGAACCTGGGATATAGTTAACAACTCCAGCCGGCATGCCCGCTTCTTCAAGAACTTCCATGAATTTATAAGCAATAACCGTTGTCGTAGAAGCTGGTTTCAATAGAACCGTGTTACCAGTTACTAAAGCCGCAACTGTAGTGCCTGCCATGATAGCAAGTGCAAAGTTCCAAGGTGAGATAACCACGCCTACGCCTAATGGGATATAGTCGAAACGGTTGTATTCGCCAGGGCGGCTTTCTACAGGGATACCGTTTTTCAATTTCAACATTTGACGTCCGTAGAACTCAAGGAAGTCGATCGCTTCAGCTGTATCAGCATCTGCTTCGTTCCAAGGCTTACCTGCTTCTTTAGTTAGAAGTGCAGAAAACTCGTGCTTACGACGACGGATAATTGCAGCAGCTTTGAATAGTACGTCAGCACGGAATTCCGGTGAAACTTTTCTCCACGTTTCAAATGTACGATCCGCAACGTTCATTGCCTTTTCAGCAAGGTCTCTGCTTGCTTTAGAAACACGGCCGATGACTTCCTCTTTGTTAGCAGGGTTTGTTGAAACAAGTTTATCTTCAGTCATAATACGCTCTCCGCCGATGATTAGCGGGTAGTCTTGACCAAGATAACCTTCAACTGTCTTTAAAGCCGAGAGGAATGCCTTCTTGTTTTCTTCGTTTGTAAAGTCTGTAAATGGTTCGTGTTTGTATGGAATCATTTTACTCCTCCTTAATGATTAAGTAGCAAAATAAATTTGCATTTGTTCTATGATTGCACCTATAATAATGCAAGAGATTGTTGCATATTTCAAGCATTTTTACTTAATTCGCGAAAAAATAGTAATGGACGGTGATAGGAGTGAATAAAAACGAAAAAACATTTTTTCCTTTATTCGAATTCGCGGTCAATCGGGCTGGCATCGGTATCCATGCTATAGACAAAACTGGCCGAACCGTCATTTATAACGATAAAATGAAGGCAATAGAAGGCTTGGAACTTGAAGAAGTCGGCGATCGCTCAATTTTAGAATTATTCAATTTCGACCAAGAAGAGAGCACATTATTGAAAGTGCTTCAAAGCGGCCAAGAACAATTGAACGTTAAACAGACATATTGGAACCGAAAAGGGACAGAAATTACGACAATCAATGACACCTACCCAGTATTTCATGCGGGTGAATTGATTGGCGCAGTGGAAATCGCAAGGGATATCACCGCTCTTGAAAAGTTCGTACTTCATCCGTTGCGCAAAAATAGTGAACCAGCGTCTTTTGGTCAAATCATCGCTGCTTCGGAAGAGATGAAAACCGTAATTTCAACAGCAAGAAAAGCATCGGTTGCAAATTTGCCAGTACTTCTTATAGGTGAATCAGGGACGGGAAAAGATTTAATTGCCGAAAGCATTCATAATGAATCATCCACCTCTAACAGTTCTTACTATACCTTTTTCGGTCACCAATCAGACGCATCCATCATCGACAGACTGGATGAAGATCTGAATATGACTAAGGCATTTACGTTATTCTGTGAGCGGATTGATTTATTATCCATTTCACTTCAGCAGAAACTCTATTCATTTTTGAAGGGATCTACCTATCAAGGGCGTCAATTTATAGCTAGCATCGGGGACGATCCTGTGGAATTGATCGCTAAAGGGACTTTATTAAAGGAACTTTATTATTTCTTTGCTTCTTTTACTATCCGGATTGCACCTCTTCGAAAACGGAAAGAGGATATCCTTCCATTCGTAAGTTCGTACTTAGCGAAGCGGAAAGAACGGTTCGGCTCATCCCTTGAAGATATCACCTCTGAGGTTGAACAAGTCTTTCTTCAATACGATTGGCCCGGAAATATGCGTGAATTAGAATTTTTACTTGATGAAGTTTCCTCACTTGCGACTACGGAAACCGTCATCACATATGATATGCTGCCACTTCACTTCCGGTTGAAAAGTAACGGTCTAACTGAAACTTCAACACAGGCAACCGACTTTATCGTACAGCCTGAAAGAGAATTGATGTCATTAGATCGATATTTAAAAGAAGCCGAGGAGTATTATTTACTAAGAGCAATGAAAATACATGATGAGAATATAACAAAAACAGCTCAAGCTCTTGGAATGAGTAGGCAAAACTTGCAATATCGTTTGAGGAAATATAAAAATGGGAGATAGGCTATGCGCCTTCTCCCATTTTAGTAACCCGAACGGTCAATCCAATCCTTTAGTTTGTCTTTCAGTGAATTGAAACCCTCTGAATCATGTTCTTTCACTTTGTCTTGCAATGATTTTCTTGGGCGATCGGGTCTTTGGAAAGTACTTGGCGGTTCCTGAAGTGCACGGATTGATAAACTTATTTTGCCTGCAGCTTGGTCGACTTCGAGGACCTTGACTTCCACTTCGTCTCCAACAGCCAAAAAATCATTTATATCCCTGACGAACCCATACGTTATTTCTGAAATATGAACAAGACCCTGTGTCTTTTCATCAAGTGCGACGAATGCGCCATATGGCTGGATGCCCGTCACTTTGCCAGTCAACTCTTCCCCCACTTCATAATTTCTTCCCATGCGAAACAGCTCCCAATCATTTTGGTATCGAATTCTGCCTATCCGGCCATCCGCAATTATACCATAGATTGCCCTTTCCCGGCAAAATCCACCGGGATGCTTATTGGTTTTTTTGCCGCTTCTACATTCGGAATTAATTATCCCCATTTAACTTTTTCCTTAACTCTTGTTCCAAGGTGAAGTAATATTGCAGTCTATTGAGACGAAGTGAAAATGTCCATCCGGAACTTTCCATTTCCTCGACAATCTCCTTCATAATTTGAGCGGAAGGTGAATCTTCGCCATTATTGGCAATTTGCGTCCAAGTCTTCCTATACTCCTCACTAACAGTTCCATTCGAATCGTAAATGTCTGGATTTCCTTCTGTTCTTATTATCAAATACATGATCGAGTTATACGTACTAAAAACCATGGAGTGGATTCTTTCGTAGTCTTTTGATTGAAACAATCCCTTTTCAATCTGCAACATTAAATCCGCCTGATTCTCGACTGTCCATTCATGGATTCCCTTCAAATCTCTCATTAAAATAGTAATATAAATCCCTATATCCGGGTGCAAATTATCTTGAAGGGTTTTGGAAAGATCGGGATCATCAATAATCGGATAGATATAGATATAATCCCCAGGAATGTCATCGCTTGCATCAATATCCAAAACCATTCCTTGTGATTCCATACCGTCAAGCGCTTTCTGTAAACTTAAAGGTTGGCTCGACTTTTTCGAAAAAAATAGTTCCTGATCAAATCTTCCCTCATCATTCCGCCCAATCTCCCGAATGAACGCTTCATTTTGCGAAATTATATGTCCATAGGATCTTAATAACGTACTAATTTTCACGACATATTCATCCAGGAACTCCATACTCTTCTCGTAATCATTCACCAAAGGATTTCCAGTTAAATTCTTCACCATTTCGGAAGGCATCAAAAGCTCTTGCATCAGTATGTCAAAGTCTTTTTGCGCCTTTTTCTTATCAAACTTGCCACCACTCTCCACCTGATCCTTCAAGTCAGCGGTAAACCAGTCAAATTTCCTTCTTGTGTCTTCACCGTACGTTTCTAAATAAACGTCGCTCCGGAGCAGTTCGGTAGATGGTAAGCCCGCTATACTTTTATTACGATCCAACTCTTCAAAGAAAGCATCCTTTGATTTTTCAATGAACTTATCAGCTGCTGACTGTTGGTATGCTTCACTTTTAGTTATTGTCATTACCAACAACATCATTGCCAATATACTAACCCCAATTCCCCATAACAGCATTGGTCTCTTTCGCTTTTCTGTAATACTTTTATTATCTTCAGGAGCTACTACTTTTTTATCTGAAATAAATATATTCATTTCATTATGCAGTGATGTAAGTCTTTGATATGACAAACCAAGGAACTCAAGCTTCTTCTCCAGGTTCGGTTCAGTCATCTGTTTATAAGCTTTATCAATAGCGAGTTGCACTTGTAACTCTGACAAGTCGAGGATATCGGCGATTTCACCCGTTGAATTCCCGTGAAAAATTGAAAGTATGAAAGGGACCCGAATATCAGGTGGCAAACCAAACACTCGATGATGAAGCTTATTATCTTCCTTGAATGGGAATGGCTCCTCCGGTTGTATTTCCGACTGTAGTTCATTAAGCAGCTGTATTGCACTTTCGAACAGGTACTTTTCCTGTAACTGATCTTCTGTCAGTTGGTTCAGTTTGCCGTATAAATTCTTAAATATAGTTTCAGCTAAGTTCCCCGCTTCCTTCTGAGTAAGACCGTACTGAACCGCAAAAAGCTCAATCGGACGGATTTTCAAATTCATCCATACCTTAAACGCCTCAATATCCCCAAGTATCACTTTATCTTCCAAGCTTTCCATCGCTTCACCTACTCCCCCGAGTTACTTAATTCTTAACGGACCAGATTTCTTCCACTTTCTTACCCAACTGCGTAGCAATATATGATTCAATGTCATAACCCGTTGATTTCCAATTATTGTTTTCCAATTCTTTTAATACTTCTTGCATAACTTGCACAGACGGACTACTTTCGTCCGATGCCGCAAAAGATTTCCAATCATCTCTTACATCCTGTCTTACCGAATAATTATCATCGTATAAGCCGGGATATTGATAGATTCCTAAAATGTTATAGACTAACCAACTGTACCGATTATATAAAACATCTTTTAAAGCGTCATTTTCTGTTGTCTTCGGCAATTCCTTTTCAATATATAAAAGGGCATTCATTTTTTCTTCCATTGTTCCACTACCATACATAACGGCCAAACTTTCCCCAGAAAGCAAATAAGTGTAAACATTCATATCTGGATGCAAGTTTTGATTAAGAATCTCAATAATTTCTGGTGTGCCGAATTGCGGGTAGATCAGAACTATATCCTTGATGCCGCCCAAGAAAAAGAATTGAGTTTCCATACCCTTAATCGCGTTTTGAAGATCAAGCGGATAGTCGTCGATTTTCTCAAGAAACAGGTCTTTGTCGACCACTCCATCTGCATTTAAGTCTGCCGACATCAGAATTTCTTCATAATTATTGGCCAACAACCCCATATAGGAGTTCGTCAACTGTTCCACTTTCCTTGTAAATTCATTCATAAATTCATGGCTTTGCTCACGATCTTCCGTCAACGGATTGTTTCGTAACTCCTCAATCATTTCGGAGGGCAATCTTGATTCCTTCAGTAACGTTTGATAATTCTGCTCCGCAGCCTTTCTATCGATTTTCCCTTCTTTTCCAAGCTGTTCTTTTAGTTTTTGAATTTGTTGGGCAAACGCTCTTTGAGGATCGTCTCCAAAAAGATCAAGAACATGGTACACGGTATCTTCCATTGGTTTCTCGATTCCCATTAAGGTGAATCGGTCGTCTATCTTTTGTTCAAAGGATGCTTTCAATTCCTCGATGAATTTCTCCGAAGATGAATACTGATAGGCATCACCTCTTATGACCGAGATGAATAAAAGACCGATTAACATCGCAACACCCACACCCCAAAAGAGAAAAGGCTTTCTTTTATTCACCTTGGTTTCCGTATCCTTAACGGAGGCTGACGGATTCTTTACGCTTTCCGCTTTATAAATGTTCTTTTCTTTCGCAGAAAGCACAAGACGATGATTGGACTTGTTTAATAAGCCCAACTTCTTTTCCAAATTTGGGTCATCAAATATGTAATATGCCTCTTTTATTGAGTGTTCTACTTGTTGTTCGGATTGGTCCAGTATCGCAGCAATTTCCGAAATGGATTTACCATGAAGGTTGAAAAGGATTAAAGGAACTCTAAGTTCTGGTGATAATCCGATTAGCCGACGATGGAGTTCATTATCTTCCTCAAATGGGAATAAACCATCTAAGGAATCATCGATCTGTAAACCTTCCAACTCTATTAATGCGTTTTTGAATAAAACTATTTCATCCAACTGATCCTCATTTAAATCTTCGAGGCTATGATATAAATTCCTAAAGACAGTTTCTGTCACTGCACCCGCGTCTGTTAAAGCAACTCCATATGAAATTGCAAAACGTTCTATCGACCGTATGTATAGACCCACCCATTCTTTGATAGCTTCTTGATTCCCTTGTAAAATTCTATGTTTCAAGTCTTCCAATTCAATCCCTACTTCCTATTGCAAAATAAAGCTTTCATCAAGTATACCAAATTGCCAGAAAAAAAGACTGCCGAATTCGGCAGTCTTTGAGTCTCATCTCATGGGTTGTTCGAAAGGATTAAACTTCACACGCCAGCCTTCTTCCGTCCAAATCATATGGAATTTCATTTCCGAAGGAAGTTCAGGATATAGCTCAGTATCGACTATAAGCGTTGCAACCCCCTGATAGTTACCATTCTCATCCTGCTCCAGCCCTTGGAATGAAGCTTTTGTATACATTCCATCTTCATAAGACGGGGATTGAGAATACTTTTCCGGATTTTCCAGGAAGGTTTCCTTATCGACTACTTCTGAACCATCTCCTTGGAAGAATAATTTGTATTGCAATTCGTAGTTACCTCTATTTGCTCCATAGAAATATACACCGACTATATCCAATGGTGGAGCTCCGCGCAAATACTTCATCTCGAAATCCGGCAGATTTACTGATTGATACGTATATTCCCCAAAGTTCAGTATATCCTTGAATCCCCTTTCAGGGAACATTAGATAGGACGGAAGGGTTTCCATATACCTTGTGTTCACTTCCCAAATGCCATCTTCATTAAAAATCATTTGAATTTCCGTATCTGAACCGGTAAAGGAAACATGGCTATGGAATTTAACTTGACTTCGATATACAGTATTTTGATCAAACCTTGCTTCTGTAGCGTTTCGGAAGTGCGAGAAGCTCTTGCGCCAATTTTTCACATAGTCATTGAGTTCTATCTCTCCATACTCGCTATACGTTGCATTTTCATTCAACAAATGAAACATCGTTTCCGGATCATCCATTTCGTTTGCGTAATTGAATACTCCTAAGACGTGAATCGGCGATGCCCCTTTTAATACCGACTTGTCATGTGCTTTCTTGAAGTCGGAATACAGTTCCTGAACTTCATTCCAAAACGACTCATTTGGAAATTGAATCGTTTCACTCTTGAAATCAGGTCTCTCCCCATACATGTAATACTCTAATTGCCCTTCGCGATAAAGGACTATTGCATCTTTTAACGCATCATACGAAAGTGAATCCCAACTCTTCGATTCCCTCCATCCAGATGCCTCCATTTCTTTGACGATAGGCTGCATGACATATGCGAGAGGTCTCGCATCACCAGTAGCTGCCAATCCGCGCCAAACATCCTGATAATCCGGAAGAAGAACGCCATCCTCGTCGAAGATTTTCGTATATTCGCTGCCTTTCACCAAGTCATTGAAAATGGTGAGGTAATACGATTCCAATACAGGATATAAAGATTGGTCCTGTTCCACATTTATGAGTGTTTGTTCCATCCTTCCTAACTTATATGCCATTTCATTAAGCGGATATTGAAGTATCGGGCCATACATATATGGCTCTTCAACCATCATTTGAATATAAGCGTCTGTATGATGATGCAAATTGAAAGCCAAATCAGAATAAAAAAAATAGTAATTGTTATGCCGGGTCCTAATTTCCCCGGAATATTTCTCTGTATGCAGTCGAATCGACTGATCCCGCATCGTTCCGATAATATTTTGGAGCTGTTCGGGGAAACTCTTGCTGCTCAACGACATGATTTCGGCTTTATCGACATGAGGACCTACTTCATATGCATCAATAGCTTCTTTGTTCTCTTTTAGGATTTGATCATATATTTCAATGAGCATCTGCACTTTTCGACGATATTCACCCAAAAATGCGATGCTTCCCCGTTCATCGTTCTGAAGACTGTTTGCCCTTAAATCATTCAGCATTTCAGATGGCAACTTCAATTCATCGATTGCACGATTATAAGTTTCTTCAAGTGGCGTTTTTTCCGTTCCAGCCCTTACCATTTCAAGATAACTTTCGTTTTCCAATAATTTAATCGTACTATCCGCATAGCTTGCATAATGCTTAAAGAAAACTTCATCCAACTTCAGCATTTCCCGACGGTTTTCCCGTTCTTCTTCGTACCGTTTGAGCAAGCTTTCGATGTGTTCATCCGTAACCGGGGATTGGATAATTTCCTCTTCCGATTTCTGTTTTTGATCCAAAACATACCCAGTTCCAATGATCCCTATGATGAACATGCTTGCGATGCCCATCGCCCAAATTGTGAGATTCTGCCTGAACCCGCGATTGGAGGATTTTTTCTTATTGGATTGCGGCACCTTCTCTTCATCAATGTGCTTGAAAACTTCATCCGGATCAAAAGAGGAAGGCACACGATCATATGACTTTTTCAGGAATTCCATCCGCTTCTCAAACTGATCATTGTCCATGCGGCACACCCCCATTCAAGCTCATTTCTTTTTTCAAGGCGTCTTTCGCTCTGAATATCCGGGTCTTCACTGTCGCCAACGTTAGATTCAATACGTCCGCAATTTGTTGGTAAGACAAGTCTTGGAAATAAAATAGGATTAGCGGAACTCTATACTTTTCATCCAGTCGCAGGATTTCTTCATGCAACGCACGATCCTCTTCGAAAAGCAGAACCTGATGCTCCGCCGACTGATGGCCAGTCGACTTCCCTTCCCTTTTGAGACGATCTTCTTTGGCTGTCTCCCTTCCCTCTTTACGGTAATAGTCCCGTGCTGTATTTAACGTGATTTTATATAGCCATGTCGTAAAACGTTGTTGATTGAACTGCGGCAGGAATCTATAAAGCTTAATAAAAACTTCTTGCGTGACGTCCGGAATATCATCGATACGCACACCACATTGGTATGCGAATTTCTCGACAGTCCGGTAATGTATATCCATCAATTGCGCAAATGCAGCTCGATCTCCATTTTGCGCACTCACGATCAAATCCGCCTCATCCATTTCTCACCCTCGCCCTCTATTCCCTTCTGATGGTGATACGATAGTTTCCCTGTAAATGTTTCAAATATAAAAACCGCATCTACATTTAACGTAGATGCGGACATATTCAAACTATACATTTTGCTTCATATTTTATCGCTAATAACTTATACGAGATTTGCATGCATTTCTCCAACGGAATCCAAAGTTGGTAGGAATGCTCATAGATCTCGCGGATTCGTTTCGCAAGATCAGTAGGATGGTCAAGCACCTGTAGATCGGCAAGGACATCTGCTATCTCAAGCGAATATGCTTTTCTACCGGCATTGAACGGATCCCATTCTTCAAGTAGTGTGATTGCTTTTTTATTCATTTCGATTGTTTGCACGACAATTCACCTTATACTTATTTTTTTCTGTTGTTTCGTTTATGATAGCATAGTAATGTAAAAGAAAAAAGGAAATGAGGGGTTTTGTAATGAAAGAGTTTGAGCAAGTGATTGATCGCAAACAAACACGATCCGTAAAATGGGGAAATATGGAGGCTGTTTATGGTATAGATGACGCTTCTGATATTTTACCAATGTGGATTGCCGATATGGATTTCAAAGCGCCTGAACCTATTATTGCTGCGATGCAAGAACGTTTAGATCATGGCGTTTTTGGTTACTCTTACATATGCAAAAAATGTAAAGATGCAGTTAGATCCTGGCTTTCTTATCGATATGATTGGGAAACAGAAAATGATTGGATGCTCTTCCATCATGGAGTAGTGCCTGCTATTGCAACAGTCGTTGAAACGTTTACGAAAGCAGGGGACAATGTTTTAATCACTACCCCGGTTTATCCACCTTTTTTCAATGTCCCTGGTCATCAACGCCGGAATATCGTTGAATGTCAGTTGAAAGAGGACAATGGAAACTACTCAATCGACTTTGAATCATTCGAGAAGTGCTTGCAGCAGGACGTAAAAGTATTCATCTTATGTAACCCGCATAATCCTGCCGGCGTCATTTGGACAGAAAATGAGTTGCGTGAGATTTTACGACTTTGTAAACAATACGATGTGTTAGTTCTATCCGACGAAATCCATGCAGATCTTGTACTTCCTGGATTTAAGCATATTCCACTTGCAAAACTTGCTGAAAAAGTAGGCGGTCGCGTCATTACATGTGTAGCGCCAACGAAGACGTTCAACTTGGCGGGTGTACAAGCTGCTATTATGATTACGGAAGATGAAGAGTTAAGGGAAGCACTTCAACAAAATGCAATGGCCCATGGTCAAATGGAATTGAATGCATTTGCAGCTTCAGCTCTTATATCGGCATACACTGAGTGTGAGCCCTGGCTCGAGAATCTCCTTGAAATCATTTCTACCAATATGGATTATGTCATCGATACATTGCCGGAAGCGGTTCCGGGGATATCTATTCAAAAGCCTCACTCCACTTACTTATTATGGATCGATTACCGTGGGACTGGACTTTCTGAAGAAGAAATGATGGACAAGCTTTTGAATAAAGGAAGACTTGCACTTGAGCCAGGTACAAAATATGGCGAAGCAGGACGTGGATTCCTACGTATGAATATCGCGACTCCACTTGCGATTGTTAAAGAAGGCGTGGAACGTTTTATCAAGGCTATGGAATAATAGATGAAGGACGGATCCCGTGTGGATTCCGTCTTTTTTTGTAGGATGGCGGATTTTTGAGCGCGGGGGACGTTTTCTTAAGGGCCAAGCCGATTTCTTGAGCGCAGGGAACGCTTTCTTGAGCGCGGGAGGCACTTTCTTGAGCGCCAACCCACTATCTTGAGCGCGGAGGCGATTTCTTGAGCGCAGAAGTTTCCAAGCTCTTAAAAAAGGCATGATCCGCAATCGGATCATGCCTTTTGATATTAATGCTGGTTTTGTTGCTTTTCTTTTGCTTCGCGGCGTTCGCGAAGGATGCGTTCTTCCAGTTCGCGTGTCTCAGCTTCCTGCTTTTTCGAAGCCCGCTTGATCCACATGAATGTAAATGCAAGAAGGATCATGAAAAACACAAAGGAAATGGCTGCTGGAATATACTCTGATTTATCTTCTGGAAAGTAAAGGAACGGCATAAGGATAACGTCCATTTACGTACACTTCCTTACTTGTCTAATTATTTCCCGACTAATTATTCCGGCTTTACTTATTTCTGGATGATTTCGATTGATTCGATTGAAATTTCTTCAACTGGCTTGTCTCCGTGACTTGTTTCCGCGTTAGCGATCTTGTCGACTACGTCCATTCCTTCGATCACTTGGCCGAATACTGTATGTTTTTGGTCAAGATGGGGTGTACCACCATTTTTTTCATAAGCTTCAGCAATTTCTTCTGGCCATCCGCCTTGTGTCAATTGAGCAGCAGATGCTGGTGGATTTGAAGCTTGTACGATGAAGAATTGGCTGCCGTTCGTGTTTGGACCAGCATTCGCCATTGATAATGCGCCTCTTAGATTAAATAAATCCATCGTGAATTCATCTTCGAATGAATTGCCGTAGATGCTTTCCCCACCCGCACCTGTTCCAGTTGGGTCTCCACCTTGGATCATGAAATCTTTAATAACACGGTGGAAAATGATTCCGTCATAATAACCGTTTTCGGCATGTGTCAGGAAGTTTTCTACTGTTTTCGGTGCTTTTTCCGGGAATAACTTAATTTTGATTGGCCCCATTGTAGTATTCATTACAACAAGTGCTTCGTTTGCAGCAACTTCATTTGATAATTGTGGATACATAATTGTGTCCTCCTCTTGACCTGTATTGCTTTGGTTACAAGCAACTAACATGAACGTTAAAAAGATTGTAAGCAAAGCAAATGTGATCTTCTTCATATTCATTCACCCTGAAACAGTTTACCATATCCATATTTATTTTTCGATTGATAAGCACAGCACTTCCTTCGAGTATCGAAATGTTCTATAATGGACAAAAGCGGAGGGCGCTTGCTCAACTGCGACAGGCATAAGGCGAAGATACGAAGTGGCGGTTTTTGCCACGCAGTAGCTTTGACTTATGACCCGAGCAGTTAGCGCCCGGAGCTAGACGTAGAAAGATATAACAACGTTTGAACTAAATTAACTGAGGGAAATACAACCATGATAAGCTCTTATCCCATCAAAGCAACTGCCGATTTCAGGATTCGGCATAACACAGAAAGCAGGTTTACCCGATGAATATTCAAAAACGAAATTTCATTATCATATGGCTTGCCAATTTTTTAGTTGCGGGAACGATGACGATGATCATGCCTTTCCTATCCCTCTACATAGAGACGTTCGGGAATCACTCCGATGCGTATGTCCAAAAATGGGCAGGACTTATTTTTGGTGCAACATTCATAACGGCATTGATCATGTCGCCGATTTGGGGGCGAATTGCAGATAAATATGGCTTTAAACCGATATTGCTTATAAATGGATTTGGAATCGCCACATCCGTATTCTTGATGGGATTTGTTAATTCCGTTGAAGTGTTCTTCCTTCTTCGCCTTCTAAACGGTGTAGTTACTGGCTTCATCCCTACTTCACTTGCATTCGTATCATCACAGACTGCGAGGGAAGAAGCTGGCAAGAAATTAGGGACTTTACAAATGGGAAGCGTGACGGGTACGTTATTCGGTCCGGTATTAGGTGGACTGATGGCCGATGCATTCGGTTTTCAATACACGTTCATCATCACGGCATTTTCCGTTGTCGTGGCAGCGCTGATCGTCTTATTCGGGATTAAAGAAGAAAAGAAAGTTAAGAATACAAGAGTCAATAATTATTCCCGTAAAGCGATTTTAAGTGGACTGCTTCATCACCGATTGATGTTAAATGTTATGATTGTGACGGCATTAATCCAAGTCGGGAACTTCAGTATTCAACCGCTTCTCTCCCTTTACGTTTCGGGATTAACAGATTCAAATGACGTGGCATTCCTTGCTGGGCTAACATTCAGTGCCGCGGGTGTTGGAAATCTCTTGTTCGCAAGGAAATGGGGGAAAATGGGAGATGAGATTGGCTATGAAAAAGTGCTTGGCGCATTGCTTCTCCTATCTTTCATTTTCATAATTCCGCAAGCCTTCGTATCGTCCATTTGGCAACTGATGATTTGCCGGCTGTTATTCGGGATTGCGATTGGCGGGATGATTCCAATCACCACAGCCCTTGTCCGCCGCGAGGCTCCAATAGATATTCAAGGAGAGGTGATGGGTTACAATACAAGTTTCCGTTTCCTTGGCAATATCATTGGGCCAATGCTTGGCGGAATCATTAGTGGATTCATAGGGATTTCGTCGGTCTTCCTTCTAACGGGCACCCTCTTCTTGATAGGGTTCGGTTTCCTATACTACGCGACGAAAAAGCCCGTCCAAGACTTCGAAGATTTCCTTGCGGAAGAAGCAAGACAATCCAATCTATAAATTTCGGCACATTTCCTAAGTGGAAATGTGCTATATTTTTTTAGAGGGGGGAACCTTTTTGAAACAATTCACTGGCTTTTTATTCATAATTATCCTTGTTCCCCTGCTGTTAGGGATTCAGCAAGCCATTGCGAAAGAATGGGACAAAACACGACATTTGAAAGCTCAAGCGGAAGAATCGATTAAACTTACCGAACCTTTATTGACACTACCAATATCAATAGTAGATCGAAACGGCAGGGTCTTTGCAGAAGAGTATGTTGAATGGAGGGATCCACTTCCATTGAATAAAGTTCCCGTTTTTTTAATTGATTTGTTTTTGGAGAGTGAAGATAAAGGCTTCTTCGAACATCGAGGCTATGATGTGGCGGCAATTGTAAGGGCATTTGCGGTTAATACGGCCAAGGATGATTTGCAGCAAGGTGGTTCGACGATTACGCAGCAGCTTGTCAGACTCCGATTCCTCACGACCGAAAAAACGTATGAACGTAAATTCAAGGAATTACTTTATGCCGCGGAGTTGGAAAATCAGTCTACGAAAGATGAAATTCTCGAAATGTATTTAAACGAAATGTACTTTGGCAATAAGGTATATGGAATCGGGGCAGCCGCCACTTATTACTTTAATCGTCCCCTTGATAAGTTGAGTCCTGCGGAGATGGCTTTCATCGCAGCGATTCCGAACAATCCTTCACGATACGATCCGCTGAAGTACTTTGATCGAACAAAAAATAGGCAAGAGCTTCTTTTAACACTGATAGCAAAAAGCGGCACAATCACTGAGAAAGAAGCGGAATTATGGAAGAAAGAGACCATTACGCTAAATTTGAAGGAAAAAGCGAATGAATTTACAATGTATAGCTCCTTGGTACTTTCGGAACTTGAGGAGTTGGTCGGTCATTCAGAACGGACAGCCGAAATTCTTGCGAAAGGTGTGCGAATTGAAACGGCCCTGTACCCACAAAAACAAAAGCAAGATGAAACTTCAATCTCTTCCCTTCTTGCTGGGAGTGGTGTACAAGCTGGGGCTGTTGTCATCGAAAACAAGACAAGGGAAATTGTAAGTATCTACGGAGGCAGAGATTACAAGAAGGCCGATTTCAACCGTGCATACCAAGCAGTACGGCAACCAGGCTCTGCTATTAAACCGCTCCTTGTTTACGCGCCCTTTTTCGAAAGCGGTCCATATGATGAAAGCACACTGATTGACAGCAGTAATCTTTGCATCGCTTCCTACTGTCCTAAAAACATCGGCGGTTTCACATATGGAATGACCACAGTGAAGGAAGCATTCCGTTACAGTCATAACACGGCCGCAGTAAGGGTTTTCGGTACCGTTGGAATTGACAATGCCTTCGCCTTTCTAAAGCCATTTGAATTCAACAATGTAAACAAGACCGACCATACGTATCCTGCAGCCCTTGGCGGCTTTCAAAGAGGTGTGACTCCACTTGAACTTGCATCTGCCTATACAAGTTTCATTGATGGAACGTTCGAAAAACCACATGCCATTAGAAGAGTAGTGGATCGTGATGGAAACATACTTTATTCATGGGAGGATAAAGCAGTGAAAGTATGGTCACCTTCCACCGTTTCCACCATCCGTAAGTTAATGATGGATGTCGTTTTAAACGGAACGGGTCAAGGCATCACCAACACAACTAGCTACACTGGCGCCAAAACGGGCACAACCGACCACTACAAGGATCTATGGGTTGCAGGCATGAACGACAATTACACAACAGCCGTGTGGATAGGACACGACAAACCGGCTTCCATCCAACGGCTAAGCAATCAAAAAATCCATTTAAAAGCTTTTAATGAATTAATGAAAGACTAGTTTCCAACGAGACTAGTCTTTTTCTATGCAATCGGTAAGCTAGCAAGTACGCCATTATATAATTTTATAAGAATATAAATGATGCCGGTCAACAGAACGCCCCAAACAAGTATCTCAAAAGATAATAAACCTAACGTACTTCCGAGTGTCATGAACTTACTAAGTTTAAAAACCGCATATATAAAATAAACAAGCGTCGTCAGTAAAAAAATAGCTATGAGTAACTTAATAGATTGAATGCCTGCCACAGAAGTGAGCGCTCCAAAGAAATAAATAACATTCCCGCTTTTCGCTTCACTATACGATTCCCCCCCTGCATCCTTCGAAAAAAACAGCATCGCTGTTTCATGAATTGTCTCCGCTATCAGCTTCAACGCCGAAAACATCATGAAAAATGCAAGCGTGTAAAGGACAAGAAGAAAAAGATTCAGCTGTGAGTCCGTCAAAAACTCCCGCATTCCAGCATACAGTCCGATTTCACCAAAGAACTCAATAGATGTACCTACGAGAAAAACACCGAATGTTAAACTGAACAGAGTAATCGTCAAAAATGGCAAATATCCAAATAGGTAAGGATTCCTCATTTGGCACCCCGAATATAAATATTTTATCATTCCCTATAATATAGGAAGTGAAACATAATTCGCAAATAAACCAGTTTGTTACCTATGCATTCCGTCCGATTTTACGTTATACTCTTAACCAATGTGTAGAATAATGATTCTTTTATCGGAAGGAGGATTTACTTGGAATTCGTATTATTGATTTTCCTGCCAATCTTGGCGGCCTTTTTTATCCCCACTCTTTATAAAAGGATAAGAGGCATACATACTGGTTGGTTCGTACTTCTTGTACCTGTTCTTTTATTCGCTTACTATATGTCGTTTATCAGAACAACAATGGATGGTGGACATGCAGTTTCAGAGCTGCAATGGATCCCTTCGCTCGGCATTTCTTTTGTTTCTTATATCGATGGGCTTAGCTTGCTGTTTTCATTGCTCATTACTGGAATTGGCGCATTAGTCGTTCTCTACTCCATCTTTTATCTTGATAAAAACAAAGAGAAGTTAGGTAATTTTTACGTTTATCTCCTACTATTCATGAGCGCGATGTTAGGTGTTGTTCAATCGGATAATGTTATTTCCCTCTACCTATTTTGGGAGTTAACATCAATCTCATCATTCCTACTCATCGGTTATTGGTTTACTCTTGATCGTTCACGTTTCGGCGCTTTGAAATCGATGATGATAACTGTTTTCGGTGGGCTGATGATGCTTGGGGGATTCATCCTCCTTGGCATTATGGGGGGAACGTTCTCCATTCGTGAACTTATTGCAGGCTCCTCCACATTTGTAGGTCATGAGTTCTTCATTCTAGCCCTTGTCCTCATTTTACTTGGAGCATTCACGAAATCCGCACAGTTTCCGTTCTACATCTGGCTTCCGGACGCAATGGAAGCGCCAACACCAGTCAGTGCCTATTTGCACTCGGCAACGATGGTAAAAGCGGGACTCTATCTTGTAGCGCGTTTCACGCCTATTTTCGCTGCTTCCGAAGTTTGGATATGGCTTGTGACAGGCATTGGATTACTTACGTTGTTCTGGGGTTCACTGTTCGCGGTAAAGCAAACGGATTTGAAAGCGATCTTAGCTTTCTCAACCGTTAGTCAGTTAGGGTTGATCATGTCACTTTTAGGTGCGGGGGCAATAACATTCCACGCGAATGAAGCAATATTTTCCTTTGCGATGTTTGCTGCAATCTTCCATTTAATCAACCATGCAACATTTAAAGGCAGCTTGTTCATGATTGCAGGTATTGTAGATCATGAAACAGGGACAAGGGATATCCGGAAACTTGGTGGGTTGATGAGCATTATGCCAGTCAGCTTTACTGTCGCCTTCATCGGCTCGATGTCAATGGCAGGCCTTCCACCATTCAACGGGTTCCTAAGTAAGGAAATGTTCCTACAATCCATGCTTGCGATCCGCCATTTTGAACTCTTCAATTTTGCGACTTGGGGAGTGATTTTCCCGGTTATCGCATGGGTTGCAAGTGTATTCACTTTTATTTATAGTTTCTACTTTGTATTTAAGACATTCGCTGGTAAGAGGAATGACGCACCGCTTCCGCTTCAGCCTCATGAAGCACCGGCTGGGATGCTTATCTCTCCAGTTATCCTTGCTACACTTGTCGTAGTGATTTTCTTCATTCCGAACGTTGTTGGGAAATGGCTTGTAAAGCCAGCTGTCATGGCAATTCAGCCTTATCAATATGGGCATCCGTCTGAAATCGCGGTCCACGTTTCCGCTTGGCATGGTTTCGCTTCGCCCGAGTTATGGATGACGGTTGGAATAATTATTATCGGTGGACTTCTGTATTTGTCTTTATCGAAATGGCAAAAGGTTTACGATGTCCAGCCTGAATACTTATCCTTGAATTCATTCTATGATTCAACAATGAACTTCAGCGAAAAAGGAATGAATCGACTGTCCCGAATCTATATGACAGGCCTCATCCGTACGTATTTGCTCTATATTTTCGCGTTCATTTCCGTTACAACGATAGCCGTTCTCTTTATCCAAGATGCATTTGTCGTTGACATGGACAGTTTTTCAAAGGTCAGTGCATATGGGGTAATCAACGCCATTATCCTTTTGCTTGCAGTCGCTTTCGTTTTACTTTCCAAGACAAGACTCGGCGCGATTATTTCGCTTGGGGCTGTAGGCTATTCAGTTGCTCTCTTCTTCGTCATTTTCAAAGCGCCTGATTTAGCGCTTACACAATTGGTCATAGAAACAGTATCGGTTGCATTGTTCCTTCTTGCGTTTCAGCATTTGCCGAAGCTTTCCGACCATGGCGAGAAGAAAAGCAATAAATTAGTGAACGCCATCATTGCACTTGGAATTGGTGTCACTGTGACATTGGTCGCCTTGTCTTCCCATTCACAAAAGCTTGTTGCATCAATATCACAATACTATAAGGATACTGTTGCGACTGAAGCTGGCGGGGGCAATATCGTCAACGTCATCTTAGTGGATTATCGTGGATTTGATACATTATTTGAAATTGCTGTTTTGGCAATTGCGGGGATTGGCGTCTTAGGCATGATTAAACTACGACTTGCAAGAAAGGAGAATCCGGATGAAAACAAATGATGTCATTTTACAGACGACAACTAAAGTGGTGTTTTTCATCATCTTCCTGTTTTCCATTCATATCTTTTTTGCAGGTCATTACACTCCAGGAGGCGGCTTTGTCGGTGGTTTGCTGACGACAGGGGCAATCGTCCTTCTATTGCTTGCATTCGATTTGAAGACGGTACAAAAAGCATTGCCTTTTAATTTCACGATAATGACTGGAATCGGCTTGCTTTTAGCACTTGGAACCGCAGCGGGCGCTATATTTTTCAATGTCCCGTTTTTCACACACGCTTTTGATTATTTCACCCTTCCTTTATTCGGTGAAACATCACTGCATACAGCGATGGTGTTCGACGCTGGAGTCTTCCTTGTTGTAGTCGGATCGGCTATTACAATCATCCAGTCGATTGGAGGAGATTCGTAATGGAGTTGTTAATGGCAATTTTAATCGGAATTCTGTTTACTGCTGCTGTCTATTTGATCCTATCAAGGAGCCTTATAAAAATTGTAATCGGCACAGGATTATTAAGCCACGGCGCTCACCTTCTCATCCTTACGATGGGTGGTCTCGGCGGGGCCTCCCCACCGGTCTTAGCTGAAGGTGTAACGGACTTTGCCGATCCGCTGCCACAAGCGCTCATCTTGACGGCAATCGTCATCAGTTTTGGAGTTACAGCCTTCATGCTTGTTATGGCTTACCGTGCTTATGCGGTCCATAAAACTGATGATATGAATCAAATGAAAGGAAATGACGAACATGATTAATCTACTACTATTCCCGATCATAATTCCTTTCCTTTTCGCGATTCTTTTATTGTTTTTTAAAGAGAACGTAGTTATGCAGCGGGTCCTATCAGTGATTGGCGTCACGCTTGGTCTTATTGCTTCGTTTTATCTACTGATAACAATAAAGGCAGAAGGTGTACAAGTCGTTACACTTGGTAGCTGGCCAGCCCCGTTTGGCATTTCGATGGTATCAGATATGCTTTCTGCGCTGCTTGTGACAACGACACTATTAATCACATTATTTGTCATCATCTATAGCTTCACATCAATCGGAAAGGAACGGGAACGCTTCTTCTACTATCCCGCAATCCTTTTCATGGTGACGGGTGTGAACGGTGCTTTTACAACAGGGGATATTTTCAACATGTTTGTCTTTTTCGAGGTACTGCTCATCGCTTCTTACCTATTGATCGTCCTTGGTGGCGAGAAGAAGCAATTACGCGAATCCATTAAGTACATACTTGTTAACATTGTATCTTCTGCATTATTTGTCATTACGGTCGCTTATCTATACTCAGTTGTTGGCACATTGAACATGGCCGATATATCGGTGAAAATCACTGAGATTGGGCAACCGGGCATTATAACTGTCATTGCAGTTCTATTGCTTATCGTCTTTGGAATAAAGGGATCGATTTTTCCACTTTACTTCTGGCTGCCAGGTTCTTACGCGGCACCCCCTATTCCAGTTCTTGCCTTATTCGGTGCATTGCTTACGAAAGTCGGCATATATGCAATTATGCGGACGTACACATTGTTCTTCATTCATGACACAGGATTTACCCATGAAATTCTAATGGTTTTATCCATCCTGACAATTATCGCCGGTTGCATCGGGGCTCTCGCCTATTTCGACTTGAAACAGATAATTATTTACAATATTGTCATTGCTGTAGGAGTCATTCTATTCGGTGCTGCACAAATGAATGAAGCAGGAATTTCAGGCGCAATTTTCTATCTGATTCATGACATGCTTATTAAAGGGGCTTTGTTCCTTTTGATCGGAATCATCATTTACGTAACAGGAACATCCAATTTGCGAAAAATGGGTGGGTTGATGAAAACCCATGCACCGTTAGGTTGGTTTTACTTGATTGCGGCGTTTGGGTTAGCGGGCATTCCACCATTGAGCGGTTTCGTCGGTAAATTACTCATTGCTCAAGGGGCATTCCAGGCAGGTAATGTTTGGGGAAGTATCATCATTCTTGCATCCAGCCTTGTTGTATTGCTATCTGTCATGAGGATTTTCATTTATGCGTTTTGGGGAGAACCTGTGGCGCTTCCAAAGATCGAGCGGAAGTCTTATGCACAATTAATGTTTCCTGCAATCGTGCTGGTCGTTCTATCAATCTTATACGGAATTGGTACCGAATGGCTGATTCCATACATGACAGACGCTACAAACGTATTATTAGACCCATCCATCTATATTGATGCGGTTTTAGGAGAGTGAGCTCATTGGCATTTCAAATTTTATTGAATTTTTTCATCGCCGTCGTTTGGATGTTCATGAACTCCTCATTGACCGCGAGTACGTTTATCATTGGGTATTTGATTGGGTTGCTTTTGCTTTTCATAACAAGGCGTTTTTTCAATTCGAGGCTTTATATATGGCGGGTATGGGCAGCTATTAAGTTGACTCTCCTTTTCATCAAGGAACTTACGCTATCAAATATTTCGGTGCTTATGCTTGTGCTTCGTCCGAAATTGGAACTCCGGCCAATGATTTTTGCAATGCCTACTGAATTGGAGCAGGAGTGGGAAATAACGTTATTATCAAGCTTGATCACATTGACGCCGGGAACAATTGTGCTTCACGTCTCAGATGATCAGCGCACACTTTATATCCACGCGATTGACGTAGAAGATGTCGATGAAGCAATCGATTCGATTAAAAATTCATTTGAAAAAGCAATTATGGAGGTGAGCCGAGCATGATGACTTTCATATGGATCTGTCTAATCCTCGTTGTCTTATCGATGATTGGCATCATGTACCGAGTATTCCGTGGACCTTCGATTCCTGATCGACTTATCGCACTTGACGGGATAGGTGTCATGCTCATTTCGGCAATTGCGTTACTTTCAATTCTATTTGAAACAACTTTTTTTATCGATGTCATTTTGCTGATTGCAGTCATGTCATTTATCGGTACGGTATCATTCTCCAAGTTCATTGAGAAAGGAGAAATCATCGAACATGATCGTAATCGCTAATATTCTCATCGTCACTACTATTATAGTCGGTATCATCTTCACAATCGTTACGATGATCGGCATTCTCCGTTTGCCTGACGTGTATACTCGGGCACACGCGGCTTCAAAAAGTGCCACGCTTGGAGTTCTTAGTATATTGCTTGGTGTTTTCTTGCACTTTTGGCTGAAAGAAGGCCATTTCAGTATCCAGCTTCTTTTAGGGATTCTTTTCTTATTTATCACTTCACCGGTTGGTGGTCATTTAATGGGACGTGCTGCTTATCTGTCAGGAGTCAAACCTACTGATGAAACCGTTGATAACGATTTGAGAGAGGCGGTTGAAGAAGCAAAGAAGGAAAATCTGCGACGACTTAAGGATTAAAATACAAAACACCCTGCAGTCCTAACAAGGATTGCAGGGTGTTTCTCAATAATATGGGAAGCCGTATGGAGGATAGCCGTAATATGGTGGATAACCATATCCGTATCCATAAGGATAGTATCCGCCATATGGATAGCCATACGGTTGGTTATATCCATATCCCGGGAAAACCGCATTTCCTAGGAAGCTGCCAACTAACCCTCCTAAAAATGGTCCACCGAATCCAAAACCAAATCCCTGATTACCAAAACCTCCACCAAAACCACCATGTCTTCCAAACCCTCGCGAATGCCGTGACATGTTCTTCCCCCTTTCTCACTTATCCTATTCAAGACGGGCAAAGTGATGAGGGATGAACGCCCATTATTCAGCTAAAGCTTCGGTATTTGCCATTCTTTCTACTACAGTCGCAAGTGTACGAACCATTACACCTGTTGCACCTTTTGGACCAAGATCATGTGCAGCCGATGCATCGGAAGTTCCCGCGATATCAAGGTGGATCCAAGGTGTATCTTCAGCAAACTCGCCAACAAATCCTCCACCGAAGATCATATGACCATCACGGCCTGGTGAATTATTGAGGTCTGCAACATCGCTCTTGCGAATTCGTTTTTTATCATTCTCAGTTAATGGAAGTCTCCAAACGAATTCTCCCGTTTCCATAGATGCTTGCATGAACTCTTCAAAGAATTCCTCGTTATTCGTCAAAGCACCTGTCTTATCATTCCCTAAAGCGACAATAACACCGCCCGTAAGCGTTGCTACGTCAATCAGGTAGTTTGCCCCGGATTGTTTAGCGTACGTCACTGCATCAGCAAGTACGAGTCTTCCTTCGGCATCTGTATTCAATACTTCAATCGTTTTCCCGCTTAGAGATGTAATAACATCATCTGGCTTGAATGCCTCACCTGAAACCATATTATCAGTCGCACCAATAACGGCAATGACATTTTTAGCTGGACGCAGTTCCCCAATGATATTCATTGCACCTAACACTGCAGCTGCGCCACCCATGTCACCTTTCATGCCAACCATACCTTCGCGTGGCTTTAGCGAATAGCCGCCTGTATCGTACGTGACACCCTTTCCTACCAGGCCGACAACATCTTCCCACTGATCCGTGCCAGCGTATTTCAGTACAATAAGACGTGGCTCTTCAACGGAACCTTTATTGACTGCAAGGATGGCACCCATTCCTAACTCTTCCATCTCTTTTTTCCCTAACACTTCAATTTCAAAATCGTATTTCTCTGCAAGCTCCTTTGCATATTCAGCCATTTTTGTTGCCGTCAGCATATTAGGAGGCATATTGACAAGAGTACGAGCTTCATTCACTGCATGCGAGTAGACGCTTCCCACCTCGAACGCCGCTTTCAATTCTTCCTCGTCGAAGTTAGATAAGAATGTTACCGACTCGAGCGCAACATCCCGTTCATTTGAATCCGTCCGGAATCCTTCGAATTTATAGGAACCCATTCCGATACCTTCGCCCGCTGCAAAAACTACATCTTCGCATGTAAGTTCTTCATTTGTAAAAGGCGCTGTCCAAATGGATACGGAAGATACCTTTGAAGCTTTCAGCTCTTTGCCTAAAGCAGCGAAAACTTGGCGCAGACGATCTTCAGTCAACTTTTTAGCATTTCCAAGGCCGATGAAATATGCGCGTTCATATGTACCCTCATTGAGTGCTGGCATTTTCACGATTTTCTTGAAATCAGACTGGATATCTCCTGACTTGATCCATTCGATTAGACGTGGGCTGAAAGAACTTGCGAAGTTATCCCACCCATCGACATTTTCAGGATGTTCAGTAACCCCTACGACTAACACTTCACTTTTCAGATTAGTAAATTCAGGTTCAAAAAATGATGCTTTCATTTGACTACCTCCCTGTTTTCATACATCCTCTATTATATACTATCGAGCTGGTTAACCAAAAATAATAATTCGAATCCCGTATTATCTATTATCCAAATCGCTTGTTATGGTATACTAAAAACACATTTTCATTTTTTAGAAAAGGAGTGGATTTCATGGCCCTATTGCAAAACACTCCGCTCCTTGCGGCATTATTTGCGATATTTTTCGCTCAGTTCGTGAAGATTCCTATTCATTATCTTTTGACGAAGAAAATGGATTGGAAATTGATGACGTCGACAGGCGGGATGCCAAGCTCCCATTCAGCTGCTGTTTCTGCACTGACTACGGCAATTGCATATGAAGTTGGGCTTGGTTCTCCATTATTTGCAGTCTCCGCCATTTTTGCAGTCATCGTTATGTTCGATGCGACAGGCATCCGTTATCAAGCGGGACAACAAGCCTTGATCATCAATCAAATGCGAGTGGACTTCCAGACGTTCGTCACAGAAGTAAAAGGATGGCAACAAAAGGACGGACAGCAGAAGATTTTGGAACTGAAAACGCTTTTAGGACATAAGCCAAGTGAAGTCTTTGCGGGAGCAATGACAGGGATTCTTATTGCGGTCATCACTTATTCATTCATCATTTAATGAAAAAAAGAAGGTGCTCCATTTGGGAGTACCTTCTTTTTAATCCTTCTTTAAAACATCTGATAGCCTTGTTTTCTTAATAGTTTCATAACGAATCCGGAAATGATAGCTCCCACGAGTCCGCTTGTGAGGATAATAATATCTGCAGCATGCAAGGAGACGATTTTATCGCCTAATTGTCCGAATGCATCGCCTGGTTTCGTAAAATACTCGAAGAACCCTACTTCATCGATAATAAGAATTACCACGATTGGATAAATAATAGCCATTAACCAAGTCATACGGAGTAGCATGTTCAATAAAAAGCCGATTCCGAAAAACATGACCATGAATATAATTACAGATAGAACGACATGCGTTAGTGAAATTGTTCCCAAAATGTCTACCTCCGTTTTCCAATAATCATTTTACATGAATGGCTACAAGCTTTCAATGAAATTAGACCACTTCAACGAATTGTCGAAAATCGCTTCCTTAGAAAAAACACCCGCCAAGAATGGCAGGTGTCTACAGTTGAATATTGTTATTAATTATTTCAATAAATTGAATTTACCTTTTTTAAGTGTTAGTCCAACGCCGCCAATCAAGAAGAGTGAACGGTTATCAACCACTTTCTTCATGAATGAAGCTTTCTTACCAAATAGCTTCTTGCCGAAAGCAACACCGATTGCATCGTCATCACCTAAAGAAGCGATGCTACCTTTAATATCAGGTACAAATTCAGCAGTCGGTTGACCTTTCATCAATGCGATGATGTTATTCGCACACATATCACCTTGTTGCATAGCAATTTGTGCAGTTGGTGGATATGGACGGTTGACTTCTTCATTGATCATCAATGCACAGTCACCTACGATGAACACATCTTTATGTCCAGGAGCACGTAGATCTTTATCCACTTTAACACGCGCACGCATGTTTTCAATTCCAGTTTGTTCAATTAGACGGTTGCCTCGAACACCAGCCGCCCAAACAACAGTACCGGCTTTGATGAATTCGAATTCATCTTCGCCTTTTTTAATCTTAACACCTTCAGGAGTTGCCTCAACTACTGGTGTACCAATTGAGAATTCGATGCCTTTTGCTTTCAATTGTCTAACAGCATAATCTACAAGCTCAGGGTCGAAGCCTGGCAATACCATAGGGGCAGCTTCTACACAGATAACGCGTACTTTTTCAGCCGGAACATCGTATTCTTTACATAATTCCGGTACTCGGTTTCCAAGTTCACCAAGGAATTCGATTCCAGTGAAACCTGCGCCACCAACAACAATTGTCAATCTGCTATCGTCTTTTACTTCATCAAGTGACCAATTTGCGAATTGATATTCGATGTGATCACGGATATGACGAGCAGCATCTACGTTAGCGATAGACAATGCATATTTGTCCAAACCAGTAATGCCGAATGTTTCACCTTCGAAACCTAAAGCAATTACAAGATAGTCATACGTGTGCTTACCAACATTAGTCGTGACGTTTTTACCTTCAATATCGATTGCTTGAACTTCAGCTTTAATGAATTTTACTTTCCCTGGATTGATGACATCTTTAATGTCATAACGAACTTGTTCAGGAGTAAGTGTTCCTGCAGCTGCTTCATGTAACCAAGTGGACTCATAGTGGTAATCATTCTTGTTGATGAGTACGATATCAGCATCGTCAGCGCCAATGGATTTCTGCAAGTTGACAACAGTGGATAAGCCACCATAACCCGCACCTAATACTAAGATTGTCGGTCTTTTCACGAAAATCGAAACCACCTTTAAATTTATTATGTGCCGGGTCCGATATAAATCGGGTCAAACGTCGATTTGCTCAGTCCTGGCATTTGTCTCTATTTCGACAAACTTCTACTATACAATAGTAGCCTTTTTAATATGGCTTTTCAATACTTTAATTATAAAATGTTTAAAGGCGAATAATAATAAAGACCCTCTCTCATCTGGAGGAACCGTTTAGTTCGACCTGGATGAAAGAGAGTACTGAAAATCAATCACATGATTGTGGTGTACCAACTTTTTTGGCAGTTCTGAATGAAGTCCCGCAACCGCAGGAAGCAATTGCATTCGGATTATCGATTGTAAAACCACCGCCCATCAATGATTCCTTATAATCGACTTTTGTTCCCTCTAAGATTCCAGCATCGTCTTTCGCTACGACAATTTGTATTCCATGCTGGGACATTAGGAAATCATCTTCTGATTTCTCTTCCTCAAACCCTAAGCCATATGTCAATCCGCTGCATCCGCCGCCATTGACGGCAACACGAAGGAATGATCCTTCCTCGCCATTATGCTTCATCATTTCCTTAACGCGAAACGCTGCAGCTTCAGTAATATCAACGTATTGTGTCATTTACATCCACCTTCCCGCTTTTTAACTATCATATCAATCATTTTACCGGTAACGCAATCATATTTACTCGGCTTAGCCGAAATAGGTTATAATTTAATTTATAACACGAAGGAGTGACGTCGAATTGGAAGTAAATGCTTCGTTTGTACGGGAAATGGATTGCTTGAATTGTAAGGGGAAATTTACTACAACGAAAATCCGATCACGCTATGTACGTGTTGTGAAACACGAAAGCGACTTCAAACCAATCTATCAAGACTCATCAGTTTATCCGATTTTATACAATGTTGCGGTATGTCCACATTGTGGATTTGCATTTACAGACGACTTCTCGCCATATTTTGCAGATGGGGTTAAAAGTGAAATCAAAAAGTCCATTACCTCATTGTGGAACAGCCGTTCATTTGGTGAAGAGAGGACAATTGAAGAGGCGATTGAAACATATAAGCTTGCTTATATAAGCGCGAACGTCAAGAAAGAGAAACCATTGACGATAGCAGGTCTTACACTGAGGATCGCTTGGCTCTACAACGACTTGAAGGATAATGAGTCGGAGACAAGGTTCAAAAAAATCGCACGCGATTTATATGCGAAGGCATATTTAGAGGGAGACTTTGTTGGAACGCAAATGTCTGAAACAAGGGTATTATACTTAATGGCAGAGCTATCACATCAAATCGGCGATAGGGAAGGTGCGGTTCGAAACTTTTCACGTGTCATCGAAAGACAAAGGACGTCAATTGAACCGAATTTAATTGAAATGGCGAAGGAAAGATGGCAGGAAATCAGAGATCAGAAACAACAGAAGCAGCAAGAAAAAGTAAAAGCGGATTGATTATCCAGCCCGCTTTTACTTGAAGGTGCAAATTAGAATACTTGCTCTACTTCCACTACTCCTGGTACTTCTTCAAGCAATGCTCTTTCAATACCAGCTTTCAATGTGATTGTCGAACTCGGGCATGTACCGCAAGCACCTAAAAGGCGAAGCTTTACTACTCCCTCTTCAATATCAACAAGTTCACAGTCTCCTCCGTCACGAAGGAGGAATGGGCGCAATTTATTTAATACTTCTTGTACGGGTTCCATCATAGCTGTATCTGTCATTGTATTTCTCCCCTTTCTTTATACTTATTATAAGGTAAGTGCTCCTCAAAATACAAATGAATTATACCCGAATAGCAATTGCATCAATTAGTCGAACCGTTTCATTTATCAATATCAACTTGTTTATCGCCATTATCATTTTTTGCCCGTATCTCCATCATTTCAGAAATTGTTACGAATTTATACCCCCTGTTGCTGAAGCTTAGGCAATATGTTTGATAGGGCTTTAACAGTTTGCTCACGGTTACCGCCTCCATCATGAAAAATCACCACGTTCCCCGCCTTGGCCCCTTCCAATACGAAGTTGGTTATTTTTTCTGCACCAGGATTTTTCCAATCCAAAGTATCCAAATGCCAAGACCACAGGACGACCTTATAGCCTTCTTGCACTACTGCCTCTATCAATTCATCGGTATAGTTACCCGCTACTGGTCGGAACAACGTGGTAGACTGTCCCGTAATGGCAAAAATGGTTTCATCGGTCTGCTTAATTTCCCTCAGTATACTCGGTATGTTTTTCCTGCTTTGATGGGTGAATGTATGATTCGCCAATTCATGTCCCTCTTCATACATACGTAAAACAATCTCAGGATTCCTCTCGGCATTCGCCCCAAGAATAAAGAACGTGCCTTTCGCACCGTATTTATTTAACAAATCCAGTATTTCAGGAGTGTACTTCCGGTGTGGTCCATCATCAAATGTTAGAGCAATCACCTTTTCATCCGTGTTTATATCCCACAAAATTTGCCCAGCCTGCTCATAATACTTTCTGCCCTTATTGGCAGATGCACTTTCAAATAGGACAAACAGCAGTGCAACAAATAAGAGTAGTGAAATATATTTCTTCATGGATTCATACACTCCTTGGCAGTTTTATTCATCTTATTGTTTGTTGTTTTCTTATAAAGATGCATGCACAACTGTTTTTTAATGACTGATTGCAAAACTTTCGAATATTGATAAACTGATAGGTAGTGGGTTGTACATAACCTCATTGAGAATAGGAAGGAGTATGATCATGGAAAAGGTAAAAATCGAAATTTACGGGGCAGATATCATTTGCGCGAGTTGTGTCAATGCACCTTCTTCAAAAGATACGTATGAATGGTTACAGGCTGCAATCGATAGGAAATATGCCGGTCAACCTTATGAGATTGAATATATTGATATCGAGTCCGAAATTGAGGACCCTGAACAGAAAAACATTGCTGAACAAGTATTAAATGATGAATATTTCTACCCTCTTGTTCGTATCCAAGGCGAAGTGATTGGAGAAGGATATATCCAATTAAAACCAGTTTTTAACGAACTTGAAAAATATGGGTATGTCGCGCAAGCTTGAGTTCCATTGATAATAGTTTAATGTAAATGAGAAAAGAAAATCCCTTCCCGGATTTAAGGGAAGGGATTATTTTAGCTCTATTAACCGTTATGCCATTTGTACATCCACAGTACTCCAGATTTCAATAAACGGGCTATCCTGCCTGTTACTGTGCGGTCCGCGAGATAGGCGAAACCTTGTTTCTTACCTAATGACCCCATGAAGCCCTTTAACTTAATCTCAGGCATTTCATTTGGAAGTGGTTCTTTATTCCAGATAAGGCGAAGAACTTTTACAATTTGTTCTGCCTGTTCCTCCGCAAGCTGTGCACTTGGTGCATGTGGTAATGCAGCAATATCCCCAACGACATATACATCTTCGTGCTTAGGGATTTGATGGTATTGATTCAACACGACACGGCCACGGTCTTTCTCCACATCCAATTCACGAACGATGGAAACTGCCTGAATTCCTGCAGTCCAAACGACAGCATCAACCTGAATACTTTCTTCGTGATTGTAAAGGACATTCTCTTCTACCTTTGTAATGTTCGAATTGGAAATGACTTCAACTTCATGCTTATCAAACCAATCCTTCACATAATTACTTAGTCTTTCTGGGAAATCTTTTAAAATCCGTGGTCCGCGATCGAATAATTTGATCTTCAAGTCGGGACGGCTTTCACGCAATTCACTTGCGAGTTCAATTCCGCTTAAACCTGCGCCGACAATCCCGACCGTTGCTCCTCCTCCGAGACCTTGGAGTAAACTGTACGTATTTCGTGATTGACCGATTGTCTGGATACTGTTTGTATACTCCGCAGCGCCCGGCACGTCATGGTAATTATCCTCACAACCAAGCCCGATTACAAGTTCATCATAAGTAACTTCCTCGCCATTACTAAGGCTGATTACCTTTTCATCCAATTTAATGGCCGAGATTTCACCTTCTACAATTTTAAGTCGCTCATGAGATGGTAAAGCAACACGGATTTCCGAATCCGGAACCGTTCCAGCCGCCAATGCATAGAATTCTGTCTTTAAGCTGTGAAATGGAGTCCTGTCCACTAATGTAATTTCCAAGTCACTTGGCAGCTCTTTATTGAGTAGACGAAGTATAATTCGCATGTTACCGTACCCTGCACCTAATAAGACAAGTTTTCTCATTATTTTCTCCTTTTAATAAACGATTTTCCGATATGTTCTCAGTTAGATTATAACAGTTTGTGAGATTTTTCACAATAAGCCATCCCATTTGACGGCGGGTGAAAAAGAGCGTAGCATGCCAAGTAGGGTGAGGTGATCGTCGTGAATCCGATCGTAGAATTCTGCATGAGTAATCTTGCAAACGGTTCACAGAAAACATTGGAAGCGTTAGAAAAGGATCCAAACATAGATGTTCTTGAATATGGATGTTTGAGTTATTGTACATTATGTGCCGAAGGTTTGTATGCTTTAGTCAACGGCGAAGTAGTAGAGGCGGATACGCCTGAGGAATTGACGGAACGGATTTATCAATTTATCGAGGAGAATCCGTTGTTTTAGCACGCCAAAAGGACCGCAAATTATTGCGGTCCTTTTATTAACCCCATTTATTTACTCCGTAGGGCTGAACGCTGAGACTGGGCCGAGTTCATTCTCCAAATAATAACGGACTTTTTCTGGAAATACTTTGATGGCTTCTTTTGTTTCATTCAAGACTGCCTCAATTTCTACATTGTCAACTTCAACAAATTCGCGGACAATCATCGTTCTTAGTCCAAGAACCTTTTTAAGGGGGTCAGACATTTCAGTTGTAATGACTTTCTCGTCTTCCATAATATCGATAATATCATCGTAGCTGCCCGGATCACGCATGATGAATCCGTCAATCATTGAATTTCCGACATCGATGATAGATTCGACGATTGTATGGGCAATTCGTTGTAATGCCAATGCATGGACTTTGTCGCTATTCCATTTCTGATGCCCTTCAAATAATTCTAAAAGGCTTTCCATGTATGATAATGTTTCGTTGATTTTATTTCGATCGATAAAGTACAAATTCGTTCCCTCCCGATAGTCAACTGCCATTCCATCATATCACAATGCAGACATAAATGAACCGCCAAGTATACAGCATTGTGTATACTTGGCGGTTCGTTATCCTATTCCTGTTCAGTGGTTTGTTTTTTTGCTTTGCCGACTTTTTGCAAGACGAAATAGGCGCATCCGAAATTACAATATTCGTAAATATAGTCTTGTAAAGTGCTGATTTTTGTTTCATATGTCGACTTCGGGTTTCGATCCTCAAAAAAGCCTTTTAGTCGAAGTTGACCATAGCCCCAGTCTCCCAAAATATAATCATATTTAGAAAGAACGTCACTAAACCTTGCAATCAAGGCCTCTTCATTGAAACCGTCGCGAAATTCCTTAACGATTTCATATTCGTATTCATTTATCGTTATCAATTACATCACCGCCATTTAAACTTTTACCGATAACTCCTCTATATATCCAGAAATTAGCATCATTCATGTTAACTATAAAGACAACCGCTTCTGCCAATGTATCATATATTCTGACTTCCAACAACTATTGATTCGCCTATCTCTTTCACGACTGTCATAAAAAAACCAAAAGAAAAGCAACCAATACTGGTCGCTTTTCAAAAGTTCTTATGCTCTGCTTTTTGATTTGGATACGGCCCAAAATATACTTCCGGCTAATCCTCCCCAAATGACGAGGATTCCTACTATCATCATGAATATAGCTCCGCCGCTCATATTGAATCCCCCTTATCGATTGTCGTAGTCTTTCGATTCCAAAGCTTTCTTATTCCAATTCAAAACTGTAAAGATGATGGCCATAACGATTGCGAAAAGCGCGACCATCCATCCACTCGACATAATGAAGGCATCCGGGTACCCTTCGTAGTTCCCGATTACGTTCCCTTCACCATCCTTATGCAATTTAAATAGATTGATGCGTAATAGGTCGAACATCATATATCCAAGCACAAGTGGAGTGATGAATCTTAAGCAAATTTTCCACCATAAGCCGACTTTAATATCTGATATTTCATTGGCATGTTCTCCAAATACGTCAAGCTTCTTGAATACCCATACAATAAGTACGACTTCAACCAAACCGATTGCAGCAACACCGAATTGATTGATGAAGTAGTCGGCAACATCTAAGAAGTACAAGCCTCCGCGAGTTGCGAAAAGCAACGAAATGACAGCAGCAAGTCCGACTCCGAACAACACTGATTTCGTCCGTGAAATATTGAACTTTTCTGAAACTCCCGCAATATACGTCTCACATATCGAAATGAGTGATGTGAGCCCTGCAAGTACAAGGGATAGGAAGAACAGAGCCCCAAATAATCCGTTCATCCCCGGCATTTCATTGATAATTTGCGGGAACACGACGAATGCCAGACCGACACCTGCTGAAGCAACATCCGCGACAGACTCGCCAGCTTGTGTCGCCATGAATCCAAGGGCTGCGAACACTCCGATACCAGCTAATAGCTCAAATCCTGAATTCGCAAATCCAGTAATGAATGCGTTATTCGTAATATCTGACTTTTTTGGCAGGTAACTTGAATAGGTGATCATAATAGCAAATGCTATCGAAAGACTGAAGAAAATATGACCATATGCCATAACCCACACGGTTGAATCCGCTAATTTACTTAAATCAGGTTTAAAGAAGGCATCCAGTCCAAGCAAAGCACCGTCAAGGGTAACCGCCCGTATAACAACAAGCAAGAAAACTACGACGAGCAATGGGATGAAAATCCTGTTCGCCAATTCAATCCCACGTTTGACCCCAGCTAATAGAATGATAAATGCAATCGCCCATACGAGAAGAAGTGGAATAAGTACGCCAGGTACAAGCCCACCGAACTCTCCAGGATTATCAGCCAAATTCAGTACACTTCCGAACAGGAATCCTCCCGTATCATCCCCCCACGCTAAATTGAAGGAATAGATCGTATACTTCATCGCCCAGGCAATAATAACTGCATAGTACGTAGAAATTACGAAAGATACGAATATCCCCCACCAGCCTAACCATTCAGCACCTTTACCTTTCATTCGGAAGAATGATAGAGGTGCCGATCCACGATACTTATGACCTATCGTGAATTCCAAGATTAAAATTGGGATACCGGCAGTTAAAAGTGCAAATAAATACGGTATGAAAAATGCCCCGCCGCCATTTTCATACGCGACGTATGGAAAACGCCAGATGTTTCCTAACCCTACAGCCGAGCCGACAGCAGCCATTATAAAGCCGGCCCTTGTACCCCATTGCGAACGCTGTCCCATAACAAATCCCCCTTCACATATATTCTATAAATATTTACCACTTTCAGATTATTATAATCTTATAACATAGTATAACCGCCCAATTGGTTACTGTCAAAATGTTTTTTATAGTATAAAAAATACAGTAGTGGAAGTAATTGGGACACTTTCGGAAGTTATAATAATCAGTTATATAAATTATGTTTGATTTACCCGCATTATACTTGTTTTAGAGAATACAAAAAACAGGTGAAGGAATATTTTTACGTTCCTTCGCCTGTTTTTTAGTTACTTATGATGTGATTTTCATATCTGTTTTATAACGTTTTGAAGACCATAGAATGAATAAGGCGGCTGTTGCAATTATCACGGCTCCTAAGCCTAACCAAATCGAACCTGTAACTCCAAGGATAAGGTAACCGATTGTGGAAATACCTGCGGCGATCAATGCATATGGAAGCTGAGTGGATACATGGTCCATGTGATTTGAACCTGCCCCTGTCGATGATAAAATTGTCGTATCGGATATCGGTGAACAATGGTCTCCGAATACTGCGCCCGCAAGGACAGCAGCAAGAGATGGCAGTAGCAGCTCAGGCTCGGCATTGATCATAATCGTTCCAGCAATCGGTAAAAGAATACCGAATGAGCCCCATGACGTACCTGTCGAAAAAGCCATTAACCCTGCTAACACAAACATAATAACTGGTAGAAAATGAACAGGTACATTCGACTGTTCAACTGCATTTGATAAAAATAGTCCTGTTTCGAGAACGCCAATCAAATGAGTCAATGCCCATGCAAATACTAAAATGAGAATTGCTGGCATCATTGCTTTAACTCCGCTGATGAAAGCCTTGCCGATAAGTCCAATTGAAGCCGTCTCGTTCTTACCCATTTGGGATACATAAAGAATGACCGCCAATAGTGTTGCTATAAGGCCACCCGTCATCAATGATAATGGAACATCTGTATTTTCGAAAATGGTCCAAATGCTCATTGAGCCACCGATTCGATAGCCAGTCCATACCATCATACCGAGAGTCACAACAACCAAAGTAAGAATAGGGGCAATAAGGTCCGTTTTGCGGCCATATGAATGGACTGGGAAATCCTCCTTTAACTGACCAGGAATCTCTTTTTTCGGATCAAATAATTGACCGGTTTCCTGTGCGTTCTTTTCATGCTTTTTCATCGCAAAGAAATCTACATTTGACCAAGCGAAGAAAAACACCATTGCCAACGTTGTCAGGGCATAGAAATTCATCGGCGCCATCATTAAAAAGGCTGATAATGGCGAATAGCTAACCGCAGCAGTTGTACCGATAATAAGAGCCAATTGCCCAATCAAAAATGCTCCCCAACTTGAAATTGGTGAAATGACACAAACTGGAGCGGATGTTGAATCGATGAAGTACGCTAACTTCGCCCGTGAAATACGATGCTGATCCGTAATCGGACGTGCAATTTGGCCTACTGCCAATGAATTAAAATAATCATCCACAAAAATTAGAATGCCTAACAACACTGTCAGAAGCTTAGCACCACGTCGCGTCTTTATCCGGCGGATAGCCCATTCAGCGAACGCTCTGCTTCCTCCAGACAAACTGACAAGTGCTGTAATGATCCCTAAAAGCAAGATGAATACCATTATATAAATATTATAGGTGTTCAATTCACCATCTGCCCAAAAGGAAACAATCATTGCAGTCCAAAGATTTTTTAATGTATCGACTGGTGCAAAACTTGCCACTAATAATGCGGCCGTTAAAATTCCTGACCCAAGTGATAAAAGAACCCTTTTTGTAATCAATACCATTATAATTGCCACGAGTGGCGGCAATATTGAAACCCAAGTGCCTATCATTCTGACTTCCTCCAATTTTTTTGAATCGAAGAACAAGGTAACGAGCAACAGCGCAGGGCGCACTTCTTATAGCATAGCCAACTAGTGGCTTTTATAGTTAGCGCCCGGGGCTAAAAGTAAAAAAACCGACACCTATCACACTTTGTAAGTGTAGCAGGTGTCGGCTTATTCTACGTTTCGTTTGGTAGATAATCTAAGATGTCTTTATCTAACGTACGATCTGTAGCTCATCATGCGATATTCGCATGACAGTGCCATTCCTATTTGGAATGACCCCAGCAGAAGTGGATCGGCAATCCAGTTCTACTTCGGCAAAACTTCCTTTCACGGGCGGTCATTGATGCCAATCTCGCGTCCGTTACTAATAAGCCTTGCAGCCTCTACCTAATCGGTGTTCCTCATGTTGTACAAGCTTATCAGTAAATGAACGACTTTTCAACCCCTATTATTTACCTGCACCTTTAACTGGGTATGGAATCTCGATTTGCGGAGCATTTCCGCTGCCTCCATTATAAATTTGCGGGATAGGGCTTTGAAGCAATCCGATCGCAACGGGAATCCTTTGCTGTACAACGGTTCTTTGAGTTGCTAACGGGACGATGATTTGTACATTCACCGTAACTAATACATTCACTTCGACAATTGCGTTATTAATCCCAAATTCTGTAACCAATGTTTCGACATCTGTCTGAACTTCTCCAATGACATGAAACTTGATCGGAATTTTTGGTCCGAAGTTTCCAAGCATAGGCATATCCAATGCTTGACCTAACGGAACAAAGAATACGACTCCACCATCTTTCTCCATCTTATCGGGGTCGTATTCGATATCTTCACTAAGTGGCAGCATTTCCAAATTTCCGTTTTCCGCCATTTCTAAATGAGACTCGATTAACCCTTGTATTTCGGCCATTGTTCTTCTGATGATTTCAGTATTCAATGTATTCGTCACCATTCCAGAAGATTCAGTTGGAACATTTTGTATGATTTCATTCGTATCATAGATAACTGTTGAACGTGATTTGATAGCCTGCGTTATGACATGTGCAGCAATTCTTTCAGTTTGAGTCTCGGCATATAAAGTATATATTGGAGTGAGTTTTGAATTGACATAATAAACAAAGAGGACGATTGTGAGTAAAATTGCCGGGAATATAATCGGAAACCATCTGTGTTTCCTACGCGGACCGCCGCGATGCTGTGGAGTTCGGTGACGATTTTTCCTATAATATTTGTGAGGCGCTTGCCCATAAAATCTCAAAACGACCCCTCCTACATAATAATATGCAGGACAGGAGTCGTTCATTCTTGCTTAATATTCGTTTTACTGTTCTGATAGGTTCATTTTATCGAGTGCTTTTTGCTTGCCATACCAACCTGCAATATCCCGGATTAATTCAGGCATATAATATTCCTTTTTAGCCTCTTGCAATATTGGAAAGAAGAAACCGAATGTGAACATATCAAGGGTTGCAAGCTTGTATTTATCCCCGGGCATCACTTGGCGATTACCGGCAAAAAGTTCCCCTAACTTGTTTTTGTATAATCTTTCAAAAATCATCTTCCCCATAAGCGTTCCTCGGAAACCAAGACCTTTAATTTCGAGCTTTGGCCAATCTTTGTTTTCGGCAAGATTATAAACTTCAAGTAATTCACTTCCGTCAAGTATGACTACGCAAGGGTTTATCGGATGTGGAAGCATCGAATGCAATTGACGCCTGGTCACCCAGCCCTCTTCAAGGTTGCCCATAAAGATACCGGCATTGAACATGGCGCAGTCAGCATCCGTATACTCAACCAACGCTCTGCCGAAAAATGAGGAAAGCGGGCTTTCCTTGAATAACTGCTGTTTAAGAGGTTCAGCATTGTAAAATACCTTTTCCTCCATTGCCTCGTTTCCTGCATTAATCAACGTATTGACGTCTTTTATATCGTCTTTTAGCCGCTCCATCTTATTGACATGAATGACTTCTGCCTTTTTTCCGATAACCCTATTAGATTCGTTCAAGGATATTGTAATATGGCCTACATATTCCGCGAATTTTCCAGTTGCAGCTAATAATGTTTCATTCACAAGCTCGCCTTCTGTAAATAAATGATGGGTATGAGCCCCCAATATGACGTCTATTTCACCGCATTCTTCTGCCAACAACCTATCCTCATGTATGCCTAAATGGGACAGGCAGATGATTACATCCGTTTGACCTTGAATTTGATGAACAGTCTTTATAATAGATTGCCTTGGCTCTTCGATATGCCATCCAAGGCGTTGGTAGAATTCCGTATACATCGCTGTTGCGCCAATGACTCCGATACGAATGCCTTTTTCGGTTTCATAAATATGATAAGGCTCCAACCAATTTGGAGTGGAGCCATCCGGTTCTTTCAAATTGCATAAGATAACATCAAAATTTGCGCCATCGTATAGATTGGTCAATGCTTTCTTTGACAGCGTGATACCTTCATTGTTACCAATAGTCACCGCGTCGTACCCTGAATGGTTCAACAATTCAACATTCCCTTTGCCGGCGGTACCTTCCGTATATGGATGAGAACGGTCAACATGGTCACCAATATCGAATACATAACAAGCTTCATTCTTCGCTTCATGCATTTCCCTCTTAGAGCGGAGAAATCTACTAATTTGAGGCCAACTGTCGAAATGGCTATGGACATCATTTGTATGATAAAGATGAATTGTATCCGAATAGTTTTTCATAATTTATCCCCAGATCCCATCAATGATCGATCTGATTCCGAATAATAAGAGCATGATCCGTAAAACGAGAACTAATGTATCCGAATTCATCTTCCTATTTAGCATCGTACCAATCATTCCACCGATATAGGCACCAGGTATGACTGGAAGCGCATATAGCCATGGCACATGCCCTAAAGAAATATGAGTGGCGGAGTTGACGATGGCAGAGAGGAACACGATGAACATCGACGTACCGACAGCCACATGTGGCGGGAACAAAAACAATAAAATTAGTGCAGGTACAATCATCGTTCCTCCGCCAATGCCGAAAAGGCCAGATGCGAATCCGATGATGAAAGTCAGTATGAGTGCAAACCAGATCGGATACCCATATACATGGGTTTCTCCATGGGTATCGATGAATGTCCTCTGTTTTCCATGCTGGACAAACCATTTGATCGGTTTCAAATAGTTACGTGCAAGCAATAGAATTGAAAGGACAATGAGCAAGATGCCGAAGTATAAATTAAATGATGGCAAATCCATTCCTTTATTCACAAACGCTCCAATCATCAGACCAGGTATGGAACCTGCAAAAAAGATCCACCCCGTTCGGAAGTCAACGGTTTTCGCCTTCATATGGGAAAGGGTGGAAGAGAGGCCATTGAAAACCATCATGATGACTGAAATCCCTACCACGGTTTGCGGTGTGATGCCTGGAATCCAACCGAGATTGATACCGACCAATAAAGTCAGTGGCACAAGGATCGTTCCACCCCCCAGTCCAACAATGGATCCCATCACACCGGATATTGCACCGATAAGTGCCAACAACAGATACGCCATAGTTATTCCTCCTCAAAAAAGTCAAGCTGCTTAGGTGCGAGTGCCTGGAAGTCAATTCCCATCATTTTTTGAAAACGATTGGCATTCTCAGCCGCATGGCCACCAGAATTATTATTAAATATAACAAATACATACTTCGATTCGTTCTTTAATTTATCAACAACTTGCTGGATTTCACCCAACTCACTGTCCGTGTAATTATATAGATACCGGACTTTGCGCCATGCTTCATTATCCCCCGTCGTATTTCGCCAGCCATTTACATTTCTGCCATGTAGGCGGATGAACACTTTGTCGTCACGTGTTGTTTCAGCGATAAGCGGGATGCTGCCAACACCAGCTTGCGGTTCATCACAAACGGTGTGAATGAAATTAAGCTCTTTAAGAAATTCAAGCGTCCTGTGCTGCATGGACATAGTGTACCACGATTGATGGCGGAACTCGATTGCCACGTCGTATCCTTTTAGGTGACTATGAATGTATCTAATTTGGTCTACATTCTCTCGTAGACAATCAAACCAAGGCGGAAATTGCACGAGAATCATAGCAAGCTTTCCTGCATCCCGCATCGGATCAATGGAAAGCTTAAACTGCTGGAACATCTCTTCCGAAGTAGCATATGGGAGCTTTCCTCTTTGATGTCCTGTCATTCCTTGATAGGCTTTTACGATGAATTGAAAGTCATCGGGTGTTTCGGTAATCCATTTTCGGATATTGCGCTCTGGTTGAATAGCGTAAAACGATGCGTCAAGCTCTACAATTGGAAAGTGGGAGCTATAATCGATCAATTTCTCATTTTTCTTGGAGGTTGGTGAGTAGACATCCGGATGATCGCCCCATCCTGTTAAGCCAATTCGAATCATAGTATCCCTCTTTTCCGTTCGTAGATGAATATTTTCATCATAACATATGTCCAAGGGCCGAATCTGCCATTTTGCATTCGTTAGAAATGAAAAAACCGCCTGCAATGAGGCGGTTTTGATTGTTTCTTTATTATCCGATAGAACCTTCCATCTCGAACTTGATAAATGACCGTTTTCATTGCGCTTCACCATTTCCTCGAAATGCTG
>NZ_JAROCC010000018.1 GCF_030433715.1 Sporosarcina highlanderae | reverse complement strand
TTTTAAAAAACCTGAGTTGCGTCTTCTTTAGTGTTGTCATTTTTGCGTAGTTGAGAGTTTAATTTTCATGGGAGTTGCTTGTAAGACAACTAACGGGACGTTTTTTAGATCATATCTAAATACTGACGGAATAATTCCTCGCCTTTTTTTTCACCAACAGCAAATTTCACTTTTGCAATGAAGCTTTCTGGGATTCCTGTAAATAGCCAATGAAAGGAAATCTCGTCAAGCAAAGGACGCAAAGCATGAATTTCTTTAACTGATAAATTAATGCCATATGCATCCGCCAATAGTTTAGCCTCATGATCACTCTTCGTTTTGATCTCATTTAAGATTTGCATGTAATCCATATTAACCATTCCTTCTCAATTAGTTGTGCCCTACCACCACTTCGTATATAATCTTAAAAGTAGTAATCGTAATCGTTCCTGTTTACTAAGGAGTATAGAAAGGGTTTTCCATTTGAAAAAGTCGATTATAGAATGTAAAGATGTTTATTTTCAATACGAGCATTCTACTGTTCTTGAAGAAATTACATTGGAAGTGAAAGAGGGGGAGTTTTGGGCGCTTATCGGTCCGAACGGCTCCGGAAAATCAACACTGATCAGTATTATTTTAGGGATTAAAAATCCAGATAAGGGAATCGTGAAATTATTTGGCGAGAATGTTGACTCTTTCCGGCAACGGGAACGGATCGGCTATGTGTCCCAGAAATCCAATTCATTCAACTCAGGCTTTCCGGCTACGGTGCTTGAAGTCGTAAAAAGTGGCTTAACTGGCAAGGTAGGGTTGTTTAAAGCGTTTTCCAAACAGGATGAGCAGCGTGCGATGGAAGCATTGCGCATCGTTAAAATGGATGCATTTTCAACAAAAAACATAGGTGAATTATCAGGCGGTCAACAGCAGCGTGTCTTCATTGCGAGAGCTCTGGTAGGTAAGCCTGATTTACTGATAATGGATGAACCGACTGTTGGAATTGATCAGAAAAACGTTGCTTCGTTCTATTCTATGCTCAATGGATTAAACCGTGAGCACGGTATTGCGATATTGCTTGTGACCCATGAAATCGATTTAGTGACCGATCTTGCAACTCATGTCGCGTGCTTAAATCGGTCAATCCATTTCCACGGCAGAAAAGCGGATTATAAAAATATGGATGATGAAGATATCTCTAACTGGTACGGTCATCCTGTAAGGCGCGTTCATGCTGATCGGGAGGGGGTATAACGATGATCAGTGCTTTATTGACTTATGAATTTCTTCAGAATGCATTTTTATCAGGACTGATTATCGGTATCATCGCTCCTCTGTTAGGCTTATTTATTGTCGTAAGAAGACTTGCATTGATAGCCGATGCACTAAGCCACGTTGCGCTTGCTGGTATTGCCGGAAGCCTTTTTCTTAGCCAATCGGTCCTATTTTTTTCTGCCTTAAATCCAGTTTACCTTGGAATTGCTACGGCAGTCGGGGGTTCGCTATTGATCGAAAAACTGCGGGGTGCGTATAAGCATTTTGAGGAACTTGCGATACCGATTATCCTATCTGCAGGAATCGGCTTTGGAGCAATCTTCATCTCTTTGGCAAAAGGATTTTCTTCCGATTTGATGGGATATTTATTCGGCTCTGTCTCTGCTGTAAGTCGGCAGGATCTATGGATAATCGTACTAGTAGCCATCATTGTTATTGCCTATATCCGATTATTCTATAAAGAACTTTTCGCGTTGTCGTTTGACGGCGAATATGCAAAAATCTCTGGTGTGAATGGAAAAGTCATACAGACGGTTTTTATGATTATTGTTGCATTGGTTATAGGTGCTTCTATGAGAATCGTAGGTATCTTACTTGTATCTTCTTTGATGACCATACCTGTCGCGGCAGCCATACAGCTTGCGAAAAGTTTTAAAGGGGCTATGCTGTACTCGATAATTATTGGTGAGCTTTCGGTCATCATCGGCTTATTTTCGGCGTACTACCTCGATATTGCACCAGGAGGTACAATTGTAATCACTTCAATCATCATATTGTTAGCGGTCTTAGGATGGAACAAAGTGAAAGGTAAACAACGAAGCCGTAATGTAAAGGGGGAATTTGCATGACTTTAGATGAGGCTTGGAGAATCTTGCAGGAAAATCAATTCAAGCGGACGAAGAACCGGGAGACTATTCTTGAATTCTTTGCCGAGAACGATAAATATTTGACGGCAATGGAAGTTCGTAATTTTATGGCTATTGATAATCCAGGAATTAGTTTCGATACGATCTACCGCAATTTAGCTTCATTTTCAAATCTTGGTATTTTGGAAGAAACAGAGTTGAACGGGGAACGTCACTTTCGGATGCAGTGCGATCATGGAGTGCATCATCATCATTTTATTTGCACAACATGTGGAAAGACACGAAATATACTGCATTGCCCAATGGAATCAATTTCGGTGAATTTACCTGGTTACGAAGTGGAAGGGCATAAATTTGAAATCTACGGAAAATGTCCCATTTGCATAGGCTAATAAAATAAGGAGTTGGTCCCCAAATAGGGGCCAACTCCTTTTGTATTACACGATTTCCTTTAGTGGAAACAGTTTGTTGATCCATTCATTTGCTTCTTGCCAACTTTTCACTCGTATAACCCCTTCCGGTATTGGTTCACGGTTATACGGGGTGTCGAAGAGGAAGACTGGAATGTTCAACTCTTCATGTATTCCGACGGCATTATCATGTTTATCCTCAAAAAAAGCATCGACTTCAAACTTCTTCGCAGTCTCGATTTTATGATGGCTTCCGATCAACTCAATGTGATCATACGGAATTTCCTCTCGTTCGAACCACTGGACTGTACAATCTTGGACGTTTTTTCCACGCGCAGATATATAATACAACTCAAAACGCTGTTGTAACTCCAGCAGAATCATTTTAGCGTGTTCGACTGCAGGGGATGTTTCATAGATTGTAGCTTCCGCTTGACGATACCATTCATAGAACTCTTCTTCCTTCACCGGGAAAGCTTTTGTCAAATCATATTCTTTTATATCATCTAAAACGAGATTGCATCCAAATTGTTTATTGATATGCGGGAGAAGGGAAGTTGGACAAGTGACAGTCCCGTCAATATCAATGCCAAAACGGAATTCCCTCATTCTGTTGCTCCGCTTTTCAAGAGAAGTTCTTCTTGACGTTTCTTTTCAAAGTACTCTTCAGCCAACTTATCGATTTCCATTTTCAACTCTTCGACCATAGTTTCCTCTGGAACTTTTCGGACTGTTTTCCCCTTCATGAATAGAAGGCCTTCTCCACGAGCACCAGCAATGCCTATATCGGCTTCGCGTGCCTCACCTGGACCATTCACCGCGCAACCAAGTACAGCTACCTTCAAAGGTGCCTTGATCGTTGAAATATACTCTTCAACTTCATTCGCGATTGAAATTAGATCGATTTCAATACGACCACAAGTCGGGCAGGAGATGAGTGTTGCAGCGTTGGATGAAAGTCCGAAAATCTTCAAAAGCTCACGTGCAACTTTCACCTCTTGTACAGGGTCTGCACTCAATGAAACACGAAGTGTATTTCCGATGCCGGCAGAAAGCAATGTGCCGAGTCCTGCAGCACTCTTAATGGAGCCTGCAAATAGGGTGCCGGATTCAGTAATCCCAAGATGTAAAGGATAGTCAAAAGCTGCTGCGGCTTTCGTGTATGCTTCCACTGCAAGATTCACATCAGATGCTTTCAATGAAACGATAATATCATGAAAATCTAAGTCTTCTAGTATTTTAATATGATGCAATGCGCTTTCAACCATTCCATCTGCTGTTGGATAACCGTACTTTTTAAGGATGTGCTTTTCAAGGGAACCAGCATTTACACCAATCCGTATAGGAATTCCTTTAGCTTTAGCCGCTTTAACGACAGCCTCTACCTTTTCCTGGCGACCAATATTACCAGGGTTGATCCTGATTTTATCAGCGCCTTGTTCAATGGCGATTAACGCAAGTTTATAGTCAAAATGGATGTCAACGACAAGTGGGATATTGATCCGCTCTTTAATCGCTCCGATTGAATTGGCTGCGCGTTCATCAGGGCAAGCCACACGAATGATTTGACATCCCGCTTCCTCTAAACGTAATATTTCAGCAACTGTAGCTTCCACATCATGTGTTTTTGTTGTAGTCATGCTTTGGATAAAAAGCTCATCACTGCCGCCAATCGTCAAATTGCCAACACGGACAGGACGTGTTTTGGATCTGTGAATCATTTCATTCATGGATTTTCTCTCCTTAAAAACTCATAACTGATTTCTATTTTAGCAATCAATCATATGAAAAGACAAGGGATAGTGTCTAAATCATTCTTCAATTGCAATTGTTTTGCCCCGATTTGGAAATAGGAAGCTTAATGGAGAGGCCTCCGATAATATCCTGGTTTCGTAGATGGGGGTTCAGGGAATAGAAAGTAGATAATCTCTCTACAAATGTCATAGTCATGTCCGGATACATTGCAAAAAGCGTTTCAATTGTATCGCCTTCTATAGTAGTGACACGTATCGAGTCAATTGGTGATTCGCTGCAAGGTGGCGCTGTATCCCCGAAAAAGGCTGCCAAAGGGATTGTCCCTTCCGCAAAGTCAATTCGAATAATATGGATAGCAAGAAAAATAACTACAGCTAGTAATAAAGTACGCATGGTCATTCCCCCTCACGGCACTATATGTGGGGAAATGGGAAAGTATTCATTTCGGTGCTTTTGGATAATACTTGAGTGCAGCGGCAATATAACAGATATGTATTAAGGACGTCAAAGTTAAACTAATAGTTTCAGCAGTAGGAAAGAAGTCCAGTCCAATCGTTACTAATAAAGGAACGGTTGCCGCAATGGCTGTAGTTCGCCATAAAAAACGGTACTCCACACGTTTCTTTCTGAGTGTCCCAATGAACATTCCAATTCCCGCAAAGATGCTGATCCTAACAAAGACATAAAATGTCGCAATGACAAATTGAAAGACGAAAGCCATCGGATAAATTAGTCCGCCGATTGTTTTACTATAATCGACTAATTCTGGGGAGGCTTCAAAAAGGTCGACATCACCGAACATAAAACGAAGAATAGAAATCAATGTCATTAATAAGATGAAAAAGAAAGCAAAGCGGATCACTCTTCCAATTGAAAGGAGACGGAATGCTGCAAGCTTTTTCGGTTCGTGAAAGGCAGCAAGGAACATTTGATGAAACTTCACAGTATAACCTCCTTCGATTATCAATAGTTTATCATTTCCGTTATTAAAATAGGTGAATATAAGAAAATTAGGCAGAATGGTGACATTATGTGAACGGATTGTTAAGGAAATGTAAAGATTTGTCCGCTTCTATTTACAATCCTGTAATGATACCAACATAATAGGGTGCTATATATAAAGCGTGATGGAGGTTGGCTGAATAATGGAAATGAATTGGCAGGAAATGCTCTTTCAGTTTGTGGGAGGTTTAGGGATTTTCCTCTTTGCCATTAAATACATGGGTGATGGACTTCAAAAAGCGGCGGGGGATAGATTGAGGTCCATACTGGATAGGTTCACGACCAATCCATTCATGGGTGTGCTTGTCGGTATCATCGTTACCGTTCTTATCCAATCCAGTTCGGGGACAACAGTCATTACTGTAGGATTGGTAAGTGCAGGATTCATGACATTGCGACAAGCAATCGGCGTTATAATGGGAGCTAATATTGGTACAACGATTACGGCTTTCATAATTGGGCTGGACGTAGGGGCATACGCATTGCCAATTATGGCTGTAGGTGCTTTCCTAATATTCTTCATGAGAAAAAATACGACGAAAAATATCGGAGAAGTTATCTTTGGTTTCGGTGGCTTATTCCTTGGTTTAGAGTTAATGAGCGCTGGTATGAAGCCTCTTAGATCGCTTAGTGAGTTCTCCGATTTTACGGTAGCAATGGCAGACCATCCGTTATTAGGAGTAGTTGCCGGAACCGTATTTACTCTTATAGTTCAAAGTTCAAGTGCAACCGTCGGGATTTTGCAAGGCCTATATGCCGAGAACCTTATCCCGTTGAAGGCTGCTTTACCAGTACTTTTTGGAGATAATATCGGAACGACAATTACAGCGGTACTTGCAGCGATTGGTGCATCTGTTGCAGCAAGAAGGGCAGCTGCGGCACATGTCCTTTTCAATGTTGTTGGAACAATCGTGTTCATGATACTCCTTTATCCATTCACTTTATACGTTGAATGGATTGCGCATGTTTTGAACTTGGAAAATAAAATGCAAATCGCCTTTGCACATGGTTCTTTCAACGTTGTAAATACCATTTTGCAATTTCCACTAATTGGGGTTTGGGCGTTATTTGTCACGAAAATCATTCCGGGTAAAGACGTTACAATTGAATACAAACCGAAGCACCTTGATCCGAACTTCATCAATCAATCGCCAGCTGTCGCGATTGGACAGGCGAAGGAGGAAATAATAAGGATGGGTGATTTCGCAGTTCAAGGATTACAGGAAACATATGAGTATTTGAAAACGAGTAATAAAAGAAATGCTGAAACAGCCTATCAAATCGAAGATGCAATCAATAATTTGGACAGGAAAATCACTGATTACCTAGTTGAAATCTCAGCAGTCAACATTTCGCCAATTGAATCAGCACGACACGTAATGCTGATGGACACTGTACGAGACATTGAGCGAATTGGTGACCATTTCGAAAATATTATCGAATTGATCGATTTCCGCGAAGTGAACCGTGTGAAATTGACGGATGAAGCTATGGATGACTTAACAGAGATGTTTACATTAACAATTGGCACCGTTGATAAAGCGATTCGCTCACTAGATATGAATGATACTGAATTAGCGAAGTCGGTTGCCGAACAAGAAGACTTGATCGACAAGATGGAGCGGAAATTCAGGAAAAACCATATCGTCCGTCTAAATGAAGGACTGTGTACTGCGCAGTCAGGCATGGTCTTTGTCGATATCGTTTCGAATCTTGAACGAATTGGCGATCATGCTGTAAATATTGCAGAAGCGATTTTAGGGAAACGGGTGTAAGACTGAACCGGGAGGAAAGATCATGGAAATCATTGCTTGGATACTAGCTATTATCATGTTCATAATCGCATTTATCGGGCTGGTTTATCCGATCATTCCTTCCGTGCTTTTTGTTGTGGCCGGTTTCTTATTGTATGGATGGATCATGACGTTCGATGGGATGAACTGGTTGTTTTGGCTCATCCAAATTCTCTTTGTGATTTTACTGTTCGGTGCTGATACATTTGCGAATATTGTTGGTGTGAAAAAATTCGGAGGTTCCAAAGCAGGTATGTGGGGAAGTACAATCGGCTTGCTTGTCGGACCATTTATTATTCCAGTGGCGGGCATCCTGATTGGACCGTTTCTTGGTGCAGTATTAGCCGAGCTATTAATATCCCGGAAAGGCCTGAAGCAATCTATGAAAACGGGAATTGGTTCCCTTGTAGGCTTTTTGACATCAATTGTTGCAAAAGGTGCAGTTTTGCTTCTAATGATTGGAATATTTATTTATTTTGTTTTAATATAGTTCATTAAATTTGAATGACCTCCCTTATTTTGATAATGTTTATAGTGCAGGGTAAATTATGAATCAATCAAGGAGGAATGGAAAATGGCTTACAAATTACCAGAACTACCATACGCATACGATGCGCTTGAGCCTCACATCGACAAAGAAACGATGAACATCCACCACACGAAACATCACAATACGTATGTGACGAACGTGAACAACGCATTGGAAGGGCACGAAGATTTAGCTTCTAAATCTGTTGAAGAGCTTATTTCCAATTTGGATGCTGTTCCTGAAAACATCCGTACAGCTGTCCGCAATAACGGTGGTGGACATGCAAACCACACATTCTTCTGGAACATCCTTTCACCGAACGGTGGCGGAGCTCCAACGGGTGCACTTGCAGAAGCTATCGATAAAAAGTTCGGCAGCTTTGATGCATTCAAAGAAGAGTTCGCGAAAGCGGCTGCAACTCGCTTCGGTTCAGGATGGGCTTGGCTTGTTTCGAACAACGGAGAACTTGAAATCATGTCTACTCCAAACCAAGATTCACCATTGATGGAAGGTAAAACTCCAATTTTGGGTCTTGACGTTTGGGAGCATGCATACTACCTAAACTACCAAAACAGACGCCCTGACTACGTTTCTGCTTTCTGGAACGTTGTAAACTGGGACGAAGTTGCAAAAAACTTCGGCTAAACTCATAAAAAGATGCAACTTGGCATACATTCTGTTCGTCAGAATGTATGCTTTTTGTATATAGAATGCTATAATCCAAAGTGGACTATTTTAAGTAAGGGGAATACATATGAAAAAGCCGATGCGCAAGGTGGATCAAGCGAAAATCCGTCAACGGAAACATATTGCCTTTAGGATGAACCTTCTATTCTTCTCGATTTTCATCCTATTTTCCATGCTCATATTCAGGCTTGGGTATTTGCAAATTGTCAAAGGCGAGACTTATACAAGGGAATTGGAGAAGAAAGAGGAAATCGCTGTCAATACTAGTGTCCCGCGTGGAAGAATCTATGATCGCATGGGAAATATTCTTGTTGATAATAAACCAATGAACGCCATCACATATACGAAAACAGCCTCTACAACGGCAAGGGAAATGTTGGAAATCGCGGAAAGCCTTTCCGAATTAATCGAACAGGATACGAGACGAGTGACGATCGGTGACAAACGTGATTTCTGGATTCTCTTGAATCCTGAAGAGGCAAAAGCGAAAGTCAGTGCTGACGAAATAAAGGAAATTGGCAAGGACGGCACACTCTCCAAACAGGAGATTCAACGCGAAGTGAATAGGCTGACACGTGAAAGGGTTACGGATGAAGAGTTAAATTCATTTACAGATCATGAATTAGAAGTATTAGCAATCTATCGTGAGATGATGTCGGGATATGCTTATTCTCCACAGATCATAAAGAGCGGAAATGTGCCGGAAGAGGAGTTTGCTGCAGTATCTGAACGTTTGAATGAATTTGAAGGAGTCAATACAACTACCGATTGGGAACGTGTTAAATTCTCTGATAGTACAATTTTAGGTACGATGACAAGTTCAATTGAGGGAATCCCACTGACTCATCTTGACTATTATTTGGCAAGAGATTATTCCCGTAATGACCGTATTGGGCGAAGCTATTTCGAACAATATTATGAAGAACTTTTAAAAGGCCAGAAGACTATCGTGAAAAATATCAAAGATCGTACTGGACGTGTCATCGAGACAAAAACAATCAGGGAAGGTGAGCCGGGCAAAGATCTTGTTCTATCGATGGACAGTGAATTACAGGGATCATTGGAAAAGCTCATTTCAGACAAGTTAGTAGAGTTAAAGAAAGAACCTAATTCAGGCTTATTGGACCGAGCTTTTCTTGTCATGATGGATCCAAACAACGGAGAAGTACTTGCGCTTATAGGAAAGCGATTGGTGAAGGATCCAGACTCTAATAGATGGGAAGTTCGGGATTTTGCCTATGGAACGTTCACTTCTGCCTATGAGGTTGGATCAACGGTAAAACTTGCGACAGTGCTCACGGGCTATAGTGAAGGGGTATTGACTGTCGGAGAGAATAAAATCGACGAACCGATCTATATTGCAAATTCTCAACCGAAACGTTCTCTATTCAATCAGAATGGAAGGTACCAAATCAATGACGTTGTAGCACTTGGCAGATCTTCTAACGTCTATATGTTCCGGATTGCCATGTCACTTGGGAATGCAGTGTATCGACCGAATCTACCACTACCAATCGATATTGGAGGATTTGATAGGCTGCGAAATGGGTATGCCTCATTTGGTTTAGGTGTGAAGACAGAAATTGACTTGCCGGGTGAATACACAGGTGTTACGGGTATAGAAACAATTTCGGGTAAGCTTTTGGACTTCGCAATCGGACAGTTTGATACGTATACACCGTTACAGCTTGCTCAATATGTGTCAACGGTTGCGAATGGAGGATATAGGGTTGCTCCGAAGATTTTGAAGGAAATACGCGAACCATCTCAAGATGGTGAAACACTCGGCGCTCTGTTGCAAGAGACGGAAGTGAAAGTGTTGAACCGTATCAATAATACGGAAAAAGAGATTGAACAAGTGAAGAAAGGCATGCATTACGTCTATTATGGACCGAACGGAACGGCGCCGAACTTGTTTAATGATGCACCATACACAGCTGCAGGTAAAACGGGGACTGCCCAATCTTCGTACTATGGTGATGATCGTAGCAAGTATGGCATGCCGTCTGTCAACTTGACACATGTCGGGTTTGCACCAGCAGAAGAACCTGAAGTGGCGTATGCGCTTGTCATTCCCTATGCTTCTACAGATCGTGGCAACTACAGGACACAAAGCAGGGAAGCAAATCGGTTAATTCGAGAGGCGCTTGATATTTATTTTGATTTGAAGGAAAAAAGAGGAAAAGAAAATCAAGCGGAGACAACAAGTCATGAAATAGGTCGAAAAACCGGGAACGTTAATGACGATGTTGAAATTGTTGACGAGAATGATGAAGAATAAAAATGCTGCCATTTCGATATCAAATCGATAATGGCAGCTTTTTTAGTTCGTTTTAGTAATAATACCCGCAACCGTTTTTATATCCATCGTTGTGTCAACTTCGTATTCTCCAATTTGAATGAGTCCCGATAAGCCATTTTCAATTAAATACGTTTCAAGACTTCTTGCACTTTCGATTACGCCGACTCTTTCGAGTTTGGCCGCAACGCTTTTGGAGTTGGACCCTGGTTCGATGGAAATTATTATTTTTGTGACAGGATCCGGTGTAGTTTGTTGTTCCTCTTCAGTATCCTCCTCGATTTCGTTTTTAGCTGAACCTAAATCATTTTGATTGTCGGATTCCGAAAGAGTTGCTGTTTGAGCTACCGCCAATTCCTTTTTCACCCGTTCCAATTCCGCTAACAGCTCCTGTATTTCTGTTTCATCATGCTGAGAGGTGGATGGTATTGCTGATGTATTCGTGAAATAAAGAATCGCCCCAGCCAAAATGCAGCCAATTCCTGTTGCCCTAAGTAGTTCATTCATCATATTAGAACACCCCGAGATCTTAACACATCCAAAACTTCGCTGTCAGTGAGTGATGAGCGTTTTGCGATTTCAGGAATTGAATAACCTTGTGCTTGTAAGGAAAGGATTTGGTTAACGATGATTTCATGCACTGGTTTTGTTTTTGGTTGCCTACCCTTAGGAATTGGACCGACACCAATCATCAATTCCTCTTCGATGGCCCTTAATCTCTTTTTTAACTGATTTGTCTCCTGATGCAGGCTGATTGAAATGATTTCTATTTCATCTTCAGTTTTACGTGAAGACTTTCCGAAAAAGAATGAGAGTATGATTAAAATAATGCCGATGCTTAGTAAGATTAATGGTATATCCACTTGAAAACGCCTCCGGGAAAGATTACTTTGTTCCCATAGTATCATATGTACCAATTTATTGTAATTTGAAACTTTCTTCTTTACATACACGTGTGATATGATACAATGAAAAAGTCGTATAAATCATGCTCATATTAAATTTATATTGCCAATGAGTGGGAGGGACAACAATGCGCGTAAATATTACACTTGCTTGCACAGAATGTGGAGAGCGTAATTATATTACAAAGAAAAACAAGCGTAACAATCCGGAACGTCTTGAAATGAAAAAATACTGCTCACGTGAAAAGAAACAAACTTTGCACCGTGAAACGAAATAATTGCTCATGCCAAAACTCTTCACGGGTTTTGGTTTTTTATTTCAAAATGGGGGAATAATATAATGGGGAAATTATTTAAACGAAAACAACTACTTGCTATCATGAAAAATATGAATACAAAAGATTATATTAATAAATCCTCGGCTATTGCAGAGATCTTTCTTGATTCAGAGGAATATCGCAATGCTTCAACCATTGGTATAACGATATCCCGTTTTCCTGAAGTCGACACGATATCTATAATCGAATCTGCCTGGAAATCAGGGAAGAATGTAGCCGTACCAAAGTGCATATCAGCGACAAGGGAAATGGATTTCCGACTCATCACATCTTTCGATGATTTGGAGACAGTCTATATGGATTTAAGAGAACCAGCAATTGATAAAACGGAAGCGATAGACAAATCATCCATCGATTTGCTGATTGTACCGGGTGTTGTCTATTCTAATGAGGGCTACCGAATTGGCTTTGGCGGCGGATATTACGATCGCTATTTGGTCGATTATCCCGGAGATCGTTTGTCTTTAGCATTCGAAGTACAAACCGCACAATCGTTCATGAGCGAATCACATGACCAACCTGTCGATAAGATAATTACCGAGAGTGGAGTCATTCAATGCCGAATGATCCGTGAAAAAATATGAATGAGCTGAAAGATTTTTTTAGTGTTCTGCAACTACTTAAACGTTTCGGGATTTTCATCTATACTGGAGATCGAAAAACTGATATTGAGTTGATGGTGTCCGAAGTTACCGAGTTATTCGATAATGGCTTAATCCTTAAAGAGGATTATTTACGGGCCCAGCTCATATTGAAAAAAGAAATAAATCAAAGATATTAAGATTAATTCTTTTAGACTATTTAGAAGTGATTTTTAAATGATTTTCTGAAACTTTTTCTGCTCTTAACCGTCTATAATATGTAGTGCATGTACAAGTGAGAGGGTAATTATACAAAAAGCTTCAATGATGAAAGGAAGATAGTGAATGAAAAAAGTATCATGGCCCAAACATTCCGTACTCGGCATTGCAATAGTCGCTACGTGGCTAACAACATATATAGGCTACATTACCAGCTTCAATATGAAGATCGATAATATGGTGCAGGAGTTTATCCTGTTTATTAATCCATTAAGTTTCCTATTATTTCTGTACGGCCTTGCGCTATTCATAAAGAGTACAAAACGTAAAAATATCTATATATTTTCAATCAGCTTGATAACATCTATTATAATGTTTAGTAACGCAGTTTTTTATAGGTTTTTCAGTGACTTCATCACTTTACCATTATTGTTTCAAACTAATAATTTCGGGGACCTATCCTCGTCCGCCACAGCTAATATGAATTTTACAGACATTTTCTTTTTCACGGATGTAATTATCGTAGCATTAGCGATCAAATTCATTCCACAAAGGGAAAGTTCTTTAAACCGTCGTAATATTGGCCGAAAGCTTTACTTTGTAGTAGCTGCCACAATATTGATGGTGAACTTAGCGTTATCTGAAGCTCAAAGACCCCAACTTCTCACAAGAAGTTTTGACCGAGAGCTGCTTGTAAAAAATATCGGTACTTACAACTACCATATTTATGATTTATTCATCCAATCGAAAACACATGCGCAACGCGCTCTTGCAGACGGTAGTGAGTTGTCAGAGGTCGCGAACTATATCAATGCGAATTACGCGGAACCGAATCCAAAAATGTTCGGTGTTGCGAAAGACCGTAACTTGATCATCGTTTCGCTGGAATCTCTACAAAACTTCGTTATAAATAATAATATGAATGGGTATGAAATTACACCATTCCTTAATAGTTTGACAAACGATAAGGATACATTCTACTTCAACAATTTTTATCACCAAACTGGTTTAGGAAAAACTTCCGACTCCGAATTCATCTTGGAGAACTCATTATACGGAAGAAACGGTGGAGCTGTATTCTTTACAAACAGTGGAAATACATTTAATGCATTATCCGAAAAGCTTGGGGACAATGGCTACTTTACAAGCGTAATGCATGCTAACAACCGAAGCTTCTGGAACAGGGATATCATGTACCAAGCACTTGGAATTCAAAAATTCTATGATGTGGAAAGCTATGAAATCGGCGAAGGGGAAGCTGTCAACTGGGGAATGAAAGATATCCCGTTCTTAGAACAATCCGTCGAATTGATGAAAGAAATGCCCCAACCATTCTCAACACGATTAATCACGTTGACGAATCACCATCCTTTCGATTTGGATGAAGAGGATATGTACATTCCTCAATATGATTCGAACTCTAAAACCTTGAATAAGTATTTCCAATCCGTCCGCTATATGGATGAAGCGTTGAAGGTCTTCTTTGATGACTTGAAGAAAAGCGGTTTATACGATAACTCAATAATCGTGATGTATGGGGATCATTATGGTATCTCAGAAAACCATAACAAAGCGATGGGCATGTATATGGAGAAGGAAATTACTCCGTTTGATACGGTCGAATTGCAGAAAGTTCCAATGTTCATCCATATACCTGGATATGGAAAAGGTAAAACTATGGATGAACTATCAGGCCAAATGGATTTAAGACCTACAATCCTGCATTTGCTTGGTATTGATACAAAAGAAGATATGCAGATGGGGGCCGATGTTTTCTCCCCTGATCATGAACCTTTTGTTATCTTCAGGGATGGACGATTAGTGACAGAAAATAATATCTTCACGAATGAAGTATGTTATGATATCCATACTGGGGAAGAAACAGACAATGCAGCGTGTGAGCCGTATGTTGAACGGGCCACAACCGAACTTGACTATTCTGATTTAATCATCAATGGAGATTTGCTCAGATTCACAGATGGTGACCAGGAAAAAGTCGAAGAGTAAGATATATTAAAACGACTAAGTTCTGCACGGGTCAGTTTCCCCGTGCAGTTTTTTTATAATAAAGAGGGGAGGGGACGCAATGAATAGAGTAATGATCATCCTGCTTATTTCGGTGTTAGTAGCTGTGGCAGGTTGTTCAACGGAAGAAAAGGATTCAGTTGTTGCACCTGATAATGAAAAACCGCTTGAACCAAATGATGAAGCGGTCGAAGAAAACAATGTTGCACCCTTGCCCCCTCCTGTTTTTATCGCGGACCCCTCTTTGTTTCATTTCATTGCAGACTGGATTACTGATTCCGAAATACTATATGTCGAAAAAGGAAATGGAGTTTATCAAATTAAATCATTTAATTTTGATACAGGAGCTTCAAATCTTGTCTATGAAGATGAATCCTTTATAACAGACATTATGGTGCACCCTTCTTTGGACTATTTATTAGTACATACAAGTGATCAATCAGACTTTGCAATTGTTAAAATGGTTGCATTGGATGGGACGGTCCAACATCAGGTTGAAATTAATTCGACAGAATTAGCGATTGAATGGAATGATATGGACCCGGAGATGATAGTATTCACTGCATTCCATGAAGATTGGTCATTTGATCTTTTTGTTTTTAACGGGCACACAGGGAATCTTTCAATCATCGAATTAGATGATCCATTTCCCAAATGGATCGGTGAAAGACAAATCGCAAATATGCTTTTTGCAGAACATCCCCTTGATGGTGGGGAAATAATAATCCTTCATACCGATACAGGAAAAATCAATTCTTTAGGGGTAGATAATGTAATTTACTTTGACTCTTTTGAAGATAGATTACTCATTGTCCAGTCCCATCAAGCTGATAATTTTTCTTTTTCCTTAAGAGATTATGATGGTACTATCTTTGCTGAATGGGATATGCCCGCAGTTAGCAATTATTCGGAGTGGGTGATTCCAGAAGTTGAGTGGATTAACCGGGATCGATTTCTTTATAAAGGAGCTTTGCAAAGTGGGCAGTTGGACGAGCTTGCTTCTGCATTCAATTTATATCTTTACGAAGAAGGTAACTCAAATTTGATAACTGAGGGATTGGATGCGGAGCCGGTCGCATGTTCTCCTTCCGGTAAACGATGTTTAAATGGTTATACATTCGAAGAATTATTAGAAGTTGAAACTGGTGTGAGACGAAAGTGGATTGAATTTGATAAATGAAAAACATCCTTTGCACGTATGTGCAAAGGATGTTTTTAGGACCATTTCTGATTAATGTAGAGTTGCTGGATATCCTCCGAAAACAACTGTTGCAATTGTGAAACCGCCAAAGATGACAGCGGCTGCCAAATTGAACACGATGCTTAGGATATTGCGCTCTTTAAAACCTTGTACAGTTCCGATAACGGAAAGAATTGCAACTAAGCCGAAGATGACCATTAAAATCAAACTTGCGTTCATAATGAAGACACTCCTTTCAAGTAGAGAAAAAATGAATGCCGATTTAGCAATATTCCTCTCTTATTGTACTGTTTAAAAAACATTTTGTCGAGGCATATAAGTGACGTTTGTTTGAAAACGGAATGCAACTTCATTATTATTACCTAAAGGAGGAGAGATTAATGTTGAAGGTACGTACATATCCATTAGGTCCAATTCAAACGAACTGCTATATTATTAAAGATGGTGAAGGTCAATGCCTTATAGTGGATCCTGGTGAAGAGGGAAGCAGGATTATCGAGGAAATAGTAAAAATGAATGGCAAACCTTTGGCGATTCTTTTAACGCATGCCCATTTTGATCATATTGGGGCTGTTGATCAGGTTAGAGATCATTTTTCAATACCCGTCTATATTCATCGTGAAGAGCAATATTGGCTGATGAATCCAGATCTTAACGGTTCGTCAAGGTACCCGGGATTGCCACTTATCTCTAATAAGGCAGCAGATCACTTCCTACAAGAAGGTCAATTGAAGATTGGGCCGTTTCAATTTGAAGCCCGACATACACCCGGCCATTCTCCTGGCAGTGTGTCCTTTATTTTTGAGGATGCCCATTTCGCAATAGTTGGAGACACGCTGTTCAAGCAAAGTATCGGTAGAACTGATTTAACAGGTGGCGACACGAATACGTTGCTCAATTCGATTGAGGGGAAGCTTATGTCATTGCCGAATGATTTCATTATTTATCCAGGTCATGGCCCATCAACAACAGTCGGGGATGAAAGGGAATCGAATCCATTTTTGAAATAAAAAAACAGCCTTTTGGCTGTTTTTTGGTTTCGGCAGTTAGTGCCCGCCACCTGGTACATGAATGAATGTTGAATAATAGCTGAATCCTACCATGAAAATCATTAGGTAAGCTCCGAACATGTACATATACATACGCTCTGTAAGATTCAAATATCCAAGCAACAGGAAGAAAATAGTGCTGGCTACGAAGATGACAGTTGCTGGCATCATTCCACCGATGAAGAACATTACAGCGAAAATACCTGTCCAAAAACCGCATAGCTTGAACATATTATCCATAATTGCGTCCCTCCTTAACTTGAAACAGTACAAAGATCTCCTATTCATTATAATGGATACCAACTCGAAATGTAAACTCATATCAAGTCAACATTGTGACAAATGGATGGATTGGAGTTGTTTGGAAATACAGCAAAATTTGATTTTGCCCCAGAAATTGCGGTTTTAAATTTCTAAGGGGCCGATATTGCCCTTCAAATTTCGAGTTTGCTTCAATCTATTCCTTTATCAAATTTTTCATCGTATACTCAACATTAAGGTGAAAAGCGGTCTTTCACCCCCATCTTCGAAAGAGGGGTGTTTAATGAAAATGCGTACTAACCTCGTAGAAATAAAATGTTTTGAACTTTTGGAACGGGCAATTGCCAATGACGCCACTGATATTCATCTTGTTCCAATGCGCGACGGTTATGATGTGCGTTTCAAAAAGAATTCAAAATTAGAACGGACTGGCTCATATCCCCCACAGTTGGCCATCCGTATGATCTCCTTTTACAAATACCTTTCATCTTTAGATATTAGCGATAAGCGCAAACCCCAAAGTGGTTCATTTCATAAAAAAGTACAGAATGAAAATTATTCCTTTCGCGTATCAACGATTCCCTCGGTCCATATGAAAGAAAGTGTTGTTATCCGGTTGCAAAGGCATGACAGGATTCTGCCCCTTGATAAGTTGTGTATCGACCCTGTATGGGAACAAAAGTTTAGGTATGCTACCCAAGAGCAGCAGGGGCTCATCATCGTGACCGGGCCGACAGGAAGTGGAAAAACGACAACTATTTATTCGCTGACTGCCCATTGTGTCAATCATCTTGAGAGACATGTCATTACATTGGAGGATCCTGTAGAAAATAATCATGCTCATTTGCTGCAAATTGAAGTGAATGAAAGGTCCGGAATGACATATGCCGCTGGTTTGAAAGCTATTCTTAGACATTCCCCTGATGTGATTATGATTGGTGAAATCAGAGATGCGGAGACTGCGAAAACAGCTGTAGCAGCTGCTTTGACGGGGCATCTTGTATTAACGACGGTCCATTCAAAGGATCCGGAAGGCTGCTTTTACAGATTAATGGATTTCGGAATCACCCCGGAAGAGTTACGGCAAACGATAGTCTGCATTTCTGCACAACGGTTAATACAGAAAAGTGATGGCAGCCCGGGAGTTGTATTTGAAATTGTTCAAGGAAATCTTTTAGAGTCAATTGCCGAAGAAATTATTAAAGGTAAAAAGGTTTCCATTCCGAGAGAAATAAAAATCGAATCATTATTAAAGAAATACAGTCGACAAAATGAAAAGACTTATGGATAAGAGAAGGCTTAATATAGAAAACCGTCCTGCGTTTTTAGAAAGGTTATCGATTTTACTACAGGAAGGATATACATTTTACGAATGTCTTGTTCTATTGTTGCCTCATCATACCAAGGATTATTTTGAACTGCTTGAACTGATAGAGAAGGATTTGAAAAATGGACAAGGTGTACCAACAATCCTTGAAAGGCTTGGCTTTTCTTCAAGCGTCCTTTTACCGGTAGTTGTGTCTGAAGTCGATGGACAATTAGTCGAAGCGTTGAAGGGGATAGCGGAACGGTTGAAAAAGACCGCTGAAAGACAAAAGAAGTTAAGGGCTCTCCTTCTTTATCCAATAGTTCTCTTTTTCTTCATGGCAATATTGTTGTTGGCGTATCGCAACTATTTCTTACCGAATCTCCAGGCGTTATCTGTATCGAGGAACGAAGACGCGGCAGGAGTCATCGAGATGCTACCTTACATCGTCTCCAAGATTCCTGATGTGTTAATAGGTTCAGTTATCTTGGTAAGCATAGTGGCGGTTGGCGGTTCGCTCTTTTATCGGAAACAATTACCTTCAGCTAAAATCAGATTTCTCTTAGCGCTTCCAGTAGTCTGTCGATTTTTTTCGAAGCTTAAAACACGGGACTTTGCGGGTGAGATAGGAAGCCTGTTGTATTCAGGGCTATCAATGCAAGATGCGCTTGAAGTATTAGTAGAACAAAAAGTGGATCCTATCATGAGTGAAGTTGCGAGTACGATTAAGAAGCACGTTGTTTACGGTGAGTCTTTCGAGCAGGCAATCCATATGACCCAAGGTCTTCTTGATGAATTAGGTGCATACGCCAAACACGGGTCCGATACCGGCCATCTTGCAAAAGAACTTATGATTTACAGTGAAAAATTAGATGAGATGATTGAGGAAGAGTTAGGGAAGTGGCTTGCGATGTTACAACCTATTTTGTTTACATTACTGGCCATATGCATTTTATCAGCCTATTTAGCATTGTTGCTACCGGTATATGGAATGTTCGACAAATTTTAAGGAGGGGGCAAGTTGAAATATCTTAAAGGAGAAAAGGGATTTACTTTGATAGAAATGATGATAGTACTTTTGATTATTTCTTTACTGGTTTTAATTGCTTTGCCGAATGTGACGAAACATGCGGAAAAGATAGATGAAAAGGGCTGTGATGCTTATATACAAATGGTACAGGGGCAGGTTGCAGCGTATAGGATGGATAAACATGAAACTCCAGATCTTGAAGATTTAGTCGTTGGTAAATACTTGCTTGGAGAAGCGAAGTGTCCCGATAATACAAAAATAAAGATAACAGAAGGTGTAGTAGAACGGGATATAGAAAACGCCGGTGAAAATTGAAGGTTGATAAGCAATCCGGCTACACATTCCTTGAACTACTATTAGTTCTCAGCGTAGTCATCATCTTAACAATCGTCATCATTCCAATTGGCGACCGTTGGATTCAAAAACAGAGTGAGGAAGAGGCACTTCAAACCCTGATAGCGACAATCCATCATGCTCAGGCCTATGCAATTGCTCATGAAGCATTTACTTCTATTCAATTTCGCAATTCAGGGGGGGCATACAGCTTATACACACCGGACTCCGTGAGGTATTCAACTATCGATTTTCCGGAAGGTATGAGGTGGATTGCTAACGGTAATCGGATTAGGGCGGTGGAGTTCCATCAGAACGGCCATATCATTAACCCAGGGACTCTTATTATCCGCACGTCAACTGGTGACAAACGGTTGACGTTGCAATTACAACATGGGAGGATACTTGTCTATGATCAATGAAAATGGATATTCATGGCCGGAGTCTATCTTATCCCTTGGAATTGTTATGGTCATTTTCGGGACGTTATTTCCTTTTTACTCTCATATGACTATGAGATTGGAAATGAAACGACTGGAAATGCATGCTGCTGAAACGGCATACCATGGCGCGATTCTTCATAAATCATATGGTTTGAGTGAAGGAATAAATCGTATACAAGAGGTTGCTTATAAATGGACAGTGAACTCTGATTCCATTTGTGTGAAGTATAATTTCATTGAAACGGAAGTCATCAAGTGCCTAAACTTTTAATGAACTTGAATGAAAATGGGTTCACGTTTTTAGAGTCGCTGTTTCATTTACTGATCGCTGCTATTTTTCTTCAATTTGTCGTTCTGTTTTTTTATTGGAAAGCACCTATTGAACGACAATTGGAAGATTATTTTGCTACAGAATGGGAGTTATTTGCAATCGATCTTCAAATGTTATTATTGGAAGTAGAAGATTTTAGCGTAGCTGCAGGGAATCAAACAATATCTTTTATCAACAAAAGGGGAAAGATACAAGTAGGGCAAAGCGGTACGCTGATTCGGAAAACGACCTATGACAGAGGTTATATCCCACTTTTCACTAATGTATACAGTACGACTTTCATTGTTGAAGGACATGAATTACTTTTAAAAGTTACAATGCTGGACGGGAGTCAAAGGGAGAGGTGGTTTGCTATTGGGTCGCATCCAAAATGAAGATGGAATCATCTTGGTAGCCTCACTTATTTTACTTTTTATCGTAAGCCTCTTTCTTTTTACCCTTGTTTCATGGCATAGTAATTTATACAGAACATTCGATTCTATTGAAACGTATTACGAAAAAGAGACAAAAAAGATTATGTGGCAAGGCGGTTAAAACAATGAAGAAAGTGTACTTGGTAGGATTCATGGGGAGTGGGAAAAGTGCCATTGGCAGGCGGTTAAGCACTTTGTTGAATATCCCATTTTATGATATGGATGCTGAGATTGCTGCACAAACCGGGATGACGATTCCCCAAATATTCGAAACGTATGGTGAAGAAAGTTTTAGGGAAATGGAAACGGACTTTTTACGGCATTTTCACGATGAGTATTGTATTATTGCCACTGGCGGTGGAGTGGCCATGCGTGAGGAAAATAGGAGTATTATGAGACAAACTGGTCTTGTCTTTTATTTGAATGCCAATTTCCGGGATATTTGGCGCAGAATCTCGACAGACATCAACAGGCCAATCGTTCAAAGGTCATCAAGAATTGAATTGGAAACCATTTTTAACAAGAGAATGCCGCTCTATCTTAAAAGTGCACATATAAAAGTTGAGACAACTGATAGGACATTGAAAGAAATTACACAGTATATAGCGTTTCAAATAGATCGGTTGAAAAACCAATAGTACAATGACGAATCTTATGTTTATTTGTCGAAAGTATGCATGTGGAATTATTTCGATAAGTAAAACACGAACGTTAATGTGTGTTTTTTATTATTCGTTCGTAAAATAACCGTTGCATTAAAAAGGATTGCGCTTCCACTTGTGAAATGTTAAGATATAAGGCGAAAGGGCATATAGTTGCCAGAATTTTTTTGATGCCTAACACTTAACTGCATATGGCGGATGATTGGATTGGGGAGAGCACGCATTGGGCGTCGCCGAAGGAGCAAATAACTTAGGTTATGAATCTCTCAGGTAAAAAGACCCGTTCATGACGCATCTCTGGAGAGTGCCGGTACTTTCGGCCACCAACGAGGAAAGCCGCAAGGTCAAACTTTCAGGTACATGGACAGAGGTTCTCTTACAAGTTAAGGGGACTTCTGTCTTTTTTTATCAATTATCCAAGGGGGAATATGGCTGTGGCAGAAACTTTGAAACGAACCGCTCTTTTTGAAAGCTATAAGCAGTACGGCGGTAAGACAATCGATTTTGGCGGGTGGGAATTGCCAGTTCAGTTTTCAAGCATTAAAGCTGAACATGAAGCTGTTCGAACAAAAGCAGGTTTATTCGATGTATCTCACATGGGTGAAGTCTTCGTTTCCGGAGATGGCGCTTTAAATTACTTGCAAAAGCTTGTAACGAATGATGTCTCTAAACTGAAGGACGGTCAGGCACAATATACTGCAATGTGCTATGAGAATGGTGGGACCATAGATGATTTATTAATCTATAAAAGAAAAGATAATGACTATTTACTTGTTGTAAATGCTTCAAACATTGAAAAAGACGTCGAATGGATGATGAAACATGCAACTGAGGATGTTGTCATCGAAAACCGTTCTGATGAATTCGGTTTGATTGCTTTACAAGGACCGAAAGCGCAGGAAGTTTTGCAAAAATTGACGTCTGAACCTTTAGAGGAAATCAAATTCTTCCGTTTTAAAGAGAATGTCGATGTTTCTGGACACGATGTACTTGTTTCTCGGACAGGTTACACAGGGGAGGATGGCTTTGAAATTTATGGTTCTCCTGAGTCCATTGTTGCCCTTTGGCCGATTATCCTGAATGCCGGTGAAGAAGAAGGCGTTGTCCCTGCCGGATTAGGTGCACGTGATACACTTCGTTTTGAAGCGGGGTTACCTCTTTATGGGCAAGAATTATCAAAAGATATATCTCCCCTTGAGGCAGGTTTGGGCTTTGTTGTTAAGTTGAATAAAGAAATAGATTTCATAGGTAAAGAAGAACTCGCTAAACAAAAAGAAGAAGGCGTACCTCGTAAACTTGTAGGCCTTGAAATGATTGACAAGGGAATTCCGCGTACCGGTTATAAAGTTTTCATTGGTGATCAGGAGATTGGTGAAGTTACTACTGGGACCCAGTCACCTACCTTGAAAAAGAATATTGGTTTCGCACTACTTGAAACTGAACATACAACTGTTGGAACAGAAGTAGAAGTTGAAATTCGCGGCAAGCGTTTGAATGCAGTACTAATTGCAACACCATTTTATAAACGATAATTGAATGTAGAGGAGAAATGTGGACATGAAGCTCAAGCATCGTTATATTCCTATGACGGATCAAGATCGCGACGAAATGCTATCGGCAATCGGAGTTGCGACGATTGATGAACTTTTTGAAGATATCCCTGAAAAAGCCCGCTTTAAAGGCGAATTGAATATAAAACAGGCAAAATCCGAGTCGGCATTGACGAAGGAACTTGCTCAACTTGCAGCAAAAAATGCTGATGCTCGTACATATGCATCATTCCTTGGAGCTGGTGTGTATGATCATTATAAGCCGATCATCGTTGACCATGTAATTTCACGTTCCGAATTTTACACGGCTTATACACCATATCAGCCTGAAATTTCACAAGGTGAATTGCAAGCGATTTTCGAATTCCAAACGATGATCTGTGAATTGACTGGCATGGATATTGCAAACTCCTCCATGTATGACGGTGGAACTGCACTTGCCGAGGCGGGCACAATGGCCGCAGGTCACACACGCCGGAAAAAAATTCTTGTATCAGAAACGGTGCATCCGGAATCCCGTGACGTCGTTGCAGCTTATGCAGCTGGCCAATATATCGAAGTCGTGACGATTCCACAAAAAGACGGGGTTACGGATATGGCTCAACTTGAAGAATTATTGGATGACAATACTGCAGGTGTGCTCGTCCAATATCCGAACTTCTTTGGACAAGTCGAAGATATCCAGAAAATCGGGGAAATGGCTCATGACAAAGGTGGACTGTTAGTCGTTTCGGCAAACCCACTTGCACTTGGTGTGTTGACACCTCCTGGAAAATTGGGCGCGGATATTACAGTAGGTGACGCTCAACCATTCGGTATTGCTGAACAGTTCGGCGGACCGCATTGCGGATATTTCGCATCAACGAAAAAGCTTATGAGAAAAATGCCGGGCCGGTTAGTAGGGGAAACTACTGACGAAGAAGGAAGACGCGGCTATGTGTTGACGCTTCAAGCGAGGGAGCAGCATATTCGTCGTGATAAAGCGACATCAAATATTTGTTCGAACCAAGCGTTAAACGCGCTTGCGGCATCAGTTGCGATGACCGCTTTAGGTAAAGTCGGCGTGAAGGAAATCGCCTACCAAAATATTGCGAAGACGGCATATGCGAAGAATGCTTTTGAAAAAGCAGGATTTGAAGTGAAATACGGTGGAGCGCATTTCAATGAAATTGTCGTAAAAGTTAATAAATCTGTAAAAGAGATTAACGCAAAGCTTCTTGATAAAGGATTCATCGGTGGATATGACCTTGGATTAACTTATCCTGAGCTTTCCAATCATGTTTTGATTGCGGTAACTGAACAGCGTACAAAAGAAGAAATCGATGCACTTGTGCAGGAAATGGAGGCCCTTCATGCATAAAGATAACCAACCGCTTATTTTCGAAATTACAAAAGAAGGTCGGATCGGCTATAGCCTTCCGGAACTTGATGTGCCGGAAATCGATTTGTCCAGCCATTTGCCAAATGGGTTTCTAAGGGAAGAATCTGCTGATCTTCCTGAGGTTTCAGAGCTTGACATAATGCGCCATTATACTGCATTATCCAATCGTAACCATGGCGTTGACACTGGTTTCTACCCGCTTGGTTCATGCACGATGAAATATAATCCGAAAATCAATGAGTTTGTTGCACGTATCCCAGGATTCGCTAATATTCACCCATTACAAGACGAATCGACTGTCCAAGGTGCAATGGAAATGATGTATGATCTGCAACAACATCTTTCTGAAATTACAGGTATGGATGAAGTGACACTGCAACCGGCAGCTGGTGCACATGGTGAATGGACTGCGTTAATGATGATTCGTGCATTCCATGAAGCGAACGGAGAAAGCAATCGTACGAAAGTTCTTGTGCCAGACTCCGCTCATGGAACGAACCCTGCTTCAGCAACTGTGGCAGGATTTGATACAGTAACGATAAAGACGAATGAATTCGGATTAGTCGATATTGAAGATTTGAAATCAAAAGTTGACCAAGACACAGCAGCATTCATGTTGACGAACCCGAATACACTTGGGCTTTTCGAACGGGATGTTCTCGAGATTTCCGAAATCATCCATGGTGTCGGCGGCAAGATGTACTATGACGGAGCTAACCTAAATGCAATTATGGCAAAAGTTCGTCCGGGGGACATGGGCTTCGACGCTGTTCACTTGAACTTGCATAAGACATTTACAGGTCCACACGGTGGCGGTGGCCCAGGTTCTGGCCCTGTCGGCGTTACAAGTGAATTAGCGCCATTCCTGCCGAAGCCGGTACTTGTGAAGAAAGACGACCAATATACATTCGAATACGATCTTCCGCAATCAATCGGTCGCGTTAAACCGTTTTACGGAAACTTCGGCATCTATTTACGTGCGTACACGTATATCCGCTCTATGGGTCCAGATGGTTTGAAGGCCGTAACGGAATATGCGGTATTAAATGCGAACTATATGATGCGCAAACTCCAGCCATATTTTGATTTGCCATATACACAGCATTGTATGCATGAGTTTGTTTTATCCGGACGTCGCCAAAAGAAATTGGGCGTACGTACATTGGATATGGCGAAACGCCTGTTAGACTTCGGCTTCCATCCGCCAACAATCTACTTCCCATTGAACGTTGAAGAGGGGATGATGATTGAGCCTACAGAAACTGAGTCCAAGGAAACCCTTGATTCGTTCATCGAAGCAATGATTCAAATTGCGAACGAAGTCGAAGAGACTCCTGAAATCGTTCAGGAAGCCCCTCACACGACTGTTATCAACCGCCTTGACGAAACGAAAGCTGCCCGTCAACCGGTATTGCGCTACATTAAAGAAGAAGAGCTTGTTGCTGTTAAATCATAAAAGTATAAAAACTAAAGGAGAGTCCCGAAAGCGGGGCTCTCCTTATTTGTTCTTTCAAACAATTGTAGGCATAGAAAAAGTTCCTCCAAAGGAAGAACTTAGACGTGTTATACGTTTTGTTTAAAGCGAAAAAAAGTCACTTGCTTTTCACTTTGCCTGTCCAAGTGCGGAAGCCGCCTTGTAATTGGTAAAGTTGAGTATAATCCTTCTTTTTAAGGAATAAGGCCGCACGGGCACTTTTCCCTGTGTTTTGATCGTACAAGTAAACGGGCTTGTCCGGTCGGATTTCCTTGTAGCGCTGACGGAATTGCGAATATGGGATATTACGTGCGCCTAAAATATGTCCCGCCTCATATTCCTTCGGCTCCCTGACATCGATTAATTGGGACTTACGATACCCTTCGATAAATTGCTCTTGTGTCAGGTTAATAACAGCTTTTCGCAAGCGCAGCATTGTGATGACGAAATATAAGATCAAAATTAATAATACTGCACCTAAAATATAATAATTCGGATTCAAGACCGCTTTCCCCCTTCTATATATAGTTACATTATATAGAATGAGTCCCACTTGTTCAACAGACAACATATATTGCTATATAGATTTAATGGAGGAGGCAAGTCTGCTTTGGATTTTCGCACTAATGCAATTCAGACAATTTTCTTTCCAAATGTTGTACACAACCCGACAAATCAACGAACATCCTATTACAATACACATGAAAAAAGAATCAGTCCAGTTAAGGAAAATTATGAATCCCCGAATGACCAGGATACATCTGTAAATGACAACTTTCATCAAAACTTGGCTGATCTTCATTCGAGACATCAAGAATTTGCTGATTTACTTACAAAAACAGAGAGTGAATTCTCAATGCGAAGTATTGAATTGCTTATTGATGAAAAATTACAACCCATCCTATTGGATCAAAAAAATAAAAATGAGATGTATCTTTCAAAATTAAGAGATTTGGAGGAAAGTATAATGCAGGAATTTCAACCAATAAAGGAGCAACAAAGTAGTCTTAAAGAAGCACTTGAAACAATAACAGAAGAGCAGGAAAATAAGAATAACGAAATACAAGGCCAGCTTGAACAGGTGAAAGATGAAACAAGGGAAGCTTTAGACTTGCTTTCTCATCATGGAAGTATAGTAGAACAAAATTCGCAACCTAATGACGAGCAGTTAAGCATAATAATCACGCAACTTAAAGAAAAAGTCCTGCAACATGAAAGTATCATAAGGAAGGAAGTTCAGCCTCTATTGAAGGATTTACAAGAAGCTATGACAAACCCATTAGTAATATTATTAAAGAATCTAACACCCGGAACATTAATAAAGCAACTGAACGTAAATGGTGTAGTTTTTGAAGTAATCTATTTCTTAGACTTTGATAGTCATTCGAGTCTGGCTACATTTCTCATAGAAGGAAAAATCATTTCAATAAAAGCAACAAAAATCGACTCCTTAACTTTTGGTTAAGGGTCGATTCTTTTCGTGTGAATTTATCTTTGTATTGCATCAATTCTACGGTAGTCAACGAGTAATACCTCATTGTTTCCTTTTACGAATGTCACGAGACCTGTGAAACGATTAAAGGATGCGAAAGTTTCTACGGATTCTTTTTTACCATTTATGAAGACTTCCTCTATACTTTCCCCAGGAGTTAAAGATGCAAGCAAATCAAAGATAGGTCCCCGATGAGCAATATTCGTGTTTTCTGTCATTGTATCCACCTCCTTTAACGATACACACACTATATTTATTCCATTTTTCAGTGAAGCTTTAGTGCATCAATGGTTTCAATATCTATCAGTAATAAAGAATGATCATGTTTCGTGAATGTAACCAAATTAGTAGTTTCGTCAAACGAAACGAAGGATTTCACAGATTCACTCCTGCCGTTAAAATACACCCGGCTAACTTTAGTTCCTTGGCTCATTGATGATAGTAAATCAAAAAAGGGACTTCTACTTGAAATACCCATACTTTCCTTTCCTCCCCATTCATTTATGTTATTGCCTCAAACTTGGATCCTCTTGACGGACCTAACCCTATACTATTAAGGAATTCATCAGTGCATTGGACGAACAACATTAGTTGTAATGTCCATGAGGCAAAATCCCGATTAAATGGACATTTGCAATCCGCTCATGTCTACCCTCTCGAACTAAAACCCTCATATACATAAATGAATCACTTAAATTTGTTGAGAGGTGAAAAGGTTGGATGAATATGTGTTAGTGATAGCAGCACATCCAGATGATGAACTTTTAGGGTGTGCTGGTACATTAAAGAGATTAATAGATCAAGGTTATAAAGTAGTAACAGTAATTTTCGCAAAAGGAAGGAAAGACAAGGAAGAGGAAATGTTGCAAGCAATGAAAGATGCAAATAATTGTTTAGGGGTAGAGGAACATATCTTCCTTGCTTATCCGAATCTATTATTGGAGACGTATCCATTACATGTAATAAATGAAGAAATAGAATCATTAATTAACAAATACGAACCCTCAATCATCTTCACACATCATTACGGGGACATAAATAGGGATCACCAGGTACTCTTTCAAGCGGTACTAACTGCCGCTCGGCCATTACCTAACAAAAAGCCGATAGAAATACTTTGTTTTGAAACAGTATCATCTAGCGAATGGACTCCGTTCACTGATGATAAAACATTTAAACCTACTTATTATGTCGATATTACGGATACTATAGATAAAAAAATCGAGTCTCTTAAATTTTATGATGCTGAAATGAGGCCATTCCCTCATCCGCGATCCTATGAGGGATTACAACATTTAGCGCGGGTAAGAGGCATGGCGGTAGGCGTGGAGTATGCAGAGGCATTTGAAGTGATAAGGAGGGTGTGGAAATGACGGAAAAAAGTAAATCTGCCGACTCTTTCATACCTGATCCATATTTAGTGTCAGCTACTGATGAATTTTATGGTATTGATATTGATACGGACAAAGACAATATATCCAAAAAGAAAAGCAACAGTAGGAATAAGAAACCCCTCGTTAGTCAGAAGAAAACAAAAACCTTGCGGATCTTATTGACAACCTTCTGGGATTATCCAGCTGTAGGAGGTTTACAGAACTATATTTATTCACTTAAAGCCGGTTTGGAAAGTCTTGGTCATAAAGTTGACGTAATAGCTCCAAACCTCTTTACGCAAGACAATAGAAAGGGTCTAAATAAAGAAATCAAAGTGAAGACAAAACAATTTTATATCGATCGTTATGGAAGCTTTAACGAGGAAATTGTGAAAGAGAATGTGCGGTTAATCAGTTATGAAATGAAATTAGAGAAAATGAATCTTGAGAAATATGATCTAATTCATGCCCAAGACCGTTTTACAGCGACTGTTTTAAGCAGAGTCAATGAAAAGTATCAAAAGCCAATCCTTTTTACACCACATGGGTTTATGACACAACGTAAACTCGATTTCAATTTAATACAACAAGAATCAGTCGAAGAATCCTTCTATTTAGCGTTGGACCGACTTGCCGTTAGGACTTCGAGCCATATTATTACCCTATGTGAACTATTTCGCCCTTTGTTGAAAGACCTTGGAGCAAAGGATAGTAAAATGACGACAGTATATACCGGGATTGACTTTAAACTTAAAAAGAAATCAGAGAAGAAAAAAGAGACGAAAATGATTATTACTTGTGTTTCCCGCTTACGGCCTCGTAAAGGACATAAATATTTGTTTGAAGCATTAGCGTTAATCAGGCAAAAATTAAAAAATGTCGAGATATGGATCGTCGGTGATGGCGAGATGAGAGATGAACTCGGGAAGCAAGTTAAAGCTTTGAATCTTACGAATGTCGTTTTTCTTGGTGAACGAAAGGATGTACCACAGCTATTAGCAAGCTCTACAATTTTTGTGTTACCGACAACGAGCGATACGCTTCCTATCGCAATCATTGAAGCAATGTTTGCAAAAAAACCGATTTTAACTACTTATCATGGAGGGATTCCGGAATTGATAACCGATAATCATTCTGGATTGCTTGTAGAGCCGGGAGAACCGAAAATGCTTGCTGAAAAGTTGGAACAGCTGCTTAGCGATCAGTCATTGAGAGACCAATTGTCTCAAAATGCGAAAGAGTTTGCGGAAAACAATTTGACGAGGTCGATCATGGTCAAAAAAATAGAAAGCATCTATGTATCACTTGTATCAAAGGAGATGTCTTGAATGATACACTCCATTCCAGCCGTCGTCCTCGATTTGAGCGCAACAGGTATCGGTATTGTGAGAAGTTTAAGTGAAAAAGACATTAATGTACATGCGTTCGATATAAAAGGAAAATATGAAATTGGTAAAACTCGTCATGCAACATGTGGCATTTGCCCTCATCCTGTACATGAGGAATTGGAATTGTTGAAGTTCCTTTTGGAATTAGGTAATAACTTTAATGAGAAAGCCGTACTATATGCAGGTTCTGATGATTATGTCCAGTTCATTTCCAAGTATAGGGAAGACTTGAGAAGGTGTTATTTGTTTCTATTGCCTTCACCTTCCATTGTGGAAGCTGTCTTGGATAAAAGGCTGACATATGAATTGGCTGTTAAACACGAAGTGCCTTGTCCGAAAGTTTTCGAGCTTGAAAATGAGCACCAATTGGAAGACGTTGTGCAAGATATAACCTTCCCGTGCATTCTTAAGCCGACAAACTCATCAGCATTTCGAAGTCGAATTCCAAATGAGCTGTACAAAAAAGCGATTGTCGTAAATGAGGCATCTGAGTTACATGAAAAATACCTCTTTTATCGTCAGTTTGGTGAATTAATGATACAAGAAATCATTGAAGGAGAGGAAAGCCGGATTTATTCGGTGAAGACGTTTTTTGATGAAAATATGAATCTAATTGGAATCTACATGAATCAAAAAATACACCAATTCCCTCCGGTATTCGGCTCTTCTGCAATGGTCCTCAGCATTAGAGATGAGGAAGTTATTCGAAAAGCGTTTGATTTCTTATTGAAATTGAATTTTAAAGGGCTTTCTATAACGGAATTTAAGAGGGATCCAAGGGACGGTGAGTTGAAGTTCATCGAAATCAATTCGCGAATCGGGCTTACTCAAAGACTATCAACAGCCTGCGGGGTAGATTTGGCGTATTTATACTATTTGTCACTCACAAATCAGAATCCAAAACCAGTTCTAACGCAGCGGGAAGGGATTAAATGGGTTTATTTGGTCCGGGACTTCATTTCTTATCGCCATAAGAGGAAGAATGGAGAAATGACATTTATTGATTGGATGAAAGGTCTCTCGGGAAAACGAGTGGAAGCGCTTTTCGCTTGGGATGATCCGCTTCCATTTATCCGCAGTTTTTATTCCCACTTGCGGAATTTATGGAAGAACAGGTAAATGCAGTTTAAAAGGGAGTGAAACGGTTGGATCAAGAAAAGATTCGCAAACAGTGGAAGCGGTATGATTTTGGCGGGAAAATAGGAAAGGTATTCGGAAAAGAAATCAAATTGATGGACTCGGAAATTGTATGTCTTAAAAATTCGCGAGAAAAGACAAGTATTTGGAGAATCATGGTTACCGATGGGAGTGAACAGATACCTATCGTACTGAAAATATACAAACTACCACTGAAAGAAAACCACGAAGTTGAACTAAATATGTATAAGAAAGGGCAAGTTGCCTTAGGAGCATTTATGCCAAAAACGTATTGGATTGAGGAGAATTCGGAAGAGGTTTGGTTGTTCATGGAGTTTGTACAATCATTGCGAGGTCAAATAAAACTTACACCGAAACACTATGATCATATCATTCCTGTCCTTGCAAAGTTCCATGCAGCAACTTACGGCAATCGTATAAAAAGTCATGGAGATATCTTTGAATCATGGCTCCCGACGTATGATTCAAAAAAGATGGCTGCTGAAAGAGAAAGCCATGTAAATAAGACGAAAAAATACCTTGAACTGGCGATGAATGATGATCGCTTAAAAAAAGTGATTGAAGCTAACTATGAAACACTTAATCGGATTTTGCAGAGGGGTCCCATATTCTTCCCTGAAATCATGGAGAACGGGCAAAGTCTCATACATGGGGATCTCCATATTCATAATATCAGTAGCCATAATGCAACCGATGATACTAATTGGGAAATTCGTTTTGTGGATTGGGAGTCCGCTAAATTTGCACCGGGCTGGTACGACATGGTAGTTTTGGTGGAAATTTTACTTGATTTTCGCCGCGATTGGCGCAAAGACGCGGAGCAAATTCGATCGTCTTGTGTGAATCTATATGCTGAAGAAATGAAAAAGCATGGGATTGTTTTTCAGACTGAGCCGATGCGGTTATTTAAGATGGCATATTTACAAAGAACATTAGAGAAAAGATTGTTGAATCACATACGAAGAGTGTTGCGTGGAGAAGAGAGTGTATTGTTGGAAAGATATATTGAGAAAACAATTCTATGGGGGAAAGAGTTGGGATTATTATGAAAGTACTTGTTACTGGAGGGGCGGGCTTTATAGGGTCACACGTTGCTGAGTATTTGATCCAGTACGGTCATGAAACAGTTATTGTTGACAACTTTCAAACCGGTAAGAAAAATTTTGTACCATTACAAGCAAAATTAATTGAAATGGATATTAATTCACCCATGTTGGAAACCGTTATTGCTCTTGAAAAACCTGAGATTGTTATCCACCTTGCAGCCCAGATAGATGTCGCGGTCTCCATTAAGGATCCGATTTATGACGCAGAGCAAAACATAGTAGCTACAATTCGTCTTTTGGATTATTGTCAAAAATATCATGTAAAGAAAGTCATTTTTTCATCCTCATGTGCAGTCTATGGTGAAACTGAAGACTCAAGCATAACCGAATCATTTCCCGTTAATCCACTATCCTTTTATGGTCTATCAAAAGCCACCTCTGAAAAATATATACAGCTCACAAGCACTCTCCAACAACTTCCTTACACAATTTTACGGTACGCCAATGTCTATGGTCCGAGACAATCAATAATAGGTGAAGGGGGCGTTGTTTCCGTCTTTTTTGGAAAGATGTTAAACGGCGAAACCCCTGTCATTTTTGGTGATGGCGAACAGACACGTGATTTTGTCTACGTTAAAGATGTCGCACAAGCTAATTTGCTTGCGATAAACAAAGGCGATAATGAAATAATTAATATTGGAACGGATACGAAAACAAGCGTGAATGAACTGTTGAGCAAGATTATGTCAATCTCTTCTGTTCAGATAGCCCCTATAACAATGCCGGCTCGGGAAGGGGATATCCAACATAGTAGACTGGATAATACGAAGGCATTTACCGTTTTGGGGTGGAAGCCATCTTTTGATATACAAACCGGGTTAGAAGAAACTTTCTCTTATTATAAGGTGATTAGTGAGTATCAGAAAGGAGTTGATTAACTAATGGATAATTATAGCGAACTGCTTTCCTCAAAAAATGGAGTCGTTACTTTGAGGGATTTTGAAGGACGAAAGGTGATAGGCAAAGGAGCAGATGGTTCGGTCATTCAACTAACAGAGGATCGTTGCATTAAAATCTTTGAAAAAGAACAAACGAAGAATTTGGAATTGGAAGCATTTCAAGTTGGGCAACAATCATCAATCATTCCGCGACTCTATGAGCATGGTAAAAACTTTATCGTAATGGAATATATAAGTGGAATTTCATTGCCTCAACTCTTAAAGAAGGAGAAAAGAATATCTGAAGTAGTTGTCAGGAAAATCTTGTACATGCTTGAAGAGATGAAGAGAATAGGATTTCTACGTTGCGATACGGAAGTCCGCCATATACTTTTCAATGAAAACATGGATATTAAGGTGATTGACCTAAAAAGAGCCTTTGGTTCCTCCCGATCGATACCGACAAAGTTATTGAAAGGGATTGCTAAGAAAGCGGATTTAAAGGAATTCATGGGGCATCTTAACGATATTGACCCGGGACTTTACCGTGAATGGACGCGTGCACTCAAATGAAGTTAAATAAGCTTATTTTAATACAACAACCCCTCAACGGTTATGCAGAAACTGTTGAGGGGTTTTTTACATATCTTGACGCTTTGTAAAAATCAATACTTATTCGTGTCGAATCTTCATGGTATTATGGAAATATTGTCTGAGTGAAGAGCTCGCATAAATCGACATTGGGATGGTAGAATAGGAACTTGTGATTCAATTAATTCACTTATAGTGATTTAGTTCTGAATTGATTATTAATTGAGGTGCTACTTCTTGAGTTGATTGGCACTTTAGAATTAATTTTTACAAGAAACCGCATGGAATCAATGCTGAAATTTCAATGTCGAAATTTTAACGTTGCAGCAGGTTTCAATATGTAGTAGATTAGGGAATAGAACTAACACAACATGTTGTGTTATCAAAAAAATACCAGAAGGAGGATGCGTTAATGGTAATTGTTTCAAAGCATCAGGAACCAATTCTGGACAAGGCGCGGTTAAACGCGGATATTGCCGAATTTCCGCAGGTGCATCCAATTACAGAAGATATGAAGATCGAACACAGTGGGGTGTCCCGACTTGTCATGATTGACCGGTATTCCTTCAAGGATATCGAAAAGAAAACACTAAAAGTTGGTGATTTCGTCGTCTTAACCGTCAAAGAAGATCCGAAGTTTCCTGCAAGAGGGCTTGGCTTCATCACAGCACTTGACGAAAAAAATCGAAAAGCAGATATTTGGATCGAGAAAGAATACCGTAGTGCAATCGACAACCCCGAGAGCATTGAAACAGGTATTATCACAAGACCGATTGATGTCATTGAAAAGCCACTTGAAGTGTTCTATGAGCAGATTGCAAAACGGAATGCGACTGGCCTTGCAGCTGTTGAAAAAACTGAAGAACAGCGTAACGCGTCATTCGAACGGTTCTATCAACAACTATCGAATTTGAATTTTATCCCGGCAGGCCGTGTATTATATGGTGCTGGTTCAGATACTGAAGTAACGTTCTTCAATTGTTATGTGATGCCGTTCGTGGCAGATTCACGTGAAGGCATTTCGGATCATCGTAAGCAAGTGATGGAGATCATGAGCCGTGGCGGTGGTGTGGGAACAAACGGTTCGACATTACGACCACGCAATACATTAGCACGCGGCGTCAACGGTAAATCCTCCGGGTCAGTATCCTGGTTAGATGACATCGCGAAATTGACACATCTTGTCGAACAAGGTGGGTCTAGACGCGGAGCGCAGATGATTATGTTGGCGGACTGGCATCCTGACATTTACGAGTTCATCATTTCGAAAATGCAAAATCCAAGGATTCTGCGTTATCTTATTGAAAATACAGAAGATGAATTGATTAAGAAACTCGCAAATGAAAAACTGAAATTCAAACCGCTTTCCGCACAAGAGGAAGCGATGTACCAAGGAATCCTTAACTACAGGACAATCCCTGGTATGGGTGGTTTCAACGAAGCGATCTTAAGAGACGCTGAAACGAAATTACGTGATGGTGGAACTTATTCCGTTAACAATCCAGAGTTCTTAACTGGTGCGAACATTTCGGTCACATTGACAGATGACTTCATGAAAGCCGTGGAACAGGACGCTGATTATGATCTTCGTTTCCCAGCGGTTGAGAAATATTCTACTGAAGAAATGACGACATATAATGAAGAATGGCATAAAGTCGGCGATGTAAGAGAATGGGAGCGTCAAGGATTTGGAGTCCGCGTTTACCGGACGATCAAAGCCAGGGCACTATGGGATCTCATAAACATTTGTGCAACGTACTCTGCAGAACCAGGCATTTTCTTTATCGATAATGCGAACAGCGAAACAAATGCAAAAGCATACGGCCAGCAAGTCGTAGCTACAAACCCGTGTGGGGAACAACCGTTGGCTCCTTACAGTGTCTGTAATTTAGCTGCTGTAAACCTTGCAGAATTCGCTGATAAAGAAACAAAGACAGTAAATTACGATAAATTGAAAGAAACAGTCCGTGTCGGAGTCCGAATGCAGGACAACGTAATCGATGCGACACCTTATTTCCTTGAAGAAAATAAAGTACAAGCCCTTGGTGAGCGCCGTGTCGGACTTGGCGTCATGGGACTTGCCGATCTTCTTATCTACTGTGAAAAAGAGTATGGTTCAGAAGAAGGCAACGAACTTGTCGACAAAGTTTTCGAAGCAATCGCGACAACTGCTTACCGCGAATCAATTGAGCTTGCGAAAGAAAAGGGGAGCTTCCCCTTCCTTATCGGTAAAACAGACGAGGAAACAAAAGCACTACGTGAAGCATATATCAACACTGGTTTCATGAAAAAAATGCCGGAAGATATCCGTGAGGCAATTCTTGAACACGGAATAAGAAACTCACATCTACTAACTGTTGCTCCGACGGGATCCACTGGAACAATGGTTGGCGTTTCTACCGGATTAGAACCATATTTTTCCTTCACTTATTACCGCAGTGGTCGTCTTGGTAAATTCATCGAGGTGAAAGCTGGAATCGTGGAAGAGTATTTAGAGCGTAATCCAGAAGCGGATCCGGACAATCTACCTCATTGGTTCATCTCATCAATGAGCTTGGCACCGGAAGCACATGCGGATGTACAATGCATCATCCAACGCTGGATTGATAGCTCGATCTCTAAGACTGTTAACGCACCACGCGGCTATACAGTCGAACAGGTAGAAAGCGTCTATGAGCGTCTGTATAAAGGCGGAGCAAAAGGCGGTACTGTGTATGTCGACGGTAGCCGTGACTCTCAAGTTCTAACGCTGAAAGCAGAAGAAAACGAAATGGATACCGATTATGTTGAAGAAGTTGTCGAACAACGTAAAGTCGTGCTCGTTAATACGATCCAAGACCTACGTTCAACGAATGTCACAATCGGCTCCGAAGTAGGCGATACATGCCCTGTATGTAGACAAGGCACCGTCGAGGAAATGGGCGGCTGTAATACATGCACAAACTGTAATGCACAGTTGAAATGTGGATTATAATCAAGCGAACTAAGAGTATCCCAAATCATTGTTACAGTTAAAAAGTAATTGAATTAAATATAAAAATCGTCCTTTCTAAAATGGGTTGGCTAACCCCATTGTTAGATAGGACGATTTTTTTGCGTTATTAATGTTAGTTTCATATAAAAAGGAAATCTGCTAAGTGCCTTCGTTAAACAAGTCAGTTTGTAGAACAAAAAAGAAACTTATTTAGGGTGAATCCGTCTAACCATTCAAGAGGAATTATGCATAATTCGAAAAAGATTGGCAGATTGGCTCTTTAACTAACGAGTATGTCAGTATAGTGAATCGCTACAAGTAACTAATGGAGGGGAACGGTATGAGAAGAATATTATTTTTAGTTGCCGTACTTTGTTTTGCGTTATTGGGATGTACCCAAGGGTCTTCAAATCAACTTGAAGAAGTAGTAAATAATCACAATGATATTGAAAACCTAGAGGGCTTAGATAGATTTGTTGAAAATGTGGAAAATCAAAATGGCGCGAAAATAAACTATATTCAGTATGGTGTAGAGGGGCAACGTGGCGTTAAGACATTGACGTTTGACGGAAAGAGCATTAATGTTTCACAGAGTGTAGCTGGTGAATTTATTGAGGAATATAATTGCCAAGGATTAACAATTGAAATAGAGAAAGATATAAAACAATATATTCTTAGAGATTGTAGCGGAAGTTTTAATGGTGATTTTGTATTGTTGTCAATCCCGAATAAATAAAAGATTCTTTACATAAACAAACACAATGCAGTAATTGGTAAGTCGGGTTATACTTCAATTTGTTCAGTGCCTGTGCAGTAAACAATTAAAGAAAAAGAACCTTCTGTACTGGGAAGGTTCTTTTTTTGCGTTGATTCGTATAATTTGTATAGATAAATGTCAATAATAAACTTTAAAAGTGCTTTCAGTTCACTTTCAGTTTATTGACAAACTGAAAGACTAACGGTATATTGGAGGTGAGAGGTGAGATGATTATGCGTCCTACTGTAATTGAAAGAGAGATTTTAACTGGATCTGCTGCTTACGATTATACGAAAAAGATGGTGGAGACAGACTTAATAGTTACTGCCACATTGGTTAAACACTTATTATTTACAGTAAAAGGTGCTGAGCGGTATCGATACGAATGGAATGAAGACAACTTATCTAATAAGGATAAGCTTGTTGAATACTTAAATCAGTTATTAGTACACATTTCAACGGAATCTATTCAAGGAAGCACAGTGACATTCTCAACAAGTGAAGTAGCAAAGTTTATTGGTGTATCACAACAAACCATTAATGCTTGGATACGTGATGGGAAAATTAATGGTGTTGAAAAAGATGGAAGTAAGTGGTCTAAAATACCTGAAGATGCTGAAGTTGTTTTATCAAACGGAAAACGATTTACAATTGCTACTTTAAAAGCCAATTGGGAAGCTGAAAACCAAGAACCAGAAGTAGATGAAATAACTTACTTAGAGTGCTCAATAAAAGAATTAGAAGAAAAATACGATGGTAAAACTTTCGAAGAAGTTTTTGGCGATAAAACAATTTTGGAATTAACTGAAGAAGATACGGATGCTTCAATTTGGTTGTCATATAAAGTGAGGTTGGAAAGTGCCAAAAATGCTAGGAATAACTAAAACAACCTTTGGCAACCTTGAGGTGCGTTATGAACAAATTTATAGCGTGTCATTTTCTGAAACACCGAAAGGGCAATTAGATCATAAAAAGGGCAGAGAAGTGCTAGCGAAGATTAAATTTTTTGATGATACTTGTTATCTACATTGTAGAGAAATCTTTATTAAAAATGATTTAGTAGAATACTATTATGATTGGTATGCCGGCAACGGTACCATACTCCAAAAATTTCATGCGCATTATCATCCAAATGATACACCGGAGGAAATAAAAAAGTTTGATCCTTGGCATTGGCATGTGCCTAAAGATAATAAAGAGAAAGATGGTCAACGGGTACCCGGCAAGGAAGGGTACACAATTTACGATGTACTTGAAGAACATGTGCTACCACACATACTTCGATTGAAGCGCTCTAAATAGTAGAAAGTTGGTTAAGGAACAAAACCGGCTTTCTACTTTTTTACTTCCTCGTGTCTATTTAGTCAAACAATTCAAGTATTATAATCGCATAAAGATAAAAAGAAAAAATGTAGTTGTGTTTTATTTTTATATTTTTATACAAATTGGTTGAATTGTCATGAATGTTATTGCACAGGCACCTTAAAGAATTGAGCATTTAGACCTGTTTTAAAAAACTTTCAATCCTGAGTATCCCTTTTGATCTCTCACATCTATATAGAGAGTGAAGGGGGATCATAAAATGACATATTATTTGAGAGACTACTCACGCTTCGAAACTATTGCAGAAATGGATGCAGCAGCTGAACAACACTTGATGAAACATTGGAATGACCTGACAAAGTCGGATATTCAGGTTTTCGATATTATCCGCCGGTATTCAGTGAAATACGGAGCGGCACATTTGAAACATGCGACGATTGAGAAGGCGATCGGCAAATCAAACGCAACGGTAAGACGTGCAATAACCAAACTCGCCAGCTTAGGCATCATCGAGAAAGTACACTTCATCCGTCCGGTAATGAGCGGACTCGGCGCCAACATCTACGTCATTTTGCCTTTCAATGAACAGGGGAAAATGAACGACCGCGATCATGTGGAAGAATCGCGTGAGGTCAAGGAAAGCGAGCAAATTTCAAAGGACCAAGCTCTTCTTTCTAAATCTCTAGTAAAATCTAAAGATCTTAACTACACGTCTCAGCAAGAATCGTCAAAGTTATCCACAAGTCTATTTAGTCGGATGAAAGATTTACTTGCAGGAACACTTGGAGACAGTAAATTAGCCCGTGAATTCTTCGGAATTCACAGGGCCATCTCTGGACGGATGTTGAAATACGAAATCTACCAAGGGGACGGACATATCTTCGAGGACCTTGCTTATCGTGCATTGATGATCACTGTGATGGCCACAAAAAAGAAAGTAATCCGCAATTTACCTGGGTATTTCAAGGGCGTCTTGGATAAATTGGTCGATGATATATATTTCAAGGACATTTTCATGCTATATGATAAGCCGATAGAAGGGTTTTACTGTCCTGAAGGCTTATAAATATTAGGGTAGAGGTATCCGATCATCCGATCCGGACGGGACGGACGATTGAAGATCCGGATTTCCCACGGATTGCGATTACGTATTCCTTGCAGGAAAACGAAGTTGATTCCAAACAGGCGCAAGATGAGATGAAGGAAATCATTAAGGACTATAACGATTACTATGATACCGCCTGGTCCATCGAAGATATTGAACGCTATAATGGCGATATAAATAATCGACTTGCGCGTAAGAGGGCGGAGTTCAAGGAGTTCGGCAAACAGATTGACTTGGTCATCGTTGTCGACCGCTTATTAACCGGGTTTGATGCTCCTACGATTCAGACGTTATTTGTCGATCGGAATTTGAGTTACGCCAATCTGATACAAGCTTTTTCAAGGACGAATCGTACATATCCAGGGAAGACGAAGGGGTTAATCGTAACATTCCGGAAGCCTTCCACGATGGAGAGAAATGTGGAAGACGCGACAAAGTTGTATTCGCAGGCGCAAGAAGAATCCGGGCTTATCTATCCAACGTACGATGACTCAAGGAAACGTTTTAAAAAGGCTCATAGTTCATTGGAGAAAATCGTACCGAACCCAACCGATATTGACGAGCATTCTTCGATTGAAATGCGAATTGAGTTTGTTAAAGCATTCCAAGAGTTGAACAATGCCTATGAGGCTTTGGTGACCTATGATGATTATAATGATGAGATGGAGAAATCTAAAGCGCTACAGGATCAGGTGAAGACATTGGAAGCGTATATCGGCGTTTACAACACCGTGAAAGGTTCGTTGGTGGATGAAAGGGATGGAGATGGGGAAGAGCCCGATTTGTCGGAAATCGAGTTTTATGGGGAAAACGCAATTAAACTCTATGATATCGACTCCACTTACATCGACCGTCTGCTTGAAACATACTCAGCAAACAACAAGAATATCCGTGATGAAATTGAAAAAGCCCTTCAAAAGCTTCAGAAGCCTGAAAGCGTCAAAGACGTTTACCGTTCGATGTTAAACGCCATCGATGATGAAGGAATTTAACGCGAAGATGATATTCTTGCGGTGAAGAGACGTTTTTTTACGAATGCCGATGATTCGGCGATTGGAAGATTTGCTGATACGTGGTATGTGAAGGAGAGCGAGCTGTATTCCTCCGCAATCCAGTATGTCGTCGGGACGGAACCGATTCCAAGTGGGTGGAATCATCAATAGTAAGGAATTTGATCAGTATAAAGTGGTTCATCCAGAGGCAAAACCGTTGAAATACGGACCGGAGGTGAAACGTCAGTGGCGAAAGACGTTAGATGAGGTTGTTGTACCGTTGAATGATGAGTTGCGGTGAAAAGTAGTGACCATACACCTTCTCTGACTTAGGGGAAGGTGTATTTTTCTTGGATGAACTTTCTAAAAGTACTCGGGAAAAGTTTTTTAAAAGAATTTCACGCATAGTATCCTTTCCCTCTTTTCAAGTCTATATAGTATGTGAAAGGAGGGGAAAGCAGATGGCGACAATTGAATTCAGAAATGCAGTTGGTAAGGTGTATTTCAATGGTGGGATGACAGAGGGCGGGAAATTGATCCGCAAATCGAAATCCTATCGCGGCATTGCAGAAGGGGCGACGGCTGACAATCTATACAAAGCTCTTGAGCAATTGGCACAGCTCTCCGAATATCCATTTATCGGAGCAGAAAGGCTGGAAACAGCAGACATTATGAACTAAGAAGTAATTATTAATTAAGTAGAAAGGAGAGATGAGGAATGGCAAAATCGTTACAATTGAACTTTTATACGGCAGCTGGAAAACAAACTTCACTCACAGTGGACGAGCCTCGCGCTAATTTGACACCGTCCGAAGTGGAGGCAGCCATGCAGGAAATTATCGATTCTCAAGTGTTTGAAGTCGATGGTTCTTTTCTTGCAAGCGTAAAAGGTGCCCGCATTATCGACCGTACCGTCGAAGAACTTGTAATTGCATAATTAATAGCGGCTCTCCAGCCCGGCTGGGGAGCCTTTTCTATTGGGAAAGGAGGTTTCTTTCAAAATGGAACAATGGCTAAATCTCATACAGCAAATCGGATTTCCGATTTTTGTATCCTTTTATCTCTTGCACCGGCTTGAAACGAAACTCGAGGCCATTCACAGTGCGCTTGTAAAGTGAAGTGAATGATGATTTGTGGGTATAGTTTTGATTGTACACCTTCCTTGGTTTGAGGAGGGTGTATTTTTTGTTTTGAATGAACCTTTTGAAAGTGGTTAATGTCTTCATGGTATAATAGACTAAAAGGAAATATTAGGGTTAAAAAGTAGTCCTATCTTTTTGATATAACTTAAGAATGCATATTAGTGACCAGATTGGGACGGAGGAGGATTTGTTTGAAAAGTGATTTATTGTTAGTGCTTTTTATAATATGGGGAATTGTTTTGGTAATTGAATTAATTTGGTTCGATTTTTTGACTCAAACACCTCACACCATATCAGATATTGCGTTTGCTATGACTGTGATTGCTGTAACAACTGTTATAGGATCCACTGGAATGTTTTTAATAAAAAGCTCAAAGAATTAAAACGGTGGTTAAATGGACTTATATCTCAAAAAGACGGTTTATTTCAACTAATACAAGTAGTCGGGGAGTTAAAAATAGGTGAGTACCGAATTAAATAAAATTAAAATCCTTAAAGCGTCGGTAGGTGGTTTCTTTGAAGGCAATTATAATTTTGAAATCAACCTGACCACTCATGAAGTATTGTGGAGTCATTGGCTTGGCGGGGAAGAGGAATTGATGATCAAAACAATTTCCGCAGCGGAAGTTAAGAAATTTATGAGGGAATTACAAGCTCTTCGTATAATGGAATGGAAGAAAAAGTATAGCGATCCGCGTATTCTTGACGGTACGCAATGGAGCTTGGAAATCGTTACTGACGGACTCACAATCAAAAAGTCGGGAAGTAATCAGTTTCCAAATGAATGGGATGGTTTTTGTAAACTGATTCGCGAAATCACAGAAAATGAATTTTCATGATTACATTATGTGTTGCGAAGGCACCCGGGTTGGTAGATTATGAATATTTGTGAAACGGGGAAATGCAACATGAATATCGGTGTAATAGATGTCAATAAAATCCTAACATCGTACAACATTAATGGGCAAGTATCTAACGTTTTTGATTTTATTCATTACTACAATGAGAAAGATAAAGAAATTAAAATTATTTCTAAGGTGGAATTCACTAATAGAGAGCCGTTAGTCGTCAAATTTGTTAAAGAAAATACTCATCCTCCTCACATTATTGAGTCACAAAGTGTCTTTTCCGAATATCTAAGAAGCCAAGGAATATTGACGCCAAGAAGATATGTCAGTGGGGGCAAGTATTGCCTAAGTTATAAAGTGAATGGTATGGATGTTGCCGTAACGGTAGAAGATTATTTCGGTGAAGAGATAAAAGCTATCGACTTTAACCTTGCCTATCAAATGGGACAACTAATGGGGAAAATCCACAGAATATCGGAGAATGGTAACTGTCTAATTGGAAGGAGTACTATTTTTGATCTTCTTGGATATAACGAAGTCAGTGGGTACAATACGTTTCGTGAACTTGGTGAAGCTGGGAAAATAAATGCAGAGATGTACCGGAAAATAAAAGGTCTTTATTCAGAAAGACTTGAAAGGATCAGGCTATCTTGGAGAAAATTGCCGAGGTTTGCAACACAAGGTGATATTTCCATAAACAATTTATCGTATACAGGAGGAAACCTGGGAATATTTGATTATAATATTGCTGGCGATCAAACTCTTGTCGGAGACATGGTGCTTGAAGGATTGTTGACGGCAAATGAAATGGATTTATCCGATGGACTAACAGACAATGACCGACCTGAGCTATTTAAGCAATTTTATAAGGGATATATAACTGAGCGACCTTTATCTGATGAAGAAAAAAATGTATTAAGTGACATTTACACAATATCATCTGCCTTATGGTTTACCAAAATCAAATATAATGAAAATTCATTGGAGAAGTTAATTGACCGTAATGAGCGTGAAAAGGTCGGGGAGCTATTGCATGAAATCTATGATACTTTGCAAAGATAATCAGACTAAAAAGGTATAGGTAGTCATACGGACGTGGTAATGATTAACCGTTGCTCTATAACTGAACACTTAAGAAGACGAACAAATAATTTCTGGAAGGAGTATTGCATGGAAAAGTTATTAAAGTTTATAATTGCCATTTCATTATTTATTCTTGCCCTAAATAGTTTCCGGATTGTTAGCTACTTAAGTAATCTTACTGAATTAATGGGAGCTTTAATAAACGTTACAAATTAAAGTGGTTGTGAGAGATAACTGAAGAACAGTTCAAGTTATTGGAATGCGATTATATCAAATATGGTGTATTTGAGGGTGAAGTATGAAGTTAATTGGAAGTATTTGTATCCTATTGGGGATAATTTTAAGTTTTATAGGTTTGTATTATAAGCTTGGAGGAACACAATCAATTTACTTCCAATATGCGTTTGCGACAGGCATTATCTTGTTTGGCATTGGCATTCTACTAGATGGAATAGGTAGAAGAAAATTGTAACCTGGATAATAATTTTCAACAATCGGCGGGTTCGTTTTCTTTTTAAAATCAAGCGATTTTCATTCATAAAGTGGCCAGACTGTAGGATTGACTTAAGGAGGTACAATTTCTTGGGAAATGTCCAAGCATATTTCAATTAGGTTGGTTGAAATTATCTCTATCTTAGCCAATGGATTATTTTTTACCGTGAGGGGCAAGTACTATTGGCTGGTATCACTATGTGTGGCAATTACCGGCATCTTCCTTAAATTGAAATTCCCTCCGAACGGCTTTCATTATGCATATATGCTACTGTTTTCATTTTGGAGAGCTACATACGTAATTGGCAAATAAAAATTCGTAAATATACGGTTTCACACGGTACGGTCCCATGAACAGGCGCAATTCCAGAATATTGATTTGTGCTTGTTCAATAGCAGAACCAGAATGTTTAAGTGTCAAAAGGAGCAGGATATAGTAATAACGAGTACCAAGGAGGTTTGATGAATGAAAATCAATAGAATCGATCATGTAGGTGTAATAGTCTATGATCTTCCTGCTGCCAAAGCCTTTTTTCTTGACCTTGGACTAATGGTATTAGGGGAAACAGAAGTGTTAGGGGAAGGGATAGACCGGATAATTGGGCTTACTGATGTTAGAAAGACGATTGTATGGTTTGGGATGTCGGATGGCCAGACAACTTTGGAACTGGTCAAATTTCATATCCCGTCAGAAGCGAAAGGCGTTCAGCAGCCTTTTGGAAATACCCTGGGTATCATGCATATTGCGTTTGCTGTAGAAGACATTGAAGCCATTGTCGCCAAACTGAAAAAGAAAGGCGCGGAACTTTTGGGTGAGATACAAAACTACGAAAATGCTTATAAATTATGTTTCGTCCGTGGTCCTGAAGGGATTATTTTAGAATTGGCGGAGAAAATGAAATAAAAACGGGGTAAATTGGGATGGAGAAAAAACAGAAAAAATCCGGAAATAAATTCATTATATTAGATTTGTTTTTCTATGCAGCTATTCCTTATGTGCTATGGAAGTTTGGCAGAGATCCTTTTGGGGACTATATTGCAATGCTGATCTCAACGATTCCGGGATTCATTTACACTGTTTACCGGTTTTTAAGAGAGAAGCAATTCAATATTACAGGATTGTTTGTGATCGCTTCACTTCTCTTGGGGACTTTGGTGGATTTGTTATCCGGTTCCGCTGAACGAATGCTATGGAATGGCGTTTATCTCGGGATGTTTTACGTTATTGTTCACTTTATTGCTCTAACAGTAAAACGCCCATTTGCCTTGTACTTTGCTGTGGATTTCGCTTATTTGCAAGGACATGATCGAAAAGAAAGCACAAAATTATTTTATGAAAAAGGAATTTTTATTTGGTTCCAGCTTATCCAATTGTTATTTATCGTTCGTGGCCTTTTTATGGCGGGATTGAAGGTTTATTTGCTGAAGAAATATGGTGTGGACGGCTTTGACCAGATGTTGATATATAGACAAATAGCAAGCTGGATATTTGGCGCGCTAATAACAGGTATGTTTTTTTATACAAACGTACTGATACAGAAGTTTGTGAACTTGCAATTGAAGCGCGAAAGAGAAAGTTCCATACACAGAGGAATACAAGAGTTGACCGATAAGTAAAAAAATGGTAAGTGGAAATTTAGGAGTGATACAACTTGAAAAGAGTCCTAATTGGTGGATTCGTAATGATGGGCGGAATAATCATCGCTGCAACCGTTATTTTAGCAGGTGCTATATATGTACCAGATTCGACGTCATGGTGGTCAGGTAGGTCGAAGTTTTGGTTCGCGATTATTGGTGGAGAACAATATGGTGATGACGTTGTTGATTCGTTATTTCTGGGCTTGCCGCTTATTATAGGCGTGATATTAGCGTTAGTGGGGTTAATCATTTTGGGACGCGAATACTATAAGAAATAATTCGCTACCAACCACCCCTCGTGATATGAATTGTCAGTTGTTCCAATTAGATAATATTTGCGATGTGGTTAGGGGGAGAAAGTAAGGAAGGATTTATTAGTCTTGGCAATAATTTCATTACTTTTGTTAGCTGGTTGTTCACAACAAGAAACATTGCCAAAAGCAGAAAATGAAAATAACAGTGAAATAGAGATGGATGTCTCTATACCGACCATTGAAAGTATTTTAGAAGATGGTCGCTATCCAATAAATGATAATGGACAAACTTATGGACCAAATATGGGAGATGCGACGATCATTCTCGGTGAACCTGATTTGCTGTTAGCGGTAGGTGAGAACGGTAAAACAGGATATGTGAAGCAAGTAGATTTGGATGGTCCACAGCCTAAAACTCCTGAAGAGGCAGTAAGACTTACAAAAGGAGCTAAGCCAAGAGAAATTCCTTTATATAATGAAGATGGAGAGACTATTATTGGTAAGTTTATTGTAGGTCGATAGAAGCTGTTCTATTATTGAACAACTTATAGAGAATGTATTATTAGAGAAATGGGCGCGATTGTGGAACAGAATAATTAAAGGGGTGGCAATCGCCGCCTTTTTTTTAATTGGGCAAGTGCAGTTCTACTAAGGACGGAAAGGGGTCCCTTTTTCCATTTTAGGTTAGTTGCATCTTTAGTTTCAGTCACAGCAATAAAAAAATGCCTAAAACCCATATATACCAAAGGTTTAAGGCGTTCCGCGCTTATCGTTGAGTCGTGTTAGTATAGCTTTAGTTCAAAGTATCTACTTACTGAAGTCTTTAATTAGAAATTAATTGTGAAATGACCAATCAATACGTTATCTGTAGCAATAGGATCATAAATAAAATATTTTTTTCTTCATGCCATTGCGTAAATCGTCAAATCCTCTTCCTTTGATGAATGCGGAATCAACTCTCATGACAATCAGTTTTGTGATTGGTCCATGTATTGCCAATAGATGTGCCTTTCAAATCCCTTAATGTAGGGCTTGTCCTCGAGGTTGAATAGAATAACCACCGTAAAAGGCATTCAGATAAAAAAATGATAATTTTGAAGGGTGCGAGAAATTTTGTGTTAAAATAAACTGCAAGTGGCTTTAACGAGCCTAATCAATTACCGAGCCATTTAATTGAACAAAATAACGTGATTGTTAAGAATAAGTGCGTTTGTGAAGAAATGTACTTCAACTCCCATGAAAATTAAACTCTCAACTACGCAAAAATGACAACACTAAAGAAGACGCAACTCAGGTTTTTTAAAA
>NZ_JAROCC010000017.1 GCF_030433715.1 Sporosarcina highlanderae | reverse complement strand
AGAAAGAACGAAATGGTGCCTTTTTAGATTTTAGAGTGCCTTGTACATTTAAAAACGTAAGTTTTTCAGTGGCCTCGAATTAATCCACAGGCTTTTTCTTAATCGATTACCACCAAACGATTGTTACGAATGTTAAAGGGATCAGGAAGCCCAATAGCGCTCCTGTAAACATGAACATTTGAGGAATGCCATGCCCTTTTTCACTCATATGCATGAAATAGTAAAGTTGCAAACCGACTTGTACTGCAGCAAATAACATGATTGTCGGAATGATGAAGAACTTAGAAAATCCAGCTACCTCTGCCTCAAACGCAACAACCATTGAGAATGAAACAAGTGTAAGGAAAATCATAAGGGAAAACATCATTACCTGGTCACGCATGGACTTCTTTGCACGTCTTTGCGCAAGTTGTTGTTCAGCCGGTGTACGTTTGTAAACTTGGATGTCTGCCATCTTAACCTACCACTCCCATCAAGTAGACTACAGTGAAGATGAATACCCAAACAACGTCAATGAAGTGCCAGTACAATGAAAATGTATAGTACTTCGTAGCGTTGTATAGGTTTAAACCACGTTTCGCATTACGGAAAATCAACAATGTGATCCAGACAAGACCAACAGCTACGTGGAACCCGTGAGTACCAACAAGCGTATAGAACGCCGAACTGAAGGCACTATTGCCGAAAGTGAACCCTAAACCTACATAATGCGAGAACTCATATACTTCAAGCATGAGGAAACCAAGTCCTAAAAATGCAGTAACGGCAAGCCATAATTGCATTTTCTTAAAGTTGTAGTTACGCAAATGGTACATCGCAAATACACTTGTCAATGAAGATGTTAATAGCAACATCGTCATGACGAATACTAATGGCAATTCATAAAGCCCTTGAGTTGAGAATCCAAAACCGCTTGGTCCGGAGTTTTTCAATGCTACATACGTTGCAAACAATGTTGCGAACAGGATTGTCTCTCCACCAAGAAAGAGCCAGAAACCTACAAATTTGTTTTTCGCTTCAAGTGTCGCTCTTTCCGGATGTTCAGGCCACGTCTCAGGGGTGAATTTTTTATTCAAATCCATTAGTTTTGACCCCCTTTACGTTTCAAATCACGGAGAATCTCTTCTTTTTTAATATAATACCCAGTGTCATCTTGCAAGGAACGAGCCGCCATTGAAACGAAAGTCCATAATAGACCGAAAATCAGTAGTGGCAGTCCCCATGACTCTTCTGTACGGAACATCGCACCAAATCCTGCAATGAACAAACCAAATGACATAAGCAACGGTATGATAGAACCATTTGGCATATGAATATCCTTGATTGGTTCAGCAGGTGTAAGTCCTGATTCGTTGCCTTCCATCTTCTCGATCCATACTGAATCAAGTCCACGAACAAGTGGTGTTGCCGAGAAGTTGTAATATATCGGTGGAGATTCGATTGCCCACTCAAGTGTACGCCCGTCTCCCCAAGGATCATTTGCAACTTTTACATTCTTAATGGAAGTTACAATTGCATTGTAAACAAGAACAATAACACCAATCGCCATTAAGAACGCTCCAACCGTACTAATAAGGTTTGCAAGGTTCCAACCTTGGCCGTCCATATACGTCCAAACCCGACGCGGCATTCCCCAGAATCCAAGCCAGTGCTGGATAAGGAATGTCATATGGAAGCCGATGAAGAAGAACCAAAATGTAACTTTACCAAGTGTTTCATTCAACATTGTACCAAACATTTTTGGCCAATATAGATGTGTTGCAGCTAAGATCGCTAGTACTACCCCACCAACGATAACGTAGTGGAAGTGAGCAACGATAAAGTAGGTATCATGCAATTGGTAGTCAAGTGGTGCAGCCCCTTGCATTATACCTGTAACCCCACCCATTACGAATGAGGGAATGAAGCCAAGCGCATAAAGCATAGGAGTTGTAACCACGATGCTTCCACCCCACATCGTCAAAAGCCAGTTAAAGATTTTAACCCCTGTAGGAACTGCAATCGCCATCGTTGCAACAGCGAAAATCGCGTTCGCAGTCGGCCCTAAGCCAACAGTGAACATATGGTGAGCCCATACCATGAATCCAAGGAAACCAATCAACACAGTCGCGAAGACCATGGATGGATATCCGAACAAACGCTTACGGGAGAAAATCGAGAAGATCTCAGAGAAAATACCGAAAGCAGGCAAAATTAGAATGTAAACTTCAGGGTGACCGAAAATCCAGAAAATATGCTCCCAGATGATTGTATTACCACCCATCTCATGATTGAAGAAGTTTCCTCCGAACATACGGTCAAACGTCAAGAAGAAAAGACCGACTGTCAATGGAGGGAATGCGAACAAGATCATTGCAGATGCAACAAACGTAGTCCAAGTGAACAATGGCATACGCATGTATGTCATACCTGGAGCGCGCATGTTGATGATTGTTACAAGGAAGTTAATCCCTGCCATCAACGTACCTCCCCCAGCAATCTGTAGACCTATTGCATAGAAATCTACACCATGTCCCTCAGATGCAAGTGAGAGTGATGCGTACGATGTCCATCCAGCATCAGGCACCTCTCCGAATAACCAAGAAATGTTCAGGAATAATCCTCCGAAGAAGAACATCCAAAATCCTAATGAGTTAATGAATGGGAACGCAACGTCACGTGCACCGATTTGCAATGGCATGATGGCGTTCATAAATCCGAATAATATAGGCATGGCTGCTAAGAAAATCATCGTCGTTCCGTGCATTGTTATCAAATCATTGAATAGGCCTGCACTCACGAAATCATTGTTCGGAATATGAAGCTGCCAACGAATCAGCATAGCTTCAATTCCCCCTAGAACGAAGAAGAATCCGCCCCCAAGGAAGTAAAGGATTCCGATTTTCTTATGGTCGACTGTAGTTAACCAGTCCCACAGCGTTGCGCCAAAACCCTTTTTTTGAGCAACTGAACTCACTTTATTTACCTCCTCTTAAAATCGAGTAAAAATCAAATTATTATTCGACAGATAGACCCATCAAGTATTCTGCAATGGCATCCAATTCTTTGTCGGAAAGTTTTCCATCGAAATCAGGCATCTTATTGCCTGGCTTGTATTCTTGAGGATACTTAATCCATTCGATCAGATCTTCTTTTGTGTGATCCATAAATCCAGCAACACGATTACGGTCACCGAATGTTGCAAGGTTGGGTCCTTGTGCTCCACTCTCACCTACACCAGAAACTGCGTGACATCCGATACAGCTTTGTTGGAATAGAGCTTGACCTTCTGGATTTGCTACAACTTGGTTATCAGCTGATGCTTGCATTGCAGTAACCCATCGGTCAAATTCAGCGCGAGGCATCGTTTTAACTTTAAAGTCCATCAATGCGTGTGATGGACCACAAAGCTCCGCACACTTACCATAGAAGACTCCATCTTTAAGATCTTTTGAATCCTTCTCAAATACGAGATAGAATTTGTTCACGTTTTCAACGTTCGTATCAAGCTTTCCGCCTACAGCCGGAATCCAGAATGAGTGTTTTACGTCTGCAGCAATTAGATTGAAGTAAACCTTTTCATCCATCGGCACAACTAATTCCTGTGCAGTTACGATACCTAAATCCGGGTATTCAAATTCCCACCAATATAGTTTAGCTGTCACATCCACTACGAGATTTTCAGCATTCCCGTCCTCATCTACAGCACCCATCGCCGACACATCACCAAGTTTATATGTGTAATAAACGGTAGGAACAGCAAGTAGCAAAATCAATAGAATCGGAATGATCGTCCATACAAGTTCAAGCTTGTGACTTCCTTCAACTTGTTCAGGAATATGATCTTCACCTAATTTGGAGCGTCTGAAACGTACCAGTGCCACTAAAAAAATTGCTACAACTACAATAATGACGAGTAACATGATCCCTGAAGATAGAAGCAGTAAGTTGAACTGATCTCTTCCGACTTGTCCTGCCGGCAGAAGCGTTGAAAGTTCTTCCTGACCACATCCTGCAAGGAAAACTGTTAGTACAGCCAATAGAGAAAAGAGACGCCACTTTTTGAGTCCTTTCATCATCGCTAACTAATACCTCTCTTTCTAAAAAAAATGTTTTGTTCAAATGAGGACTGTTGACCTCTCTATCATGAATTCCTGTCAAAAAGAAAGAATTCCATCAGTTAGATGAATATCGAAAAAATGATCATAGCAACAAATAGGATTGTCATGTAATTCAGTGAGTAGATGAACATGGAAGTCGCCCATTTCATATCGTCCTTTACCTTGAATCCTTTTATCGCCAAGTATAACCAACCGATATTCAATACAGTTCCAAGCACTATGAATCCGATGCCAAGTTCAGCAAGAAGGAATGGCAATGGGAATAATAGAAGCACCCATGCAAGAATCGAAATTTTCGTCCTCTTGAAACCCTTTACAACAGGGAGCATTGGTATCCCCGCAGCACGGTACTCTTCGGTTCTGCGCATTGCCAGTGCATAAAAATGTGGCGGCTGCCATGCAAACATAATTAGGAATAGCGCCCATGCGCCCATACCCAGTGCAGGTTCTACTGCAGCCCACCCGATTAAAGGGGGAATTGCTCCGGATATACTACCTACGATAGTATTGCTGACATGTTTTCTTTTAGACCACATTGAATAGAGTACAACATAGCTGAATACACCCGCAAGCCCCCATAGTCCCGCTACAGGTGAAGCTGCAAATAGCATCACTTCGCCAATCACGATGAAAGTGAGAGCGAGAGCAAATACGCCCGGTGCCTTGAATCTACCCGTAACTGTTGGACGAGACTTTGTTCTTGTCATAACGGGATCGATATCCCGATCGATAAGATTATTCAAAGCTGCCGAACCGGCAATAATGAGCCCTGAACCGAAAAGTGCATACAACATCAGGTCCAAGTTGTGGATAAAGCTCTTACCGGTGAACTGAAAGGCGAGGAAAAGTCCGGTAAACGTTGTGATCAGATTCGAATTGACAATGCCGATTTTAATAAGTGCTAAGAAATCTTTAACGATGGAAGTCGATCTGATTTCCGGCTCAGCGGAAGATGAAATCGCCCGACCATTTGACATATGTACCCTCCTTTCAAGGATATCGGCAAGAACCGCTATACTTTACTATATCGAAAGTCGTGACTAATTTCTATACATAAACCGAATTTCGATAGAACCGTAAAGTATACTTACAATAAATTCACTTCGCCTTATCTATAGTAAATCATTTTCCCATGCCTTTTGTGAAGTTAAAGGGTCTTTTTTATGAACAATTTGTGAAATAGTCGGTACCAAACCCAGTTTTGACCAATATACGTTGTTTTTTCGACTATTTTTCGTTATTATCAACAAGCGGAGCCTTTTATACATATGGCCATTATTAGTTAAAGTAGGTGTTACCTTGCGATATAATAAATTATTGAAATGGTTTGGAGTTGCCTCCACAATCGGTATGCTGCTAATTCTGTTGGGCGGTGCTCTTGTCACAAAAACCGATAGCGGAATGGGGTGCGGGAGGCACTGGCCGGGTTGCAATGGACAATTGATTCCTGACGAAATAACCCCCGAAGTGCTTATCGAATTCTCTCATCGACTTGTGACGGGTGCTGTTGGAATATTGATTGTCATACTGTCCGTTTGGTCATGGAAAGCGATAGGTCATATTAGAGAAACTAAACTACTCTCTTTTTTAGCGCTGTTCTTCCTGATCTTGCAAGCTTTAATTGGAGCAGCCCAGGTGCTTTGGGGACAGGGCGATTTCATCCTTGCACTCCACTTTGGAATTTCTCTTATTTCTTTCGCTTCTGTCCTCCTTCTCACATTGCTTGTATTTGAGGTTGATAAGAAGTTTGATGCGGATGCGCTGAAGATCGGCAAACCATTAAAAATACATACGATTGGAGTAACAATTTACTCTTATGTCGTTGTATATACTGGTGCTCTTGTCCGCCATACGGAGTCTGAACTCAGCTGTACTGATTGGCCGATGTGTAAAAACGGAAACTTCTCCCTTCCACAAAACTTTTGGGAATGGGTCCAAATGAGCCATCGGACGGCCGCTGCATTGATTTTCATATGGCTATTGATTATTGCAATTCACGCAATCAGGCATTATAAAAACCAAAGGGTCATCTACTGGGGATGGATCATCGCTTTCATATTAGTGACGTTGCAAGTTATAGCAGGCGCTGTTGTTATTCTTACGCGTTTGAACCTATATGTTGCATTAGCCCACTCACTATTCGTTATCCTGTTGTTTGGATTACTGACTTATATGGTTCTTCTTGTTTCAAGAAGCAAACAAAAATAATAATCAAAAACGCTTGTGAGTAACTCACAAGCGTTTTTTGTTTTAATTTTCCAGTTCTATTAGTAAGTCCCCTGTAGAAATAGATTCTCCGTTATTTACATAGATTTCTTTAACAACTCCATCGAATGGCGCTTGGATTGTTGTTTCCATCTTCATTGCTTCCGTAATAAGTAAATGCTCGCCTCTCCTTACTTTTGCGCCTTTGGAGACCGCAATCTTCAACACAGTTCCAGGCATTGTAGCAGCGATCTGGGAGGCATTTGCAGGATCTGCCTTTTGTTTCCGAATGACATCGGCTTCTACGTTGATGTCCTGAATGATAACCTCTCGTGGCTGGCCGTTCATTTCGAAGTAAATGACACGGGTACCATCTGATTGCGGTTCACCTATGGATACTAACTTTATGATCAGAGTTTTCCCTTTTTCAATCTCCACTTCAATTTCTTGCCCCAATCGCATCCCGAATAGGAATTCCGGTGTGCTGATGACAGAAATGTTGCCAAATTGCTTTTTCATCGTTGAATATTCTTCAAACACTTTTGGATAAAGTGCATATGCAAGTGCATCTTTCATCGTTGAAGGATGACCTAATAATTCTTCCGTCTTGCAAAGAAGGCTTTCAAATTCAACATCTTCCAATAGTTCACCAGGGCGAACTGTAATCGGCTTTCTCTCCTTTAAAATAACTTTTTGTAATTCTTCCGGGAAGCCACCATACGGCTGACCGATATACCCTTCGAAAAACTCTATAACAGACTCTGGGAAATCTATTGACTCACCTCGGGATATGACAGATACCTCGTCCAAGTTATTTTGCACCATGAACAATGCCATATCACCTACTACTTTTGAAGACGGAGTTACCTTTACAACATCGCCAAATAATAAGTTGACACGGGAATACATTTCTTTAACTTCTTCCCATCTCTCCCCGAGGCCCACTGCTTTTGCCTGTTGTTGAAGATTGGAGTATTGACCACCCGGCATTTCATGAACATAGACTTCAGAATGAGGGCTAACCATGCCACTTTCAAAGTTTTGGTAATACTTCCGTACATCTTCCCAGTAATACGATAAAGATTCAAGGGCTGTAACGTCTGCACGGACTTGGCGTTTTCCATGTTGCAAAGCATAATAAAGTGAATTTGCAGATGGTTGTGAAGTGAGACCCGACATCGCTCCAAGAGCAGTATCAACGATATCAACGCCAGCCTCCACAGCTTTTGCATACATATAGATGCCATTCCCACTTGTATCATGCGTGTGAAGATGAATCGGAATATCGACGGTTGACTTCAGCTCAGAAATCAGCCGGTAAGCTGCTTCGGGTTTCAATAGACCAGCCATATCTTTTAATGCAAGAATATGTGCACCGGAGGCTTCAAGCTCCTTCGCCATTTTCTTATAATAATCCACGGAGTATTTAGCTCTTGAGTCATCCAAAATATCCCCTGTATAGCAAAGTGCCGCTTCGGCGACTTTACCCGCTTGACGTGTAGCATCAATTGCAATTTCCATCCCTTTAATCCAGTTCAAGCTATCGAAAATACGGAAAACGTCGATTCCCGATTCAGCGGAAGTTTTGATGAATTCACGTATGACATTATCCGGATAATTAGTATATCCAACTGCATTTGCTCCTCTGAAAAGCATTTGGAAAAGTACATTAGGAATTTGCTCACGTAACTTTGTTAGCCTTTCCCATGGATCTTCTTTCAGGAATCGATAAGCAACGTCGAATGTTGCACCACCCCACATTTCAAAAGAAAACAGATCCGGCATAAGTCGTGCTGACTCTGAAGCAATATTTACGATATCCGAAGTACGGACTCGGGTCGCAAGTAAAGATTGATGTGCATCTCTAAATGTCGTATCTGTTAGAAGAACATCCTTTTGATCCTTTATCCATTGAATTAGAGCATCAGGTCCTTTTTCATCTAATAGTTGCTTTGTTCCGGGAGTCGGTGAAACAGATAGATCTATTGCAGGTTTTCTTACCGGATGGAAAACAGGTTTGGTTTGTTTCCCTATACGAGGAAAACCGTTGACTGTAACATTACCAATATAATTAAGAATTTTAGTTCCTCTGTCTTTCCTGATTGGAAATTCGAATAGCTCAGGTGTCGTATCTATGAAACTGGTGTCGTAATTTCCAGTAAGGAAATTTTCATGACGGACTACATTTTCTAAAAATGGTATGTTCGTCTTAATGCCCCTAATTCGGAATTCCTGTAAATTGCGATCCATCTTAGCAGCTGCATCTCTGAATGAAGTTCCCCAAGTCGACACTTTGACTAAAAGAGAATCATAGTACGGTGTAATGACCGCCCCCTGAAAGCCGTTTCCTGCATCAAGTCGGACACCAAAGCCGCCACCAGAACGATAGACCATCAGTTTCCCTGTATCCGGCATGAAATCATTCAAAGGGTCTTCTGTTGTCACCCTTGATTGAATCGCATAGCCGAATAATGGTATTTTGTTCTGTTCAGGTATTGCCGAATCACCTTCATGGAGATTTCCTCCATTCGCTATATGGATTTGGGCATGCACGATATCAATACCTGTTACCATTTCAGTAATAGTGTGCTCCACTTGAATACGGGGATTGACCTCTATGAAATAAAATTCGCCATCAGCTACAAGGAATTCTACTGTTCCAGCGTTAAGATAAGAAATATTTTTCGCCAATTTGACAGCTGCACCACAAATATCTTGCCGGAGCTGATCATCTAATGATATTGATGGGGCAATCTCAACAACCTTTTGGTGACGACGCTGAATTGAACAATCACGTTCATACAAATGCACGACATTACCATATGCATCTGCTAAAATTTGAACCTCTATATGTTTCGGCTTCTTAATATATTTCTCCACATACACTTCATCCGAGCCAAATGCTGATTTCGCTTCTGACTTCGCACGTTCATACGCCTCAACTACTTCTTCTTGAGAAGTGACGATTCGCATCCCTCTACCCCCACCACCAAGTGAAGCTTTAATGATGATTGGATATCCGTAAGTTTCTGCGAAAGCGGTTACATCATGGACTGAGGAAACAGGCCCGTCGGTTCCAGGGATAACGGGAATATTAGCTTGAATCGCCTGTTCTCTGGCTTTTACCTTGTCCCCAAACATATCAAGATGCTTGGATGTTGGACCGATGAAAATGATCCCTTCCTCTTCCAGTCTTTTAGCAAACTCCTCGTTTTCAGCAAGAAAGCCATAACCCGGATGAACTGCGTTCGCCCCGCAAGATTTCGCTATTCTAATGATCCCTTCAATGTCCAAATAAGCATCTATAGGTTTTTTCCCTTCACCGACGAGGTAAGATTCATCAGCTTTGTAACGGTGGAACGAACCTCTATCTTCTGCAGAATAGATACCCACAGTTGGGATTTTCAGCTCAGTACAGGCACGAAATATGCGGATAGCAATTTCACCGCGGTTCGCAACGAGGATTTTCTTTATACGATTCATTTCCACCATTAATGCACTTCCTTTTCTATTTATTCTTTTGATACTTTGCGAACATTGATACATTCATCAATATTCCTAAAGATAAAGATATCAGAATCATGGAAGTTCCGCCATAACTTATAAGTGGAAGCGGTACACCTGTAAGTGGGATTAAGCCGGTTAAACCACCTAAATTCACAAATGTTTGTATCCCGATGACACTTCCAATACCAGCCGCAAGCATCCGGGCTTGTGGGTCTTTTGCGCTCATCGCAATATACAATGCACGTAACACGATGAACCCAAGCCCACCAATTACAATGATTGTACCAAGTATACCAATCTCTTCAGAGATGACAGCCATGATTACATCTGTATGCGGTTCTGGTAAATACCCCATCTTTTGGATGGAATTTCCTAATCCTAAACCTTTTACTCCCCCAGTTCCAATCGCAATATAGCCATTCGCGATTTGGTATCCTGAACCTTGTTCATAATCGAAAGGGTTCATGAAGGATAAAATACGACCTTTTCGACTGTCATTCATGACTGTATCCCAAATAAAATAAAGGCCAGCTGAGACGATTATCATCCCCGCCATAATTAAACCGCCTAATTTACCAAACGTCTTTAATCGTAGACCGCTTGCTGCAATTACTGAAAACGCACCCATTATAATGATGAATGATGTTCCGATATCCGTCTCAAACATTATCAATCCAATCGCAAAGACAAGAATGCTAACTGGAGGTCCAATTGATTTATTAATGGAATCGATTGTGCCAGCTTCATACTTTTTTGCAAATACACTTGCAAAATAAATGATGATAATCAGCTTTGCGACTTCGGAAGGTTGAATGTTTCCGAAACCCGGAACCTGGATCCAACTTTGGGAACCGCCTGCAGAGTATCCGATGAAATGGACAAGTACGAGCAGTAGGAACATAATAGCTATGGAAAACATCATGAACTTTTTTCTTTTGTAGTTCTGATATGGAAAGAATGATGCTAATAGAAATACAGGAATCGACACTGCAAGGTTTTTCATTTGTTTTACGTAAAAATGGTCTGGCGAAAAACCATATCGATTAACGGCCACTACCATACTTGAACTATAGATCATCACTAATCCGAAGAGGCAAAGCACTATGTATACTATGAATAACGGATAATCGAAGTTAGATATCATTCTTTTTATATATTTCCCCATCGGACCACCTCTATGAAATAAAAAACTCAAACCAATTAATGAGTTTGAGTCTTTTGTTTATTTTTTTGTATATAGCTCATGCAGAATGTTCATCTCTTTTTCTAACAAGGAGAGGATTTCTTTCCCCTTTTCACGCTCAATCAATCCAAGCTTGACAGCAAAATCAATCTCCCTTGATAAGCCGTACATTTGGGTATCCAAAACTTCCTCGTATAGAGGACATTGGGGCATTGTCAAATGATCCATCTGTACCTTTATGAGTTGTGCGATTTTATCTGCATCAGCTTGCAATTGCTTCATTGCTTTTTCCTGATAGGTTTCCTGCAATTCAATATCCACGAGGACGCCCCCATTCACCTTTTATTCCTACTACGGTGATTATGAATAAATTGTATCTTTTGAGAAGGTAAATTGCAAGTGTTTCCCTTTTTGCAGATGATAAAACCAATAGCTTTCCACATTGTATTTGAAGGAGTATACTATATCATAGAGAGAAGTTACGTTTAGGAGGAAATTCACATTGGAATCAATCATAACAGTACGTGGAAATGTAAAACATACAATTACTCTTGATCCAACTGTATGGATCTTTGACGATCGTAAAATCGACTTGACTACTTATTTTAATGCACCCCAAATTGAGAAAGATGAAGATGAAGAATATAAAAAAAGCATGGGCAAACATTGGTCCAGAGAAATCATGGAGGGGGCTATTTTTCCTCCTACTTTAAAAACAGAAAAGAAATTCGACCGTCAAAAAATGGTTACAGGAACTTTTGGGATACTCTTGAACCCTTTCTTGAAAAACGCTGTTCCTAATGAGGATGCGAAGACAATCACATTCAAATCCGCCGACAATCACGAAGAAACATTTCCACTATCCGATGCTGAGAATTTTATCTTTAAGTTCAGTCAAGACGGCAAGCCATTAAAAGAAGACGGACCTGTACATCTACTATTTAAAGATGGATCAAACATAGAAAATCCGTTAAAAGAAATTAGAAGCATAACTATTGAATAACAATAGTCTGTTTCAGGAAAATAAATGTTTCTCACGAAAAAGGAGTTGATCATTTGCGTGTTAAATGTGTCCTTTGCGACGAAATCGGGCAGCTACAAGATGATATCCCCCTTGCAAAAAAACTCAGGAATCATCCCATCAACACCTATATGTGTGATAGATGCAACGAACGGATAACTGAGTTTACCAATATGCGGGTCAACTCAGGTAAATTCAAGTTCTATCGTAGCTCACACTCTGCTGAAGATAAGTTTTAGGTAAATAAAAAACTCCACCGTTTAAACGGTGGAGTTTTCTTTATGCTCGTTCATTCTACGTATCCTGTAAATGATTAGAATAAGCGCCGCAACAATCAACCCTTCCGCAATCGGAAGGAAGAAGGCAAGGAATGTCAAGATTAGACATCCAAGAAACAGGAATGCATATATAACAAGATTTTGCCACGGCTTTATTTTACGCGCAAAACCAAGCTTATAAACAAGTGCCGATAAGAGGAAGACGAGGGCCAATAATACATAGCCCGCCGAAGTGAATGACGGCATTATCTCATAAATAAAACGTGATATTCCCGACATGCTTTCGATTACTTGCGAATCCTCCAACATCATTCAACACATCCTTTTCCATCAACTTGGTGAAAGATCATTCACCAAGTTTTTTCTTTTTTTGCGCACGCTCACGTTCGTTTTTATCAAGGATCTTTTTACGTAAGCGGATTGATTGAGGTGTAACTTCACAATACTCATCGTCTCCAACATATTGTAATGCTTCCTCAAGTGACATAATCCGTGGTTTCTTAGTTGTAACAGTTTGATCCTTTGTTGCAGATCGAACGTTTGTAGCATGCTTGATTTTTGTAAGATTGATCGTCAAGTCATTGTCACGGCTGTTTTCACCGACAACCATTCCTGCGTAGATTTCAGTTCCCGCATCTACAAACATGACTCCCCGATCCTCCAATTGCATTATACCATAACCTGTTACAGTTCCGGTCTCCATAGATACAAGAACTCCATGGCGACGGCCACCGACACGACCTTGTGCAACCGGCTTGTAAGAATCAAATGTATGATTAATGATTCCATATCCTCTTGTTAGTGTAAGGAAGTCAGTAGAATAACCAATCAATCCCCTAGCTGGAACAAGGAAGATTAGACGGACTTGTCCATTACCGTTATTAATCATATCTAACATTTCACCTTTACGCTCACCAAGGGATTCGATAATTGCACCAGTATATTCTTCAGGGATATCAATTTGCACACGTTCAACAGGTTCAGAACGAACTCCGTCAATTGTTCGAATGATAACTTCAGGCTTCGATACTTGAAGTTCATAACCTTCACGACGCATATTTTCAATTAGTATAGATAGATGTAGTTCTCCACGTCCTGAAACAACCCACGCATCCGGAGAATCTGTCGGATCTACACGTAAAGAGACATCCGTTTGTAATTGTTGTTCTAATCTTTCTTCAATCTTTCTTGCTGTTACCCATTTGCCTTCTTTCCCGGCAAAAGGACTATTATTAACGAGGAATGTCATTTGTAGTGTCGGCTCATCAATATGAAGCGCCGGCAATGCTTCAGGATGGTCAATCGGACAAACAGTTTCACCAACGTCAATGTCCTCCATCCCTGAAATAGCAATCAGATCTCCAGCAAATGCTTCTTGGATTTCAATTCTTTTCAGTCCAAGGAATCCATACATCTTTGTTACACGGAAATTCTTTTTCGATCCATCACGTTTTATAACTGTTACTTGTTGACCGACCTGCATTGTCCCTCTGAATACACGACCGATCCCGATACGACCTACATAATCATTGTAATCAAGTAAAGAAACTTGGAACTGTAAAGGCTCTTCACGGTTATCAACCGGCGCTGGGATATGCTCAACAATTGCGTCGTACAATACTTCAAGTGTCTCTTCCTGATCGGCAGGGTTCGGTGAAAGGCTTGCTGTCCCATTGAAACCAGAAGCATAGACAACCGGGAACTCAAGTTGTTCATCATTCGCATCCAACTCGATGAATAATTCAAGTACTTCGTCGACTACTTCTTCAGGACGCGCAAAATCTCTGTCAATCTTATTTACAACAACAATCGGTTTCAAATTTGTTTCCAAGGCTTTCTTCAAAACGAACCGTGTTTGCGGCATACATCCTTCAAAGGAGTCGACTACAAGCACGACACCGTCTACCATTTTCAAAATACGTTCAACTTCCCCACCAAAGTCGGCATGTCCAGGCGTATCAAGAATATTAATTTTAGTGCCTTTATATTCAATACCTGTATTTTTGGCAAGGATCGTTATTCCACGTTCACGTTCAAGCTCATTCGAGTCCATGGCACGATCTTCTACATGTTCATTCGTCCGGAAAATACCGGATTGCTTTAATAGCTGATCAACGAGCGTCGTTTTTCCGTGGTCAACGTGGGCGATAATAGCTATATTCCGTAAATCATTACGTGTATTTGTCATGTTTTCACTCCGTTATCTTTTATCAGATGTATAACTGTGTTATTATAGCACATAGGCAAGGCATTAAAAAACATTTTATTCGGGAGATGTATCATTTTGAAGAATATTAAATGGGTTTTTGTCATCTATTCTCTTGCTGCGATAGCTGCCATGTGTGGAATTGGTATCGCTGTAGGCATGCGTAGTATCCCCGTTGCAATTATTGCTATTCTTGCATTAGGTTTTGTTATGGGCAATGGTTTTAAGACAAAGAAAAAGATGCGAGAACAAGGTCTTCTATAATTATTGAAAGGGACTTCATTTATGATAGTCCCTTTTATTTTAACCTTATATAATTCGTTACTATTTCTTCATGCAAGCCCGGTTTTGCCACGATGAATGTATCCTGCCCCAATAAATGCGGGGTCTCGCCCTTCATATTTGTTACGATTGCCCCGACCTCCTTCGCGATGATCATTCCTCCAGCAATATCCCATGGCGATAGCCGCAAAGACAAATAAGCATCGATTCGGCCTGATGATACATAAGCAAGTTCGATTGCAGCGGAGCCATACGATCTGGTTCCGCGACATCTATGTACCATTTCAGCAATTGGCATATGTTCAATCCTTCTATTAGGCGCAACCCAGCTGGCATTCACACCAATTATCGATTCTTCAATCGGTGTATTTTCAAGCATCGGAAGTTTCTCATCATTAAAATATGCGCCTTCTCCTTTTACAGCATGGTAAAAGTCATCATTCATGACATCGTAAATATATCCAAGCATTCCAACATCGTCACTATAAATGCCGAGTGAAATGGCAAAGTTCCTTTTTTGGTGGACGAAATTCATAGTTCCATCTATCGGGTCAAGCATCCAAATAATACCTTCAAGGGATTCGATTTCATCACCGAAGCCCTCTTCCCCGAAAATACGATGATTAGGAAAGTCCTCCTTGATCCTACGAATGAAAAACTGTTCGATGTCGCGGTCGATGTTCGTCACTAAGTCATTAGCCTCAGCTTTTGATTCAACATCAATTGTCTTGTAAAAGGAAACCCTTATTTTATGGCCCGCTTCTTTAATAAGGGATTTTGCATACCGGTCAATTACTCCCCAGTCCATTTATACACCCCATCTCACTACTTATTATTCCATTATAGCATAATGAGCAAACAAAAAGGCGCCCCGCACTGTTATGTACCCAAAGGGGTTTTCAGTGAAGGCGCCTAATTCGGTTCGATGAATTTCTATTACGCAAAAGCATTGAAAGTCTCCAACTCACTATGGATTTCAGCAAGTCTAACTTTGCTTTTCTCAGCCTGTTTACTATCCTTCTCTTGCATGGCATCGAACAATGTAGCTAATTCATAATCCAACTCAAGATGCAGAAGTTTCACGTATTCCTTTTCAATTTCAGCTTTTCGGATAATATGGACGACTTGTTTCATTTCGTAACACCCCTTTTTTTATCATTTACTTACGATGCATTTACTTACTTCTAACTTATGCTGGCCATTTTGCTTTTGTTAGTTATAAGCCTTCTTGTATAAGATTGTTCCCCGTTTTCTGGTACGATAAACGTGGAGAATGAAATGGAGGAATTTAAATTGACAGAGAGTTTTTGGACGAATGAAGATTTTGATGTTTTTTCCATTGATGGATTAGAGAACAGAATGATTGCACTACAAAATAGAATTCAGCCTAAGTTCGGGATAATAGGTGAACATATTTCAACTTATTTATCCTCTCGTGGAACAGGTGAGTTTTATCCACATATTGCACGACACGCAAGAAGGACTGTCAATCCGCCTAAAGATAGCTGGGTGGCGTTCGCTCCGGCAAAGCGAGGATATAAAGCACTACCTCATTTTCAAGTTGGATTATGGGGAACACATTTATTTATCGTCTTGGCTGTGATTTATGAAAATCCTGATAAAAAAGGGATCGCTGAAAGGCTAAGTAAAGATAATAAGTTATTTTTATCTTTACCTAAGGATTTCGTTGTGTCTGGTGACCATATGAAACCCGAGGCGGATTATGTGCATGAATTAGGGATGGATGGAATAGAGAGCTTATTGGAAAGGTTAAAATCTGTAAAAAAAGCTGAATTCGTAATCGGCAGGCATTTGTCAAAGACTGAAGCAACAGCACTTTCTAAGACAGAATTTTTGTCACTTGTGGAAAAAACAATTAATGAACTTTATCCAGTATATGAATTAATTTTAGGATACAACTAAGGGATGCAAGTAGTATGCATCCCTTTTATGAATTTATTATCCCTTAATCAATTCCCCGTCATTTCCTTCTTTTGCCGCTTTGACGATTTTGTAGCTACTGAATCCGCTGACATCTTGAAATTCTTTAAAGATTGTTTTTTCTTCAGCCATGGAAGGTACGACTTTCTTGAACGCCCTATATGCATTCATGAACTTCTCCCTTTTTATATCCTTTTCATATGCCATTTCTACAGCTTGAAAGAAATTCACAACATCAATAATTTCTTCGGTTGTCCAATGATGACTTAGTGGGTAATTATACTCCAATCTTCTTCCGCACCTTTCCTCAAGCCCATTTTCTACGTATTTTTTCAGCTTGATTTACCATACGATCGATCAGTTCCGCGACTGTTGGAACATCATCAATCAAGCCGGCAACTTGCCCAGCCCATCCGAAACCTTGCTGCTCGTCACCGTCATGGATAAATCGGCAATTTGCTTCTCCACTAATATAGTCTTTTAACTTATCATAATCCGCATTGTCGGCTTCCATACGTAATATTTCTCGAGTCCAAATACCTGTAAGGGCACGGGCAGGAGCGCCGATTGAGCGTTTAATAACGACTGTTCCTGTTTCCTCTGCATTTAACAATGCATTTTTATATGCGGTGGAAGCATGGACACATTCCTTAGTCGCGATGAAACGCGTTCCCATTTCAATCCCTTCTGCACCCAAGGCATGAGCAGCCATCCATCCACGGCCGTCCCCGATGCCACCTGAGGCAATAACCGGGATTTTTACAGCGTCTACAACTTGAGGAACTAAAACAAACGTGCCAATATCATCACGGCCCAAATGACCTCCACCTTCTTGACCAACAACCATTACGGCATCTGCACCGAGGGATTCCGCTTTTATTGCTTGCCTTTTGGCAGCAACTAAAACAAGTTTTTTGACATCGACGCCTTTTAAGTACTCAAAAAAAGGGGCAGGGTTCCCTCCGGTGACGGATATCACTTCTACTTTTTCCTCTATTGCGATATCCAAGAGATGTTGATACGGTCTACCATGTTGGCCGATTGCAAAGTTCACACCGAAAGGCTTTTTCGTCAAAGACCTAACCTTTTTGATTTCCTCCCTTAACGCATCAGGAGACCCAAGACTCATCGCTGTAATCTGTCCAAGTCCACCTGCTTCGGAAACCGCAGCTGCAAGTTCTGAATATGCAAGATAGGCCAAGCCGCCTTGAATAATCGGAAATTCAATCCCTAATAATTCCGTCACCCTTGTTTTCCATTGCATGATTCATTTCCCCCATTCACTTATTCATGCTCTTCTTCTATTCCTTTAATCAAATTCGGATCGACAAATTCATACCCTTTTTCCCGTAATCCGTTTACAATATCCTCCAATGCATCTGCTGTCCATTCTCTATCATGCATTAAAAGATTTGAACCATTTCTGAGAAGTTCAGTATTCACCATAATATCTGCAAGCTTTTCTTTTGTCATATATTCTTTTTCATAATCGTATCCATATGACCAATTCATCAACTGCATACCTTCCTCTTTCGCCAAGGCTCTACTAAAATCCGTGTTCACACCGAATGGAGCACGGAAAAACCTTGGACGTTCACCAGTCACTTCTTCAACAATATTATTCACTGAAATGATTTCTTCACGTTGTTCTTCTTCAGATATTTTTTTCAAATTTGCATGTGTTTTTGTATGGTTGCCGATACTAAAACCCATATCGTGTATTTCCTTAAGTATCGCCTTTTTTTCGTCAGTCATGATGAAGTGGCCATTAACGAAAAAAATGGCAGGTGCATTTAAGCTCTTCAATGTTTTCGCCATATCAAGTGCCCGTTTATCCGGTGCGTCGTCTATCGTCAGAAGTACAACTTTCGGATTCGCCTCACCGATTGGTTCGACTGAATATGTCTTCGGGTTCAATTCGTATTGTGGAGCTTGAACTGTATCCTCTTCTTCCACTTCCAATTCAGTCTCGGATTCATTTTCACTCTCCTCCTCTGACACCTCTTCCGAAACATTTTCTGAAACTGCCGGGTTTTCATTTTCAAGTGATGTTTCGGGATTCGCTTTGTCAGTGCATGCAACCAACAGCAACATGGACAGTAAAGATATGTATAGTATTCTCTTTTTCATGGAAACATCTCCTTTTATTGAATAATTTAATCCTAACATGAATTCGGATAGCGCTACAAACGAATAAAACGCGTCCAACGGCAATGCCTGCCCTGGACGCGTTTTCTATCAAACTAAAATTATTTTGTAATCATATGAATCGGTTTACCTAAAGCAACTTCGGCTGCTTCCATTGAGATTTCTCCCAACGTAGGATGTGCATGGATTGTCATTGCGATATCTTCAAGTGTCATGCCAGCTTCAATCGCAAGTCCAAGTTCCGCAATCATGTCGGATGCATTTTCACCAACAATTTGCGCTCCTAAAAGCAATCCGTCTTCTTTACGGGAGACGAGTTTGACGAATCCGTCAGTTGCGTTCAGTGCAAGCGCACGACCGTTTGCAGCAAATGGGAATTTGCCAGCAACTACTTCAAAACCTTGTTCTTTAGCTTGTTGCTCATTCAAACCTACCGTTGCAAGCTCAGGATCAGTGAAGCAGACAGCTGGAATAGCCAAATAATCCACTTCTGATTTTTCGCCAGCAATCGCTTCAGCAGCAACTTTCGCTTCATAAGAAGCTTTGTGTGCAAGCTGAGGGCCAGATACGATATCACCGATTGCGTAAATGTTCGAGATGCTAGTACGGCATTGTTTATCCACATCGATTAAACCGCGCTCAAGGAATTTAACACCCATTTCTTCAAGGCCGATTTCATCCGTGTTCGGGCGACGTCCAACAGTAACAAGAACATAGTCGGCTTCTACTTTTTGCTCTTCGCCTTTAGCCTCGTACGTCACGACAACTCCAGTATCGGACTCTTCAACGCCTTTTGCAGAAGCTTTCACAACTATTTCGACGCCTTTTTTCTTCAAGCCTTTTTTCACAATTTGAGTCATTTGTTTTTCAAAGCCTGCAAGAATATCATCTGCACCTTCAATGATCGTCACCTTCGCACCAAGGTTGGCGTATGCCGAACCAAGTTCAGTACCGATGTAACCACCACCGATGACAACAAGATGACCTGGTACCTCTTCAAGGTTAAGCGCCCCAGTTGAATTGATGACGCGTTTCGAGTATTTGAAAGATGGAATTTCAACAGGACGTGAACCAGTAGCAATAATCGCATTTTTAAACTTATACGTTTGCGAAGATTTGTCATCCATGACTTTTGCAGTATTAGCGTCAACGAAGTAAGCTTCTCCTGTAACGATATCTACTTTATTGCCTTTTAAAAGTCCTTCTACTCCCCCAGTCAATTTATTGACCACACCATTTTTGAAAGCTTGTGCTTTTGTAAAATCAAGCTTTACATCAGTTGCCGTAACTCCCATATCATCGGAATTTTTAGCGGATGCGTAACGGTGACCTACAGAAATAAGGGCTTTGGATGGAATGCATCCAACGTTCAGACATACGCCACCAAGATTTTCTCTTTCAACGATTGTCACTTTTTGTCCCAACTGCGCTGCACGGATTGCTGCAACATATCCTCCTGGGCCGGATCCTACAACAAGTGTATCCACTTCGATTGGAAAGTCTCCTACTACCATTTGCTTACGCCTCCATTAATAAAAGTTCTGGGTTACCGAGTAATTTTTTAATGTGGTTAAGAGCTTGCTGTCCTGTAACTCCATCAATCACTCGATGATCGAACACCAAAGATAATGCTAACATAGGTGCAGCTACAATTTCACCATTTTTTACAATTGGTTTTTCTGAAATCCTTCCAATTCCTAAAATTGCAACCTCTGGATGATTGATGATTGGCGTGAACCATTGTCCACCTGCAGAGCCAATATTCGTGATCGAACAAGAAGCACCTTTCATTTCTGAAGGGCTCAACTTACCAACCCGAGCTTTTTCAGCTAATGTGCTAATCTCTTCAGAAATCGCGAATACCGATTTACGGTCCGCGTGTTTAATAACCGGAACAAGAAGCCCGCGGTCTGTGTCAGCCGCAATTCCAATGTTGTAGTAATGCTTTTGGATGATCTCCTCTTTTTCATCATCAAGAGATGTATTCAATTGAGGGAATTCACGCAATGTCGATACAAGTGCTTTTACAACGTAAGGAAGATAAGTTAATTTGATATCTTTTTCTGCTGCAATCGCCTTGAACTTCTTCCGGTGGGCTACAAGTTCAGTTACATCGATTTCATCTAATAACGTCACGTGAGGAGCCGTATGTTTGGAATTGACCATCGCCTTAGCAATCGCTTTTCGGATTCCAGACATTTTTTCACGAGTCTCCGGGAAATCTCCTTCAAGTACGACTGGTGCTGACGGTGCCGCAACTTTTTCTTCAGATACATCTTCTTTAACAGTTTGTGTTTCTTGAGCTTGTTGCGCAACATCCTGATGATCGCCGCTTAAGAATGCTTCAATATCCTCTTTTAGGACGCGGCCATTTTTGCCCGACCCTTGTACCTGACGAATATCGACTTCTTGTTCACGCGCAAATTTCCGGACAGATGGCATTGCAATAACACGTTGTGTTGGTGCATCATCGGCTTGTACTTTTGCAGCCGGAGCTGTTTCTGCTTTTGTTTCAGGCTGCTCTTGTTTTACCTCAGCCTTTTCAATTGGTTGACCAGCTTCAGCAGTCGACTGAACCTGCGCTTCGGTCTTCTCTTTGCCCTCTTCTTCAACATGAGAACTTTCATATCCAGGAGCATCAAAACGGATTAAAACATCGCCAACAATCGCGACTTTACCTTCTTCTACAAGGATTTCTTCAACTGTGCCTGTTACAGGAGATGGAATTTCTACAACTGCTTTATCATTTTGGATTTCAAGAAGCGTGTCGTCTTCATTGATTTTATCGCCTTTGGCAACAAACCATTTTACAACTTCACCTTCGTGGATTCCTTCCCCGATATCAGGTAAACGGAATTCATATGCCACATGATTCACCCTTTCTTAATGTCAGAGCTTGCACTCCAATTAGAATGTCAACACTTTTTTAGCTGTTTCAATAATATCGTTTACGTCCGGTAGCCAAGCATTTTCGCCTTGTGCGAATGGATAGATTGTATCTGGGGCTGCCACTCGTAACACCGGAGCCTCCAAGCTCAAGATTGCCCGCTCCGTAATTTCAGATACGACATTAGCGGCTATACCTGCTTGTTTTTGTGCTTCTTGAACAACGATTGCCCGATTCGTCTTCTCAACTGATGCAATAATCGTTTCGATGTCCAATGGTTGAATTGTGCGCAAATCAACAACTTCCACCGAGTATCCTTCTTTCTCCAATACCTCAGCTGCTTTCAAGCTTTCATGCACCATTGCGCCATAAGTAATGATCGATAGATCCTTACCTTCACGTTTTACGTCCGCCTTACCAAGTGGAATCGTATATTCTCCCTCAGGCACTTCCTGTCTGAATGAACGGTAAAGTTTCATATGCTCAAGGAAAACAACCGGATTATCATCTTTGATTGCGGAAATGAGAAGCCCTTTTGCATCATATGGAGTTGATGGAATAACAACTTTCAATCCCGGTTGTGAAGCGACAAGTCCTTCTAAGCTATCAGCATGCATTTCCGGAGTTGCAACACCGCCACCGAAAGGGGAACGAATTGTAACAGGAGCATTGAAACGTCCACCTGTACGGAAAGATTGACGTGCCAACTGACCACTTACAGAGTCAATCACCTCAAAAATGAAACCAAAGAATTGGATTTCCATTACTGGGCGGAACCCAGTTAGTGATAAACCGATTGCAAGTCCGCCGATACCAGACTCAGCAAGTGGCGTATCGAATACCCGATCCTCGCCAAATTCTTTCTGTAGTCCTTCTGTTGCGCGGAATACTCCGCCATTAACCCCAACGTCTTCACCGAAGACGAGGACGTTTTCATCATTTTTAAGCTCCGTGCGCATTGCATCGGTAATTGCTTGAATCATCGTCATTTGTGCCATCGGTTACTTCGACTCCTTCTCTGTATAGATATCAAGTTGTTCTTGTACGTTATATGGTAGATCGCCTTTATACATAATTTTGATAAAATCGCTTACTTTCTGTTTTGGTGCAGCATCAGCCTTTTTAATGGCTTCCTTGATTTCTTCTTTAGCGCGCTCGATCACTTCGTTTTCCTTTTCCTCTGACCAAATGCCTTTTCCTTCAAGGTATTTGCGGAAACGCACTAACGGGTCTCGTTTTTCCCATTCGTTATCCGTGTCAGAAGTACGGTATCTTGTTGGATCGTCACCAGCCATTGTATGTGGACCATAACGGTAACACATCGTTTCAATTAATGTAGGACCTTCGCCATTAATCGCTCGTTCTCTTGCATCACGTGTCGCAACGTATACTGCAAGCGCGTCCATCCCGTCAACAAGAATACTTGGAATACCTGCTGCCACACCTTTTTGCGCAAGCGTTTTCGCAGCTGTCTGCAATTCACGCGGAGTCGAGATAGCGTATTGGTTGTTTTGAATAACGAAGATTGCCGGTACTCGGTACGCTCCTGCAAAGTTGATCCCTTCATAGAAATCACCTTGTGAAGTTCCACCATCACCTGTATAAGTCATCGCAACCGCTTTCACGCCACGTTTTTGGAAGCCAAGTGCAACTCCTGCAGCTTGGATATATTGCGCACCGATGATGATTTGTGGGATGAAAATGTTCAATCCTTCAGGAATGATACTTCCTTCGTAATGTCCACGGGACCATAGAAACGCCATATGTAATGGAAGGCCATGGAATAGCAATTGCGGAACATCACGGTAGCCCGGCAAGATGAAATCTTCTTTTTCCAATGCAAAGTGAGATGCTAACTGTGAAGCTTCCTGACCTGCTGTAGGAGCATAGAATCCAAGTCGACCTTGACGATTCAATGAAATAGAACGTTGATCCAAAATTCTTGTATAGACCATTCTTGTCATTAACTCTGTTAGTTCTTCTTCGGATAAATTCGGCTCTGCGTCTTGGTTGACGATTTCGCCTTCTTCATTCAGGATTTGGAACATTACAAACTGTTCTTCAATAGAATGAAGCGTTTCCACCGGATTGAACTGCTTATCTTTTTTTGCAGCCATAGCAGCAACTCTCCTTTATAACTGTATTATTTTTTGTTGTTGCATTAAGTGATACAATTGTCTTCCTTGTTCAGTATACTGAAGAGAGGCAAATTGGTCAATCGTTGAAAATCACGGGCTTGTAATACATTTCGTCTTATCTGAATTATATTAAAAAAACATTCTGTACTACTACAATAATCGATCTGTATTATAATAGATCTCTTAAAAAACAAAAGAAAAAAGCGGAGGCCATTGCCACCACTTTACCCATTTCCTTTATTTCGCTTTTTCTAAACTTGAAAACACATCGTCCTTTATCGAATTGACTTCTTTTGTCGCTTCATTGAAGTCGACAATAGCAGTTTTAACAATAGCATTTTGTTCGTTGACTTCTTCCACTTTTTGTCTTAAGTCTTCCAATTTAACATCCTCTTTGGATAGGATGCTGTAAAACTCCTTTTGAATAGAAGCAAGTTTCTTATATTCATCTACAAACGACCTATGTAAATCATATCGTTTTTGAATGGATGCTTTCAACTTTCCAATCTCACTTTTCTCAGATTCTGAGGCTTTTTCGCTAATCGTATCCAGTTCTTTAATGAATCCTTGCGCTTCCTTCATGGATGCTTCTTCTTTTTCTAATTGACTAAGCCTCTCGTCAATAAGTTTTTCCAACTCAGTCACGTTGGATCGTAGCTTATCAATATCTTCTTTCGTTAATTCCATTGTCTCTTCAAAAGTCTTTTGCTCAGTCAATTCCATCTCAGTCATTTTACTTTGCGTATTTCGATATTCAGTTTCTGAATCATTCATTTTAGATAGCGTGTCGGATAATTGTTTCTCGGTTGATGCACCTATGCTACAACCTGATAATGTCAATGCACCGATCACTAAAAATCCTATCAGTTTATTCTTCATACGATTTCCTCCAATCTTTGTTTCACTATAGCGTTATCATTCATCCTTTTCAAGGATATACATATTACTTTATCACTTTTTCCTATTAGCATATAATAGAGGAAAGCATGGTAATTGAAAGGAAGAACATCCAATGATACTGATGAATGATATTGTACGCGAGGGTCATCCCGTACTCAGAAAAGTCGCGGAAGAAGTAAGCTTCCCTCTGACCGACGACGAAAAAAAACTTTGTGAAGAGATTCTTCAATATATTATAAATAGCCAAGACGATGTACTGTGTGAATTATACGATTTACGCCCAGGCATAGGGCTTGCTGCACCACAAGTTAATGTTTCAAAACGAATATTCGCTTTGCATATTGAAGAAGAAGATAAAGAACCGTTGAGTATAGTCGCCATCAATCCAAAGATTATTAGTCATTCAGTTGAAAAGACTTATTTAACATCCGGAGAAGGCTGTTTATCGGTGGATCGAGATGTCGAAGGGTTTGTACCTCGTTATTCAAGAATTACGATTAAGGCTTTCGATGTAGACGGAAAGGAATTCAAGTTAAGATTAAAAGGCCTTCCTGCTATTGCGTTTCAACATGAATTGGATCATCTGAACGGTGTTATGTTTTATGATCATATCGACCCAAAAGAACCATTCAAGGAAATCCCTGGTGCAGTTCCTTTTGAAAGAGAATAATCGACCATGTTGATTTGCGCTCCGGAGGGCACGCTTTCCGGAGGGCATCTTGCGCTCCAATCAACAGAAACGCATTCAACACATTGAATCGGTTAAACGAGGGGAATGTTCAAGTTGTCTGCCAAAATATTATAAAAGCGCTTGAGATTAAATCAATCAATAGAATACTCCATCAAAAAATGCTTAGAAGTCTCTGAGCATTTTTCTTTTCCATATTTCTTCAAAAACTATTTCCCTTTAAACGAAATTGCCCACTTGCAGCGCAAATCAACTGCATTCCCATTCATAAAAAATGGTTATCACCGCTTAATCGCACTTTATCACCGTTTAAATTAGGTTTATCACCACTTAAAGCATGCTTATCACCACTTAGGAAAGGTTTATCACCACTTAGCGTTAAAAATTCGTTTTTTTCTTATACATTGCGTTTTATGTCCATAACATCTCTAAATTATAAGTAATCCAAGTAGCTAATGTGTGGTCGTCTTCGATTTTCAACAACCCTTCGTAAACCGGTGTACTATAATCCAATTTTTCCGACTCATTTATTAGCGCTTTTAAAAAGTCATGAATATCTGTACGTATGTGAGGGTGTTTAAACCCACCTGCATCAAGATTGGACAAGATGAACTGTTTTATTTTCTCTGCTTGCACTTCTTCCTCGTCGGTTAGCAATACTTTCATGGTGGTACTATTAATTCGATATTCTTTCTCAATCTTCTCAGGAATAGTTCCCAAATTCACCACTTCTCCATCTGTCCCACTTGCGAAAAATGGTTGTTCTTTTACCTCTAATCCCCAACACTCAGCCAATTCTGACCAATCATAACCTTTAAATTTAAATTCACTCACTATTTTTCATCCTTTCGTTAAGGTAAAGCTCCCCTTAATCAACATGGCACATATCACAACTTGACAGAAAGTTCAAATAGATGTATAATGTCTTCAAGGAGTGATATGCCCATGTACAAGCGCCTAAAACGCAAACTGTTGAAACGGCTCAATGGCATACTCGGCAAAAAGACAATTGCATAATTTCACGCCCGCCAAGGCAATTGGTGGGCTTTTCTTTATTTTAGACAACTGACATGCTAATATGAAGAGAATGATTCCAATCGAACGAAAAAAGGAGAGCTTACCATGATTTACAAAGTTTATTACCAAGAAAATGCAACACAAGTACCTATTCGCGAAAACACAAAACAATTGTACATCGAAGCCGATTCAGAAAAATCCGTCCGCGAAAAATTGAAAGATCGAAAGTACAATATTGAACTGATTCAGCTACTTGAAGGCGCACATCTCGAATATGAGCAAGAATCCCCTCATTTTGAGTTAGAGCAGGTCTAAGCATTATGAAATTGATAAAAAATAATGAAACTGCCGTTTTCGCTTTAGGCGGACTTGGTGAAATCGGCAAAAACACGTACTGCGTACAATTTCAAGATGAAATCATCCTAATCGACGCAGGCATTAAATTTCCAGAAGACGACTTATTGGGAATTGACTATGTGATTCCTGATTATACGTATTTGGAAAGGAATATCGATAAAATCAAAGGACTATTTATCACACATGGTCACGAAGATCATATCGGTGGAATCCCGTATTTACTTAAGAAAGTTAATGTTCCGGTCTATGGCGGGAAATTGGCTCTTGGTCTTCTCCGCAATAAACTTGAGGAACACGGCCTCCTAAGGACAACTAAAATGATTGAAATCAAAGAAGAGGATGTCATTAAATTCAGAAAGACATCTTGCTCTTTTTTCCGGACAACTCATAGTATTCCCGATGCTTTCGGAGTAGTCGTTAAAACACCTTCCGGTAATATCGTACACACTGGCGATTTCAAATTCGATTTCACACCAGTTGGCGAGCCTGCTAATCTTGCAAAGATGGCAAAAGTCGGAAGTGACGGCGTCCTTTGCCTTCTATCCGATAGCACAAATGCAGAAGTCCCGAACTTTACAATGTCGGAACGAAAAGTTGGCGACAGCTTGAACGAAATTTTCCGGAAAGTTGATGGAAGGATTATTTTCGCTACTTTTGCATCCAATATACATCGATTACAACAGGTCATTGAAGCTGCCGAAACCTATGGTAGAAAGATAGCTGTATTCGGTCGTAGTATGGATAATGCAATTACGATTGGACGTGAGTTAGGATATATCAACGCTCCTAAGGAATTGTTCGTTGATACTCAATCTCTAAACAGACTTCCAGCCAATGAAGTGATGATTCTTTGTACAGGAAGCCAAGGTGAAGCTATGGCTGCCCTGTCAAGGATTGCGAATGGAACACATCGCCAAGTTCAAATTCAACCTGGTGACACAGTAATCTTTTCGTCTTCTCCAATTCCAGGAAACACACTTAGCGTTAACAAAACAATTAATGCTTTGTTCCGTGCTGGTGCTGAAGTTATTCATGGTGCATTGAATAATATCCACACATCCGGTCACGGGTCGCAAGAAGAGCAAAAATTGATGCTTCGTTTAATTCAACCGAAGTTCTTCATGCCGATCCATGGGGAATACCGCATGTTGAAGATGCATAAAGATCTTGCGATTGATTGTGATGTTGAACCGGAAAACACGTTCATCATGAGTAATGGTGATGTTTTGGCGTTAACCGAGAACACGGCAAGAATCGCTGGTAAAATCCCATCGGGAGATATTTATATCGATGGAAGCGGAATCGGTGATATTGGAAGTGTTGTATTACGCGATCGTAAAATCCTTTCAGAAGACGGTTTGGTCATTGTCGTTGCAACAGTGGACAAGAAACGCAACAAGGTCGTTTCAGGGCCGGACATCATTTCACGTGGTTTTGTTTATATGAGAGAGTCTGGCACTATGATCAGCGAAGCCCAGCAATTGCTGTCCAAGGAATTGAATAAAAAGCTTTCCAATTCCTCTGCTGAGGCAGGAGCTTTAAAAAGCGACATTATCGATATTCTTTCCCCTTATTTATACGACCAGACGAAACGGAGACCAATGGTCCTTCCTGTCGTTATGGAAGTCTAAAACAAAAAATCCTCTGTCATTAAATGACATGAGGATTTTTTTATCATACAAATTTAATGAAGCGCTTTTTTTTCAAACCTATGAATATCGATATCAGATCCAATGACGATCAAAATGTCATTCAGTTCTATCTCCTCAATCGCTGCCGGTGATACTAATATTTGCGTTTGGCGCTTAATTGCCACGATATTCACCCCGAATTTCGCACGAATATCCAAGTCGATTAGAGTGAAACCTGCAATTTTTTCATTTGCCCGTATTTCAACAATTGAGTATTCATCCGACAATTCAAGGTAATCAAGGATATTATTGGAAACCATATTATTTGCAAGCCTTTTAGCCATATCACGTTCTGGGTGCACAACCTGATCCGCCCCAATTTTCCTTAATACTTTTTCATGGTAATCATTTTGCGCTTTTACAGTAATTCTTTTAATACCGACTTCTTTTAATATTAATGTCGTTAAAATACTAGCTTGGATATTCTCCCCAATCGCAACAACGACATGTTCGAAATTACGGATCCCAAGTGCCCGTAATGCAGATTCATCTGTCGTATCAGCAGTAACAGCTGTAGTCGCAATTTGGGCGAACTCCTCCACTCGTTCGTGCGACACGTCTATCGCCATAACGTCCGCTCCAAGCTCCACTAATTCCCTAACGATACTTCCACCAAATCTCCCTAATCCAATAACAACAAATTCCTTTTTCACTTTATCCCGCTCCAATTCGAATGATGGATGAAATAAGTGTATCACAATTCGATACTAAATATAAAAGACGACCCATATGTAGGTCGCCTTGTTTAGTCCCGTTTAATTTCTCATCTCATCCAATACACGATTTAAACGATTTTCAAGCAATTTCATACCACTATCCCCTGCTTGGTAATGACGTAATTGACCGCCCTTATCGAAAACATAATATGCAGGAACGAATTGGTTATCGAATGCATCTGACAATTTCAATTTACTATCGACAAAAATCGGGTGAGAAATATCATGTAATGCAGCAATCGCTCGAATATTGTCTACATCAATATCGTCTTTCGACCTTGGCATATGCACGGCAATGACATTCAGTTTACCCCTATATCGATCACGAAAATTATTTACGTCCGGCATAGTTAGTTTACATAGTTTGCAGCTGACTGACCAAAAATGAATAAGTGTCGGTTTTCTACCAACAAGATCGAACTTTTCGACTTTACCATTTAACCAAGTTGTTGCCCCTGTCAATTCAGGCATTTGTTCATGTAATTTCATAGGATTTTCCCTCCGCTAAAAAGATTTCCATTGCTTATTCTATGCGTGCATATGAAAGATTGTATTAAATTTAAATAACGTCTTGATTTTCAACCAGTATTTTGTATAATTAAAAAGGTTTATAGTAAACTTAAAGTACAGTAATACTAAACTCCGAGATGAAGGGAAGATGATCCACCATGCAGATCGGGAGTAAAATCAAAAGCCTTCGATTGAAAAAAGGACTGACTCAAGAAGAGTTAGGAGAAAGAACTGACCTAACCAAAGGCTATATATCTCAACTAGAACGAGAACTTACTTCTCCATCAATCGAAACGCTCTTTTCCTTATTGGAGGTGTTAGGAACAACGCCGAAAGATTTTTTTGAAGAACCAAAGAAGAACATGAAAGTTGTTTACTCACCTGAAGATCAAACAACCTATGTGAATGATGAGCTGAAATATAGCATCCGTTGGTTAGTTCCCCGCTCGAATGAAAATGAAATGGAGCCAGTTCTTATTACATTTTCCAAACACGGTGAATTTAAACAGTTCGAACCTTCCCTCGCTGAGACATTCATATATGTATTATCCGGTAAGGTTGAAATTGAACTGGGGAAACGTACCTACACGGCTTCAATGGGGGATTCAGCTTATTATGAGGCATCCGAGAATCATCGTGTATCGAATGCAAATGAAGGTCCAACGGAGTTGCTCCTTGTTGCAACAGAATCATATTTATAAAGGGGGAAATTTTAAAAATGGCAAATCAGCCTATTATCCGTTTTGAAAATGTCACTAAGAAATATAGTGATGAAACAACCGTATTGGATAATGTCTCATTCGAGTTGGAACGCGGTAAGTTTTATACTTTATTAGGACCTTCGGGGTGTGGTAAGACGACCATTCTTCGATTAATTGCGGGCTTTATTGAACCTACTGAAGGAACGATTTACTTTAATGGAAAAAACATCAATAACGTCCCTGCAAATGAACGACAAGTAAATACTGTCTTCCAAGATTATGCCCTCTTCCCCCACCTGAATGTGTATGAGAATATCGCATTCGGCTTACGCATCAAAAAAGTGAAGAAGGACGAAATAGATCGTAAAGTCAAAGAAGCATTGAAATTCGTTAACTTAGCGGGCTATGAAAGCCGTGAAATAACTGAGATGTCCGGTGGCCAACGGCAACGTGTTGCGATTGCGAGAGCAATTGTTAATGACCCTGAGATTATACTTTTAGACGAGCCTTTATCTGCGCTTGACTTGAAGCTTCGTTCCGAAATGCAGTATGAGTTACGTGAATTACAACAGCGTTTGGGCAAAACATTCATCTTTGTTACTCATGATCAGGAAGAAGCACTTGCCATGTCTGATGAAATCTTTGTTATGAACGATGGAGTCATCCAACAATCCGGAACGCCTCTTGATATTTATGATGAACCGATTAACCGTTTTGTCGCTGATTTCATCGGCGAATCGAATATTGTCGCGGGCAGAATGATTGAGGATTATATCGTGGAATTTACAGGCAAACGTTTTGATTGCGCGGATGCGGGACTTCAGCCGAATGAAAAAGTCGATATTGTCATCCGTCCTGAGGATTTGGAAATTTCAACTGTCGACACAGGAAAATTGAATGTAACAGTGGATACACAATTATTCCGCGGGGTTCATTATGAACTGTCTACGTATGACCAAGATGGCAATGAATGGCTTGTCCATTCTACAAAAAAGGCTGAAGTGGGTGCAGTAATCGGTCTCGATTTCAATCCGGAGGACATACATGTCATGAGATTGAATGAATCGGAAGAGGAATATGACGCGAGACTTGAATCTTATGGAGCGTCTGCCGATGAAGAATAATCGCCTGCGGTCAATTTACTCGGTCCCTTATGCAGCGTGGATCCTGTTGTTTGTCCTTGCACCGATTGCATTGATCGTCTACTATTCGTTTTTCGATCTGACAGGAAACTTCACGCTTTCTAATTATCGGAATTTCTTTACATCCGTGTATCTTCAGCTGACAACAAGCTCGTTTTGGTATGCATTTCTTATTACGTTGTTCTCATTGTTAATAGCATATCCAACAGCTTATTTCATAACAAAAACAAAGCATAAACAGCTATGGCTTTTGTTAATCATCATCCCTTCATGGATCAATCTATTATTGAAAACATATGCGTTCATTGGATTGATGGGATTGTACGGGCCGCTTAATGCACTATTGGAAGTTGTAGGTATCGGCAAACAGCAAATCCTATTCACCGATTTCAGTTTCGTTTTCGTTTCGGTCTATATTTTCATACCGTTCATGATTTTGCCGATTTTCAACGCATTAGATAAATTGAATCCTGCATTGATAGATGCGTCACGTGATTTAGGTGCAAATAGTTGGACGACGTTTAAACGTGTAGTCTGGCCGTTGACGATAAATGGAGTGAAATCTGGTATACAAGTCGTCTTCATCCCTGCCCTATCATTGTTCATGATTACAAGACTAATTGCCGGAAACAAAGTTATTACCTTAGGAACAGCGATTGAACAGCAATTTTTAGTAACACAAAACTGGGGAATGGGTTCAACGATCGCAGTGTTCTTGATTCTATTCATGTTCATCATCATGCTATTCACTACGGGTAAAGAAAGGGGGGCTACAGGCAATGGAAAGAATCGGTAAGCTTCCGAAACTATACTTGGCAATTGTTTTCATCATCCTGTATGCGCCTATTTTTTATTTGATATTTTACTCCTTTAATTCAGGTGGCGGAATGTCGGATTTCGAATCATTCACATGGGAGCATTATGCCGCGGTTTTTGAAGATAAGCGTTTGATCGTTATTGTATTAAATACAATCATAATCGCTTTACTTTCCGCTCTTCTGTCAACAACTATCGGTGTTATTGGCGCGTTAGCGATTAACTTTATGAGAAATAAAAAAATGAGAAATGCAGTGCTTTCGCTGAATAATATACTTATCGTAAGTCCGGATGTTATTATCGGTGCGTCATTCCTCATCCTCTTTACAATGATTGGGGTTAAATTAGGCTTTGCATCCGTTTTGATATCACATATAGCATTCAGCATTCCAATTGTCGTTATTATGGTTTTGCCAAAACTATCGGAGATGAATCCTACATTAATAGATGCTGCACGCGATTTAGGGGCAACACGTAAGGATGTTATGACAAGGGTCATCCTACCTTTCATTCAACCAGGGATTTTCGCTGGATTTTTCCTTGCACTAACTTATTCCCTGGATGATTTCGCAGTTACATTCTTTGTAACAGGAAATGGATTCTCAACCCTGTCCGTTGAAATCTATTCTATGGCGAGAACTGGAATCAGCCTGACAATCAATGCTTTATCCGGCATCATATTTATAGTGACGGTTGCTCTTGTAATTGGCTACTACGCACTTAACCGGAAGATGAAAGCACCTCTTGCGGGGGTGAAGAAATGAAATCAATTTTTCAAGCAGCCATTTTAATACTATTGGTTTCGGGTATTCTGATTTTCATCAATCATGAACTAAACGAAGGTGGATCATCCGGTAAAAACACGATTACTGTCTATAACTGGGGAGAATATATTGATCCTGACCTGTTAAAGCAATTTGAAGAAGAGACGGGCATCAAAGTGATCTATGAAACGTTCGATTCGAATGAAGGGATGATGGGCAAAATCGAGCAAGGCGGTACTTCGTATGATATTACGGCACCTTCTGAATATATGGTAGAAATGATGGCTGAAAAGAACCTTTTACTACCACTTGACTATAGTAAAATTCCGAATATCAAACATATCGATCCCTATTTCCTTGATTTGCCTTTCGATCCAAAGAATAAGTACTCTGTCCCTTATTTCTGGGGAACTGTGGGGATTGCTTATAACCCAACTCTGTTAGAGGGCCAGACGTTTGAGAGTTGGGATAGTTTATGGGACCCAACGTTAAAGCAGAGGGTTATCCTTGTCGACAGTGCGAGGGAGACAGTAGGAATGAGTTTAAACTCCCTTGGATACTCCTTGAACTCAACGAATCTTGATGAACTGCGTGAAGCAACGGATAAGTTGAAGGCGTTAACTCCAAATGTCAAGGCAGTCATCGGTGATGAAGTGACACAGCTGATGGTCAATAACGAAGCGGCCATTTCACTGACATGGTCGGGTCAGGCTGCAGATATGATGTATGAAAATGATGATATCAACTATGTAGTTCCTGAAGAAGGCTCTAATTTATGGTTTGATAATTTTGTAATTCCTCGGACAGCTAAAAATATTGAAGGTGCACATGCCTTCCTCAATTTCATGCTTGATCCTGAAGTGGCGGCTCAAAACGCTGATTATGTCGGTTATTCAACACCAAATCTATCAGCACTTGAGTTGATGGATCCTGAAGTGGTCGAAGATGAACGCTTCTATCCTGACGAAGAGACAAGAAGTCATTTGGAAGTGTATAAAAACTTAGGTCTGGAATTATTAGGCGTCTACAATGAACTCTTTTTGGAGTTCAAGATGAATCTAAGATAAAAGATTATTACCTCCCCCATTATGTATGAGGGAGGCATTTTTATGTCAATGAGCATCAAAGTGTTTTTACAGTCCGACTGTGGTAAACTATTTCAAGTACACGAAATAGTTAAGAGAGGCGGTGTGCTTTTGGTTGAGAAACAACAATCTAATAACTTGGCATTATATGTACTGATGTTCAATATGTTCATCGCCATGGCCGGAATCGGTCTAATTATCCCTATCATGCCGAAGTTTCTCGGAACATTCGGGGCTGCCGGGCAAGTACTTGGATTCCTTATCGCAATTTTTTCCTTTGCACAATTTATTTTTTCACCTATCTCAGGCAGCTTGTCAGACCGGCATGGAAGAAAGAAAATCATTATCTTCGGACTTATCATATACGGGTTAGCGCAACTTGCGTTCAGCATGTCGACACATCTATGGATGCTGTTTGTGGCAAGATTTTTCTCCGGCCTTGGTGCGGCGTTTATCGTTCCGCCAATGATGGCATTCGTTGCTGATATTACGACATTGGAACGACGTGGGAGAGGAATGGGCCTCTTAGGGGCTTCGATGTCATTGGGCTTTATGATTGGACCGGGTATTGGCGGTTTCCTTTCAAACATTAGTCTTTTTTTCCCTTTTTACTTTGCAGCAGGAGCTGCTATATTTGCAGCACTTTTATCCATTTTCATCTTGCCAAACCCTGCCCCATCCATCTCAGATGATAAACTTCAGAACAGGAAAGAAAATCTGTTCGAACAATTGTATCGGTCAACGAAAACACCTTATTTCGTAATGTTGATCATCATGTTTGTTTTTTCTTTCGGACTTGCAAATTACCAGGCAACAATTTCATTGTATGTAGACCAGAAATACGGATATACCCCTCCTCAAATCGCCATCCTTATTACAGTCGGCGGATTTGTTGGCGTTATTGTACAAACCTTTGTGATCAACCCACTCTTTAAAAGATACGGGGAAATGCGTGTTATTTTAGTAAACCTGATTATCGCAGGTTTTTCAATGTCAGCAGTTCTTCTAGTCGATCTTTTTTGGACAATCCTATTAGTCGCTACAATTTTCTCAACCGCAACATCACTATTACGGCCAGCGGTGAACACACTTGTATCTAAGCTTGCGGGAGAAGAACAAGGATTTGCTGCAGGAATGATGAATGCCTACATGAGTTTAGGCAATATGGTCGGCCCAGCACTTGCCGGTTCCATTTTTGACTTCAATATATCCTTGCCTTTTTTGGTCGGCACATTTATTTTACTGATTTGCTTCGGAATTACGGGCTTCTGGGCAAATAAAAACAAAACACTTCTTGCATCCACACGGACAACTTAAAAAACCTCATCTTCGAAAGATTCTCCGAAGATGAGGTTTTTTTATCTTTTCCTTTTCGCTTTCAATAGTTCGGATACATGGTCTTCCGCTACAACGGAAGTCGATTCAGTTACCGGTTTTTTCTCGATTCGAGCCATCAATCCGGAGAACATACCGAAGCGGCGTAATGTAATATCTATGAAAAACAGGATCATCGACAGCATGATCAACCAATTTGCAATAGGCTTCTGATTCCCACTTTTAAACGGATGGGGTCTGAATACTTTTGCAGGATCTTCAAGAATTTCTCCGCCCGTCCGCTCTGCGATTTTTTCAAGTAAAGCGACATTCGGCTCGGATGGCTTGTATTCCTCACTATAAGGTACTGATACTCCCGCTTCAAACAGACCGCCTTTATCATCCGAAACACCGAAGAACACTAACCCTGGATCTGCTTTCAATGTTACTCTCACTTTTCCCGGGGCCAATGGTTCAGACTGGAAAGGAAGCTCATTCCCCTTTTCATCCACAATAACAATATCTAAGAATGCGGCTTTTCGCGAGCTGTCCGTTACCGTATACGCGCCACCGCGCTCATGGTTTATCAGATAAGGGACCTCTTCGTACGTTGGCAGAAGTCTTGCAACTGCTGTGTTCCAAAAGTCCGAATAACCTTCCCATCTGGCCAGATCCCCTGACCACTTCCCTGTCGAATCCGAAGTAAACGCAATTGTACGACCTAAACCGTACATCCACTCCGCAATGACTGGGTCCTCTTTTTGACTTTCAGCAACAATTGTAGAGGATCCCTTCGGAGTTGTTGCAATATAAGCATTCATCTGAGGAACTCCATCTCGGAAAATAGACGTCCACTCCGGAACATTGCTGAATGTTGCGTAGAACGGATCATCTTCAATATACGTCCGAGTTAGCATTGAGGTCTCCCTTGTCAGTATTGCCGGGACCGTCGATTCATCCACCGCATCATAAAATCTACCGCCGCCTATTTCAGCTAATTCTTCCAATAAAACACCATCTGCATCGGTTCCGATTGCTACGGTCGATAATGTAACATTGTTATTTTTACCTTCTGAAATGATATCCTCATAATCAGGTGGCATACCAGACTGTCCATCCGTCAATAGAATAATATGTTTTCGTTGTAGCTTCAAATCAGCCAAATCTTCGTATCCTTTTGCGACAGATGGGAATATATCCGTACCACCAGCAGCGGGAATAGATAAAATCTCATCAATTTTCTCTTGCTTGTTCCCTAAAGGTCCAACAGGAATGACTTCCCATATTTCATGGTCAAATGCAGTGAAACCAAATGTATCATCGTCTCGCAGCAATTCCACCGCTCTTGCGGCAGCTTCCCTTGCGATTACAATTTTCGAACCGGACATACTTCCAGAGCGGTCCATTGCGATGACTAATCCGAGGGAAGGAAGCTGTTCTTTTCCTTTCACTTCCATCTCCACAGGCAATAATCGCTCAATAGGAGATTTGAAATATCCGCCTAATCCAAAGCTCTCGTCGCCGCCCACCATCATGAATCCTGTTCCGAAACTCTTGACCGCCTGTTCGATCACTGTCATTTTATGCTCGCCTATTAGATGACCTGGTACATTATCAAATATAATAGCTCCATATCCTAAATAGCCGGATAAATTCTCTGGTAACTGCATTGCCTCCACTACATCAACATCCATTGCATTTTGATCTAACAACGCCGGTATGACTGATTGATTACGTTCTGTTTGAACGACTAAAACTCTTGGGGACTGTTTTAACATCGTAATGGAAAGCATTCTATTGTTTTCCAGTATACCGTCATCGGGTACAATCAGTTTTGCCTCATACTTCAGAAGTCCAGTTCCCCTTGCCTCAATGTGGAATGAAAAAACGTTACCACCTTCATCAAGCGAAACAGATTCGTTAATTATTTCTTCGTCATTTCGATAGATCAACAACTGACCCGTTTTCCGTGAAGATGACTCCACCTCTACACGCAATAACTGTTTTTCCCCTTCATAAGCAGTTTTAGGTGTTTCGAATAGCAAGATGGATGCATCTGCTTTATTCACCCTGTTAAGGACGACCGTATCAATTTGAACACGGCTATTCTCATATTTCGGCAATAGTTCATCCATAGAACCTTCTGTTTCAAGCCCATCGGACAACAAAACAATCCTCGTTGCCAAATTAGATTTTGCGACTGCCGCAGATAAATCAATCGCATTCGCGATATTGGTGGCATTACTCGATTCCATCGGTTCCAATTTCGGTAACTTTGCTTCCCCATTGGTTAATTGAAAATCGGTTCGGAACGTCCCGGCAAAGGAATAAATTCCAACCGATTGATTCGCGTTACGGGACTTTAAACTATCCGCAATCCATTTTCCGGCTGACGCTCCGGCATCCTCTACCGATACCGATCTATCTACAACAAATAAAATCTGTTCCTCATTATCCGGCAACAAAACATAGGGAAAAGTAAGTGCGAAAACGATGCAAAGTATTGATAAACTCCTTAAGGCATAAAGAATTGTCCCTTTTCCGATAAACCGCATTTTTGAAGTCTTCCACGTGTATGCCATATAAAGGGCCACAGGTATAAGCAATAAAAGCCACAATGGCTCATCAATTCGGATATCCACGACGTCTTTGCACCTCCCACTCGATCAATAAAAGAAGGAGGACAGGCAATAAGAATAGCCATCCAATCATATTTTTGCCTTCTTCTTTCCCTGCATCATCGGTTTCCACGAATCCTTGTTTATAACCCGATCCATGGGATACGATTTTTTCACCTAACTCTAGTTGAACAGAAAAATACTTCTCTGTTCCGCCGTCTATCATTTTATAAATCCCGGGTTTCGAAGGTGCAACAAAACTTCCGCCATCCGGATAGCTTGCAACATATTTGTCTTCAGTCGTAAAAATTTCGATTCCTTCTGATCCGCTTGTTAAGACCGCTTTCCGTTCATTCGGTATAAATGCCCCTACATTGTCGCTTCCCGACCTTAACATTTCAGCGGAACTCCAAATAAATAATGGGAAAGATGGGTGTAACGGCCAATCGGTTAAGGCAATATCAGATAATACAACAATATCTCCCCGCTGAGAGCGTTGTATAAAAGGCTTTCCATCTACCGTCGCCAATGTCGCATATCCCTCAAACGGAGGGTATAAGGCACTCACGTAAATATCTTTAATCGATGCAATCGTAAACAAAGAGTCGTTTACGGTTTGCACCATTCCAGAAACCGGTTCTGTTGATGAATCATTCCTGCCCATCAATAGAATTGGTTCGGTCCCTTCCCGGAGAAATGAAGGATCATTTGTCACAAGAATAGCCTGATCTCTTGCCATCTCCATCTCACTTACGGAACCCGTTGTTACAGTCAATCCTATCGCTTCAAATGCTTTCTTAACAAGCTCATGTAATTGACTATCAACGATAACCTCTGATGATGCGTTTCCAATCAAAATCAGTGCCTCGTTATCCGTTGGGTAATCATCTTGAACTTGTAGAACAGCCCTAATGGCGGATACTGTTGGTAACTCCTTAAATGAAAGAAGCAAATCAGCTCCAGCATCAATAAAGAAATCCTGTTCGGACAACGTTTCACCCGTCACTCCATTCTTTATGATCATCTTTCCAGGTTGCTTGGATGTAGATTGATTAGACAGTTTAACAATCGCTTCGGTTCCATTCATAGTAGCTACAGCCCCGAACTTCTCTATTGCAATATTTGCTAACGGTTTTTCATTGGTATGTACTGTCCAAGTGATTCCATTTTCGCTTTCCATAAATACGGATCTATCCAAAAAGTCGGTAAAAATATGGACATCCGCGCCATCTTGCAAAGCGATTGACTTCGCGAAATCGATTGAGCGTGCCATATGTTCATGTTCATATTGCATGTCTAATTGATTGATAGCAGCCAAAACGGCGCGTTCATCTGTCTCTTTACGCACTAACAATGAAGGTTCCTTGCCAGTCGTAATGATTGATATTGCGCTTCCCGCCCGTTGTTCAGCAAGCTCTTGTATTTTTTCTTTATTGCTTTCAAATAATGAAAGTTCACCAACTGTTGCACCCATGCTTGCTGACGTATCAACGATGAATACAGTATGACTAGTAGGAACGGATTCCTTCGGTAAAAATGGTCCAAGCAAAATGAACAGAAAAAGCAAAAATGCCGCCATTTGTAAATAGAATAATGCATTACGCTGTAAATTTTTCAAATAAGGAGACACCTTTGTCTCCCGCATTGACTTCTCCCAGAATAAAGTGGATGAAATTGTTGTAGTCACATACTTTTTCCTAAAGAAATAATAGAGAAGGACGGCCAACGGAAAAACTGCAGTCCACATATTACTTAACTGATCGAACCCCACTTAGCCGCCTCCCATCATTGTAACCAACCTACTTGGCGCATTTTTTTCGTAAATAAATCCATGACACCTTCAGAAGTCTCAGTACGTAATAGTCGGATTCCGTATTTATTCGCCAATGCAGTTAGTTGGGTTTCATGTTTTCGTTTTTTTTCTGTATAATCTTCTACAATTCTTTTGGTCATCGAAACTTCGATGACCGATTCATTCTCGATATCCACTAACCGAACGTCCCCTTCGTATGTGGGAATCTCTTCTTGTGCGGAGTGGACAGTCACTATTCGAATATCTTTACAAATACCCGGTAATCTCCTGAATAACTTCTCCCACTTATCAAGCTGTTCAAGACCATCCGTAATAATTAATAGAACAGTGACCGCTTTCGGTATATGTTTTAGGGCATGATCTGCAAAATCCATAGTCGATGAAGGGTTATCCAGTTTGGATATGAATTTTGATAAGGATGCCCGATGCAACGCACCTTTTTTTCGAAAGAAATAACTTTCTCTCGTGTTATAGGTGGAAAATGAAACCGTATCACCGCTTTTTAAAGCAATATGTCCAAATCCTATCGCAATCTGACGTGCAAAATTCCATTTTCCATCCGTACTCATCGACTTTGTGGAATCAAGCAATATATGTACCCGCATTTCCTGTTCATCCAAAAACTGTTTAATGAATGGCTTATCAGTACGTGCAAATACATTCCAGTCGATATGCCGTAAATCATCGCCAGGATGATATTCGCGAAAGTCTGAAAAGTCAAGGGAAGAGCCCGTCTTACTCGATCGATGAGCACCTTTATGATGACCAAGGCGCCTCGATTTTGTTGAAATGGACAAGGCACCCAATCGTTTGGCCAATCTATCGGGAAATAGCTCCCCCTTCATCGCACAGATGCCCCTTGACGTACTTCTTCCACCAATTTATCGATCAGTTTATCAACATCGATCCCTTCCGCTTCCCCTTCATAATTGATAAGGACACGGTGCCGTAATGCTGGTTTCGCGACAGTTTTAATATCGGCAATTGACACATGTACCCGTCCTGCCATAAGCGCCCTTGCTTTTGCAAGACGTATGATGGACTGCAAGCCTCGTGGACCGCTGCCATATTGTACATACTGGCTCCATTCATCTCCTGCCCCTGATTTATGATGGGTTGCTGAAACGAGTTCGACTGCGTAGTCAATCATATCATCCGCGATAACGACTGCTTTTACCATCTCCTGCGCTTCTACGATTGTTTCGGAATTCATCACTTTTCGAATCGTAATGGAACCAGGGCCAGTTGTTCTTAGCATGATTTCCTTCAGTTCTTCCTTTGAAGGATAAGGCAATAAAACTTTACATAAGAAGCGGTCCATCTGGGCTTCTGGCAATGGATAAGTACCTTCCATTTCAATCGGGTTCTGAGTAGCCAATACAAAAAACGGTTTGGCCATCTTTCTTGTTTCTCCAAGTACGGTAACAGTCTTTTCCCCCATCGCCTCAAGAAGTGCACTTTGGGTTTTAGGAGTTGCTCGGTTGATTTCATCCGCAAGGACCATCTGGCTGAAGATAGGGCCCTCCTTAAATACAAACCGTTGCATTCCTTCTTCATTTCGTTCAAGAATGCTGGTTCCCGTTATATCTGCCGGCATTAGGTCAGGTGTGAATTGGATTCGGGAGAAGGAAAGATCCAAGACTTCAGAAATTGTTCGGATAAGCATGGTCTTTCCAAGTCCGGGCAACCCTTCTAATAAAGCATGCCCATCAGCCAATATTGAGTACAAGGAAAATTCAACTGCTTCCTGTTGCCCAACTATGAATTTACCGATTTCCTCCCGTACTTCAGTAAGTTTTTTACTCATTTCTTCAAATTGCTCTGGCGAAAACGACATGTGTACATCTCCCATCCATATCTCATTCAATTGACGAAAAGTAATCGGAAAGAACCCTTTGTAAATCTGCGGGTAGCTTCAACTTATCCGAACCTTTCAAGTAAGCGTCTTTATAGCTGCCGATTGCTTCGCGGTATGGCTTAAGCGTCCCTCTCTCAACAAGACCTTCACGTTCGTTCTCTTCGATGAACTCGCCTTCTCCAAGTTCCCCCCCGACAACCGATGGATCATTGTAGCCACCGATTCTGTCAGAAGGAATCGAGAGCATATCACGCCCGCCCTTACCTGTTCCTTGTCCCGAACCTTGGCCTTGACCTTGACCTTTACCTTGGCCTTGGCCTTGACCTTGGCCTTGACCTTGGCCTTGACCTTGACCTTGGCCTTGGCCTTGGCCTTGACCTTGGCCTTGACCTTGGCCCTGGCCTTCTCCTTGGCCTTCGCCCTGGCCTTCTCCTTGGCCTTCGCCTTCGCCCTGCCCTTCGCCTTGACCCTGACCTTCACCTTGGCCCTGGCCTTCACTTTGGCCTTGGCCTTGTTGGCCCTGACCTCCGCTATTTACTTGCGGCTGGCCTGAGTTAGGTTTTCCGGTAGATCCTGATTGACCATTGTTAGTAGGCGGCTGGTTCCCTGCATTAGCTAATGCTGGTAAAGATGGAGCCTTACCAATTTTATTTAATGCAGATTGTGTCTTTCCAGCTTGCTGAGCAAGTTGGTCGACTAACGGTCTAAGTTTTTCGAGTTCTTCTTCTTCGGACTCGCTTAATCCATCTCCATCACTAGTTTTCTTTTCGGCTAATCTCTGTTCCTTCAACTTGAATTCTTTCTGCTTTTTCACTAATTCCCTTAATGTTTCTTCAGTTGTTTCAGTGTCTTTTAATTTCTCAGCAAGGTCCTCAAGTTCCTTTTTGACTTCGGGGAGCTTTTCTTTCTTAGCCAACTCTTGGATTTCTTTCTTAAGTTCCTCAATAATCTCTTTTTCCTGAGCAATTGCTTTTGCCTCCTGTTGTGCATTAGAAGGAAACATAACCAACAGTATTGAGGCTGTAAAAAGAAAGAGAAAACCAATTAACATCTTGCCATTTACATATTTTTTTTCACGTCTTTTAAATTGTGTAAATGCGTTATTCATATTTTTTTTCGCATTTTGTGTGATTGTCTCCGCGTAGCTGGATTGTTGAACACGCTCATCCAATGCGGTCACTAATAAGTTGTCAGGCAGATACTTATCTAACTTCCAGATTGCTTCGTCTTGTCGAACATTTTTGATCAACAAAATAACTATTGTTATTCCGATTGTAGAGCAAGAAATATAAGTCGCAAGTAACAAGTAATGAGGCAGTATGAACAGTCTGGAAGCGGAAAGGATTAGTGTGAACAACAAAGCAGACAAAAACAATCCAGTTTGCAGCTTATAGACCAATCGTTCCAGACGTAATGACCTTAATGCCCTCTTGACATATCGCTGTAACGCTATTTTCCCTTCCATCTGTCACACCTCATCATTTTAATCTCTTCATATTAACACGTAATTTCTTCACTGATATGAATAAAGCTGCCGCTGTAATCAAGCTATAAAATATCAAATATCCAGCCCAAATCGGGAACTCGATTTTCGTCAATTCACTAATGGTTCTATTCAACTCAGGTGATAAAAATGATGCGAAAAGCACCGCAGGATTAATCGATGCCAAAAACTGACCTAAATAAGAAGGTGTTGCAACGGTCCCCATTGTGTTAAATGCTTTCATCTGCATGACAATAATTAAAAGGAAACCAGTCACTACCGAAAGGAAAAGCATGGACCCATAAGTTGCGATCATCGATACAATTGTTCTGCGAATTAACGTTGAGAACATTACACCGAGACTTCCTATCGCAAGCAAGGTTACGAACAGGAAGAAGAATACTTTGGCGAAATCCACAGGAGAAATTCCGCCAAACAGGAATACCAAACTATAAACGGGTAGCCCTGCAACTATTAATAGTAAAAGGAAAGCTACGGAAGAAAGCATTTTACCCGAAATTATTTGAAACGAGCTCTGAGATGTCGTCAATAGGATCGGCAGCGTCTGTTTTTCCCTTTCAGAACTAATCGATCCCGCTGTTAATCCGGGGGCCGTGAATAACACAAGCCCTAACTGGATGTATGAAAGAAAAGCGAAAAGCACAAAGCTCTGACTTGGTCTGAAATACGAAGAGCCTGTCATATTGACAGTCAGGAATATATAACCGAACACAAACACGCACATAGCAAGCAGAAAGAATAATATGCCATTAAAACCTTTGAATGATCGGAATCTAAGTTTTAATTCCTTAAAGAGAACCGGATTATTAAAATTCATATTAGTCAGCGGCCTCCTTCGTTATTTCCATGAAGACATCTTCAAGGTTTGTTACATGCTCCATGAACGAAACAATCGGCAAATCCTCTAACATCGCCTTTTTCAACATACCTATCTGCTCCTCTTCGCTTCCCTTATACGTGAAGGAAATGCCATCCTCGCTATCGAGCCTTTCAATTGTAGTCACGTACGGCTGCTCTTCAAAGAAAGAAATCGCTTCATCCGTTTTGTCACCAAGTCGAACTGTAATCACTTTTTCACCCTGTAATTTTTTCTGAATATCAGCAACTGATCCATGCGCAATCAGTTTTCCATTGTCAATAACACCAATTTCATCACACATTTCCGCAAGTTCAGGCAGAATGTGGGAAGATATTAATATTGTCTTCCCCATACCTTTTAACGTTTTTAAAATATCACGCATTTCAACACGTGCCCTTGGATCAAGGCCAGATGCGGGTTCATCCAAAATAAGTACTTTCGGATCGTGTATCAAGCTTCGTGCCAAGCATAATCTTTGCTTCATTCCCCTTGACAGCAAATCTACGTAAGAATATCTTTTATGGGTTAGGTTCACTAATTCTAACAACTGTGGTATAAGTTTCTTCCTTTCCTCTTCTGGAATACCATAGCTCGCCCCGTAAAAGTCCAAGTATTCATCAGCCTTCAGCTGATCGTAGACACCGAAGAAATCTGGCATATAACCGATCAGTTTTCGGATCTCTGATGGTTTTTCCCGAACACTGATGCCATTAATGAGAACTTCCCCCGAAGTTGGTTGAAGCAATGTGGATAATATTAAAAATGTCGTAGACTTACCCGCGCCATTCGCACCGACAAATCCAAATACCGTTCCCTCATCGAGTGTAAGATTCAAATTATCAAGCGCGGTGAATTGACCATATTTCTTTGTCAGACCTTTAATCTCTATCATTTCTTCACCTCACCATGCAACTTGATTTCAGGGGCTTGCGCTTCAATCCCTCGTTGCCCATTTGTAAATTCAATACGTAGTTTTAATTCACCGTCTTTGGATAAATAAGGAACAATCGAATCGATCGTTAGCTTGCGTACAGACTCTAATTGCTCAAACTCTTGAGTGGTTTGATTTAAAATACTGACATTGTATAATTGTCGTTGGATTTTCGATATATCCATTGACTGCCAATTAAATCCTTTCTCCATCCACTCATCCGGTATTTTCCATGTTTGAATATAACTTTCTTCATCGAAATAATACATATTCGCCGGATAACCGGTTAGATAAGGCTCCGCATTATATTTCTCCGAAGTAAGCTTCATCTCCATCATTTCGGAGTCGATTGTAAATTTATCGCTGAATTCGATATTTGCTGTAAAAGCCTGTGTAATCATCGTTAGAGCATCCGTAGAAGCCTTTACTTCCTCAAGGTTTACAGGTATTAATTGTGTGTCCGCATAACCAATAATTGCAGGCTTGGATTGACTGTTGATGAAATCGCCTGAAAACACCATTAGACCTCGTTTTCTCCACTCCATTAATTCATCTGTATTTAAAGGCATTTGGCTCGAATACACTTGGCTCACTGAGCGTTTAGGCAATAACGAGGAAGTTGTCAATGTTTCATTAACTTTTACTGTTTCACCGGGGCCTAAATCTCCAATGGCTATTTGCTTATTTCCCGACCAAATTGCAACATCTTTTAGCGGGAATGGAAAATTATTGGTAATTTCTCCTGTTAACTGTTTATCTTTTACAGTTAGATTCACATCATAATTTCCTTTGATATCCAATGTCGTTTGGCCATATACAGTAGCAACATCCCAGTATCCAATGTCCCTAAGATTCATTTTAGACCCTGATGCATCTCTTTCAAGAATTGCGCGTTTATGTGCATTGGTACTCATTTGCGAAGGGCCGAAAATAGAACCCATTGAAAAAGGAGTATATGTCGATAATGTCGTCTCGCGCGGTGCAGTGAAAACAAAATCCCCTGCCTTATTTGTCAATATTGACTCCACAAAATAACCCGACAATGTTCCATCCGTACCTACATCTAAAACAGATGTCTGCTGTAATTGAGCCTGGCCGATACGATCACGTGCACCATAGGCAAAGATGAATACGGAAACCGCAATTGAAATCGCAGGAATAATCCACCAAGCATGCTCTCTCTTGTCTTTCCGCTTCAATACAAGATATAAAACCGGAATGATGATGATGATATAAAGCAGAATAACTCCGAAAAGAAGAGGAGCGGACACTTTAAAAGATGGAAAAAGTTCGTTTGAATTTCCAATGGACCATCGCATTGATTCCATTGGGTCGTTATAATAAGGCATTATACCGCCTGCCATCATTGATTGATCGACAGCGTCAAGCAATTTTTTCCATAGAGTATGTGTTCCATGCATTTTTGATAGAGGTTCGTCACCTAATGAAAAAGCAGTTTGGACGACCATTCCTTTTCCAAGTGACTTTGATGCTGCCAAAATATTAGGCCCATGTGAATAGATTACTTTCGCATCGGTGTTCAAGGTTGACTGTGAGATGGTAACGTCATTATCAAATCCGTCAATTTCAGTCCAATTTTTGAATGCTTCAGGACCAATAGTCGTTTTGTCTGTCAGTGTAAGAGGTAAAAACTCAGCAAATGCACCAGATTCCACAGCAAGATGATCTGAATTTCCGAAAATGATGACTCCGCCCGAACGAACATAGTTGATAAGCGCATCTTGTTCAACTGCCGACATATCCGCAATCGGATATTCATCTACGATAATCACATCAGTTGGTCCCCAGCCAGCGGACACATCCGGTAGTTTAACGGATGTGATCTTGGATGCATCAATCATCTGCACATTAGGATAATTGGTCAAGCGCATCCCTTTTAATGCGGACAACCGATCAATATTATCCGTAAATGCAGTTAAGATTTTTGTATCCTCATGGTACATTGCGACTGTTATTTGTTGAGACCCTTTATGAGCAATCTCTTTCCCCTTTTTCCAACCGCCTTCATAAAAGAAAATAGATTTCGTATTCATACCATACATATTGAAATCATACATCTTGGAATTAATGAAAGTGACCGTTTTCGTTTCACCGGCCCCTACGTTCACAGGAAAAACTTCCCCTACGCCAGATTCGTATGATTGCTGCGTATCGACGACTAAGTCACCATTAAACGGCGATGTTCCACTATTTTCGATTTCAATCGTAATGGGTGCTCCTTTTCCATACTTCGCTTTCCCATCAAACCCTGCAGACACCTTAACTTTAAGTTCAGGCGCAGCCATTGCATGGACAGCAGGAAAAAATAGGCAAATTACTATTAGTATAACAATAGTACTTAGGTGTTTCCTCCACATATGTAAATCCCCCTCTCATCTAACGCCATTTTTCTACGACCTTTCCTAATTAGTACGTAGAGAATAGAGGAAAGTTCCCTTCTATTCTGATTCCTTTCTTAATCTTTCAGCATATTTGTTTACAACTTGAGTGAATGCATCCACTTGTTTCAACGCAAACGTTGAATCATAGCCGATTAGCCATGTATCCCTCGTCAACTCAAATTCCTCCTCACTATTCAGCAAGGGTATCCTGTTGACATCCTCATCACCTGATAGAGTTATTGACGGTAAGATTGCATAACCGATACCATTCAGTGCAAGTTGTTTACATGTCTCAATCTGGTCAACGGTTATTTGACGCCCAGGATTTTGTGTGAAATGTCGTTGCCACCACCTTTGAATTTCCATGTAGTAATTCGAATCACTTTTAAACTGGATGAACGGCCTGCTTGTATTTTTCAACTCATCTATCGTTGTAATTTCTTGGTCCACGAGGTACAGTCGATCCCTGAATAAATATTCTTTTTTACTCTTCCAATCCACTTGTCCACGTACAATTCCAATATGGGCTTCTCCTTCATAAAGCGCTTTCACAATTTCTGAGCTCCAACCTGTCATCAGTGAAATTTTCGCATCCGGATATGCACCTACAAATTCCTTCAATACTTGAGGCAACCAAGTTTGACCAACTATTGACGCACACGCAATTTTTAGCGTTCCGTGCACTTTATCCGCTAATGACGCAATCATTTCTGCCGTTTCCTCTTTTTTAATTATTGTTTCCTTTGCATATGCGATGACAAGCTCCCCAGCTGGTGTAGGTTCCAATCCTTTTTGGGAGCGGATGAAAAGCAATGTCCCCCATTCCTTCTCAATATTCTGAAGTCGTTGGGAGAGCGCAGGCTGCGAAAGGAATAACCGTTCCGCCGCCTTCCGCATATTACCCTCCTCCGATAGTGCCTTGATAATTTCAAGTTCAGTTGTCGTCATATTGAACCACTCCTCGAGGAATCCGTAAAATAAGTAACAGGCTTATTACAGCAAAAACTAACACTGCGATATACACCCATTGTAATGAACCATCCAGTGCGTATTGCAATTCTTCCATTTTGAAAACAGACAATGTTGACCTTGCTTCTTCAGTTAAAAGAAGATTAATATCATTTACTTCAAAATCTAGTTCTTTCTGTTTGAAAATCGCCAGCAACGAACCATTTAGCACTGCGCCAAAAATTGCGGCTCCTACCGTGTTTCCAAAATTACGCATGAACATATTCGCCGCAGTCGCGGAACCGCGTTGTTCCCGGCTAACAGTCCCCTGAATAGTTACAATGAATGCTGTGCTCGTCAACCCCATTCCTACACCGATGAAAAAGCTTGAAAACGCAGCCCATAAAGGTCCTGATCCACTAGTCATCAATACGAATAAAATCCCACCCAAAATTAGTGATAACCCACCGGCGAATGAAACTTTAAAAGTACCGAATTTAATTAAAAGATGCCCTGCAACCGAAGAGGCGATAGGCCATCCTATCGACATGGCTGTCAGTGTAAACCCAGCAATAATGGCGGGCTGTTCCATTACCCCTGTCACAAATGTTGGTAAATATGAGGAAACGCCTATCATTATGACTCCGGTAGTCAATGAAACAAGATTCGCGTAAAGAATGACTGGATTTTTCCAAATGGCGAACGGCATCATCGGATCCGCAGCCTTCCGTTCGATCCATATGAAAAATGAAAACAACCCAACCCCAAAGACTATAAGCAAAAGACTTAATAAAGATGCCCTGTCGAATGATTGCCCACCCTCAACAAGCCAAAACAGGATAACTGACAATGAAGTTGCAAGGAGTGCTGCCCCTTTGAAGTCAATTGCAACTTTCCGTTCAACTACAGGTTCATGGAGAAAGAAAAACACGCCAGCTACCGCAAGCAACCCAAGTGGTACATTAACCCAGAAAACATACTTCCAATCCATATACTGGACGATCAATCCACCAATGACAGGACCCGAAACAGCAGAAACACCCCAAACACTTGATAAATAACCTTGGATTTTAGCACGTTCCTTTGTCGAGTAGATATCTCCCACAATAGTCGTTGCAATCGGCATGACCGCCCCTGCTCCTAACCCTTGGATCAATCGGTAAATGATAAGTTGTTCCATCGATCCTGCAAAGCCACAAAGTATCGAGCCAATAAGAAAAATTGCCATTCCAAGAAACAAGATCGGTTTACGACCAAATATGTCAGCCAACTTTCCATAAATAAGGACAGTGACAGTACTCATCAACAAATATGATGAAAATATCCAACTATATCTAGAAAAACCACCAAGCTCTGCTGCAATTGCAGGCATTGCAGTAGAAACGATCGTTGCCTCCACTGCACCGACGAACATGGCAAGCATGACCGAAATCAGAACAAGTGGGCGCTTTGTTTTTTTATGTACATCCACGACAATTCTCCTTTCAACAATAAATAAAAACAGTAAAAGGCCCCAATTGGAGCCTTTCTCTTCAATGATCACACATTGAACATGATTAATTCTTGTAGATGTATTTCTTGAATTCCTTCAGCATGACTCTTCTCGTCAGTATACCCGCAAAAGTACCGTCCTCTTCAGTTACACAGAGAAAAGTATGATTAATTAGCAGGTCCAAGCCCTTTTGGAACTTGTCAGTAGTTTTTATGTTCGGAATATCCGTTTGCATGATTTGGTCCACCTTCAAGTCTGCAAGCTTTTCATATTCGATTCTTTCCATCCCCAAAATGGAATCCGTGATCATACCAATTCCAAGAAGTCCTTTTAGTTGGTTTTTTGAATCAATGACAGGTATTGCAGAATAACCGGTTTTCGTAAGGACGAGAAGGGCGTGTTCCGCATTATTGCCGATTTGCACATGGGCCACTTTTTCGGCAGGAATAAGATAATCGGCAATCGGCACATAAAGAAAATCCCTGTTATTTAGAGAAATCATAGAAATATCGCTCCTTCTGTTCACAAGCTACAAAACAATTCTACAAATCTATCATACCATAAGCGACAGTGAACATCCCACCGAAATCAAAAGAAAAGCGCCCGGAGCTGGACAGGTTTCGCAAACAAAAAGGAAACCCCTTCCTATATGGAAGAGGCCCAGTAAAAGAAAATCACAAAGAGGATAAATAACGCCGCGACACCGATCACCCATATAATAGGATTGAGCGTAAAGGGATGATCTTCTACTGCATCTGCAACACGTTGATCCTTTTCGTTAAGCACTACAGCAGTATCCCAGACCCTCACAGCTCTCCATCCTATAATACCAATGATAATAAATACAATTGCCAACGGAACAATCCAAATAGCCATATTGAATCCAATTCTCCCTTCCACTATAAGTGTCGAAGTTAGAATGTGTTTATTCATGAAAACAATACTGGCTACATCTATAAATGTTCCTTCGCAATACGCATAAATCAATTGAAACATGCATATTTCATCTCAAAAACGCATAAATCCCTGTAAACACTCATAAATAAATCTAAATAATTATAAATCCTTTGAAAAGCTCATAAATCCTCCAAAATACGCATATCCGCCTTCAATTGCGCATAATAAGCATATGTTGAATTATTAAAACGGATACTGGTTCAACCACTGTCCGCCGTCTAACGTTACGATTTCACCATTCATATATGCCGCTTTATCAGACATGATGAATGCCGCCAATTCAGCGATTTCTTCAGGCTGCCCAACTCTTCCAAGCGGTACTGAATTGATCGTACGTTGAACTGCTTTTTCTGACTGAAACAGACGCTCTGCACCACCAGTTCGCTCAATTGGACCTGGTGCAATGCCATTCACTCTGAATCCATAGCTTCTTCCCCATTCAACAGCAAGTGTGCGCGTCAATGACATAACACCAGCCTTTGCAGCGGCTGAATGGACAATACCTGGACCAGCATCCCATGCATAAGTCGCCAGCATATTAAGAATGGAACCTTTCTGTCCCTTCTTAATCCAATAGTTTCCAACCGCACTTGTACAATAGAATGTCCCATTCAATACAATATCAATAACGGATTTCCAGCCATTCGGAGAAAGATCCTCAGCTTTAACAATGAAATTACCAGCAGCATTATTTACCAAACCATCAATTTTACCGAATTTATCATCTGCAAATTCAACTAAACCTTGTACATTTTCAAGATTGCGCACATCCATTTGATAAATATGCGCTTTCTCTCCAATTTCCTGTTTTGCAGCTTCCAATCGATCAAGATCGCGCCCTGTAATAATGACATCGGCACCTTCATCAGCAAATTTCTTTGCCATGAACTTCCCCATACCATTCGATCCACCAGTTACAATAAACACCTTGTCAGTAAACATAACAATCCCCCTTTGTAATGAATGAGTATTCATTCAAAATTATAACACAACTTTCCAAGATTGCCTAGAGTATAGAGTAAACAGTTGATTTCCGTTCCAGGCGGACGCTTTCCTGGGGGCGCGCGGTGAGCCTCCTCGTCGCTACGCTTCTGCGGGGTCTCACCTGTCACGCTAATCCCCAAGGAGTCGCCGCCTTCCACTTCAATCAACTTAGTGTGCGCAAAAATCCACTTATAGTTCTCTATATAGTTTCCTTCTTCAAAAATCTCCTTTGGGCTCTTGAAAGTCCATTCCTCCACAGAAATATCGGGATATAAATTCAAGTAAAATCTAATATTTATAAACTTCTTCCCCCTTAACAACTTTTCACTTTGTTATAGTTACGACGACTCTTTTAAGCTGCAGTCATAATAACTGAAGCACAAATGGTCCATACAATCAGAGCAAAAGATACTGTCATCCAAAACGAATTACTGGAAGTTGGCTGGTCATTCTTTACTTTTTTTATCACTTCAACAAGATTCAAACAAAAAATAATAGCCAATATAGGTGAAAAATAGAAACCGATGATCAAAGGGATCATTTCCATTAACCTTTCACCCCCAAAACATTTATAAAACCACACAAAAATATTTATGATTTCCGTTGATTGGAGCGGAAGGCGGCGAAGTGCAAAGATATGCTCTCAACGCTTCGCTTTTGTTCGCAAAAGCCGTCCTTCATTACGGCTTTTCCTGCGGGATCAGCGGGTCAGGTGAGACCCCGCAGGTAGCGAAAGCGTAGCGTCGCGGACGAGGAGGCTCACCGCCCGCCCCGCGGAAACATACTAACATTAGTAGTGCAGACCATGGCCATGGTTTGTGCTACTATTTTTTTATAGTAGAAGTGAAGGAAAGTCGTGCGGACGCTGGGATCTTTGAATCCGTATAAGGAAACCGACTAACTTCACACCCTTATTAGAATCAGTTTAGTATGTTGGGCCCTTGAGGTCGTGTATAAGAAAATGGAATCGATGAGGCACTGTGAAGGACTTCTATGAGTTGTCACCAGGAGGAAGAAAGATGAAACATGTAATGGCTTTTGATGTAAGTATGGGAAAAAGTACAATGGTTGTCTATGATCACAATCAACGCTGTCAATTTGAAGGTGAATTGGAACATACAGTAACGGGCTTCCAATCATTAAAAGAGCGAATAGAATCACTGAGGAAACAAGACGGCCAAATGCCTGAGATTGTCTTCGAGGCTACAGGCGTCTATTCAAAAGGGCTTGAGTGCTTTTTGCAGGCACAACACTATCCTTATATGCGCCTAAACCCATTGGAAGCTAAGCTTCAGATGGCTGCCATGCGCCGTCATAAGACGGATATCAGTGATGCCCATGAACTGGCCAAATCCCATTTCAAATCTGACCGGCAGGAAACATACGTACAAGAGGACTATTTTGAACAGATGCGAGCGCTGGGACGCTACTACGAAGAGATTGAAAAGGAAATTAGACATCACTACAATCGGTTACATGCGTTCTTACAGTTAAGCTTTCCACTATTGGAAAAAGTGTTTTCAAAGAGCTCAGCCATGTTTTTGAATATCGTCCAGCTCTATCCACATCCTGCTTGTTTACAAAACCTTTCAAAAAAGGATTTACACAACCAAATCAAACAGGCAACCCGTAAGAATATATCTGATCAGAAAGCGGAGGAAGAAGCAGCATTATTATTCACCGCAGCAGAGAATTCCTATTCGGCTATCAGACCGGGAGACGTCCGTTGCCACCATTTAAAGCACTATGCAAAGCGCATTTTGGAACTGATGAAACAGAAAAAGGACATCATCAGACAGATGGTGGAATTATCAAAGGAAAGAGTAGACTTTAAAGTGCTCGTGTCATTTCCAGGAATCGGAGAAACAACAGCCGTAAGAATAATCGGTGAGTTAGGTGACATTCGACGCTTTAAGAATCCAAAACAGATCAATGCATACGCGGGGATTGATATTCAAAGGCACCAATCTGGGAAACTCCAGTACCAGGACCGGATTAATAAACGGGAGAACCGAAGGTTAAGGAAAATTCTCTATTTCATGGTAATGTCAATGATCTCCTTACGGGCAAAAACAAAGAATACTAT
>NZ_JAROCC010000016.1 GCF_030433715.1 Sporosarcina highlanderae | reverse complement strand
CGGAAAGCGTCCGCTCGGAACGAAAATCAACAGTTCCAGCATAAGCCCTCGTAAGTGGACTTTTTCAGTGGCCTCGAATATCCTGGGCTGTCTATTTTTTATCAATCTAATATTCCCGGTTTATAGTGTAATTCAATATTTGCTTTAAATAGCCTGTTTTATACTGGAGCTTTTGAAGTGCTTCCATGGCATGGCAATAATGATCCCACATCGCTTTTCGGGCATCTTCAATACCAAGGATGGATACGAAATTCGAATTGTTGTTTTCCACGTCTTGACCGACTGGTTTTCCAAGCAATTCGAGATCACCTTCAACATCAAGTAAATCATCCTTAATCTGAAAAGCGATGCCTGCGTGGTAAGCAAATGTTTTCAATGCCTCTATTTCCTCTTCCTGCTTCCCGGCTAAAATTGCAGGCATTACGAGAGAAGCTTCGAAGGCTATACCTGTTTTATAGAAGCAAATTGTATTTAACTGATCTAACGTCAATTGTTTGCCTTTGGAGTTCAAATCCATCGCTTGACCTCTGCACATCTCCGTTGTCTTTCCCGCCGAATATTGGATTAGGCGAAGGACTACCTTCGGATCGAAGCCAAGAGATGCTTGCTCCACAACAGCCTCCTGGGTCAGATAAAGGCCAGTCAATTCCGCCACGGCCGTATTATACACCTCATGCACTGTCAGGCGCCCCCTTCGGTACGATGAGTCGTCTTGGGCTGGCAGATCATCGAAGATCAGAGAGGCCGTATGCATATATTCCAATGATTTTAGTAACGGTACGATAGCAGACTGATCCAACCCGTACTCATGGACACCCATAACCCACGTCATTATTGGTCGAAGTCGCTTTCCATCGCCTTGTACACTGTAATTTGCAGCATCGATGATAGGCTCTTCAAGTGAAGAAATAATATCGGTTTTAGGTATATGTAATACGTTATTGATTTGATCCCGTACGGTCTTGGCTATGGTTACAAAGTCTTCCCGCTCTATACGTTCGTTTTTAAAATCGGCAATAATCTGGTCCCGTAGCAGTTTATCGAGGAAGTCCACGTCTTCTGCTTTCCTAACCATCTTTTGTATGAGTTTGTCTAATTTCGGAATGCCTGTAGCGAATATCGCCATAACTTCATTGTATTTCTTGTCGCCCACTCTTTCTTTAAATCGCTTCAAGCCATTCATCGCGCGGTTCAGTATTATCTCACGCGCTTTTGTATCCGATCCATACACGTTATGGATCAAATTAAAAATGACCGTCCAATATAATTCAAAAGGGTTGATTAAATCCTTGCGTACCTCATGATAGTTCAAATAATACGTGTAGGGTGTAACTGCTCCCGCCTCCATGTCACCAAACATGTCTGCGAAATCATCGGCAAGTTGGTTGTAAATACCATAGAAGAAAGTTCGGTTGTCGAAGCCCTCATCCTCTTTCACGCTAAGCACCGAGCGGGCGATTAAACGTGAAAAAGCTGATTTTAAAATGACCGGTACATATAGCTCTTCATTGGTGTAATTTGCATTTGATAGATTTTTATTTCGGTCTACTTCCTGGGAATGAAAGAACACATATGATTGCTCAAAGAAATCTTCTCTTGCCTCGCGTCGTAATCGCTCGTGAATATACGTATAGGCTTCACGGAGTTCTGAGTGAATGTATTGAATTAGATTTTTGTTAGCTTCGACCCACAACCCTAAATCAGGTACGCTTTCCGTAATGAGGGTTGATCGTATCAAACTTGAATATTTTAATTTCTCTTCATCGGATAAGACATCCGAATCCAAAAGATCATCGATAAACGGATACGTTAGGCCATAGCAATAGCCTAACCTTATCGCTTCATCCAATTTCCTAACGCGCTCTTTGGCTGATATCTGATCGCCCATCTCTTCAATCTGATGAATGATGACTCCAGCAATGATCTTAATCAGTTTCCGCTTAGCCTCATCGTGATTCATCCCTTTAGGAAGATTGGCAGACACAGACTTCAATTTATCCATAACCCAAATTATGGACGATTCAACGCCTTCTTTCTGTGCCCACCGGTATAAATAGGCCATGCTGAACATTTCTCTACTATCTGTTTTAGAGGTATAAGGCAATTGGTTTTTTAAATCGTCAACAATACTCCGAATCCTATTCCGTGTATCCGGGGAGTTCACGTCTTTGCCCAAATCACGCATGAATATATATGAAATGCTTCGATCTAAGTAACCATCCAGTTTACCTGTAAACTCCAGCCACTGGATGTATTGGTTATAACTTCTTGGATTCAGTTTTCCTTTTCCACGCGAAAAACGGGTTAATAGTGAACTATAAATATGATCCTGTTTCCAAGTTTGTATATCGTTTATTAACGTAGTGGCATAGGTTTTACTTTCGAGCTGAACAGACAGCGATTTAAAGTAATCGGTAGCCATCTCCTCAGCTCGTCGATAACAATCATCGGCCTCTTTTCGAAACTTTTCATACATATTGCATACCTCGACTTCATAATTTTTGTGTGTACATAAAACACCCTTCGAAGATGATTCTGTCTACTATATGCAACCGTTTTGCATTCTCTGAATCAAATAGCATTCTTTACTCCAAATCCTCCGAAAGCAACGTAAACCCTTCAATAACCGTATCTTCTTCCACTTCTATCAATATGCAACGTTTGCCATTGACTTCAACTTGCCTAACATATCTTAAATCTTGTGGGCTTATAGCAATATTCGCGACTTTTGTTTCGATCTTGATCGATTTTGATGTATAGCTTGGGACGATATGGCTTGCTTTCAGTTCATATGTTTCATCATCAATCACGTTTCGGAAGGCCCGTTCCACCTTTTCCGTATCCACGTCTTCAATGCCACTCGCCTTCAGTACGCGGGTCACCTCTTTCGTATCCAAGGTTGGGACGCTTTCCTCTTCCTCTTGTTCTTCATCGACCTCCATCATGCGCTGGATTTCATCATAAACGCTCGCAAGTGTTTTTGTAGCCAGTTCGTTACCTGCGACCGATCTAACAATTTCTTCAAAAACGACTTTATCTTCCTCAGCTGTCATGATTTCCTCGCCATCAAGAACGTTCTCGATAAAATGATAATTGGGCTTATTCGCTTTCCCTGCAGAATAAAGAATATGGTTCACATCTGCAGCATTATCAGTGAACGTCGGGAATAAGAACCCAGCGATCGGAGATGTCAGGTTAATGACAGGGTCCGCCACAAAACTGGACTTGAACTCCTTTTCATTGAAATCGAACACGAGCGACCGCTTCGGCTCCACTGTCTGGTTCATACTGCAAAGAATAAATGGATTCTTATATACTTCGTCCCGAGACGCAATTTCTGCTTCTTCACTTCCCCGTTTCGTCGGTTTGTAGTAGTTCCCGCGAATGAAAGTGATAACTATATCCTTTTCATATTGAACGTCTTGCACCATTTTCTGGGCAATTCCTTGCATACCTTCCTTCCATTCCGTTACTTCTTCTGCATGAAGGGCATCGTATAGGAGCTTCTGTGTATGATCTGTTTGCTCCTCCGATTGACGTCGAAACTTCACCTCAAACAGCTTCGCATCCAATTTCCCACCTAACACCTTTTTAAAGTTATTCAAAAATAACTCCTGCTGCTCTCGGTCTAACATAGCAAACGGCTGGTTTACCTCGTGATAGATTTCATTGCCTTCCTGCCTAATATATACATTATAAATATCATTGATCTTCAGTAGATCTGTATCCAATTTAAAACGTTTGCGGATGTCCGCAATTGCCTTTTTATTCATTTATCATTCCAACTCCCCCGAAAATATGAAAAAAGAGAGCCCAAACCATAGTTCGGACACTCTTTGATTATAGCAATAATTATTAGGATAACAGGAATAATACGCATAGGGTGAATCACCCCGATAAGCTTCAAAAACCTATGGGGTGATTCCGTTCTTACTCCTCTTCCAACGTCTCCTGGACATCATCCAATTGACGTCTCAACATGTCTATCTGTTCTTTGTTTTGTTGAACTGTGTCCAGATGCTCATTGTGCTCCTCTGCATTCATGTAAGCATTTTCGGCACGTTCAATTGAGTTAAATGCATGCTCAACAGCCATTTCCTCAGGGTGTGACATCGCCTGTTTCACCGAACGATCTGCCTTTTGCACAGAGTTGCTTAATTTAGTACTTGGATGATTATTTTTCCAGCTTGGCCCTGAATCTTTAGTCATTTATCTTCCCTCCTGCAAATTAGATATTTTACGGCGTGCTTAGTATTGTAAAATATCCTGAAACTATGCGCGGTTTGGGATTAACGGGCAATCACTTCGTTCTTGTCTTTGCAAACTGACCATCGACTTCGATTGTTTCAAATATATTAATGAAAGCATTTTCATCATGACTACGGACAATTGACTTAATCTGCATTGTCTCGTACCTTGTCACAACCATCATTAAAATATGCTTTGTTTCCTGAGTATACCCTCCAAAGCCCTCTGTGATCGTAATGCCTCGATAGACGGAATCCAGCAATTCTTTCCGTATGGACTCTCCTTTTGTCGTCACAATTTGCATCGTTAATTTAATGTGATCTGTATGGAGAGTATCAATCATTTTACCCGTTAAGTAGATGGATAATAATGTATATAATGCAATATTCCAATCAAAAGCTGCACCAGAAATCAAAACGATAATTCCATTCATCCCAGTCAGAAGAAGGCCTACGCTGACATTACTAGTTCGGGAAAGAATGATTGCAATAATATCCAATCCGCCAGAAGTGCCTGAGTACTTTAAGATCAGCCCCACACCAATACCGCCAATGATGCCTCCAAAAATGGCAGAAAGAAGGATATTATCTGTGACAGGAATGACCGGTAGTAGATATAAAAAAACTGAAAGGGAAGCTACGCAAACAAGTGTATTGACTGTTATCGTTCTGCCAAGCTTAATATACCCTAAAACAAGCAACGGTAAATTGAGCAAGAGATTCATTAACCCAATATCAAATGGGGTGACAAGGCCAATCAAAATGGCAATCCCGCTTATGCCACTGCTTAAAATTCCATACGGTACCAAAAAGAAATTGAACCCAAATGCAACAATTAGTGATCCTACAACGACAACCAAATTTTTCATCCCTACGTAAACCTCCCTTTCGCGAAAGAAGACCTATGAAACTACTCACCTCTTAAAATAAAAAACTCGTCCCGTAACAGGGACGAGTTTATAGGATAAAAGAGGTTTCTTTCCCGTCTTCGATTTCTATATTAGAAGTAATCTACCAAAAGGAATTTAGGGTTGTCAATACATTTTACTAATATAACATTATTGGAACTATTTCTAATTATGCTTTTAAAAAGGTAGATCAATTTGCCAGGAAACACCAAATCGATCATTGACCCAACCAAACTTCTGACTGAACCCGTAATTATCTATCGGCATAAGTGCTTGGCCGCCTTCAAGCAGTGTCTCGTATAGATTCGTAAGCTCTTCTTCCGAATCACAAGTAACGTAGATGGAGAAGGACGGTGTGAACGTAAACTGATGCTTTATATTACTGTCAATACACATGAATTCCTGCCCTTTTAGAGTGAACCTGGCCTGCATTACTGTTCCTTCATCTCCCGGTCCTTCTGCACCATAGCGGACAATGCTCAGAATTTCTGAATCGTTAACGAGGGACGTGTAATAGTTCATCGCTTCTTCTGCATTGCCTTCTTGAAACATTAAAAAAGGTAAAACCTTTCCCATGGTTAATCGTCTCCCTGCCTACTGTATATTTATATTATGAGTATATCTATTCCCGATTAAACAAACCAATTTCTTATCCTTGTCACTTCAAGATTTGCAAAAGTGCCTTATCAATCGTGTCAAATGTAAAATTAAACCCTTCCTTCTCCAATCGATCAGGCACAACCCATCGACTCTTCAAAACCAACTCTGTTTCCGTGCCTATAAAGACAGCCCCCATTTCGAGCATCCATTTTGGAGAGGAAAGGCCGAAACTACGATTCATCCTCTTACGCAATTCCGCCATGAACTCTCGGTTTGTAACGGGACAAGGTGCTGCGCAATTGAAAACTCCGGACAGCTTCTCGTTCTCTTTTAGAAAGAGGACGATACGATATAAGTCTTCAACATGGATCCAGCTAAACATTTGGTTGCCAGGACCCTGTACTCCGCCAAGTCCAAATTGTACAAGATTCACGTAAGGTTCCATGACACCACCATCTTCGCCTAATACGATGGCAATCCGTAACGCAACTTGTCTCGTGTGTGGAAGCTTGAATGCAAAAAGAGATGCTTCCCAGGCTTTTGCCACATCTACGGAAAATCCGGTACCTATCTCTCCGTCCGCCTCCGTCATTGGTCTGTCCTCCGCATGCCGATAAATGGTTGCGGTGCTTGAATTGATCCATAGCGGAGGAGGATTATCACATTTTTCGATTGCATGACCAAGGATCTCGGTCGTCTCTGTCCTGGATTGCATGATATCCTTCTTGTTTTTGTCGTTGTAACGGCAATTAACTGTTTTTCCGGCAAGGTTGATGAGCATTTCCGCTCCATCCAACGCTTTCACAATGTTTTCAGTATCAGTCCAGGCAATATGCTGCGGCCGTCTTGAAATGTGGACGACCTCATATCCAGAATCCGTAAATCTATTCTCAAAAAACTTTCCTATGAAACCAGTGCCCCCCGCCATCACAATTTTCCTTTTCATCTCATCCACTCTTTCCATATATTCACTACTTTGTAGGACGCAGATGTGGGGGGGAAGTTACAGAATTTGCCGTTAAATTAATCTTTCCTAGCCTTGTTCCTCTTTCACCTTACCTCCCGCTATCGATAACCCTGTGACACCAATGAGCATAATTATTGCTCCGGCAAGCTGCCATTTGCCAAGTACACTGCCAAACCAGATGACAGAGATGATCATTGCAGTCAGTGGTTCGAAGCTTGATAGAAGACTCGTTTCGACAGGTGATATGTACTTCATGCTCCCTAAGAATAATAGGAAGGCCACCGTACCGACTATAATAACTAATGAAAGCATCAAGGTGATTTTCCAATCGCCGAGGGTTACTATTCCGGCCTGTAGTTTCGTAACACTTACAAGGAATAATACCCCGCCGCCTATAAGCATTCCCCAACCGACAGATAGAAGGACGCCCCATTCTTTCATTAAACTTGCGGGATAAAGCGTATAGACCGTAAATGCGAAACCTACAGAAATACCCCAGGCGACCGCCCCGGAACTTAATGCGAATCCGGAGAGCGAACCATTCGTCAAAAGATAAAAGAGACCTACCATCGTCACAATCATTCCGGCCACTTGCGCTATTGGCGGCAAGACCTTGTGCCGAACTGAAACGAATAAAATAATATAAATCGGCGCTAAAAACTGAAATAATGTCGCAATGACCGCATTACTTGCGTTAATGGACCCGACAAACGTGAGCTGTACGCCAAGCATGCCGAATACCCCAAAAATGACCATTTGCCGTAGCCAGACTTTATGTCGCAGCGGCTGATAAATATCCCTGCCATTGATTTTCAAAAAAAGTAAAACAAAAAAGCCCGCAACTATTAAGCGGACAGTCAGCATGAAGGAGATGGTCATATCGCTCGTTGAGAGAATCCATTCCATCATCGGCCCCGTCGCCCCCCACATCATTGCTCCCGTTATTATCATTAAAATACCTTTAAGTCGATTCATTCGCCATTACCACCGTTGTTATGAAGTCTTTTAACTTTATACTACCATATTAAAAAAAGTGTCACTCATAAAAATAGCGTGAGCAACACTTTTATTTTATAGCAATTATAAAATACGACCAAGAAAATGCTTTAAAAATTGATCCGCCTTAACTTCAGTGCACACTTGAACTTTCAATTCACCCTCGGGAGATGCTATTGTTCTACCGGTCTCTTCTCCTTCAAGAACAACCTTTACATTCCATTCCTCTCTTCTAACAAAACTAGGATCTATAGCGACGCCTACAGCTAACGGGTCATGCAGGGCACAGCCCCCAAATCCGGGTTCAAATTCTTCATATGCTTGTATATAAAACTCTGTCATATCGGCATAAAAACGTGCATCATCCGTTCCCATTGCCCGCCAGTCGTCTAAAGTTGCTGCTGGTAAGAGAGTCTTCATCGTAACATCAAGACCTACAATAGTTACTGGCAGCCCTGAGGAAAACACATAATCCGCTGCTTCGGGGTCGGCTAATATATTTGCTTCGCTATAGGGTGTGACATTGCCGGGAGCAAAGACTGCACCACCCATAATGATGACTTCTTTGAAAAGAGGGATAATTTCAGGTGCCTTTATAATCGCTTGAGCAAGATTAGTAAGCGGTCCGACCGGAATTATTGTAATTTCGTGAGGTCGCTTTTTTACTTGGCTGATAATAAAATCCGCCGCACTTTTAGCCTCTGGTTTCCTGACAGGCTCGTCAGGAAAGTTGTTACCCAATCCATACTCCCCGTGAACATGGATAGGGAATTTATTTATCCCACGTTTTAGCGGTTTATCCGCGCCCATATAGACAGGTACGGGTTTCCCGACCTTTTCCAAAATCACAAGCGTACTGCGGGTTGTATTCTCAAGTGAGTTATTTCCAAAGCATGTTGTTAAACCGATTACATCTAACTCAGGGGAGTTCAAGGCATATGTAATTGCTAATGCATCATCAATTCCAGTATCAACGTCCAAAATAATAGGCTTCATACGTCATCTCTCCATTTCAGTTCAAATTAATTTATTAGCCTCTAAAAATTCCTCAACCTCTTTTTTGGTCGGCATCCCATTTTGTGCTCCAAGCTTCGTAACTGAAATTGCCCCGACAACATTGGCAAACCGGCAGGCATCTTCAATTTTCATCCCTTCACATAAAGAAAAGGCCAATGCTCCATTAAAGGAATCACCCGCGCCTGTTGTATCCACAGCTTCAACAGGGATGCTTGGAATCTTTACATCATTGCCGTTGCTGTAAAGTATAACCCCTTTGGATCCTTTTGTTACAATGCACTTTTCTTTTAGTTTCTCTAATTCTTTTTCAGTCCCGTCCGTTGAAGCGAAAAGTAGCATTTGTTCATGTTCATTAGGTGTTAAATAATCCACCATTCCTAATAACTCCATAGGAAGCTCCATAACAGGAGCAGGATTTAATATTGTAAGCGTGTTGTGTTTTTTCGCAAGCTCTACAGCCCTAATAACACTTTCAAGCGGAATTTCCAATTGTAATAAAAGAATATCGCTATTTTTGATTTTATCTTCATTTTTTTCGATCATATCCGGAGTTACATGGCTGTTTGCTCCAGGTACGACAATGATACTATTGTCTCTATCGGATATTGTTATAGATGCTATTCCAGTACAGCAATCCTGGACTCTTATGATGTTTTCAGTATTTATGCCTTGATTCGTTAAATTGCTCACTAGCATTTCACCAAACGAATCATCACCTACCGCACCAATCATTGTCACGTCTGCGCCAAGCCGCGCCGCTGCAACAGCCTGATTCGCACCTTTTCCACCTGGTATCGTATGGAACGAATCACCAAGCAACGTTTCACCCACCTTGGGAATTCGGCTTGTGCTTGTCACCAAATCCATATTAATGCTCCCAATCACCGTTATTTTACTTTTAGACATACGACCACCAACTCCTTACATTTTTAGGGCAACGTTACTAATATTTGTTTTTGCTCGAACTTGGGTATAATAAAATATAGAAATCAAGAGGGTGATGCTTATGGTCGGAATGGGATACCGGACAATTAAAACTGCAATAGGGGCGGGGTTAGCAATTTGGATTACGAGTCTATTCGACTTGGAGTTTGGATCATTTGCTGCCATCATCGTTATCATGTGTATCGAGAAGACAAAAAGAAAGACACTAATTTCCATCCAGAAAAAGTTTTTCGCATCTTTATTATCTTTAATTCTTGGTTCGTTATGTTTTGAAATATTGGGGTATCATCCCTTAGTCTTAACGCTGTTCATCCTATTGCTTGTCCCAATCCTTATGAAAGCACGAATTCAGGAAGGTTTTGTTACAAGCATAGTTGTTATTATGCATATCTATACAGTCAAGGAAGCCAATTTGGCGAACTTGTTGAATGAACTCTATATTATTTTCATTGGTATAGGAATTGCCTTACTTGTAAACAGTATTATGCCAAGCCTTAAGAAAGAAATCGAAAAATATAAAATGGAAATTGAAAATAAATTCAGCGTGATTTTATACCAATTCTCTGCATTATTAAAAGATAGTGAGAAAAAGTGGGACGGTAAAGAATTACTCGAAGCGGAAAATATCCTTAATAACGCTAAAAACATTACTATACAAGACGTAGAAAATCATCTGTTGAGAAAAGAAAATAAGGATTATTATTATTTCGAAATGCGAGAGGATCAATTAGGCATCCTAAAACAGATGGTAACCATCTTAGATATTGTTTCCTCATCAGAGTTAGATGTCAAACAAAAAGGAATGCTTGCTAATATCTTTCTGAATATAAGTCAACATGTGGATTCAGGCGATACAACCGTTGCACTAAAGCTATTAGAGGAATACGAAGAGTCCATTCGTGAAACAGAATTACCGGAGACAAGGGAAGAATTTGAAGTTAGAGCAAATCTATTTTATTTAAACTTCGAGATTAAGAACTACTTGATTATTAAGAAGAATATTTTTAACAGAAGTAAGAATTAAAAACATAATAGCCACATTGACAAGTTTTTCGACTTATTGGGTTATGGCCAGACCCCCAGTTCGGTATAACTTTACTGAACTGAGGAACTGGCCCAACTTAAAATTTCAACCCTATCTTCTTTAATGTTTCGTCTATCCAACTTCTGTCTAATGTACCCGCTTCGATTTGAGTGATCATCTCTTGTTCATGAGCGTATAGTGTTTTTGCTCTTTTTAGCACCTTTTCCGCCTGTTCATAAGGGACAACCACTACCCCATCGTTATCACCTACAATGACATCACCCGGATTCACTGAAACTCCAGCACAGCTAATAGGAACATTGATTTGTCCTGGACTTTCTTTGAAAGGACCCTTAGGGTTCACGCCTTTTGCAAAAACGGGAAAGCCGATTTGTTTTATCGCTTCCGCATCTCTGATCGCTCCATCTACTACATAGCCAGAAATGCGATATCTCTTCCCAATCATGCACATCATTTCTCCTAATAACGCGCTACTTGCATCTCCACCGGCTTCAACAACAATAACATCGCCGGGCGATGCTAACTCGATCGCTTTATGAAACATCAAATTGTCTTTAGGCATTGTTTTGACTGTCAAAGCCTGCCCAACCATTTGAACATCCGGATTATTAAAATGTGCAACTCCTATCATTGCATTAAATACACCCATTGCATCGGCAATGATCGTAGTACTTATAGCACCTAACCCATCGATTATTTCTTGTGGTAGTTTTGCATTTGAAGGTTCGATACGTAAATCCAACGTGAACACTCCTTTTGTTTGTTAAATAGAAGGAGGGAGTAAATGCTTAGCATTTCTTCCCTCCCAATACCAACATTTTTTTATTTATTTTTTAAAAAACTTTACAAGAATCCCATACGCTACGAATGCCACGATAAAACCACTTATCCAAGAAAGATCAGTAAAAATGGAAAATGTCGAGATGAAATTCCCACTTAGAGATACTAACACCCCAAGGATTGTTGCGATATATGCATTCTTGTTAATTCCGCGAAATTTATTGATAGCTTTCGTATCTTTCATATCATAATATAGCTCGTTAAGATTGATCTCTTGTTTAAAAACAAAGAAATATTGATAAATCATTACACCAGATACAGGACCTAAAATAGCACCTATTCCGTTTAAGAAAGTATAAATACTATCTGGATTTTCCATCAACTTCCACGGCATAATCGCGAATCCCAACAAGCAAGCGATTATTACGCCTCTTCGATAATTTATCCATTTAGGGAAGAGTGCTGTTAGCTGATATGCGGCTGGAGTAATGTTAGCCGTAGCATTCGAGTTAACAGTGATCAACAATAGGATTAGCATTGCAAAAAGAATGGCCGGTAAACTATCCCAATGATTAATAACATTTAGCACATCCCATTGTTCCACTCCATAATGAATAGAACTACCAATAAGAATAGAGACACTTGTAAAAACAAAAATAACGTAACCAACAATCAAGCTTAATCCTTGCCCTACCATTTGATCTTTAGTTGAAGTTGCGTTTTGTGTAAAATCAGCAGCGCTGACCCCTGGTGCTGCCCAAAATGCTAACACAGCATTAATGATCATCAAGTAGGCAAATAGAGGGCTTATATTTTGGTTAGTTCCTTCAATAGAATGGCTTAAAATATTACCAAAACCGCCACCAACAATGACTCCCCAAATTCCCATGGAGATAAATAGAACATAAATTAAGACCGTTAATAAGGTATTAAATTTATTTAAGAAACTGCTTCCACTAATACCTAACGCAAGATTCGCTAACCAAAAGATGATAAATGCAATTAGCCCTGGCATACCGATGCCAAAAAAAGTAAAGTCCCCACCAATTTCTAAAAACTTAGGCCAAAGTTTACCTATAATGATGAGCAGGGCTTGGGATCCTACGAAAGTTTGTAAACCAAACCAACCTATTGCAACTACGATGCCTCTTAAGAAACCGGGTATCTTAGCTCCGGCCTCTCCGTAAGTTGCCCGTAAATGCATCGAAAATGGAATACCGTATTTAGAACCAGCTTTTCCATTAAAGGCCATAAATACTGCCGTAAGTATGGCACCTAAAACTAAAGCAAGCATGACGTTGATAGGAGCTAAACCTAAAACTAAGAAACCACCAGCTGCAGCATAGTTTGGTATATTATGCAAATTACCCATCCACAGCGTGAAATAGTTACCAATTTTCATAGTTCGTTTATCTTCAGTTTTCGGTAATAAATCCTCGTTATCGTAACCTCTTGACTTGAATAACTTAACTTCTTCTTGAGTTACACTAATATGTTCCTTACCCATATCGAAATAAACCTCCTAGAGGCTGTTTTTATATTTTTTTGTTTGTCATTAAAAGCTAAACTTTACTATAACTATCGACTACATCCGCGGCAAACTCGGCTAACTGTAAATCACAACCATGAGCTCCAATTAAAGAAATACCAAGTGGCACTTCGTGTTGCTTAACTAATGGTAGTGTAATTTGCGGTGTACCGGATAAAGGTGAAATACATAATAATTTACTCGATTGTGCGCGTGTTGCATTTATTTCATCTAATGAACTACTTCTTAAAGGTGCTACAGAGGCAGCTGTAGGTAAGCATAGTAGTGTACCTTCTGGTAAAATATCTTTAACTCTCTCAATAACAGCTTGTCTTTTATTCAATGCCTCAGTATACTCACTCATCGTAATGGTAGATGCCCACTCTAATCGTTCTTTTGGACCTGATGAAAGATTTGGACGGTATTTCCTTACCCAACCACCGTAACTTTCCCAAACTTCATATCCTTGAATAATTCTAAATATTTCCGTCCATTCTTCCAAACCATTCGGACTCACTTTTATATTTTCAACTACTTCAAAATGTTGTTTAAGATGGTTGACAGCAGGCTGTAATGCCTCTACAACATCTTTGTTGATCGTATCAAAACAATCATCAGCGATTAGCAACCTATTAAACGTCACTTTTTTACTGTCATTACCTAATACTTCTTTAGAAACCCGTCTAAAAATATCGGAATTTCCAGCAACATATCCAAGAACGTCCATGCTCTCACAATACGGAGCCTCTCCATCATTGGCAACACGTCCATAAGTAGGACGAATACCTAATACTCCATTGTAACTTGCGGGGACCCGAACAGACCCTAAGCAGTCGCTTCCGTAAGCAAAATCTACTAAACCTCCAGCTGTAGCTGCCCCTGTCCCACTCGAGGAACCTCCTGTAAAGCGTCTTGGGTCGTGAGGGTTGATCGGAGATCCATAATTCCAATTTTCACCGCTTATACTGTAACAAAGCTCATCACAAATCGTTTTCCCAACTAAATCTGCTCCTGCAGATAACGTTTTAGTGACAATACTAGAAGTAAAATCATCTGGACCATTAGTCCGCAACCATTCTGGGTGGCCATTACTATAAGTGCTTCCTAAGATTTTAAAAACATCTTTAACTCCAAATACAAGTCCTTCAAGATTCCCTTTTCCAGACCCTTTCATAGCGATGTGGTTGTCACGAACAAACGACTGTAGCGCATCATAAGGTGGCTGATCAGAGACAGTTAAGCGAGCATTATTTAACATGTTAGTAGAAACCATATTTATCACCTTTCCTGAACTAGTAGTAGATAGAAACAAATAGGCTTATTAATCTCCCATTAAAACAGATGCCATCTTACGTGATAATTCATTTTGGACAATGACATTACCATTTTTAATAACATAGCGGACTAAAGGTTGATCATTGATTAAGTTGCTCAAATCATCACAATCGTAGATAACGATATCAGCATTCTTACCGACTTCTATGCCATAAGTATCCCTGACCCCTATTGCCTTCGCAGCGTTATAAGTGACCATATCCAATACTGCACGACGTTGATCCGCAGAACCCATTTGTTGTGAAACCTGCAATAAGTAGCCAACAGCGATTAAGTCCGCATTACCGAATGGTGTAAATGCATTGCGAATATTATTGGAAGAATATGCAAGATTTACTCCGCGCTCCATCATTGACAGTACAGGTGCCATACCACGAGGAATATTTTTTCTCTCAGTGCGGCCAGTCATAAACATATCCGTTACTGGTAAAGGAACGATTGAAACATCCGCCTTAGCAATTTTGTCAAAAATAGGTGCTGCCACTTCTGGATCAAGTGACCCTAATGTTGTAACATGTCCGATTGCAACTCTACCTTGGTAGCCACGTTCAATCGTCATATCGCAAATCAGTTCAATACATGTATTTTGTGGATCATCAGCGTTCGTGCCAAAGTCAGCATGCATATCAATTGGCAGATTGTACTTTTCCGCCAAATCAAAAACGATATTTAATTGTTTTATAGTATCTTCCATTGTTCTTTCACTATAAGGGCAGCCACCAACCACATCAGCACCCATTTTGATGGACTCCTCCATCATCTCCAATACGCCTGGAGATTGAACAATGCCTTCTTGAGGAAATGCAACGATTTGCATATCTAGTACTTCTTTATACTTTTCTTTTAAATCTAAAAGTACTTCTACTCCAAGTGTCTTCTCATAAGGGTCCACATCAGGATGCGCTCTCATTATTGTAGTTCCGTTTAACACCGACCACCTTAATACTTTTTCAGCTCGTTTTTTCACATCATCATAAGTATATAATTTCTTTAATTCTGCCGTATTCCTCAATGCTTCCTCTAATGTACCTGATAGATTAGGTTTGCGATCTTCAAGAAATGCCTTATCAGGATGGATATGACTTTCAATTAGAGTTGGTAACACAGCATTTCCTTTTGCATCAATTTCTTCGTAGGTTTCGTCATTTTGAATGTGCGCGGCTATTTCTACAATTTTCCCATCAATAATTTTGATATCTTTTTGAGTTTCTCCATCTTTGATATGTGCATTTCGTATAATTAAATTACCCATGGAAAAATACCCCCTGTAATAAAATTCATATATCTTACGCGAAAAAAATTATATTGTGATATAAAATCACTAAAATGTTTTCTAAAAAAAGGGCCTGTCCCTTAGCTCGGTAAAACTTTACCGAGCCATGGAATTGCCCCATAGTTTGGAAAAACTAGTTATCCGATTGATTGTCCACCATCAATTTTCATTTCAACACCATTAATATGCTGAGCTCTGTCGCTTGCTAAGTAGGCTGAGAAATAAGCAACATCTTCAGAGCGACCAATACGTTCAGATGGAATACTAGCTATTTGTCGAACAACTGCCGGATGTTGTTGATCAATTGCATAGCGGACCATTGGAGTATCTGTTAATCCTGGGCAAAGTGAAACAGCACGAATTCCATCTTTCGCATAATTGAAAGCAAGTTGTTTCGTGTATCCAACAAGTGCGTGCTTAGAAGTAATGTATGCTGCGTCTCCAACACCAGCAATTGTTCCTCCAATTGAAGCGACATTAATGAATGTTCCCTTCCCTTTTTCAAGCATATGTGGCAAAAGCGCATTTGTTAGTAAATAGACTGCTTTAACGTTCACAGTCATGATTCTATCCCACTCATCTTCACTAATATCTAGAGATGCTTTAAAATCTGCCAAGATAGCTGCATTATTAACACAAATATCTACTGTACCAAACTCTTCCAATGCTTTGTTAACCATATTCTGCACGGCACCTTTTTTAGAAATGTCAGCAACAATACTAAGTACAGTACCATTATTATCTTTAATCAGTTTCTCAGTTTCAGCTAAACCTTCCGCATTCACATCATTAAGGATTACCTTAGCACCTTCTTTTGCATACTCAATAGCCTGTGCTCTACCTAGTCCTGACGCAGCGCCCGTAATTAATGCAACTTTTTCTTGTAACAACATAATAACCCTCCTAATTTTATACCCGCAATTATTTGTCAACTAGTATTTATTCTGAGTCTTTTATATAGAAAACCTCTTCTATTCAAAAGATAATTCTAGTTAAAACGTTTACATCTATAATTTACCCTCATTTATTTGCAGCCCAAGCACCTAATCAAACAAAAATTTGAACGGGATTTAACAATTAATATTTACGGTTTAAGTCAAACCGTTTTTTTACCCAAAAGCATCACCTTTGGAATTTAGCATTTACTCAGAGATACACTTTCATATTATCCAATGGATTGTCCACCATCAATTTTCAATTCAACACCGTTAATATGTTTAGCTTTGTCACTTGCTAAGTATGCCGAAAATTGTGCGACATCTTCTGAACTACCGATATGTCCGGACGGAATAGAGGCTATTTGTCGAACAACTGCAGGATGCTCTTCATTAATTGCATATCGAACCATTGGAGTATCGATTAATCCTGGGCAAAGTGAAACAGCACGAATTCCATCTTTCGCGTAATTGAAAGCTAGCTGTTTCGTGTATCCAAGAACAGCGTGCTTAGAAGTAATATATGCTGCGTCTCCAACACCAGCAATTGTTCCACCAATTGAAGCAACATTAATAAATGTTCCCTGCCCTTTTTCAAGCATATGTGGTAAAAGCTCATTTGTAAGTAAATAGATACCTTTAACGTTTACAGCCATGATTTTATCCCATTCTTCTTCAGCAATATCAAGAGATGCTTTAAAATCTGCCAAAATAGCAGCATTATTAACACAGATATCAACTGTTCCAAACTCTTCAAGAGCTTTATTAATCATCATCTGCACATCTTCTTTTTTAGAAACGTCAGCACTAATACTAAGTACAGTTCCATTATTATCTTTAATAAGTTTCTCTGTTTCAGCTAAACGCTCCTCATTCAAACCATTAACGATGACCTTCGCACCTTCTTTTGCATACTCAATTGCTTGTGCTCTACCTAGTCCTGACCCAGCACCTGTAATTAATGCAACTTTCCCTTGCAATAACATAATACCCCTCCTAAATTTAAACCCTTACTTCCTATTTTTAATATTAAAATCACAAAACTATCCTAACAAAACATCAACACAGTATTAGTAAGATAAAGCGAAACCGCTTTCAAACTTCTCTTCTTTTATTATATATAGCCATTTCAACAAGTTCTATATACTCAATGAACAAAAGAAACAGGTACAAACTATTTAACATGCATAACAATTTAAATATTACATTACTTTCTAACAAGCCTTTGTTCACTTTGAACAAAGATAAAATATTTTCTAATTAGAAAGTAAAATAGGCCCTTTCAAGTTTCTTTATTTATGATACGGTCATTCGCACAATATAAAGGGAATTTTCATCTTAACGAGAATGAATGAAGTAATTGATTTCTATTTTTTTAAAACAAAATTCTTTTACTTGCGAAAACTGTCCGCATCTAAACGTTATATAAAGTGTAAAAGCTTTTACACGATCGTTTTAGGAAAGGAGATTCGGATGAAAATTAACGAGCAAAATTTTTTAGCCCTTCTTCAAGCCGGCAAAGAAGAGGCTCTTGATTATGTAATTGATCATTATTTACCGCTTATTAGAGGAGTGGTCGTAAAAACATTAGGACCACTTAATAAAAATGATCTGTCTAAGGAATGCTGTAACGAAATTTTATTGTCGATTTGGAAAAATGCCAAAAAGTTTACGGGTGGGCCTACGGATTTTCAAAAATGGGTTTGTGTCATTGCAAAATATAAGGCAGTCGATTACATCCGTACCGAAATGCGAAAAAAAGAGAACATTTCTCTTAATTTAGACTTCACAGCAGATGAATTAACGTACAAAAAAAATACGCTACTTGAAGAGCACGAAAATATTTATTCTATTATCTCGAAATTAAAACCAGTCGATCAAAAAATATTTATTATGAAATACTTACTTGACTTTGACACAGTGGAAATCGCACGTCAGCTTCAAATGACAAAGTCTGCTATTGATAATCGACTTTATTACGGAAAAAAGAAGCTTAGAAAATCATTAGGAGGTATTCAAATTGAAGAAATTATTTAATTATTTTAATGAAATTGATATAAATATCAATGAATTTGAAGAGATGGAGGTATCGGAGTTTGAAAGGGCACAATTTAAAAAGAATTTGAGAAAACAAATCAAAAGTAATAGCTCTCAAAAATGGACGAAAGGAATTGCAGCTGCATGCCTAACTATTGGTATTAGTGCCGCTTCATTGGTTGGACTTTCATACACAACATTTGCACAGGAAATTCCGTTCGTAAATAGTATTTTTAAGCTGTTTTCTGAAAAAGAATATGGCACAACGTTAGTTGGCTATGACAAATTTGCAGAAGCTGAAAATATGAAGGTTGAAAGTAATGGCACGACAATTACAATTACCGAAACATTATTAGACAGTAAAAAGCTCTTGGTTAGCTACTCGATTGAAACAGACAAAGATTTAGGCCCAATTGCTTTAATCGACGGCAGCTTCACATTAAATGGTGAGCAAAACTCCTTGTTTCATGCAGAGCATGACATTTATAAAATCGCTCACAATAAATATGTAGGTATGACAACAGCTATTTTACCTTTATCACATTCCATTGATGAAGGTACGTTCCAATTCAATATCCGTGAATTATCTAATCCTGAAAACGGTGAAGTCGTTCAAGGCGAATGGGATTTCGAAATTTATGCGGAAGCCTCTGATACATTTGTACAAACAATTGATGTTCCTAAATCAGAAAAGAACAATCTAAACGTGGAAATCAACAAGATTACGTATACACCATACTCATTTATTGTTAATTACAAAGAAGGCGTACAAAATGAAATGCTAAATAAAAAATATAACGTAATTTATTCAGAATTACTAGTAAAGGATGACTTAGGAAATTCGTATAAATCGAAATTTAACGGCGGTCAAGGCTCTTTAGGCGTGACCAATTATATGATTTCTTTTGGCCAGCTAAAACCTGATGCAAAAACTTTAATTTTCAGGCCAGTATTCCACTTTAAAAACTTAGACAACATTTATGAGTCGGTTGAAACAATGCAACTAGACGATATCATTGTAGAAATTGAGAGATAAAACTCGTTCGAAATAGGATAGAATAAAACCACTCAAAGCATTATTGAAAATGCTTTGAGTGGTTTATGAAGTTATATACAGCTTCCGCCTCCTAAAAGCACCATTTATATTTTCCTTTGCCGTGACTAGTTACTTATAAAAAACGCACTTACTTATGATACGGTTCTCCTCTCATAATGCGGAACCCCCGATAAATCTGCTCCAACAGCACCAACTTCATCAACTGGTGCGGGAACGTCATTTTCGAAAAAGACAATAACTCATCCGCCCGTTTCAGAACGTCTTCATGTAAACCAAGCGATCCACCGATAACAAATACAACTTTACTTCGACCATATGTCATCAACGATTCCATGCTTGCAGCCAATTCCTCACTTGTCTTCATTTTCCCTTCAATCGCAAGTGCGATTGTATATGCATCCGCACCTATTTTCGCTAAGATCCGATCCGCTTCCTTCTTCTTCACGATTTCCATATCCGCATCACTCAATGATTCGGGTGCTTTTTCATCTGCCACTTCAACGAGATCGATTTTTGCATAAGAACCGAGCCGTTTGGCGTATTCATCGATGCCCATTTTCAAATATTTTTCTTTTAGTTTGCCAACTGACACAATTGTAATATTCACAGGGTTTTCCACCTTCTTTATAATGTTATCCACATAACTTATACACATATCCACATAAATCTCTATATATTGTGCCCGACTATTCGTTCGCCACAATATACGTTGCGGGCGTGTCGCAGTAATCGCATTTTGTGGATATCTTTTTATCACTTTCCAATTTCTCCATTATCGGAAATGTTTCCTCTTCGGCGACAAACACGTCAAGCGCATGATTTATATGGGTTTCACAGCTATTTATTTTCATCAATTACACTTCCTTCTTTCAATATTTTACACACAAAGTTATGCACGTTTTTATTTTCTTATCCACATGTTCATAATTGGTGAAGAAAAAAAGGCAGTATAGCCGCTGTTCAGCTATGCTGCCTGTTGTGGATAAAAAATATTACAGCCCTGTCAAAATTGTAACATTCTCTGCACACTTTTTCGACATCAGAATGTATTACCATCCTTTAATTCCATTTCAATTTCTATCAATTCACCTGCACGATACACTTTCATCTTCATCATATCCCCAACTTCTTTGTCATTGTAAAGATGCTTCCGTAGCCCGACCATGTCATCAATTTTCTTTCCGTCCATTTCAACAATCACGTCATACTGCTTAACGCCGGCAACTTCAGCTGGTGTATTGCGCAATACTTGGGTAACGATGACTCCATCCGTGATATCCTTCGGCAACTTCAATACTTGTTCTTGTTGTGAAGAAGGGACATCCCGTAAATTCATTAGGCTGACGCCCATTGTCGGTCGATTGACTTTTCCCGTCATTTCAAGGTCCTTAATGATTGGAACAGCAATATTTATCGGAATGGCTAAACCGATACCTTCGACGGTCTCTTGCGTTATCTTCATCGAGTTGATACCGACAAGCTGACCCGCGAGGTTGATAAGTGCACCACCTGAGTTTCCAGGGTTGATGGCTGCGTCTGTTTGTAGGACATCAGCCTGCCAATCGACTGTTCCATCTTTATCGAAATCAATTGGAATTGACCTATCTTTTCCAGACACGATGCCCATCGTAACAGAACCTGCAAAACCGAGGCCAAGTGGATTTCCGATGGCGATGACTGTTTCGCCGCGCTTTAATGCGTCAGAATCGCCAAATTGAATGACGGTGTTCACATGTGATCCGTCGATTTCAACAACTGCCAAATCAGTCCACATATCACTTCCGACCAGTTTACCGTCTACTTTTGTCCCATTGTCGAACGTAATTTCAAGACCTTCCGCATTTTCAACGACATGATGGTTCGTGACAATATATGCTTTGCCGCCTTCCTTTTTATAGATGACGCCGGATCCGCTGCCAGTCTCCCTTGTCGTTTCAGTGGAGGACCAGAAATTACGTACGGTTTGTAAATTTGTAATGCCAACTACTGTATCGGCGACTTGCCCGACGATGTCCGTGACATCCGTATTGATATCGACAGATACCCTTTCACTCGTCAAATTGTCTACGCCTGATTGTTCACGTTCGACTAATGGTGTGCCTTTATTGTTACCAGTTGTTGAATTCATGAGAAACCAGACAATGAGTCCCCCGAGAATCGCACCGAAAAGGGCAGGAAGAAATCCTCCTTGGCGTTTCGGTTTTGGTGAACGCCCTGTGTAGTGTAGCCGTTCCTCAGGCTTTTCAGGTTCATGTATAATCGGCTTCTCTTCCTCATTCCGAGGACCTTGATTGAATTCGTCCATTCTCCTCTCCCTTTCTATAGACAGTTACACTCACTTTACCCCATTATTTGTTTTTAGAATCAAATGGTGTGATGAACTTTTCATGAATCGATGGTCTCTTTGAAGCGGAGCCACTTTTAAACGAAAAAAACCTCACCCGAAGGCGAGGTTTCTTAAACTTACTATTAAACAGTGACAAGCTCTGTCGGTTTTTCCGCATCGGTGTCATATAAATGCAAGAATTCACCGGCACGGATACCGCATGCTTCCAATGTTTGCGAAACGCTCATCCTTGCGAGATCTTTCATATTATTATCCTTACTTAAATGTGACAAATAGATTCTTGTCTCTTTTTCGGCAACAACTTCACTCATCGCAACCGCTGCATCCTCATTGGACACATGCCCGACATCACTAAGTATACGACGTTTGACAGACCATGGATACCTACCCATTTGAAGCATGCTTACATCATGATTACTTTCAAAAACATATGCATCCGAAGCTGCGATATGCCCTTTCATCCGTTCGCTGACATAACCAGTATCCGTGATGACTGATAGTTTCCGATTGTTTTCATGGAAGACATAGAACATCGGGTCCGCAGCATCGTGTGAAACGGCGAATGACTGGATATCGAGCGTTCCGAAAGTCATGGAGGTTTCCATACTGAAATGGAAACGTTGCTCTAACGGAATTTCACCGACAAGGCCATTCATCGCATTCCATGTTTTTTCGTTTGCATAGATAGGAACCTTGTGCCTCCTTGCCAACACACCGATTCCTTTAATATGGTCACTATGCTCATGAGTAACAAATATCCCGTCCACATTTGCCATCGAACGCCCTATGCTTTCTAACTGTTGTTCCATTCGTTTCGCACTTAATCCAGCATCAACTAAAAATGCATGTTTATCGGTTTCAACATATATAGAATTGCCCGTACTACCACTAGCGAGCACACTAAAACGCATGATAAAAACTCCTTATTCTTCTTCTACTTCTGTGGGATTATCCACTTCGGTTTTATCCAACTTGAACTCTATCACTTTACCTTCAATTGCATTAATAAAATGATCCTCAATTTTACCGTCCTTTAATTCTACACGAATATTCCATGTCGGAGCAAATACTTGGGTTTCCGTTAACTGCATAAGGGTAGAGTATCCGGCTGTCACACTCAACACTTTGGAATCCTGCTTTAAATACCCCCGCGTTGCCAAAGAACCAACCGCCTCGTTCTGTGTCAACAAATCCTTCTTACGGTTATAACTGATGAATTCCTTAAGCATTCGTTGTTCATAATGGGTAACATCATAGTTATCATCCCAATGAACAGTTAACATGGCATTTGGGCTGTAGAAGATAGGTTCTCCGTTCACTTTTTGAAAGAAAATGGCCTTCTTCTCTTCCTTATTCACTTCCCATTGTTCATAATCCATTCCATTCAATACATATTTCGTAAGGAACTCAGTAAAATGATAATCCCCTTTTGCATTCAGGATGGATACCGGCGTGCTCATCTCTGAAGTAATTCGTGTATTATCCGAAATTACAATGGACTGGCTTTTCAATGATTCCAATTCTTCCTTCGTGAACATTTTAATATTCGCGGAAACATAGTAGAAATCATTTTTAGTCTCTTGCGAGAGATTGTACGTGATATTTTCCTGTTTCATTACTTCTTCAATAGACGTTTTTCCTACTACTTGCACATTTAACGCATCGGTACGCTGCTTCACATATAATGAATAAAGGAAAACGTTTAAAATTGAAAAGACAACAATGAAAATGGTTTTCGTTTTATTCCAATCCAATATGCTCACCTCCGCTTTGCTCTGGTGAGTAACGCTGCCACTTCGTTTTCATCAAGTAATACCAGGCAGGTTCCATTACAAAAATACGCTTTTCCAAATCATGTCTCATCATGTATCCTACCGTTATATCTTCAACCGCACCAAAATCTAACTTATCCGACTTACTTAGCGCATTAGCAATTTCCGTGCCTGCCGGGAGGTCCATCTCCTCACTAAATATAACTTCCAGAGTATAGTACGGTCGGATATAACGGAAAACCCGATTTTCCCCGAAAAATTGGACAATCTCAGTCGTACCGGCAACGTCACTGAATACGGGGTAGCCGTTATTGAACAGCTGGAATCTAACGTAATGAGAATAAGCATTTATATAAGAAAACCGGAATGTATCCGTCCATCCCCCATGCTCATTAATGGACTCGATAACGTCGTATAACAGGTCTGAAGGTAAAGTTGGTTCTCTACTCTCAGCAGCTGGATGAACGAAATTCAACATTTTCGACTGCGTGTTTACGGTCAAAAGCGCATGGTCATCCCCAAACTCCTCATGAGTGGCATTCACTTGACTGCGTCTCACTGCATTCGGGTCATTGAATAGCGCATCACGGAAACGGGTTGGACTAAGTTCTTCCTGGTAATATGTGCTGCGAATCATATGAACCGGTTTAACGGGAACTGCAATATAGGTCGATTCCTGGGAATTCACTTCCGCATATTCACTAAAATTTTCTCCTCCAAGTACAATTGCACGATAGGATGTCATCGTATCCGTGTCCACCGGTGTTACTTTTCCTGAATAGTGCAAGCCTGATGCTTGGTTGATGAAATGAATATCGAATGCAATCTCTCTCGGATTCCATCTAACGACAATGCGATCAAAACTGAATTGGGGAATCACACTGTCCTCGATAGGTACAATATCATCATAAACGGGAAGCGGAACTAAACCCTGAAAATACAACGTAAATTGATTAGGTTGTTGGAAGAAGGTCTTCATCTGTTCTTTATTCATCTCAGTTGAATTAGTGACCAATTGTGAAACTTTCCAACGGCTCATTTCATTCAACACATTATCAATTTCACTTGAATTGGTTGTTCCTTTGAGCATCCCGTCATATTTTATCAACAACTTATATGGCTTAATGATATCCTTCACATCCTTGCGCTCCCCAATGGAAATGTCCACTGTTGACGAAGGTTCAATCGGATCCAGCCTTGGTGTATATGTCCAAATTGAGAAGGTGAACGTAGCACTCAAAAGAACGAGCAATAGTAATATGATCGATTTAATCGGTTCAATATACTTCAATCCCATTCACCATCCTCTTGTTGTTCAAAAGGCAACGTAAAGAATATGGTCGTCCCTTTCCCTTCTTCACTTTCCGCCCATATTTCCCCACCATGCGCAACAATCATTTCCCGTGCGATGGCAAGCCCGAGACCAGTTCCACCCATTGCCCTTGATCTTGCACGGTCTGCCCGGTAAAATCTATCGAAAATACGATTGACGTTTGCTTTGGGAATTCCCATGCCATCATCTGAGATCATTACTTTAATGAAAGTCCCGGAAGTAGTTACTCCAAAACGGACATCCCCGCCATCCGGGGAATATTTGAGGGCATTGGAAATGATATTGTCGATGACTTGTGTCATTTTATCCGTGTCAATTTCAACGAACATATCAGTTGAAGAAAGTAACCGCTTGAATTGTACGTTTTGGGACTTCGAGAATTCAAAGCGCTCTATAATGGAGTTGAAGAAGTGATTGAATTCTACCCATTCAGTGTTCAATTCATATTCTTTACTATCCATTCTTGAAAGTTTCAATAGATCGTTAACCAGTCGAATCATTCGCTCAGTTTCAGTTTGCGTTACACGAAGGAACGATGGTGCAATTTCTTCATTCTGCCATGCACCTTCTGCTAAAGCATCCAAATAGCTACGCATCGTAGTTAATGGAGTACGGAGCTCATGGGAAACATTAGATACGAATTCCCGTCTTTCCATATCGATTTTTTCCTGTTCCGTATTATCATGAAGAACGACAATTAAGCCATTTACAAAACCTGTTTCCCGTTGTGTCACTGAAAATGTAGCCCTGAGGATATAAGGCTCTTTTTCTGTACTGAAATCAAGTGCTATGGAATCCTTCATTTGAATGAGATCTTCAAATGTATAATCTTGATCCAAACCTAAAATGGTTGCAATAGGACGGTTTAACACAAGGTCGCGTGTCATACGAAGCATCATCAGTGCAGAATCGTTGATAAGGCTGACACGTCCTTTACGATCCGTGGAAATTACGCCATCGGTCATGTTTTCAAGCACTGATGCCAGTTTTCTCTGTTCACTTTCAGTTGTCGATTGCGACTCCTGCAACTGATTCGTCAAATGGTTAAAAGCAATTGCTAATTGTCCCATTTCATCGTTTCCATAAACATGTACCTTTCTCGAGAAATTACCCTGCGCCATTGCCTGGGCTTGGCGCCTCATATCTGAAATCGGTCTCGTGAAGGTTTGTGCAATGAAAATACCGATGATGATTGTGATGGTCAGAGAAACTGCGACCCCCCCGGCAAGTATTTGGTTAATCTCATCAATCTGTTTAAACACTCTTTCAATATTAGCCGTTACAAACAGTGCCCCAACCACTTCCATATTGCTTATGATTGGAGTTACACGCACCATAACGCGCTTCCCTGAAGTCGGATCAAGATTGATCATATCTGAGATGGATTCAGAAGAAATCGTTCGTCTCACACTATCTTCCATCGAGCGTTGACCGACCATTGATTGATTGTCCAGCACCGATGTTGCACGAATACGGTATTTTGAATCGATAACGCGTATTTCATTGATATCTTCAGAGTTGAATCCCGAAAGGACCGCTTGGAGACTTTGTTCAACCGTTGGATCATCCGGTGAACGGTCCTTTATCAACTCTTCACGTACGCTGAATTCAACAAGATTCATCCTGTCGACAACGGAATTCGTGAAGTTTCCCTTTAACGTGGTTTCAAGCTCCTTTGCGAAATAAAGACCGATGATTTGCATTGCCACGATGATCAGCATGATATAGATGAGTATGAATTTTACATGGATGGATCGAAAAAAACCGACTTTCTGCATTTCTTTTTACTCCTGTTCTGGATCACGCAAATAATAACCGACACCACGTCTTGTTACAATCCAAGTTGGATGGCTTGGGGTGTCTTCGATTTTTTCGCGCAAGCGGCGTATCGTTACATCGACAGTCCGCACATCCCCGAAGTAATCGTAGCCCCAAACTGTTTGCAATAGATGTTCTCTTGTCATCACTTGTCCAATGTGTTTTGCCAAGTAATGCAGTAATTCAAATTCACGGTGTGTCAATTCGATAGACTCTCCCCGCTTTTGAACTAAATAAGCATCAGGTTGGATGATAAGGCTGCCAACAGTAATTTCATTAGTTGCCTCATCCTGCTCCTCTGATACTGTTTTTGAGTGTCTACGTAAGTTCGCCTTCACCCTTGCGATCAATTCGCGTGTACCGAATGGTTTCGTCACATAATCATCCGCACCTAATTCCAATCCCAATACTTTATCGATCTCCGAATCCTTTGCGGTTAGCATAATGATTGGGAAGTCGTACTTCTTCCTTACCTCCCTGCATACCTCCATACCGTCCCGCTTCGGCAGCATGATATCTAACAGCATGATGTCAGGATGTACTTCCTCCACCTTCTCAAGCGCTTCGTCCCCGTCATACGCACAATAAACGGTAAAGCCTTCCTTCTTTAGATTAAACTCCAATATATCTGCAATCGGTTTTTCATCATCTACTACAAGAATCGTTTTGTTTTGCATATTCCCTTTCCTTTCCCGCATTTATAGGCGATCTTTTTTGTTCTATCACTTTATCATTTCTTCTACAATTAAGCATATAATTCGCTACTAAACCACAAATGACCCTCTAACTATATTCTATGCAGACCTTAAGATTACCTTCTATATATTTCCCGTACTTTCATAATTATTTCCCGGGTAATCCAAACCTTAAAAGGAAAAGGAGACGGTACAGAATACTGTAGCGTCTCCATCCCTATTCCTTATCTTAACACAGTTAACGGATTGATATTGGATCCGTTTTTGAACACTTCGAAGTGAAGATGCATACCCGTAGAACGGCCTGTGGATCCCATTACACCGATCCTTGTACCCTTAGGTACTGTTTGTCCCACTTTAACATCAATCTTAGCCAAGTGGGCATATAAAGTTTTATATCCATTATTATGTGAGATGATAATTCTGTTTCCGTACGTACCATGTCGACCAACACTAGTAACCACACCATTGTCCGCTGCAAAAATTGAGCGCGAAGACGGGCGAGCAATGTCGATGCCCTGATGTACCCTTCCCCATCTTTTCCCCATCTGACTGGAGACATAACCACCGTCGGCAGGCCACATGAATTTACCGGTTCCACGTGACGGAATCACTTTCGTTCCGACCAATGTTATTTCCGGGACAGATTCCACTAAAATGTCCTCGTCTACAATAGATCTACCGATTACAGTCCCGTTTTTCTTTCGGATTAATTGTGTGACCGTTTTTTTACCGTTCGATCCCTTTTGTTTCAACTTTTTCTCGCCTTTAAATAGGGATTCATCCTTTTCGGTCATCTGACTGAATTCAATCGTTTCGATTTTTTTCGACTCATAATGTGCTTCCATTTGGATAAGGGGTTCAAGGACAGTTACATTCAATTCCTGGCCGATTTGTAATAAGCTATCTTCTGTCACCCCTGAATTTTGCTCCATGAGCTTCGCGGTAGTCATATTATGGGCACTCGCTATTTTCCCTAATACATCCCCTGCTTGAACTTCATATTTTTTCTCTTCCAGGGTTCCTTTGTTTAGAAGAGTTACAACCTCTTGTACACTTTTCACGTTTTCCGGAGCAACTTGTCCTTCGACTGGTTGCAAGTCTGCACTGAAGTGAATTTTCACAAGTCGTGTTTCATCTTCCTTTAAAGGTGGTAAAGGTTCAGTAGATTCGTTGCGAGCTTCGAATTCTGCAAGTTCCTCCTGAGAGACTGTTTGCAGCATAAGTGTCTTGATCACTTCATTGTACTCGGCCATATCTTTGACGAAGAGTGGTGTCTCTTCACCGATTTTAATGCCGATTGCTTCCGCCTCCACGGTAAGCTTGTCCTGAAGTTTTTCAAGAACTTGTTTGTCATCTGTTTCTACGGTAAATACATTTTCCGGAACGACAGATAACTCAGTCCCTATTGTTAATGGGAGGCCTTCGAATTCGGAGGCTGCTTTCTGTAACATTTTTTCCGTTACCTGTTCTATTTGCTTCTCATCAGAAAGCACTCCAATATACTTGCCATCTGAATAGACATGAAACACTGTATGTATGGATGCATCTTCAGCCTTTTCGAAGGCAAACCCTGATCCAATTCCAATCGTTGCAAATAAAGCGGTGATGATGCCAACCATTTGTATCTTTCTATATAGGAAACTTCTATTTTTCTGTTCCTTCATTTCTTTCCCCTTGAATAACATCGTTTAAGACTCCTTCCGATTAGATGTCTATAAACCACCCATCATACTGAAAGTTTTCAGGCTACTCTAATTTAACATATCTGTAGGCTAACTTGTCAGGTTCCGACATTTTGTAATGAAACTGTGATATTGTATCCAATTATTCTTAGTATTTTCCAAAAGTTAGGTTGAAATATGTAATAACTCGTCTGATTATAAAGTCCTGAAACAGTAAAGAAGCCTCGATTAACCTATTTAACAGGTTAATCGAGGCTTCTATTATTGGTAGGATGGCATCTCATGCTGACTCCAATCAATATTCAAGAACTTATTATATTCTTTGGCGAAAGCAAGGGTGACAGTTCCTGTAGGGCCATTACGCTGCTTCGCAATAATGATTTCAATCATATTCTGATTCTCAGTCTCTTTATCATAGTAATCTTCCCTATAAAGGAAAGAGACAATATCGGCATCTTGTTCGATACTCCCTGATTCCCTTAAGTCAGACATCATAGGTCGTTTATCCTGACGTTGTTCAACACCACGGGAGAGCTGGGAAAGTGCAATGACTGGCACTTTCAATTCCCGGGCTAACGCCTTAAGGGACCTCGAGATTTCGGATACCTCCTGCTGACGGTTCTCGCCGGAACGGCCGCTTCCCATGATGAGCTGCAAATAATCAATCATGATCATGCCAAGCCCATGCTCTTGTTGGAGACGTCTGCATTTGGAACGGATTTCGTTAATCCGGATGCCGGGTGAGTCGTCAATAAAAATGCCGGCATTGGAAAGCGATCCCATTGCCATCGTCAATTTTCGCCAATCCTCAGCTTCCAAATTCCCTGTCCGCAATACTTGAGCGTCAATGTTTCCTTCAGCACAAAGCATACGCATTACGAGTTGTTCTGCACCCATTTCCAAACTGAAAATCGCAACGTTTTCACTCGTTTTGGTCGCGACATTTTGCGCCACATTCAAAGCGAACGCCGTTTTACCAACGGAAGGACGGGCAGCTACGATAATTAGATCATTTCGTTGAAAACCGGCCGTAATCTTATCAAGATCACGGAATCCGGTTGGGATACCCGTTACATCCCCTTTTCTAGTATGAAGGAGCTCGATATTATCGTATGTCTCTACAAGGACATCTTTAATATGCTTGAAATCACCGGCATTTTTCCGATTGGAAACTTCCATGATCCTTTTTTCCGCTTCGGAAAGGACCGCTTCCACTTCATCCTCTTTCGTGAAGCCTTCTTCAACGATATTCGTTGCCACTCGAATTAGGCGCCTCAAGATGGATTTCTCTTCAACGATTTTCGCATAATACTCGATATTCGCTGCAGTGGGGACTGAATTGGCAATTTCGGTTAAATACGAAATTCCACCAACGTCCTCCAACTCCTTCTTCGCGGATAGCTCTTCGGTTACAGTAATTACATCTATTGCTTGTCCTCTGTCACTTAGAATAAGCATTGTATTGAAGATTTTCTCGTGCGCTGTCCGGTAAAAGTCATCGGGTTGCAGAAGTTCGGAAGCCGTAATTAGTGCCTCTGGTTGTAAAAAAATTGCCCCAATGACCGACTGCTCTGCTTCATTGTTATGCGGGGGAACGCGATCATACATCTGGTCCATCAATTATCGCTCCCTATCACTCTTCGGTTACATGGACCTTAAGCGTCGCTGTTACCTCTGGATGCAATTTAATCGGCACATTTGTAAAACCAAGTGACCGGATTGCATCAGGCAGTTCCATCTTACGACGATCCACTTTGATTTTATAATTTTTCTCCAAAGCGTCAGCAATTTGCTTAGTTGTAATAGATCCGAATAAGCGTCCACCTTCACCGGATTTTGCTTTCATTTCAACTGTCTTTTCACCGATAAGTTCTTTCAGCTCTTTAGCTTCAGCCAATTCCTGTGCTGCATCTTTCTCAGCACGTTTCTTCTGACCATCAAGCTGACTAAGATTTGCCGGAGTGGCTTCAATTGCTAACTTATTCTTCAATAAGAAGTTTTGTGCGTATCCTACCGATACTTCTTTTACTTCACCTTTTTTACCTTGACCTTTAACATCTTTCAATAAAATCACTTTCATTGTCATTTTCCCCTTTCCAATTTATCATCTATGACGGCTTTCAATAAATCCTCCGCCTCTTTTACTGTTTCTACTTCCATCTGGCAGGCTGCATTGGTCAAATGTCCTCCGCCGCCCATTTCTTCCATGACAAGTTGAACGTTAAGATCGCCAAGTGAACGCGCACTAATGCCAATTTTTCCATCCGCACGGGGGGCAATAACAAAAGAAGCAACTACCCCTTTCATCGTCAAAAGGATATCGGCAGTCTGTGCAATTAACACTGAACCATATGTTAGTCCATCCTGGCCTTTCGCAATTGCAATACCAGGCGGTATTAGCTCAACTGTTTCTATGATTTTTGAACGTTCAATATACGTGTCAATATCTTCCTTTAGAAGACGCTGCACAAGAACTGTGTCGGCTCCATTTGTCCGTAAATAGGAAGCAGCTTCGAATGTTCTCGCTCCTGTCCGTAAAGTAAAGCTTTTCGTATCGACTACGATACCTGCTAACAAGGCGGTTGCCTCCAACTTCGTCAACTTTTCGTGTTTCGGTTGGTATTCAAGCAATTCCGTTACAAGTTCAGCTGTAGACGATGCGTAAGGTTCCATGTAGACGAGCATCGTATTGTTGATGAACTCCTCACCACGTCTGTGATGATCGATAACAACAACCTTTTCTGCCTTGCCAATCAGTCGTTCATCGATTACCATGCTTGGCTTATGTGTATCAACGATTATGAGTAGGGACTTTTCCGTCATCATCGATAATGCGTTTTCAGGGTCAATGAATTGCTCAAGCAACTCATCATTCCCTTTTATTTCATCCATTAATCGAGTTACGCTTCCGTCCAATTCATCGAAATTCAAAACAACATAACCTTCGATATTGTTCATCCGGGCCATCTTCTGTACACCGATGGATGCCCCTATCGCATCCATATCCGGCATTTTATGACCCATGACCAACACCTTATCACTCCCCTGGATTAAATCCCGCAACGCATGTGAGATAACTCTGGCGCGTACACGAGTCCTTTTTTCCACCGGGTTGGTTTTACCACCGTAAAACTTCAGCTTGCCATCGGTATGCTTAATCGCCACCTGATCCCCACCACGTCCCAATACAAGATCCAGGCTGGACTGAGCGAGCTCACCTAACTCGGTAAGTGAAGCAGATCCTGTCCCGACCCCAATACTTAACGTCAAGCCGGCATTATGCTTCGCAGTCTTTTCCCTAATATCATCGAGTATCGTAAATTTAGCAGTTTCCAGTTTGGATAGTATCCCTTCGTTGAATACTGCCATAAAACGGTCTGAAGCAATCCTTTTCACAAAAATACCGTTCGCATTTGCCCAGTCATTCACTAAGGACGTAACAAGGGAATTCAACTGGCTCCTTGTCTGGTCATCCATCGTTTGGGAAAGTTCATCATAATTATCGACAAGCATAAGTCCAAGTACAGTTCTATCTTTATAATAAAGGGACTCAATACTTACTTTATCAGTAATGTCAAACAGATAGAGGAGTTTTTCCTCCGGCTTATAGATGACCTTAAACGTTGAAACCCCAACCCTTAATGTTGGGGTCTTTTGATTTTCATTCTTCAGGATTGAATGGAACGTTTCAGAGAGATGAAACAATTCATCCCCAATCAACGTGTCCTTTTCAAAAATTGCAGCAGCGAAGGGGTTAGCCCACTCGATGAGATGCTTCTCATTAAAAAGAATGATTGCGATCGGTAGTTCTAAGAGCGCTTCCTCCCCAACCTTCTTCATCCGATAGGAAAGGGATTCAATGTGTTTTTCCGTCTCGATATAAGTTTGCTCCTCGAGCTTATAGGCGAATCCTACCGCCAATATAAAAGGGATCGTGAATACAAGGCCCGCCCAGAAGTTCAAAAAGAATATCAGGACCGCGGCTATCAATCCAAGGAGAGATATGACAACCAATGGATAACGGATAGCCCTTCTTCTAAAAAATGACTTCATTGTCTCATCCCCTTACTTCGAATTGTCCTTCCTGATCCAAGCCCGGATATTCACGCCTATATCAAGTATGCCAAGAAGTATAGTAATTGGATTAAATAACAAGGCTAAAATTGTAGAGAAAAACGTAACGATCCCTGGCAACTTCATCCTGAACATAAGATAATGAACCAATGCTAGACCTTGCAATAGTAACAATGCCCTTAAGATAATTGTCGCGTTGACGTAAATCAAATATGTCGAAGAATCCGGCGTCATTTTCGTCACAAAGGGCAATAGAATGAACAATCCATAAATAAAAATAGTGATTACAGGTAATTTCATTCCACGAAACGGTGGAAATTTTGGTACATCATGACCAAGTCTTTGAAGCAACATGAAATTCAGAATTACCACGATGAATGTAAACACATACACGGATAAGATAAATACTGCTGGAATGGAGGATCGGTACAACATGAAGGCCTCAGCAACTACGTTTTCAGAGCCTTTCGGTAGCGCACTGAATCCGTTTAGTGAAGCCTTGAATTGTTCCTCGGACTCCTTCAACATTGCCATTAAACTATCTATGATATTGACCTCGAAGAACAGGGCCAGCACTAAGTAGGTTAAAATTCCAACAACAATCAAAAAAAGGCCGGAACCCATGAAAATATATAGCTTGGATTTCCCAAGTACTATAAACTCTGCAATCAGAAATCCTAAAACCACAAAACCAAGGACAAAAGGCAGCAATGTTAGGCCGCCTAATAGCAAGGCAAGTATGCCGGTTGATAAAACAACAAGAGCTGTCGAACTCCTATCTTCCCGTAACCGATATAAGATAATCGGCAGTGGGAGAAAAATCATGATAAGTAGTCCAATCAGCGGGATAAAAAAAGCTCCCGCCAAAAGTATAGTGAACAATGCTATCATCATTGCACCATATTTAATTTTCTTTGATGGGTCTTGCATCAGTCTTTTCCTCCGTCCAACAACCAGACTAATTTACTCGTCTTTGTCCGTTGCCTTATTGAATGTGAGTTCCTTTAATTGTATCACGATTGGAACCATTAAACCAAAGACTGTACGCATGCATCTTTTGGCCAATAAAAAACCGCCTTTGGACCGGGAAAACCCGTTTCACAAGGCGGTTAAAAATGTTTTTTTATCTTTCTTCCGCTACGAACGGAAGAAGTGCCATAATACGAGCACGTTTAATAGCAGTCGTTAATTTACGCTGATATTTTGCGCTTGTACCAGTTACACGGCGAGGCAAGATCTTTCCACGTTCAGAAACGAATTTCTTAAGTAGATCAGTATCTTTATAATCGATATGTGTAATGTTATTCGATGTAAAATAGCAGACTTTACGGCGTCTTTTACCTCCACGGCGTGGTGCCATATCGCTTTCCCTCCTTCATGATTACGTCAATGGCAATGCCTTATCAGAACGGCAAGTCGTCATCCGATACTTCTATCGGGCCGCTGCCTGTAGCGAACGGGTCATTGTCAGTGCGTGTATAATTTTGTTGTGTTGGTTGTTGATATTGCTGATTTGGCTGCTGGTTCTGATAATAAGGCTGTTCGTTTCGTGGTGCACTACCATAAGCAGCTCCAGATTTTTCAGAGTTTGCACTGCGTGGCTCAAGGAACTGTACGCTATCCGCTACAACTTCCGTCATAAAGACACGTTTACCGTCTTGTCCATCGAAGCTGCTCGTTTGAATACGACCTTCGATACCGGCAAGACTTCCTTTGCGCAAAAAGTTCGCAGTGTTCTCTGCCTGTTTTCTCCATGTGACACAGTTAATGAAATCAGCTTCACGCTCTCCCTGTTGGTTCGAGAATGTCCGATTCACCGCAAGCGTAAAGCGTGTTACCGCTACGCCGCCCTGTGTGTACTTGAGTTCAGGATCTTTTGTCAATCGGCCAACTAAAACGACTCGGTTAATCATCAGATTGCAACCTCCCTCATCAATTTCAAGTTACAGACTTTTAGTTCTTTATGGATTAGTTGTCAATACGAACAGCCATATAACGAATGATATCTTCATTAATGTTCGCAAGACGATTGAATTCATCGATAGCTTCAGTACCTGCGTTAGCTGTTACCAATTGGTAGAAGCCTTCACGTAGGTCGTCGATTTCGTATGCAAGACGACGCTTGCCCCACTCTTTCGACTCGATGATTTCCGCTCCGTTAGAAGTTAGGATGTCATCGAAACGAGTGATCAACGCTTTTTTAGCTTCATCTTCTACTGTTGGACGGATGATGTACATGATTTCGTACTTTCTCATCTTTAGTCACCTCCTTATGGACTTTGGCCCACTTGTTACGGCGGGCAAGGAGTAAGTAATCTTGTTACTCACATCATCATATTTTAGCATGATATGTTCGGATATTCAACTTTTTAATTTAATTTCTTTTTGAAAACGAATTTCCGCTACAGGCGGACGCTTTCCGCGGGCATGGCTTCAGCCAATCGAACCACGAAGAGTTCGATTTGCCGTATTTCTGTGGTTTTTGCAGAAATTAAGGCATCCGTTTTGCAATTCCTGCTCGTAACGCTACGCTTTTACTCGCAAACGCCGTTCTTCGTAACGGCGTTCGCAGGAGTCGCCGCCTTACGCTTCAATTCTTAGCAAGGACTGTTTAATGAAAATTGCCTGATATAATGTTGTATACTGATTTTAGAGGTGATTGTATGGGGAATTTTGGGGTGCCGGATAAGGTAATTGAAATTGATTTACCTAAAGTGGCTAAGAGAGGTTTGTGGCTTTCATTTTTTTCTCTTCTTGCATTGCTTGTTTTGAAAATGGTTTTTGAAGGCCGGCTTTCATTCTCCATCACTATTTGGAGTGTTTTATATTTTGTGGTCGGGTATGTGATTTTGATTGTTCTTCATGAACTTTTTCACTTGCTTGGTTTCAGAATTTTCGGGAAGGTTCCTTGGAAAAGAATGATTGTTGGTTTGAATCTAAAGTTAGGCATTGCATATGCGACGACGGATGTCCCAATGACGAACCGGGCTATCAGGAGGGCTTTATTGCTTCCTTTTTGGATGACCGGCGTGTTGCCCGCGGTCATTGGCTTGGTTATAGGGGATGGGGTTTTGATCACTTTGGCTGCTTTTCTTATTGGTGGGGCTGCTGGTGATTTTGCGATGCATAAGGAGTTGCAAAAACTTCCTGATGATTGGCTTGTGAGAGATGATCCTGAGTTGCCGAGATTATACTTGTTTGAACCTAACAAACATATACAATGAAAACAACCGGATAAGGATTCCCTTAACCGGTTGTTTATTTTACACGTTAAAACGGAACAACATTACATCGCCGTCCTGAACGATATATTCTTTTCCTTCCAAGCGAACCTTACCCGCTTCTTTCGCAGCTGCCATTGAGCCCGCTTCAACGAGTGCATCATACGAGACTGTTTCCGCACGGATAAAGCCGCGTTCGAAGTCTGTATGGATGATGCCAGCACATTGTGGTGCTTTCATTCCTTTACGGAACGTCCATGCACGTACTTCTTGAACTCCTGCCGTGAAATAAGTGGCCAATCCTAATAAATGATAAGCGGCTTTGATCAGCTGGTCGAGGCCTGATTCTTTAATGCCCAACTCTTCAAGGAACATCGCTTTCTCTTCCTCGTCCAATTCGGCCATTTCTTCCTCAATTTTCGCACAAACAACAATCACTTCTGCATTGTCTTGTTTGGCAAAGTCGCGGACCATTTTTACATATTCATTTGACTCGGCTTCAGCAATTTCATCCTCGGAAACATTGGCAACGTAAAGCATAGGCTTGATCGTTAATAAATGCATTCCTTTAATTAGTTGAAACTCTTCAGGGGTCAATTCCACTGAGCGTGCAGGCTTTTCATTCTCAAAAGCTTCCTTCAGTTTCAGCAACACGGGTTCTTCAGCCATTGCTTCCTTGTCTTTCTGTTTAGCCATCTTGGATACACGTGTCAATCGCTTGTCCACGCTTTCCATATCGGCAAGGATTAGTTCAAGGTTAATGACCTCGATGTCGTCAATTGGATTAACTTTCCCAGATACATGTGTGATGTTTTCATCATTGAAGCAACGGACTACTTGGCAAATCGCATCTACTTCACGGATATGGGAGAGGAATTTGTTCCCTAACCCTTCTCCTTTGCTTGCACCTTCAACGATTCCTGCAATATCCGTAAACTCAAAAGCAGTTGGCACTGTCTTCTTTGGAACAACTAATTCTGTCAATTTTTGAAGTCGCTCATCTGGCACTTCCACTATTCCAACATTCGGATCGATTGTACAGAACGGGTAATTTGCAGCTTCTGCCCCAGCTTTCGTAATTGCGTTGAATAGAGTCGATTTTCCGACGTTTGGTAAACCGACGATTCCTGCTGTTAACGCCATTTATTTCCCAACCTTTCGTATAGGTCAATTTCATCAAAATAATCTTTACAACTCTTCTATTATAAGAATTGTTTGCGCCTCTGTCTAATTAATGTTCAGCTTCGCCTTTTACAAGCACCTTTTTCATCTTTTTTGCAAACTCATTACGAGGTAGCATGACGCTATGCCCGCAACCCTCGCATTTGATACGGATATCCGCGCCCATTCTAATGATTTTCCAGGCATTCTTCCCACATGGATGCGGCTTTTTCATCTCAACCACGTCATTCAATTGAAAAAATTTATCCGCCATATGCTCAACTTCCCCTTTCATCTCTATTGATTATCAAATGACTTTGTAACAAGTGTTGGATATGGGATTTCGATTCCTTGTTGTCCTAAATACTTTTTCAAACCAATCCCTATATTTCTTGCTGTATCAAAATGACGCATCGGTTTCGTCTCTACGATGATTCGTTCAATTACGGAGTTCTCCGTAAAATCATGTGCACCAATTAATTTAGGTTTTCCGAGCAAATCTGGATTATCCTTATTAAATGATTGTAGGAATTCGTCAATGAATTTTTCAACATTCTCTATACCTAATTCAAATGGTATCGTTACATCTACTATTGCCAATGAGTTTTTCATGGAATAGTTAACGACTTGTGAAATTGTACCGTTTGGTAAAATGAAAATTTCACCTGTGAAATTTTTCAATTTTGTCGTTCGGAGACCAATCTCTTCTACCATACCTTCTGCTGCACCTATTTTCACGTAATCCCCTACAGAAAACTGATCTTCAAATAAAATGAAAAAACCTGAAATGACATCTTTTACTAAGCTTTGCGCACCAAAACCAACAGCCAGGCCCAAGACCCCTGCTCCAGCAAGAAGCCCTTTGACATCTATGTTGAACTCTTGCAAGATAGCTAAAATTGCAGAGAAGTAGACGACATAGCTAAGTGTATTCTCCAAAAGCTTCAGTAAAGTCCTTTCACGCCGTTCCTCCCTGCGTATCGGACCTTTCAATTTAATCCTGAACAACCGCCTAATGATGAATTTCCCAGCATGTACAACGATGAAGGCAATAGCGATAATAAAAGCAATCCTAACAGCAATTATTAGAAGGCCAATCCAAACCTGTTCATTAAAAAATATTTTGCTTACCTTTTCAGTGTCATCACTGAAAAAAAGTTCAATTAACTTCTCCATATTTTCCTTCGTCACTTACAAACTTCCTTTCTGTATAAATTTCATTGTAGTCGCGTATACTGCTAAACAATCAATCATTTTGACTACAATACAAGAATGGAGTTTTTGTCATGCACACAGCACTTTCTACGGATTATGATTTCCGGATACATTATGACGCTACTGGCGCCGTTTGGAATCTAAGTTCATTTTTCCTTAAGAATATTCCCTTTCACAAAGATTCAATTTCATTCTTCTGCATTGGAACCGATCGATCCACTGGCGACGCACTGGGTCCCCTGACAGGTTCTCACTTGTCTGAATCATTGTTGTTTCCTTTTTCCATAATAGGAACACTTGAAAAGCCTTTACATGCTCTTAATCTACAACAACACTTGGATGAAAAACTTGAAGAGGATCCATCAACATTCATAGTAGCAATTGATGCATGCTTAGGAAAAAACGACTCGATTGGACAACTATTATTGCATAATGGACCACTTCAACCAGGTAAAGCTGTTGGAAAAGCTCTACCGCATGTCGGAAATTTATCCATTAAAGGGGTTGTTAATGTTTCTGGGTTTATGGAACAGGCCGTCCTTCAAAGTACTCGACTCCATCTTCCCTTTGAAATGAGCCGGGTCATCTCCCGTTCACTTCAACTGGCTTACGGGAGATTCAAAACAGATAATGAACGATTGTAACAACGATTCCTACAACACCAATTCCTGGAATGAAATTCGCAACACGCATTTTTGTTATACCGATCAAGTTCAATCCAATTCCAACAATCATAAGGCCGCCCGTTGCCGTCATTTCAGAAATGAAGAATTGTAATAATTCATCAGGCACAAAGCGGCTTATTTGCGTTGAGAATAATGTGATAATTGATTGATAAATGAATACAGGAACAGCTGAAAACGCCACACCAATACCTAATGTTGAGCTTAAAATGATGGAAGTGAATCCATCAAGCACACCCTTCATAATTAGCACATCATGATCATTACGAAGTCCACTGTCGATAGCCCCTATTATCGCCATCGAGCCAACAACAAATATTAAAGTCCCTGTAACAAATCCTTGTGCTATGCCTGGACCTTCTTTTTTTGTTGGCATTTTATTTTCAAGGTAATTTCCTAACCGATTTATCTTCCCATCAAGATCCATCCATTCACCGATAAGAGCACCTATTACAATGCTTATAATGACAATTAGTATTTGTGTACTCTCAAATGTCATTTGAATCCCTATTGCAACAACAGCCAACCCAATTCCGTACATTATTGTTTCTTTCATACGTTCCGGGATGTTATTTAAAAAACGCCCAATTAACGAACCAACAATGATTAAAACAACATTTACAACCGAACCAAACAATACCATGGTTTTCACTTCCGCCTATTAAAAATAATACCTATTTTGCAGTATGAGCAAAATAGGTACATGCTTAATCATTCAACAACTCTAATATTCTTTCAAGATCCTCTTCAGTAAAAAACTCAATTTCTATTTTACCTTTATTTTTCGACTTTTTTATCGTAACGTTAGTGCCGAAATATTCCCGTAAATTAGATTCGTGTTCTTGAAGGAAGATGTTTTTCTCTTTTACCTTTGTTTCACGTGGAACATTTTCATTCATCCTATGAACTAATTTTTCTAATTGCCTGACGTTTAAACCTTCATTTATAGTTTTTTCAGCCGTCAATAGAATTTGCTCTTTCTTTCTAAGCCCAAGCAATGTCCTCCCATGACCCATTGATAATTTTCCATCAGTAATCATAGCCCGCACCTTATCCGGTAAACTTAATAATCGAATATGATTAGCGATATGAGGACGGCTTTTACCGAGCCTGAAAGCAAGTTGCTCTTGCGTAAGTTCTAAATTATCCATCAACTTCTGGTAGGCTTCAGCTTCTTCTATAGGCGTCAAATCTTCGCGCTGCAGATTTTCAAGGATAGCCATTTCCATCGATTCTTCATCCGACAATTGACGGACGACTGCCGGAATCTCTTTAAGTCCTGCAATCTTTGCTGCTCGAAAACGTCGCTCACCTACTACTATTTCATACATTGTCCCGACTTTACGGACAATAATCGGTTGTAATATGCCGTGTTCTTTAATTGATTCACTTAACTCTTGGATTGCATTCTCGTCGAATATTTTTCTTGGCTGATATGGATTCACTTTTATGCTTTTCAATTGAATGTTCTCAATTGATTCTGCTTTTGTTAATGACTCATCGGGAAATAAAGCATTTAACCCTTTTCCAAGACCTTTAGCCATTGTGCACCACTTCCTTTGCCAGCTCTAGATAAACTTCCGCGCCCCTCGATCTTGCATCATACATAATGATCGGTTCTCCATGACTCGGCGCTTCACTCAACCGAACGTTCCGGGGAATAATTGTTCCGTAAACCTTATCCTGAAAATATTTCTTTACTTCTTCAATGACTTGAATACCTAAATTTGTTCGTGCATCAAACATCGTTAATAAAACACCATCAATCATTAGTGCCTCATTCAAATGCTTTTGTACAAGCCTAATCGTACTTAACAATTGGCTTAAACCTTCCAACGCATAATATTCGCATTGAACCGGAATGATGACTGAATCAGCTGCAGTCAATGAATTGATAGTTAATAATCCTAAGGACGGAGGACAGTCGATAATAATGTAGTCATAAGAATTCTTTGCATTTTGAATCGCATGCTTCATCCGAACTTCCCTTGAAATCGTTGACACAAGTTCAATTTCAGCACCTGCCAAAGAAATAGTCGCTGGAACAATATCCAAGTTTTCCATTTTGGTGTGGTGTATGACCTCTTTTATATCGACATCGTCTATTAACATGTCATAGATACATTGATGTACATCACCCTTATTGACCCCTACCCCACTTGTGGCATTCCCTTGGGGATCGGCGTCAATTAATAATACCTTTTTGCCGATATGTGCAAGGCAAGCACTTAAGTTAACTGAGGTGGTTGTCTTTCCAACTCCTCCTTTTTGATTAGCGATTGCAATAATTTTACCCACACTTGCACCTGCTTTCTCACTCATCATACTAAAAAATAATGCTTATTTTATATTGATTGACAATTTATTGATCTATTTCTTTCATTCTATTATAGTTTATCAAAAAAACGATGGTCGTGGTAATGTATCGCATAAAAAAAACTCCTGCTTCTCTCAAGCAAGAGTCAGTACTCTTATAATCTATAGATTCACTATTTCTTTTTTGGGATTTTGACAGTTATCGTATAGAAATCCTCTGTGTCTTCTTCCTCGGTCTTCACATTAATGCCGCTTTTCGTTACAAGAGCCAATGATTGGCGTATTGTGTTCAAGGCTATTCGCACATCTTTGCTCACAGACTTTCTTCTGACTGGCTTTTTCTTTTCTTTTTCTTCTTCTTCAACTGGATTTAACGCAAGATGGATTCGTTCCTCCAATTGCTTAACATTGAGCTGCTCATCGATTGCTTCATTAAAAAGCTTTGTTTGTAAATCGGCATCCTTAACAGAAATTAATGCTCTTGCATGCCTTTCTGACAATTCCTTTGTAAGGATTTTATCTTTTATTTCGTTAGGAAGTTTCAATAGACGAAGTTTGTTAGCAATTGTTGACTGACCTTTTCCCAATCGTTGAGCCAATGCTTCCTGAGTTAAAGAGTGCAACTCTAATAATTTTTCGTACGCATATGCTTCTTCTATCGCTGTCAATTCTTCACGCTGCAAGTTTTCGATCAATGCAATGGAAGCTGTTTCTCTATCGTCAAGATTACGAATAATTGCAGGTACTTCTTCCCAACCCAATTTTTTCATAGCGCGGTATCTACGTTCACCTGCGATGATTTCATATCCATCATCACTTTTCCGGATAACAATTGGTTGGATAACGCCGTGCGTATGAATTGTCCTAGCTAACTCTTCGATTTTCTCCTCAGAAAAAATTGTTCGCGGTTGATATTTATTTGGTTTTATCAAGTCTATTTTTACTTGATCGACTTTTTCGGATGGAGTGTCCTCGATTTGTTGTATTTCAGGTTCTTTTTCTGTACTGCCAAAAAACCGTGAAAACGTATTTTTCATCCCCGCACCACCTTTATATAAAACTGCTCGTCTTTAATTGTATATTCGCCATATCTATTATATATCCTCTTTGGTACTTATTAAAGGGTAGATTAATAGAATGTAGTTTAGATAGTATACAGAAATATATCCATATACCATCAACTATACTACCGATCTACATTACAAGTCATAAAAGAAATGTTTCACGTGGAACAATTAAGTAATTGGTGTTTTATTTGGTACACCCGGTTTGCGGGGATATTTCTTAGGAGTTTTCTTAACCTTCCTAAAAACGAATATATTTCTTTCGCTTTCTTCTACAGGTAAATTAAAAGAATACTTATCAAGTATCTCAGCCCCTAATATTGAAAGCGCCTTTTTGGCATCTATCAATTCTTCTTCACCTGCTGCACCCTTCATGGAAATAAAAATTCCACCCTCTTTAACAAGGGGTATGCATAACTCTGAGAGTACTGACAAACGGGCGACAGCACGTGCGGTAACGATATCAAATTGCTCACGGTACTTCGGGTTTTGACCAAACTCTTCAGCCCTGGAGTGAACAAAATTAACGTTATTAAGGTTCAACTCTTTCGAAAGTTCGTTTAAAAAAGTAATTCGTTTGTTAAGCGAGTCAACAATTGTTACCGATAGTTCAGGAAAACAGATCTTTAATGGAATGCTAGGAAACCCTGCCCCTGCTCCTACATCACAAATAGACTTATTTCCCGATAGATCAGTGTAAAACGCAGCAGTTATTGAATCAAAAAAATGCTTGAGATAAACAGAAGGTGCATCCGTAATTGCTGTTAAATTCATTTTTTCATTCCACTCAACCAACATTTTGAAATACGTATTGAACTGTTGCACCTGGAACTCCGTCAAGCTAATTCCCTGTTTTTTCAATGCCTCTAAAAATTGTTCTTCGTTCACTTGGATCCTCCTTTTAAAAAAGACTGATGCGGACTTATACTCCACATCAGTCACATGATGTCAACCAGATATTTTTGCGATTTTACCTTGCTCAATATAAACAAGAAGAATAGAAATATCAGCAGGATTAACGCCTGAAATCCTTGAAGCTTGCGCAATTGAAAGTGGTCTTACTGCTGTAAGATTAGCTTTCGCCTCTTTTGCAATTCCATTGATTGCATGGTAATCAATGTTTTCCGGAATTCTTTTGTTCTCCATCTTCTTCATTCGTTCCACTTGTTGCATTGATTTTTCGATATAACCTTCGTATTTGATGAAAATCTCAACTTGTTCGGCCACTTCGGCAGATAGCTCTTCCTCGGTTGGAACAACTGTTATGATTTGTTCGTATTTCATTTCAGGTCGCTTTAACAGGTCGGCAGCTTTCATAGGTTCACGAAGCTCCGTTCCCCCGGATTGATGGATAATTTCTTGAACGGCTTCACTTGGTTTGATCGTCACTTTGCGAAGTCGATCAATTTCCTGTTCAATTTGCTGCTTTTTCACAAGGAATTTTTCATAGCGCTCTTCGCTAATCATTCCAAGTTGGTATCCAATTTCTGTAAGTCGCAAGTCCGCATTATCATGACGCAGCAAAAGTCTGTATTCAGCTCTTGATGTAAGAAGACGATATGGCTCGCTTGTTCCTTTTGTTACAAGGTCATCGATAAGGACACCGATATAAGCATCCGATCTTCCCAAAATGACTTCCTCTTTGCCAAGTGCTTTTCTTGCAGCATTTATACCAGCCATGATGCCTTGTGCAGCTGCTTCTTCATAACCGGAAGTCCCGTTAATTTGGCCGGCTGTATAAAGGTTTTTAATTTTCTTCGTTTCAAGTGTCGGCCAAAGCTGTGTTGCGATGATGGAATCATACTCAATCGCATAACCAGCACGCATCATTTCCGCCTTTTCAAGTCCTGGAACACTTTCAATTAATCTCCGTTGAACGTGTTCAGGCAGGCTTGTTGAAAGTCCTTGTACATAAAACTCTTTCGTATTTCGACCTTCCGGCTCGAGGAAAATCTGGTGACGTGATTTATCTGCAAAACGAACGATTTTATCTTCAATCGAAGGGCAATAGCTTGGCCCTTTCCCTTTTATCATCCCGGAATACATCGGTGATAGATGAAGGTTTTCATTGATGATTTCATGTGTTGTCGGTGTCGTATATGTCAACCAGCAAGGCAATTGATCCATAATGAATTCCGTTGTTTCATAACTGAATGCACGTGGCTCCTCGTCACCTGGTTGAATTTCAGTTTTGCTGTAATCGATCGTATTGCCATTAATCCGCGGTGGAGTACCTGTTTTAAATCGAACCGTTTCCAATCCGAGTTCTTGCAAGTTTTCTGCAAGCTTGATGGCTGGCATTTGGTTATTCGGTCCGCTTGAGTATTTCAAGTCACCGATAATGACTTCCCCGCGAAGGAAAGTTCCTGTTGTGATAATTACTGTTTTTGCCCGATAAACTGCGCCAATTTGAGTGATGAGTCCTTTCACTTCGTTGTCTTCGACGATTAATTCTTCGACGACTCCTTGGTGAAGTGTTAGGTTTTCCTGTTCTTCAAGAACACGTTTCATTTCTTGTTGGTAAAGGACTTTATCCGCTTGCGCACGAAGTGCACGTACGGCCGGGCCTTTTCCTGTATTTAACATCCGCATTTGGATATGCGTTTTATCAATGACTTTCCCCATTGCTCCGCCGAGTGCATCAATCTCCCGTACGACGATCCCTTTCGCAGGACCACCAAGAGATGGATTGCACGGCATGAAAGCAATCATGTCAAGATTCATGGTAAGCACCAATGTCGATGCACCCATCTTCGCTGAGGCTAATGCTGCTTCTACGCCGGCATGCCCCGCTCCGATGACTATACAATCGAACGTGCCTGCTTCAAATTGTGGCATGTTCGTTCATCCTTCCTATTTTATAGATTATTATTTCCCTAAACAAAACTGGGAGAACAATTGGTTGATGAGGCTGTCTTGGACTGTGTCTCCAACGATTTCGCCTAAGAGCTCCCACGTGCGCGTAACATCGATTTGAATCATGTCGACTGGTACGCTTGCCTCTGCGGCGGATATAGCGTCCTGGATCGTCTTGTGCGCTTTATGAAGCAATGCAATATGTCGGGCGTTGGATACATATGTGAGGTCGCCGGCTTCAAGTGTTCCTTCAAAGAAGAGCTTCGCAATTGCTTCTTCAAGTTCATCAATGCCTTCTTCTTTAAGGATGGATGTAGTGACAACTGTACCTTTTCCGGCTAATTCATGCACTTTTTGCATATCAATTTTCTGAGGGAGATCGGTTTTATTAATAACGACGATTAAATCCATCTCTGCTGTTGCTTCAAATAGACGGATATCCTCTTCTGATAACTCCTCGGAGCTATTTAGGACAAGGAGAATGAGATCTGCCTCTTTTAGTACTTGTCGAGACCTTTCTACACCGATCCTTTCAACGATATCCTCCGTTTCACGAATGCCTGCTGTATCGACAAGCCGTAGAGGTACTCCACGGACATTGACATATTCCTCAATTATATCGCGGGTTGTTCCGGCAATTTCAGTGACAATGGCCTTATTCTCCTGAACGAGGCTGTTCAGTAAAGAAGATTTCCCGACGTTCGGCCTTCCGATGATGACAGTAGATAATCCTTCCCGTAAGATTTTTCCTTGGGAAGAGGTTCGAAGGAGTTTCTCAATCTCCTGTTTGACCCATGTCCCCTTCTCAATCATTAGTGGAATGGTTACTTCTTCGACGTCATCGTATTCCGGGTAGTCGATATTCACTTCTACCTGCGCCAGTGTTTCAAGAAGAGCTTGTCTTAATTCGCCGATCAGCCTGGAAAGCTTCCCTTCCATTTGGTTTAAGGCGACATTCATTGCCCGATCGGTTTTTGCACGAATCAAGTCCATGACCGCTTCCGCTTGAGATAAATCGATACGTCCATTTAGAAATGCACGCTTTGAAAACTCGCCTGGTTCTGCGAGGCGAGCTCCTTCTTTCAAAACGAGGTTGAGGACACGGTTTACTGCCACCACACCGCCGTGGCAATTCACTTCAACGACATCTTCACGGGTGAACGTTTTTGGCGCTTTCATAATGGAAACCATTACTTCCTCGACAATGTCACCTGTGGATGGGTCTACCAAGTGTCCGTAATGTATTGTATGTGATTGTTCATCCGCCAGTTTTTTCCCGGACGGAGAACGGAAAATTCGATCTGAAATGTCGATAGCTTCGTCTCCACTAAGCCGGACGATGGCGATAGCCCCTTCCCCCATTGGAGTGGATATGGCAGCTATAGTATCAAATTGCATATTCATCACCTTCCTGACCTGTTACCCACATGTGGATAACTGTTTTGACATGACTATCTGACATAATATATTATCACAAATTCACGATTTCTCATAGTCGCTGAACTAAAAAATGTGGATAAGTTAGATTGAGGATGCTTTTATGAGAAAAAAACTATTTTAAGCAACAATTTTTTGCATTAAAAAACCCCGTGAAATCCACGGGGTTTTTATTGCACGTATTCAATTAATAGGTTCGATTACAAGGTATCGATGCGGATCCGTACCCTCCGAATAAGTTTCGATATCTAAACGGTTCGATAAAGCATTGTGAATGACTTTTCTTTCATATGAAGGCATCGGTTCCAATTTTACTTTCCTTCCGTTGCGGACGGCTTGATCCGCCATGCGTTCTGCAAATTGCTCTAAGGATTGTTCGCGTCTTTCACGGTAGTCACCCACGTCTAAACGTACTACTTTGAATTGGCCAGCATATTTATTTGTAACGAGCTGGGCCAATTGCTGCAATGCATTCAATGTTTGACCTCTTTTTCCGATAAGAAATGCAGCTTTTTTACTCTCCAATTGGAATGAAATATACTTCCCTTCCATTTCATGAGTGATGGCCAAATCATCTATACCCATTGCTTCAGCAATAGCCTTGACATACGCAGCTGTTTCATCGATTGCCTGTTGGTCAGATACCTCAGGATTCTCGATCATAACCTCTACAATTTCCTTCACTGGTTCAATAGACTGGTCTACCACTTCTTCTATTGTCGTTTCCAAGGTTGGTTCTTGTACCTTTTCAACCTTTTCTTTAGAAGAAATCGGTTGTTGAGTTTCTGTCTTTATGATGCTAACAATTACTTCCGCTTCTCTGACACCAAAACCTAAAAATCCTTTTTTCCCGGGGTCAATTATTTCTACATCCACTTCATCACGCGTCACATTGAGCTTTTGCAATGCTGCCGAAATTGCAGCCTCCACTGTCGCTCCCTTTCGCGTTATCCTTGTCATTTCTTTTTCCCTCCCACTTTTACAGGTTCCACTTCTTTTTTCTTGAATGGTTTGTAAATGAAGATATTCTGGATAATTGAAATGATATTACCGATAACCCAATATAGTGCAAGTGCTGCTGGTAGGAATGTACCGAAAATCATGATCATGAAAGGCATGATGTACATCATTACTTTCATTTGCGGGTTGTCCATCGCTGGACCCGTACGCAATACTGCGAATTGCATAAGTCCCGCTATAATTCCGAGAGTTATACTCGGCGTACCAAGCTCAAACCATAGGAATTTACCGATATCGATTTCTGGGGTCGCATTCATCCTGCTGATTGCATGATAGAGCCCGATGACGATTGGCATCTGGATAAGAACAGGTAAACAACCTGCAGCAGGATTAATCTTCTGCTCTGTCATCACTCGTTGCATTTCTTCCCGATACTTCTGTTGAGTTACAGCGTCTTTTGATTTGTATTTCTCTTTCAAACCGTTTAGAATCGGTTGCATTTCCTGCATACGCTTCGAGCTTTGCGCTTGTTTAATCATAAGCGGCAATAAAATCAAGCGGATGATGATGGTTACGGCAATGATTCCGAAACCATATGTACCTAAAAGTTCTTTGAAGGTTACGATCAAAGATACAATCGGCCAGACGATGTATTTATTCCAAAATCCTTCGCTCGTATCGTATATCGGTTCATTAAATTCCGAACAACCTGCTAGGAATACCGATAAAACAGTAAGCATAAGTATTAACGCGGTTCTTTTTTTCAACTTGTTTCCCCCAAATCTATTCCATAGAATCTATCGTTGATTTCAGTTTATCATGAACATTTATAACGTTCTACTTCTTATTGAATGCCTTGGCAATCTTCAGTACATGTTGCAGGCTTTTTTTTGTTTCGTGGAAGTCAAGGTTGGCCGCCTGGTGTCTGGCGATAATAACATAATCCCTATCATTTTTCAGTTCTTCTTTCATTTCAAGGAAGGCTTGACGGATATATCTCTTGATGCGGTTGCGCGTTACGGCATTTCCTAATTTCTTTCCGACGGACAGGCCGATCCTGAATTCCTGTTGTTCTTCTTTTATATAGGAATAAACGACAAATTGCCGATTTGCAACAGATTTACCCTTTTTAAATACTTTTTGAAAGTCATCGTTCTTCTTCACCCGTTGACGTTTTTTCAAACCTTTCACCTCCTGTATCACTTTCAATCCAGCTTCGGGCGCTAACTGCTCGGGTCATAAGTCAAAGCTATTGCGTGGCAAAAGGCGCCACTCCGTATCTTCGCCTTATGCCTGTCGCATCTATTCAGGCCGCCTCCGCTTTTTATAAAAAAAAAAAGACCACTTTTAAGAGTGGTCTTATGCTGAAAGCACTTTTCTTCCTTTGCGACGACGAGCAGCGAGGATATTACGACCGCTTTTTGAGCTCATTCTTGCACGGAAGCCGTGAACTTTACTACGTTTACGTTTATTTGGTTGGAATGTACGTTTCATTTCAAAGACACCTCCTGCATTGTCTCTATACTTTCTGAGAGTCTTGAATAGTATAAAGTGCTTTTCAAACAAAGTCAATTATTTTTTCTATCTCGATTTGGCTCATTACAGTTTTCGATACGTTTCATTTTCATTCGACATCGTTCGACCTGAAAAATCTTCAATAAAAGTTATCCACATCGAAAAATGTAGATTGCTGAAAAATATGTTCATAGAAATTTTCATCGTTTTTTTATGCACAGGTCTTATCTACACCTTTTGCACATACAAAAGCCTGTGGATAAAGTAATTCTCCACAATTGCCGCTATTGTTAATAACTCATAGAATCCCTTGTCATTCTTATAGATTCTTGATACAATATAAAGGATTTTGCTGTTAACAAATTAAAAAGCCCATTCAATTATCCACAATTGTTGATAGGTTGTGGATAATTTTTTCAACACTTTGGGATATTTTTTATCCACACGAAGGAATTCTGTGTATAATACATATTCCTGTGTTTTTTTATTTCTATGTAAAGGAGGCCCACGAGTGGATCAGCTTGAAAAATTATGGAACGAAGTTTTGTCGAAAGTTGAAGATAAAGTTTCGCGACCAAGTTTCGAAACTTGGCTTAAATCGACAAAATTAATGACCTATGGTGATGAAAACGTGACGATTGCTGTTCCTAATTCGTTTGCGAAGGACTGGTTAGAAACCCATTACGTGCATTTAATAACCGGCATCCTATCGGAATTGACCGGTGAAGACCGACTCATCCATTTTGTTGTTCCAAAGGAAATGGAAGAAAGTGATTTTAAGATACCTAAAACAGTTGTCAAACAAGCTGATAAAACGCCTGTCCCATCAGCATCTGTCATGTTAAATCCCAAATATACATTTGATACATTCGTTATCGGCTCAGGAAACAGATTTGCACACGCTGCCTCGTTAGCCGTGGCTGAAGCCCCTGCTAAGTCATATAATCCTCTATTCATCTATGGCGGCGTCGGTCTTGGGAAAACCCATCTTATGCATGCAATTGGGCATTATATAATGGAACAGGACCCTTCTGCTAAAGTCGTTTATTTATCTTCTGAGAAGTTTACGAATGAATTTATCAATTCCATTATGAATAACAAAGCCGGCGATTTTAGAAACCAGTATCGTAACGTAGATGTCCTTCTAATTGACGATATTCAGTTCATCGCTGGAAAAGAACAAACACAAGAAGAATTTTTCCATACTTTTAATACGTTACATGAGGAAGCAAAACAAATTATCATTTCGAGTGACCGACCTCCAAAAGAGATACCTACACTCGAGGATCGCTTAAGATCCAGGTTTGAGTGGGGTTTGATTACGGACATTGCCCCGCCTGATCTTGAGACCCGTATTGCAATTTTACGTAAAAAGGCAAAAGCTGATGGACTAATTGATATTTCGGATGATGTGATGTTATACATTGCGAACCAGATCGATACAAACATACGGGAATTGGAAGGTGCACTTATTCGAGTCGTCGCTTATTCTTCCCTTGTAAATATGGATATAACAACCGATCTTGCAGCCGAAGCATTGAAAGATATCATCCCAAATGCACGTCCGCGTACAGTAAGTATTTTAGATATCCAAAAAACAGTTGGAGAACATTTCAATATCCGGCTTGAAGACTTTTCTGCCAAAAAAAGAACACGAGCAATCGCATTCCCACGTCAAATCGCCATGTATCTTTCACGCGAATTGACGGATTCTTCGTTGCCTAAAATTGGATCAGAATTTGGTGGTCGTGACCATTCAACTGTCATTCATGCTCATGAAAAGATTGCTAAGCAATTGAAGGATGATAAGAATCTGCAACAGGATATTCAAGATATCAAAATTATTCTTGGTCGCGGTTGAAAATTTCACATGTGAATAACTCTTAAAATGCAGAACAGACTGTGCACAGGTTATACACATGTGTTTAACTTTCTAAAATATAGGTTTTTAGGGCTTATCAACATTTCCACAGCCCCTATTACTATTACTATCTTTATTACTTAATTAATAATATATAAGCGAGGGTGCAAAATGAAATTTGAAATTATGAGAGATTGGTTGCTCGAGGGATTAAATGACGTAATGAAAGCAATCAGTCAAAAAGTGGCGAATCCCATTTTGACCGGCGTAAAAATTGAAGTTACTGAAAAAGGATTGACAATGACCGGTAGTGATTCGGATATTACAATCTGCACATATATCCCGATTGAAGAAGATGGTGAACAAATAATTAGCGTTATTGAATCAGGATCCATCATCCTTCAGGCAAAAGTTTTTAGCGAAATCGTAAGAAAACTACCAACAAATGAAGTTACGATTGAAATTAAAAACGGCATGCAAACTCATATTAAATCTGGTAAATCCGAATTCCATCTGATTGGATCCAATTCAGATGACTACCCTGTGCTGCCGAATGTAAAAGACGAATATCGATTCTCTCTGCCAGCTGATTTGATGAAATCCCTTATCAAAGAAACTGTATTCGCGGTATCTCAACAAGAAACACGCCCGATACTTACTGGTGTCCATTGGGAAACGGTAAATGAAAAACTTGTATGTGTCGCTACAGACAGCCATCGTCTTGCAAGAAGAGAAATTACGCCAGAAATTATGCCTGAAAGCCCATTTAGTGTAGTCATTCCAGGGAAAAGTCTACAAGAGTTGAATAAAATTCTTCCAGACAACTCGGATCTTGTTGAAATTGTAATTGCAGATCAGCAGGTCTTATTCAAGTCCAGGAATGTACTTTTCTATTCAAGGCTTCTTGAAGGGAATTATCCGGACACGTCACGATTGATCCCAGCTGAATATAAGACGACGGTGACTGTGAATGGACGACAGTTATTACAAGCCATTGACCGTGCATCTTTACTTGCTCGCGAAGAACGAAATAATATTGTTCGATTTTCTGCTGATGAAGGAAAAATGCTTGAAGTTTCTTCAAATTCACCTGAAATAGGAAAAGTTGAAGAACTGATCGAAGCAATCGATGTAACAGGGGAAAACTTAAAAATCTCTTTTAGCGCGAAATATATGATGGATGCATTGAAGGCGATTGAAGGCCAGGATATCGCCATCCATTTCACGGGTGCAATGCGGCCATTCATTTTAAAGTCAATTGACAGCGACTCCATTCTGCAATTGATATTGCCAGTCAGGACATTTTAATTGAATTCTGTAATCTGTGGATAAATGTCCAAGAAATCATTATCCACATGTTTACAACTTACAGTTTCCATAGCGATTGAAAGAAAGGATAGTCAATTTTTTGGCTATCCTTTTTACTTACAGCGCAAAGTTCGGTAAAATAGAGAGACAGACTAATTTGAGAAGGATTGAAGCGGATGGAAGTTATACAAATCGATACTGAGTTCGTTACATTGGGGCAATTACTTAAAATGACAAATGTAATTGGCTCTGGTGGAATGGCCAAATGGTTTTTGGAAGAACATGCAGTTTACGTGAATGGTGAAGAAGAACGTCGAAGAGGTAAGAAAATTTACGATGGCGATGTCGTTACTATTCCTAATGCAGGAAGGTTCAAGATAACCTCATCCCTAAATGGTCAATCGGATGTTCATTGAACGCCTATCTCTGACAGATTATCGGAATTACGATTCCCTTGAGTTGTCTTTTTCTCCTCAAATAAATGTACTGATTGGTGAAAACGCACAAGGCAAGACGAATATCATGGAAGCGATATACGTCTTGTCCATGGCGAAATCACATCGTACATCAAATGATCGTGAACTTATACGTTGGGAACAAGAGTATGGTAAAATAAAAGGGGACATCCAACGCAAGTATGGACGTCTTCCACTTGAATTGACAATATCGAAAAAGGGCAAGAAGGCGCGGGTTAATCATCTGGAACAAAACCGCTTGAGCCACTATATCGGTCAACTCAATGTTGTCATGTTTGCTCCGGAGGACTTGAATCTTGTAAAAGGAAGCCCACAGGTCCGAAGAAGATTCTTAGATATGGAAATCGGACAAATATCCCCAGTCTATCTTCATGATCTGCTGACCTTCCAAAAGATTTTAAAGCAACGGAATGCAATACTTAAAGAGAATCGTGGAAAAATGGATTTTTCGAACGTCATGTTCGATATTTATACAGAACAATATGTCCAAGTGGCTGTACAAATTATTCGGAAACGATATTATTTTGTAGAATTACTCCAAAAGTGGGCAGAACCTATCCATAAAGGGATTTCCCGGGGAATCGAGCAGCTTAAAGTAACATATGGGACTTTAAAAGAGCTCGAATCTGGGCAGACTGTCGAACAGATGGAAGAGATACTCAATAGAAAATTGCAAGAAGCGAGACGTCGAGAGTTGGAACGTGGTATGACGCTGATTGGACCACACCGTGACGATCTCCATTTTTTTGTGAATGGATATGATATCCAAACGTATGGATCGCAAGGTCAGCAAAGGACAACAGCATTATCGCTGAAACTTGCTGAAATTGACCTTGTTAAACAGGAAGTTGGAGAAACACCGGTTCTGTTATTGGATGATGTACTGTCAGAACTTGATGATTATCGTCAATCGCACTTGCTGAACACCATGCAAGGGGAGGTCCAGACGATTGTTACTACGACGAACATCGCTGGACTTGATCATGAAACAATACGTAAAGCCGAATTGTATGAGGTCTCAGCAGGTCGGGTTTCAGATAAGGGAAAACGATTGGATTGACAACCTGTCAATCTCGTTCCCCTAAATAAAGTGGAAAAAGTGTCCAAAAAGGTTTAACGATTGATGTTCGGAAAGGAAAGGTGAACATTTTGGCATTGGAAGAAAAAGAATTGCAGACTGCCTATGATGCGAATCAGATTCAAGTCCTTGAAGGGTTAGAGGCAGTTCGTAAACGTCCGGGCATGTATATTGGTACAACAAGTTCACGTGGTCTACACCATCTTGTATGGGAAATTGTCGATAATAGTATCGATGAGGCTTTAGCTGGTCATTGTGATCACATTGAAGTGACAATTGAAAAGGATAATTGGATTCGTGTTGATGATAATGGTCGAGGTATTCCTGTAGGTACACAAGAGTCGACAGGCAGACCGGCTGTGGAAGTCATTATGACAGTTCTTCACGCAGGTGGTAAGTTCGGCGGCGGAGGGTATAAGGTATCCGGCGGGTTGCATGGTGTTGGTGCATCTGTAGTGAATGCACTTTCCGAAGCAACGGAAGTATATGTACATCGTGATGGGAAAATCCATTACATCAGGTTTGAGCGCGGGAATCTTGCGCATGAACTGGAAATCATTGGGGAGACGGAAGAAACAGGTACCCGTACAAGGTTCAAAGCGGATCCTGAAATCTTCAAGGAAACAACTGAATACGAATACGATATTTTGGCTCACCGTATACGTGAGCTTGCTTATTTGAATAGGGGCCTACGTATCACAATCTCAGATGAGCGAGGCGAAGAGAACCGTACTGATACGTTTTACTATGAGGGCGGTATCAAGTCATACGTTGAACACTTAAATCAGAATAAAGAACCCATCCATGAGGAACCAATTTTCATAGAGGGTGAGAAAGACGGAATCTCAATCGAAATTGCCATGCAATATAATGGCGGCTTCGCCGAAAATCTATTATCTTTCGCAAATAATATCAATACGTATGAAGGCGGTACGCATGAATCAGGTTTCAAAACAGCATTAACCCGTGTTGTAAATGATTACGCAAGGAAGAACGGGATGTTGAAAGAATCGGACCCAAATTTGTCGGGGGAAGATGTCCGTGAAGGTTTGACGGCGATTGTTTCAGTCAAACACCCAGATCCGCAGTTTGAAGGTCAGACAAAAACGAAGTTAGGAAACTCTGAGGTCAGCACGATCACAAATGCTTTGTTTTCGGAAGGTTTTCAACGGTTTCTATTAGAAAATCCTATTACTGCACGCTTAATCATTGATAAAAGTCTTATGGCTGCACGAGCAAGACTTGCTGCCAAAAATGCAAGGGAACTGACACGTCGTAAATCTGCATTGGAAGTATCAAGCCTTCCTGGTAAGCTTGCCGACTGTTCTTCCCGTGATCCAGCTATTAGTGAACTGTACATCGTTGAGGGTGACTCGGCTGGTGGTTCGGCAAAAAGCGGACGTGACCGTCATTTCCAAGCGATTTTACCGTTACGCGGTAAGATATTGAACGTTGAAAAAGCAAGACTGGACCGTATTTTAGGAAATGCAGAGATACGAATGATGATTACAGCACTTGGTACAGGGATCGGCGATGAATTCAATCTTTCAAAAGCCCGTTATCATAAGATTGTCATCATGACGGATGCTGACGTGGATGGAGCTCATATCAGGACATTATTATTAACGTTCTTCTTCCGTTTCATGCGCCCACTAATTGAGGCTGGTTATGTTTATATCGCACAGCCGCCGCTTTATAGAGTGAAGCAAGGTAAGCATGAAGAATATTGTTTTGATGAGGTACAATTGCAAGAGATACTTGAGCGACTACCAGCGGCTCCAAAACCAGTCATCACCCGCTATAAAGGTCTTGGTGAAATGGACGCCACTCAATTATGGGAGACGACAATGGATCCGGATCAGCGGACACTACTTCAAGTTCACCTTGAGGACGCTTTTGATGCAGACGCCACCTTCGAACAATTGATGGGTGACGAGGTAGAACCACGACGTAGATTTATCGAGGAAAATGCGATGTATGTAAAGAATTTAGATACTTGATTAATTAAATTTAAGCATGGCCCTTCAAGTGAGGAGCTTTGTTCGGTTAACAGGTTGTCTAAAAATTGGCGCCTGAGTTGAAAGGAGTTTGACATTATGGCAGATATGCCTAAACGTGGTGTTCAAGGGATCAACATCAGTACTGAGATGAGGACGTCCTTTCTTGACTATGCAATGAGCGTTATCGTCTCCAGGGCATTGCCGGATGTACGGGATGGACTGAAGCCCGTACACCGCCGTATTCTTTACGCGATGCAAGATCTTGGAAACACAGCGGATAAACCACATAAGAAATCGGCCCGTATTGTAGGTGACGTTATCGGTAAGTATCACCCGCATGGCGACAGTGCCGTCTATGACACAATGGTAAGGATGGCACAGGATTTCAACTACCGCTATATGCTTGTCGACGGTCACGGGAATTTTGGTTCGGTAGACGGGGATTCGGCAGCAGCGATGCGTTATACGGAATCCAGAATGTCACGCATTGCCATGGAGTTGCTCCGTGATATAAATAAGGACACAATCGATTACCAAGATAACTACGACGGTCAAGAGAAGGAGCCTATTGTACTTCCAAGCCGTTTTCCGAATTTGTTAGTTAACGGTACGTCAGGTATTGCGGTTGGTATGGCAACCAATATTCCTCCTCACAACTTAGGCGAGACGATTGATGGCGTACTTGCTATGGCAGATAATCCGGCTATTACGACAGAAGAATTAATGGAGATTATTCCGGGTCCTGATTTTCCGACCGGGGGTATAATCCTTGGGAGAAGCGGAATCAGAAGAGCCTATGAAACTGGACGTGGCTCCATTGTGATCCGCGGTAAAGTCGAAATTGAACAGCAATCAAACGGCAAGGAAACGATTATCATTTCAGAATTACCTTACCAAGTTAATAAGGCACGCCTTGTTGAGAAAATTGCTGAACTTGTTCGTGATAAGCGTATTGAAGGCATTACCCATTTAGCCGATGAATCAGACAGAACTGGAATGCGTGTTGTCATTGAAGTACGCAGGGATGCAAATGCACATGTATTACTAAATAATTTATACAAGCATACGGCCCTTCAATCGAGCTTTGGTATCAACATGCTTGCTCTTGTTGACGGACAGCCTAAAATACTAGCACTGAAAGAAATTCTTTATCACTATTTAGAACACCAAAAAGTGGTTATTCGCAGACGGACTCAATATGAGTTGAGAAAAGCTGAAGACCGGGCCCACATTTTGGAGGGCTTGCGAATTGCCCTTGATCATATCGATGAAATCATTGCATTGATCCGAGGTTCAAAAACAACAGACGAAGCCAAAACCGGCTTAATGGAACGTTTTAATTTATCGGAACGCCAGTCTCAAGCAATTCTTGATATGCGTCTCCAACGCTTGACTGGATTAGAGCGTGATAAAATTGAGAATGAGTACCAGGAACTCCTTGTTTTAATCTCCGAATTGCGTGCAATTCTTGCAGATGAACAAAAAGTGATCGATATCATCAAAGAGGAACTGCTTGAAGTGAAACAGCGTTTTAACGATGATCGTAGAACTGAAATCACTTCTGGCGGGGCAGAAATGCTTGAGGATGAAGATCTTATTCCTGTAGAAAACTCTGTATTGACGTTGACACATAACGGTTATATTAAGCGTCTTCCAGCTAACACATACAGGAGCCAACGTCGTGGGGGTAGAGGAATTCAAGGGATGGGTACAAATGACGATGACTTTGTCGAACATTTATTAAACACATCCACTCATGACACAATCCTATTCTTTACAAGTAGAGGAAGAGTGTTCCGTAAAAAAGGGTATGAGGTACCTGAATACAGCCGTACGGCAAAAGGTCTGCCAATTATCAATCTATTGGATTTTGATAAGGACGAAAAAGTAACGGCGATGATTCCGGTTGAGAAGTTCGAGGCAGAGAAATATTTATTCTTTGCAACTCGTGAAGGAGTCGTAAAACGTACTTCTGTTGCTGATTTTGCCAATATCCGTTCAAATGGTTTAATAGCTCTCACATTGCGTGGCGATGATGAATTGATCGGTGTCAAAATGACAAATGGTGATCAAAACATTGCTATTGGAACAAGGGATGGCATGCTCATCAAGTTCAATGAGCAAGATATCCGTTCGATGGGACGCGTTGCAAGTGGTGTACGCGGAATCCGTTTACGTGAAGGTGATATCGCTGTAGGCATGGATACCGTTTCGGAAGGCGATGAGATTCTTGTCGTTACCGAGAATGGCTTTGGGAAGCGTACTCCGGAGGATGAATACCGTATCCAATCCCGTGGCGGCTATGGCCTGAAAACGTTGAACGTCACTGACCGGAATGGTCCACTTGTGGCAATGAAAACGGTCGATGGAACTGAGGACCTCATGTTGATCACTATCCATGGCATTCTTATCCGAATGGATATTGAGGATATCTCTTCTATTGGTAGAAGCACGCAAGGCGTTCGTTTAATCAGGCTTGGTGAGGATGAGCTTGTAGCGACAGTTGCAAAAGTTGAAAAAGAACAAGAAGAAGAACACGAAGAAAACGGTGAAGAGGTCATGGACTTAGCTGATTCCGTTGAAGAAGTTGGCTCGATAGTAGAGAATGAACAACAAGAAGAAGAAGAATAAGATTTGTTGAATATAAAAGTTATTGAAATGGCGGATGCTGTTTCAATAACTTTTTTTTATCGTTTATTTCCGTTTAATTCAGTATAATAGTCCATAAGAGATAATCGGAAGGCGGTGAGACTTTAGTATGGAGTCAATTAAAAATATAAGTGAACTGCAGGCGGGAACTTTACTGAAAGAAGATGTGTTCAGTAAAACCAAATACCCGATTATGCGAAAGGAAACTGAGCTTACACTTGAGCATATAGACGTCCTCCGTGCATTTGGAGTGACACAGGTTAGAGTATTAGAAGGATTGGAGAAGAATGATGAAACATCCTCTGATTCATCTGCCACCGAGGACGGTAATGGTAAAGTACCGAACAGTATGCATTGGTTAAAGGATATCTATGACAAAACAGTCCGGGACTATAAGAGGGAATTCAACTATTGGCGTTCGGGTCAACTTCCTGATGTAGCCAAAATCAGATCATTTATTATCCCCTTATTGGAAAAGTTCATTGCCCAAAAAAGGATGCTGACGTTCTTAAATGATTTTTCTACTCCAGAAGAATATATCTATCATCATCCGATTGCCGTTGGAATACTTTCGGCTGCGATCGGCCAGCAAATGGGGTACGAAAAGGGAGACATCATTCAGCTTGGACTTGCGGGGACATTAGCTGATAGTGGTATGGCCAAAATTGCACCTTCAATTGTGGAAAAGACGGCATTCCTTACCCCTGAAGAATACAATGAAGTGAAAAAACATACGCTGTTCAGCGTAAAAATGATTCAGCTTTCGCCTTTAATCAGACAGGATATGAAGTTGGCAATCCTTCAGCATCATGAGCGTCTTGACGGAAGTGGATACCCAAGAGGGGAAAAAATGGAGACGATATTAGTCTTCTCTCAAATTTTAGCTGTTGCGGATGTCTTCCACGCTATGACCTCAGATAGATTGTATAGACCTAAACATTCTCCTTTCAAAGTAATTGAGATGATCAAAGAAGATGAGTTTGGTAAATTCGATATTAAAGTGGTGGACGCACTTCAAAATCTTGTTGGTAGTCTTTCTATAGGAACAAGGGTGAAATTAACCAATGGAGAATTTGGCGAGGTCATGTTCTTGCATCGGGATGCACCATTAAGACCGATGATAAAGAAGGATTCAGACGGTCTAATTATTGACCTATCTACGAATCGTGACATAACGATTGATAGCATTTTAGAGTGAAAAAGGTTTAGCCGTTGTATTGATTACACGGCAAAACCTTTTTTAAAAAGAAGTATTGCAATCAAATAGAAGAGATGTTATAGTAGATAACGTTGCTTTTCCGATAAATAACAAACCACTTCAAAATAGCTTAAAACTTTTTGAGAAAAGTTGTTGACATCGGAAATACAGCATGGTATTATATAAGAGTTGCTTCTTACAGAGCAGCTAACAAATGAACCTTGAAAACTGAACAGCAAAACGTCAACAAATA
>NZ_JAROCC010000015.1 GCF_030433715.1 Sporosarcina highlanderae | reverse complement strand
GGGGCTTCCCCCTGTGAGAGTAGGACGTCGCCGGGCAAAGGCCATCCCTGTGGGGATGGTTTTTTTGTGTTTAAATACTGTTACCTAAGTTCCGAAAATCGAGCATAACTACACAAAACTCAAGCAAAAAAACTCCATAAAATTCAAGAAAAACCTCAATTCTCGTGCAAAACCCCCTACCGAAACACCATCTCCATATTGCGTTACCAATCATAGTAGTTCATTATTAGAATAATAGACATAGAACGGGGGAGTAGTTGTGAAAAGTTTCTCTCTATTTTTATTCTCCTTAGTACGGGTTGTCATGTTAGTCATTTTGAGTGGTTACTTTCTTCAAATGACAGACGGAATTAAAGATCTACGGACGTTCTATATAATAGTCGCCATTCCCATATTTATAACGAGCCATTTTATTCAAATGGCAAATGTCCGGGAGAAGACACGGATTCTTTGTTCCTCGATTGACTTTATTGTCATTACGGGATTTGGTTTTTCGTTCTATGAAAGTGGATATTTGTATTTAATTTTTTTCGGTGTCCTTTCGACAACCGTTTTCCTACTGTATGACCGTAAGAAGCTGCTTGGGCTTTTTTCAGGGGCATTTTTTGCTTTATGGATACTAATCAGTTTGCGTTTATATGCGCAGACCGGTATTTTTTCTGTTTCAAGTAATATCGTCAATGGTATGTTCGTCTTTTACGGCGCTTTTGTCGGGGGGCTTATTCGGAACTTTCATAGTGCGAAGGAAACGATTGCTTCCCAATATGAACAATTGAATGATTCCCATGGTGCTTTACAGACTGCGCATCGTCAGTTGAAGGACTATTCGCAGCAAGTTGAGCAGTTAACGGTCATTCGCGAGCGCAATGAGATTGCACGTGAGATTCATGACACCGTCGGTCATAAGATGACGGCATTGATCGTCCAGTTGCAAGTAGCCGGAGAAATGGCGGAGAGGGATCCTAAAAAAGCGAAAGAAGTTCTTAACATTTGTGAGCAGTTGTCGCGAGAAGCACTCCATGAGTTACGGGTGTCTGTCCGGACATTGAAAGAGGACTTTGATGGACAATCTTTTCAGGATGATTTGGAGGGGCTTCTGAAAGAGTTTTCAGCTATGACTCATATGAAAACATGGTTAGATTCAGACGGAAATATTTCCTCCATCCCAAAATCACTGCAACCAACCATCAAAAGGATTGTGCAGGAAGGATTGACGAATGCGAAAAAACACGGAAATGCGGATACTTGTATTGTGAAGATTCATATGGATGAAAAAGAGATCCGTGTTCTGATTAAAGATGATGGAAAAGGAAAAAAAAATATTATACCGAATTTCGGATTGATTAATATGAAAGAACGTGTTGCAGAGCATGGTGGTTCATTTGAAATCGAAAGTGTTGAAGGGGAAGGCTTTGGAATTATGATTACCTTTCCACTTCAACGGATATCGGCGGGGGTGACGGGATGATAAGGGTCATGATTGTTGATGACCAGCCATTAGTGAGGGAAGGTCTTGGCACGTTGCTTGGCTTGCGTCCGGAAATTGAAGTGATTGGGACTGCGATGGATGGAAAGGATGCGCTTGATAAAGCGATGGAGCTTCTTCCGGATATTGTTTTAATGGATATCCGGATGCCCAAGGTGAATGGGGTGGAGGGGACGAAGTTATTAAAGACAAACCTGCCGGATGTTAAAGTATTGATACTAACGACTTTCAATGACAGTGAACATATATTCGATGCGCTTGAAGAGGGGGCAAGCGGGTATTTACTTAAAGATATGCCGACGGATACGATTGTACAGGCGATTCTCACTGTCCAGCACGGGGGCGTCGTTTTGCCGAAGGAATTCACTTCGCAAGTGTTGACTGAGCTTAGAATGAAAAGTCATAATAGCTTGGTTGAGATACCGAAGAGTGCGGAGGAGTTATCTGATCGAGAAATGGAGGTTCTGACACGCTTAGGGGAAGGGCTGAACAATAAGGAAATTGCAAACGCATTATTCATTACCGAAGGCACAGTTAAGAACCATGTTTCGAGCGTCATTCAGAAATTAGGGCTACGTGATCGGACGCAAGCAGCCATTTATGCTGTCCGTTATGGCATTACAACGTTCTAAACATTACTATCCGCATAGGGTCCATGTAAAACGGCACATTGGTGCCGTTTTTTTCATGCCTTCAAAATCTATCTCGCGCTCGATGGAAAACAAGGCCAGCCGAATTAAGATGGATATAAAAGGAGGCGGCGACAAATGCTTACACTTTTAAATGTGAAAAAGAGCTTTGATTCACGTGAAGTCGTCAAAGGGGTTTCGTTGCAAGTCGAAAAAGGAGAGTCTTTTGGATTGCTTGGTCCGAATGGGGCGGGAAAGTCGACGCTTATTTCAATGATATGTGGGCTGGTACCGTTCGAAACGGGTGATATTTGGATCGATGGAAAATTGGTTAGCAAAAATCTTAAAGAAATCAAACAGATGATAGGGGTTGTGCCGCAGGATATTGCGCTCTATCCAACGATGTCGGCACTGGATAATCTGGTATTTTGGGGGAGGATGTATGGCCTTTCAGGTAAAGATGCGAGGTCCCGTGCAAAGGAAATCTTAGAAATCGTTGGATTGACAGAGCGTGCAAAAGGGCGAATTGAAACGTTTTCGGGCGGTATGAAAAGACGGATCAACATTGGTGCCGCGCTCATGCACCGGCCGAAGCTTCTCATTATGGATGAACCGACAGTCGGCATTGATCCTCAATCAAGGAATCATATTTTAGAAACGGTCAAATCATTGAATGAGAAAGGGATGACGGTCATCTACACGAGCCATTACATGGAAGAGGTCGAGTATCTTTGCAAGCGGATTGCAATTATTGATGATGGGAAATTGATTGCAAGTGGGACTAAAAAGGATTTAAATAATCGCTTGGCAGGCGGGACTGTTCTGAAACTAACGGTAGATTCATTGCACCCTTTATTTATAGAACAGTTGAAGAAATTGCATGGGGTGGAAAAAGTGATTGTCCAACCAACATATGAAATTGATATACATTTGCATTCGAAAATGGAAATTGTTGCGGGTGTGATTTTACTTGCAAGTCAACAAGGTGTACACATCCAATCCATGCAACTTCAGGAAGCGAATTTGGAAACATTGTTTTTGCAATTGACAGGGCGCTCTTTGCGTGAATAGGAGGGACTGAAATGAAAAGCCTTTTGATAGCTGTTAAAGACGCAAAGATTCACTTAAAAGATCGGAAAGCCATCCTAATGATGATTCTCATGCCGATTTTATTAACTCTCATTTTAGGTTCCGCTTTGAAAGGGGTTATGGGTGGTGGAAGCATGCCTGAAACTATTTTAGGCGTCTATTCACCCGAATCGAATTTAATGACGAAAAGCATTATGAAGTCGTTAGGGGAAAACGGGCTTACCATTACGATTGAACATGCGGAGTCGGAAAAACAACTGATGGATTGGATGGAAGAAAGGGCAGTACATGTCGGGCTACTGTTTCCGGATGGATGGGGAAGTGGCGTTGAAGGGAACCGAGCTGTCATCATTCCTATTTCGGGGCAAGAAACAGGAGCAACCGTCATACGGCGGATGATTGAAACAGTTGCCCAAATGTCGCAGGCTATTGAAAATTCGACGGCTACAGTGATGGCGGAGGCTGCAACACTTGCCGCGGAAGATGATATCAATTTGGAGGAGATCCAAAACGAGCTTACGGCATCAATAGAGCAGATTGTGAACGAACAGAGGGCATACGTTATTGAGCCGCCTAAAGAGGAATCAGTGAGCTCCATGCAATACTATGCCGCAGCCATGGCGGCGATGTTCCTTTTATTCAATGCAATGGCAGGTGGGAAGTCATTTCATCAAGAAAGGCGAAGTGAAACACTGTCGCGATTGATGATGACGCCAGCTTCCGTCCGGTCAATCCTAACAGGAAAATTCATCGGTTCTTTTCTATTTGCATGGATTCAATTTTTGATTTTCTTAGGAGCTACACGTCTCTTGTTAAAGGTCGACTGGGGTCCATCCATCCTGCAAATCCTCTTCATCACATTCTTCTATATCTTTTCAGTAGCGGGTTTGGCGATGGTTGTAGCAGCTTTTACGACGAACGAGAAAATGGCGGATGTCATTGGGAGTATGGGTGTCCAGGTATTGGCATTGTTGGGAGGCTCGATGTTGCCCCTATCTTTATTTCCAGAAATCATGCGAAAAATTGCTATGGCGACGCCGAATTCTTGGGCATTAACGAGCTTCATATCAATTATGGAAGGAGCCCCTTGGTCTACATTATGGCTGCCGGCAGCGGTTTTGCTTGGTATAGGGGTTACGGCTATTTTCATCAGTTCCCTCCGGCTTGGGCGCCGGATTGCATAGGAGGTATGCGAAATGAAGAAGATCTTATCGATTTGCCTTTTCGAAATCAAACGCACATTCAAGAAGAAATCTTCGGTCGTCTTAATGTTCGGGATGCCACTGTTATTCACCTTTCTGTTCGGAACTATTTTTGGAAAGGACGCGGATGTATCGTTCCGCATCGCGTTGGTCGACGAGGAACAGACGCCACTTTCCAAGGACATCACTCAAAAACTGATGCTTGATGAAATGATTTCCTACGAACTGGTTACTCCGGATGAGGGGAAAGAGTTGTTGGCAGGTAATGAGGTGCAAGGCATTGTAACACTAAGGAGTGGAATTGCAAATAAGCTTCGCAACGGTGAGTCAGCCGTCAGTTTTCAACCTTCTCCCGGAATGGCAACCGCGCCACTCGTAAAACAGCAGGTGAATCAGACTATTCAAAGCATAGACATTTACGTTGCCGCGGCACAGGTGGGAAGTGCTTATTTCAATGAAGACTGGGAGTCCATCTACGAGAGGCTCACTGTAAATGAAGGAAGGATTGAGACGTGGACGGAGCAAAAAGCAGGTATGTCTACAGGAAATTCGATGATGGGCGTCTCTAATAGTTCCGCAGGTTTTTCCATCATGTTCGTCATGATTATGATGCTTTCGATGACAGGGACACTAATAGAGGCAAGGCAGAATGGAATTTGGTCAAGGCTTTTCACGACTCCGGTTAGCCGATTCCAGGTGCTGTTAGGACATTTCTTATCTTTCTTCATTGTAGGATGGATCCAGTTTTTTATTCTTATTGCGCTATCGTCAACACTGTTCGGTGTAAACTGGGGTCATACGGCAGCATTATTCATCCTTGTTACATCTTTATTACTCTGTGTCATAGGTCTCGGTATGGCCATTGCAGGCTTCGTGCGAACAGTAGAGCAGCAAAACGCTATCGGTACATTAGTGATCATTTCAACTTGTATGTTAGGTGGTGTCTATTGGCCGATCAGCATGGTGCCAGAAGTTATGCAGAAAATCGCCAACTACATCCCACAAAAATGGGCAATGGAAGGGTTTACGAAGTTGATTACAGAAGGTGGCACCATAGGCGATATCGCCATGCCACTGATTGCATTGCTTGGATTCGCGGCGTTATTCCTCTCCATTGGACTGACAAGAATGAAATATGTGTGACATTGGGCCAACCCGATGTCACACTTTTTTAGTCTGATTGTTGATTATCCTTTATAATAGAAATAGCAAAGGAAGTGGAACTTGAGATGAATCAAAACAATCGCCCGCTTGTGCAGGCGTTGCACTCTTTCAAAGAACAGGCCCCGGCTTCCTTTCACGTGCCGGGGCATAAGCATGGTCTTCTTTCAAGCTTGCCGGACGGGATGCGGCAGGCTCTTTCATATGATTACACCGAGCTTACGGGACTAGACGACCTGCATGAGGCGGAAGGGATCATAAAGGAAGCTGAAAGCCTATTGACCGCTCTATATAAATCGAGTAGAAGCTTTTTCCTAGTCAACGGCTCAACGGTAGGGAACTTAGCGATGATCTATTCAGCTTGCGGGAAGGGAGACACGGTAATCGTCCAGCGTAACGCCCATAAATCGGTATTCCATGCAATCGAATTGACGGGTGCCCATCCCGTGCTGATCAGTCCCCCGTGGGATACGCATACTCGTACACCGGGTGTACTCACTGCGGAACAGGTGGATGAAGCGCTTGCTATGAACCCTGAAGCAAAAGCCGTCGTCCTAACGTATCCGACGTATTACGGCGTGGTGGGTAAAGGGCTTCGGGAAATTATTGAACTATGCCATTCTCATTCCGTACCTGTATTGGTCGATGAAGCACATGGAGCACATTTTATCGTTGGTGAGCCATTTCCCCGCTCTGCCATCGAACAAGGGGCTGATGTTGTCGTACATTCCGCTCATAAAACGTTGCCAGCAATGACGATGGGGTCTTTCCTCCACGTCCAATCGGAGCTCATTTCCGAAAAGAAAATTGCCCATTATCTACAAATGTTACAAACAAGCAGCCCGTCATACTTAATTATGGCCTCCCTCGATGATGCGAGGGCCTATGCAGCCTCGTGTAAGGAAAGTGATAAACAAAGATTCATGGAACTGCGCTCTTCATTCATCCAGGAATTAAAGGAGATCAATTGCCTAAAAGTCATAGAGACTGATGATCCATTGAAACTGTTAATACGTGCAGAAGGCCAATCCGGCTTCGCATTGCAGGCAGCTTTCGAATCAAAAGGTATTTACACAGAACTTGCGGATCCTTACCAGGTCCTACTTATTTTGCCGTTGTGGAATGAACAGTCTAACCCGCCATTAAAAGATTGGAAGGAAAAAATGATTGCAGTAGTTAACAACTTGGGTAAAGTAGAGGATAACCTTATTCTTCCCGACATGGCTGCATGGCCGGACGGAATCTCCATGCTTGTATATCCTCCTTCCAGCATAGTCGATATGGAAACGGAATGGATAGCAATGGATGAAGCAACAGGGCGTGTAGCTGCAGAATCTTTGATTCCTTATCCCCCAGGCATTCCGTTATTGATTAAAGGAGAAAGGATCATGGAGAGCCACGTCACGGCATTATCTACATTAATTAAGGCAGGAGCAAGATTTCAAGGCGCTATTCGCCCTGAAGAAAAAGTGCTCTATGTATTGAAATGAAGGTCGGAGGAATCAGTCATGTCAAAAGTAAAATTTATCACATTTGAAGGTCCTGAAGGTGCAGGAAAAACAACTGTGATTGCAGAAATATATAATAGACTCAATAGTATTGGAAAAGACGTCACCCTGACCCGCGAGCCGGGCGGAATCCGTATCTCTGAAAAAATCCGGGCCATCATTCTCGATAATGACCATCAGGAAATGGACGGCAGAACTGAGGCCCTCCTATACGCGTCAGCACGCAGGCAACATCTTGTCGAAAGGATCATCCCGTCAATAATTGAAGGGAAAATCGTCCTTTGCGACCGCTTCATCGACAGCTCCCTTGCCTACCAAGGCCATGCAAGGGGACTTGGAATGGACGATGTCATGTCCATCAACGCATTTGCAATCGGAGAAACAATGCCAGACGTAACCATCTTCTTCGACATACCACCGGAAGTGGGACTACAGCGAATCACGAAAAGCGGTGTTAGGGAGCAGAATCGTCTTGACAACGAAGCATTACAATTCCATCAAAAAGTCTACGAAGGCTACAAAATTTTGCTTGAACAATACCCAAATCGCATCATCAGCACAGACGCCTCACTCCCATTATCAGAAGTAACTGAAAATGTTTGGAAAATTATAAGTTCTCAACTCATTTCTCAAGACAATTCGTGATATAATATAGAAGAGGGCTTTTAGCACCTTGAGTTGTAATGTGATTATTTGGGGGATTCCGTTGCTTGAAGTGGAAGGCGGCGACTCCTGGGGGATTAGCGGGACAGGTGAGACCCCGCAGTGGAGCGAAGCGACCGAGGAGGCTCACCGCCCGCCCCCCGGAAAGCGTCCGCCTGGAACGTAAAGCAACAGTCCTGGCATTATATAAAATGAAAAAGCTAAAAGGAGAGGGTACCGTGAAATTGATAGTGGCAGTTGTACAAGACCAAGATAGCAACCGTTTATCGGCAGCGTTAACAAAAAATGATTTCCGGGCTACAAAATTAGCCAGTACAGGGGGATTTCTGCGGTCAGGAAACACGACATTCCTTATCGGAACGGATGACAGCCTCATCCCCAAAGCTTTAGAATTAATCCGTGAAAATTGCCGATCGCGTGACCAGATGGTAGCACCCGTATCACCGATGGGCGGCAACGCTGATTCCTATATCCCATATCCAGTGGAAGTAGAAGTCGGGGGCGCCACAGTATTCGTCTTACCGATCGAACAATTTCATCACTTCTGATGAAATGAGGTGTAGCCTAAAATGAAAGTGAATGGAGACCATCGGACAGGGACGGATAAATTTCGGAATGATCCCTTGCGTTCTCCGCAGGGGAATGTCCGATTCGGCCAAATGATTCTGAAACAGGAAGAGCGGTTACATTCGGAACAGATTACTAGACTTTTAGGAGACATTTCTTCCGCAGGAGACCGTCTAACCCGTTCACGAAATTTAAGGGACATGGCAAAATTCAAGATGCTTGTCCGTCGCTTCCTGAAAGAAACAGTAGATTCAGGTATGGGATTGAAACAATCCCATACGTGGAATCAGTATGGCGAAGGCAGTAGGCTGAAAATTGTCCAAACGATTGATGAAAAGCTTATCGAATTGGCCGAAGTATTATTGGATGAAGAACAAACTTCTGTCGAGTTATTAGGAAAGATAGGAGAAATCAAAGGATTACTCATTAATTTATATACATGACCCGTGTTTTTGTGAATTTAAAAACACGGTTTTTTTGCAGCAGGAGGTGAAGGCATGGAAGTGAAAGGTGCTGATATCAAACAGCGGCAAAAAGCTGTTATTGATAGATTGGAAGCGACATTTCGAAACAACCGAATTGGCCATGCCTATCTGTTCGATGGTGACACAGGAACCGGAAAGGAAGCTGCGGCTATCCATTTTGCTAAACTGCTGCTTTGCGAACGGCAAGTGGATGCTGTTCCATGTGAAACATGTCATGCCTGCAGACGGGTTTCTACAAAAAATCACCCGAACGTGACGATGATTGAGCCGGACGGCCAAGATATTAAGAAGGAACAGATGTCATCTTTGATCATGCAAATGACGAGGAAAGGGTATGAACAAGGACGTAAAATCTACATCATTTCCCGTGCGGAACGAATGAATGTGGCAGCGGCTAACACGTTGCTGAAGTTCCTTGAAGAACCTGAAGGTGATGTGACAGCAATTTTATTAACCAGTTCCTATCAATCTATCCTTCCGACAATCCAATCCCGTTGCCAACGGATTACATTTCTTCCTCCTAAAAGGGAAGAAATGATCGAAAAGCTGATAGATTCTGGAATCACTGCGTCTATGGCAGCAACGGTGACGATGATGACTGCAGATATCGAACAGGCAAAGTTGTTAGCCGAAAATGATCAATTTGCACACATGCGAAAAACAGTGTTAAAATTAATAGAAGCATCGGATCGCAATGTAAATGAAGCGCTTCTATTCATCCAATCTGAATGGGTTTCGGTAATGAAAGAGAAGGAAGACTTGGAACGTGCACTCAACTTGCTTCTCTATGCATACCGTGATATCGTTTCGATGAAAGCGGGATTGCAATCGGAAATGACATTTCCCGATCAGCAACAGATTTTCCGTGGCCTCTCAATGAAGATGACGTACAGCCAGTTATCGGCCAGTATGGAAGCGGTTCTTCAAGCGAAGAAAAAGTTGTACAGCAATATGAATCGTACACTTTTGATGGAACAACTGGTGCTTAATTTGCAGGAGGGGTTAATGCTTGTATAATGTTGTTGGTGTCCGCTTTAAAAAAGCGGGTAAAATATATTATTTCGATCCGCTTGACTATCCGCTCAATGTTGGCGATTATGTCATTGTAGAGACGGCTAGAGGAATCGAATATGGTAAAGTCGCTATTCCAGTGAGGGAAGTCGATGAGAATGATGTCGTATTGCCACTTAAGAAAATCATCCGAAAGGCACTAGTCGAAGACCAGATCCAGGTTGAAGAGAATCAGACGGATGCTGAACAGGCCTTCGGGAAGTGTCTGGAAAAAATCCGCGAGCATGAGTTAGAGATGAAGCTTGTCGATGTAGAGTATACATTCGACCGCAATAAGATTGTCTTTTACTTCACTGCAGAAGGTCGAGTAGACTTTCGAAATCTTGTAAAGGATCTCGCAGCCATTTTCCGTACTCGCATTGAACTTCGCCAAATCGGAGTCCGCGACGAAGCGAAAATGCTTGGAGGAATTGGTCCTTGCGGAAGAATGCTTTGCTGTTCTACATTCCTTGGTGACTTTGAACCGGTTTCCATTAAAATGGCGAAGGATCAAAACCTTTCACTTAACCCATCTAAGATTTCAGGATTATGTGGTCGGCTCATGTGTTGCCTGAAGTATGAAAACGATGAATATGAAGAGGCGAAAACCCTTATGCCGGACATCGGGGAAAGGGTACAAACTCCTGAAGGACCCGGAAAAGTGGTCGGCTTGAATTTACTTGAAAGAATCTTACAAGTATCTTTGGTAGATCAGGAACATGTCTTGGAATATTCATGGGAAGAAATTGAAAGTCAAAAGAACGTTGAAGCTCAATTGACGAAATGATGGGGTGAATAAGTTGAAAGAAGGGAACTTTCTCGACAGGGTAATGGAATTTGAGCAACAGCTTGAATCCATGCATGAGCAATTCCGGGAACTAATGGGATTTGTAGCTAAGATGACGGAAGAGAACCACTCACTTCAACTCGAAAACCATCATCTCCGGACTAGGCTTGAAGAATTAAACGAGAAAACAGAATCATTGAATGAACAACAAATAGTTGAAAAGCCTCGAAGAATCGATATCGGTGAAGGGGTGGACAACTTAGCCAGGATATATAATGAAGGATACCATGTTTGCAATGTCCATTACGGCAGCAGCCGAAAAGGAGAAGATTGCCTGTTTTGTCTATCCTTCCTAAGTAAACAACATGCTTGAAATGAGCCGATCCTATTTTGTGTAGGCATCGGCTTTTTTCTATGGATCGAAGGAGAATAATATGGAGAATTTATTAAAAGAAGACGAAAGACTCGATTTTTTGTTAGCTGAAAACTTACGTATCATTCAAAGCCCCTCCGTGTTTTCCTTTTCGCTCGATGCCGTCCTGCTTGCAAAATTTGCCTTTGTTCCGATCCGTTCCGGTAAAATTGTCGATTTATGTGCAGGTAACGGTGCGATTCCCCTATTTCTAAGCGCGCGGACGAATGCCGACATCGTGGCGGTCGAACTGCAGGAGCGTCTTGCGGATATGGCAGAAAGAAGCATCGGTTATAATGGCCTAAATGAAAGAATACGAATCGTGAATGACGATGTCATTGGCATTGCCTCCAAAATTGGATATGAGAAATACGATACGGTTACATGCAATCCCCCTTATTTTCCTGCGAATGAAGCGAGTGAAAAGAATTTAAAGGAACATGTCGCCATCGCACGACATGAAATCCACCTTACCCTAACACAAGCTGTACAATCGGCAAGCGAACTTTTAAAGCAGGGAGGAAAGGCTGCATTTGTCCATCGCCCAGGTAGACTGTTAGATATCGTGACAGCGATGCGTGCGAACCGTCTTGAACCGAAAAGAATCCGTTTCGTCTATCCGAAGGAAGGGAAAGAGGCGAATACCTTACTAATTGAGGGCATAAAAGATGGCAAACCAGACCTGAAAATCCTTCCACCTTTATATGTATATGGCCCAGACGGGGAATATACGGATGAAGTGAGGCTTTTACTATATGGACAAGGGGAATGAACATTTCTTCTATGTCCTTGAATGCAAGGATGGAACCTATTACGCGGGCTATACAAATGATTTGGAAAAGCGTGTCCGTGTTCATAATGAAGGGAAGGGCGCAAAATATACACGAGCAAGAATCCCTGTCCGTTGTATTTATATGGAAAGCTTCGAAACGAAACGTGAGGCAATGCGGGCGGAATATCAGTTCAAGCAATTAACCCGAAATGCAAAGGAACGCTATATGAGGAAGGGGCAAGGCACGGATGAAATCACAAAAAAGTGCTGAAAAGGGCAGTGCAAAGCTGTTTTTAGTTGGCACTCCAATCGGTAACTTAGAAGATATGACATTCAGGGCAATCCGGGTGCTGTTAGAGGCCGATATGATTGCAGCAGAAGATACAAGGAATACAATAAAACTCTGCAATCATTTTGATATTAAGACACCGCTCATAAGCTATCATGAGCATAATCTTGAAAAAGGCGGGGAAAAGATCCTCCAATTGTTAGCTGATGGTAAACAAATTGCTTTAGTAAGTGATGCAGGAATGCCCTGCATTTCCGATCCAGGATACGATATCGCGGTAAAAGCGATTGAGGCAGGGTATGATGTCGTACCTATCCCAGGGGCAAATGCGGCTATTAGTGCATTGGTCGCATCGGGCCTCCAAACACAGCCGTTCACCTTTTTTGGATTTCTTTCAAGACAGAAAAAGGAGCGAAACGAGCAACTACGTAAGCTGAAGCAAAAGGAAGAAACGTTGATTCTTTACGAAGCCCCCCACCGTCTAAAAGAAACAATCCGGTCAATTATGGAATCGTTTGGAGGAACTCGCCGAGTAGTTTTGGCAAGGGAATTGACGAAGAGGTACGAAGAATTCCTCCGGGGAACATTGGAAGAAGCAGCTTTGTGGGTTGAATCGAGTGAGATACGTGGGGAATTCTGTATAATTCTTGAAGGAAATGAGAGTGGAGAGGAAGATCAGGAGGAAAGCTGGTGGAAGGATATTAGCATCTTTTCACATGTTGAGTTATTGATGGAGAAAGAACAGATTTCCTCAAAAGAAGCAATTCGGATGGTGGCATTGGAACGCGGCTTAGCGAAGCGGGACGTCTATCAGAAATACCATGTGAATGGATAACAAAAATCCAGGACCCGATATGGGTTCTGGATTCAAATACTATTATTTAGATAATATTAATTTAATTTGTTTTTTATTTCTTTCAAAAGCTGTTTTGCTCCCTCTTGGCTTAAAATCAGCTTGCCGTCAATTAGACTTAAGTTATCATCAGATACTTCTCCAGTGATTGAACATGTCATATTAGGCATATATTTCTTCAAAATGATTTTATCGTCGTCAACGTAAATTTCCAATGAATCTTTTTGCTCGATTCCAAGTGTACGACGGAGTTCAATAGGAATTACGACGCGACCTAACTCGTCAACTTTTCTTACAATGCCTGTAGATTTCATGACAAGATTTCCTCCTAAAAGACATATTTGTTGTCGAATTCCGACACGTGTCTTGTCTAACAACATCATACCAACTCTTCCAATTAACGTCAATAATTCTATCTTTAAACTATTGCGAGGATAATAGATTTACTAAAAGTAACGGTAAAAAACTTATACTTTGAATAATAATTTAGTGGAATGGAATGGACAATTTCCATAAAACTGCATAACTTCATTCCGTCTACATAGCACTTTTGTTGAATTTTAGATAATATGGTTAGTATAGATTGAAACAATGGAGGTATTTTCGTGGCTGAACAGCAAAAAACGTTTTATATTACAACTCCGATTTATTACCCAAGCGGGAAATTTCATATCGGTACTGCGTATACGACCGTTGCATCGGATGCAATGGCTCGTTATAAAAGACTACGTGGATTTGACGTTCATTTTTTAACGGGGATGGACGAACATGGTCAAAAAATCCAGGAAAAAGCTGAAGAAGAGGGGCTTCCTCCGCAAAAGTATGTAGATGGCATTGCAGATATTGCCATAAATCTTTGGAAGCTGATGGACATCTCTTACGATGATCTGATTAGAACTACAGAGGAACGGCATAAATCCATTGTTGAAAAGGTTTTCCAGAAATTCCTTGATAACGGTGACATCTACAAAGGTGAATACGAGGGTTGGAAATGCGTACCTTGTGAATCCTACTTCACGGAGGCGCAATTAGAGGATGGAAATTGCCCAGATTGCCACCGTCCTGTAGAAAAAGTTTCGGAGGAATCATACTTCTTTAATATGAAGAAATATGCGGACAGGCTCTTGCAGTTTTACGAGGACAATCCGACTTTCATCGAACCTGAGTCACGTAAGAATGAAATGATCAATAACTTTATCAAACCAGGGCTTGAAGACTTGTCTGTTTCCAGAATGTCGTTTGACTGGGGCATTAAAGTACCTGGAGATCCAAAGCATGTCATTTATGTTTGGGTTGACGCTTTGACGAACTATATCACCGCACTTGGTTACGATACGGATGATGATTCGTTATTTAAAAAATACTGGCCTGCTGATGTCCATGTCGTAGGGAAGGATATCGTCCGATTCCATACGATTTATTGGCCGATTTTCCTAATGGCTCTTGACCTTCCATTACCGAAAAAAGTATTTGCACATGGTTTCATTATGATGAAGGACGGAAAAATGTCGAAATCGAAGGGTAATGTCGTCTATCCGGAAATGCTTGTCGAACGCTATGGACTTGACGCTACACGTTATTTCTTACTACGTGAACTTCCATTTGGACAGGATGGTACATTCTCACCAGAAGCATTTGTAGAACGGACAAATTACGATTTGGCAAATGACCTTGGAAACCTACTAAACCGTACCGTTTCCATGATCAATAAATACTGTGATGGCGTTATCCCGACAAAAGGTCTGGAACCTACTGAATACGATGCAACCCTTCGGGAATTCACAAAAACTGCAATTGAGAAATACGAGGCTGCAATGGAAAAGATGCAATTCAGTGTAGTCCTATCCGAACTGTGGTCAATCATTTCCCGAACGAATAAATATATTGATGAAACATCGCCTTGGGTCCTCGCGAAGGACGAGGCGGATAAAGGAAAATTATCGTCCGTCATGGCTCATCTTGCAGCTTCACTTCAACAAATTGCTGTGCTACTACAGCCGTTCATGACGAAATCGCCGGTCCAAATTATCGAACAGTTAGGTCTGGATAAATCCCTGCTTACATGGGACACATTAGGCGATTTTTCAGCTATTCCTGAAGGTGCAAAAGTGGTGGAAAAAGGAGTTCCTATTTTCCCACGCCTTGATCCTGAAGTGGAGATTGTTTACATCCGCGATCAAATGGCAATTACCGCGCCAAAAGAGCAGCAGGAAGAGAAATCGGTTGAAAAAGTGGAAGAAGTCGATGAAATTACAATTGATGATTTCATGAAAGTAGACTTGCGTGTCGCGACTGTTACAGCTTGCGAACGCATCCCGAAGGCGGATAAACTGCTGAAGCTCCAAGTAGACATGGGGTATGAACAGCGACAAGTCGTCTCCGGCATTGCCGAGCATTATGAGTTAGAGGAATTGGTTGGGCAAAAAGTGATTGTTGTTGCAAACTTGAAACCTGTGAAATTGCGTGGCGAATTATCCCAAGGGATGATTTTAGCTGGCCAATCCGATGGAGTTCTAAAACTGGCTACAGTTGATACATCACTAGAAAACGGTGCAAAAGTAAAATAATAAATAAGGGGGACGGCGTTTCTTAAGAGGCGCCGTCTTTATCTTTTAACCGTTTTGTAATTTGGTTGTAACGTAAGTAACAAATCATTGAAATAGAATGAATCTTGCGAGGAGAGAAACGGTATGTATATTGATACGCATGTCCATTTGAACGCAGAACAATATGAAGAAGACATAAAGGAGGTCATTGAGCGGGCGCTGGACGCAAATGTAAAAAGAATGGTAGTAGTCGGCTTTGACCGGGTGACCATCGAAAAGGCAATGGAATTGGCAGAAAACTATCCGTTCATCTACGCAGTCGTTGGTTGGCATCCGGTTGATGCAATTGATTGTACAGAGGAAGATTTGAAATGGATAGAAACGCTTGCTGCCCATCCAAAGGTTGTTGGCATAGGAGAGACAGGATTAGATTATTATTGGGATAAATCACCGAAAGATATTCAGCAGGAACTGTTCAGAAAGCAAATCCGGCTTGCCCAAAAGGTCAATCTTCCTATTATCATCCATAATCGGGATGCAACTGGAGATGTTGTTCGGATTTTAAAAGAGGAGGAAGCCTCAATCACTGGTGGCATCATGCATTGTTACGGCGGCAGTGTGGAAACGGCAAAGGAATGCATCGATATGAACTTCATGATATCCCTTGGAGGCCCTGTCACTTTCAAAAATGCAAAAATGCCGAAGCAAGTTGCAACAGAAATTTCTTTAGAACATTTATTAATTGAAACTGATGCGCCTTATCTAGCGCCGCATCCATATCGTGGGAAAAGGAATGAGCCTGCACTGGTCACTTTGGTAGCTGAAGAAATCGCTCGTCTGAAGGGTGTTTCAGTTGATGAAGTGGCAAGAAAGACGACTGAAAATGCTTTAAAAACCTTCAAAATAACAGACTAAATTATTGGAAGATGTAACCGTTTGCCATGAGTTTGATCTTCCTACAAGTGGATGAGAATAAAATTCTAATGTGTTGACACTCGGACAAGTAACCTTTATAATCAGCCGAGTGATAAAGGAGGAGTTTTTTCATGCCAAAAAGTACCATGAAAAATCTGTTCTTTCCATCATTGAGGAGTCAACAAATAGCGATCACTGCAGTTGCATTTGTCCTATTTGTGGCGGTAATTTCACTTGTTCTCTACACGGGAACGAAGAAATCGGTCACACTTGATGTGAACGGTGAGAAAATGGAACTTAAAACATCTGCACATACAGTTGGGCAACTTCTTGCAAGTCAGGATATCGAAGTTGCCGAACACGATTTAGTAATACCCTCAGTGAGTACACCGATCGAGGAAGGTTTATCGATTAGGTGGGAACAGGCGAAACAGGTTTTGATTCATATGGACGAGGATACAAAAAAGGTTTGGACGACAGATCAGAATGTAGGCAAAATCTTAGCTGAAGCTAACGTCAAACTTCAAGAACACGACAAAGTCACACCAAATCAAAACTCAAATCTTGAGGAAGATCAAACCATCAAGATTCAAAAAGCGTTTCAATTGACGCTAATCGATGGCGGGAAAGAGATACCATTATGGTCAACTTCGACTACGGTCGCTGACTTTTTAAAGAGAGAGAACATTCAACTGAATGAACATGACAGAATAAATGGGGAAATGGGCGATATCCTAAAGCCTGATTCCATTGTCGAAGTCGTGCGGGTAGAAAAGGTCACCGATGTAGTGGAAGAACCAACGAACTTTGCGGTCGTAACGAAAAGTGACGCCAAATTGCTAAAAGGACGCGAAAAAATAGTCCAAAACGGCAAGAAGGGGTCAGTCGAGCGTAAGTTTGAAATTGTTAAAGAGAATGGCAAGGAAGTATCCCGTACGTTATTGAGCGAAAGAGTCATTCAAGAACCACAAAAGAAAATTGTAGCAGTCGGTTCAAAAGTAGTGGTGGCAACCGCATCCACAAAGAAATCCAATGTAGTATCCCGAGGCGCATCAGCACCATCCGGTGGCAAGGAGTTCTACGTCACTGCAACGGCATATACTGCGCAGTGTAATGGCTGTACAGGTAAAACGGCTACTGGCATCGATTTGCGTTCGAATCCGAATTTGAAAGTCATCGCTGTCGATCCAAAAGTCATTCCACTCGGTTCAAAAGTATGGGTGGAAGGATACGGTTATGCGATTGCTGGAGACACGGGCGGCGCGATTAAAGGTAAGAAGATTGACCTTCACGTACCTACAAAGGCAGCGGCTTATAATTTCGGACGTCGTCAAGTGAAAGTGAAAGTCATAGACTAATTTTATTTTTATTTCCGCTTTTATCCGTGGGGCTCAACCAGTCCTGCGGTTTTTTTTATAGTAATCCAAACAAAAGGTAGTCCCTGTACATATGTGGCGCTAAGCCGTAAAATTAACTCATCGTACTTAACGAAAAGAGGGTAACAGTGAAGATAAAGGAAATAATTGTTGTAGAAGGGAAATCAGATACAGTCGCAATCAAAAGGGCTACAGGGGCAGATACAATTGAAACGAATGGTTCTGCAATAAATGAGGGCACATTGAATCAGATACGCCATGCGCAGGAAACAAGAGGTGTCATCGTATTTACTGATCCTGATTTTCCGGGAAGAAGAATCCGCGCCATTATCGAGGAAAAGATTCCAGGTGTAAAACACGCCTTTCTGCATAAATCAAAGACAATCGCTAAAAACGGTCAGAAGTTAGGTATTGAACATGCAAAAGATGAGGACATCAGAAATGCTCTTCAAGCGGTTTATTCATTAGATGAGCAGAATACGGAGGAGATTCCTCTAACCTTCCTTTTGGAGGAAAGGCTTATAGGTCATCCTGATGCAAAAAGTAGGCGGGATCGATTGAGCGAGTTACTGAATATCGGGCAAGTGAATGGTAAAGGTTTGAAAAAGAGGCTTGAAATGTTCCGAATTGGGCAACATCAATTAATGGAGGCATTAAAAGTCCTGCAAGAGGAGGATGGCCATGAATAAGGATATTGCAACACCTGTTAGGACAAAAGAGATTTTAGAGAAACATGGATTTTCATTCAAAAAGAGTTTGGGGCAAAACTTTTTAATCGACCCAAATATCTTACGTAATATTGTATCGCATGCCGATTTGACGGAAAGGACAGGTGTTATTGAAGTTGGCCCTGGTATCGGAGCACTAACGGAACATCTTGCCAGATCCGCCAAAAAGGTCGTCGCGTTTGAAATTGATCAACGTCTTCTACCGGTATTGGAGGATACATTATCACCTTATGATAATGTCGAAATCATCAACCAGGACATTTTAGAGGCTGATTTAAATAAAGTTATCGAAGACCAATTCAGCGGTTTTGACGATATCGTCGTTGTTGCAAATCTCCCTTATTACGTAACGACACCAATCATCATGAAATTCCTTCTTGGCAAAGTCCCGATACGTGCAATGGTCATCATGATGCAAAAGGAAGTGGCGGATCGCATAACAGCATCCCCAAGTACGAAAGCTTATGGATCACTATCAATTGCCGTGCAGTACTACATGGATGCCGAAGTATCGATGATCGTGCCGAAGACTGTCTTCATTCCGCAACCGAATGTCGAATCCGCAGTCCTAAAACTGACAAAAAAGGCGGAGCCGCCTGTCGAGGTCATCGATGAGGATTTCCTATTTAAAGTTGCGAGGGGCTCCTTTGTACAGCGCAGGAAGACGTTGCTGAACAATCTACAGGTCTCTTTGCAGAACGGCAAGGCAAAGAAGGAAGAAATCCTACAGGCATTTGAACGCATTGGTATGGATCCAGCAAGAAGGGGAGAGACTTTGTCCATTAAGGAATTTGGGGAATTGGCGAATGCACTCTATGCAGATTTTAAAGAATCTTGACAAATTCAGGTCATTAAAATCAGTGATAATGAGGAAAATAGCGAAAAAAGAATTGACAAAGATAATGCCTTACTGTTAAAATTCTCATTTTAATTGACAGAACTTTTTAAAAGTGTTATACTTATATCCAGTGAGGTGTAAGCGACGTGCCAAAAACATTAGCGGACATTAAGAAGTCATTGGATGCTCACTTGGGGAAACGTTTGCATTTGAGAGCAAACGGCGGCCGTAAGAAAACGATCGAACGTGCCGGAGTCCTACGTGAGACGTATCGTGCAGTTTTTGTTGTTGAACTGGACCAGGACGAAAATGCTTTTGAGAGGGTATCTTACAGCTACGCGGATATTTTGACAGAAGCTGTCGAAATAACGGTTCTGGATGATGGAGACGCGACTGCGTTTAGTATCAAATAATTTTCATGGCAATTATTCACTGTTTTTAGATTTAAAACACCTATGCACTCCTCCCCTGGAGAGCATGGGTGTTTTTTTATGGTTATAGCCCATACTAAGTATGTCAGTCGAAAAGGAGGAAAACCCGATGGCTAGAAGACGAAGTATAATGTCCGAGCACTTGAAAGAAGAGATTGCGAAAGAGCTAGGCTTTTACGATGTTGTTCAGCGGGAAGGTTGGGGAGGAATCAAATCACGAGACGCCGGTAATATGGTTAAACACGCCATTCAAATGGCTGAACGTGGAATGGCGGAAAAAAGAAACAATAGCTAGATTACCTTTCATCTCTAAGGACTGACAATGGAAGAGCTGTATGGATGTCGTTATAGACACCGTACAGCTCTTTTTCCCGTACTTTTCATAAATAAAACAACTAGTGATGTGAAATTACAGAGTGCATTCCCTACTCCCTATGGTAAAATAGGGAACAATGACAAGCACGAAAGGAGGGAGCCTGATGTTATACGAAAAGGCACCTGCAAAAATCAACCTGACGCTTGATGTCCTACATAAACGTGAAGACGGTTTCCATGAAGTAGAGATGATCATGACGACAGTCGATTTAGCAGACCAGGTGTGGCTGCGACCGGCACATGACGGACTAATCACGATAAAAGTTTCCGAGCGATTTGTACCGAACGATCGAAAAAATTTAGCCTATCAGGCGGCGGACCTACTGAGGCGACAATTTAACGTCCGTGAAGGGGTCGAAATCACACTTAATAAGAAAATACCTGTGGCTGCAGGCCTTGCGGGTGGGAGCTCCGATGCTGCGGCAACGCTTCGCGGATTAAACAGACTTTGGAACTTGCAACTTAGTGTTGATGAATTAGCCGAAATCGGCGCTAAAATTGGTTCCGACGTTTCCTTCTGTGTTCATGGTGGTACTGCGCTTGCAAAAGGGCGTGGTGAAAAGATAGAGCATCTACCAGCTCCGCCGAACTGCTGGGTTATCCTTGCGAAACCCGCAATCTCTGTTTCCACGGCAGATATTTACCGGAACCTAAATCTCTCATCCATCAAGCATCCTGATACAGCAGGCATGTTAGATGCATTGAATTCCGGGGATTACAACAAAATGTGCAGCACATTAGGGAATGTATTGGAACCGGTAACAATGGAGCTCCATCCGCAAGTCGTCATCCTGAAGAAGAAGATGGAACAATTCGGGGCGGACGCTGTATTAATGAGTGGAAGCGGCCCGACAGTTTTTGGTTTCGTTAGACAAGAAGCTCGTGTCTCGAGGATATATAATGGACTCAAAGGCTTTTGTAAGGAAGTTCATGCAGTAAGGATGACGGGGGAACGTTTCATCCTTGATTAAACACGTACATTTATGATACTGTACATTAAAATATTCGGATGTAGGGGTTGTTGTTCGTGAAGTGGAAAAGGAGCGAAAGACTTGTCGATATGACACGTCATCTACTGGAAAACCCGCACTCACTCATTCCGTTGACATACTTTTCTGAGCGTTATTTGGCCGCAAAGTCTTCCATTAGCGAAGACTTATCAATTGTCAAAGAAACGTTTGAAGTGAATGGAACAGGCAAACTGGTTACCGTATCAGGCGCTGCAGGTGGAGTGAAATATATCCCGCGGGTCACTGAATCGGAAGTCCGGGAAGTGATGGCAGTGATAAAGGAAAGTCTTGGACGATCGGATCGCCTTTTGCCCGGTGGTTATTTATATATGACGGATTTCTTAGGCAATCCGAAAATAATGGACCGGATTGGAAAAGTATTTGCTTCGGCATTTGGGGATATGGAAATTGATGTGATTATGACAGTTGCTACGAAGGGTATTTCCATTGCGCATGCAATTGCACGCCATTTGAATGTACCAGTTGTCATTGTCCGAAGGGATAGCAAAGTGACAGAAGGATCAACCGTCAGCATTAATTATGTATCCGGTTCTACACGAAGAATTCAGACAATGTTATTATCAAAGAGAAGCATGAAGAGCGGCCAAAGAGTATTGATCACCGATGATTTCATGAAGGCGGGAGGCACGATGGCCGGCATGAAGAATTTGTTAGAAGAGTTCGATTGTGAGCTTGCCGGGATTGCTGTGCTTGTCGAGGCCGAACATACCGAGGAAGTGCTTGTCGATGATTATCTATCATTGGTCAAGCTTCGTGCCATGAATGAGAAGGATCGTACAATTGAACTTGAAGAAGGCAATTATTTTAAGAAGGGTGGAAATGAAGGATGAACTATGTAGCTACAGAAAATGCACCGAAAGCTATTGGGCCTTATGCACAAGCAGTGAAAGTGAACGGATTTGTGTATACATCTGGGCAATTACCGATGACACCGGACGGATTGCTTGTAGAAGGAACAATTGAAGAGCAGACAAATCAAGTTTTTGCGAACTTGAAAGCTGTATTGGAAGCGGCTAACTCTTCACTTGATAAGGTTGTTAAAGCAACAGTGTTCATAAAGGATATGAATCAGTTTGCGGCTTTAAATGATATCTATGCCCAACATTTCGGTTCACACACACCTGCCCGTTCAACGGTAGAGGTAGCAAGACTTCCGAAAGATGCATCAGTCGAAATCGAAGTTATCGCACTTGCAGGCGAATAATTAAAAATGGAACCCGCTCACATGTTGAGCGGGTTTTTTTGATAAATATAAGCAAATAAAGTAACTTTTCATTGCATGATAAGTGTATTTTAAGTTTATTAAAAAAACTTTCAAAAATAAAAAGGAAAATGATGACTTTTGCAGAATATAGATGATATGCAGAAAACAAAGGCGTAGGGTGCCCGTTAGAGGTACCTGAAGTTAGATGTTATTTAAAGGGGAGTGGGGAAGAATGGAAGTAACAGATGTGAGACTAAGAAAGGTAGAAACTGATGGCAGAATGAGGGCTATCGCGTCGATTACCTTGGATGGAGAATTTGTCGTACATGATATCCGCGTCATTGAAGGAAACGAGGGGTTATTTGTTGCGATGCCAAGCAAGAGGACCCCTGAAGGAGATTTCCGTGACATTGCACATCCCATCAACACAAGTGCAAGAATGAAAGTCCAAGACGCGGTGCTGTCCGCCTATCATATGGTTGAAGAAAAGGGTATATTGGAAGAAGCCGGCGCGTAAGTTTTTAACCTCATAAGTGTAAAAGCGGCAGAACTGGATTTAACCAAATCTTGTTCTGCATTTTTTTTTGAGGGAGCAGAAGTGTCATTTACTGCCCTGAAAAAAGAAAACAATAATATTAAAAGAATAAACCCGGCTTGTCAAGGGGATTTGGTTGAAATAAATAGTGTTTTCAGCTATAGTCAATAATGAAATTATGGATGGGGGCCAACCACATGACGAATACATATGCCATCGTCCTTGCTGCAGGACAAGGAACGCGGATGAAATCGGATTTATATAAAGTATTGCATCCAGTTTGCGGAAAACCGATGGTCGAACACGTTGTCGACCATATCATCGGGATTGGGGCCGACAAGATTGTTACGATTGTAGGCCACGGCGCAGAAAAGGTTGAAGAAACGCTTGGCGGGAAAAGCGAGTATGCCCTTCAGGCGGAACAGCTTGGAACAGCCCACGCGGTTCAGCAGGCGGAAAAACAATTAGGGGATTTGGATGGAGTCACTATTGTCGTTTGCGGCGATACTCCGCTCATCAAATCGGAAACGATGCAAGCTTTAATAGCACATCACTCCGAAACAGATGCCAAAGCAACAATCCTAACCGCCAATGCCGATGATCCAACTGGCTATGGACGCATTATTCGCGATGCGGATGGAAACGTTCTTCGCAATGTCGAGCATAAGGATGCGACGGACGAAGAACGATCCGTAACTGAAATCAATACAGGCACTTACTGTTTTGATAATCGTTCATTGTTTAACGCATTGAAAAAAGTAAAGAATGAGAATGCACAGGGAGAATACTATCTACCGGATGTCATTGGTATTTTAAGGGCGGAGAATGCGCGTATTTCTGCATATGTAACTGATGATTTCAGCGAAACGATCGGTGTCAATGACAGAGTCGTTCTATCAGAGGCTGAAAAGGTGATGCGTCAACGGATTGCCGAACGTCACATGCGTGAAGGCGTTACAATTATCGACCCTAACAGCACTTATATTAGTGCAAATACAACTATCGGTAGGGACACAGTTCTTCAACCTAACACAATCATCGAAGGACAGACAGTCATCGGTGAAAAATGCATTATCGGACCGAATAGCCATATTGTCAATAGTACAATCGGCAATCAAACAACCGTGCATTCGTCAGTCATACGGGACAGCATCGTTGGTTCCAGTACGGCAGTAGGCCCGTTCGCACATATCCGTCCGGATTCCAATCTCAGCGACAATGTAAAAATCGGCAATTTTGTCGAAGTTAAAAAGTCAAGTCTTGGAGAAGGAAGTAAGGTGTCCCACCTCAGCTATATCGGAGATGCTGAAGTCGGTACACATGTTAATATCGGTTGCGGAACAATCACGGTGAATTATGACGGTAAGAATAAAAACACCACAACAATCGAAGATGGTGCTTTTGTCGGTTGCAACTCCAACTTAATTGCACCGGTTAAAATTGGAAAAGGCGCTTATGTAGCCGCTGGATCCACCATCACGAAAGATGTCCCAGAAAGTTCACTTGCAATTGGACGCGCGCGCCAGGAGAATAAAGAAGGATACGCAACAAAATTAAATCTTAATTAATCAGGGGGGCCATCATGGCTAATCATTATCCTAATAAAAAGTTGAAAATATTTTCTCTTAATTCCAATGAATCACTTGCTCAAGAAGTGGCAGACGAAATCGGACTTCCACTAGGTAAGTGCTCTGTCAAACGTTTCAGCGATGGAGAAGTTCAAATAAACATTGAAGAAAGTATCCGTGGCTGTGATGTTTTTGTCATCCAGTCCACCTCCTATCCAGTCAATGATAACCTAATGGAGCTTCTAATCATGATTGACGCTTTGATGCGCGCATCAGCACGTACAATCAACGTTGTCATGCCTTATTATGGATACGCGCGACAAGACCGCAAAGCGCGCTCACGTGAACCGATCACTGCAAAACTCATAGCGAACTTGCTTGAAAAAGCGGGAGCTGATCGTGTCATTGCAATTGACTTGCATGCTCCACAAATCCAAGGCTTCTTTGATATTCCAATCGACCACTTAGTGGCTGAACCGATTCTTACGGAATATTTCAAAAGCAAAGGTTTGGAAGGGAACGACCTTGTCATCGTATCTCCGGATCATGGTGGAGTCACACGTGCAAGAAAAATGGCGGACCGCATGAAAGCACCAATTGCTATCATTGATAAACGCCGTCCACGTCCAAACGTTGCAGAAGTGATGAGTATTGTTGGGAACGTCGATGGGAAGACTGCTATCCTTATCGACGACATCATAGATACAGCCGGAACGATAACAATCGCAGCGAACGCGATTATCGAAAATGGTGCTAAGGAAGTTTACGCTTGCTGCACGCATCCGGTGCTGTCCGGTCCTGCCATCGAAAGAATTGACAATTCTCAAATCAAGGAATTGGTCATTACGAACTCAATCGAATTACCGGAAAGCAAAAAATCTCCGAAAATCAAACAATTGTCGATTGCCAAGCTTTTGGGCGAAGCAGTCATTCGTGTATTCGAAGAGAAATCTGTAAGCACATTGTTTGATTAAGCAAGTCAGTAAGTTTCATGTCGTCTGATTTTGGGTATTTCAAGAGTTAGAATAACTTTTTTTCAGGAAAGGTGACTACGCAAATGAGTACAGCAATTCAGTCGAAACCAAGAGAAACGAAAACAAGATCTGCTTTATCAGCATTAAGAAACGAAGGGTATATCCCATCGGTAGTTTATGGATATAAAACCGAGTCGACTCCGATTGCCGTAAGAGAGCGTGATCTAATGAGCACTCTACGTGAGTCGGGACGAAACGGTGTCATCAAGCTTGAGGTGGATGGCAAACAATTGAATGTCGTACTTAACGATTACCAGGAGGATGCGCTTAAAGGTGAAATTCGCCATGCGGACTTCCTGGCTATCAATATGACAGAAGAGCTTGAAATTGACGTAACGGTGAATCTTGTTGGCGAATCCGTTGGTCAAAAAGAAGGCGGCGTTCTACAACAGCCGAACCACGAAGTGAAAATCAAGGTAAAACCATCAGATATACCTGAAGCATTCGATATCGATATTACAGAGTTGCAAATCGGTGAATCGATTACAGTTGGGGATATCCGTGCTAAGTCGAAATTTGAAATTGTGAACGATGATGATTTCGCACTTGTTGTCATCTCTTCTCCACGTACGGAAGAAGAAATAGAAGGTGACAATCTTCCGGATGCAGAATCTCAACCGGAACTCGTTGGTGAAAACCAAGGGGATAACAAAGAAGATTAATACAAAATGCAACTTATTGGAGCGCACGTTTTCATTCCGTGCGCCCTTTTTATAATTCTTTACTAAAAGGAAGATGCGTCATATGAAAATGATAATCGGTCTTGGGAATCCGGGAAAACAGTATGAAAAAACAAGGCATAATGTAGGGTTCGAGGCTATTGATGAATTAGCAGAGCGGTTGAATGCACCGGCCATGCAGTCGAAGTTCAATGGTGCCTATACAATTGTCCATCGTCCCGAGGGAAAAGTGATGCTTGTCAAACCATTAACATACATGAACCTATCCGGTGAATGTGTAGGTCCGTTAATGGATTATTACGATGTCGATTTGGAAGATATTGTTGTCCTTTATGACGATCTCGACCTTGCCCCTGGTAAATTGAGATTGCGTCAAAAAGGAAGTGCCGGCGGTCATAATGGCATGAAGTCGCTCATTGCCCATCTCGGTTCAGATACATTCAATCGAATCCGCATAGGAATCGGACGTCCGTTAGGCGGCATGAAGGTCTCCGACTACGTTCTGTCCACATTCAGCAAAGATGAACAGCCACTAATTGAGGAAATGGTTCAAAAAAGCGCATCGGCTTGTATTGCATGGCTTGATAGTCCATTTCTCGAAGTAATGAATAACTATAACGGTGCTTAAGGAATAATCATCCCTTCATCTGCCTATACTTTGATAAAAAGGGGCCGATGAAAATGGATATTCGCTATTCATGTAGACATTGCAATACGGAGGTCGGAAGTATTCCATTCGCTTCCGCCGAGGAAGTAGTCCAGCAGTTGAAAAACGCGGAGGACAGCCAACACTTCTTGGAATACGATAAAGACGGATCAATGACAGTTCGATGCATTTGCGAGGAATGTGAAAAGTCGTTACGTACATTTCCGGATTACCTCGCATTAAAGAAATGGTTACAATAGAAAATCCCGCTTTGGCGTTAAGGCGCGCAAAGCTTTTTTCACTTCAATCTATATACTGCAAAGCGAGGAAAAGAATCATTGGATGCGCTCATAGATTTATTTTTAGAAGATAAAGAGATTACTAAGGTAATCGACGAGTTGAAATCAGGCAAAGACCGTCAATTGCTGTCGGGCTTATCTAACGGTGCAAAGGCCGTCTTTTTTAAGGCTGCACATCTTTCTACGGCCCGTCCAATCCTTATTGTCACCCCAAACATGCTGCAAGCACAGCGTACATATGAGGACCTCGTGAAGACACTTGGAGATTCACTTGTCCATTTATACCCGGCAGAGGAATTGGTCGCTGCCGATTTTTCCGTGTCCAGTTTTGACCTTCGTGCAAGCAGAATAGATACTCTCGATCATATGGCACGAATCGGAAAAGGGATTTATATTACACCTGTTGCCGGGATGAAAAAACTGCTTCCACAAAAGGATCGTTGGTTAGAGAATTCATTGTCAACCCGATTGGATGACACGATTGATATAGAGAAATGGATCCAAAAGCTTGTCGAGATGGGCTACAACAGACAGGATATGGTAACGGCACCAGGAGATTTCGCACTACGCGGCGGAATATTGGATATCTATCCTTTGAATATGGAGAACCCGGTTCGAATTGAATTATTCGATACTGACGTTGACTCAATTCGTATGTTTTCAGCTGATGACCAACGCTCGACTGACAAACTGGATATAGTGACAATCTTACCAGCTTCAGAATTCGTTTGGAGTTCTGATGAATTAACACAACTAGCAGAAAATCTAGAAACTGCCTTACGTTCGAGTTTAAAGCGGTTGAAAAATGACGATGTGAAGGAATCACTCACATTGAATATTTCACGTGATATCGACTTATTGAAAGATGGTATCGTACCAGAGGGAATGATGAAGTATGTTTCCTTAACTGAACAAGCTTCTGCCTTTTTAGGCGATTATTTTCCGGAAGATGGTCTTGTTCTCTTTGATGAAATTGGACGGATCCTTGAGGTGTCTGCGGCGCTTGAAAGCGAAGAGAAAGAATGGTATTTATCCCTTCTTGAAGAAGGAAAGATTGTCCACGATGCAAGAATCTCTTTTTCATTCGACGAAATGCATAAAATACTCGACCAGAAAAAATCTTATCTATCCTTATTCGTCCGAACGGTACCTAACATCACCCTGAAAAAGACTGTCTCCTTCTCTTGTAAGCCGATGCAGGAGTTCCATGGACAAATGAATTTATTGAAAAATGAAATGGAACGTTGGCAACAAGGGAAATTCAATGTGTTCATCGTTGTAGATGGTGAAGAGCGTATGAAAAAAGTTCAAACGATCCTGAGAGACTATGAGATGTCGGCAACTTTGAATGGAAAGCCTTCCAAAAGTGGAACCGTCTCGATTATAGACGGTGATTTATCTGCTGGGTTTGAAATGCCGTTCCAGCGTCTCACAGTTATTACCGATGCCGAGCTGTTCAAGGGTAAACCAAAGCGGAAAGCTCGTCCGCAGAAGATGACGAATGCAGAGCGCATAAAAAGCTATTCGGAGATCAAACCTGGTGATTATATCGTTCACGTCCATCACGGGATCGGGAAATACTATGGTGTCGTGACACTTGAAGTGGGCGGCGTCCATAAAGACTATCTCGATATCCGCTATCGTGCGGAGGATAAGCTGTTCGTTCCAGCTGATCAAATCGACTTGATCCAGAAATACGTTGCTTCAGGTGAAAAGGAACCGAAACTCCATAAGCTTGGTGGAGCGGAATGGAAGAAGACGAAGAGCAAAGTATCTTCCGCAGTGAAAGATATCGCGGACGACCTCATCAAGCTCTATGCGAAACGCGAGGCGGAAAAAGGGTTTGCATTCTCGGAGGATGATGATTTGCAGCGGTCCTTTGAAAACTCGTTCCCTTATGACGAGACGGAGGACCAGCTTCGTTCCATCGAAGAAATAAAGCGCGATATGGAAAGAGAACGACCGATGGACCGCCTGCTTTGCGGGGATGTTGGGTACGGAAAGACGGAAGTGGCAATACGAGCTGCCTTCAAAGCCGTTGGAGACGGCAAGCAAGTAGCGTTCCTTGTTCCGACAACTATCCTGGCGCAGCAGCATTTTGAGACGATGAAAGAGCGTTTCTCAGGCTTCCCTGTAGAAGTTGCACTCTTGAATCGATTCAGGACGAAGAAAGAGCAGGCGGAAACATTGAAAGGCTTGAAAGCAGGCACGGTTGATATTGTTGTAGGAACCCATCGTCTCCTTTCAAAAGACGTTGTCTACAAAGACCTTGGACTGTTGATCGTCGATGAAGAGCAGCGATTCGGCGTAACGCATAAAGAGAAACTGAAGCAGCTGAAAACGAATGTGGACGTGCTTACATTGACGGCTACTCCGATTCCAAGGACATTGCATATGTCGATGTTAGGCGTGCGCGACCTTTCCGTCATCGAGACGCCTCCAGCGAACCGTTTCCCGGTGCAGACATATGTCATGGAGCATAATTTCGCGCTCGTCCGCGAAGCGATCGAGCGGGAGATGGGTCGAGGTGGTCAAGTATTCTACTTATATAACCGTGTTGAGGACATTACTCGCAAGGTTGATGAAATCAGACAGCTTGTTCCGGAGGCGCGGGTTGCTTTCGCACACGGACAAATGGGCGAGTCAGCGCTTGAATCCGTCATATTGAGTTTCCTTGAAGGTGAATATGACGTACTTGTCACAACGACCATTATCGAGACAGGCATTGACATACCGAATGTCAATACGCTCATCATCCACGACGCGGACCGGATGGGACTATCACAGCTTTACCAGTTGCGAGGGCGTGTCGGACGTTCGAACAGGGTTGCGTACGCTTATTTCCTTTACCAGCGAGATAAAGTTCTGACGGAAGTGGCGGAAAGCCGTCTGCAGGCAATAAAAGAATTCACCGAACTTGGATCTGGTTTCAAGATTGCGATGCGTGACTTGTCGATCCGCGGGGCAGGGAATTTGCTTGGCTCCCAGCAGCATGGCTTCATCGACTCTGTCGGGTTCGATCTTTATTCGCAAATGCTTCAAGAAGCAATTGAAGAGAAGCAGACAGGCATCGTGAAATCTGAAATTCCTGATGTTGAGATTTCACTTCCAATTAACGCGTATTTACCGGATACGTATATTCGCGACGGATTCCAGAAAATCCAGATGTATAAGCGGGTCAAGGCAATCGAAAGCAAGGCGGATTATTCCGAGCTTGTCGATGAAATGACAGATCGCTTCGGCGATTTGCCACTGGAAGCTGATTTATTACTTCGCGTGGGTAGAATAAAAGCTTGGGGACGCATGGCGGGTGTAGAATCGATAAAAAAACAACGTTCCATCATTGAAATACGTTTAACGCAGGAAGGAACAGCCAAGACTGATGGTGCAAAAATGGTAACGGATTCCATGGAGTTTGGCCGTGCTGTCGGATTTACGATGGAAGAAGGGCGCCTGATTGTTACGGTGGATGAACGGCATACCGGCAAAATGACCGAATTTGATGTATTGGAAGAGATGATGCGCATCTTACAATCATCCATAAAGGAAACAATATCTGCGGATTCCGAGTAAAGGTACTTTTGCATAAAATGACCAAACATGATGCATACTATATCCGAACGGAAGACGGTTTTAATTTTTGGAAAGTGAGGCATCATGCATGAAAGCAACAGGAATCGTGCGCAGAATTGATGATTTAGGCAGGGTGGTCATTCCAAAAGAAATCAGAAGGACCCTCCGCATCCGTGAAGGAGATCCGCTTGAAATCTTTACCGATCGGGATGGCGAAGTGATTTTAAAGAAGTACTCCCCAATTTCCGAGCTCGGTCAATTCGCGAAAGAGTACGCAGAAACGCTATACGAAACACTCGGAACACCTGCCATGATCAGTGACAGAGACGAAATGATTGCCGTATCCGGATTGTCGAAAAAAGATTATTTGAACCGCCAATTATCACCGGACGCGGAAGAAGTCTTAGCCGGCCGCACCCTCATTATCGAAAAGCTTGAAAAGACGGTGGAATGGGTACCTGGCCAAACCGAGCAAGTGAAATCCTACTGCATTGCCCCAATCGTAGCGGGCGGTGATACAATTGGTGCGGTCTATTTGCTATCGAAAGTTCACTTCCTTGGCGAAGCAGAACAAAAAGCAGCAGAAACCGCCGCACACTTTTTGGCGAAACAAATGGAACAATGAAAAACAGCCTGCATGTACCGGGAAGGACCGGTGTGTGTGGGCTGTTTTTGTTTGTCGGAAATAGTTCCGAGTAAATAATTTTGAAAAAATTCTGGAAAGGCAAACCCCTGTAGTTTGAGAATCGTTTACTATATAGGGAAAGGGGTTGAAGTTGTGACAGGCACGAATGAATTAAAAGAATTGATGTTTCAATACACGGAGTATTTAATACGACTCGCTTATTATTACGTGAAAGATCTCCAAGCGGCAGAAGATATCGTACAGGAAGTATTTATAAAGTTTTACGACAGTCAAAGCAATTATGAAGAACGAGGAGAGGTAAAAGCTTTCTTAACAAAAATGACGGCTAATAAAAGCAAAGATTATTTGAAAAGCTGGTCTTATAGAAAGGTAAAGTTGCAAAACAAGTTATTCCAAACAGAACCTGTAATAAAATCAGATGAGTTAGTTAGAAAAGATGAAGAAACAATTATAGGAGAAGCAATCCTTCAATTGCCATTGAAACAACGAGAGGTCCTCATATACTTCTATTTTCACGAAATGACGATCGTTGCGATTGCAAGTCTTTTAACCATTCCGGAAAATACAGTAAAAACTCGCTTGCGACGAGGTAGGGAACTGTTAAGAAATCAGCTGATAGGAATTGAATGGGAGGTGCTGTTAAATGGATAAATTCATTCCTACTGAAGTGAAGGATTTAACAGAAAGTAAAAAAAGGGTTATGCGAAACGTTTTGAATGAAGTCCAAAACAAATCAAAAAAACCAAAACATAATTGGAGATATGCAGTAATTGCCGCTTTAGTAACAATGAGCGCAATACTCTTTGTTTTAAACGAAGTATTGACTGAAAATGAACCGTCTGTAGCCGAACAACCGTCTCCGACGGAACTACACATAGATTTATCAAAACCTGCATTCTCCGAAGAACAAGGGGTATTTTATCTTGATGGCGTAACGTTAGGTGATTCAGAGTCAAAAGTAATCGAAGTCTTTGGTGAGAATTTTACAATCGTGCAAGAGGATGGCAGTGAGGCAGACGTTGTACTGGATTATGATGGCCAGGCGAAGTTTTCATTCATTGAGGATAAATTAATTTCAATTTTATTCATGAATGTAGATGAAGATTATTTTGATGAATTATTTAAAGGCTATGATGGGTTTAAGTTTATAGATTTCCACATTTACGATGATCATTTTTTCTATTCCAATGGGACCAATCAAATCGTAAAGGCATCACCGCAGCCTATTGACGAAAGTCTTTCCTTGAAACTATCCTATGCAGAACCGCACTGGGAAAAAAAAGTAGCAGAAAATCTATATAAGACGCAACAGAATATTAAAAATCAACACATTTCGCCAACTAATACGGATATAGATTATGCTAAACCCACATTTACTGAAGAGGAAGGTTACCTGTATTTTCATGGAGTAACGTTAGGCGACTCACCGTCAAAAGTAATTGACCGATTGGGTGATAATTATATTATTGGGCAGGCTGATGGAAGTGGATCTGATTTCCTCCTAAATTATGATAGGCTAGCGAGTTTCCATTTTTATAATGATAAATTAGACTCGATTGTTTTAATAAAAGTGGATAAAGAGTACTTTGACGAATTATTTAATCATTATGAAGGATTTAAATTTATTTCTTCAGGGCGTGGTGAAGATGATAACGATCGTATTATCTACTCGGAGGAGACGTATCAAGTATTGAAAGCAACAACACAAACTCCTAACAATGACCTTTATTTGTATATAGGTTATCCTGGTCCTGAATTATGGGATAACCCAGAAATGAAAGGTATTCCGGACCCTTGGCAACCATAAACGCAAAGAAAAAAACAGCCTGCACGTACCGGAAAATCGGTGAGTGCAGGCTGTTTTATGTTCGATTTAGCGGGCAATACGGGCATTTTTCCGTATTTGGCAGTTCCTTTAACAGGCAGCAAGTTGTCCGTTTGTAATTTGTCATCGCTTCAAGCGGTTCTTCATTCTGCAAGTACTGCTTAAAGGGTGAGCGCCTCATATGCGGCTTCCATGTTTCATCTTCCAACAGGAAATCAAGGTCACTTTGTGCTGAGGGGCACTCTTCAGTGAGAAGCATGGAATACATCCAAATGACATAACCCCATACATTTTCCCAAAGGATCAGTTTGGAAACATGCGCGCGTTTACTTATAGATTCGACAACGGGATGTCCGTATTGTGCAAGTATGTGCTGGATTGCTTCGTGCCGGTCATGGACATCCTCGAAAGAGTCAGCCTGAATGGAAAACCGGATCGTCCCGTTCTCGATGAATAATGAGACGTCCTCCAATTTGCCGGTATAGAGCAAATTGAACTTGCTGAGCATATGGAAGAGCCCAGTTAAGAAGAAACCGTGCCTTCTCATGTAGACAGATGCTGCTACTGCGTCGGTCGAGGCGCCGGTCAACGTTTGAATTTCCGAAAACAATTCGGTGATAGCCGTTTCCGACAAAATCGCTTGGGCGTCCGTGAATGCTTCAGGCTGTCTGTTCAGAAAGACGCCAAATCGTTCTAACGATGTACTGTGCTCGTCATTCATCTTAGGCACCTGTATTGCTCCTTACTTCCTGCACGATGCAGCGTCCACGGCCGTATGGAACGCAATGCGGCGTCCCGAAAAGGGGATCTGTGGACACTTGGCATTCCATGTTGAATACCGCGCGGACGAGATCGCATGTAATAATGTCCTCCGGCTTTCCTTGCGCGTATACCCCGCCGTCTTTAATGGCGACAATATTATGTGCATAGCGTGATGCCAAATTCAAATCATGAAGAACCATGACAATTGTGCGGCCTTTTTGTTCATTCAACTCAAACAAAAGGTCCAAAATTTCGATTTGGTGGGTCATGTCGAGATATGTCGTCGGCTCATCCAACAGAATGACGTCCGTATCCTGGGCAAGCGTCATCGCAATCCACGCACGCTGGCGCTGACCGCCCGATAATGTATCAATCGCCTGGTCACGCAGGTCACTTATTTTGGTCGCTTCCATCGCTGCCTCTACCTTTTTCGTATCTTCCTCCGTCCAACGGGAAAGCCATGATTGGTGAGGGTAACGCCCTTGTTTAACAAGATCGTGAACCGTCAATCCTTCAGGAGAGACCGGCCCTTGGGGAAGGATGCCCATCTTTTTAGCGACATTTCGAGAAGACATTGAATGAATATCTTTCCCTTCAAGCAGGACAGATCCGTCTGAAGGCTTCAAGAGCCGGGCAATCGAGCGAAGTAATGTGGATTTTCCACAGCCGTTGCTCCCGACAAAAACGGTGATTTCCCCTTTAGGTATGGACAGATTCAAATTCTCGAAAAGTAAGTGGTCTTGATAGCCGATGGAAAGGTTTTTCGTATTTATCGTAGGGTGCATGTATAATGCCTCCGTTTCAATTCGTAATCCAAAAGAAAGCCGACCTGTATTAGTAAATAGCATACCATATTCTTGGGCAATTGAGAATGATAATCATTAATCTATAATAACACTTTACAAGTAGGGTATTGAGGGTTTACACTTTTAATTGATAATCATTATCAGCGGGAGGAAGAAAATGAATAAATATGTGAAAACGATTCTATTGGTTGCACTAAGTGCGATTTTATTAGTCGGATGTTCATCAAAAAAGACCGAAGATAAAGGTTCTGTTAACGAAAAGGCTGAAAGCAGTGTAACCATTACAGGATCAAATGGAGAAGTAACACTTGATCAACCAGCCAAAAAAGTTGTTGTCCTTGAATGGACATATGCGGAGGACTTGCTGGCACTTGGAATACAACCGGCAGGAATGGCCGATATCCAGGAATACCATAATTGGGTTAACATTGAGGCCGAATTAAGTGACAATGTTGTTGATGTCGGCGGTCGCCAAGAGCCTAATTTGGAGGCAATTGCAGCACTTGAACCTGATTTAATCATCGGAGTAAGTTTCCGTCACGATGCGATGTTAAAGGACTTGGAGAAAATTGCTCCAACGGTTATCTTCAACCCGTATCCTGAGGATGAATCAATCGATTTGTATCAAGAGATGACGACTACTTTCCAGGAAATTGCAAAGGCAGTAGATAAAACCTCTGAGGCAGATAAAGTATTGGCGCATTTAGACGCTAAGTATGACGAAGCAAAGGCTGAAATTGATAAAGCCAATTTGAAAACAAAAGATGTCATCTTGACTCTTGCTTATTCAGGTCCACAAGCTCCGGAAATTCGTGTTTTCACGCCGAATTCGATGGCCTCTCAAATAATTGAGAAAATCGGCTTGAAAAACATCCATGTACCTGATCAGTTTGAAGTTTTTGGGTCAAGTACGTTCAACGTTGAAGGGTTAACAAAATATGAAGATGCGAATTATTTATTTACCGTTCAGGCAAACGACAATGTATATGAAAAGCAATTGAAGGATAATGCAGTTTGGAAAAACTTGAACTTCGTCAAGGAAGATCGACTATTTGACCTAGGTGGGGACACTTGGTTATATGGAGGCCCACTTTCAGCAGAAACTTTGCTAAATCGAATTGTCGATACAATGGTTAATAAATAATGGCGGGAAGCGCTTCGGGGAAAAGATCGTTGTTCGTTTGGATCAGCGGTCTTTTCCTGTTAATCGTTTTATCCTTCATCCATCTTACGCAGGGGCAGGCGGATTATACGGTTTCCCAATTAGTGAAAGAGGTTTGGGTGGAAGGGCGTATTCAGGATATTGTGCTGTCCCTACGGCTTCCGAGGCTTGCTATCGGTATTTTAGCTGGTGGTGCGCTTGCAGTCGCGGGCGCTGTTTTGCAGACGTTGACAAATAATCCGTTGGCATCGGCAAGTACACTTGGAATTAATGCAGGGGCGTATTTTTTTGTAGTTGCCTCGATGATCTTTTTTCCATCGGTCCTTGGTGATTTCCCATTTCTTGTTGCATTGGCAGGTGCAGTGCTTTCTTCTGTACTCGTTGTCACGTTGGCAGGAAAACAGATGGAACCCGTCCGTGTCGCGTTAACGGGAATGATCATCTCACTATTATTCTCTTCAATGACAGGGTCTTTACAGCTGTTATTTGAAAATCAAACGAATGGTCTCTTCTTATGGGGTTCAGGTACACTTGTACAATTGAACTGGAACGGAGTATCATTTGCCGGTCCCATGATCATTGGACTATTCATTGTCACATTGGGATTGGCAAAACCGATGGATATTCTATCCTTAGGTGAGGATGTTGCCTCCTCCCTCGGACAAAATGTGCGAGTCGTAAAATTATCAGCATGGGCTGCTGCCATCCTCCTCGCAGCAACGACGGTAAGTGTCGTCGGTCCCATCGGATTTATCGGATTGATGGCCCCACATATTGTTCGCATGCTTGGGATAAGGGGGCATCTACATATTTTCCTTCAATCATTCCTTTGGGGAAGTGTGATGCTCATCGGAGCAGATGTGCTTGGCAGGTTGATCCAACCTGGTCAAGAAGTGCCAGTCGGCGCGATGACTGCATTGGTTGGTGGACCTTGGCTGCTCTATCTGGCTTGGAAGACGGCGAAGTCGCATACGAAAGGCGACCGCCAAATGGGCGGTACGTTGAAGCCGGTCAAACTATCTGTCGTCATTTCAATCGTTTCGATTTTGATTGTCGTTGTCTTTGCATTGGCGTTTTCCTATAACGGAATGGCCTGGTCGCTTGATTGGTTGAAACCAGTCGTCTGGAATTTCCGTGTACCACGTGTGTTAACGGCTTTTATTGTAGGTGTAATGCTTGCACTTGCTGGTGTTTTATTGCAAGGGGTTTTACGGAATCCATTGGCGGATGCCAGCGTTTTAGGTGTAACATCGATGGGTGGGGCTGGAGCTATGCTGCTTTTGGTTATGTTCCCGGCAATCCCTGTTCAATTTATGCCGTTTGGAGCGGTTGCAGGAGCTGCAATTGCGCTCTGTATCATTTTATTGACGTCGTGGAAAAATAATTTTCAACCGATGCTCGTCGCTTTGATGGGCATTGCGATATCTGCGTTTGGATCCGCTGCAACCCAAGTGTTTGTCGTGAAGGCAAAATTAGCGGTTGCCGCAGCACTCGTCTGGTTGTCCGGGAGTACGTACGGAAAGGGTTGGGAAGATGTGCAGCTGACGTTTCTATTTCTCGTTCTGCTCATCGGCCCGGCAATCTATTTAACACGTAGCTTGGATGCGCTGACATTCGGAGATGATGTAGCGGCAGGGCTTGGACTTTCAGTAAAATCGACACGTGTTTGGGCATTGGTTATCGGAGTGGCAATTAGTACTGCAGGAGTCGCGATAGTTGGGACAGTCGGTTTCGTTGGACTTGTTGCACCGCATATTGCCCGGAGATTAGTTGGATTCCGCCACTTACCGTTGTTGATAGTATCGGGATTATTAGGCGGTTTGCTTCTTGTTTCTGCGGACTTCATTGGCCGTATTGTGATTGCGCCGAAAGACATTCCAAGTGGACTCGTCGTTGCGTTGATCGGAACGCCGTATTTGCTGTATTTATTGAGGAAAATGAAATGAACTTGCCACACGCTCATTTGGAGTGTGTGGCTTATTGAGGTAATGAGAAGATTTTACCGATAATGTTATACTATAAACACAGTAAACATCGAAAGAGGCGCGGTTATGTCTTCAGTGGATTGGAATATGAAAACGTTCATGAAAGGTGCATCGATTTTGACGATATCGGCAATTGTCGTCAAATTGTTAGCAGCGGTTTACCGCATTCCGTTTCAGAACCTTGTGGGTGACAAAGGGTTTTATATTTACCAGCAGGTATATCCTTTCATTGGGATTTTTATAGTTTGGACTTCATATGGATTTGCGGTGGCGGTTTCAAAGCTGTTAGCGGGGAGTCGGAGCAAGGGAGAGTCGAAAGCGGTCATGCGGATTGCGCTTATTTATTTGACCGGCTTGTCTTTGTCGTTTTTCATACTATTAATGGTGTTTGCACCGTTTTTTGCGAATGCGATGGGGGATCCACAACTTGTTTCTCTGCTTCGGGCAGGAGCATATATTGTGCTTGTCATGCCGATGCTTGCGGTATTGAAGGGTTCATTCCAATCGAATGGGCGGATGACGCCGGTCGCTGTGTCGAATGTCGGTGAGCAGGCATTGCGGGTGGCGATCATCCTTGTCGGAACGTGGGTGGCGGTTCGTGCTGGCGCATCCCTTTACACGGCTGGCGAAGTGGCGATGTGGGGCGCGGTTATCGGACAGGCGTTAGGAGTTGTCATTCTTGCCCTGTTTTACAGAAATGCCTATAAAGGGCCGCTTGAGCAGGTGGATACTTGGGGAATCGTGAAGGAATTGACGTTTGTCAGTTTAAGTGTCAGTGCAAGCTCGCTCATTTTGCTGCTGTTCCAGATGGCGGATTCGTTTACCGTATACAATATATTGCTTGCGGAAGGAATGGTCGCGGATGCAGCTATGGAAATGAAGGGTGTCTATGATCGCGGGCAGCCGCTTGTGCAAATGGGAATTTTGATCGCTTCCACTTTGGCACTTGCGATTGTCCCTTTGATATCGCATCATGCGGCGAAAAAAAGTGGGCGAGGGGCAGAGCCGTTCATCCAACTGACGTTCCGGACGGCATTTTTATTCGGATGGGCGGCAGCGGTCGGGCTTGCGCTCGTTCTGCCGTATGTAAATGAAATGTTGTTTGAGACTCGGGACGGTTCTGTAGCGTTGATCATTTTTTCTATCCAAATTTTTTGGCTGTCGCTTATTTTACCGTTGACTGCGATTTTACAAGGGGCAGGGAAAGTGAAAGTACCGACGTTATTGCTTTTAGGCGGGCTTCTTGTGAAAGTGGTTGCGAATCAGCTGCTCGTTCCGTATTTTGAGGTTATTGGAGCAGCAGTTGCCGGAAATATCGGTTTTGCGATGATTACAATCGGTCTTCTGCTTTATTTCAAAAGCGTCTGGCCAGTGCGACTTGCACCTGTCCGTTTTTACGGGTGGCTGTTGATGGCGACAGCGGCAATGGTTGCGGTTATTTTTTCATGGATGCTTGTTGCAGATTATTTCTTATTCGACAATCTATCATCACGGATAGGTGCGACGTTGACGGCTTTGACAGCAGTCGTGTTAGGGGCGGTCGTTTTCCTGATTGTCGTAATGAAATCGCGTATAATGGCGGAAAAGGAATGGTATTTGCTACCTTTCGGAAGAAGATTGGCAAGTGTACAATTATGGTTAATTAAAAATAGAAGGTGACTGGATGAATACAATTACGATTATCGGCCTTGGTGCCGGTGACCTCAATCAATTATCTATAGGTACATACCGAAAGCTGAAGGCAGCGGAATACGTCATCGCAAGGACGGATCAGCACCCAGCGGTAACGGAATTGCGTGCGGAAGGCATGAGAATTGAGAGCTTTGACTCGGTTTATGTAGAAAATGATGAGTTTGAGCGAGTTTATGAGGAAATCACGGCGAAATTGATCGCGCAAGCTGAAGAACGGGCGATTACGTATGTTGTGCCGGGGCATCCGCTTGTAGCGGAGCGAACAGTGCAATTATTGATTGAAAAAGAACGGGAAGGTCTTGTACAGCTTGAAATTGTCGGGGGTAACAGCTTTTTGGATCCGATTTTCGCGGCATTGCGAATCGATCCGATTGATGGGTTCCAATTGTTGGACGGTACGGATATGACTCGTGATGATGTGCAGATGACGCAACATGTGCTCATTGGACAAGTGTATGATGCGTTCGTTGCTTCTGAAGTGAAGCTGTCGCTCATGGAAAAGTATGCGTTCGACCATCCGGTGACAATTGTGACGGCGGCAGGTTCTTCATTGGAGAAGCTCCGGACAGTTCCACTGTTTGAATTGGATCGGGAAACGGAAATCGATAATTTGACGACCATTTACGTGCCTCCGGTTGTGGAACGGGAGGGCCGTCTAAAGGAATGGACGACATTCAGGGAGATCATTGCGGCTTTGCGTGCCCCAGATGGCTGTCCGTGGGACCGCGAGCAGACGCATGAATCGCTGAAACGGTATTTGATCGAGGAAGCGCATGAACTGTTTGAGGCGATTGACCAAGAAGACGATGAAGGAATCATTGAGGAATTGGGAGATGTGTTGTTGCAAGTGTTCCTACATGCGCAAATCGGAGAAGATGATGGCTATTTTATAATGGAAGATATTTTGCAGTCGATCGGCGAGAAAATGATTCGCCGCCATCCGCATGTATTCGGTGATCGGGATGTGGAGAATTCGGACGAGGTTTTGAAGAATTGGCAGGAAATCAAGAAAGCGGAGAAGCCTCAAGTTGAATCGCTGTTGGATGGGCAGGCACGTCATAGCTCATCATTGCTCACTTCATTTAACTATCAAAAGGAAGCGGCAAAAGTCGGATTTGATTGGCCGGATATCGCGGGTGCTTTCGATAAATTCGAGGAAGAATGGCAGGAATTCAAGGCCGAAGTGGAGAATGGTACGAAAGAGAGCCAAACGGATGAGTTGGGCGATGTTCTGTTTACAATCGTCAATTTGTCAAGGTTCTTGAAGCTGTCTCCAGAGGAAGCGATGGCGCATGCGAATGAGAAATTCAAACGTCGCTTTTCGTTCGTCGAGCAAAGCGTGCGGGAAGGTCGAGGCGAATTCTCCGCTTATACGTTAGATGAACTGGAAGGATTTTGGCAACAGGCGAAAGAGGGGGAAACGAAATGAGACTGGATAAATTTTTGAAAGTGTCGAGGTTGATTAAGAGAAGGACGCTTGCGAAGCAAGTGGCGGACCAGGGCCGGATCACGGTCAACGGAAAAGTGTCGAAGGCTTCGTCGGTTGTGAAACCGGGCGATGAACTTGCTATCCGATTCGGACAAAAGATCGTGACGACAAAAGTCGAGATGCTGAAGGAGTCGACGAAAAAGGAAGACGCGGCTATGATGTATACGATTGTAAAGGAAGAGAAGCTTGAAAAGGTGGAACCTGAGTTTATTGATGATGAGGATTGAGTGAATAAGGCAGTCGGGGTGCGTAAGAGCATTCCGGCTGTTTTTTGATTTAATGAAATGCTTGTTTAATCACGCGAGGGCCCACTCTTTGTCGTTCAAGGTCCATTCCTCGTCATCACGTAAGTACATCAAAATAGTTTGTCCACATTCCAACATGACAGTGATTTTTCCTGTCATGTTTTTTTATTTGCACGCATAGGATGGCAGTGAACGTACAAGCAAAGGAGGAATAGTATGCAAATCCAGACGGATAGTCCAACATACGCAATTCCATCGGGGGATCACGTCGTCACGATGAGAAACAGAAAACGAATGGATCTTACATCTGTAAAAACGATCGACAGGTTTGACCAAGAGGAGTTTATCGTCCGGACATCTCAAGGCATCTTAGTAATTCGTGGGGAGGAGCTGCGCATCGTCCACTTGGATGTCGACAAAGGGCTTCTTACTTTGGAAGGGACGATTGGCACGATGCAATATGACGAAGAAGAATCAGGTTCACGTAGTTTCCTCCATAAATTATTTGGATGAGTCTTTCCGTACAGTTTCTTAGTCTTCTTGCAATGATTGGGACGGGCATCGGTGCCGGGGCGTTCATGGATTTGATTGGCACTGGTATCGATGCGACCGGCAAACGATCGATTATAAGGAAGTATGCTGTTTTCCTTGAGGTGATTGGTTGGATTGTAGTTGGCTGTGCATCATTCTACATTCTTTTTTTAGTAAGGGACGGCGCTTGGAGAATGTATGATCCAGTTGCCCAGATTTGTGGGCTGCTGTTGTATGCATCAATATTCCACCGTCCTTTCAGATTTTTCGGCAGGCTCTTGAATATGTTGATTTTGAAACCAATTGTTTTTGTCGTTGTTTTGATCTTTAAAGTCGTCCGTCAAATTTTCAGATTGGTTTTCAGGGTACTGATGTTCCTTTTGAAGCCTTTTTTCTATCTTTATAATAGAATCTATGATTCTCTCTTTAAAAACAGTGAGAAATGATGTATAATCTATTAACTTATCGAATTTCGAACTGTAATGAGGGAGAGTGCAGACATGGAGCAAAGGAAAAGGAAACCATCCGCAACCGTTGCATCGATTGAAACTGAATATGTCCGCTCGTTGCGTAAAAAGGAAATTTGGAGAAACAAGCAAAAGAAGCGGCTCCAGAGAAAACTGTTTATCTATGCGGTAATTGCTTTTGCGGTGTTTGGTGGTTTAACGAATATGTATATTCAGCAAAAGCAGACGTTGCAGGATAAAGAGTTAGAGAAGAAGGAAATGCTTGCACAGTTGGAACAGGTCAATGAAGAACACGATCTTCTTAAAAAACAGCTTGTCAAACTGGATGATGAAGACTACATTGCAAAGTTAGCAAGGAAAGAGTACTTTTTATCTGATAAAAATGAAATCATCTTTTCAGTACCTGAAAAAAAGAAGAAAAATGATGAAAAAGATGACGGAAAAGAGTAGTCTTATTGACACTCTTTTTTTGTTGGCTATAATGAAAGTAAGGATCTTGCATATGCAAGACTCGTCATATGGTAAAAAGGCTCCTAAAATAGGGGTCGTTTAAATATTAAGGAGGAGCATTTTTTTTATGTCAATTGAAGTAGGCAGCAAGTTACAAGGGAAAGTTACAGGGATCACAAACTTCGGTGCGTTCGTTGAACTACCGAACGGTTCAACTGGTCTCGTCCATATCAGTGAAGTGGCGGACAATTATGTTAAGGATATTAACGACCACCTAAAAGTAGGCGACATGGTTGAAGTAAAAGTGATGAATGTCGGCACAGACGGTAAAATCGGGTTATCGATCAGAAAAGCGAAACCTGAATCTGAGCGCCCACAACGCCCTCAACGCCCTCGTCACAGCGGTGGCCGTTCAAGCAATAACGAACGTCCTGAGAATTTTGAGCAAAAAATGGCGAAATTCATGAAAGACAGTGAAGAACGCCTTTCAACTTTGAAAAGAGCAACAGAATCTAAACGCGGTGGCCGTGGCGCAAGAAGAGGGTAACTTGCTGGCTATTTTAATTAAATGCGGTTCCTATAAACGATTGGCATCTATTAAGGTGCTGGTCGTTTTTTTATTTGCAGAAAGGAGAACTCTAACGATATAAAAAAGGAAAAACTAATGAAAGGATTTCAAGTCAGTTGAATCGAATAGATAACATTATAAAAGGGGGAGAGTAGGAATGAAAAAATCTGAAGTAATAAAAGACCTTGCAAAGTACAAAGATTGGGTTGATTCGCTGCAATTATTATCTGAACAACAGGCAAACACACCTTATCAAGAAGGAAAATGGTCGCCAAAAGAGATTGTTATGCATATGGCGGAATGGGATCGATTTACTTGTGAGGAACGCTTGCCTGAAATGCAAGAAGGAAACGTATTAAAGGATGTGCCGTTTGAGCCATTTAATGAGGAAGCTGCAAGACTTGCGAATGGAAAAACATTTGAAGAGATATTGACGTATGCGAAGGAGCAACGTGAGAGAATATTAGAGCGACTCCAGCAAGTTGACGAAACAGAATGGATTAAAGAGTTTTAAATAGGGGATCACTTATTGTCGATAGGGCAGTATTTCGCGGATTTTGTTTGGCATGATTCGCATCATAAGGAACAAATCGAGTCGGTTCGCGAAAATGAGGGAATTTATTCGGATAGTAAATGAAAAAGTGGAGTTATGCGTGATTGCGGGAGTTTATGAGTGATTCGGGGAATTTATGCGTATCTGTTACGCTTTATGCGTGATTACAGCAATTTATGCGTATTTCATAAAAAAAGCAGGAGGCCCATTGGGCCTCCTGCATTTCTGTCCAGCTTCGAGCGTCAGCCTCTCGGGATGCTTCAGCCTTGCTGTTAAAGGCAAAGAGCGCCTTTAACCTCAAGGCTTCCAGCACCTGTCGAGGCTAAACGACGCTCTACGCTCTTCGTTTATGGCGGCAGAGGGGATCGAACCCCCGACCTTACGGGTATGAACCGTACGCTCTAGCCAGCTGAGCTACGCCGCCGTTGTTGTTCTTCTATCTGAACGACAATAACTATAATACATGCCTTTCGAACGTCTGTCAACCTATCGTTTAAAAATAGAAAAACACTACGGAACTCGTCGAAATCTTTTTAAAAAACTTGTCACGAACAGACAAAATCTTCGGAACAGTCTATGTATACTTAGGGGCAAGTAGACATAGGGGGAATGTGGAGATGAAGATGGTAAGCAATCTCGAGAGGCCGTTTGTTCAGCAGATTCGCCATACGTTAGAAACAGTGGGGAATCGGAAAATGTATATTTTGCTGGCGATTTTCTTTTTGACAAGTACGTTTTTCTTGTCGCAAGCGGTGTTATTTGATGCGGCGGTTCCATTTTTCCTGCCGATTTGGGCACTGGCGCAAGCGCGATTCAGAAAACATCTCATTTATGTATTTATTGGGGGAATGGCTGGGGGAGCCTTTCTTGGGTTAGGACAAGCGGTGATCTACTTATTGCAATTGCTGTTATTCAATGTAGTAAGCAAGCATCCTTTCATGCGGAAATCGATTCCATTGACTGTGGCAGGATCAATTATCGTTGTTCAAGTGCTTTGGCAGTTTATCATGTTCAGCGGGCAACCGCCTGTTAATGTTCAGTTGACAATCGGATTTGAAGCAATCTTAGCTTTATTCATGACGTTTTTCCTCTTTGTCGCATTTCCACATAGAGAACGGATCTTTTTCGGCCAATGGTCTCCGGAGCGGCTTGGGGCTGTTTGTATCGTTGGCATCATGGCGACAACTGGGATGGGTAACTTCATGGTTGGCCCAATTTCGACTTCGGGACTTCTGCTTCATCTTACAATCTTGCTTGCTGCATTGGCGGGAGGACTGCCCTTTTCGACGACCATTGCGATGATGATTGCGGCGATAGCTGGTGTTGCGGAATTATCATTCACGGGCATGATGGCGGTGTATGGAATGACCGGATTTTTTGCGGGCGCATTAAGTCGTATGGGGAAATTAGGGATAGCAACTGGAGGCTTCGCTGTTTCTGTATTCTTCCTGTTATATGATATAACATTGCCGCTTGACACATCACATTTTCTTACAATTGGTCTTGCGACAGCCCTGTTTTTCTTAATCCCGACAAAGAAGGTTGAGCCTATCACTCGGATGATAACGCCGGGACAACAGGATTTATCGGTGAAACGACAAAAGTGGCTGACAAGTCGGTTGGATGAACAATTGGCGGACTTTCAGCAGTTTGCGGAATTCATGTCAAACCTTGTCAACGATCGTTTCGCTTCTGACGATGTCAATGCGACGCAGTCAATCCCATCCATTTGTCAATCTTGCTTCCGCTATTCGAAATGCTGGGAGGGTAGCAAGGAAGGGATGCCGCGTCTTCTATATGAATGGGAGACAACCTATTCGGCGACAAAGAAAGCGGCCCGTCACCGAGTTGAGGAAAGGATCAAATATAAATGCATCCGCTCTTCTGGTCTGATAGCTGAACTTGAAGAACAGGCCGCAAATAACCTCTTAATGGGACAACTCCAACATGGAAGGAAGATGTTAGCGTTACAATTGAGGGATATGAGTACCCATCTGGAAAAAATAATGAATGACATTAAAGGGGATTTGACTGTCAATCATCTTGCAGAGGAGGAATTAGGGAAACATTTTCATTCTCTGGGAATCGAGTATTATCAAATCGACATTTTGTCAGAGGAGAAAGGGGCTTACAAGATAGTCTGTTCAGTTCCGGAAAAACGCTCAGACTTTGAAACAGATACTACAGTGGCTGAACGTTTAATAATACCGATATTAGAGGAGGTTTATCAGGAACCGTTTAAAGTGGAAAAAACGTCCGTGCTGCAAGATCCTTTCCCGCATATTCAACTCGTCTTCAGTTCAGCAGTCCGTTTTTCATTGGAATACGGGGTTGTTGCGACGGCTGGGGGAGGGACATTCCATGCGGGTGATGCTTACGAGGTTTTCCCGATTCACGATGGCCTGACTGCGGTTCTATTGTCTGATGGTATGGGACATGATATGAATGCATATAGAGAAAGCCGGAAAGTGATCAGACTGATGAGGGAGTGTCTGGACCGGAAGATGGATCCGGAAACAGCGATGCATACTTTGCATTATATGATGTCGTTGAATGGGTTGGATGATATGTATGCGACGCTGGATTTGGCGTTGATTGATCTTCAAGATGGAAGGTTGTGGTCGTGGAAGGCTGGGTCGATGAGTACGTATATTAAACGAGGCCATGATTTCCTCCGCCTTGATAGCAAATCGGTTCCTGTTGGGTTTTTGCCATCGTTTTCAGTAGAAGCCAAAAATGAAGAATTAAAATCTGGAGATGTTGTTGTCATGCTAACTGACGGTGTCTTTAATGGAAAGGTTACGATTGAAAAGCAGGAGGAAGTACTTTATGGAATACTGGAAAAGTACCAGCATCTTTCCTGTGAATCGTTAGCCGATCGTATCATGTCTGAAATGGAAAGGAGATTCGGAGTTGTTATAGATGATCGAACAGTGCTCGTTATGAAAGTTGACCATGTCCTGCCAAAGTGGATGACAATAAAACCGACGAACCTATCAATTTCCCGGGAAAAAGTTATGCGTTAGAATAGAGTCATGTGTAATTGATTGGAGGAACGGAAGAATGAAGGCGTTTCAACGGAAAATCCTCGATTTCATAGATCGCGAAAACCTGTTACGTACTAACCAACGGGTCCTTGTTGCCTGTTCCGGCGGGCTGGATTCTGTTGCGCTGTTGGTTTTGGCTGCAGAAACCTTTGGAAGGTTACAAGTAGATGTAGCCGGCATCCATGTCGATCATATGTTACGGGGTGAAGAATCAGCGGAGGACGGGCGCTTCGTGAAAGGAATATGTGACGAGTTAGGTATTCCTTTTTTCGGTGGACGTGTGCCTGTTCCCGCCATCCTGAATGAAAAAGGCGGAAATGTCCAGGATATATGTCGTTCCGGTAGGTATGCATACTTTAGTGAGGTGATGAAAAAGGAAGGATACGATTGCTTGGCAACTGCCCATCATGCCGAGGATCAGTTGGAGACAGTGTTGATGCAACTTTCCAAAGGAAGTGTTCCTACTGGTATTTCTGTTAAGAGGAATTTGGATGGAGGAACAGTGATCAGACCGTTTCTTCCGGCGATGAAGGAGGAACTCGCAGCTTACCTGAAGGAGCGGGACAAGCAGTTCAGGGAGGATCCAAGTAATGAAAGTGATGCCTATTTGCGGAATAGACTGCGTCATCATGTTGCACCTATCATTCTGAATGAAAACCAAGCAGCGGCAGTTAATGTCGTGAAAATGACTGCCGCTCTGCAACGGGATGAAGAGCTTTTGGCTAACTTGACAAATGAAAGATTCAGTTCCATTGTGTCCTTTACAAAGGAAGGGTATCCGACCTTCGATACCAATCTGTTTGCCGGCATGCACACTGCTTTACAAAAGCGTTTCATTCCACTACTATTGAATTATCTTTATGCTGGGGAAAGTATACCTGTTGAATACAATGCAGCATTATTGGACCAATTGCATCATCATTTGTCTATCCGGCAAGGGAATAGTACGATTGACCTTCCAAGAGGTTTCCGTTTCGTAAGAGAATACGACAAGGTTTCTATTGTGAAAGGTGGAAATGAACAATCTGCTGAACGGCGCATACTGCCGAAAGGCGAATGGGTAATTTGGGGCGATATGTTGCTGTCTTGGGATGATGCGGATAGTGAGGTTGAGGAGGTCTGTGAATATCGATATTTCGATATGGCGGACCAAGACTTACCACTCTATTTAAGACCAAAAAAAGACGGCGACCGAATTTTGCTTCCTAAGATGGACCAAGCGAAGCGCTTATCAAGATTGTTCATTGATGAGAAGATCGGTGCGGAAAAGCGGCGAGAGTTGCCTATCGTCACAACTTCACAAGATGAAATTTGCGCCATTCCAGGCGTACGGTACGGCATCCGGTTCAAGCGCAAGAAATCTGAACAGGAAAAGTACATATTCAGGTTAAAGAAACTATAAAGACTTTATGAAGAAGAGAGGGCTTTCGATGTTACAGAAAGATATCGAAGAAGTGTTAATTACGGAAGAACAAATTCAAGAAAAAGTTGCGGAACTTGGTGCTGTGCTTACAGCGGATTATCAGGATAAATTTCCGCTTGCTATCGGCGTTCTAAAGGGTGCATTACCTTTCATGAGCGATCTTATTAAACGTGTCGATGCATATATCGAGTTGGATTTCATGGATGTTTCCAGCTATGGAAACGCAACAGTTTCCTCTGGAGAAGTGAAAATTGTCAAAGACTTGAATACGAGCGTCGAAGGACGTGATGTTTTAATTATTGAAGACATTATCGATAGCGGAAAGACATTGAACTATTTGGTCGAACTCTTCAAATACCGGAAGGCAAAATCCATTAAGATTGTAACGTTGCTTGATAAACCAACGGGTCGAAAAGTGGATTTGAAGGCAGATTATGTAGGCTTCTTGGTTCCGGATGCATTTGTTGTCGGTTACGGACTCGATTACGCAGAAAAATATAGGAATTTACCTTATATCGGTGTATTGAAAAAGGAAATCTACTCTTTCTGAAAGCTTTTCAACAAACCTTTATCAAGGGGAGCTGGAAAGCTTTTTTCCATATGTGTCTAAAAGTTTGACATTCTATTATTAATGTTACTGAGTTAGCGCAGTGCAGTCGCCTATGGAATACGTCCCAATAAGTAAGGCATTTCCTTTGAAGGTTGAATCTGTTATATGTTAAGATTTACAATAGTTTTCTGTTGAAGAAATGAGGAGGCTTGGGATGAATCGTATACTTCGATACTTTCTACTATACGGATTGATCTTCCTTGCGATAATGGGGATTTTCAGTTCACTAAATAATCCGAATCCGAAGACAAAAGAGATTACAACGGATGAGTTTTATACGGCTTTGGAAAAAGGGGACATTGAATCGGTTTCGTTTCAACCTGTCGCTGGCGTTCTAACTGTCGAAGGGGTCATGAAAGGTTATGAGGAGGGTGAGAAATTCACCACCAATATCCTAACGGACGATTCTCAATCCGTCATGGCAGATCTTAGGGACGTTGGGAAAACGAATAACCCGAAATTCAATGTACAAAAAGCACCTGAAACAAGTGCTTGGGTTGCCTTCTTTACAGGTCTGGTACCTTTCATCATTATTATCATCCTATTCTTCTTCTTATTGAATCAAGCGCAAGGCGGCGGTGGCGGCCGAGTTATGAATTTCGGTAAGAGCAAGGCGAAGCTTCACTCGGATGATCGCAAAAAAGTCCGTTTTACGGATGTTGCGGGTGCGGATGAAGAGAAAGCCGAGCTTGAAGAGGTTGTGGATTTCCTTAAAGATTCACGTAAGTTTGCTGAACTTGGAGCACGTATTCCTAAAGGTATCTTGTTAGTCGGTCCTCCGGGAACTGGTAAAACACTTTTGGCACGTGCGGTTGCCGGTGAAGCTGGCGTACCGTTCTTCTCGATTTCCGGTTCGGACTTCGTTGAGATGTTCGTCGGGGTTGGTGCATCCCGTGTTCGCGACTTGTTCGAAAATGCGAAAAAGAATGCACCATGTATCATCTTCATTGACGAAATCGACGCAGTCGGACGTCAACGTGGTGCCGGTCTTGGTGGCGGCCACGATGAGCGCGAACAGACATTGAACCAACTTTTAGTTGAAATGGATGGTTTCGATGGAAATGAAGGAATCATCATCGTTGCAGCGACGAACCGTCCGGATATTTTGGACCCTGCACTTCTTCGTCCGGGACGTTTTGACCGTCAAATTACTGTCGGTCGACCGGATGTAAAAGGACGTGAAGCCGTACTTAAAGTTCATGCGCGCAATAAGCCGCTTGACGACACGGTCAATATGAAGGCACTTGCTCAACGTACACCTGGATTCTCGGGTGCAGATCTTGAGAACCTATTGAACGAAGCTGCACTCGTTGCGGCAAGACGTGGTAAAGCGAAGATCGACATGGCGGATATCGATGAAGCGACAGACCGCGTTATTGCAGGTCCGGCGAAAACAAGCCGTGTCATTTCCGAAAAGGAAAGAAACATTGTTGCATTCCATGAAGCGGGTCACGTTGTTGTTGGACTAATGCTTGAAGACGCTGATATCGTTCATAAAGTAACAATCGTGCCTCGGGGCCAAGCGGGTGGTTATGCAGTCATGCTTCCGAAAGAGGACCGTTACTTCATGACGAAACCTGAATTGCTCGATAAAATTGCTGGTCTTTTAGGTGGGCGTGTGGCAGAGGAGATTGTACTTGGTGAAGTGTCCACGGGAGCTCATAACGACTTCCAACGAGCGACTGGAATTGCACGTTCAATGGTAACGGAGTATGGTATGAGCGATAAGCTTGGACCAATGCAATTCGGCTCCGCACAAGGCGGAAACGTATTCCTTGGAAGAGATTTCAATTCGGAGCAGAATTATTCCGAGTCGATTGCTTACGAAATCGATCAAGAAATGCAAAGTATCATCAAAGGGCAATACGAGCGGGCTAAAAATATCCTTACCGAAAAGCGTGACTTGCTTGACCTGATTGCTACAACACTTCTTGATGTGGAAACATTGGATGCTGAGCAAATCAACCACTTGAAGGATCATGGTACATTACCGGATCGTCCATATGACCAAAAAGGAAATGGCGATTCTAAAGTGGAAGAGAAGCCTGCGGACGCTGAATCGGTAAAAGACACAGTCAACCCCGATTCAACAGGAGCGCCTGCAGATCCATCCATTGCAGATCTACCAAGGGAGAACAGGGGCGAAGACACACCTCTTCCTCCGATTGATGAACAAAGAAGAGATTGAGTTTGTAAAATAAATTTATGGTCGACTGCTTTCTTAGGCAGTCGACTGTTTTTATTTTCCGCTAACTGTCGAAGCTAACCATCGCCCTCCTCTTTAGGTTTGTGGTATGATATCCTGGAAAATGACGAATGTTAGCGAGGAAAAGAAAATGATCTTAGTATTGGATACCGGTAATACGAATATCGTCCTTGGCGTCTACGATCAAGGAGAGTTGAAATATCATTGGCGTATGGAGACGTATCGGCACAGAACAGAAGATGAATATGCCATGTCTGTGAAGTCGCTATTTTCCCATGTCGGCTTAAATTTTGACGATATAAACGGAATTATTATCTCTTCCGTCGTCCCACCAGTAATGTTCCCGCTAGAGCAAATGTGTAAAAAGTATTTCAATATCCGCCCATTGATTGTTGGTCCGGGTGTCAAAACAGGCTTGAATATTAAGTATGAAAATCCACGAGAAGTAGGCGCTGATCGAATTGTCAATGCGGTCGCAGCTACCGAAGAACACAACGGACCACTTGTAATTGTAGACTTCGGAACAGCTACAACGTTCTGTTACGTGAATGAAAAAAACGAATATATGGGAGGTTCTATTGCACCAGGTATCGGTATTTCGATGGAGGCATTATTTGACCGGGCATCCAAACTACCCCGTGTTGAATTGGCTCGTCCGGAGCATGTAGTCGGTAAAAACACCGTATCTGCAATGCAATCAGGAATCGTATTCGGTTACGTAGGACTTGTAGAAGGTATTGTTGGAAGGATGAAAGCACAGAGTAAGGTGGAACCGACTGTCATTGCCACAGGTGGCCTTGCAGAATTGATAGCAAGTGAAACGAATGTGATTGATATCGTTGACAACTTCCTTACGCTAAAAGGGCTTCATTTGATCTATGAAAGAAATGTCTAAAGGAGAAGAAATAAATGAATGATTATCTAATAAAAGCATTGGCTTTTAACGGCACAATCCGTGCATATGCAGTTGATTCAACAAACGCTGTGGCAGAGGCGCAAAGGCGGCACCAGGTTTGGCCAACTGCGACTGCGGCTTTAGGTAGAACGATGACTGCCGGACTCATGATGGGTACGATGCTTAAAGGAAATGAAAAACTGACTGTCAAGGTTGAGGGGAACGGTCCTGCAGGCCCGATAGTCGTTGATGCGAACGCAAATGGCGAAGTAAGGGGATACATCACTCATCCACAAACTCATTTTGAGTTGAATGAAAACGGGAAATTGGATGTTAGACGTGCGGTTGGTACCGAAGGAATGCTGACAGTAGTAAAAGACCTTGGACTACGTGATTTCTTCACTGGCCAGGTTCCAATTGTTTCAGGTGAGATTGCGGAAGACTTCACTCAATATTTTGTAGTATCCGAGCAAGTTCCTTCTGCTGTGGCATTGGGAGTGCTTGTTAACCCCGACAATACGGTGAAGGCTGCTGGGGGGTTCGTCATTCAGGTGATGCCGGGTGCAACAGACGAAACAATCACCGAACTTGAGCAGAAATTAGCAAACATCGAGCCGATTTCGCGAATGATTGACCGCGGTTTGACGCCCGAAGAAATTTTGAATGAGGTATTAGGCACTAAAAACGTGGAAGTACTTGATAAGATGGATGTGACTTTCAGTTGTAATTGTTCGAAAGAGCGCTTTGGTAACGCGATAATTGGTCTTGGAGAACAAGAAATCCGTGAAATGATCGACGAGGATGGTCAAGCGGAAGCGGAGTGCCATTTCTGTCTGGAGAAGTACCTATATCCGAAGGAAGAATTAGAAGGATTTATCGATGAAATACGGTCACAGTCATAATGCCCAAGAACCGGCTCAAAAAAAGAAGTTAAAAACGAAGCCGTTACTTGTATTAATCGTTATCCTATTTATAAGTAATGTCTTTTGGTTTGTTGGCTGGCTAATCCCCGATAAAAAATCGAAGCAACCTGACGAAGAGGTTGCTTCGGTCGCGGGTGATCCAATCACAAGGGAACAGTGGATGACTGCGATGGAAAATGCGGTTGGCCGGGATGTACTGCGAGAGCTTGTGAACAACAAGGTGATGGAGACGGCTGCCAAGAAATATGGCATAGAAGTAAGTGAAAAGGAACTTGAGCTTGAACTCGCGTTAATTACATCTGTGGATGGACGCGCGTATTCTGGACTTGATCTCGAGCAAATACGGCAAAAAATACGTTCGACAATTATCTTGGAAAAAGTATTATCGAATGATGTAGTCATTGATGATTCGACAGTGAAGTCGTTCTATGACGAAAACGAATCCCTTTATACTATTCTGACATCATATCGGACTTCTATTATTGTTGTTAACTCGAAGAAAGAAGCAGAACGGGCATTGGATGAGTTGTCGAAGGGCTCAAGTTTTGATGCGTTGGCAAAGGAACTGTCGATTGATCTAACATCAGCTAACCTTGGTGGGGATATTGGCTATATTAACGCTGATACAGAAACAATCGACCCTGCAATTTACAAAGCTGCTTCCCAATTGAGTGAAGGGAAAATCGGGGATGTAGTCAGTTTGCAAAACGGTACATATGCAATTGTTCAAGTGAATGAAGTGATTGAAGGTAGAAAATTCACCTTTAATGAAGTGAAAGAGCATATTAAACGAGAGCTGACAATTGAACAGCTACCGCAATCGGTCCTTCCAGAAGCTTTTTGGAAGGAATTTGACGCAAAATGGTTTTATGGTAAGTAAAAAAAGCTAACTGCATGTCCCTTCTTATGGGATTGCAGTTAGCTTTTTTGGATTAGTCGCAGGAAGAAAGGGAAAGGATAAATATAATTAATTGACGTTACTCACAACAAGGTAGTAGTATTAATACTATAAAACATATCAAATAAGTAGGGATTAGGAGTGGGAGTAGATGACTAAAGTTGGTAACACGATTACGGATCTTGTGGGGCAAACACCTCTTGTTAAGGTGAATCGTATGACGAAGCCGGATAGTGCAGATGTTTATTTGAAACTGGAGTACTTCAACCCAGGCTCAAGCGTTAAGGATCGGATTGCGCTCGCTATGATTGAAGCTGCTGAAAAATCGGGTGAATTAAAGGAAGGAAGTACAATTATTGAGCCGACGAGCGGCAATACAGGTATCGGGCTTGCAATGATTGCTGCTGCGAAAGGTTACAAAGCTGTACTCGTCATGCCGGATACGATGAGCCTCGAACGTCGCAACCTATTACGTGCATACGGCGCAGACCTTGTCCTTACGCCCGGAGCAGAAGGAATGAAAGGTGCCATTGGAAAAGCAGAGGAACTTTCCAAGGAGAATGGCTGGTTCATGCCCCAACAATTCAATAACGAAGCGAATCCGGAAGTCCACCGTCTGACAACGGGACCGGAAATTGCCGATGCGTTAGATCGAGTCGATGCGTTCATCTCGGGAATCGGAACGGGCGGTACCATTACAGGCGCGGGTAGTGTGTTAAAAGAACGCTTCCCTGAAGTGAAAATAATTGCAGTAGAACCGACCGACTCAGCAGTACTTTCTGGAGGGCAACCTGGACCTCATAAAATTCAAGGTATCGGGGCGGGCTTCGTTCCTAAAGTTCTAAATACAGATATTTACGATGAAATTATTCAGGTAACGAATGATGAAGCGTATGAAACTGCAAGACGTGCTGCTCGAGAAGAAGGGATCTTAGGTGGTGTATCATCTGGGGCGGCTATATTTGCTGCACTTCAAGTGGCGGAGAAGTTAGGCAAAGGAAAGAAAGTAGTGGCAATCCTTCCGTCAAACGGAGAACGATACCTAAGTACACCGCTTTACCAATTTGACGAGGAATGAATACGTCGCACAAGGGGAGCTTTAACAAGGCTCTCCTTTTTTTGTATTCCTTTTTTGTAGCCTAAATGACTCTCCACACTGTAAGATTAGACTATTATAAGTGTTGGGGGAAAACGAAATGGATAGACTGTATCCGAATTATAAAAAAGTGAAAATGACGAAGGAACAGTTCTTTTATGCACATAAAGAACTTGCGAAAACAGTAGAAAAGCACATTTTACTCGAGAGTGGACGAACAGGAAACTTATGCATTGCTGGGGTTGATCCACTTGTGACGCTGAAAGCAACAGGTGATCAGTCGCTGGAGTTGCAGTGGCGGGATGGTTCGACAGAAGTGAAGAAAGGTGAACCTCTTGAACTTTTAGCTGAATTCGTCGAGTCTATGAAAATGGAAACTCTTCCGGAACTACCGGAATACCAAGGGGGCGTCATAGGTTTTATCAGTTATGATTACGCACGAACTTATGAGCCGATCCCGGAAATTGCTAAAGATGACCTTGAAACGCCGGATGTTTTCTTCTATTTATTCGATCGTTGGGCGGTGCTCAACCAAAAAGAAGAAGCAGTCTATTTCATGACATTGCCTGGGCGGGGATTGGACGTTTCTGAATTGGAGCAGGAATGGTTGGAAGCTGCTGCTGCAGGGGAAAGAAATCGGATTCATGCCGCGGAAAGTACTGCAACTGAATCAAAAAAACCGGAAAAAGTGAATGTCTCTGTCACAGGACCTCAATTCGAACAAATGGTTCGCGACGTGCAAAGATATATTGCGCTTGGAGAAGTGAATCAAGTAAACCTATCCGTACGCCAATCCAATGAACTTGCTGCTGACCCGCTATCCATGTATGAGGCGTTACGTTCATTCAATCCATCGCCGTATATGGCAATGATTGGCGCTGAGGATTTTGCCGTAGTATCCGGTTCGCCTGAATTGCTGCTGAAAAAGCGAGGAACTGAATTGAGCACACGTCCAATTGGAGGGACACGCCCAAGGGGTGCTACACAATTGGAAGATGATGCATTGGAGAAGGACTTGCTTTCCAATGAGAAGGAAAAAGGCGAGCATATTATGCTTGTTGAGCAGGAGCTTGAGGACTTTGAACACGTTTGTACGAAGGATACTGTTGAAACGGACGAATTTATGGTTATAGAACGCTATTCCCATGTCATGCATCTTGTGTCGAACATTCGTGGAACTGCATCACCTGAATTATCGAATGCCGCAATCGTTAAAGGCGTCTTCCCCGGCGGCTCGATCACAGGTTCTCCGAAGCTGAGGACGATGGAAATCATTGAAGAGTTAGAACCGACAAGGAGAGGTCTCTACACGGGTTCGATCGGCTGGGTTGGCTTCAATGGAGATATGGAGTTGAATATTGTCATACGGACGGCGTATATAAAGAATGGCGTCGCTTATATTCAGGCGGGTGCTGGACTTGTCGCAGATTCAGTTCCCAAAGAGGAATACGTGGAATCATTGAATAAGGCGAAGGCACTGTGGCAGGCAAAGGAAATGGCTGAAACGAAGGCGTGAAAGGCGGTACGAGCCCTATGTTTTGTTGGATGAATGGTGAATATATAAAGGCGGAAGATCTCCGGATTTCCCCTTTCGATCACGGTTTCCTATATGGCGCGGGGTTTTTCGAAACATTCCGGACATATGAGGGGCATGTGTTTTTATTCAAAGAGCATATGGAAAGGATTCGCGCAGCCCTAAATGAATACCGAATCTCGATGCCGTATACTGATCGGGAAATTGCCAATGCTATTCGCGGGTTGCATGGACGAACGGACGGTAAAGATGGCTATTTTCGGTTGAACGTGTCCGCTGGTGTCCATGACATCGGGTTGGCCCCTTCCGAATACCTGTCACCGAATGTTATTTTGTTCAGGAAAGAGTTAGCCGTTACCCCTCGGGGGATGGAAAAACGAGCGCTTTGGTTGGAAACGGAACGAAATATTCCGGAAAGCCGGATTCGGCATAAGTCGCATAATTTCCTGAACAATGTTCGAGGACGCCTGGAACTTCCTTCTTTAAAAGATCATGAGGGCTTGTTCTTGACTAGTGAGGGATTTGTTGCCGAAGGCGTAACGTCAAATGTCTTTTGGATAAAGGATGGGGAACTATACACCCCTTCTATTGAAACCGGTATTTTGCCTGGCACTACGAGAGCCTTTGTTTTGAAGATAGCAACGGAAGTCGGCATTTCTGTGCGGGAAGGGCTGTTCACCAAGGGGGAAGTGGAGCAAGCTGACGAGGTGTTCGTCACGAATGCTGTCCAGGAACTTGTCCCTTTAAAATCGGTTGGTGAACATGCGGTGCCGGGTTCTGCTGGGTTTTATTATCAAAAGTTGCATGGACTATACGTACAGGCAATAGATGAAATGAAAGAAGGTTGAACTAGTGGAGTTAATGAAGGCGAAGGATGTATATCGGTTAGGTAATATGGAACTCGACTTTAAAAGGGAGACGGTTGTGATGGGCATCTTAAATGTCACGCCGGATTCCTTTTCAGATGGCGGCAAATACGGACGTATTGACGCCGCGTTAAAGCATGCCGAAGAGATGCTGCAGGATGGTGCGAAAATAATCGATGTTGGCGGAGAATCGACGCGCCCGGGACATGCACCTGTAACGTTAGAGATGGAACTTGAACGGACGGTACCTGTGATTGAGGCGCTCTCACGGGAATTGGATTGCATCATTTCGATAGATACATATAAAGCGGGTGTAGCGGAGGCGGCGCTTGCTGCAGGGGCACACATTATCAATGATGTATGGGGGGCTAAGCGGGAGCCGAGAATAGCGGAAGTGGCAGCGAAACATAGCGCTCCGATCATTCTTATGCATAACCGCGAAGTGGCGGAATATGCAGGCCCTTTCATGGATGAAGTGATTGCGGATTTAGAGGGAAGTGTTGCAATTGCGCGTAACGCGGGAGTCCCTGAAGAACACATCTGGCTCGATCCTGGTATCGGGTTTGCAAAGGATACCGCGCAAAACGTGTTAGCAATGCAAGGGTTGCAACGGATTTCGGATATGGGGTATCCGCTTCTATTGGCTACTTCCCGAAAGAGGATGATCGGTAACATATTGGATCTACCGGTCGATGAACGAATGGAAGGGACCGGGGCTACAGTTTGCTTTGGTATCGAACACGGATGCCATATTATGCGAGTGCATGATGTCAAGGCGATATCACGCATGGTGAAAATGATGGATGTATTGACAAACAAAGTGAAAGTAAGCGCCAATTAATAGAAGAAGGTGGGATTCGGGATGGATTATATTCATTTGAATGAAATGGAGTTTTACGGCTATCACGGTGCGTTAAAGGAAGAGACGGTCTTAGGTCAGCGCTTCCGGGCAACTGTTTCATTAGCTGTCGATTTAGCCGAAGCCGGCGCTACGGATGATTTGCAGAAGACAGTTAATTATGCTGAGGTATTCGAAGTTTGTCGTTCTGTCGTTGAAGGGGAACCTCGGAAATTGATCGAATCCGTTGCGGAAGAGATTGCGGGTTTAGTCATGGAGAGATTCGCTTCACAAGTTAAAGGGATTCGAGTGGTGTTAATCAAACCTGATCCGCCAATACGTGGTCACTATGCATCAGTATCTGTCGATATAACAAGAGGGCGTTTCGTATGAACATCGCATATCTATCAATAGGATCGAATATTGGGGATCGGTTGCATCATCTAACTAAGGCGGTCCGCGCGCTCCATGCACATGATAGAATCGAAGTGACCGCGATTTCCTCTATTTATGAAACGGAGCCTGTTGGATATACTGATCAGGCGAACTTCTTGAACTTGGTCCTTCGTTTGGAAACATCGCTCAACCCATTTGAGTTATTGGATGTGTGTCAGGGAATTGAAAACGATTTGGGGCGTGTCCGCGATGTCAGATGGGGTCCACGGACTGTTGACCTTGACATTTTGCTGTATAATAACGACAATATTGAATCAGAGAACTTGACGGTTCCTCACCCGAGAATGGATGAGCGGGCATTTGTTCTTGTGCCTCTGTTGGAAATTGCGCCTGATAGTATACAGCCCGGTGTAGCTATCGACGACGATGGCGTTGTTTGTTGGGAAACAGTTGATGGAGTCGAACGTTTCCTTAGCGTAGGTGAATGAGCGGGAGTTAGCCGCTGTAGGTGTTGGATGAACTGATCCGCCATTTAAATTGGCGGCTTTTTTTACATAGGATGAGGGAATTGTGTACAATAAGAACATGCCATCCGGCGTGAGGGATAATTATGAAGGAGTGAATGAAATGTCCCATTTGGATGAATTGAACGATCAGCTTCTGGTGAGACGCCAGAAGATGAATGAACTGCGGGAAAATGGGCTGGACCCATTCGGCGCAAGATATGAAAGAACACATCTATCCAATGAAATTCGTGAAAGCTATGAAGGCCTTTCAAAAGAGGAGTTGGATGAAACAGTCCATGAAGTGAAAATCGCTGGACGGATCATGACGAAACGTGGAAAAGGGAAAGCTGGATTCGCGCATTTACAAGACCTTGGCGGCCAAATCCAAATTTACGTCCGTCAAGACGCAATTGGTGAAGAAGCTTACGAGCTATTTGACAATGCCGACTTGGGCGATATCGTTGGGATTAAAGGAAATGTATTCAAGACGAAGGTTGGAGAACTTTCAATCAAGGCGACTGAGTTCACATTCCTTACAAAAGCTCTCCGTCCATTGCCTGATAAATTCCACGGTTTAAAGGACGTGGAACAACGTTATCGTCAGAGATATCTTGATTTGATCTCTTCTGAAGAAAGTAGAGAAACGTTCATTACAAGAAGCCGCATTATCCAATCAATGCGCCGCTACCTCGATGATCAAGGATTCCTTGAAGTTGAAACGCCGATGCTCCACTCCATTGCTGGAGGAGCGACAGCACGTCCGTTTATTACGCATCATAACGCGTTAGATATGGAACTCTATATGCGTATTGCAATTGAACTTCATTTGAAGCGCCTAATTGTAGGTGGTCTTGAAAAGGTTTATGAAATCGGACGTGTATTCCGTAATGAAGGAATATCAACTCGCCACAACCCGGAATTTACGATGATTGAGCTGTATGAAGCATACGCGGACTACAAAGACATCATGGAACTTACGGAGAATTTGATTGCCCATATTGCACAAGAGGTGTTGGGCACGACTCAAGTGAAATACGGTGAAGACATCATCGACCTGTCTCCAGGTTGGAAACGTCTGCATATGGCTGACGCAGTCAAAGAATATACAGGTGTGGACTTTTGGAAAGAGATGTCCGTTGAAGAGGCACGTGCCCTTGCGAAGGAGCACGGCGTAGAAATTGCTAATATGATGGAAGTCGGCCATATCCTAAATGAATTCTTTGAGCAGAAAGTAGAGGAACAACTTGTTCAACCAACATTCATTTATGGACATCCGGTTGAAATCTCTCCATTAGCTAAGAAGAATCCTGAAGATGGTAGATTTACGGATCGTTTTGAGTTGTTCATCGTAAGACGTGAGCATGCGAACGCCTTTACAGAATTAAACGATCCAATCGATCAGCGCCAACGTTTCGAAGCTCAATTAGTTGAAAAGGAACAAGGCAATGATGAAGCGCATGAAATGGACGAAGATTTCGTGGAAGCGTTGGAGTACGGCTTGCCGCCAACGGGTGGACTTGGGATCGGTGTCGACCGACTTGTCATGCTTTTGACGAATGCCCAATCAATCCGTGATATCCTTCTATTCCCTCAAATGCGTTCTAAAGAGTAAACAAAAGCCGCGTGAAAACTGATTTAGTAAGGCTTCACGCGGCTTTAATTATCTGTGCCAATAAAAGAAAATTCTTTTTACAATAAAAGTGTTGCATTCAAAAAGACAAGCTGATATAGTAAATAACGTTGCGTTTCTGATAAGTAAATAACTACTTCGAAACAGCTTAAAAACTTTTCTAAAAAAGTTATTGACACTGAAAACACAGCGTGATATTATATAAGAGTTGCTTCTTACAGAGCAGCTAACAAATGAACCTTGAAAACTGAACAGCAAAACGTCAACAAATAAAGTTCTGGAGCCGACCCTGTCGGTGAAAAGAACAAAACGAATCTTCGGATTCGAAATTGACATCTTAAATGATGCCAGCAAGAAACTCGAGCTATTCGAATTTCTC
>NZ_JAROCC010000014.1 GCF_030433715.1 Sporosarcina highlanderae | reverse complement strand
TTTATCGCCAATAAACGTTGTTGTATCAGTGTTTAAAGGTACTTATCCGATAGAACCTTCCATCTCGAACTTGATAAGACGGTTCATCTCTACTGCGTACTCCATCGGCAATTCTTTTGTGAATGGCTCGATGAAGCCCATGACGATCATTTCAGTTGCTTCAAGCTCAGGAATTCCGCGGCTCATCAAGTAGAAGAGCTGCTCTTCTGATACTTTGGAAACTTTCGCTTCGTGCTCAAGTGAAATGTTATCGTTAAAGATTTCGTTGTATGGAATTGTGTCAGATGTCGACAATTTATCCATGATTAGCGTGTCACATTCAATATTCGCACGTGCGCCATCCGCCCGGCGACCGAAGTGGACGACACCACGATATGTTACTTTACCGCCGTGTTGAGAGATTGACTTCGAAACAATTGTTGATGAAGTATTCGGGGCTAAGTGCATCATTTTCGCACCAGCATCTTGGTGTTGGCCTTTACCAGCAAGTGCGATGGATAATGTCATTCCACGTGCACCTTCGCCTTTAAGGATACAAGCCGGATATTTCATCGTCAATTTCGAGCCGATGTTACCGTCAATCCATTCCATTGTAGCATTCGCTTCACATACCGCACGCTTCGTAACAAGGTTATAAACGTTGTTTGCCCAGTTTTGAATCGTTGTGTAACGGCAGTAAGCATCTTTTTTGATGATGATTTCAACAACCGCACTATGAAGTGAGTTCGTTGTATAAACTGGTGCAGTACATCCTTCTACGTAGTGGACGCTTGCGCCTTCGTCTACGACGATCAATGTACGCTCGAATTGCCCCATGTTTTCCGAGTTGATTCGGAAATAGGCTTGTAGCGGTGTATCCACTTTAATACCAGGTGGTACGTAGATGAAAGATCCACCGGACCATACAGCTGAGTTCAAGGCAGAGAATTTATTATCCGTGTTCGGAATAACAGTGCCCCAGTATTTTTTGAACAGCTCTTCGTTTTCACGTAAAGCAGAATCTGTGTCCTTGAAGACAATACCCATGTCTTCAAGTTCTTGCTTCATGTTGTGATAAACTACTTCTGATTCGTACTGTGCTGAAACCCCTGCAAGATACTTTTGTTCTGCTTCAGGGATACCTAATTTGTCAAATGTACGTTTGATTTCTTCAGGTACTTCATCCCAAGAACGTTCTGTTGCTTCGGAAGGTTTTACATAATACGTAATTTCGTCGAAGTTTAATGAGTTCAAATCTCCGCCCCATTGTGGCATTGGTTTGCTGTAGAAGATTTCAAGGGATTTTAGACGGTAGTCTAGCATCCATTGTGGTTCTCCTTTCATATTAGAGATTTCTTCAACGATTTCACGTGTTAGTCCACGTTCCGAACGGAAAACAGATACGTCTTTGTCAGAAAAACCATATTTGTAATCGCCAATTTCAGGCATTTTTTTAGCCATCATTATTCCTCCGTTCTTCATTTGTCAGTTGCAAACTTCCTTTCAACTGACAGTGCTTTATCCGGGTCTATTCCTTGGAATCTTCGCCTACTCCTTTTTCCATCGCTTTCCAAGCGAGGGTTGCGCATTTGATGCGTGCCGGGAATTTGGCTACTCCTGAGAGTGCTTCGATGTCGCCAAGGTCGACGGAGTCGTCGACTTCCTTGCCTAACATCATGTCCGAAAATATGTGGGCATACTTTGTAGCTGTTTCGATGTCTTTGTTTTTGATGATTTGTGTCATCATCGATGCGGAAGCCATGGAGATTGAGCAGCCTTCTCCTTCGAACTTCGCATCGCGGACAATGCCATCTTCCACTTTCAACGTCAAATGAATGACGTCTCCGCAAGTTGGATTGTTCATGTCGATTGTGACATTATTTTCTTCCAAAACACCCTTGTTGCGCGGGTTTTTATAATGATCCATGATGACTGAGCGGTATAGCTGATCTAAATTATTTGTCGACATTACTCAAAATACTCCTTTGCAATGCGGAGTCCTTCTACGAGACGGTCTACATCTTCTTCCGTGTTATAAACATAGAAGCTTGCACGTGCCGTTGCTGAACATTCAAGTCTTTTCATCAATGGCTGTGCACAATGATGTCCGGCGCGAACCGCAATTCCATTCATATCAAGGACAGTTGCCACATCATGAGGATGGACGTTGCCAAGATTGAACGTTACAATCCCGGCGCGCGCTCCGGGATCTTTTGGACCGTAAATTGTAAGTCCTTCGATTGCTGACATTTTTTCCATTGCAATTGCTGCAAGTTGATGTTCATGTCGTTCAATCTGATCCAATCCGATCTCTTCTAAAAAGTCGATGGCGGCTCCAAGTCCGATAGCACCAGCTATAATCGGAGTACCTCCTTCGAATTTCCATGGAAGCTCTTTCCATGTAGATTCGTAAAGGCCGACGAAGTCGATCATTTCTCCACCGAATTCAACAGGCTCCATGTTATTCAATAACTCTTTTTTACCGTATAGGACACCGATTCCAGTAGGACCGCACATTTTATGACCTGAAAACGCGAGGAAATCGCAATCCAAGTCTTGGACGTCAAGCTTCAAGTGAGGTGCTGCTTGTGCTCCATCGACGACCATGACAGCTCCATGTGCATGCGCAATTTCCGTAATTTCTTTTATCGGATTCATTGTGCCAAGCACATTGGATACATACATGATCGAAACGATTTTCGTGCGATCAGTGACCGCCTCACGCACTTTATCAAGCAAAATAGTCCCATCATCTTCAAGATCGACGTATTTCAAAACAGCGCCTTTTTCCTTAGCCAATTGTTGCCAAGGAATGATATTGGAATGGTGTTCCATATGAGTGATGACAATTTCATCGCCCTCACCGACATTAGCACGTCCATAGCTTTGGGCAACCGTATTGAGAGCAGTTGTTGTGCCTCGCATGAAAATGATTTCTTGGGTTGACTTCGCATTTATGAATTTACGGACCTTTTCACGTGCCCCTTCATAATGATCAGTCGCCCGGTTGCCTAATGTATGAACGCCGCGGTGGACGTTTGCGTTGTCGAATTTATAATAGTCATTGAGAGCGTCAATAACTTGCTGCGGCTTCTGAGAAGTCGCAGCGCTATCTAAATAAACGAGCGGGTGCCCGTTGATTTCCTGGTCAAGTATCGGGAAATGTTTGCGGATCTCTTTGCTGAGCATTAGCGCACTTTCCTTTCAATGACCTCCGTCAATTGCTTCTTGACACCTTCGATTGGCAATTTGCTTACTACAGGTGCTAGGAAACCATGGATGACGAGGCGTTCAGCTTCTTGCTGTGAAATTCCTCGGCTCATCAGGTAGAACAATTGAAGAGGATCTACTCGGCCAACCGATGCCGCGTGTCCTGCCGTAACATCATCTTCGTCAATTAATAGAATTGGGTTCGCGTCTCCACGAGCCTTTTCACTTAACATCAAGATGCGTGACTCTTGGACAGCGTTCGCTCTCGTTGCGCCTTTCGCAATTCTTCCGATGCCGTTGAAGATTGAAGAAGCGGACTCCTTCATGACACCATGTTTAAGAATGAATGCATCCGTATCAAGTCCCCAGTGGACGATTTCAGAGGTGAAGTTCTGCCTTTGGTTGCCACGTCCTACAACGACCGTCTTCAAGTCGCTTGAGGAACCGTTTCCGACAAGATGAGTGATGTTTTCTGAAATTGTATCACCATCATTCATCAAACCCAATGCCCATTCGATGCGGCTGTTAGCTCCTGTGACGCCTCGGCGGTTTACGTAAGTTGTAAAGCCTTTCGCAAGGACATCCACTGCACCATAGATGACTTTTGCATTATCTTCTGCAAACACTTCTGCGATAATATTAGCTTGTCCAGCAGCTTCGTCAACTGTAGACAGGTAGTTTTCCACATATGTTACAGAACTGTTTGATTCTGCAACGACAATGACGTGGTTGAAAAGTGATGCCTGAGCATCATCATGCAAGAAGAGAACTTGCAGTGGCTCTTCGACAACTACATTTTTCGGTACGTATACGAATACACCGCCGTTTATCAATGCCGCATGAAGGGCAGTAAGTTTATGTTCATCAACCTTAACGCCATCTTGCATGAAGTATTTCTTCATAAGATCAGCATGGTCGCGAGTTGCTGTGAAAATGTCTGTAAGGATAACACCCTTCGCTTTCAAATCATCGGATAGAGAAAGGAATGCAGGCGTATTATTATGTTGTACGTAAATATTCTCTTGGTCATCACCGACAATCTCCTTCGCTTCAGCAGGCAGGTCTGCGAGTGAAGAGAAAGTTGAGCTTTCCACAGCATGTGCAGGAAACTCGGTGAAGTTCCACTTGTCAATTTTCGTTTTATCTGGTGTTGGCATAGGAAGCTGTTCCACTTTCGCTAACGCATCAGTGCGGAATTCTGCCATCCAATCGGCTTCATTCATGTTTGCGGAAAAAGAGCGGACGTCCTGTTCGGTCAATGCCATTTTTGTTTCAACCGTCATTTTGAATCGTCCCCTTTCTTAAACTTCTTGTCCAACTGTTTCGTCTTCGATTCCAAGCTCTTCTTTGATCCAGTCATAACCGCTTTCTTCAAGTTGCTTAGCAAGCTCTGCTCCGCCTGACTTAACAACTCGACCTTGCATCATTACGTGTACGAAGTCAGGTGTAATGTAGTCAAGAAGACGTTGGTAGTGAGTGATGATCAGGCAACCGAAGCCTTCGCCGCGCATTTCATTGATACCTTTTGAAACGACTTTCAATGCATCGATATCAAGACCGGAGTCGATTTCATCAAGAACTGCAAATTTCGGTTTCAACATCATCAATTGAAGGATCTCATTACGCTTCTTCTCTCCGCCTGAGAAACCTTCGTTCAAATAACGTGTTGCCATATCTTGATCCATTTCAAGGACATCCATTTTGCTGTCCAATTCACGGATGAATTTCATTAATGAGATTTCGTCGCCCTCTTCACGGCGTGCATTGATTGCTGAACGCATGAAGTCGGCATTTGTTACACCTGTGATTTCACTTGGGTATTGCATCGCAAGGAAAAGGCCCGCCTTCGCACGCTCATCAACTTCCATTTCAAGAACATCTTCACCATCAAGTAAAACAGTTCCGGAAGTGACTTCGTATTTAGGGTGACCCATGATTGCGGATGCCAGAGTTGATTTACCTGTTCCGTTAGGTCCCATAATTGCGTGAATTTCACCTGTATTGATAGTTAAATTGACGCCTTTCAATATTTCCTTACCTTCAATTTCTACGTGAAGGTCTTTGATTTCCAAAGTTGCCATTCCAATACCTCCAATATGATCAAGATGAACGGTTATTCCATTCTCTAATTAGTATCATTCTAATCTTAGCTCATTCGGGACTACCTTGCAAATCATTAAGAACGATTATCATTTAAATAAGGGTTTATACTACCATCTCCACACTTACTTCAAATAGAAAATGAATCTTCTATTTTCAATTATATCCAACTTATTGAGAATCGAATACAACCCATTTGTTTAATATTAAAATGCCGCCACATCAGGTGACGGCATTTCATTTGTCATTTATCCTTTTTCGGAGTGAATCGATCAACGATCATTGCCAATGCCCCGTCACCAGTGACGTTTGCAGCTGTTCCGAAACTATCTTGCGCCATATATAACGCAATCATTAAAGCTACCATCGACTCATTGAACCCAAGCATCGTGCCAAGAAGTCCAACCGCTGCCATGACGGCCCCTCCTGGAACTCCAGGTGCTGCAATCATCGTGACTCCAAGCATCAGAATGAATGGTAAATAGTTAGAGAAGCTGATGTCCATCCCATTCATGAGCATGACACCAATCGAACAAGATACTAATGTGATCGTACTTCCCGACAAATGGATTGTTGCGAATAAGGGAATCGTGAAATCCGTTACACGCTCAGATGCACCTGTCTTCTTCGCCTGCCTCAACGTAACCGGAATTGTAGCTGCGGAAGATTGTGTTCCGATAGCCGTCATATATGCCGGGGCCATTGTTTTCATCAACATAAAGGGATTACGCTTTGAAAGTGTCCCCGCCACTGTATATTGAATGGAGAGCATGAGCAAGTGCAAGATGATGATCATAATGAAGACAACTGAGAATACGGAAAGAACCCTTGCGACTTCTCCACTGTATGTCATATTCAGGAAAATACCGAAAATATGAATCGGCAATAAAGGAATGATAACGAAAGAAATTACTTTTTCTATTAATACATTTAGCTCATCGAAGAATGAGAGCATTGATTTGCTGTTGATGGAAGCCATTCCAATTCCAAGCACGAATGCAAGCAATAGCGCAGACATGACACCCATAATCGGAGTCATTTCAAGTTCAAAAAACGATTCTGCCACTTTTCCAACATTATCTACAGATTTCGCCCCAATCCCGCCAATGAAATTCGGCAGAAGTGTAGTGGCAGTAAAAAACGCTAAGATACCTGCAAAGATTGTGGAAGCATATGCGAACACTGTCGCTAATCCTAATAACTTTCCTGAACCACTGCCAAGTTTCGCGATACCTGGTGCAATAAATGCAATAATAATCAACGGAACAACAAAGTTAAGAAATCCTCCAAAAATCATGTTAAACGTCGATCCTAATTGGACAAACCAATGAGCAAATCCTTCGTGTACTGCTGGAAGCAACAGACCCAAACCGATTGCAAGCCCTATGGCTATTAAGATTCGCCATATGAGTCCTATCTTTTTCTTCATACAATGTCCTCCCCAAAAATACAATTGTGTTCTAAATTAATAGAACTACTCTAACATAATTGTGAAGGAATAGGAATGCTTTTTATTTAAAAAAATAAAAAAAGACTGGCATCAATCCTTTCTGAAACCAATGGATTTGCCAGTCTTTGTCATTTATTTTACAGGTACGACAGAGCCACCCCATTCTTTCAACATGAACTCTTGGATTTCTTTTGACTTCAATACTTCTACTAATGCTTTGATTGCAGCATTGTTTTCATCACCTGAACGGACTGCGATGACGTTAACATATGGTGAATCAGTCTTTTCAAGAGCAATTGAATCTTCCAATGGATTTATTCCAGCATCGATTGCATAGTTGGAATTGATGAGAAGAATATCGCCTTCGTCATTTTTATAAAGTGTCGGCATTAGAGCCGCTTCATAATTCGGTTCAAACTTTAGATTCTTAGGGTTGTCCACGATGTCCTCAAGTTCAGCATCAACTTTTTCAACACCCTTTGCAAGTGTGATCAATCCTTCTTTTTCAAGCATTTCAAGCACACGACCGTGATCCGAAACCGAGTTGCTCATTAGGACAGTCGCGCCGTCCGGCAATTCACTCAATGATTTATATTTCTTCGAATAGACACCCATCGGTTCGATATGGATTTCTCCCGCGTTGACAAAGTCGTAGCCGAAATCAGCAATTTGACTTTCCAAGTAAGGGATGGTCTGGAAATAGTTTGCGTCCAATAGACCTGATTTCAAGTCCTTGTTCGGCAAAATATAGTCCTGGTATGTTTCGATTTCCAAGTCAAAGCCCTTCTCTTTTAACAATGGCTTCACTTTTTCCAAAATAACTGCATGTGGTGTATTGGAAGCGCCAACGACGATTTTCGTCTGCTCCTCTTTCTTGTTTCCGCTCGCACCATTTTCTTTATCTTTCGTTCCGCAAGCTGCCAAAGCAAGCACGAGAACAGTCAATAGGATTGCAGATAAAACCTTTTTCATTTCTCTTCTCTCCATTCTTAGATGTTTTTATAATTAACAGGAGGTCCTGCAAATTAACGTTTATCCATTTTCTTCACGGCTACGTCGCCGATAAATTGGATGATAAATACAATAATCAGGATAATAACCGTTGCAACAATCATCACATCAGTGCGGCTTCGCTGGAACCCTTCATAATACGCTAAGTTTCCGAGCCCACCTGCGCCGATCACTCCAGCCATCGCCGTATATCCGACAAGCGCAATCGCAGTTACCGTAATTCCGGATAGGAGGGCAGGCATCGATTCTGGCAGTAATACTTTGAAGATGATCGTGCTTGTTTTTGCACCCATCGATTTTGCGGCTTCGATAACGCCCCTATCAATTTCACGTAAGCCAATCATAACCATCCGCGCATAAAACGGGGCAGCCCCAATGACAAGTGCCGGGATGGCCGCTTCCGGACCGCGCATAGAACCAACGAGCAATGTTGTGAATGGGATAATTAGTATGATTAAAATAATGAAAGGAATCGATCGGAAAATATTGACGAACGCTCCCGTGACGCCATACACCAATTTATTTTTCCAAAGTTGTCCGGGGCTGGATAAGAAAAGAAGTACACCAAGTAAGAGCCCGAATATGAAAGTATAAAAAGTGGAGATTCCTGTCATATATAATGTTTCAACGGTTGCCTCCCACATTTTATCCCAGTTAACATGTTGAAATAATTTTTCATTCATTGTCGATCACCTCTGTCTGAACACCTAATTCGTGGAGATAGGCAATCGCCATATCAACATCCTTTTCATTACCTAATAGCTGTAAAATAAGCGTGCCATAGGCGCCGGCTTTTGTATGGGATATATTCCCTTGGACGATATTCACGTCAATGTCGAATTTTCGAATCAAGCTTGCCAACACAGGATGCTCTGTCTTCTCTCCGACAAATGCAAGTTTGATGAGCGTGCCTCCCGGTATATGCGCAAGGACCTGTTCGGTTCCGGCAGGTTCGGTTACTTGTGAAACAAACCGTTTTGTTATTGCCTCTTTTGGTGATTGGAAGACTTCAAGGACTGATCCGGTTTCAACGACATTCCCAGCCTCCATGACAGCGACACGATGGCAGATTTTCCGGATGACATGCATTTCGTGAGTGATCAATACAATTGTCAATCCAAGCCGTTCATTAATACTTGTCAATAAATCAAGGATGGAATCAGTCGTTTCTGGGTCAAGTGCAGAAGTCGCTTCGTCACATAGAAGTACTTCAGGATCATTTGCCAAAGCGCGGGCAATACCGACTCGTTGCTTCTGCCCACCGGATAATTCCGAAGGATAAGCATCCTCTCTCCCCTTTAAACCGACCAATTCGATTAACTCATTCACTCTTTTTTCACGTTCAGCTTTTTTAATGCCCGCGATTTCGAGTGGAAAAGAAATATTCTGCTTGACAGTGCGAGACCAAAGTAAATTGAAGTGCTGGAAGATCATGCTAATTTTCTTCCTTGCCTCCCTCAATTCCTTTGCACTGACGGAGGACATCTCATAACCTGCAATCTTCACCGTTCCTGAGGAAGGCTTTTCGAGACCGTTCAAAAGTCTGATTAACGTACTTTTTCCCGCTCCGCTATACCCGATGATGCCGAATATTTCACCTTCCTCAATCTCCAAATTCACTTTATCGACAGCGACTATAGTCTTCGGGCCAATTCCGAATTTTTTATTTACATCTTTCAGTTGGATCATTTTTTCTCACCTCTGTATAATCATCGCCAAAAATAAAAGCCTTTCTGCAGACAAGCAGAAAGGCATAACGTCATATTAAAAAAACGTCTATCCGATCTCTCATCTCTCAAAGCAAACGCTTTGCGTGATTTGGCACCATTTCACTTACGTGACGGTTGCCGGGCTTCATAGGGCACTTTCCCTCCACCTCTCTTAATAAGAGCGACGATATTCAATTAAAGTAATAAATACATTTATATCATGCTCATAAACTGATGTCAACCTATCTTTTCAAGAAGATAGGGGATGGATTGAAATGCATAGATCTTGTGAACCAGTTCACCGTTCTCTTGAATTAATAAGCAGGGTACACTTTCTATTTCGTAATCGACAGCAAGTTCCTCAATATAATTCAAGTCTCCTTTGCCAATCGGCAAGTCCGGCTTCATCGCCGATATGACCTCAACCATCTTCGATGCAACCATACATGTACCGCACATCGGCGTATATAGATAAAACACAGATTTTGGAAAGTCTTCTTTACTTTTTTCCCATTGATCTCGTGTCCAATTTTCGATTGTTGGCATTTTCTTCACCTTCAGAGTAAGAATTCGGGATGAACTTCAAAGTTTTCGGCAAGAAGGATTGATGCAAGCACGCGATAAGGGGTCGTTTCGACTTGTCTATATACACGTTCTGTATAAAGATGGATGGCTTCGGGATACGCTCTTTTGAATAACGCCCGAATTTTTTCCCCGGATTCATCGGCGTCAAAAAAGACGTAAAGATCGCAGTCTTCGTAAGGCAAGAGCATTTCCTCAATTCGGTAAGGGCTGACTGTACCATTTGTACAAATGATTTCTACCGGTTCCAAGAGAACCCTTTTAACCCTTTTGCGATCAGATCCCCCTTCAACAATTAAAACTTTTCGTAAGTCCATCTTTACACCACCTTAAATGGTAGTTTATCCACGTTCGTGTTATTTATCTTATTGAAAAAAGCGCTGGGTGAGCCAGCGCTTTTAAAGAATTTATTCTCCAGTAGTCATTTTGTCGTAGTCTTCAGCTGACATAAGTGCGTCAAGTTCCGACTCGTTAGAAGCTTCTACTACGATCATCCAAGCGCCTTCGTATGGAGATTCGTTCACCAATTCAGGGCTGTCTTCTAATTCTTCGTTCACTTCAAGTACTTTACCGCTAATTGGTGCATATAGCTCAGATACAGTTTTTACAGATTCAACGCTGCCGAATGGCTCGTCCGCTTTCACTTCATCGCCAACTTGTGGCAGTTCAACAAAAACGATGTCGCCAAGCTCAGCTTGTGCAAAATGTGTAATACCGATACGATAATTACCGCTTTCATCTTTTACCCATTCATGTTCCTTAGAATAACGCAAATCTTTAGGTGTGCTCATCCCGTACCCCTCCATAAGTATACAATTATTAATTTCTATTCAATTCTCACATATTTCTATGATAAAAACAAGAAAGTTATTTAACATTCCATACGTCTTCAAACTGGTCTTCTTTAAAGCCGACAGTCACTATGGAACCGTCCGTTACAATTGGTCTTTTAATGAGCATTCCGTCTGTAGAAAGTAGCTCGATCTTTTCCTCTTCTGTCATGTCAGGAAGTTTGTCCTTCAAATTCAACTCTCTGTATTTCATCCCACTGACGTTAAAAAACTTCTTAATGTCAAGGTCGGAATTTCCAATCATGCTTCGAAGCTCATCTTTCGTAGGGGGAGCCTCTACAATATCGATATCCTTGAATTCCAATCCATTGTTTTCCAACCATTTTTTCGCTTTTCTGCAAGTCCCGCATTTCGGATAACCGTAATAGGTTAAAGTCATATCGCAACACCTCCATTTACTCCAGTATAACAGAGAAACCACCTAAGATTAAATTCTCTTAGGTGGCGGAAATCATACAATATATTTTTCAGCCTCGATTAATTTGACAGATGCTTCGCGTTTTTTCGCGATGATGTTATATGGATTCGAACGAGTCAATTTACGAAGCGCGGAAAGCATCATACGTTGGTTGTCTCCATCGACAGAAGCTAACAGTGTTTCCTTCGCATCCTTTTCGATTGCTTCGAATGCCTCTTGGCAGAAGATTTCAGTATAAAGGATCTTTTGTTGTTCCTTCTCTTCGCCATTTTTCGCAATCGCTTTTTCCGTACGTAATAGAGCGGATTCCATTGCAAATACATTGTTTGCGATGTCAGCGATATTCACAAGAACTTCCTGCTCTTTATCAAGACTTGTGCCGAAACGTTGTGCTGCCAATCCAGCTACAAGCAAGCCGATCTTCTTCGCGTTTTTCACAAGAACTTTTTCTTGCGCAAGCGCTTCATCGCCAATTTCTTCAGGCATCATCATTAATAGCTCTTCTTGGAGGCCTTGTGCTTTTTCAAGCAATGGCAATTCGCCTTTCAGTGCTTTTTTCAAGAAAGTTCCCGGAACGAGCATGCGGTTAATCTCATTCGTTCCTTCGAAGATACGGTTAATACGGGAGTCGCGGTAGGCGCGCTCTACTTCGTATTCTGCCATGAAGCCATATCCACCGTGCAATTGGACAGCTTCGTCAACGACGTAGTCAAGTACTTCAGAACCGACAACTTTGTTGATGGAGCATTCGATTGCGTATTCAGCAATTGAAGCTGCAACTGCTTTACCGTCTTTTTGCTCTTCCGGCGTCATTTGGCTGTTGCGCTCCTCGAAATAGCCTACAGTACGGTAGATCAAGCTTTCAGCTGCATAGATTTTCGAAGCCATCGTCGAAAGCTTTTCTTTTGTTAGGTTAAATGAAGAAATCGGTGTTTTGAACTGTTGACGTTGGTTCGTATACGTAGCCGCCAATTCGAAAACTCTCTTTGCGCCTCCCACTGTACCTACTCCTAATTTGTACCGGCCGATATTCAAGATGTTGAATGCGATAATATGTCCTCTGCCTATCTCACCTAACAGGTTCTCAACAGGAACTTGCGCATCTTCAAGGATCAATGTACGAGTGGATGATGATTTGATACCCATCTTCTTCTCTTCTGCTCCTACGGAAACGCCAGGGAATTCTCTTTCGACGATGAATGCTGAGAATTTATCGCCATCGACTTTTGCGTAAACAACGAATACATCCGCGAATCCAGCGTTTGTGATCCATTGTTTTTCTCCGTTCAATACGTAGTGAGTTCCTGCTTCGTTCAACTTCGCTGTTGTTTTTGCACCAAGTGCGTCTGAACCGGAACCTGGCTCTGTTAGTGCGTAAGCTGAGATTTTGTCGCCAGTAACGGAGTTCGGTAAGTATTTTTTCTTTTGTTCTTCGTTACCGAATAGGACGATCGGCAATGTACCGATTCCAACGTGTGCACCGTGAGTGATGGAGAAACCGCCAGCTACGGACATTTTTTCAGAAATGAGAGCCGAAGAGATTTTGTCGAGGCCTAAGCCATCGTATTCTTCAGGTACGTCCGCGCCTAAGAGACCGAGGTCTCCTGCGGATTTTAGTAATCTGACAGAGTGTTCGAATTCGTGGTTTTCCAGGTTTTCAACGACTGGGAGTACTTCGTTTTTAACGTAGTCCTCAGTTGTTTTAGCGATCATTTTTTGTTCGTCGGAGAAGTCTTCGGGTGTGAAGACGCGTGATGTGTCAATGTCTTCGATGAGGAAGGCTCCTCCGCGGATTAAATCCTTTGTTTTTGTTTCAGTCATTTTATTTTCCTCCTTGATTTCTTATAGAATTTCAAATACGCCGGCTGCGCCCATTCCGCCGCCGATGCACATTGTGACGACGCCGAATTGTTTGCCTTGGCGTTTTAGTTCGTTCATTAGACGAAGTGTCAATACAGAGCCTGTTGCGCCTAATGGGTGGCCGAGTGCGATGGCTCCGCCGTTGACGTTTACTTTATCCATGTCTAAGCCCAAGTGGCGGATGACTTGTAGGGATTGGGATGCAAATGCTTCATTTAACTCCCAAAGGTCGATGTCTTCGATGGATAGTCCGGCAAGCTTTAATGCTTTTGGAACGGCTTCGATTGGGCCGATTCCCATTACTTCTGGTGGTACGCCGCCTACCGCGAATGAACGGAATTTCGCGATTGGCTTTAGGCCTTTCCCTTCAGCGATTTCACGATCCATTACAAGGACTGCGGCTGCACCGTCGGATGTTTGGGATGCATTCCCAGCTGTTACTGAACCTTTGACCGAGAATGCCGGACGTAATTTCGCCAATACTTCCATCGATGTGCCGTGGCGGACGCCTTCGTCCATCTCGAACATGACTGTTTTTTCTTCGTATTTTCCTTTGCCGTTTACAAATCGTTTTACGACTTCCACAGGTACGATTTCATCGACGAACTTGCCTGCCGCGATTGCTGCCGCCGCTCTTTCATGTGAACGGACAGCGAATGCGTCCTGGTCCTCACGGCTTACACCGTATTTCGTCGCGACTTGCTCAGCTGTGTGCCCCATTCCCATATAGTATTGAGGTGCTGTTTCAGCTAATTTGAAGTTCGGTCTGATCGTGTTCCCCATCATCGGGACCATACTCATGGACTCGACTCCACCTGCAATGATTGCTTCGGAATGCCCCAACATGATCCGCTCTGCCGCATAGGCGATCGATTGAAGACCTGATGAGCAGAATCGGTTTACTGTTATTGCGGGGGTTGTGTCAGGCAATCCAGCAAGAGCGCCGATATTACGCGCCACGTTCATGCCCTGCTCAGCTTCAGGCATTGCACAACCCATAATCAAATCATCTATCGGTCCATCGTATCCATTCGCACGTTTCAATGTTTCTTTTATCGCGATTGCACCCAAATCATCCGGGCGTACGGTTGCAAGTGAGCCGCGTCCCGCTTTTCCGACTGGTGTTCTTGCACCTGCTACAATTACTGCTTCACGCATGTTCGACTTCCTCCTTTTTGCTAACTACCTAAATCTACGGCAAATCAGTTGCGCAACGGTTTCCCTTTAAGAAGCATATGCTGCATCCGTTGTTGGGATTTCGGTTCCTGTATTAGGCTGAGGAACGCTTCACGTTCGAGATCCAACATATATTGTTCATCGACAAGTGTTCCATATGGCACTTTTCCGCCGGATAAAACATATGCAAGCTTTTTCGCTATTTTCAAATCATGATCACTGATGTAGCCCGAAAGGTACATGCCATCCGCACCAAGGAGCATCGTTGCATAGCCAGAATCACCCGTGACCGGGATCTTCTCTTTTTTGGGTGGTGTGTATCCGCCCTCATATAATGCAAGTGCCGCTTGTTTCGCGTCATAGATTTGATGATCCGGATTCACACTGATGCCATCTGCAAAATCGAGGAAGTTGTTTTCCCTTGCCTCTTCTGCGGATGTCGCTACTTTTGCCATCGCGATTGTTTCAAACACTTTGTTTGCTACATACTGATAGTCGATTTGTACACCGTTCGGTAGACCTTTCAAATGTTTGGAATAAAGATTGACGTTTCCAGCTCCACCAGGGATCAAGCCTACACCTACTTCAACCAATCCGATATATGTCTCCATCGATGCTTGAATATGAGCTGCCGGCAAGCATACTTCCGCACCACCGCCAAGTGTCATTTGGAACGGTGCAGCGACAACCGGTTTACGGCTATATTTGATTTTCATCATTGCGTCTTGGAATGTACGGATGATGAAGTCAAGTTCAAAAATGTTGTCGTCTTGGGCTTCCATTAAAATCATGCCAAGGTTCGCACCAACACAGAAGTTCTTCCCTTGGTTCCCGATGACAAGGCCTTTGTAATTCTTTTCCACTTCGTCAATTGCAAAATTGATCATCTGGATGATATCAGGGCCGATTGCATTCGATTGTGAATGGAACTCAAGCAATGCAATCCCATCGCCAAGATCGATCAGGCTGGCACCCGTGTTCTTTTTGATAACGCCATGCTTTTTCTTATAACGTTTCAAGTCAATCACTTTTTCACTGACAGGGACTAACTTGTAGCCTCCGCCATCATAGAAATAAAGATCGCCATCCTCTTCCTTATAGAAGGACTCAACACCGTTGTCTAACATGTTCTGGATGAATGCCGGAATCGTTGCGCCTTCTTCCTTCATCTTTTCAACCGATTTCACAAGACCGATTGCATCCCAAACCTCAAACGGTCCTTGCTGCCAGCCGAATCCCCATTTCATGGCATTGTCGATTGCGACGATATCATCTGCGATTTCACCGATCAGATTTGCAGAATAGCGGAGCGTCGGTGAAAGGATGCTCCAAAGGATTTCTCCTGTACGGTCTTTTGCGTAGACAAGCGTCTTCACTTTATTTGCAAGTCCCTTTTGCTGTTTCGCCATTTCAATTGAAGGCGTTTTCAATTTTTTCGCCGGGCTGTATTCGAATGTCTCCGGGTCGAGTTCAAGAATTTCCTTGCCTTCCTTCAGGTAGAATCCTTGCTTCGTTTTGGCTCCCAACCAGCCGTTATCAATCATCTTCTTCATGAATTCCGGAATTTCAAATACTTTCTGCTCTTCGCCTTCCGTCTTGTCGTATGCATTCTTTGCAACATGCATGAACGTGTCGAGGCCGACAACATCCAATGTACGGAATGTAGCGGACTTCGGTCGGCCAATCAGAGTGCCTGTTACCGAGTCGACTTCGCCGATTGAGTAGCCTCGCTTCTCCATTTCACGAAGGGTTACAAGTAAGCCGTAAGTTCCGATACGGTTGGCGATGAAGTTCGGTGTGTCTTTCGCCACAACAACCCCTTTGCCTAAACGATTCTCACCGAATTGAAGCATGAAGTTCAGCACATCTGCATCCGTCTTTTTCGTCGGAATCACTTCAAGCAATTTCAGGTAACGCGGTGGATTGAAGAAGTGCGTACCAAGGAAATGCTTTTGGAAATCTTCGGAACGGCCTTCCGCCATTGCCTCGATGCTGATTCCGGAAGTGTTCGACGTTATGATCGTGCCTTGTTTACGGACCGCATCTATTTTTTCATACAAACTTTTTTTGATTTCAAGATTTTCGACAACCACTTCGATAATCCAGTCAACTTCTTTTAATTTTTCCAAGTCATCTTCAAAGTTGCCTGCTTCAATTAGCGAAAGGTTCTTCTTTGTTGAAAGCGGAGCCGGCTTTTGTTTTAACAGCTTCTCCAAAGCAGTCGTTGCGAATTTATTACGCACCGATTTGTCATTCAATGTTAGACCTTTTGCTTCTTCCTGCTCTGTCAGCTTGTTTGGAACGATATCCAACAGAAGGACAGGAATCCCGATATTCGCGAGATGGGCTGCAATACTGGATCCCATTACGCCTGAACCTAATACTGCTGCTTTCTTAATTTGATATGCCACGTTAGCGAAGCCTCCCTTTTCGTCTTGAATGAACACTCATTCATTTTACAGGTAAAAAAAATAGAAACTCTCTATCTATTAGTCTAAAACATTCAAGCAGTTTTCGCAATATTAAAATGTTGCGAAAATAAATTTTTCATAGACTACTGCTGTGGTTAGGCATTTTATTACCTAAAATCATTATATGAATGTAAACTAAAGATGAGAATAAGCAAGCAAGAAAAGGAGCGGAATTAATATGAAATCAATTACAACAGCTGAGCAATTCAATCAAGTCATCAACGGTGAAGGCAAAGCGTTAATCAAGTTCCAAGCAGGCTGGTGCCCTGATTGCACGCGTATGGACATGTTCATTGACCCGATTGTTGAAGAATACGATATGTATACATGGTATGACGTAGATCGCGATGTATTGCCTGAAATCGCGGAAAAATATGAAGTAATGGGCATTCCAAGCCTATTGATTTTCGAAAACGGTGAGAAGAAAGCACATTTGCATAGCGCAAACGCAAAAACTCCAGATCAAGTTACCGATTTCCTTGAAAATGTTGAAAAAGTAAACGGCTGATTTCGATGGAGGGAGGGTCGGAGATGAAATTAATTGATGGTTTCATTGGAAAGTCTCAATACGACAATGACATCGATGAGCGTTTCCGCCCTTCCGCCTGTGGTCCTGTGACAGCATACACCATCCTTTGCCACCATATGCACGAATCGTCGAAGTCTGGTATCGATAATCTCTATCACATGCTTGGCGGGACAAAGATCGGTTTGTTCAAGTGGCGTTTCGTTCGACGGATGCGTAAAGTGTTAGGTCCTGATTGGATTGTTGAAGATTGCAACCTATCGGGGTTAAGGAAAGAAATTGATGAGGGCCGCCCGGTTGCGGCGAAATTCGATAAATGGTTTACGTTCCATTGGTTCGGCAAGTATGTTTACGATTATCACTGGGTACCTGTAGTCGGTTACAAGGAAACTTCTGCGGGTGTTGTACTGATCGTCCACGACAATGGCGGAAGGAATCGGAATAGCCAAGTGCGTGAAATTGCCTATGAACCGAATAAACCCATTCTTTCATTTGTAAAAATAGCAAAAACCACTGTCGCTTAGACGGTGGTTTTTGTTTGTTCCGGGAATAGAGAATTCAGCTGTCTCAAGATCATTGAATAGCCATGTTGTTCTAATTGGTCTCTTAATTCACTGGAAGAGAATTCCGGTAAAATCAATTCTTCAATCGGATCTTCGAAATCTATCTCACAATGGATTTGGGCTAACTGTTTAGAAAGGTGCAGCATTTCCATATCCGCCTCAATCTTTTTTCTCATCCCTGGAGCAAGTTCATGTAAGGATTCGACGACCTTTTCGACCGTTTCGTATTCTTTGATCAGTTTTAAAGCAGTTTTCGGACCGATGCCTTTCACGCCTGGATATCCGTCACTTGCATCTCCCGTGAATGCCTTTATCTCAACGAAGCGATGGGGCGGGATTTCATATTCTTCGATAAAACGTTGTTCATCGTAAATATCATAGATGTTATAGCCCTTTTTCATGAACGCAATTTTCACGCCCGGCCTTAGCAATTGTAGAAGATCCTTATCACCAGTTACGATTGTGATGTCCGCCTTCCCTTCCCACTCGCAGACAAGCGAGCCGATGAGATCATCCGCTTCCATCCCTTGAATCCCATAATTCTTCCAACCAATCAATTCGGATAAATCACGCGTCATGTCGAACTGAGGTAAAAGTTCCGGCGCCGGCGCAGGGCGGTTCGCCTTATATCCGTCAAATAAGTCGTTCCTGAATGTATGTGCGCTCATATCCCAACAAACTGCTAGATGCGTTGGGTTGAAAATTGAAGCGGCCGTCAACGCGTGTCGCCCAAATCCTTGCACACCATTTGTCGGAACACCGTCCGCGTTCGGGAAGAAATGTCCCATTGCAGAAGTCGCGAAAAACGATCTGAATAAAACGGCCATCCCGTCGATCAAAAGGATATGTGGTTTATTTTCCATTAGTTTGACCTCCCTTTCTTTATTTCTACGTGCAATCCAATACTCCCATCATATCAAATTTTTTGGGTTCATTGAACTGGTAAACGAGAAGTCTTTCTATTTTAATGAGAACTCTGTGGGCATAAATGAGAAGTTAGGCAAAAATTAATAAAGGCATCATGTCCGCCCTTAAAAGGATGACATGATACCTTTAATTTACGCTTTTAAGTAATCTGCAATTCTTTCAATATCAGGTCCGAAAATCCGGTCTTCGTTAATCGGATCTACGATTTCCAAAAGACCTTCAAATTCTTTGCGTGTTTTTGGCGCCATTTTATCGACACCTCGGAATGCGCATCCCGTCATGGCGCATAATGCTTCGATCGCGAGGACATTTCTTGCATTCTTAATGATCTGTCCTGCGTGCCTTGAGCCGATTGTTCCCATCGATACGTGGTCTTCTTGGTTTCCGGACGATGGGATCGAATCAACAGAAGCCGGATGTGCCAACGTTTTATTTTCCGATACAAGGCTTGCTGCCGAATATTGTAGTATCATGGCACCTGACTGCAAGCCAGGCTGTGGGCTTAGGAACGGCGGCAACCCTTCATTTAATTGCGGGTTTACGAGACGTTCGATCCGGCGTTCAGAGATATTCGCGAGCTCCGCCATCCCGATTTTCAAGAAATCCATCGCAAATGCAATCGGCTGTCCATGGAAGTTTCCTCCGGATACAACGACTTCCCCATCTTCAAAAATAAGAGGATTGTCTGTTGCGGCGTTCATTTCAATTTCCAATTTCTCTTTTACATAGGACAACACTTGCCAACTTGCGCCGTGTACCTGCGGAATGCAGCGGATGGAGTAGGCGTCCTGGACACGTTTTTCACCTTGAGTGGTCGTTAGTTGGCTTCCGTCTAACCAATTTAATATCCGGGCAGCCACATCGACTTGTTCCTTATAACCGCGAGCTTCGTGGATAGCAGGATGGAAGGCATCCGTAATTCCGTGCAAAGCTTCCATTGTCATGGCGGCAATCCATTCGCTGTCATATGCAAGTTTTTCCGCTTCGAGGTAATTCACTACGCCTTGAGCAGTCATCGCTTGTGTACCGTTTATCAATGCAAGACCTTCCTTTGCTTCAAGGACAATCGGCCTTATTCCCAAATCTTTCCAAATAACTTCTGCCGGGATTTGTTCGCCATCTCGCCACACGAACCCTTCCCCTAATAGAACAAGGGCCAAATGGGAAAGCGGTGCAAGATCCCCGGAAGCCCCTAATGATCCTTGTTGCGGGATGACTGGATGGATTCCGTTATTCACCATGAATGCAAAACGCTCAAGCACTTCGACACGGATTCCTGAAAATCCTTTCATCAGCGCATTTAGACGTAATACGACCATTGCCCGGGAAACAATTTCGGAAAATGGCTCCCCTACACCGCATGCATGTGAGCGAATGAGGTGAAGCTGTAATGCTTTCGTATCCTTTTCGTCAATTTTCACATCGCTGAATTTGCCGAAACCGGTGTTGATACCATAGACGGTTTTATCGTTTTCAACGATTCTATCGACCGCTTTCCTACTTTTCTTCACCCGTTCCAATGCATCCGCATTCAATACCACTTTTTCCTTCTTATATAATATTTCTTCCATTTGTTTAAGTGTGAGTGAGGCTCCTGTCAATTCGATCATTTCAACCACCCTTTCGCCTGTTTGAAATCGCTTTCTACTTTCATCGTACACGAAATCGAAAGGACTTTGGTGATTTTTGCGAAAGTTTGTTCTACGGTAATGTGATGTTGTTTTAGCGTGATGATGTATTGAAAAACCCACGGATAATAGTCATCCGTGGGTTGCTGCTACTTGATTTTGATTTTTACATTGCCTTTTATATAAGAAGGATAACCGTATAGCGGGAATCTTATCGGATTTTTATAGTTTTCATTTGGCAAATCAATGCCTAACTTAACAATTTCTTCGTCTTTTTTTGAAAATGAACTCGATTTTTTATGAAGCTCTTTGCCATCGGCGTCATAAATTGTTGAAAACGGGTCATGATGGTAGTCTTTTCCGCCTCTTAGTTCGATTTCCATATATGGACCATAAATCATTAGGTTGCCAAATCGATTATCCTTTGGCTGCTTAACGATTACTTGCTTTTCTGTATCGATGATCAATTCAGCTTCGTCTTTATCCATAGCCATCAGCTTGTTGAACTGAAGATAAAGATGTTCCGTCTCTCTGAAATAATTACTTTGCAAAAAGTAACTAATGACAGGCGAATCCTCACTCCAGCTTGCTGTCGACCCGTTTTTGATGGCGCTCCATATTTCCCCTTTTTCATCCACAATACGCAAGTCTTCGAATCCGAAGATTTTCTTCGTATTTCCGGCATCATATTCTACTTCGACTGCTGTCTTTATTGGTCCGATTGTGATTGAGTGGATGTGGATTTTCTGTCCTTCGACGACAACCGTTTTGTTAACTGCATATTGTTCTCTTTTCACGGGCTTCAATTCCACTTTAAAAGGGATTTGAATTGTCTCAATAACTTGATCATCTCCAATGTCATCAGCAAATCGATACTCCAAAATCATTTCTTCTGTCGGTACAGGACCCTTAAATTTAATCTCTGTCGTATTGGTCGCTATCAAATCATTTATTTGATTCCACGATGTACCAAAGGATTGATCATTTGGAATTTCTTTCCCATTGGTATCGAGTATTCGATAGCCATTTAGATAACTATTAGGGTGCTTTTTATTATTTTCGATTTTGGAAAAGACGATTAAACTCGTTTCATCTGTAATGATGCCTTCGAGCGTGACTTTTACGCGCTCGGTTTCCCCTGTTGTCCCGATAATTTGATAATGTTCATTTTCAATTGCCAATTGAATCCCTTTATTATCTTGGATCATCTCGACGATTCCTGAGAATCCGGGGATTGACGACACGGCATTTGCAAATGCAGGAGACACACGGATAGATGTGATAAAAGTGAACATAAGAATGGCAGCGATGGCCGTAGACCATAGGCCGCGTTTTAAATAGCCGCGTTTTTTATTTCCACGATTTCTTTTCGCCGTTTCGAACCCGATTTGTATAGCTTGGTCCAACCGATCAACAGGGACTTCCCTCTTCTCAATTTCATCTTTCCACTTCTTCAGTTTTCTTTCCTCTTCCGTCAAGTTGACCCTCCTCCTTTCCCTCCAAAAACGTCCGTAATGATTTGACTGCTTTGTATAGCCTTGTTTTCACGGTTCCTTCTGGCGTAGATGTCATATCGGCAATGTCTTTAATTTTGATATCATGCAGATATTTGAGATGCACTAATTGGCGATCTTTTTCTGATAATTGACTAAGTGCCTCTTCTACTTCCATATAAGTGAAATCATCACTGACCCCTTTTAATTCGCCGATACTTTCATCGAACACATAACGCTTCTTTTTTTGAAGTACATCATGACAATGATTCATCATTATCCGGATCAGCCATGTTTTTGCATATTCTGGCATCCGCAACGTTTTTATTTTCTCAAAGGCACGCATTGTCACTTCCTGTACAGCGTCCACTGCATCTTCTTCGTTTTTTAAATAGGCAAATGCTGTTCTGTAAAGCGCTTCTTTATTCATAGAGATTAACTGTAAAAATGCCTCTTCATCTCCACGAATAGCCCTTTTAGCAACTTCTTGCTCATTTTCCTGCCCTGTCAATTCCCCACCCCCAATTGCCCTCTATACATTAGACCCTAAAACACCAAAAAAGTTTTCGTACCCAAGAGTCCAACCCATTTCTTTCATTGTTACATAAGATAGGAGGAACTGCTTGAAGGGAGAGAACTAATGTCGAATAGTCGCGAAAATGAATTATGGTATCCAAAATTACCTGAAGGATATACAGGGGGGGCAAATAATATGAATGGAAATGGAATGGACGGTTGGATGCCTGGAGCAGGAATGTCCAATTATGGTATGGGCGGCATGCCTGGAGCAGGAATGTCCAATTATGGTATGGACGGCATGCCTTGGATGGGAATGCCGAATTACGGTCAAGACTGGGGATATGGTGGAGGCAACATGGATTACACAGCGCAACGCTTCGGACCACCAGGTTTTCCACCTGGGCAAGGTGGATTTCCAGGAGGCGGGTTTCCGGGTCAAGGTGGACCAGGATTCCCAGGAGGAGGTTTCCCAGGAGGAGGTTTCCCTGGCCAAGGTGGACCTTCATTTCCTGGGGGAGGATTCCCAGGCCAAGGGGGAGGTCATCAAGCACCAACAGCACCACCGCCGAGTTACACACCGGCCTACCCGAGCGCATCACTATTAAGGGTTGACCCGGGCGCAATTAGAGGTTGCCTATTCAGGTATACGTTTATATGGACTTCCAGAAGAAACGGTTTCTGGTATTTCCCAACATTCGTAGGCCGTACTTCTGTGGCGGGTTACCGTTGGAATCCGAATCGAAGAAGATGGCAGTATTTTGGAATTGACTTAAACCGAATCGATCAATTTACTTGTTTTTAAGAAATGAAAAAAGGAATCCTTCTTCTTTATGAGGGATTCCTTTTTTATGCCTTTATTTTTCACCCAAAAGCTACATCTAAAATCATCATTACTGCGAAACCAATCATTAAGCAAAGTGAAGCAAGGTCTTTGTTCCCGTTTTCCTGAGAGCCTGGAATAACCTCTTCCACAACAACAAAAATCATCGCCCCTGCCGCAAAACTTAGTGCAAATGGAAGTAGCGGTTGCATCGTTGTAACTGCAAGAACACCTATTACAGCCGAAAAAGGCTCAACCGCACCTGACAACTGTCCATAGAAAAAGCTTTTTCTGCGGGACATCCCATCTCTGCGCAGCGGCATCGAAACTGCTGTTCCTTCTGGTAAGTTTTGAATTCCAATTCCGACAGCCAATGCGATTGCCGCAGCAATTGTTGCGGTTGGCATTCCGGCCGCAACTGCCCCGAAGGCAACTCCGATTGCAAGCCCTTCTGGTATATTGTGAAGAGTTATCGCAAAGACAAGTAGTGTACTGCGTCGCTTGCTAGCGGGATTTATCCCTTCCGCATCTTTCATGGAAGAGCCTGGGTGCAAGTGAGGAATGACTTTATCCGCGAGCCATAGAAAAAGGCCGCCCAATAAAAAACCTATGGCTGCTGGAAACCAAGACGGAAATGGTCCATCTTCTGCCATATCAATCGCAGGCGAAAGCAATGACCAAAAACTTGCGGCAATCATGACGCCACCCGCAAAGCCTAACATCCCGTCCATCAACTTTTGATTGACTTTTTTCGTTGTAAACACCAGGGCTGCTCCGATAGCTGTCATCCCCCAGGTGAATAAGGTGGCAATTAATGCCTGTTGGATTGGGCTAAGCCCTATAAAATAATCTATCATCATGATTCTCCTTATTTCTACAAGGTTCTATATATTATTGCTATTATATGTGCGATGTTTCCCTTGTGCAATATTTTAAATCAAAAAATAGAATGTTGTTTTGGTATGAATGGGAAGTTTTTTGGCGGAAACGAGAACTCACTACGCTTCGCGACCCGTTTTAGAAAATTATTACCGCGTTAAATATTATTTCTCCAAAACGTTCCATGGTATGATTAAGTAATGAACGTTTCATAGAGAATGATCTTTAAGGAGTGAAGCATTTTGGATAAAAAAGAGAGACAACTCTTTGATTACTATTACAATAAATTTGCAGAAAGACGCTTTGACGAAAAGGACGTCTTGAGCTTTTTATTATTTGTAAAAAATGATCTACAAGATAATAAAGTGATCAAAGAACTCGGGGATTTTATTGTACATAGGGAAAATAATTCAGGTTATGTGAAAGAATTTTTCGTGGATTGCAAAGAAGTCATTAACAATTTAGGCAAAGGGAAACCTAAAAAAATTGAAACGATGTTCTCCTTTAAAGAGATTCGAAACGGTTTCAATAATTTATTCATCGAACAAGGTTTGGAAAAGCTATCCCACGATGTCATTAATGACTTCATTTTATGCATTATTTCATTGTTGCAAAACGTTAAATTGGTATCTGGAAACTTACAGAAAGAAGTAGGCCACTTAAGTTTTGCGGCATCCAGCAAGGAATTGTTTTTAATGGGCAATATGAAAGTATTGCATAAAGGACGTTTCATACCAGTGACGTTTCCTGTTTTGTCGGTGAAAAACATTTACGAGAAAGTCAAACCGCAAGATGAGAAAGACACACCATATCTATTCGATGACCAAATTATTGAAGTCATCAACAGTGATGGAGAAATGATGATCACTTTTCCTACATTGTAGGAGATGATTCTTGATGAATCAAAGCGTGGCAAGAGGTGTAGAAATGGACGTACGCCCCTGTGTAGGTACCTTTACAAAAGAGGCAATCATGACTGACATGATTGCCTCCTTTTTATGTTTATTATTACTTTAGGCATCTATCCTAACATGTATATTTTCCGTGGAATATGAGGGAAATCTCTATATTTATAGGGGGTCCGGCATGCATTCATGGTAGACTGAATATACAAAATAAAAGTGAGTTTGCTATATGGGAGGTGAAACGTTGAAAATCGTTATTGCGGGTGGCACTGGTTTTATTGGAAATAAATTAATAGACCTATTCCTGCAGAAAGGTAATGAAGTGGTTGTTCTAACGAGGAAAGTTAGGCCCTCCTCAAACAATTTGTCATATGTAGTTTGGCTCGAAGAAAACGCGAGTCCCGAAAAGGAAATCGGGAATGCCGATGTCGTCATTAACTTGGCTGGTGTTTCGATAAATGACGGAAGATGGACGGAGAAACACCAAAAGCAAATCTATGACAGCAGAATGGTAGCAACGGATGAACTGCTTAGGATCATTTCCGAAATGCCTAAGAAACCTTCCGTATTTATTAATGCCAGTGCAATTGGCATTTATCCTGTATCTCTCAATGATGTGTATACGGAAGATTCGACTAACATGACGGATGACTTTTTAGGCAGGACGGTTCATGACTGGGAGAAAAAGGCGAAACGTGTAGAGGAGTTCGGGACACGCACGGTCTTCATGAGATTCGGGGTCGTGTTAGGAAATGACGGCGGTGCACTGCCTCTTATGGTATTGCCATATAAACTATTTGCTGGTGGGACGGTTGGATCGGGTAAACAGTGGGTCTCATGGATTCATGTCGTTGATGTGATTCGCGCGATTTTGTTCGCTGTAGAAAATGAGCGTTTGCATGGCCCCGTTAACGCCACAGCCCCCTCGCCTTTAAGAATGAAAGATTTCGGCAAGACGATTGGCAGCGTATTAGGCCGTCCACATTGGATTCCCGCACCATCAATCGCTATGAAATTGGCCTTGGGACAAAAGAGCAAACTGGTCCTTGAAGGTCAAAAAGTATTGCCCAAGGTGTTACTGGAAAATGGATTTGACTTTGAATTCCCAAAGTTGGATTCAGCTTTGAGGGATTTATTGACGTAAAAATTCGGGATGAAGCATTCACTCAAGTGGTGGATACTTCATCCCTTTTTCGATAGGTGTAACTTTTTCATCGTTAAATTCATTACTTTGAGAAACAACTAATTTAATCGAGCGTTTCATAAATTTGTTATGGCGATAGTCGTAGCGAAAACCCGGAATACGAGATGTTCATGGCTTCCCCCACATTTTTTCATTTTCAAAACGAAGTTAAACATACCGGCTTTGTGGGAGGCATAAACCACCGATCCAACTGTTTTGCCGGCCAATTATTCACTTCCACTTTTCCATATTGGACTAGCTTCTCCATGCTGACACAGCCCATCCACCAAGAACTCAGGTCTGAAATCGTAATGCTCAAGTCAACTTCCTCCGCGGGATTGAATGATTTTTCTATACTCCAACAATTTTCGCCGAATGTTAACTTGTAACTACCGTTTTGCTCCGGGATAAAAGAATCGCGAACAAACAAAGAAATCGTGACAGGGGTTTCAGGTCGATCCAATGAATTAAAATTAGTTTGTTGTACAAATGATTCGATTGAGCTAATTCTGTACATGATCCCCGTGCCAACCGTTCCGATTTCATGATACACACTCGGGATCAACCTAATGCTATCGTTTCGAGGATCATCAAATTGATAGATAAGTGATTCATCATGCATCCGAACGTATACACGATCTACTTGATCCTGTTGTGAGTGGATCCACGTACACAAATCAATGAAAGCACTCGGCTTCGTCCATACCCATTCAAGAATATTCATATGATGATGAAGAAAATGACTATCTTGTAAAGGTTGCAAAGCATAAGCAAGTGCACCAATTAACTCATTTCCCTCATAAACTCCGGCATAATACGAATGCTTTTTCTTAATTAACGTTCGTTCATGCCAAGTCCGCTCAATCATGCCATGATGCATCGATACAAAATTATTGTAAACGGCAACAATCTCTTCCTCATTTGCCGGGGACAACATGACTACTTTTTTTCGATCACCACTGTTTGGAAAACTTGCAGGCTTCAACTTATATTGGTAGCGTGTCGGTCCATAACCGTATCCCATCTTTTGATAAAAAGAAGTATTAAAAGGGTATAGCGATACAATCCCGACACCTTCTTGTCTAGCAAGCTCATGAAAATGCTGCAGCAACTGTTTCGCTACTCCTTCTTTTTTATGGAAAAAGTGAACCGCTACCGTGCCAATTCCCCAAATACGAACAATCTTTCCATTTACATTCCCTTTTAAATCATGAAGTTTATACACACCTACCAACTCATTTTGTTCTTTAAATAACCCGTAGTACTTCAAGTTATTTTCAGATTCAATTTCAAGAGTCAGTCTCTCAATAAACCCTTTCTTATCTTCCTCATCCGATATTTGCATACCCGGATAAGCCATCGCTATCAAAGAAGCCGCTTGTTCCAAATCACTTTTCGTTACTAAACGAATCATATACATCCCCCCTACCAAAATTATAAATCTTAGAATTATGGGAGTAAACCAGCAATTGTAAAGGTGCCTGTGCACGACACACTTATGACAATTCAACATGGCGTATGAATATACACAAGATAAACATTGAAACCCCTTCGCATTAACCTTTCCATTTATTTTTTATTCATATCCTGTGAATTTTCTCGATTGTGTGCTGCACAGGCACCTACACAAAGATCCCTACTAAAAAAGAGCAACACCCCATTGATTTGGGAGTTGCTCTCTTTGGTAAGATTAGTGAGGTAGGAATGCCAATTGATAAAAGAATAATACCGCAAACACATAGACAAGAGGATGGACGACACGCCATTTCCCTGTAACGACTTTCAAGATCGGATACGAAATGAACCCTAATGCAATCCCTGTTGCGATGCTTGACGTGAGCGGCATGCTTAAGATAATGAGAAAAGCAGGAAACGCTTCGTCAATTTCATCCCATTTGATCTTCGCAATAGCTCCCATCATTAAACTTCCGACGATTATCAATGCGGGTGCTGTAATTGAGGATAAACCTGAAACCGCACTAACAAGCGGTCCGAAAAAAGCAGCAATGATAAATAGAATGGCGACGGTCACCGTAGTGAGTCCTGTTCTTCCCCCTGCTGCTACACCTGCCGATGATTCGATATATGCACTTGTCGGAGTAGTTCCGAACATCGAGCCGGCCGTTGCTGCCACAGAGTCTGCAAGTAGTGCTTGGCGTGCACGGGGCATTTTATTGCCCTTCATTAACCCAGCTTGCTGCGCAACGCCGATCATTGTACCTGTCGTATCAAAGATCGTCACCATCAGGAATGAAAAGACGACCGGGAACAGCATGTGCTGCCAGACATCCGCGAAGGCTGTGAACGGATTGGAAATGATGAGTCCTTCCGGTAGCGATGGCATTTGGACGAAACCTTGGTCAAATGATAAATGTCCAGTGAAGAAAGCGACGATAGCCGTAACAATCATGCCAAGGAACAATGCCCCGTGCACTCTCATCGCCATCAAAATAAGCGTAACTGTAAGTCCTAATAAGGCAAAAAGCACAGTTGGTGAGTGAAGATCCCCAAGGGCTACAAGATTCGATGGATGGGAAACGATCATGCCAGCCTGTCTCATCCCGATAAAGGCGATAAACAAACCAATGCCCGCCGTAATCCCGTGCTTCAAGTTATCAGGAATTGCTTCAATTAATACCTTTCGGAAAGAGGTCAAAGACAAAATAACAAAAATAAGACCTGCAACAAATACAGCCGCGAAAGCTGTTTCATACGTTATGCCATTTGTTCCGACAACTGAATAGGCGAAATATGCATTCATGCCCATTCCCGGTGCAATCGCTATCGGATAGTTTGCTGCGAGTGCCATCCACAATGTCCCGATGACCGTCGCAATAATCGTCGCGGTAAACACCTGATCGAAAGGCACTCCCGCGTCTTTTAAGATGATTGGATTGACAATCACTATATAGACCATCGTAAAAAAGGTCGTAAAGCCTGCAAGGACTTCTGTTTTTACTGTTGTACTGTTTTCTTGTAACTTAAACAAAGAGAAACGCCTCCAAAGACGAACATTATTTAATCCATTTCATATATTATTCGTTTTTCGGAGGTTTTGCAAGTGATTTTATGAAATGTTTTAGAATAAATACTGATCGTCTACATAGCGACTTCTTTTCATGTCGACTTGGAAATTGTATACTTTCGGTAAGGAGATGTGATGTTGTCATGTGTTTGATTAATTTTCATTATCAGGAACATCCTATCTATAAATTAATCGTAGCAGCGAACCGGGATGAATTTTATCAGCGCCCGACTGCCCCTGCGCATTTTTGGGAGGATAAGCCTCATTTGTTGGCGGGAAGGGATCTTTCTCAACATGGTACATGGCTTGGCATTACTAAAAACGGGCGATTTGCTGCATTGACCAATTTCCGGGACCATTCTGAACAAAAAAAAGACTTTCGTTCGCGCGGCGAAATCGTGACAGGCTATCTTGATTCGACTGCTTCACCTGATGAATTCCTGAAATACCTGCAACAGAAACGCCTTGAATATGCCGGTTTCAATGTGATTGTCGGCACAGCAGATGAGCTGTTCTACTACTCGAATATTGAAAATGAAGTGAAAAAGATTTCCCCAGGGACACATGGTCTATGCAATCATTTTCTTAATACGCCGTGGCCAAAAGTCGTCAAGGGGAAAATGGGTGTCCAAGAAATCGTCGAACAAAACCGTGTTATCCAGACAGACGAACTGTTCGATGTGCTGCAGGATGCCGAACCGTTCCCGGACGAGCAACTTCCCGATACCGGAGTCGGTGCTCAATTGGAACGCGCGCTTTCTTCACTTTTCATCAAATCGGAGGGCTATGGAACACGCTCATCGACAGTGCTTCTCATCGACATGGAGAATAACGTCACTTTCGTGGAACGGATTTATCGGGATGGAGAGTTTCAAGAGGACCGTACATTCACTTTTAAGATAAAGTGAATGTACGGTTTTTTAGAGTTTTTACATACTATCGGAAATCCGAAAAATGTATTTGTGCATGTAACCAAAAAAAATGATACTATTTGATGAGTGCAATTAACTACTTTTTATAAGTTGCAACAGGAGGATACAAAATGAGTAATGAAGATAATTTCTGGCTTGAATTACCGAAGCCGTTTTTCATATTAGCACCAATGGAAGATGTCACAGACGTAGTTTTCCGTCACGTCATAAGTGAAGCAGGACGACCGGATGTTTTTTTCACGGAATTTACGAATACGGAAAGCTATTGCCATCCTAATGGAAGAGAAAGTGTCCGTGGCCGCTTGATGTTCACTGAGGATGAACAGCCGATTGTCGCGCATATCTGGGGCGATAAACCTGAGTATTTTAAAGAGATGAGCATTGACATGAAAAAATTAGGTTTCCGTGGCATCGATCTCAATATGGGATGCCCGGTGCAAAACGTGGCAGCGAACGGAAAAGGTGCGGGATTGATACGGCGCCCTGAAGTTGCAGCTGAAATCATTCAAGCCGCAAAAACCGGCGGATTGCCAGTCAGTGTAAAAACAAGATTAGGCTATATTGAAATCGACGAGTGGCGCGATTGGTTACGACATGTTTTGGAACAAGATATTGCAAACCTGTCCATTCACCTTCGCACAAGAAAAGAAATGAGCAAAGTGGATGCACACTGGGAACTGATTCCTGAAATTAAAAAGTTAAGAGATGAAGTTGCTCCTAACACATTGTTAACAATTAACGGCGATATCCCTGACCGCGCAACAGGACTGAAGTTAGTCGAACAATACGGTGTCGATGGCGTAATGATCGGACGAGGAGTTTTCACAAATCCATTTGCTTTCGAGAAAGAGCCGAGAGAACATAGTGTGAAAGAGTATCTTGAATTACTACTATTGCAATTGGATCTGCACGATAAATATTCGACAGAAGAAGAACCGCGTCCATTCAAACCACTACTTCGCTTTTTCAAGATCTATATCCGCGGGTTTAGAGGTGCCGCTGAATTGAGAAACGATTTGATGAATACGAAGACGACCGATGAGGTTCGGCGCATGGTGAAGGAAGTTATGGAGAACGAATTAGACTTAGGTCAATAAAATACGTAAAAGAGGTGGAAAAATGATTTCATTTTTCCGCCTTTTTATTTACATAATTCTGATAAACTAATACTATCAGGAGGAATGAATAAAATGCCAAACAATTTAAATAGCAGTTTTCCGAATGTGCCATCACCTAAAAGAGCATCATACCCTGTCCGCTCGGGCAATGCCCTTCTGCCGCTTGTTGATGGGGAACCCGCATTTCGCCGTATTTGTGAAGCTATCGAACAAGCTGAGCACAGCGTTTGGGTAACGATTACTTTTATGTGGGCATCCTGCCAAATGCCAGACGGAAGGGGCACCCCACTTGATGTCCTCAATCGCGCAGCAGCAAGAGGATTGGATGTCAAAATTATTTTTTGGCGGCCCGACACGGAAACGGAGTCGCTGAAAACAAATGCATTCTGGGGTGCGCCTGAACATTTTACAAAGTTAATAGAAAGCAATTCAACTGTCAGTATTCGTTGGGACCGTGCACAGCCGGGATATTGCCAACATCAGAAAAGTTGGTTGATCGATGCTGGAAAACCGACAGAGACAGCTTTTTTAGGCGGCATCAATCTCAATCCCCATTCAGTTGTCCAACCCGGCCATCGGGGCAAAGGTCAAAACCATGATGTATACATAGAACTTAAAGGCCCTTCTGCCGTCGATGTCCACCATAATTTCGTCCAGCGTTGGAATGAGGCAAGCGAGCGATACCTGTCCGATGGATTGTGGGGCCAAGGCAGCAAATACGATCTTCCCTTCCCGACTGCTATACCCGAGATTGCAGGCGACGCTTTCGTACAAATTCAAAGGACTGTCCATAGCGGCAGGTACATAAATGGCCAAGCAGCTCCACAGGCTAATCCATTTGATATTCAATCCGGCGAACAGTCGAATTTCGATCAATATTGTGGGGCGATTAAAGCTGCACGTCACTCCATCTATTTAGAGCATCAGCATATTGACGTCCCTGAAATTGTCTCTAACTTGCGCGATGCTTTGCTGCGTGGTGTCGAAGTCGTTGCGGTAGTTCCAGCCGAGGGAGCAATGACTACAGAATTTGCCGACCTAACTGCTTTCAACAATTTCACATTGGCCGGAATTGCTGGAATGAGTGATGATGGCAAGAGAAACCCCGTGTGGATTCATTCCAAACTAATGATTGTCGATGGCGAATGGGGTACGGTCGGGTCTTGCAACCTCCATCGTTATTCCCTTTTCGGTAACTGCGAAATGAATGCTGCCTTTTGGGATAAGGGGACCGCACGGACATTTCTATCTGAACTGTTCCGCGAGCATATTGATCATGATATATCCGATTTAGATCATCTCGCGGCACTACAACTATTCAGGGAAACAGCACGTGATAATCGTTTACGTTTTGAAAAAGGCGATCTGCACTGGAAAGGAATTGCCTATGAACTCCAACCGATGATTTTAGATGAATCCGGAAATAATAAACCGGTTTTCAAGGATAAGATGGTGTTTTCATAAAGTTAGTCCTGCATCTTCGGGCTACAAAAAACGGCCCGCTCATCTTTTTTTGATGGGCGGAGCCGGATTTTTTATTTCAGTAGACATTCAAAGTGATTGTCTATTATTTTTACCATCTAAAACCATGACAGCGGTTATTTTCTCTTCTGCATCTACATCTAAATTCATTGTCGCGTCTGAAGTTATCGTTGCGCCTGAAGTCATCGTCACGTCTGAAGTTATCATTAATGCCAAAGACATTATTATTTCGTCCGAAGTCATCGTTAATGCCAAAGACATTATTATTTCGTCTGAAGTCATCATTAATACCAAAGACATTATCTCGTCTATTGTCCCGATCAGACCTTACCTCACGGCACCTACAAATCAAATCTTCTTGACGTCGTCTTCTATTACAATTAAAACACATATGTTTTCACCCCACTCTTCGCATAATAAGCTGGCCAGCTCTTACTTTAATATATGGATGAATAAATTTATGGAATGGACAAACAATGGGGTTGAACAATCTTTCCTAATAGAACGGGCCGTTTTACACCTTATACGAATAAATAAAAAGGAGCCAATCATGAACGATCATGTTTGACTCCCTTTTATTTTAAAATATCGGCAAAGCTGTCATCTTTTCTTGGTTCTTCCTCGCAATAACCCTATAATTGCCGGAAGCACAGATAGGAAGATAATTCCTAAGAGGACGGTTGAAAAGTTGTCTTTTACAATTGGGATATTACCAAAATAATAGCCTAAAACCGTACAAATACCTACCCATAATAATGCACCTACAACATTATAGATTAAAAAATAACGGTAGTTCATCCGGCTTGCCCCTGCAACAAAAGGAATGAAAGTTCGAATGAACGGCATAAAACGAGCGATCACGATTGTTTTTCCGCCATGCTTATTAAAGAATGCCTCAGCTTTCGCCATTTTATCTTTATTAATCAATTTCCCCAAAAAACTATTGGAAGAGATGACTGTCCCAAATTTACTACCAATATGGTAATTCACAGTATCACCAAGTACCGCTGCTGTAAAAAAGATAATGAATAGGAAAACAAGGTCAAACGCCCCATACGCTGCAAGTGCACCACTTGCAAACAATAGAGAATCGCCTGGTAAGAAAGGGAAAATCACAATTCCCGTTTCCACAAATACGATTAAAAATAGGATGCCATATGACCATCCGCCAAAGTTTTTAATGATTTCAACGAGATGTTCATCAATATGAAGGATGAAATCAATAATAGTCTGTATTAATATCAAGTGCGTACCCGCCTTCATGTTTTCTCATTAACGTATAGGAAATGGAGTCAATTTCTTTTCACCTATTTATAGTACCACAAACTACATAAGGGAATTTCAATAATCTATTTAATTTAACCATTGATCACTTACTTCTTTTCTTGGTTGTTGTTCGGAAATTTCAAAGGCAGTTTCTTGTCCAGGAAGGCATTCGTGCCAATAACAATCAACTGATTCAAAAACTCCATTTAAGATTTCGAATAGCGTGTTACCCATTCTAACGAGATTCCTTTTCCAAGTAAACTGCCGCGTTAGTTGAATAAGCCTTATGAGTTAACATTCATTCTTTCTCAACAACTACAAAGATAAAATATAAGAGAATTAACGCGATAGAAATGCCAAGATACAATTCGAATTTCGATAAAAACATTTCATTTGTCCAACCGACTTTCGGTAATAAAAATGCAGCTAAAAAATTGGAAATGCCTATCCCATCGTTAGCTTCAGGAATTAAACTAACTGTATAGTTTTGACCCAAAGCAACACTTGAAAGAATTGCTAAAGCTATCATTGGTAATACAGCTTGCGACATTTTCATCTTTTTCTTTGAAATGAAAACCCCCGCTATAATTCCATATAACGCTACAATAACGAAAATCATATTTTCCCCCTTATCCTATCCCCACTGAACGATCTTCAAGTAAAGCACCTACAGAAAATTACTCTCACATTTTTTTAACTTGAGCCATTTTAAACAACAACTCCAAGTTCCCTATTATATTATTAAAAAAGCCTAACTGAATTAATCAGTTGGCTTAATTTTTTTCCCATACATACCATGGTAATTTATAATCCATTTTCTTACCTTGTTTACTATTTTCATCTGTTACTATCCATTTACCGTCTTTCTTTTGTACTTGATAATTTACATTTGTACCATCAGACTTTTTAAAGAGCATATAACCTGTATTGCCTTTTATAAAGGTTACAGGGTCGATAACATTTTTGTAGGGTACTTTTCTCTCAGGAAGCAAAATGTTGGTTACTATTTCTTCTGCAATATTAAAAAGAGATTTAAATTCATTATTTATTTCTGGTTGGTATTGCAATTGATTGTATGTGTAAGAAGAGTAAGACTCTAAATTCAAATTAAAAGACTGTTTTATATCTGAAAGTGTTGCTTTATAAAATTCATTTATATCCTTTTCTAATTTATCTCCCTCATGTTTAAAGCTAATGGTTTTAATCCCAAATGGACTTATATTAAAAGTCATTGTTTCCTTCCCATAAGGAGGGTCATGTGCATGTTCAAATGTTGTGACTTGGACTTCTGTGTTAAAATCAAAACTTCCCTCATGCTCTCTTGTAATACTCAAGATCTTAGCATCATATAAACCATATTGTTTGGGATATCCATAGTAATTAATTATTTCCTTTTGTATGGATGGGTCAAGGGTTGTAATCAACGTATCATATATAAGTTTATAATTAGGTTGCTCACTTTGGGCATCAAGATTTCCTGAAATTTTTTCCGCAACCACTTGATGGTTATTAATATGGATACTAAGAAGGACAAAAGATAATATTGTCAGGATTTTCTTCATCGAATACTCCTTTAATATAGATTTAATTAATGAGTATTCTCCCCTGAAGTCTTTAAATCATTCTTCAACTTAACTGCAGAGTTAGTTCAATAACAACATTGAGCCGTCTTAGTAAAGCACAGTTTAAGAACAAGAACTTACTTTTAAAGTTTCTAGTGAATCGGTCACTGATTTCCATGCCGATGATGACGGATCAATAACCATAAAATGTTCTACGTCTAACAGTACCACCAAACGAACTTTATCGCCCTGTTCAATAGCCCTACGATGATACTCAATACTCAAATGAACTGGAACATGACGATCTAATTCACCATGAATTACTATTTGTTCGACATTCAAAGGTAACAATTCTATCGGTGAAGCTAAACTATATCGTTCAGAAACTTCTTGAGGTGTTCCACCAATAAATGAAGCTACTGGACTACTCATCCCTTTTTCATCATGGATTTCCCACATCTTCCTCAAATCCAAAACCCCTGCCAAACTTATTACACTCCATATAGGTATAAGAAGAGTATTACCGATCCCGTCCGTTTGAACTTTGTTATACCGAGATGCCAACCAAAGAGCCAAGTGTCACCCTGCTGAATGCCCAAGGATAACCACCCGGGAGAGGTCGAGCTGAAAGCGTTCCTCAAGTTGAGTGAGGTGATTTACAGCATCAATAACATCACTAAATGTTCCTGACCAACCTCCACCATCTTCTCCGACTCGACGGTATTCAATATTCCAAGTAGCATAACCACGACGAGTCAAATCTTCATCAAGTGGTGTATTTTCCTCAAGATCGTATTTTGATTGCCAAAAACCACCATGAATTGTAACAACTACCGGACTGAGTCCAGTGAGATTTGGCATTCGCAATACACCAAATTGGGACGGGTGATCACCATATGGTATATGAAAAACTTCTGTCAATATAAAAACCCCTTTCTAACAACACACCTGTTTAATTCAACAAGAAGAACCACTTCTCCTCTTTATTGAACTATCCTACTGTGTTAATAAAAATAGTCCAAATGACTATACTTCTATTAAGTTGGCAATATTACTGGAGTATGAAAAAAAACGATTCTTCTATATTGAAGAATCGCGCCATTAAGTTTCTATTTATTTCAAACTACTTTCCATGAGGTTATACCAATAAACCGGCGTATAGTATGATTAAGGTGTAAACAGTTTCCAATGCCCTTCGGATACAACTTCTACCTCTCCTTCGATTACTTTGATTGCGGTTTGATCGTCAATCGCATACGCTGGTCCCTGCATCTTGGATGCCCATCTCTCTGCGGCAGCCATAGTGTTTCCCGGCAGCATCTCGTGATTTAGGTGCGGAAAGATTGAAAAATCAACCAGCCCTAGTGTTTCATCACCACCGCCTAATGGAGTCCAGCCAACGAAGTACTCCCCTATGTTAGGTGTCATCACCATGCTCCCAGCACTCATTCCCACATAGACTGAGTTCAGTGACGGTAAAAGGTCTGCCAGCCCGGATTGACGCATCCAGTGACACAGGTAAAGGGCGTCGCCGCCTGACACTAACAGTACATCTATCTCCTGAACCAGTGGTATCCAGCGGTTTTCGTCGATGCTTGGAAGCGCTGTGAGCTCCAACACGCCGACGGATTTCCAACCGAGGTCGACCATGGGACTTTCTTCTTTACCACTGATGAACTGCCAGGCTTTGACGCCAGGGCCAACCCATGGGTGTCCATACATCGCAGTAGGGATGCACAGGGCGTTTGAGTCAGCAATCGGCTTGCCCAGCATGTCAATTAGCTCGTCGTGTATGCTTTTGTTTTTGATGCCTCCAGAAGTAAGCAGAAATTTCATAACTTCACTCCTTGCCTTTGTTTGGTACTGTCAAGTTTGTTCTTACTTCTTGGATAGTAACCCTTTTCAGCTACCAGAGGTCTCTGTAGATAGTATGTGTGTTTACTCTTCTTTTCATAGCCTTATATATATATTTCTGTAGATTCTACATTATTTTAAATTAAAATTCAAATTATTTCTATGACAGACGTAGAATTATTTACTTCATTTTTACAACAGCTTACACTTCTTCAACTAACCTGCCTCGTTAGTTCAAAAAGAAAAAAGAGTTGCCTAAACAACTCATGTTCCTCAACTAAAGCACCCGATTATACAATAAGAATTAAAACAAATAGCAATCTACGTATTTAACTTCCCATTTATTTGTTGCAAATGGTGTTTATCATGGTCTAAAAAGATTTTTATAAAACTTTTACCTGAGAACTGTCGTTTGCCTTTTCCAATTGTAAATCTAACATCTTCTTCTATTTTTGAAATACTATCGATAAGTTCCTTTCGTGTTTCTATGAAAGCATCTACAATAGATTCTACTGTGCGATCTCTTAGATATGATAAAGCTTCCTGATTATGTTGATCATGGTTTGGAAACTGTGGCAAGTTTACTCCATTAGCCATAATCGGAACCATTTTTTCAAGGTTATACTTATCCCAATAATATAAATGCCCTACAATCTCCCGAATTGACCACTTACCTTTACTAATTGGGTCATTTAACTTAGATTCATGTACATCTTTTAATTTCTTAATGGCATCAATTGTTTCTTCAAATTCCTTTAATATTTTATTCATATTGCTCCCTCCTTTTTTTCAACTAAACTGCCAAGTTAATTATTTAACATATTTCACAATCTTTTATTTATTTTAACATAGATTTCTCATCTATAAAAAGCACCTTCATGTTGATACAGCAACAAAAACAGGGACACCAATTCATTTGCGAATTGTGTCCCCGTTTTTTATTGTTTTCTCCCCACCTATCGAACCCTTTAGGGGGTATCCCATTTTTTAATGTTTATTTTATGGCGGCCATTTCTTCTTTTCGATTTAGTGCCTCGCTTTCCAAGACAACTATTCCTGGTTTAACTACGAATATACTAATTAACGTTGCAATCGCGAAGAGCCCCATAATGACATATAACAACATGTCGAAGGATTGAGTTTTATCAAGAATAAATGCACTTAACTGATTGCCTGTCAGACCTGCAACCGCCCAGGCTGATAATGTCAAACCATGTACAGTGGAGATAGTGTTGATACCAAAACGGTCGGATAACAGCGGCGGTAAAGATGAAAAGCCTCCACCGTAACCGGCATTTATGATACAAAGCATTGCAATAACAAGGATTGCGATGGAATTATTAAGACCGTCAAACACAATTGTTAATAAAAACGCCGAAATAGTTGAAATGAAAATAACCTTGTAGACGGAGTTTCGATCCTTTAACCGGTCACCTAATGAAGAGAAAAAAATTCGCCCACCAGCATTGAAGACAGCTGTTAAGGAACTGACCAAACCAATCGCTCCAAATCCGATGAATGCCAAAATACTTTTTTCCTGTGAAATCAATGCTAATCCGCATGTAATATTAATATAAAACATTAGCCATATACCGATAAATGTTTTATTCTTTAAGACTGTTAGATAACTAAAGTTTTGTGTCTGGACACTTTCTTCCTCATGTCCTGCGGGTTTCTTAAGAAGGATGTGTCCTATAACCATCATCACGATATAGATCCCAGCCAAAATATAAAACATTGTATAAACGTTTGAAGCATTTATCAAGTGCCCATCATTGTTTCTTTCACCTAAGAGCTTTTCCATCAATGGACTCGCAATTACTTTCGCTAAGCCAAAACCTGCCACAGCAAGGCCTGTCGCTAACCCTTTTTGCTTGTCAAACCAAAGCATCAATGTCTTAACCGGTGTTAAATAACCAATTCCAAGCCCAATTCCCATAACAACCCCATACGAAATATAAATGCCGATCAACGATTTTTGGTAAATAAAGAACCCTGTTCCTGCCATCCCGGCAACAAAAAATAGTGCCGCAAGCAGAGACGACTTATGTATGTCTTTTTCAACAAACTTCCCACCAAAAGCTGCTGACATTCCAAGAACAAAAATAGCGATACTAAACGCCCATTCCACTTCTCCAACGCTACTCCCGATGTAAGCCGCGATATCTCCCTTGAACAATGACCAACAGTAAACCGTTCCAATACTACAGTGAATTAATAATGCAGGAAATACAGCACGCATCCACTTATTATTAAACTTTTCCATACTTAAATCTCCACTTCCCTTTCCGTCAAAGATTTTAGCAACGAACATTTATTAGTGATAAATAAATATAGTTCGTCTTTGGATTGTCTATTCGTGTTTTCAAGCATGACTTTTATGCTTATTTGCATTCATTCACGAATAATAAAACCAATTATACATTAACTTTGAACATATACAAGGAGATTTTTGTCGGTACCTGTGCATGAAACATTCATGATAATTCAACCAATTTGCATGAATATACATTTCTGTTAACAAAAGAGTTTTAAAATGAATATTTCACTTTAATATTTATGCAATTGTATTGTATTAACTGAATTGTTCCATGCACAGGTACCTTTACAATAGCGGGATGCGGTATAATTTATCGTCATTGTTTTGTGGGTTTCCTCGTCCGTCTGAATTATTACTAATAAAATAGAGATAGTTTTCTACGACCAATACATCTCGAATTCTTCCAAAACCGGTTATAACTTTATCGTATTCTCCTGTTTCAAGGTTGAATTCTAAAACAGCAGTTCCTCTCAATGCGGCAACGTACAATTTCCCATTATAGTTATCCATTCCGGATGGGGCCCAAGTTAAGTCTTTTCCAGAAGTAAATAGAGGTGTGACCATACCTTCTTTTTTCTCAGTACCTTGGATGATCGGCCATCCGTAATTTTCCCCGGCCTCTATTTTGTTTATTTCATCGTTTGCACTGCTTCCATGTTCACTGGCGTATAGTGTTCCATCAGGCGACCAAGTAATTCCTTGGGGATTGCGGTGGCCATAGCTATAGACGTATGAATTCGGAAACGGGTTATCATCAGGAATCGACCCGTCAAGATTCATTCTCAAAATCTTACCGCCCAATGAATTCAAGTCTTGCGCGATAGACGCTTCAGACGCATCACCTGTTGTTGCGTAAAGTTTCCCATCAGGCCCAATTTTAAGCCTGCCTCCGTGGTGGTAGGAACCACTTGGGATTTTATCAATAAGTACACTTTCTTCCCTCCAAACATCACCAGCTAAAGAGAGTGTAATAATTCGATTAAACTGTCCGGAACCGTCTACATACGTATAATAAGCATAAGCAATGTTGGATTCCTGGAAGTCGGGAGCAAGCACAAATCCTAATAGTCCGGCTTCTGCAGCCGTTGCAAGATTTTTCTGCAGTTCCACCTTTTGCCTCTCCACCCCATTTTCAATTTTCACGATGGAACCAGTTCTTTCCGTTAGATAGAATGTTTCCTTGTTTTTTTCAATCGACCAAGGAATGGCAAGGTATTCCGCAACCACTTCTATTTTATGGTTTTCTTGTTGATTAATATAAACTACTTCCTGCTTGTTATCTGAAGAACATCCAGCTAAGAAGAGTACAACCATGAAATAGACACCAACAATTCTTCTCATCTGATGAACACCTCGAAATATCGTCGACTTGCCACTTTTACAGAAGTCGATATACTCGTTCATATCCATTTTAATAAACCACCACTTTTCAATGTCATTACCTCTATAGTTCCCCGATCGTTTTATCAATAGTCTACGTATTTTAAGATTTACCTTGGAATATACGTTGGAAGGGTTTTATCCATAGGGACGCGAAATTATAATAGGCAGTTATGATAATCAAGGGGGATTCGTATGAAGGTGCTTATTTTAGGAGGTACTCGTTTTTTGGGTAGAGCGTTGGTGGATGAGGCGTTGAAAAGAGGGCATGAGGTCACAATGTTTAATCGTGGGACCAATACTGAGGTGTTCCCTGATGTGGAGCAGCTGATCGGTGACCGGAATGGCGATGTGTCGCAACTTGAAAACCGTAAATGGGATGTGGTTATGGATACATGCGGGATGACTCCGCGTCAAATCAAGAAAATTGCAGATGTACTTGGGGATAACGTCGAGCATCTGACTTATATTTCAAGCATCTCGGTTTATCCAGATTGGATTCCGCTCAATATTGCAGAGGATTATCATGTACATTCCATCCCGCCTGCAGAAGTTCTGAATAACATTGGGGAGGGGACCATATCCCCTTATGAATATTACGGTGGAATGAAAGTAGCTTGTGAAGTGGAAGCCGAGAGTCATTGGCCTAAGCGGGTTTTGAATGTACGGGCCGGGTTACTTGTCGGGTCGTTTGATTATACGGACCGTCTTCCCTACTGGGTTCAGCGTGTGGCACAAGGAGGAACTGTGTTAGTCCCTGGCCGTCCGGATCGGCCTGTGCAATTCATCGACGTAAAAGACCTAACGGCATGGGTGTTCAATATGGCTGAAGACAGGAAAGCGGGGACTTTCAATGTAACCGGCCCTGATTATGAATTAACGATGGAAGAGTTTTTGAATACGTGCAAAGCTGTCACAGGAAGTGATGCTGAATTTGTTTGGGCGGATGAACAATTCATGTTAGAGCAAAAGGTGCAGCCATGGACGGAAATGCCGTTATGGATTCCCGAGCAATTCGCGTTAGGGGGAGCATCGGAGCCGTGGAAAGGCAGTTCATTCATCAGTATAGAGAAAGCCGTCACAGATGGACTGTCCTTCCGACCACTTGAAGATACATTATCGGATATTTATCAAGACGTGCAAGCAAGAGAAGCTGCGGATTGGAAAGCGGGAATCTCACGGGAACGGGAAAAAGAGCTGCTTGAGGAATGGCTTCTTGCAAACGGATAGACGAAAAAATTCTAAATAGTCAGTTGCAATCCCCTCCCCCCCTGTGTACAATTGTGGCGAGAGGAGCGATCGTACATGGGCACAAGGAATTTAAAGCACCACCTGTAATGAAATAAAAATTACAGGAGGAATTTACATGACGACAAACCAATGGGTTATTCCCTTTTACAAAAAACAATTTGAATGGTTACGAGATATAGAAGATGAAATGGCAGTCTATTTGCAAAAAGATGCTGACACGATTGAAGAGCAAATCGGTGTCAAATTCGAAACGATGCTTGATATCGGAGCAGGTGTCGGCAGTATCGCGCGGACTTTAGACGCCCGTGGCATTTCCATGACGACGCTGGAATTAGTTCCTGAATTGGTCGAAGCGGCAAGACTTCGTTCTTCGAAAACAATCGACATACATTTAGGCGACTTCTACACATACGAGTTTTCGAAGCAATTCGACGTGGTGAGCTATTTTGATGGCTTCGGAGTTGGAACCGACGACGACCAACTCAAACTTCTTGAACGTATGAAAAATTGGGTGAATGATGATGGTTCACTACTCATTGATATTTACAACCCGAATTACTGGCGCAACATTGCAGCCGGTAAAGAAATGAAAATCGATGATGCGGAAAGAATCTATTCATTCGACGAAGCGGGCTGCCGAATGGTGGACAGCTGGTGGCACAGCGAGAACCCCGACGAAATTGTTACGCAATCGCTGCGTTGTTATACAGTCGATGAAATAAGCACTATGTGCAAGAATGCTGGATTAACAATCACCGGTATCTTTCCGGGCGGAGCAATGGATTTCGTCACTTGGGCGTACATGGAAACTGCGACGTTGTCCACTTGCCTTTCTTATCGGATTAAATTAAAAAAGACCACTTAATAGTGATAAACAGCCATTTGGAAGAATTCTATCCAATGGCTGTTTTCGTGTTTTATACATAGAAGGGTTTCGCTACCTAAAATAACCTTTTGATTGATTGAGAAAAAAAAAACGTTACCGATTCCAATACATTGTGTCTAAGTAGTAGTAGATAAAGAGAGGTGAGCAATTTGTCCGGTGAAACTTGGTTTAATGAATATGTCGACGCCGTCTACAGCTATATCCTGATGCTTGTGAAGGATTCTCATACCGCTGAAGACCTGACACAGGAAACATTTGTGAAAGTGATTGCGAATGAGCACCAGTTCAAGGGGAACTCCTCCGTAAAAACATGGATTTTTCGGATTGCGTACACAACGACGATGAACCACTTTAGAAAGAAGCATCCTCTGATTCATTATTTCGATCTAAATGCACTCAGATCACAAGAGCATAATGCCTCCGCAGAGGAAGTTGCACTTCTTAATTCACAGCAAAAGCAAGTTTACGAGGCACTCAGCCAGCTGAAAAAAAGCTACCAGCAAGTGATCATTTTGCGGAATATCCAAGGTTTCTCCACAAAAGAAACGGCATCCATCCTTAATTGGTCGGAAGGAAAAGTGAAGATGTGTCTATCCAGGGCGTTACAAGCATTCAAAAACGAATTGGAGAAAGGTGGTTTTTCGATTGAAACATTTATCAGATGAGAAAATCGTAAGTGAATTGGAACAGCTTGGCGAAGTGTTTCGACCTTCTTCCATGCAAAAAGAAAAAATGCGCCGGCAAATTTCCATGCAGACACGTCCCAATAAATCGTTTCGCATTCGTAAATTGCTTCCGACTTTCCTTTCAGTAATCGTTTTATTTTCGGTCGGATTTGGTTTGTATAGTAACCTTAGTGAAACCGGTACGAACAATGTAACTGCTTCTTGGGATGGCATGGTAGTGGAACAAATTAGTCTAACGAGTCCCACACACTACCTCCTAACGTTTAGCGGGACTACTTTGACTATAAAAGATATATTTACTGGGTTCGGCCCTGATCCAGAAATAACAAAGGAAAAAGTATTACGAGGATACAATATTAAGGAACCTTTTTTAACCCCTGGGATGTACGAAAATTACTCAATTACACAGAATGGAGATACGTATACACTTAAGGTCGATGGTGAGACGGGGTTCACTTATAATTTCGAGAAAATTGGACCAAGAATCCTTGTAGGTGAAGACGGAGTAGAGTTTTCGACAAGGACGACCTATCTCGACTCACTGGATGTAATTACTGATGATGTAACGCCTGAACGATTAGATATCGCACCACAGACTGAACACACATTTTTGATTGAGTGGGGTTCTGATGCAATGGATAGAGGAAAACATGATTTCGAAACCCACGAACATGGAAAGCTTGTCGTTTCAACCGATTTCAATAAGCTCCAGCGCGGCCAGCCTGTTTACTATCATATGCCACCTTTCGAAATCACAAAAAATCCGGCTATCCCTGAAATGTATATCGGAAGAGTTGTCGGGTTACCAGGTGAAACTGTAGAAATAAAAGGCGGTCAAGTGTATATTGACGGGAAAAAGCTCGATACGTTTTACGGAAAAGCAACAGTGCGGGGCATGGGTGAAGAAGAATATTTTAAGACAGCTCCTAAAAGAAACATTTCACAGGCCTGGAGGGATTATTTCAATATGGATGTGGCACCTGTCATCGTGAAGGAAAATACGGTATACCTCTTAGTCGATCATTGGTGGCGCGGCACGGACAGCCGGGATTTCGGTCCATTACCGATTGAGAAAATCGAGGGCATCATCCTTGGGTATGAAAAGTGAGGGTACCTTAACACTCTTTTGAAACCTTATACCAGTTCATTCGTATTCCCTATGAACTTATGCGAATGGGAGGTTGAGGTTATTGGGAAGAAAATCATTACAAATAAATAATGACAAGAAGGAAAAACGGCTAAAATTAATCTATTTCTTTGTGATTGTCGGCGCTATTATGGCGTTATTGGGATCTACTCTAATTATTTCGAAACGGAGTGTAAGTGATCTCTACAAATCTTTTGTTCTCGACTTTATCGGCACAACCCTTTTATATGCCGCAGCTTTGACGCTATGCTCTTTTTTCCTGTATGCCATCTTTGTGGTCGTCGTTCTAAACCCTATGGATATCAAACGATCATCGGTCATCAAATTTGCATTCGGCGGGATATTCACCTTAATAATCACTGTACTTATCCTGAGTTTCAGTGTCAATGAAGCTAATAAATCGATAGATGATATGAAGAGTTATTCCAATCAAGAATGGCAAGTCAAAGATCTATTAGTCACTGATGTATATAGGGGAAGGCGGCCGTCAAGGCTTGTTCTGATTGACACAACCGAAGGCGAAATGATCCTACACCGGGAAAAACTTAAGATCTACAGGGGACAGCATTACCGTTTTACTTACTTGGATAAAACAAAAACGATCATCAAAGTGGAAGAATTGTAAAGGTACCTGTGCAGGAAACATTCATGTTTATTCAACCAATTTGCATGAACATACAATAGATACTTGAAAATCGCAATTTAACAATCTTTCAGTTTAATATTTATGCAATTGTAGTGAATTAATTGAATAGTTCGTTGCACAGGTACCTTAATAATGAATCCGGGCCGACTTACATATAGTAGAAAAAGTCTTGTGGAAAAGGGGCACGTGATTGATTGAAAGAGCATTGTTAATGATTATCGTATTGCGGATTTTTTCTGGTAGTGTGGACATTACCGCCGCCATGTTGATGTACAAGTTCAACGATCTGGAAAAAGCTTTTTACATCAACACGCTTTTGGCTCTTGTCGGACCTTGTGTATTGATAATCACTACAGGGATTGCATTATTCGGTCTAGCTGAAAAGGTTTCTCTCACGCGAATGATTTGTCTCTTTGCTGGAATCACGCTGATTTTAATTAGCTTGAAATCAAATTAACTTTTATATAAGAAAAACAAACCCCAATTGTTAAATATGTCTAACATTTGGGGTTTGTTCTATTAAGATAAGTTAGTTGTGTATATGAATACTTACAATTTCATTATTACTTCCGACTCGCATTGGCATGCCCCAGGTCCCCACACCCGATGTTACGATGACTTGGGGACTGTTTGCGTCTTTTTGGTAATGTCCATAGTCCACTTCAAAAATTGCATTTGTTATTAGGTTGCCCGGAAAGATTTGCCCCCTGTGTGTATGTCCAGAAAGTATGAGATCAATATTTTCGTCATATAGCTCAAGTTTGGAAGGAGTATGATCCATAACGATAATCGGCAGATTTATATCATCTATCGAAGTTAAAATATCCGTTATATCTTTTCGTTGTAATCCTCCGAAACCTCCTATTGGCGATGGATCCAACCGCCCTATCAATATAAACTTGTCATCAATGATCACATGTTCATCATTAAGAAGTGTTATATTGCTTTTCTCAAGAAAGCGAACCATCTCATCGAAGGTGCCTCCCCCATCATGATTTCCTAAACTGGCATAGACGCCATATTTCGTCTTAATATTTTTCAGTAAATCAATTGCTTTTTCGGGATTTCGAATTGCTTTATAATCGTCGTTAAATAGATCTCCAGCTATAGTTACGATATCGGGTTCAAGATTATTTATTTCTTCCACAATGCTTTCAATGCGCTTTTCGGAATTAACAGCGCCTAAATGCAAATCACTTATAAGGATCATCTTAATGTCCTCTGATAAATGATTTCCTTTCATTTGAACATCGTAGGAAACATGTTTAATCTGGTTTGCATTGTAAATACCATAGCCAACGAAGCTTGTACTTAGCAAAAGTACTCCGAGGCCCGCATAAAAATGGATACTTCTTGGCATGGGATGTGGAATTATTTTCATCAGTCTGCCGATTAATAAAATCAAGTTAGCCATGAAAATAAAGAGTAACAGATAGGCAAAAACCCCCATCCAGTATGCGGCTATCCAACTTATTACATTTTCGATGACGGAAGGAAGTGGTAAGAAACCAAGTATCATTGAAAAAGCAATGAATATGTATATACCAACATACAGTTTAGGGTTCATATACGGGAAAATCAGTTTAAGCCATTTAAATATCCTTCTTGCGATATAATAATTCGCACTTCCATAGATAGAGATAATAATTATAAAAGCGAAAATCACACCAATTTTAGTCATTGCAGCACTCTCCTTCCGCACATCATTTTTCACCCATTTTAACAATAATTTCTTTATTCTACCATTATTCTTACTTTCCCACCTTGCAACATATATAATTGAACTATACAAAAAAACAATGTCTAAGAGGAGGAAAGTCATGTCAATAAAGAAAATGTATCCACTCTTAGGATTGTTAATGTTGGTCGCCTGCTCTAATGATCCACCAACCAACGCAGGGCAAGAGACGGAAGAGAACAATCACCAAAGCTCTTACGAGGAAACCGAAAAAAGGAACATCTTTACATATACTCACGAAGGTCAGGAAGCTAAGTTGACAATCCTTTCACCGACAAGTAGTTTGATAAACGGGAATCAATCGGTCACACTTAACGGAAAAGTCGATCCTTCTAAAATTAAGCATAACAAGATTTTGATAGAGCTTAAAAAGGACGGATACGTTTGGAAGGATGTTCTTCCTGTTGTAAACGGCGAATTTAGGTATGACATCCCTTTATTTTTCGGGAAAGGAATCCATGAATTGGTTGTCTATGTTCCGGATAAGGAGTATGACGATTATTTTCAAGTCGGAACTTCCCTTCAAATCGACACTGACTCCGATTACTGGAGTGACATCCATTATAGCCCGGCTTATGATTCGCGTGGTATCCATCTTGAATATCCTGCGAATGGTGGCGATGAAACCAACTTAACCTATCGCATTGCAGGGTCGATAAATCAGGATGCGTCATTAGCAAAAGAGACAACTCATCTATTAGTGACGACTAGTAAAAATGACGATTATGCTGAATATATAACTACGGTTGATGACAATAAATTCGATGAAGAATTCTATTTACGTTTCGGACCTGGAAAATACTTTGTGACTGTTAGCGTCCCTGTCACCGAGGAAACGAATCGTAGAATACCCGTTTATTCTCAAGTTGCACAGTTTTTAGTGGATAATGTTGCTGCAGAAGATCAACGTGATTTATTGCCATCAAGAGGGGTCCAATCCGATGCACCTGAGATCATTACCCTAACAAATCAATTAATAGAAGATACAATGTCAGATCGTGAAAAAGCAAAAGTGGTTTATGAATATGTAGCAAAAACAGTTTCTTATAATACTGGAAAACTCTACTTTATCGGCAATCAATGGGATGACAGTGCCTTGAAGACGTTACAATTCAAAACCGGGATTTGCGTGGACTATGCTTATCTTGCTATTGCCCTACTTCGTGCAGCCGACATGGAAGCAAGGTATGTCGGCGGAACTGCGGGGTTCGGAGAGGATCGCGCAGGACACGCGTGGGTGGAAGTAAAAGTGGATGGTCAATGGTTAACAATGGACCCAACATGGGGTTCGGGTTACATCGACTACGGCCGCTTCGAGCCTGAGTATACGGAAGATTATTTCGACCCTACCGATGAGTTATTCAGGAGTCATGAAAGAGAAGGTGTGGTTTATTAGGTACCTGTGCACGAAACATTCATGTTTATTCAAACAATTCGCATGAATATACACCGATAATTTTCGATTGCAGGCTAACAATCTTTCGATTTTATATTTATACAATTGTAGTGAATTAATAGAATTGTTTGTTGCACAGGCACCTTAACATTGCGGAGTGTCTGTGAAACGGGATATAATAGTAATTGTCGGCAATTTCATATAAACAGTTCAAATTTATTAGAAATAGCCGATATAGAATGTATAAATAAAATCTATTATGAAGGAAGCTAGCCATTATGAAACATCTAAGAACAAAGATTCAATTAGTCGGACATTTTAATGGGGTAGCAAGATGAAGAATACTTCTTTATTACATGAAGAAAAAAGATCTACTGTTTTATTTATGTCGCTATTTTATATTGTGTTCTTTTTATATGATATTTTTTATTATAATCTATTCCCGTTATTACCTTGGATGGCGGATGCCGTACCAGATACAATATGGTATTTTCTAAGTTTTTCTAAACATTTAATCATCATCTGTCTCATCCCTATTTCGATCTATCTCTTCAAAAAAGGAAATCCCGGGAAGGTAAAATATATTGTTGTCATTACGTATTTAGTTACTAATTTAGTAACTGATATTTATTACTACTTTGGCAAAGAAATTTCTTATTCCAGTGGCAACCTTGTAGAATTGGTTATTATATTGTTTTCGCCGGTTTTTATTAGTAAACGTTTTTTTCATCTTGTTACATGGGGATTAATCCTAAAATATATTTTGGTAGGTGTATTCATACAAGATCCTATCATTTTATTTCCAGCTACCATTGTCATGATATTGGCGAGTATTTCTTACATTCTCCTTTCTCGAATCTTAAATTACGTGAAAGCTTTAAAGAATACCTATGACGAGCAACTGGCTGGAATGGTAAAAGGAGTCATTGCCACGTTAGAGCTGAAGGACCCCTACACGCGCGGTCATAGTGAGCGTGTGGCGGAGTATGCAATGAGTCTTGCAAAAGCAACGGGAAAAGTAAATGAATCCGAATTAAATTCATTTTATTATGCATGTTTATTGCATGATATAGGAAAAGTAAATATTCCCGATACTATTTTGGCGAAACATGGTAAACTTACAGATGAAGAATATGAAGTTATTAAAACCCATCCGGTTGTGGGGGCTAAAGCTATTGAAGATGTCGAAGGAATTGCTGATCATATCGCCGTCGTTTATCACCACCATGAGAGATGGGATGGCAAGGGCTATCCAGCAGGGCTCGTAGGAGAAGAAACACCTTTCGTTGCCAGGATTACTGCTGTTGCTGATGCCTTCGATGCCATGACTTCAACAAGGTCCTATCGACCAGCGCTTCCATACGAAGAAGCTTATAAGCGAATTTTGGATGGAAAAGGATCCCAGTTCGATCCTGAATTGGTGGAAGTTTTTAAACAAGTGTTTCCAGATTGGATAACAATCTCTAAACAATATTTAAAAAATCATGCACCAAAGGAGGGACACAAACATGAAAATCCGTAAACTTAAACAAGTTAAAGTAACATGCTGGTGGTGTTTCCTATTTCCAAAATATTAAGGACTCCTACAAATGGGATGCTATCGTGAATAGCATCCTATTTTCATTTTAATGGGCGGTGGTGTTTGGTTTGAAGATAACGTTACAATCACAATTCACTCTTTATCCTTTATCCATTCGAAAAGATAAGAAGAATTATATCGTGGAAGAACCCGTCTCTGGTGATTTCTTTGAAATGCCGGAGATTTGTATCGATGCGATTGAAAGGATAAAAAAAGGCCAACCATTAGGTGAAATTGAACATGAGCTTCGGGAAAAATATCCGCATGAAGACGTGGATATGATTGAATTCGGCGAGCAACTGTTAGAATTGGGCCTTGTTCAAGAAATAGATGGAAAAAAAATGACCACGAAAAAAGAAATCCGGAGTGTTAGTGGATTTACATGGCTCCCCCCTTCTGTCGGGCGGTTCTTTTTTAATGGGATAGCAAATAAGGTTTATCTGATTTTATTGCTGGTCAATATTTCGCTTATCGTGTGGAACCCGGGATTATTCCCTCATTATCAAGATATATTTATATTCGATTCAATGATGCTGAATATCATCACCTACATGCTGATTTCACTTGTACTTATCATCATTCATGAGTTCGGACATATTTTGGCAATTCGATCCTACGATTTACCGGCTACGTTAGGTATTGGGAACAGGCTGATATTTGTCGTTTTTGAAACAGATTTAACTGCAGCATGGAAGTTAGAGCCAAGGCAAAGAAATATCCTCTATTTTGCCGGAATGTCTTTTGAACAACTATGTGTGTTACTTGCACTTGCGGTACAACTTCTTTTTCCGGAAGCGAATGCCATTTTACTTGGGATTTTAGGCATAGTCGTGTTTGATATTTTCATAAAAACCATATACCAATGCTGTTTCTATATGAAAACAGATATTTATTATTTCATTGAAAATAGTACAGGATGCTACAATTTGATGGAAAATGGGAAGCAGTTTTTAAGCAGATGGCTGCCGTTTTTAAAAAGCGATGCCGGTGATGCAGAGTCGTTCGACGGTGAGCAAAAAATTGTTCGACTGTACAGCGTATTTTATATCGTCGGGATATTGTTAACCCTTAGTCTTATACTATTTTACTTTCTGCCACAGGCTTATTATGCGTATTCAAAAGTTTTTTCAAATCTACTCTGGTCTTCGACACCAGCCGCTTTTTGGGACGCCATTGCTTTTCTTGGACAAACCGTGATATTACTTGGTTTATTCGTGTACTCTAAGAGAAAGGCGTAGGTACCTTAACAAAAAAGCCCACGAAGGACGATTTCCTTGTGGGCTCATAACTGCTACTTGATACTATTTTTTGTTCCAACCTTTTTGATCCAACCGGTAGATAATCGCCGCCAATTGCGCTCTTGTAATTGAATCATTGATTCCAAATCTTCCATTCCCATATCCCGCCATTATACCTTCTTGCCTCATTGTTTCAATGGCTATATGAGCCCAGTAGTCATTGCGGACATCTGTGAATGAATTCATATCACTTCCCGCCGACTGCGTATAAAAACCGGCATTGTAAAATACTTGTGCCATCTGTGCTCTTGTTAAAATCATATTGGGCGAGAATTGATTGGCCCCTGTACCATTCATTAGATTGTGCTGTGCAACCAAGACTATATAATCGTGTCCCCAAAAACCACTTTGTACATCTTTAAAATGGATTGGTTCAGTTGTATTCGTCAGAATCAAGAAACTGCTTATAATTTTAGCTGCTTGTGCCCTGGTCAGACTAACGTCCGGTTTGAAAGTTCCATCATTGTATCCGTCAATCCAACCTTTTTCCGCTAAAAACTCGATTTCTTCTTTAGCCCAATGTCCATGAATATCCTTGAATACTCCATTGTTAGCCTTCTCATCATACTCGTACAAATTCCATTCTGCCATCAATTTACCAACTACGTTTCGATAATAGTCCCCACCTAAGTGGTTGTAGCCGGCATTCGCAATTTCATATATGTATTGTTTTGACGCGCGTTCGTAGCTCCAACCGTTACTCAGATTGTTTGCGTAGTTTGTTTTCGCGAACCCATATCTTTGATTTTGAAGTAATGTCCCCGCTAAGTATTCAACCGCTTCCTTACGGCTTTTGAACATGCGATACCAATTATCTACTCTTTTGGATTCGTCAAAAATCAGCCTATCTACACCAAAGTCCGATAATACAGGAACTGTCCCATTGTTTTCATCAGGTTGCCCTTTCAGTTGCCATCCTTGGCTCGGACTTGTTGTCCATACCTTTATACCAAAAATATTATTGGCATTGACAGCAATTCTTGTTGTTCCGTATCCGCTTTCAATGACTGCCATTCCGATGATTGCACTCGCAGGAATGCCCCATTTTGTACTTGCCTCTGTTGCATAATTCGAAATTTCATCGATAAAATTCCGTCTGTCATTCATCGAAGGGTTGTATGTCGGCATATAAGCATTGCTGTTTCTACCAGCTTCGGAATTTTCAAATGGTAAGAGATTTTGCGAACTCGCGCTTACCATCGCCGCGTTTAGTGATAATACTAAGAGAATGCCAACGAGAACTATTGCAATTCTTTTTATTAATACCACGATTCTACTCCCTTACTATTATTCTCGGAAAGTAAATATAATATCTATCTATCATTTCCGGAATACCTATTATAATAGAAACCCCTACGCTAATGGGCTGTTAAATTTTGTAAAGTCCTTGCAAGAAACACAAAAACTCCAGTGCATCATCGCACTGGAGCATTCTACAATTATAAATAAGTATCCAAAAATTCTCGGATAGCTTGGTAGCCTTTTATTTGGTTTTCACGTTTCGTGAAGCCGTGCCCTTCGTCTTCAAATATGATGTACTCGACTGGAACACCATTCTCTCTCACTTTTTCAACAATGTCATCGGACTCCACTTGTAAAACACGAGGATCATTGGCACCTTGTAAAACCATGAGCGGCTTGTTGATTTTTTCCGCATGGAAAAGAGGTGAAATGCTACGGATATAATCGGTCTGTGTATACGGGTCACCAATTTTCTTGTACAACAGTTCGCGCATAGCCTCCCACCATGCCGGAATGCTTTTTAGCGTCCGCTCCCAGTTGGACACTCCGAATATATTGACTCCGACTTTGAATGATTCAGGTTGGAATGCGAGAGCAGCAAGCGTCATAAAACCGCCGTAACTTCCACCGATAATACCGATACGATTTTCATCAATCCGGCCTGTCCCAATTAAAAACTTCTTCCCTTCGATGCAATCGGCCAGGTCAACATCACCATGCTTCAAATCAGCTGCCTTGAAAAATGTTTTCCCGTATCCTGAACTCCCCCGGTTATTTACAGCAAGGACAGCATACCCGTGATTCACTAAATACTGGAATAGCGGATTGAAATCGACAGTTGATTGGCCTCCCGGACCACCGTGAACCCAAATGAGTGCAGGTGCTTTCTCGCCTTCCTCTAAGTGAGGCTCATAATAAATTGCCGGAATTTCAAGCCCATCAAATGAAGGATAACGAACAACCTGCGCATCCACCAAGTCTCTCTCATCAATCTCTGGGTTAAGTGTGTTTGTTAAGCAACTTAATTCCTTCGCTTCAAAGTCATATACATACAAATTCGCAGGCGCTGTTGAACGGTTTACTAAAAACGCCATATACCGCTCACTATTAGAGATCGCCAACCCACTAATCTGCCCTTCAGGAAAATTAGCTATCTCAACATTCTTTCCTGTTTCCGACTCCACTACTTTCACTTCAATTTTCCCATCATTATTAACATAATAGTAAAGGTATTTATGATTAGGAGAAAAGCGAGCGGTCAAAATATTCCAGTCTTCTTTTACTACTACTTCACTGTCCCCTGTCGTTAAACAAAGTCGCTTAACGTACATGAACTCATTATCTTCATCTGTTAAATAATACAGATGTGTAGAATCCTTATCAAATGCGACTGGTTGAAATTGTACATCGCCTTCATGCTGGGACATATGTTTTACGCCATCTTCTGACGTGTAAATATACATATCAGAATCATTAGAAGTCCGTGGCTTGTGAAGGGCAATGTATTTTTTATCATGTGAAATTGCTGAGACAAAATAGCCGTCTTCATTTTTAAATAAAATAGTTGGCTCCAATGTATCAACATTCATTTCATACAAATCCATGAAACGCGGATCCCGATTATTGGATTCATAGAAAAAACTCTTTTCATCCCGGCTCCAACGATGGAACTCTGCTTTTTCTTCTTTCCCTGGCGTCAGATCGACACTCTTCCCATCTTCAGTCTGCAAATAAAGATGTGTAATCTCATTCCCGCCCTGATCGCTTCTATACAAAAATTTGCGACCATCCGGGAAGTAGCCAACGGGTACCATAAAATTGTCCTCGGAGTGCGTCAATTGCTCTACTTCGTCTCCTGTACGGGAAAACGAATACGTATTATAGACACCCGAGCGATCGCTACCAACTAATATCTTTTCATCGTCCGGAGAAATCGATACCCCACCTAAACTCTCACAATTGATAAATTGTTCAATAGAATACTTTTTCTTTACACTAATCATTTCTCGACCCCTTTTCCCTTTTTAAAAATGCACTCTATCATTATTTTAAACTATTTAGATTAATAGGACAAATTTAATTCATTTATTAAAAGCTCCGCGAAACAATAAAAAAGACCGACCAATATGGAAAACATTGGTCGATCTGTAAAAACAAAATCATTATTATTTATTTTTGAGATACTCCATGCCTTCCGGTGTGATTGCCAAAACAAGATGATCCGCCCCTTGCCCGCTATCCGTTGCGTATCCCGCTTCGATAAGGTGGTCAATGGCTAATTTGCTATTTAAATCGGCATTCAGCATCGCTTTCGGTAAGTTATAGCTACCTCCGTTAGTGGCAAAGTGATAGTCATAAAGACTTTGCAATAGTACATCCGCTAGGTTTTTCACTTCTTCATTCATCATACCAAATCTCTCCCTTCTATTCCCCATTCTACAAAAGAGCATGAGATCCCACAATGAATATTGACTGTGCGGTATCTTAACTATCTACTATAAATAACCTCGGTGGCAGGGTTTCTTTCATTGGATAGAATCTTGTTGTCGTTCTTATCTCTGAACACTTCATTCTTATTGAACCCTTTTGGTAGTTCAAATTTGACATCGAGGGTGTCTGCCCAGAAGATTGGGTCTACTTTAATGCTATCTTTTTGGTTTAGTCTTTTATAGACGACATTGTTTGTTAGTTTGGAAGGGGCGTATGTGATTTTGGCATCTATTGCATTGATCGTTACGCCGTCAGTTGCCCCAACTCCGCCTACTACATTGTTGGTGAATACGATATTCCCCTTAAGAGTCAGTTTTTCCTTTGTTGCTTTCTTATCGGAATTCCCCACATAGATTGCGCCTAATGTGGAATCTTGAAGCGCTGAGTTCGATAGTGCCAATGAGGCCCCATTTCCGATTACCTCAATCAGATGATCTTTCATGTCTTTTCCAGAAGTGAAGTTCAGGTTGTCAATTACTACAGTTGAGCTGATCAAAAGTCCTTCAGCTCCCTTTTTCGGATCTCCTTTTGAATTAAGCGTAATCGTTTTTCCATTCCCGTTAATGGAAACTGCCTCATTAAAATTGAATGATTTATTCAATGTGAAATTATTGGCTATGTTCATCTTAGGAGTCTGCTTATCTGTTTTCGTTTTGATTGCTTCCGTAAAGGCATGTGAAAGCTCTACTTCGTTATCTATGTGGTAATACTCGTTTTGAATTTTGGTGTAGAGATTGAAATCAGCCAACTTAAACTCAAACGCTCCATTCCCCTCCGTCCAAAATGCTGGGGCTGGTACGCCTTTATATTGGTCATTGTGCTTGTTGTCTTTTCCATTTATGATGACTTTACTGTTTCCACGATCAGCGACTAAATGAATGCCGCCAAGTTGATTATTCGTTGTTTCAACGTTGGTCATTGTGACGTTTGTAGCGGTAGAAGTTTTAGATGTATATACTTGCAAACCGCCTTTATTGGAATTGGAGAGCTTTACTTTATTCATAGTAATGAGGGACGTGTTGTCTGTTACGATATTGAAGCCTTGGAAGTTGGCAACTTCGGTATTATCAAACGTAACACTGTCAGCATTGACAAGAATCCCATGGCCTCGGGTACTTGAATGTCCGACCAACTTCACATTTTGCAGCTTTGCATTCTTTGCATTTTCATCAAATGTAATGGCAGCTTCCTCAGCTCTGTACCTAAATCCGTCAGAAACTTTAATTTCAGCCCCATTGATGGCTTGAATCTTTACATTTGGATAGTTGATGGTAACGTGTTTTGTGATTGTAATGTCTCTCGAAATCACTATTTCCGGAACCTTCAATGAGATTGCTCTTTGTAATTCGGTTTCATTCGTAACAGTTCCTGTAGGGACAGAAATTTTTGTTCCGGCAATGGATGTATATGAACCGCTTGTGCCTACAACAGAGAATGTTGTGTTATTCAGGAACGTTACTGTATTGTCCGTAAAATCAGTTGCAATTTCCAATCCCAAACTGCTGACCCGATAAGTGATTTCAAACACTTTATTCCTTAAACGGATATCCTCGTAGAATGTAATCGTCTTATAGTTGCCACTTGTAGCAACTGTCGAGTAGGAGGTGGAGTATTGGTTCTTTCCTTCATTCCAAACGAACGTCCCCGCCTGGCCGTTCGTGTACGTTCCATTGGCAATTGAAAGATTGGTCAATTCCAGTGTTTGGTTCGACTTCACATCGCCGAAGTACATCGGTGTTTTCGTTGTCATCTTGTATTTCGTAGGATTTTGGTCAAACGTCATGGAAATAGCTCCATTTGCGTCCATACTTGCAGTTCGAATCGTAATGTCATAGACGGCTGGCGGCGCATAAGGAGGCGTGCGATCCGGGTTTAGGGCCCCGTTAATGCGGTCGATTCGGTACATTGCAGAATCGTAGTTCCGGATGACATTTCTAATGGTAGTATTCCAAGGAATGAGTACATTTGTCACCCAAGTTTGCGTTCCTACATTCACATAGCCGTCTCGTGGAATGTCTAATACAGATATTGTTCCAGATGTATTCAGCGTCACAAGGCGGTTTGTCAGGATGGTGACGTTTATAAACGCACCCGATCCATTTAATGTAACATCCCTATTCGTTGCAACTGAAAGTTTAGGGACATTATTTGAGTAGATAGCTACTTCCGATACCGAGCCCTCTACTGAAACCTCATTGACCCGGGAAGTATCATTCGTTCTGAACGTACCATTTGCCTTCATTGTGATCGATTGTGCGAATGATTTGTTCGTAAGTGTGAAATTCGTGTTGGATTTGGATAGATGTACTGTGTTTAAAGTGGAGTTATTGAATGTGAAGTTTAGCGTGCGATTCGTAGGAGTAGTGTAATCATTAAGTGTAGTAGAACCTTTGATGTTAAGTGTATCTCCAGTGAAATAATTTTGTGTTCCTGAACTGAAGCTTACATTTTTATTAACTGTAAGATCCCTGACATTTAGGTAATCGGCATTAATGGTAAGGTTGCCATTCAAGGTCGTGTTGTTTCCGTACAATGTGATGATGTTGGATGAAGTTCCAGAGTTCTTGAGTTCAAGTGTTGTGATGGACGTTATAGCGCCCTTGTCGTGTTCGAACGAAATGGTAGCGTTTCTCAATGCATTGAAGTTTTGGGATGAAAAGAAATAACGCAAAGAAGTTGGAATCTCATAGAAGCCCTTATCCGTTTGCAACGTGTATCCATCGAAGGTTGAAATCGTCGCATTCACCGTGTCAGTCCGCTTCGTTGCCAGCATGCTCCGGTGTACAAACATCGCCATTTGCCCGCGGTCTACAGTTTGGTTTGGTGCAAATCGGGTAGGCGTTACTCCAAAAGTGATTTTATTGTCAATTAAGGACTGCAAATATACTGCGTAAAATGCATTTGTTGGAACATCAGAGAATTTCACTGAACGCAATGGCTGCTTTTCAAGCTCATAAGCAAGCGCTAAAATCTTCGCCATCTGCCCACGGCTTAGTGGATCATTCACCCCGAAATTACCGTTCGAATACCCATCAATGATGCCGGCATTGTAAAGCGCCGCAACGTATTTGTAAAACCCGTGCGTTGTCGGGACATCATGGAAACGCGGATTCTTCACATTGTTCAAATCCAAATTCAACGAAGTGGCCAAAATCTTCGCAGCCTGGCCGCGTGTCACCTTTTCTGAAGGTTTGAACGTCCCATCTGCAAAACCGTTAATAATGCCTTTGCCCGATAAATACATAATCGAATCGTAAGCGACATGACTTGATGAAACATCCTTGAAATACGACGGAGCGGCAGAAGCAACAGCAGGTGCAACAATCGCACTTGTCACCACAGCAGCTGACGTCAACAGCTTAAAATTTTTATGTTTACTGACCAAATAGTTTCCTCCTTGTTGTTCATTTCATAGATTCACAGATTAGACGATGGTAATCTTTATAAGTTACGGGAGGTATTAACCATCTTTATGTAATGTATCGTAAGTAACATAGGACTCTATGGGAAGTCTGCGCGGTTCTATGAGAACTTCAGAATACATCAGCTGAATTTACGAAAAAAAGAGGTGTTAGGTTCCGCGAATCAACCTTCGCTAAGAACCCAACACCCCTACCCCTATTTTTTTATTTTGAAGCCCTCTACCACAATCATTTAGTCAGTGAAGTTTCTTTGGGGTAGTAAAGATCCTAATGGTAATTCTGTTAGATCTACCCAATATTTAGATAGTCCACTATGGGTCTTAAGCTGTCTGGAAACCAAATGACCATAACAATAAACGTGATAATTAATACTCCAAGAATCACATACAAGGTTATCGCTACCGGTTTTGGCAGTTTGCTTATCATATAAAATATATAAGTATACATGATTATTACTAAAATCCCCAAAAAGACCAATTTAAATGTCTCCATAAGCTAACCCACCTTTGAAATTGTCGGTACCTGTGCAGCAAACATTCATGATTATTCAAGCAATTCGTATGAATATACAACAAAAAATTACAAACGCCTTTCTAACAAGCTTCTTATTGAGTATTTATACAATTGTAGTGAATTAACCGAATAGTCTTTTGCACAGGTACCCAAAGGAAGCTATCAATGGATATTCCGCTTACTGAAGTTTCCTCCTCGTACTTCGGCAACTTCATAAACAGTTACGAACGCTTTCGGATCAATTTCGAGAATGATTTCTTTCATCTTACTGTCTTCGAGGCGGTTGATAATACACGTAATTTCCTTGAACTGTTCATTGGAATATGCACCTTGAACGTTGCTAAATGTCGAACTGCGACCAAGGCGGTCACGTATTGTTTCCACCATCTCTTCCGGCTCGCTTGTTATGATTTTATACATTTTGGAGCCGCTCAGACCTTCTTCGACGATGCTGATTACCTTAGTGGCGATATAGTATGCAATTGCGGATAGGAAAGCACCTTGAAGGCCGAAAACAGTCGAGACGATGGCAAAGACAAAAACATTCAAAAATAGGATTAAGTCGCTTGTACCAAATGGCATTCTACGCGAAAGCAAGACAGCTAACATATCGATTCCGTCAAGCGCGCCCCCATTACGCAGCGCTAACCCCATTCCGAAACCAAGGATGATCCCACCGACAACTGTGACTAATAGTGTATCCCCATGAATAATTGTAGGCACATGGTGCATCATGCTTGTGCTGACTGCGAGCGTAGCAATTCCCAATACGGAATAGAGTGCAAAGCTTTTTCCGATCTGTTTATAGCCTAAAAAGACAAAAGGGATATTCAGAATCGCGATAAGTAGTCCCAATGGAAAACCGAATAATTGCGAACCCACGATGCTAAGACCTGTTACGCCCCCGTCTGAGACTTTATTGGGAATCAGCACAGATTCTAATCCGTAAGCGGCAATGATTGCACCAAGCATAACCATTGCACCTCTAAAAAGGACCCTGACAATTGTTGTTTTTTGTTGTGTCTTATTCATGAATTGTTTCCTCTTCTTGTCCGTTTGTTCCATTGTACGCTATTCATTATTAAGCTGTCATTTTTGAGGTACCTGTGCAGCAAACATTCATGATAATTCAACTAATTTGTATAAATATTCAATAGAAACTTAGAATCGTCTTTACATCAATCTCCTTGTTGAATTTTTATACAATTGAACCGAATAAACAGAATAGTGTCCTGCACAGGTACCAAACACTACCGTTGCATAACAAGAAATAATAGGAAAATAATACATTTTATTCAAATGAACTGCTTGAATAAAAACAAAAAAGCTCCTAATGTAGATAGTGAACGACGACTAAATCAGATCCCTACACTACAAAAGGAGCAAACCCATGAAAAGTGTAAACCAGAATTTAGTCTTTCGTCAACTCCTATCGAATTTGCCTAGGAATGTTTTAGATTGCCCATTGATGAATTATGACGCAAAAAAGATCACAGATTTCTCCTTAGTAAAGATTTTTATCATGGCTCTTCTGTGCAAATGGGAGAGTCTAAGGGATATAGAGATCGGTATCCGTTCAAAAGAAGATTTCCAAAGGGAAATTGGAGTTGAATCCATTAGTTATTCGCAAATTAGCCGTCGGCTAATTGAATTGAATACAGCGGATTTAGCGGACCTTTTGGGTAGATTGGCTAGCCACTATTGGTCTTTGCAAAGGAATGCCAAAGGTTTGATAGAGAATGTAGGCCCTATTCGAATAATAGATGGCACCTACATCAAGCTACCCAA
>NZ_JAROCC010000013.1 GCF_030433715.1 Sporosarcina highlanderae | reverse complement strand
AAGAAAGAACGAAATGGTGCCTTTTTAGATTTTAGAGTGCCTTGTACATTTAAAAACGTAAGTTTTTCAGTGGCCTCCGATTGCGGGGTAGCCTTTTTATCTAGCCACAATAACTGTTGATATTCTTTTAAGGCGGAAGCTTTCTTACCACCCGTAAATGCGTTTATAACCGACTCGCAACAATTTAGCAATTTTCCATGCGATTCAAAAGTAAATCTGAAAGTTTTTAAGTGTAATTTACTCAATGAAGGAGTTTATAGAGAAATGTAGAATGCTTTAGATGGGGTGATTTAATGAATCGGATAGTAGGTGTGTGGTTATTTACTTATCTTAGTTTTTTATTATGGATTTATCTGGCTGCCAATCATTCAACTGTTGATGATTGGTGGACAGTAAAAACTATTAATGAAATTACTTCGAAAGAGGATGATATTACATCTATTAGACCAATACATTTTACATCACCAATAAAGGTACTAATCGGGTCAATGGTTTTTCTTTTAATAGGAATCTTACTATCTTTTATAGCTGTGAAAAGATTAAACTATATGTTATGGAGGAGGAAATATTGAGATTCATAGATGACTTGGCAGGTGCAATATATGATGTTTTCAAATTTATTATTTGGTCGATCGGTTATTTGATTGCTGGGGCGATAATTGTTGGAGTTTCAATGTATTTGATAGTTTGGATAGTTGGGGTATTTTACAAGTAAGTGGTTCCTATGCAGGAAAAAAACAAATCAAATTAATTGAATTGATTCTTGCGCAGGTACCCTCAAAGGGAGTGAGTTAAAGTGGATACAACGAAGGGTAAATTTGCGTTTTTCTTCTGGGGAATCCTATTTTTCTTGTTATATTTTAAGATTTTTGCTTTTGCGTGGAATCTGTGGTTTTACGGGAGTCTTATACCGGAAGCTCTCGGCTTCCTGGCCATCATCTTATTAGTCATTCCTGCGGCATTTTTGACCGCAAGGTTGCTTGTGATTAAAATACCGTTAAAGTATCACATGATCGGAAGCGTAGGTGTAGTGCTGTTATTCTCATGGAATGTATATGACGACCATAGGGAAAAAGGTTTGGATGACTTAATCACTTATAAATCTTCAAAATTCAAGGCGATGGAACTCAATTTTTCCGATTCGCGAATGGAAGATACGGAACCTGTAGAAGAATTGATGGAGTTTTTAGGCCGGTATCGAGTTAAAAAGATGAAGGACACCGAGTGGGATAGCAATGTTTCAGGGGAAAAAGGATTTCAGGTCATGATTTACTTAAAGGGTAAGACAACGGGCGCTTCCATTTATGAGAATCGGCTCCTGTCTTTTAATCATTCCTCATATTATAAAGTTCTTAATGGGCCGGTCGATATGGAGTGGATCGATGCTTTCAAGGAAAAACATGGGTTTAGACAGTAAGTGGTACATCTGCAGGAAACAATTCTAATTGACCGAATTAACATGAATGTTTCCTGCACAGGTACCTATTCGTATTTTAACGGATCGCCATCGAATGGAGCATCTGCGACTTTGATAGAGTCTGTTGGGCAACCATCAAATGCATCTTCCATGTCCTCCAATAGTTCTTCTGGAACTTCAGTCGTACCCATGTTATCATCTAAAATAACAAAAGCAATTCCCTCATCGTCATAATCGTAGATGTCAGGTGCAGCAGCGCCGCAAGCTCCACATGCGATACATGTATCCTGGTCAACGATGGTGTATTTTTTGCAAGTCATTGACGTTCTCTCCTCTTTTCTCCGCACAATCTATTTAGTTCCCTTACCATTCTAATGCTGTTTTCACTACTTTTCAACAATAAAACATTAATATACCATCGATTCAGGGGGAATTTGACATGGATTTGTCTTCAATTCTATTATTTATTATAAATAAAATGAATGGAGAGCGAACGTTAAATGCGGGCTTGCACCTGTTGCGAGGCAAAAAATCAGGTCAGACATTACAGGACGTTGAGTATTTCGATCTCAAACCTTTATTCGGAATTTGGCCAAAATTGGATGAGGTTTTATACCAACAGACTGCAGATGAATTGATCAACAAAGCTTTGATCACTTCTGACGAGAAATTCTGTAGACTTACAGAAAAAGGAGGAGTGGAAGTACAACATTTCCAGTTACCTCGTTTTAAAGGGTGGGATTACCGGGGCAGAGAAAAGGTGTTTTTCGGAAGAATTGCATTGGCAGTCCAAACGATTTCATATTTTAGGACAGGCTCCACATCATTCAACCCAATTCAAAGGGACCGGGAAATCCAGCTTTTTGTGAAACGTCTTCTTGAAGGTAAGCCGCTTACTGACCCGAAATTTGGGAAGAGAATCAGTGAAGAACTCAAACGGGCTCTTGTAACAAGTGGGATTAGTGATCGTCAGAAATATATATTTGCAAATAGGCTGACGGGCAGGGGGGAAACAGCGAAAACCTATGATCAGCTTGCCTCTGAATTGGATAGTTCACCATCAGCGGTCTACTTATTGTTCATAGAAAGTCTACATATGCTATTACCCGTCGTTGAAAATCCCGAAAACTATCCGTTTTTAAATAAATGTGCATTCGATATAAAAGTACATTCCTATTTAACTGATTCGGCATTAAGAACAAAAAAGCTATTCGACCAGGGATATTCGATGAAGGACATCTCTAAAACCCGTAATTTGAAAATGAGTACAATTGAGGATCATATCATCGAGATGGCGACGAATGACGAGCGGTTCCCTGTTACTCATTTTGTTTCCAAAGATACCATTCAAGCTGTCCTATCAAAATCAGAAGAAATGGGCACGAAAAGGCTTAAGTTATTGAAGAATGAATTTCAAATGCTTTCCTATTTTGAGCTTAGATTAATTTTAACTGTCAATAGAGAAGGTGATTCGTAATGGATTTACAAGCGTTACTCAAGGAGCGGTTTGGATACAGTCATTTTCGCCCTGGTCAGGAAGAAGTGATTAAACATGTGTTAAATAAACGCGATTGCATTGCTATCCTGCCGACAGGAATGGGGAAATCGCTTTGTTATCAATTACCTGGATATATTATGCCGGGATCCGTTTTAATCATTTCACCTCTTGTATCTTTAATGGAAGACCAAGTGATGCAAATGAGGAAAAATGGGGAGAAACGAGTCGTTGCGTTGAATTCTTTCCTATCTTTTACTGAGAGAAGTAGAATACTCGCAAGCCTTGGAAATTATAAGTTCATCTTCGTCTCGCCGGAGATGCTTTCGCATAAATCCTTCGGTCTTCATCTGAAAAAGATTGAAATTGGCCTTATAGTTATCGACGAAGCCCATTGTATTTCGCAATGGGGGTTTGATTTCCGTCCTGATTATTTACGGATCGGAGAATTCTTATCTTCCTATAATTCCCCGATTCTGGCCTTGACAGCAACAGCCGATTCAAAAGTGATAAATGATATAACGCGCTATTTGAAGATGAACGAGCCAATCATCCAAAGACACTCATTGGATCGACCGAATATCTCTTACTCGATCATTCAACTGAATTCGACTTTAGAAAAAACAGATTGGATTAAGGAACGAATTTTGCAGACAACCGGTCCAGGAATCATTTATACCTCTTCACGCAAACGGGCAGATGAATTGGCGTTTGAATTACAAGAGGCGGGTGTAGCTATCCAATCGTATCATGCGGGGAAAGAACAAGACGATCGTGCGATCATCCAAGAACAATTCTTAAATAATGAACTGGAATGGATATCCGCAACGAATGCATTTGGGATGGGTGTACATAAAAGTGATATCCGACAAGTTATTCATGAGCACCTCCCATCAACCATTGCAGCCTATCTACAGGAAGTTGGGAGGGCTGGCAGGGACGGCAGACCTGCCGCCGCTACGCTACTTTATATACCTGTCGATGAAAGAATGACGAGTTTTATCATACAGTCGGATAGGCCAGACGAAAGTCAGTTGCGTCATTATGCAAATATGCTTTCTGAAGGTCGTGACCCATCCGAATCGGCAGAGTTAGCAGGCATGACGGATACTGGAAAACGAATAGTAGACTATTATTTGGAAAGGCATACTTTAGATGAGGTTCTTGAAGTAATGGATACTCTTTCGGCTGAAAAAGAAACAGAACTCAGAAAAATGCTCCACCTTGTACGTTCCGAGCAATGTGTCCGAGAAATGGTCTTGTCGTATTTTGGTGAACAGTGCAACGAAAAGCCGGAAGCATGCTGCTCAATCTGTGGGTTGGAAGTGTTGGAATGGCTTACTGATAAATCTTTAAAGAAAAAGACGAATGAATTGGTCAGTTGGGATGAAAGAATTACCAATCTTCTTGGTTAACAGGTCTGATGAACGTTTACATTTACGACAATATTCGTCATAATATAAGGAAGAGCACCGTTGGATAGGAGAATTTGTCGATGAAAAATGATGATTATAAAGTTGAATTCGAAAATAATCGCAAAGAAATTGAACTTGATCAGCCTGAGATTACAAGGTTGCCTTCCCGCGCGGAACGATATGGCCGTCAGCGGAAGCAGAAAAAAACTTCAAGATATACTATGATCAATGTCATCCTTGGCGTTTTTACATTCATACCCATATTAATTTTCGTATATGTTATTTATAATTACTACTATGGAACGGATAGTGGCTCAGCGAAAGTTGGAAATACAGAGTTTTCTGTGGAAGTGGATACTAATTCTTCTTCTGGTAAAACTGATGATTCAGCTTCTGTCGTCCTTGATATTCAGAAAGAAGATGAGGATGAAAATGCTTCCGAGGGGAATGCTGAACAAGAACCTGAAGAGGAATCAGATTCCAAAAAACCAGTAGTCAATGTTAATCCGTCTGCAACTGAGAAGAAAGATTCCACTGTTGTTTCGGAAAAACCTAAAAATGAAGGTAAACCTACCGAGCAAACACTATCAAAAACTCATATCGTCGCTGAAAATGAAACTCTCTATCGTATCTCGATGAATTATTATGGTAGTAATGCTGGAATTGAAAAGATTATGAAAGCAAACGGGCTAACTTCAAATGATATTATGGCCGGACAAAAGCTGATCATTCCTTAATGAAATCATGAAAGAGGCAAAGCCGAGTTCTTTGCCTTTTTTATTATGGTAGGTGTGTAATGAGAATTCTATTGAATAGTTTAGCGGGAGTTACGGCTATTACAATTGCCATTCTTGTGTATATGTTTACTTATGCGAAACGTAGAAATGTCATTAATCATTCCTACAAAGTCAAAAAAGAAACTATTCATGGCAAGGAACTTTCCGTTTTTTTTATATCTGACATACACAGGCGTCGTATTGACAGACGGTTGTTGGATAAAGTTAAATCGTTTGGATCTATGGATGTCATCATCGTAGGTGGGGATCTTGCGGAAGGAGGCGTTCCGCTATCTCGAATTGAAAAAAATATAAGGATGTTAGCCACTCTCGGGCCAATAGTGTTTGTTTGGGGCAATAATGATCGGGAAGTCGGAGAAAGTGAAATCCGAAGAATTATCAGGAAGTACGGCGGGATTGTTTTGGATAATATGGATACATCAATTCCAAGCCACCCGCTATGGGGGGTTTGCGGAACCGATGACCCATCCAGTGGGCACGTAGATGTTAAGGCATCACTGAAAAATGCAGAGTCCTATCGTTATTTGATAGTAGCGGCCCATAATCCATATTTATTCAGGAAAGTAGAGGAAATATGTAGTCCGGAATTGATGCTTGCAGGACATACCCATGGCGGGCAAATTCGAATTGGTAGATTTTCATTACATCCACCGGGTGAATTTATTGAGCAAAAAGATAGAGCGAAATTGATTAGTAATGGTTATGGGACATCCATTGTTCCTCTTCGGTTTGGGGCAGCCCCAGAGAGTCATGTCATTAAAATAAACTATTGATGTTGAATCTTTGTTCGATTCAACATCAAAATGTGAGTGAAATACACTCACTGTTAAGTGCTTAAGGAGATTGATAATTATGATTGCAAAAGACGCCATTGTAATTGGCGGTGGACCTTGTGGATTATCCGCCGCAATTGAAATACAAAATAAAGGATTGGACGTATTGATAATTGAGAAAGAAAACATTGTCAATTCAATCTATCGATACCCAACACATCAAACTTTCTTCAGCTCAAGCATCAAGCTATCCATTGGAGATATCCCCTTCATCACCGCGAAAGAAAAGCCAAAAAGAAACGACGCATTAGTCTATTATCGGCATGTAGCCGAGTTAAAGAAGCTCTCCATTAATAGTTTTGAAACGGTTGAGGAAGTTGAAAAGCAGAATAATGTTTTTATAGTGCGAACCAATTTGAAAACCTATTCAGCAAAACATATTGTTATAGCTACGGGCTACTATGATAATCCGAACAAACTTGGAATTGCCGGTGAGGACCTGCCTAATGTATTTCATTATTTCAAGGAAGCACATCCCTTTTTCGGTAAAAATGTTGTCGTAATCGGAGGAAAGAATTCAGCTGTGGACGCGGCAATAGAATTAGTCCGTGCAGGTGCCAAAGTCACAGTTATTTATAGGGGTTGTGATTATTCCCCGAGTGTCAAACCATGGATCCTTCCAGGCTTCGATAGCCTCATTCGAAATGGTGAAATTGACATGCATTTTAACTCGAATGTCCTTGGAATCACCTCAGATACTGTAGTATTTGAAAAGGAAGGTAAAAAAATCTCAATTGAGAACGATTACGTCTTCGCAATGATTGGCTACCATCCCGACCATAGTTTCTTAGAGCGAATCGGCATTGAAATCGATATAGAAACAGGTCGTCCGACTTATGACGACTTGACAATGGAAACAAATATTCAAGGATTATATATAGCAGGTGTAATCGCTGCTGGTAACAATACAAACGAAATCTTCATCGAAAACGGACGCGATCATGGAGTATTAATAGCAAATCATATAGAGGCAAATTGCTAACGGAAACTTGAAAAAATGGCAGGAAGGGGGCCGGCCGAGGTATGATCATATTACTTACAGTAGCGATTGCGCCAGGCTTGGCACTTTTCAGCTATTTTTACTTACGCAAACAAATAGCCAAGGAACCGTCAAGAACCCTATTTCATACCTTCATCTATGGCGCCATGATGACATTTCCAATAATGTTCATCCAACATGTATTTGAAGAAGAAAACATCATCTCTAATGAATTTTTCCTCAACGTCATCTTCACCAGTTGGATTGAAGAGTTTTTCAAATGGCTGATACTATTAATCGCCATTTACAAGCATATGGAATTTGAAGATGCGTACGATGGGATTCTTTACGGTGCAAGTGTCTCACTGGGATTCGCTACAGTAGAAAACATTCTTTACCTATTCATTTTTGGATTGGATACTGCTTTTTTAAGGGCCCTATTGCCTGTTTCAAGTCACGCGTTATTTGGTGTCGTGATGGGATATTATTTCGGTAGGGCAAAATTCACAACAAGGTCCAATATGAAAGGCATGTTATTCTTTGCCTTCTTTGCCCCCTTCATTCTCCATTTCATATACAATGGAATACTTGGAGTGAATGACCTATCACTATACTTAATTATTCCCTTCATGCTATTTTTATGGTGGTTCGGTTTAACACGGGTAAAATATGCTCATACGTTCGCCATGCAGCAATTCAGGAAAAAGACTACCCTTAAATGAAGTTAATAAATGAAATAGTTCAGACCCACCAAGATTCGGATAAAATCCGAATCTCAGACTGTAGACAAAAGGGATGGAAATCGAATTGATTTCCATCCCTTTTGTTTTATTTTACGCATTCGGCTCAAAATTTGAATGCCACGACGTTGATTTCCGTTCCGGGCGGACGCTTTCCGGGGGGCTTGCCCTCAGCCTCCTCGTCGCGTTGCTCCTGCGGGGTCTTCGCGCTTCGCTAATCCCCCAGGAGTCGCCGCCCTGCACTCCAATCAACTAAACTCGCAGTACTCTGGCCAATCACTGGACACGATTCACAAATGGAAGGAGTTGATGCATACTGGCCGTACCCTTCCTTCTCGGTTGTTCGGTATGTAAGGACCTGCCCCTCTGGACAAAGATAGCGGTCATGGTGCTCGTCATAGACATATTCGTGCTTTCTGAAAAAGCCTTCTTTTGTCATCGACCGTTTCAAACTGCTTTGTCCCGTAGAAAAGTGAGGAACTTCTGTATGAAAGCAGAATCCCAAAAACCAGCGATATGCCACGCTCGTTGCAATCTCCTAGATTGTCTGACGTATTGAACGAATGCAGAAGGTATATTGAATAAATGTCATTTTGATCAGAACTACAGGATCAATGTGGGTCTCCCAATGGTTGATTAAAGGTCTTCAACTAATGGATAGATAAAGGAGAAATCAATTGTCGCATCCAGTTTGCGCACCTGATGGTCTTGAGGAACCAGCTGTTCTATGCTCAGTATTTCCAACTGGTCTCGTTCATTGATTTGATTCTTAGTCATTATATCCATCACCTTATTCATTTAATAGGAAGCACCGTTGATTGGAGCGGAGAGTGGCGACTCCTGCGGGAACAGCGCGAGCTGAAGACCCTGGACTGAGCGCAGCGAGGGAAGCGGCTGAAGCCGTGCCCGCGGAAAGCGTCCGCTCGCAGCGGAAATCAACATTTTTAGCTTCATCTCAATTTTAAAAGAAAAAAACTAATAGGCAAACACTAAAATCCATGTATTTGTCTACAGTCTGAGATTCGGATAAAATCCGAATCTTTTTTTGTTTTATCTTGATACTAAAAAGAAATTGTTTGGACAAACTGAAAGAAAGGAGGGATTGTATTGAAAAAAATAGTACTACGCCTATTTATACTTGTAATGCTTATTGGTTCCGCATACGCAACTTCTCCCATCCAAAGCGATGCATTCAGCTCGCGTGATTTAGGGAGAGGAGCAACTGGTGATGATGTTATTGAATTACAGGCAAGGCTTCAATACATCGGATTCTATAATGGTAATATCGACGGGAAGTTCGGTTATGGCACCTACTGGGCATTGCGTAACTTCCAGGACAAATACGGTTTACCTATTGACGGGATTGCCGGTTCACAAACAAAAAAGAAGCTTACAGCTGCTTCCTCTTACGATGAAAAGTTTGTAATGGACAATCTGAAGAAAGGTAATAAGTTTACCCATTATGGCGGAAAGCCATTGGCTTCACAAGTAAAACAAGGTGGAGGTAAATCGGAAAACATCCACCTGCCATCTAAGTATTCAGAACAAGATCTTAAACTGATGGCAAATGCCGTATACGGTGAAGCTCGAGGTGAACCCTATGAAGGGCAGGTAGCAGTAGCAGCCGTTATATTGAATCGGGTAGAGCATGCCGACTTTCCTAATACTGTAAGTGGCGTCATCTTCCAACCCGGGGCATTCACCGCTGTTGCAGATGGACAGATTTGGCTGACCCCTAATGAGCGGGCGAAAGAGGCTGTTCTTGACGCATTGAATGGCTGGGATCCTTCGGAAAATGCCATCTATTACTTCAATCCGATTACTGCTACAAGCAAATGGATTTGGTCCAGACCGCAAATTAAAAAGATTGGACTGCATATCTTTTGCCATTGATAAAGGAGGATCAAAGAACAGCTTTAAATGCTGTTTAAATCCACGATGAAAAAAACTATATTTGTTCTTGCATACGCGCTGATAGTTGTATCAGTATTTGCTTTTACCAAGACAACAGAAAATAACAGACTTTCATTGGCATTAAGTAACGAGTACGCAATGAAGATGGCAGACGCTTCAGATAAACTGGAAGAGCTCGATAAAGCTGTAAAACAAACACTGTTGTTTAATCATTCAGATGAATCAAAGAAATCAAGAGATGACATTTGGCGACTTTCTTCAGATATCAAAAGCTCGGTTGCTTCATTGCCTCTTGATGCAAGTTTTACAACCTCTTGGATGAACTATTTAAGCAGAGTAGGAAATTATGCGAAAGAAGCCGACCGGGCAGCACAACCAGACGAGTACTACAAAGTAATGTCACAAGCTTCGAAAAACCTTGGATCAATGCAAAACGAATGGAAACTCGCCACGGCGGGATTGTTGGATGGCCAATATTCCATGGATGAATGGACACGTAAATTGGACACATCTAACCCGGATTTTGATTGGTCCACTATGGGTGCTTCCATCAAGCAATATACGGAAAGTGATTTTCCGCTAACCGCAAGTGAATCAGATGCCATGAAGAAAAAAGAACTAAAACATATTGAAGATGCCAAGGTCACGCAAGCCGAAGCGATTGACCGATTTAAGATATTATTCCCGAATGTTTCCAATGACGTAATTGGTGTTGAAATGAGTAAACCTGGCTCTCCATATCCGTTTTTCCACATACGGTTTGCTGATCGAGAATCCATCGGTTATATCGATATTACGGAAAAGGGCGGCCACGTACTATCCTATCTTTCTGAAAGACCGTTTGGGAAGGCTTCACTTGCATTTGAAGAAATAAAAAAGAAGGCAGAAGATTTTCTGCAAGCTGCAGATTATAAGGATCTCGTTTATCAAGAGTCAAGGGAAAATAATACCGCATGGCATTTCGTATTTGTTAGGAAAGAACCATTTTACGGAGCAAAAGTGTTTTCGGACGTAATCCATTTGAAAGTTGCTAAAGATAATGGTGATATTATTGGCTTGGACGCATCGGAATACATCAGAAAAGAGAAATTGCATAGACAAGCAATTAAAAAGATCGATTGGAAAGAGTTTTTCCATAAAGATGTGCAAATTGTAGAAGAAGAATTGGCCTATGTTGAAAATGAAAGACTGGAACAAAGACTTTCCCATTATCTAACTGTGACTCGAGACGAACACGGCCAAACTGGCACATATAGCGTTATTGTTGATACGGAAACAGAAGAAGTCATAAAGACCGAAAGGTTAGATTAATTGTACTGGTGATGTTGTCAAAAAATTAGATATTGGAAATTATGCCTACCCATGACATAATAGATATAACCATTCAAGGGTAGGTGTTTACTTTGTTCCTTTCTATTGGTACAACGTTAACCATTGTAAAAGACATAGAAGAAAATAATAGCGAAAAGTTTAAAAGTAAGGTTGTTGACACGGGCGAAGGCTACGTCATGATTGATTATCCCGTGAATATTGAAACAAACCGAACTACGTTTTTTATTGATGGTACAAAACTGCAAATTTCTTTTGTTCAAAACAATATTTCTTATTCCTTTAAGACAGAAGTGACCGGACGGGCAAATAAAGACATCCCAATGCTAAAGGTTTCTTATCCAGGGGATAAAAAGCTGACAAAAATTCAAAGGCGGGAATATGTCCGGGTGGAAACTGCAGTTGATGTGGCAGTGGATTTTGGAGGCACTTTTCATCAATATGTCACAGATGATATTAGTGCGGGTGGCATTGCTTTAAACCTTGGACCTAAAGACTCATTTGAAGATGGGGAAAAGGTGAGATTGACGATTGCACTTCCTTTTCTGAATGATGAGATCAAGTATATTAAAACGGAAGCGCAAGCCATTCGTACTTGGATGAAGAATGAGCGTGCCATCGCTTCACTACAATTTTTGGATACCACACCTAAGGATAGACAGAACATTATCCGGTTTTGCTTTGAAAGACAATTGCAGGCTAGAAATGACGCATAATATGAGTAGCGGGGAAAGTCCTTATAAAATAGGACTTTTCCCTTTTCTATATGATACAATGTTTTCGAATTGAATTCGGGGGTAGATGATATGATGAATGGGTTTATCATTGCGATTGATGGTCCTGCAGCTGCAGGTAAAAGTACAATTGCAAAAAGGATTGCACAAAAATTAGGGTATACCTATATAGACACAGGTGCGATGTATCGAGCTTTGACGCATAAAGCTATCCAATTGGGCATAAATATGGGTAGTGATAAAGATTTAGCGGATTTACTAGAGCATACTGAAATAGTGTTAGTTCCCGAAAGAAATGGCCAAGCCGTTTGGATTGATGGGGTAGATTGCTCCGATGAAATTAGATCCCAGGAAGTTACTTCACATGTTTCGGAAGTGGCTGCCCATACTACTGTTCGCCAGCTAATGGTGGAGAAACAAAGAGAATTGGCTGAAGGAACAGGTGTAGTAATGGATGGTCGCGATATCGGAACTGCAGTACTTCCAAAGGCCGAGTTGAAAATATTCATGACTGCATCCGTAGATGAAAGAGCCGAAAGACGTTTTCTGGAAAATGAAAAAAGGGGAATTCATGTACCACTTGGCCAATTGAAAGAAGAGATTGAGAAGCGGGACCGTGCAGATAGCGAGAGAAAATCATCTCCGTTGAAAATGGCAGAGGATGCCATTTTGGTTGATACGACATCCATGTCAATTGAAGAGGTGGCTGATAAGGTAATTGAGTTAGCGGAAAAGAGGATGAACCAATGAATCTATATCCTTTCGGCAAATTTTTAGTCAGTACTATTTTCTTTCCCCTCTATCGGATCAAGGTGATTGGTAAGGAGAATTTCCCTAAAGAAGGTGGGGTTCTTCTTTGTGCAAATCATATTGATAATTTTGATCCGCCGGTTGTTGGGATTTCTAGTCCACGTACAGTCCATTTCATGGCGAAGGAAGAACTATTCAACCTGCCAATACTGAAAAACATTCTACCAAGTGTCAATGCATTTCCTGTAAAACGGGGTATGAGCGATCGCGAAGCTTTTAGAACCACTCTAAAATTATTGCGAGGCGGTAAAGTGGTTGGAATGTTTCCAGAAGGAACAAGGAGTAAGACAGGGGAACTTGGAAAAGGACTTGCTGGAGCAGGATTCTTTGCTCTTAAAGGCGATGCAGTCGTCATGCCATGTGCAATCGTAGGTCCCTACAAACCGTTAAGAACATTAAAAGTCATTTTTGGTCAGCCGATAGACATGACAACTTACAGGGAATCAAAAGCATCTGCTGAAGAAGTGACTGAAGTGATTATGAGTGAAATCCAAGCCCTTTTAGAACAGAATAAATAAATTTATAAGAGTAATTTTTTGTTTTTATGAATCGATTCGAATAATATAGAGATAGGATTCATTATGGAGGAGGACTACATATGACTGAAGAGATGAATTTGGATGAAGTGAACGGTTACAAAGAAGGTGACCGTGTGACTGGTAAGGTGACAAAAATCGAAGATAAATCGGTGATGGTCGAAATTTCTGGTGCGCCGTTTGACGGTGTCATCCCAATTAGCGAACTGTCTAGCCTTCACATTGAAAAAGCATCTGATGCTGTACAGGTCGGAGATGAACTCGAATTACTCATCACGAAAGTAGAAGATGAGAACTATGTTCTTTCAAAGCGAAAAGTGGATGCCGAAAATGCTTGGGATTCCCTTGAAGAAAAATTTAACAACCAACAAACGATTGAAACAGAAGTTAAGGACGTCGTAAAAGGCGGCTTAGTAGTTGATCTTGGAGTGCGTGGTTTTATCCCAGCATCTTTAGTTGAAGATCATTTTGTTGAATCGTTCGAAGATTATAAAGGGCGTACAATGGAATTTAAAATCGTGGAAATGGACAAGGAGAAAAACCGTTTGATTCTCTCCCATAGGGCAGTTCTGCAAGAAGAGAAGGCTAACAAGAGAGAAGGAATCCTTGCCGACCTGAAAGAGGGGCAAGTACTTGAAGGGACTGTACAACGTATCGCATCATTCGGTGCATTCGTGGATATTGGTGGAGTGGATGGATTGGTTCATATTTCCCAGCTATCCCACGAGCACGTCGAAAAAGTTTCTGATGTACTTAAAGAAGGAGACAAGGTGAACGTTAAGGTGCTATCGGTAGACCGTGATTCAGAACGTATTTCCTTGTCGATTAAAGAAACGTTACCAGGACCATGGGAAGACATTGAAAATCGTGCTCCGAAAGGATCGGTATTGCAAGGGACTGTAAAACGCCTTGTTTCATATGGTGCGTTTGTTGAAGTGTTCCCTGGTGTAGAGGGACTTGTTCATATTTCACGTATCTCCCATCAGCATATTGGAACACCTCATGAAGTGTTGCAAGAAGGCCAAACTATCGATGTTAAAGTGGTTGATGTCAACTCGGATGAAAAGCGACTTTCCCTTAGCATTAAAGACTTGGTGGAGAAGGAAGAAGAAGACAATTCATACGGCGATTATGAGATGAAAGAGGAAACAGGATTCTCCCTAAGCGACGTCATCGGAGACCAACTCAAAAAATTTACTGAGTAAGTTTGACTAATTATTGAACAATTGATTGAATTACGATTCATATGGTGATGGTGCTTACATAGGCATCATCACTTTTTTTGTGTATAATGTTCAAGAGATATATTGGAAGGGTGTTAAATAATGAGTAAACCAACTGTTGCAATCGTTGGAAGACCGAATGTCGGTAAATCGACGATTTTCAATCGAATCGTCGGTGAACGTATTTCAATCGTCGAGGACGTAGCCGGAGTGACGAGGGACCGGATTTATAGCTCGGCAGACTGGCTGTCACATGATTTTAATCTAATTGATACTGGTGGAATCGATATTGGCGATGAGCCATTTCTTGAGCAAATCAGGGCACAAGCGGAAATCGCAATCGAAGAAGCCGATGTCATCATCTTCTTGACTAACGGACGTGAAGGTGTAACTGACGCAGACGAGCATGTTGCCAAAATCCTTTACAAAACAAAAAAGCCTATCGTTCTCGCTGTAAATAAAATCGATAACCCTGATATGCGTGATATGATCTATGACTTTTATTCGCTTGGTTTTGGCGACCCATATCCGATTTCTGGATCACACGGTATCGGGCTTGGTGATCTGCTTGATGCAGTTGCAGCTAATTTCCCAGAACCTGGGGAAGAAGCCATAGAGGATGACGTCATCCGTTTTTCATTGATAGGTAGACCGAATGTCGGCAAATCTTCATTAGTGAACGCATTGCTTGGAGAAGAACGGGTCATCGTCAGCGATGTAGCCGGAACGACAACAGATGCAATAGATACTTCCTATGAGTACGAAGGGCAAAAGTACAAGATCATCGACACTGCCGGAATGCGTAAAAAGGGTAAAGTGTATGAGAACATGGAGAAATATAGTGTTTTAAGAGCATTAAAAGCAATAGACCGTTCAGACGTCGTGTTAATTGTTATAAATGGTGAGGAAGGAATACGTGAACAGGATAAGCGTATTGCCGGATATGCAGAAGAAGCAGGAAAAGGAGTCATGTTTGTCGTGAATAAATGGGATGCTATCGAAAAAGACGACAAGACGATGAACAAATTCAATGAGGATATCCGAAAGAATTTCTTGTTCTTAGATTACGCTCCGATCGCCTACGTCTCTGCGAAAACGAAACAACGTGTTACGACTTTATTCGATACCATTAAAATGATCAGTGAAAACCACGCATTACGTATCCAGTCAAGCGTGTTGAACGAAGTGATTGAAGATGCTGTGGCACGTAATCCAGCTCCGTCTGATAAGGGCCGTAGACTTCGCATTTATTATGCAACACAAGTGGCTGTAAAGCCCCCAGTCTTCATTGTTTTTGTCAATGAACCCGAACTTATGCATTTTTCATATGAACGCTTCCTGCAAAATCGCTTAAGAGAGTCTTTCGGCTTTGAGGGGACACCTATCCGTCTTATCACAAGAGCAAGAAGCTGATTAAAATGAGGTGAGATTATTGGAAAAAGTTTCGGTATTAGGAGCGGGCAGTTGGGGAACCGCAATCGCGTTCGTCCTTGCAGAGAATGGACATGATTGCCGGTTGTGGACAAGAAGGCCTGAACAATCCCGTGAAATTAATGAAATGCATACGAATTCTTCATATTTACCTAAGATAACATTGCCTAAGAATTTGAAAGCTACATCCGATTTAAAGGATGCAATACAGCACGCTGAAATTCTAGTGATCGCAGTACCGACAAAGGGCATGCGGGATATTTCAAAGCAGATTAATGTTTTGGCGGAAACTCCAAAACTGATCATCCATGTTTCGAAAGGTATCGAACCGGATACATTAAAGCGTATCTCAGAAATGATTGAAGAAGAAGTTGAACCGAATAAACGCCGTTCAATTGTTGTGCTATCTGGACCGAGCCACGCAGAGGAAGTTGTCCTTCGCCAACCAACAACAATCACCGCTGCATCAAATGACCATGATGCAGCCGAACAGGTACAAGACTTATTTATGAATCAATATTTCCGTGTGTACACGAACGATGACTTAATTGGAGTCGAATTAGGTGCAGCTTTAAAAAACATTATCGCACTTGCCGCAGGGATCATTGACGGCATCGGCTACGGTGACAATGCCAAAGCGGCTTTAATAACACGGGGCTTGGCGGAAATCACACGACTTGGCATGAAAATGGGTGCAAACCCTCTTACGTTCTCAGGGTTAACTGGACTAGGCGATTTGATTGTAACCTGTACGAGTGTCCATTCACGCAACTGGAAGGCTGGAAACCTTTTGGGGCAGGGTAAGTCGATCGATGAAGTAGTTTCCGGAATGGGAATGGTCATTGAAGGTATAAGAACAACAAAAGCGGCCCATCAATTATCTCTTCAATATGATGTTTCAATGCCATTGACAGAAGCATTGTATTCAGTTCTCTTTGAAGAGGTTCCGCCAAAAGAAGCAGTAGATCAATTAATGAACAGAATGAAAAAACAAGAAATAGAAGATATTTTTTATAAATAATAAGATGTCCTGTATGACACGAAAGGATGATCCTTTTGTCCTCTTTGGATAAAATGTGGCTATCGTTTTATGCGATGGGTTTCATGGCAATTTCCATGGGGCTCATCTACGTTAGCCGACATAAACTCTCAAACAAATTCATGAAAATCATTTTTGCCCTTGTCGCGTATGCGTTATTGATATTTTCATTTTTTGCAATGGTGTATCTAGTATTCAGCGGACCTACGGGAGGAGCAAGATGATGATGATTCAAAAAAGAGTAGCGCTATTACTTTCTTTGCTAACCGTTATTATTTTAGCTGGCTGTATGTATCCCGGTGATGAAAAAGAACGAAGGGAAATCCCTTATGAAGATCAAATCGAGGCGATTCAAAAGGCAGTTAATGCATATAAGGAAAATAACGGTGGGTTACTACCAATTAAAACTAGAGAACAGGAAACTGATCTGTACATAAAATACCCGATTGAGTTTTCAAAATTAGTACCCGCTTATACGGAAAAAATTCCATCGAATGCGTTTGAAACAGGAGGGATTTATCAATATGTCCTAATGGATGTTGAGGAAAATCCGACTGTTAAGCTCGTTGACTTACGAATTGCCGAACGCATCCGTGAACTGAACTTACGTAAGCATATAAATGGAAAGCTCCCTTTTAAAGAAGCTGTAGGTGAAAATGTTTATGAAATCGATTTTGAAGCAATGGGTTTCAAAGAGCCATTGAAAATCGAAAGTCCGTATTCAGATGCATTGCTTCCGATTGTTGTTGGTGGGGATGGGAACTTTTATGTGGATTACTCTATCGATTTAAATCGAATTTTAAGTGAAGAGAAAAGAAATGTTAAGGAAGGTGAAGACATCCGTTATTTACTTTCTGATGACTATCCAATCGTTCCTGCCTATTCATTGCCATACACTGTGAATGATCAAAATGAACCGGTATTTATGAAAAAGAAATAATTTCATAGAGTAACTAAAACGTTTCATGCATTTTTAGCATGAAACGTTTTTCATTTACATAAACTAATATGCGCGAAAAAAGGAGGGCTAAGTATGAAAGAGGAGTTGTATGAAAATCTGGCAAGACGAACGGATGGGGATATTTATATCGGTGTTGTAGGCCCTGTTCGTGTCGGTAAATCGACTTTCGTCAAAAGGGTGATGGAGGAGGTCGTCATACCGAATATGACGGATGCAGGCGATAGGGCAAGGGCTCAGGACGAATTGCCCCAAAGTTCGCCAGGTCCGATTATTATGACGTCTGAACCGAAATTCGTCCCCGCACAAGGTACTCAAGTATCCATCGGGGATGGGGAGTTGTCCTTTCAAGTTCGGCTTGCTGATTGTGTCGGTTATGTGATTGATGGAGTAAAAGGATATGAGGATGAGGATGGTCCGAAATTTGTCCATACTCCTTGGCATAATGAACCGATACCTTTCGAAGAAGCGGCTCGTATTGGAACCGATAAAGTTATCCGAGACCATGCAACGATCGGCATACTCGTAACGACTGATGGAACGGTTAACAACATTCCAAGAGCTGCAGCTGAGGTTGCGGAGGAAGAAATCGTAGGAAAGTTAAAAGATATTGGGAAGCCATTTGTCATTGTCCTGAACTCAAAAATGCCTGCCCATGACAAAACAGTCGCTTTGAAGGAACAGTTGCATGAAAGACACGGGGTACCTGTAATTGCGATAAGTGCGGACCAATTAAACGCTCAAGAAATACAACTCATCCTGAAAGAGGCACTTTACGAATTCCCTATTACAGATATCGAATTGCAAAAGCCTGATTGGATGGACGTGCTTGGTTCGGATCATGAGTTGAATGCAGCCATTGACAATGTTATCAATGAAGGGTTCCTTGAAGCATCTAAAATCCGGAAAATTCAAGAGCTTGCAGAGCGATTGAAGGATGAAAAGTTTGTACGTCATGCCGAAGTCGTTGACGTAGATGCGGGGAAAGGCAAAGCGACGGTCAATATTGTAATGGACGAACAAGCATTCCGCGAAGTTTGCGAAGAAATTATGCAACAGGAAATGAGAACGAAAAAGGATTGGCTCCTTTTCGTTAAAGACGCTGTGAAAGCCAAAAAGTCATATGATATGTATGCTGAAGCGATTGATACAGCTAAGAAGAGTGGGTACGGCGTAGCTTTGCCAACAATTGATGATTTCCAACCATCCCCGCCTGAACTTATTAAGGAAAATAATTTCTATGGTGTACGAATGAAAGCAACGGCACCATCGCTTCACATTATCCGAATCGATATGGACGCAGAGTTCTCACCTCTAATCGGTTCAGAATTCCATAGCCATCATTTGCTTAAGGAATTAAAGAATGCATATCTTCATGACAGGGATGCCTTATGGCAGACACAGCTCTTCGGCACACCGTTGCACGAAGTGCTGAAGGAAAGCATCCGCTTTAAAACTTCTTCCGTTCCACCGAATGCGCGTAAACGTCTACGCGAAACGATTGAGCAAATGGTGAACGACGGAAATAAGGGCATGATAACATTCATCGTTTAAGAAGTTCAGCCGCCAATAAGACTAAAGAACCCTAAAAGATCCGTATTTCACGGATCTTTTTTTGTTTTTACCGAAATTGACCAAAATCCAGCCGAAACGCTGATAATATTGTTGCACCGCGGTTTTAGGTATGTTACTCTAACAAAAGTAAATGAATTTACCTTTGAGAGGAGGTGAATGGTGTGAACAAAACAGAATTGATCAACTCAGTTGCAGAAGCAGCAGAATTGACTAAAAAAGACGCTACTAAAGCGGTTGAAGCTGTATTCGATACTATCCAATCAGCACTTGCTAATGGTGATAAAGTACAATTGATCGGTTTCGGAAACTTTGAGGTGCGTGAACGCGCTGCTCGTAAAGGACGTAACCCACAATCTGGTGAGGAAATCGAAATTGCTGCAAGCAAAGTTCCTGCTTTCAAAGCAGGTAAAGCGCTTAAAGATGCTGTTAAGTAATCTTTAAGTTTACATAGGAGTCCGTCCGCTGCATCTGTTATACAGATAAGGGGGACGGACTCCTTTTCATATAAGCGTCCGCTTGAAACAGAAATCGACAATGTATTATTCTATTTGAATCTATTCAACTGTACGTATTGATGTGAGTATGCTACTATCTTTGAAGGAATAGCATCAGATTGGCCTAAGGAGGTTGTCAAAATGACCGAGATGGATCTTGCTAAAATAGAAAAAGCAGTATCAATGATTCTTGAAGCTGTAGGAGAAGACCCCGAGCGTGAAGGGTTGATCGAAACACCAAAACGAGTAGCTAAAATGTACGCCGAAGTCTTTGAAGGATTGAATAAAGACCCTAGACAATATTTCGAAACAGTATTCCATGAGAATCATGATGAAGTGGTACTTGTAAAGGACATACCTTTTCATTCAATGTGTGAACATCACTTAGTTCCCTTCTTTGGACATGCACATATCGCATACATACCACGAGACGGAGTAGTGGCCGGACTAAGCAAACTGGCAAGAGCCGTAGAAACAACAGCCAAAAGACCACAATTGCAAGAAAGGATCACTTCCACTGTCGCCAACGCAATGATGGAAATGCTGAATCCAATCGGGGTATACGTCATTATTGAGGCTGAACATATGTGTATGACAATGAGAGGAATAAAAAAGCCTGGCGCGAAAACTGTTACGACAGTAGCTCGTGGCATTTACGAGCACGATGATGTGAAAAGAGCCGAAATTCTGTCTCTTCTTAAATAAGACCGATGACTTTGCGGTTCAAATCAGTTCTATGATATGATTAGTTCTATATGAATGACAGGAGTTGGAAACATGCCACAACCTGATTTTATTGTAATAAAAGCGCAAGAAGACGGAGTAAATGTCATTGGACTTACGAGAGGCAATGATACAAAATTTCATCACACCGAAAAATTGGACCGTGGAGAAGTAATGATTGCCCAATTCACTGAACATACATCCGCCATGAAAATACGTGGCAAGGCAGAAATTCACTCCGCGCATGGTATTGTTTACAGCGATGGGAAAGAATAAATCATAAAAGATCGCTCTTTCACATTGTCTTTGAATGGAGAACCGAAGATGGACAGACTAACAATCAACCGATACATTCAAAATTATATAAAGCAAGTTGAGCAATCAATCCAAGAGCCAATTGTATATAGAGAGCTTGGAACAATGCCATTGGATGAAGCAAAAGCTTTTTTCCTTCTTTTACCATTCCTGAATGGTGAAGAATGGTCGCCAGTGCTGAATATATCGGCTATTGCTGTTGGAGCGGTCCATGCAGCATTCGATATACATGACCGGGTGGATCTTCTTGACGCTTCAACGAAAGAACAGCAACTTATGGTATTATCCGGAGATCATTTCAGTGGAATCCATTATCGTTTATTATCTTCAATCCCTGATTTTGAATTTATAACGGCGATGTCTAAAATGATAGGTCGTATCAACGAGACGAAAACTGACTTATTCATGGGATCTTTTGACGAAACATATGCGCATATTGAGGCAGTGAATTGTATTGAATCAGGCTGCATTGGTGAGTTTCAACAGAGATATGGTTTTTCAAAATATAGAACGATATCTGAAACTGCATTAAGTCTAATTTGGTACTTTAATCAGCTGATAAAAGATACAACTATTCATCGGAGTATGACTACGAATCGGTTAAAAAAGGAAAAAATTGAAACGGCTATTTCTATTCTCTCAGGAAGGATGAGGAAAGAGCTTCTGAATGCTGACTTTTTAACTCCTTTTTTAAAGCAGGAAATACATAGGTTGGCGAATCCACTATCAGGAAAGCCTCTCTAAGGAAAGAAGGGACGACATATGGAGACAGCCAAAGAAAAAAAAGTCCATCACGTCTTCGAAAGTATCGCTGATGATTATGATAAGATGAATTCCGTCATCAGTTTTAATCAGCATAAAAAATGGCGAAACGATATTATGAAGCGTATGAATGTCAAACCTAATTCAAGTGCTTTGGATGTATGTTGCGGAACTGGTGACTGGACAATTAGCTTGGCAGAGGCAACCGGTAAAGATGGCAGTGTAACCGGTCTCGACTTTAGTGAGGGGATGCTTGCATCAGCCCGTCCTAAAGTTAAAGAGTATCCGTCCATTACTCTCGTCCAAGGAAATGCTATGGAGCTGCCATTCAAGGATAATAGTTTCGATTATGTAACAATAGGGTTTGGCTTACGTAATGTGCCCGATTACGAACAAGTATTGAAGGAATTGCACCGGGTGCTAAAACCAGGTGGTATGGCAGCGTGTTTAGAGACATCACAAACTGAAATTCCGATTTACCGTCAAGTATTCCGCTTTTATTTTAAATACATCATGCCGCTATTTGGCAAAATTTTTGCTAAAAGTTATAAGGAGTACTCTTGGCTTCAAGAATCGGCAGATGATTTCCCTGGGGCTAAACAACTTGCGCAACTGTTTGTGGATGCAGGTTTTCAGGAAGTGTCATACAAGAAATATAGCGGTGGGGCTGCTGCAGGGCATATCGCTTTCAAATAATTGCAAGTAGGGGAAGGTAATCGTCTTGGAGAAATTGAAGTTAATGTCGCTTTACGCAGATTTCCGGCAGGATCTCTCATTCATCGAAAAGGAACTTGAACAATCCGTTGACTCCTCTTCCCCGGTCATTCGTCAAGCTTCCTTACATTTATTACGGGCTGGTGGAAAAAGGATACGTCCAATTTTTGTGATCCTTTCATCGAAATTCGGTGAATATTCAATGGAAAATGTGGCAAAGGTTGCAGTATCCCTGGAACTTATTCATATGGCCTCCCTTGTCCACGATGATGTCATCGACAATTCAGACTTCCGAAGAGGTTTTGAAACGGTTAAGTCAAGGTGGAATAATAGAATTGCCATGTATACGGGTGATTATATCTTTTCCCGTGCGCTTGTTTCCATCGGAGAAATTGAGATGCCCGCAGTTCATCAACTATTGGCTGAAACAATGTTGGAAATTTGTAAGGGGGAAATCATTCAGCTTGAATATCAGCAAATAACAGACCAATCGTTCCGGGATTATTTACGCCGTATCAAGAGAAAAACGGCTTTATTACTATCATCCAGCTGTGAGTTGGGGGCGCTTGTTTCGAATGCGAATGCCGATACAGTTGGAAAGTTAAAAAGGTTCGGTTACTTTGCAGGAATGGCATTTCAGATCGTCGATGATATCCTTGATATCACATCGACTGATGAAAAATTAGGCAAACCTGCAGGAAGTGACTTGCTGAATGGTCATATTACCTTGCCGACACTATACATAAAGGATGACCCCGAATTCCAACCGTTTTTAATCCGTTCTTTTGATGGCACCTTGACTGAAGAGGAGCGTATCCGAATGTTAGGATATATTAGGCAATCCGGGGCTATTGAGAAGGCCCAAGCAGTAAGTACATTGTATCTTAAAAAGGCGATTTCCGAAGTTGAATCATTGCCAGACGGAGATGCGAAGAATGCTTTACTTCAAATTGCCGCATTTATTGGAAGAAGAAAGTTTTAATTAAAGAGTTGCCAGTTGAAAGATTGGCTTCCGTTTGATACGATCGGTAAGGATAAAATCCGATACATATATGAAGGAGTGTTATAAATGGAAAAAACATTTTTAATGGTAAAACCTGATGGTGTACAACGTAACTTGATCGGTGAGATTGTAAGCCGTTTCGAAAGCAAAGGATTCACACTTGTTGGCGGTAAATTGATGCAAATCACTCAAGAACTTGCAGAACAACATTACGGTGAGCATAAAGAGCGTCCTTTCTTTGGCGAACTTGTTGAGTTCATCACTTCAGGTCCTGTTTTTGCAATGGTTTGGGAAGGCGAAAATGTCATCTCAACAGCACGTCTTATGATGGGTGCAACAAACCCTAAGGAATCTGCTCCTGGAACAATCCGTGGAGATTTCGCTGTAACAGTCGGTAAAAACATCATCCACGGTTCTGATTCATCTGAATCCGCAGTCCGTGAAATTAATCTTTTCTTTAAAGAAGAAGAGCTTGTCAGCTATGACAAATCAATCATTAGCTGGATCAACTAATTAATAAAGTAGCTTTTAAAACAGTCATGCAAAATATGCATGACTGTTTTTGTTTACCAACATTGCAGTATTATTCGGTATAATAGAAAAAAGTTGGTTTGGGGGGAATTCGATTGGCAGATTACGCCAGTTTCATAGTGAATATTAAGAAAAAAACTGGGATAGATCTTTCTTTGTATAAAGAGCCACAAATGAAAAGAAGACTTACCTCACTTTATGAAAAAAGAGGATATCACAGTTTTTCAGATTATTTTATTGCCATACATAATGATCAGGAATTGTTAGATGATTTTTTAGAGAGGATAACGATTAACGTAACTGAATTTTATCGAAATGCCCAACGCTGGGAGATACTTGAACAAAAAATACTACCGATGCTTCTTTCCACAAATAAAAACTTGAAGACCTGGAGTGCAGCATGTTCGAGCGGTGAAGAACCTTACTCTCTCGCCATGGTTCTATCAGCACATCTACCACTCAAGAATGTCTCCATTTTGGCTACAGACCTTGACACCATGGTTTTGGATAAAGCAGAAGTCGGCCTTTACGCTAAGAGATCGCTTAAGGAACTTCCAAAAAAGATGTTGGATCGTTTCTTTATTAATCAGGGTCAATATTATCAGATTAAAGAAGAAATCAAGCAAACCGTCCGATTCCAGCAGCATAATTTACTGAACGATAAATTTGAGAACGGCTTTGACCTTATTATTTGTCGCAATGTTATGATCTACTTCACCGATAAAGCCAAAGAACAACTATACACCAACTTTGCAAAAGCGCTCAAACCTAATGGAGTTCTGTTTGTCGGTAGCACAGAACAAATATTCACCCCCGATAAATACGGTTTCGAACAGGTAGAGACATTCTTTTACAGGAAGATTTGATGTTTTTTTAGGAGCGAAAATCCAGACTTTTTTTGCAATACCTATAGTCAAAGTTGCTATATTCTGATAAGGTGCTATGAAGCGGATATTTATCCAACCTTTAAAATAGAGATAAAAGGAGGAATTTGGAATGAGGTTTTTTACAGCAGGAGAGTCACACGGGCCTCAACTAACAGCAATAATTGAGGGGTTACCCGCTCAAATGCCTTTGACCGCTGAAATGATCAATAACGAATTGAAAAGACGCCAAGGCGGGCATGGGCGTGGAAGAAGAATGCAAATTGAAAAGGATCAGGTGCTCATCACATCCGGCGTAAGGCACGGATTGACATTAGGTTCACCAGTTACACTTACAGTTGTCAATGATGATTGGAAACACTGGACAAAAATTATGGGAATTCAACCTTTGTCTGAAGATATCAATCCTGAAGATATAAAAAGACAAATTACTCGCCCGCGTCCAGGTCATGCAGACCTTGTAGGGGGCATGAAATATGGCCATCGGGATTTAAGAAATGTATTGGAAAGATCATCCGCGAGGGAAACGACAATGCGGGTTGCAATAGGTGCTGTGGCCAAGCAATTCCTTCGTCAACTGGGTATTAAAACAGTGGCTCATGTTACCGAAATCGGTGGAATCTCGACTGATCCCAAATCATATGCACACCTTGAAGTGGATGAATTACGAGAAATCATCGAGCAGGACCCTGTGTATTGTGCAGATAAAGTAGCTTCAGTTAAAATGGTTGAAGCAATTGATGATATCAAAGGACGTGGAGACACCCTTGGAGGAATCGTTGAAGTAATTGTGGAAGGATGTCCACCAGGGATTGGCAGTTACGTCCAATTCGACCGTAAAATGGATGGTAAACTTGCTGGTGCAATGATGAGCATAAATGCATTTAAAGGTGTGGAATTTGGTCTGGGCTTTAAGATGGCTCAAAACCCTGGTAGCAAGGTGCATGATGAGATTGCATGGTCGGAAGAGCTTGGATACTACCGAAAGTCGAATAGGCTTGGTGGACTTGAAGGTGGTATGACTACCGGGATGCCGATTGTCATAAGAGGAGTCATGAAGCCAATACCAACTTTGTACAAACCGCTTGAAAGTGTCGATATTGATACGAAGGAGCCTTTCGTAGCAACGATTGAAAGATCTGATCCATGTGCAGTTCCTGCAGCTTCCGTTGTAGCAGAACATGTCATTGCAACCGAAGTCGCTAAGGCAATCATGGACGAATTTCGTTCTGATACGATGGATGGATTAGTGGATGAAATCAATCGGTACAGAGAATATGTAAAGGAGTTCTGATATGGGGAAACTGACCATTGAAATACCGAATGCCCGATATGATGTACATGTCGGAGACCATGTATATGAGCTTTTTTCATCTGACTATAAGGAATTGCTAAAAACAGCTGACCAGGTTGGGATTATTGCTGATGCCATAGTTGCGTCAAAACATTTGCCGATTCTTCTTCAGGCTTTGGAAAAAGCAGAGGTGTCTCCAAGTGTCAAAATTGTCCCTTCCGGTGAAAAGTGTAAAACACCAGAGGTCTATATTGAATGCCAATCGTATTTATTGCAGGAAAACTTCACTCGGAACTCATTATTGATTGCTTTTGGTGGAGGGGCGTGTGGGGATTTAGCCGGATTTGTGGCTGCGACATTTATGAGAGGTATTCGGGTCATACAATGTCCTACGACAATCCTTGCACACGATAGCGCTGTGGGAGGAAAGACTGCTATCAATTTACCGGCAGGAAAAAATATGGTTGGCTCTTTTCATCAGCCTTCAGCGGTATTATTCAATACAACATTACTTAAAACTTTGCCGCCACGTGAGATACGCTCTGGAATGGCGGAGTTGATAAAACACGCATTCATATCTGACGCAAACTGGGCAAACCAACTTATCGAGAATATTGCATTTGTCAATCCATCCATAGAATGGCTTTCTGAAGAACTCATAAAGGGGATTAAGGTGAAGGCGGATATCGTTGCTGCTGATGAGTTTGAGCATTCTGTAAGGAAATATCTTAACTTTGGTCATACATTTGGTCATGCGGTAGAGGCGGTATGCGGATTCGGCGGTCTTAGTCATGGGGAGTGTGTAATGATTGGCATGGCTTATAGTTTCATCCTTAGTGAGAAACACGGCAATGTGGATTCTACATTTACAAACCGTTTCATTAACTTTGCAAAATTAAATGGCTATACATTTGAACCAGTTCTAAATTATTCATTCAATCAGTTTTTGAACTTCATGAAAAATGATAAAAAAGCAACATTCGGCGAGTTGAATTTTATAATGTTGAAAGAATTAGGTAGCCCTTTCATACAGAAAGTTACTGAAAAAGATTGCAAGGAAGCATTTGAGGAATTTCAGCAAAGAATAGGTTAGGGGGAAAATGAATGACTGTAAGGGGAATAAGAGGAGCAACAACCGTTGAACAGGATCATACAGACAAAGTTCTTGAAGCAACTAGAATGATGGTTATCGAAATGGCAGAAGCGAATGGAGTAGTACCAGGTGACATTGTTTCAGTCATTATTTCAACTACTCAGGACATAAAATCAGCATTTCCAGCCAAGGCAGTAAGAACATTAGATGGATGGAAATACGTTCCTGTCATGTGCACGCATGAAATGAATGTAATAGGTTCCATGCCATTTTGCATAAGAGCGCTCATGCATGTAAATAGTGAAATTGTCCAAAAAGACATTAAGCATGTTTATCATAATGAAGCGGTTAAGCTACGTCCTGACTTGCTCAACTAACTACAATGGAGACTGGAGGAATACATATGAAATGGAAAGAAGCCTTAAATGAAATGAATCCTTATAAACCAGGAAGATCCATTGAGGAAGTTAAGGATTTATACAGTCTGAAAGAAGTCGTTAAATTAGCCTCAAACGAGAACCCATACGGTTGTGCATCATCAGTAATGGAGTTTTTAACAAGCTCTTCTATGCCGTTTCAAATTTACCCTGATGGTCATGCAACAAATCTTCGAAGTGAACTATCTGAAAAACATGGGGTGGATGAAGGTTCAATTCTTTTCGGAAATGGCTCCGATGAAATTATTTCAATCATTTCACGTGCTTTGCTTGATAATCAAACCCACACAATCATGCCAGCTCCAACCTTTCCGCAATATGCACATAATGCAAAAATCGAGGGGGCGGATTTTACTGAAATCCCTCTAAGTGACGGCGGTCATGATCTTGATGCATTCCTATCGGCGATCAATGAACGGACGTCAGTCATTTGGATTTGTAATCCGAACAATCCCACAGGAAACCTTATCCCAAGTGATGAATTGAAAAGATTTTTAAGCAAAGTGCCAGAAAATATCCTAGTGGTGTTAGACGAAGCCTATTTTGAGTATGTAACCGATCCAAATAATATCGATTCAATACGATTGGTTGATGATTACCCAAATATTTTAGTGCTTAGAACGTTTTCAAAGGCCTACGGGTTAGCTTCTTTCCGGCTCGGTTATGCGGTCGGCTCTCCAACAGTCGTTACGGAATTGAATAAAGTACGTAACCCTTTCAATAATAATTCACTTGCACTAGCAATGGCGAGTGTAGCACTTAAAGACGATGAATTCATTGAAGAGTGCCGTCGTAAAAATGAAATTCAAAGAGGTCGTTACAAGGATTTTGCTTCCGAAAATAAGATCCATATCTTTGATTCGCAAACGAATTTCGTCTTAATGGAAGTTCCTTGTGATGCAGACGAAGCAACGGAATTCCTATTGCAAAAAGGTTATATAGTTCGAAGTGGAAATGCTTTGGGAACACCTAATTATGTTAGGATAACAATAGGAACAGAAGAGCAGAATACAGGAGTATTTCATGCATTGGATCTTTTGTTAAAAGAAAAAGGTAGATAATTATGAAGAAAAACGTGGCAATAATAGGACTTGGGCTAATTGGAGGCTCACTTAGTCTTGCACTAAAGCGCAGTATACAAGAATTACATATCATAGGATTTGACAGATCTTACGCAACTGCAGACGAGGCATACCGACGCGGAATAATCGATTCAATTGCTCCATCCGCTAAATCAGCTTGTGAAAAAGCAGATATCATCATTTTTGCGACTCCAGTTAATACTACAGTCGTATTGTTAGAGGAAGCATCCACATGGAAATTAAAGGATGGAGTAATTCTTACAGACACAGGCAGTACGAAAAAGCCAATTATGGAGGCTGCGAAGGTTCTCACTGACAAGGGACTGACATTCATTGGAGGCCATCCAATGGCAGGTTCACATAAAAGTGGTATTTCTGCCGCGAAAGAACATCTATTTGAAAATGCTTATTACATTTTGACACCTACTATAGATGCAACCTCCGAACAAATCGATGAATTATCAAACTTATTAAAATCAACTAAGGGGAAAATTGTTGTATTAAACGCCGATGAGCATGATCATATGACGGCCATAGTTAGTCATTTCCCACATTTAATCGCGTCTTCTCTCGTTGGTAGATTGGCGGATCAGGAAAAACAGCAGCCCTTCATCAAAAATTTGGCGGCGGGAGGTTTCCGTGATTTAACCCGCATCGCTTCTGCGGATCCAACAATGTGGCGCGATATTACAATGCAAAATCGTGATGAATTATTAATGCAACTTGATGGATGGTTGCAAGAGATGGAATCCATCCGAAATCTAATTTCTGAAAATGATCCGGATTTAATTTTTCGTTTCTTTGAGGATGCCAAGACATTTAGGGACAGATTGCCTTCTACATCTGAAGGGGCTATACAAGGAGCCCTGTATATGACACTTGATTTGCATATTGATGTACCTGATCATCCCGGAGTCATATCTGAAATTACAAAAATACTTGCCGATGAACAGATCAGTATTACAAACATCCGGATTGTTGAAACAAGGACAGATGTGTACGGAATTCTTGTAATCAGCTTCCAGAATGCTGACGATCGCAAGGCGGCAAGAGCTGTACTTTCAAGGACGACGGACTATAGCATGCATATTCTTTAAAAGGGGTAGATGACTTTGGTTGAAGTGAAAACAATCCAGTTCGATAAGCCGGTTGTAAAAGGCACAATACAGGTCCCGGGTGATAAATCCATTTCTCACCGGGCAATTATGTTAGGGTCAATCGCCTCTGGAAAGACGACCGTAACAGGATTCCTTGAAGGGGAAGATTGCTTACGGACAATCGATATTTTCAAGAAATTGGGCGTATCCATTGAACAAAATGGAACGGATGTGTTAATTGAGAGCCCAGGAATCCAGGATTGGACAACGCCTGTTGGTGAATTGTATGCAGGGAATTCAGGGACAACTGCCAGATTATTGCTTGGTATATTGTCGGGCTCGTCAGTTAACTCTGTTTTGACTGGAGATGACTCACTATCAAAAAGACCGATGAAAAGAGTCACAATCCCTTTACAATCAATGGGAGCATCAATTTCTGGGAATGATGAAGGAGATTATCTTCCCCTTTCTATAAAAGGAGAATCACTAAAAGGTATTGATTATCAAATGCAAGTTGCAAGTGCCCAAGTAAAATCGGCAATACTTTTTGCTGGTTTGAATGCTCATGGATTGACAGTTGTTAAGGAATTTGCCATATCTAGAGATCATACAGAACGGATGTTCAAACAATTCGGTGCAAATATTCAACAAGATGGGAATGTAGTGAGTCTACAAGGCGGGCAGGTATTGAAAGGAACTGATGTAGTAGTTCCAGGAGATATATCTTCAGCTGCATTTTTCATGGTGGCTGCGGCTATGGTTGAAGGAAGTACCGTGGAATTCGTAAACGTAGGTCTGAATCCGACTAGAACAGGAATTATCATGGTTCTTGAGAAGATGGGCGCTCAAGTTGAAGTGCTTGAACGGTACGGTGAAAAAGAGGAACCTTATGGTACAATAAGAGTCTCCAATTCACATTTGAAAGGAATAAGCATAGAAGGGGATATCATTCCAACGCTCATTGACGAATTGCCAATTATTGCATTGTTGGCAACCCAGGCAGAAGGTATAACAATCATTAAGGATGCAGAAGAACTGCGGGTCAAGGAAACAGACCGTATTGCTGCTGTTACTAACGAATTGAATAAGTTAGGTGCGCAAATTGAAGCAACTGATGATGGGATGATCATTAAAGGTCCTACTCCGTTAAAAGGGGCAAAATTGAAATCATACGGTGATCATCGGTTAGGTATGATGGCAGCAATTGCCGCACTTATAACGGAAGGTCCTGTTGAAATTGAAAATCCTTCATGCATTGCAATATCCTACCCAAATTTCTTTGAACAATTATCGGATCTCATCAAAAAAGGTGAAGATGAATAATTTTCCTAATGTATACAACATGAAGGAACAGGTGAAAATATGAAGCAGTTACATGAATTTGAAAGAGCGATTTTTGAAGGTGATATTCGCTTAATGAATGAATTAATTGATCGCGCAGAAAAAATGGAGGAGTTTGACCTTCTCTATGACGTTGCGGGGATGATGGTCGAGTACGGCTATATAGGCCAAGCAGATCATATCTACGAAACATTGAGCTCAGTGATGCCGGACGAAGCACAGCTGAAAATTGATAGGGCATCTACACTGCTTGAACTTGGAGATGAGGACGAAGCATTGCTCCTACTCTCCGAAGTGACGCCCGATCAGGATGAATATGTTCAAGCGTTGATGGCGTTAGCAGATTACTATCAAATGATTGGAATGGCGGAAGCCGCACTTAGTAAGGTGAAGGAGGCTCTTGAAAGGGCCCCATATGAACCAGTCATCCGATTTGCATATGCGGAACTTTTACTTGATGCAGGTAGGTATATTGAAGCGGCTAAACTGTTCTCAGATTTGTATAGTGAGGGGAACAATGAAATAGCTAACATCAGTATCCCGCTACGGATTGCCGAAACTTATAGTGCAGGTGCTGCCTATGAAGAAGCCATTCCATATTATGAGAATATTATGGAGGATGAGCAGAGTCCCGATACTGTTTTCGGTGCAGCATACGCATATTATCAAAGCAAACAACCTGAACGATCGATTCAATTACTCGAAAACCTGATAGAAATGGATCCGGATTACTTTTCCGCTTATATGCTTGCGGGGCAAGCTAATTCCCAATTGGGTGAGGACGCGAAAGCTTACGATCTATACAAAAAAGGAATCGCACGAGATGAATTTGACAAGGAATTACGCTTGGCTGCTGGAAAAGTTGCTTTAAAATTAGCTCTTCCTGATGAAGCAGAGGAACATTTAAAACATTCAATTGCTCTTGATCCTGAATATATCGATGCAATCATTACTTTGGCTTCGCTTTATAATGAGAGGGAGCAAGATGAGGAACTACTTGATCTTTTAGCGGAGATGAAAGTAGATGAGATGGATCTCCCACTTCTTTCAGCATTTAAAGCATTTGCTTTAGAAAGAGAGGAACAATATGCCGATGCATACCTATCTTACCGTAAGGCATATACTGGATTGAAAGATGATCCATCATTTTTGGATAAATTCGCAAGATTCCTTTTGGATGAAGGGAAACCGAATGAAGCTATCGAGGTAATTAAGACGCTTGTGTCACTAACGCAACATGATGAATGGGCCGCTTTTCTTGAAATGTTGAATGACAAGGAGGTGTGATATGACAGCCATGGTTCCTGTCGCTGCCAAAAAAGACTTTGTTCGTTGGTTTTTAAAGCGCTATAAATTAAAGCGTCGGGAATGTGTTTGGATTCTGAACTATCTTCTAAGCCATGAACAGCTTCTACAAAACGTCCACTTTACGGATGAAGTGCATTACTGTCCGCGCGCAATGGTGATATCAACAATTAATTCGGAAAGTATCCCATTTCGTTTTTACAAGGGCAATCTGATGACCGCGGATGCAGAAAAGTCATTTCATGATTTACGTCTTCATCCGGACGAAAAAATGTATATACAGCTGAATTTTCCAAATAGCAATGCATGCCCGCATTATGCAAGTGTTCGGGAGGAAAATCCATTCCTGCCTGCAGAACTACAAGTAAGTGCACGGGATCGTAAAATTGCCGAGAAACTGTTAGAGGAAAGTGCTGCCTCTTTGTCGCTTGATCTGCTGATGAAACGAGTAGATGAAGCGCTTGATGCAAATGATAGGGAACGCTTCCTAATCCTATCTGCAATGCTGAATGATATGAAAATTACAAAGGACTAATGACTCCATCTTCAAGATGGAGTCATTTGCTTGACTTTTTTAGGGGGACTGAATAGAAATGAATTGGACAGGCAATGACATGGATACATATCTATCACAAAAAGAATATATCGATACATTAGTGATACCGCTTGTAAAAGTTGAAATGAACTTGGATAAGATGAAGACAAGCGCTTCTTCGACGGAATTTGTTATGCATCTTGCATCAGTAATTGAAACTCAATTTAAAGGCAGAATGATGTTTGCTCCGCCATTCAGCTATACGTCTACATCAGATTTGCAATCTATAGTGCAAACGACATTTCAAGAATTTTCCGGTACACCATTCAAGCACGTCTTCTTCTTGACGACCGATCATGTGTGGTCGACGTTTGAATTGCCTGGACAAGTTATTTGGATGCCTTCCATCCCATTAGAAAGTATGGATGCCTCGCTACGGCAATCAATCCTTGAAGACCAGTTGCGACAGGTGCTTCCGAAATTCATCGAAAAATGGTCAAACTAAGAAGCTGATAGAATATCTAAAGGATAATGAGTTGTCATTATTTAGGTTCTAACACGATTTATGTAAAATTCATGAATTGTTCACATTCTACTTTTACCGTAGAACGCATGATTGAATTTAAATTCGTATTGATATATCATAGATATGTCCTAGTATTACAATTAGCAAAAGTATGTCCGTTGGACTGATTTTGGAGTAAGAGGAGGGAAACTGATGAGCAGCAAAGTGTCTAGACGCCAATTCCTGAGCTATACGTTGATGGGTGTCGGTGGATTCATGGCTTCTGCTATGTTAATGCCGATGGTACGATTTGCAGTCGATCCAGTATTGCAACCAAAAAGTGAAGGTGAATTCGTTCCAACTCCGCAAAAAGTGGATAAATTGACCGAAACTCCTGTACGGGTTGACTTTACTATTAAGGATCGTAAAGATGCATGGTACAAGTCTGATGTATCGAATACCGCTTGGGTCTATAAAGAAGGCGATACAGTCATCGCACTTTCTCCTGTCTGTAAACACCTTGGTTGCACGGTGAGCTGGGAAGGGTCCGAGAAGCATAAGAATGAATTCTTCTGCCCTTGCCATGATGGACGTTATGAGAAAAACGGGAAAAACATTCCTGGATCTCCACCACTTGGACCACTCGATGAGTATATGGTAAATGTCGTGGATGGCTATGTTTATCTTGGAAAAACGGTTCCAAACACATTAGTTTAAAATGTAAGGGGGTACGACCGAAGTGCTAAATAAAATTTATGATTGGGTTGACGAACGGTTGGATATCACCCCGATTTGGCGGGATATCGCTGACCATGAAGTACCTGAGCACGTAAACCCTGCACATCATTTTTCTGCATTCATCTATTGTTTCGGTGGTTTGACGTTTTTCGTAACGGTCATCCAGATTCTTTCAGGTATGTTCCTTACAATGTACTACACGCCGGATATTGAAAATGCATGGAAATCCGTTTACTATCTTCAAAATGAAGTGGCATTCGGTGAAATTGTGCGTGGGATGCACCACTGGGGAGCGTCTCTTGTTATTGTTATGATGTTCCTACATACGCTGCGTGTATTCTTTACAGGCTCGTATAAAAAACCTCGTGAATTGAACTGGGTTGTCGGAGTTCTTATCTTCGTTACAATGTTAGGTCTTGGTTTCACAGGTTACTTATTGCCATGGGATATGAAAGCATTGTTCGCAACTAAGGTTGGTATTGAAATCGCCGCATCTGTACCGTTTATCGGTGAACAGATCAAGATCCTTCTTGCAGGTGACTCTACAATTCTTGGTGCGCAAACTTTGACTCGTTTCTTCGCGATTCATGTATTCTTCCTACCGGCTGCTTTGCTTGGGTTGCTTGCAGCACACTTTATCATGATCAGAAGACAAGGTATCTCCGGACCACTATAAGATCAACATCCACTTATTGTTGATTGTCTGAAATTAGAATAAGGAGGGGACATAATGCAACGCGGAAAAGGCATGAAATTTGTTGGTGACTCGCGCATCAAAGCCGAAGGGAAGATGCCGAACGTCCCGAAAGATTACTCGGAATATCCAGGTAAGACAGAAGCATTCTGGCCGAACTTCCTCTTGAAAGAGTGGATGATTGGTGCCGTCTTCCTTATTGGATATTTAATCATTACAGTTGCCCATCCGTCGCCGCTTGAGAGACAAGCAGACCCTACGGATACAATGTACATACCGGTTCCAGACTGGTATTTCCTATTCATGTACCAATTACTAAAGTATGAATTTGCTTCCGGACCATATAACGTTATCGGAGCTATCGTCATCCCTGGATTGGCAGTTGGAGCATTGATGCTTGTACCATTCATGGATACATCAAAAGAGCGCCGTCCATTTAAGCGCCCTCTTCCAACAGGCTTTATGCTTCTTGCATTCGCAGCAATTTTCTATTTGACATACGAGTCTGTTGCGAACCATGACTGGGAAAAAGCGAAAGCACAAGGTGCAATTAGGGAAGAGGTTCAATTTGACCCTGAGTCAGAAGGATATCAGATTTATGCTGGATCCTCATGTATCAGTTGTCACGGTGAAGCCTTCGAAGGCGGTTTAGGGCCAGCTTTAAGTAATACTGGTCTGACAGCTGATGAAATTATCGATATCGCTCATAACGGTATTGGAACAATGCCAGCTAATCAGTGGACAGGATCGGAAGAGGATTTGCAAGTACTTGCTGAATTCCTTGAAAACTTGAAATGATTCACAGCAAAAAGAGTCAGGTAACTGGCTCTTTTTTGCTATACTCAAGTTAGTTATACAGTTTTCACTTTATACATAATTTAGTGTTGGGAGAGAGGTCTTTGAATTCTCTTAAAAATATGGCATGGCTCATTTTGACCCATAAATCATTCTTATGGATTTTATTGTTTGTCAATATTTTTGGAACGGTTTACGGTTATGATTGGTATATGTGGCAACTAAAAATAACTGATCCGATTTTCTGGATATTCGTTCCGGATAGTCCTACAGCGAGCCTGTTTTTCTCACTTGCCATTATTGGATGGTTAATCGGCAAGAATTTTAAACTGTTTGAGGTTTTGGCCCTTATTACACTTGTTAAATATGGATTATGGGCAGTAGTGATGAATTTACTTACCCTAAACGAAGTGGGGGAAATCGGATGGCAAGGTTGGATGTTAATCGGTTCCCATTTCGCCATGGCAGTGCAAGCAATTCTTTATAGCGGAATGTATAAATTTGAGTTTAAGCACATTGTAATTGCCGCCATTTGGACAATGCATAATGATGTGATCGACTATGTATTTGGCCAAATGCCAATTTACTACGATATAATGAAACATATGAGTAAGATTGGCTATTTCACGTTTTGGCTATCCATTGCATGTATTTTGTTAGCTTATGTAGTTTGGAAATTTAGGATTAAGCGAAAAGCTGTTATAGCATAATAGCAAAAAGTTGCGGTTGTTCGAAGAGCATTATAAAATAGAATCAGATAGAAAGGGAGGGGAAACATAAATGTCTTTTTTGATTTACCTGGGTATTATTATGTTGCTTCCGTTATATGCCCAATCCAAAGTGAAAAGTACGTATAATAAATATGCGAAAGTACGCTCGACATCAGGAATGACAGGAGCACAAGTTGCACGTCTGATCCTTGACCGCAATGGTTTGCAAGATGTGAAAGTCATTGAAAGCAAAGGCTTTTTGAGTGATCACTATAACCCATTAACAAAGACGGTTGCATTATCGTCCCAAAACTTTCATGAAGCTTCAGTTGCAGGCACTGCTATTGCAGCACATGAAGTCGGACACGCCATCCAAGACGCTGAAGCGTATGCGTTCTTGCGTTTCCGCCATCGCTTGGCACCTGTAGCCAATATTACATCAAATGCTTCATGGATTTTTATCATTGCGGGCATGCTCTTAACAATCCCAATGGCGAAACCGATCTTAGGACTTGGAATCGCTTTTATGGCAGTTGGTGTTCTATTCCAAATCGTAACGCTGCCGGTTGAGTTCAATGCCTCCAACCGTGCAATGAATCAAATAGTTGAGCTTGGAATCATTAGAAATGAAGAAGAGCCACATGCGAAGAAAGTGTTAAGCGCTGCAGCAATGACATATGTCGCTGCCACAGCGGTAGCCGTGATGGAACTAGTTCGACTTTTGTTGATTTTTACGAATAAAGAATAATAAAAAGCCGACCATCAGTGGTCGGCTTTTTATATGGTTACGAATGGGTCAATGATCTAATGGCTGTTTCTGGTCATCAAGAGTGAAACCCTCACCAAGTACATCATGGACTTCTGTGACGGAAACAAAGGCATGCGGATCAATTGAGGTGACAATATTTTTCAGTCTCATGATTTCATTTTTTCCGACTACGCAATAAAGAATCTCGCGGTCAGATTTTGTAAAATGTCCATAGCCTCTAAAAACAGTGACACCACGATCCATTTCCAATGTGATCTTGGAAGCGATGGCGTCCTGGGAATCAGAAATGATAAAAGCTCCTCTTGCTGCATAGGCCCCTTCTTGGACAAAGTCGATGACACGAGCGCCTACAAAGAGCGCGACCAACGTATACATCATGGAGCGATGATCCAAGTAAACCGCCCAAGAAAGTAAAATAACAAATGCATCGAACATAAACATTGTTTTTCCCATGCTCCAGCCTATGTATTTATGCGCCAATCGTGCGATAATATCTACACCGCCAGTTGTTCCACCGAAACGGAAAATGATTCCTAATCCAATACCGATGAAAACACCGGCAAATAAAGCAACAAGGAACATATCACCTTCAAGGTGAATATTGTACTGGTATTTCATGAAGACCTTTAGGAAAACGGAAACTGCAACAGTACCAATCACTGTATAAATGAATACTTTTCTTCCTAACAGCTTCCATCCAATTATGAACATCGGGATATTCAAAATAAGATTCATGATGGCTGGGTCCCAATTGAAAGCGAATAGAAGAATTAACGTAATTCCTGTAAATCCACCTTCGGCAAGCTCGTGCTGAATATTGAAGTGAACAAGCCCAAAGCTGAATATCGCGGCTCCAAGGATGATGAAAAATATGTTTTTGAATCGTATTCCGCGAAACAAAAGATGACCACCTTTCAAGGCTACTATCATAGACAATGATACCCGATTTTTGACAATAGTACACTGAATGAATACGATAACAAATGAAGGGGAATAGAGCAAATGGAACAAGTCAAAACAATGAAAGAAATACAGGAAGAGGTTCATACTTATATATCAGGTTTTGAAGAGGGCTATTTCCCTCCAATGGAACTGATTGCACGGCTGACCGAAGAGTTAGGGGAACTATCCAGGGAAGTCCAGCATGTATATGGTATGAAGAAGAAAAAAGAAAGTGAAGAGGTCCGTTCTTTAGAGGAAGAGACAGGCGATTTGCTATTTGTCCTCATCTCGTTTGCAAATTCACAAGGAATAGATTTGGAAACAGCATTATCAACCGTCTTGAAGAAGTTTAAAGAACGCGATGCTGACCGCTGGACGAGAAAGGATGAAATTTGATGAAAATTAAAGTAGCGATAGCTGGGGCCCGTGGAAGAATGGGTACGACTGCGATTGAAGCGATTGAAGAAGCAATTGATGCGGAAGTGGTAGCTGCACTTGATTATAAATACGGTGGGTTGCATTTACATAATTCTTCCGTCAATGACGGGAAACATGGGATTCCGATTTATACCTCACTCGCTGATTTGGTGGCGGAGCATCAACCGGCTGTTCTATTAGACGTGACTGATCCGGATGCCGTTTTTAAAAATGTTAAAGAGGCATTGGAGCTTGGCATCCATCCCGTAGTCGGAACATCAGGTCTTACTAAACAGGAGCTCGATGAGATTTCAATGATGGTGGAATCTACGGGAATCGGTGGGATCATCGCGCCGAACTTTTCGATTGGTGCGGTGCTTATGATGAAATTTGCCGCTCAAGCTGCCCGTTATTTAGGTGATGTTGAAATCCTTGAGATGCACCATGATAGAAAATTAGATGCACCTTCAGGGACAGCTGTTAAAACAGCCGAAATGATTAAAGAAAATCGACCACCACATATTCAAGGCCATCCGGAAGAGCAAATCCATCTGGAAGGAGCCCGCGGTGGAGACGTGGAAGGCATGAAAATCCATAGCATCCGACTTCCTGGATTACTTGCACACCAACAAGTGCTTTTAGGGGGAGAAGGAGAATTATTGACGATCCGGCATGATTCATTAAGCCGGAAAAGCTTCATGCCTGGCATCATGATGGCGATCCGTAAAGTTGTCGGCCGAAATGACCTTATTTATGGATTGGAACATATTATCGATTAACTTTTGTATGAGAGGTGATTAAATGAGTAAATTGAAAGTCGGTGTAATTTGTTACCCATCACTTGGAGGCTCAGGTGTTGTTGCTACTGAACTTGGGATGAAAATGGCGGAGAAAGGTCATGAGATGCACTATATCTCTTCTGGAAAACCGTTCCGCTTACTTGACGCACATCCGAATATTCATTTCCACGAAGTGAAAATAGACGGCTATGCAGTATTTAAATATCCACCTTATGACATCGCCCTCGCAAATCGGATTGCGCATGTCATTCAGAAAGAAAACCTTGACTTATTACATGTTCACTACGCAGTACCGCATGCAATTTCAGCTGCGCTCGCCAAAGATATGGCAAAATCGGATATTGGCGTGATTGCAACGTTGCACGGTACAGACGTAACAGTGCTTGGACATGACCCTGCTCTTAAATACACCGTCCGTTATGGAATAGAGAAATCGGATATAACAACAGCTGTCTCCGAATCCCTACGCCGAGATACATTTACGTTGATTGAGCCGGACAAAGAGATATTAACGATTTATAACTTCATCGATGAGGAAAAATACAAGCCAGTCAATCCTGGTTCGCTTAAAAAGGAATTAGGCATCCAAGAAGAAGAAAAGGTCATTATTCATGTATCCAATTTTAGAAGTGTGAAAAGAATAGGGGATATAATAGACAGCTTTAAAATAATCAATCAAACCATCGATTCGAAATTAGTATTAGTTGGTACAGGACCGGAAAAGATTGAAATGATGGAAAAGGCAAGGCGCGAAGGGTTGGAAAAGGAAATCATCTTCACGGGTAAACGTGACGACCTTCCGGAATTATTAGCAATCAGTGACCTTATGTATCTATTGTCGGAGAAAGAGGCTTTCGGTCTTGTCTTGTTGGAAGGCTTTGCATGTGGAGTACCCGCAATCGCAACAAATATTGGTGGCATACCTGAAGTTATTGAGGATGGGGAGAACGGCTTCCTCGTTGAATTGGGTGACGTTAAAACTGCTGCAGAGAAAGCAATTGGGCTACTGCAAAATCCAGTTAAACATAAACTATTCCGGGAAAATGCCTTGCGTACAGTGCATGAAAAATTCGATTCAACGTCCATTGTTAATCAGTACGAGAAACTTTATTACAAAGTGGCGGGATCGAAGGAATGAATGCATTCGGTACAGTTAAAAGTCGAAAAGTCATACAGCAATTGGAGGACGCCGGACATGAAGCAGTCTTTGTCGGCGGTTCTATAAGGGATTATCTATTGGGGAAGAATGCTTCAGACATTGATATTGCAACATCGGCATCTCCAGATGAAGTGAAAAGCGTCTTCCCGCACACGATAGATGTCGGTATTGCTCATGGAACAGTACTTGTTATGATGGATCATGAGCCGATTGAAGTAACGACGTATCGAACAGAAAGTACATATACCGACCATCGAAGACCCGATGAAGTTAGATTCGTCAAATCATTGAAGGAAGACTTACAGCGGCGTGATTTTACTATCAACGCCCTCGCATTAACCCTTGAAGGAGAACTGGTCGATCCGTTCGGGGGAAGGGAAGACCTTGAAAAACGTATGATACGGTCAGTAGGCAATGCAAGCGATCGTTTTGAAGAGGATGCCCTGCGTATGGTGCGTGCTGTACGCTTTTCTTCCGTATTGGGCTTTGAAATTGAGGAAAGCACACTCAAAGCAATCAATGGAAATGCAGAATCGATTCGCCACGTATCAGTAGAACGGATTAAAGTTGAGATGGACAAGTTATGGATGGGGACAGAACCGCAAAAAGCTTTGAGTTATATAGTGGAGTCTAACTTATCAAAGCATCTACCAAAATTTCCGGAAGATGTTCAACTATTATCTGCTTGCGCCCCCTTTACATCTGCTTTGCAAGGTTGGTCTGCTTTACTGCTGAGTGGCCACTTTACTGCTATTGAAATTGCTAATGCCTATAAATTGTCCAATCGGGAAAAGGATTTTTTATCTGCAGTTCAAAAGGCATTCAAAAATAGACAGGCAGGACGATTTACAACAGAACATTATTATCGTTTTGATCTTGAAGTTTTAATTGCAACGGAAAAATTGTGGCAAGCTATTCATCCTTCACTCTTAGGAATTACTGAGGAAGAAATATACGAAAAGCATAAAGAATTGCCAATCAAATCAAGGGACGACCTGAAAGTTGATGGCAGGGACCTTATGGCATGGACCGGGCAAAGAGGTGGAAGATGGCTCGGCGAATGGATGGATAAAATAGAAGAGGCGGTTCTCTATCGAAAATGTCCAAATGACATGGAAAAGATAAAGGAATGGTTTCATAATGAATACGAACGTCAAGAATGAATTACTGAAAAGGCTTTTTGAAGCAGAAGGCCAACCCGTTTCCGGCCAGGAATTTGCGGATGAATACGGCTTATCAAGGACAGCCATTTGGAAATACATTAAAGAATTTGAAGAGGAAGGCTATGAAATCACTTCAATTCGTAAAAGGGGATACGCACTTATTACTTCACCGGATCGGGTAAATTCAGCCAATATCCTAAACCACCTTGAAACATCGGCTTACGGCAGAAGTGTTGACTATTACGAGAGCGTAGAATCCACTCAACCGATAGCGCATGACGCCGCGCAAGCAGGAGTTCCTGACGGGACCCTGATAGTCGCGGAAGAGCAGACCGCAGGCCGGGGAAGACTATACCGACCATGGTCTTCAACTGCACGCAAAGGGATCTGGATGAGTTTGGTCATCCGGCCTACACTAACGCCGCAGCAAGCACCGCAAATGACGTTAGTCGCAGCAGTGGCAATTGTCCGCGCTATCGAAGAAGTCACAGGTATTGAAGCTACAATTAAATGGCCCAATGATATATTGATAAACGGTAAAAAAATGACGGGAATCCTAACCGAATTGCAAGCAGATCCCGATCGTGTAAAGGCAATCATTATCGGGATAGGAATGAACGTCAATCAGGAAGAAGACGATTTTCCAGACGAACTTCAATCGATTGCAACATCGTTGAAAATTGCAACAGGTCAGCACATCGACCGTGCAAAACTCATCACCAGCATCTTAGGGTATTTGGAACAGTATACAAAAATGTATGAAAAACACGGCTTCGGACCGATCAAGCTGTTATGGGAAGGGTATTCTAACACAGCCGGTAAACGGATTCGCGCTGTAATGTTGAACGAAACGATTGAAGGAACGGCATTAGGTATTTCCGATGAAGGTTTGTTGGAACTTCAATTGGATGATGGGTCAGTGAGAGGGATTTATTCGGCGGATATACAGATACAGTAGCAGCAGGCAAGGGAAGACATTGCGTTTTCCTTTGCCTGTTTTTTTGAATGCAAATTCACTTAAAATAGAATATATACAAACATAGCTATATTTGCTATAGTAATGGCGAAGGGCAGTATCAATCGGAACTGCACCTGTAAGAAAAAGGAAACACCCAATTCAATAGCATCTGCCTTGATCTTGCGAAAGACAGGGACGGAGGAAACCATTAGCTAACCAACACAACCCTTCTGTCCATTTTTGGCATGAAGGGTTTTATTTTCGGTTTTCTCCTTTCAATTAAATCGAAAGGGAGTGGGGAAGAATGAAAAGTACAGCTGATTTTAAGAAAATGAAACAAAAAAACGAGAAGGTTGTTATGCTGACTGCCTACGATCATCCATCAGCACAGTTAGCGGAACAAGCCGGGATTGATGTCATCCTTGTGGGGGACTCATTGGGCATGGTTGTATTGGGCTACGATACGACAGCCGCTGTAACAGTCGATGATATGATTCATCATGGGAAAGCGGTAAGAAGGGGAGCGAAAGAGACTTTTGTTGTTGTCGATATGCCCTTCGGTTCTTATCATGGATCCGAGGATCGAACATTGGAAGCCGCAGTTCGTATTTTCCAGGAGACGGGTGCTAACGCCTTGAAATTGGAAGGATCCGGTAAAGTGATTGACACAATTCAACTTTTGACAAGTACAGGAATCCCAGTTGTGGCTCATCTTGGTCTATTGCCTCAGTCTGCTGCAGTTGAAGGCGGTTACAAAGTTCAAGGAAAAACCGCGGCGGCTGCAGAGCAACTTATCCGTGATGCAGTTGCTTGTGAAGCAGCCGGTGCTTGTATGATCGTATTGGAATGCATACCATACCAATTGGGGGAGCAAGTTTCAAAAGCAGTTTCAGTACCGACAATCGGCATCGGAGCTGGGGCAGGAACAGACGGGCAAGTGCTTGTTTTCCATGATACGGTTAAATACGGAAACCATCATATACCGAAATTTGTCGAAACCTATGCCAATGTCGGGGACGATATTCGGGCTGGATTGGAAGAATACGTTTCGGAGGTCAAATCTGGGGCATTCCCATCAGAAGCACATCGCTTTACGATGAAAGAAGATGAACTGGTGGCACTTTACGGAGGATTGCAGGATGCTAAATACTGAAAGAAAAAGCATAATAGTTGTAGAAACGATTGAAGAACTTCAGCAGTTGATCAATAAAAAAGCAGGTAAAACAGTTGGCTTCGTACCGACAATGGGCTTTTTGCATGAAGGACATCTTTCACTTGTAAAACATGCAATAGAGCAAAATGACATTGTTATGATGAGCATCTTTGTGAATCCTGCACAATTTGGACCTGGGGAAGATTTTGAATCCTATCCACGCGACCTTGATAGAGATATTACATTGGCAGAAGAAGCCGGTGTAGATTTCGTATTCATCCCATCCGTGCAAGAAATGTATCCGTTCGACGGTGGGATTCGTATTTTGCCAGGTCCCCAAGCTGACGAACTTTGTGGCGCATCGAGACCAGGGCATTTTGATGGTGTTTTGAAAGTTGTATTAAAGCTTTTTAACATCGTAGACCCTGATCGCTCCTATTTCGGGATGAAAGATGCACAACAGCTTGCTATCATTGAAACGTTTGTCCGTGATTTTAACCTGCGGACAAAAATTGTGCGTGTTCCTATTGTCCGTGAAGACGACGGCCTGGCTAAAAGTTCACGGAACGTAAACTTAACACCTGAAGAGCGCAACCAAGCACCGATTATCCAACAAGCTTTGATAAAAGGCGCCGAGCTCTATTCGAACGGCTTAAAACCTGTGCAAATTGAAAAGGAAGTAGCAAACTTTATTACAGGTGGCAGCGTGGGGGAGATTGACTATGTTAAGTTATTGTCGTACCCAAGCCTTCAGCCAATAACAAGTGAGACCAATGAAGTCATTTTAGCTGTTGCCGTGAAATTCTCAAAGACCAGATTGATAGATAATATTATTATGTAAACAAAGGATGGTCCATATGTTCCGAATGATGATGAATAGTAAATTACACAGAGCAACTGTCACGGAGGCAAACCTCAATTATGTAGGAAGCATCACAATTGACAGTGACCTTTTAGACGCAGCAGGAATGCTGCCAAATGAAAAGGTCCATATCGTCAATAACAACAATGGTGCCCGATTTGAAACATACATCATCGCGGGAGAACGGGGCACTGGCGAAATATGCGTGAACGGTGCAGCAGCAAGATTAGTCCAACCGGGTGATATTGTCATCATCATTTCTTACGTATACGTTTCAAACGAAGAAGCCAAAACCCACCAACCGACAGTCCTCCTAATGGATGAAAAGAATAGTATCAAAGAAGTAATAAAAGAAGCTCCTGGTATAATTGCATAAGAAGTAAGCTAAGAGCTGATGGAATTGTTAACTCAATCTCATCAGCTTTTAGATTTGCGATTTTATTAGTAATAGGAATTTCTGTTGATTGAAGCGAAAGGCGGCGAAATGCAAAGATGTGCTCTCAACGCTTCGCTTTTGTTCGCAAAAGCCGTTCTTCGTGACAGCTTTTCCTGGGGGATAAGCGGGACAGGTAAGACCCCACAGGGAGTGAAGCGAAGCGAAACGGACGAGGAGGCTTACCGCCAGCCCCCCGGAAAGCGTCCGCCTGAAGCGCAAATCAACTGGCCAACGTTTAGTGATAAAACTTTATCACTGAATGAACACCTAATTAAGCAATCCAGTGCCAGAATATGATACAATCTGCTGTAGTATTCGATACAGGAAGTTGATGATTGAATGGATAACCGTACATACGCAGTTGTCGATTTAGAAACAACCGGACACTCTCCTCTAAAAGGTGACCGCGTCATCCAAATCGCAATTGTCTTCATAGAGAATGGGGCCATCTCTCGTAAATATGCCCGTTTTGTTAACCCTGGGCGTGATATCCCTTCATTTATCCAACAATTGACTTCAATTACGGATAAGGAGGTCGCCTCAGCCCCCTCATTTGAACAAATCGCCCAAGAAGTTTCCGATCTACTTCAAGGAACCGTATTTGTCGCACATAATACCGACTTTGACCTGTCATTCCTACAAAGCGAATTCAAACGGTGTAAAGTTCCGACTTGGTCCGGTAAAAAAATTGACACAGTCGAATTATCAAAAATCCTATTCCCATCATCTTCAAGCTACAGATTGCAGGATTTAGCGGAGGATTTGAATATCCCACTTCCAACCGCACACCGAGCAGATGATGATGCGGAGGCAACCGCACACTTACTATTGGCAGCGCTGTCTAAATTGCATTCATTGCCTGAAGAGACATTGAACCTCCTTCACAGGCGATCGTTTTCTTTACGTTCCGATATTTCTTCATTATTTTATGAAGCCTTGAAATCCGTCAGGCAGGATAATAAATCCGTAAAATTACCGCTGTTCAGAGGAATTCCATATCGCGATGTTAAAAAAACAGTTGAATCTGTTGCTCTTCGAACGATGTTTCCTATTCAGGAAGATGAAAAAATCCAGTTATTAGAGAAAGGCTATCCTTCCTTTGAATATAGAAAGCCCCAACTGGAATTCATGGATACAGCTTGGAATGCCTTACAGTCATCCACCGAAGTTATCGCAGAGGTACCGACAGGGATTGGTAAGACCGTGGGTTATTTATTACCAGCAGCAATCCACTCCTTTCAAACGGGTAAACCGGTTGTCATTAGTACATTTACAAACCATTTGGTAGATAAAATCCTTGAAGATGAAGTGCAGCGGATTCGTGACATATTGGATATCGATTGTACTGCGGCCGTTCTGAAAGGAAAGGAGCAGTATATATCGCTTGGTAAGTTTGAAGAACTACTACGTATAACCGATGAGTCATATGATGAGACTTTCACAATCATGCAGATTCTTGTCTGGTTAACAGAGACAGGTACTGGTGATCTAAATGAATTGAATGTTTCTGGTGGCGGACAGCTCTTTATAGATCGTATCCGAAAACGAAATTCCAAAATGTCGGAAGATGAAAAGGTAGCGGACTACCATCAAAAAATGATGGATGCATGCAGTAAAACCAATTTAGTGATTACGAATCATTCCATGCTATTGTCCGATTCACAACGTGAACAGAGAATTCTCCATTCGTATTCAGGCTTAATTATTGATGAAGCTCATCAATTCATTCATACAGCTGTACGCTCTAATGAAATCGTCCTATCCTATATGAATTGGAAATATGTCATTGGCCAAATAGGGTCTGACGCAGAGGGCCAGCTTCTGCATAAAATAATAAAGCTACACAATCGATTCAGTAATTTTGGTCAGCAAATCGTTAATCAGCTTGCCTACTCATATGATCAATTTACCAGTGTTTTTGACAAAGTTGCTTTTCTATTGTCCAGCCATCGACCTAAAACCCGCGGTGGACAACACGGAAACCGGGTAGTATTTGCACTTGCTGAAGTAAGGGATGAACCGATTTTTGCAAGAGTAGCTGAAAAAATGTCTGATTATATAGAGTCAGTCCAAACCATCCAAACACAATTAGAGGTCCATAAACCAAAAATGTCGAAGAAGGAAGAAGCACTTCTTGCAGAATGGGAATATTGGCTAAGGGAATTGAAGATTAAAGCAGGAGAATGGGTCGAAATATTTTTAGATGATAGCAATGAGAATTTCACAGTATGGATTGAAAAAGACAAACGGAGCCTGCCAGGCAGTCTGAATATCGTAAAAAGCCCTATTGATGCATCCGTTTTGATAAAGGAATTCACAACACGGATGAATCAGGAGAAAATCGGTATAGTATGGACATCAGGTACAATGACAATAAAAAATAATGAACGGTTTGTTGCACAGCAGTTAGGCATATCGGATGGTGTTCCTATTAAATCTTTTGCGGCACCTCGTCAATTTTATGATAAGGCGGCTATATTCATTGTTGACGATATGCCCTCCATTCAACACGTATCACAAAACGACTATATTGAAGCCGTGGCGGATGCGGTCGTACAAACAGTGATTGCGACTGGAGGCAGGTTGTTTGTTTTATTCACTTCTCAAGATATGCTTAGAAAAACTTATGAATTGATCTTAGATAGTGAATTACTAAGTGAATATGCGTTAATTGCACAGGGTGTCAGTTCTGGCAGCCGGTTAAAGCTGTTGAAATCGTTTCGCCAATTTGATAAATCGGTTTTATTTGGTACGAATAGTTTTTGGGAAGGTGTCGATGTCCCTGGCGAGGCCTTGTCCGCCGTGATTATTGTACGACTACCTTTCACTTCGCCTGACGAGATGATATTCAAGGCACGTGCAGAAAAGTTGAATGCCATTGGTGTAAACCCTTTTACTGATTTAGCGTTGCCAGAAGCGATTTTACGTTTCCGTCAAGGGTTTGGAAGGTTGATCCGTTCGTCGGAAGATAGAGGTTTTTTCATCATTTTAGATAGGCGAATTGAAACGAAGTCTTATGGAAAGAGCTTTTTGAATGCTTTGCCTTCGGTTCCCATCAAGAACGTGTCACTTGAACATATGGTGAAGAGCCTCGAAGATTGTTATAATGAATAGGAATCCAAAAGAAAGCGGGATGGGGAAGTTTTGGAATTTGTTTTTTCGTATATAGGAAATGATGCAATATGATGAATTGGGTTAAATTCATCGTAGCGTTCCTTCTTTTCTTAACACTTTTCATCACCGTCATTGTTTTATATAATGCGAATAAACCTTTTTCTTCCGTTCAGAATAAGGCAGAAACAATTGCCATGAAAAACGGGAGTCTGCAATCAGTTGACCATGCGGAGATTTATAACGGGACTATTTCGATGATAACCGTATACGGTAAAGATGCGGACGGAATTAAAAAGGCGGTATTCGTTGATGAAAAAACGGAAAAAGTACTTGATGAAGTGGTATTAAAAGACGGAATTGATGCGCAAACAGCAGTTGAAACCGTCAAATCCGAACTTCAAATGAAGAAGATTCTGCATGTAGCCTTAGGTTTGGAAGAAGGTCACCCTGTATGGGAAGTCGCATTTAAAAGTGAAAACGGCAAGCTGAATTATGTATATGTATTCTTTGAGAATGGCGAATGGTGGAAACGTATTTTAAATTTATAATAACTTGTCCATTCATCGGAAAAAGATACAAGGGGGAACAATCCAATGACAAAGAAATTAGCTGTTAGGGTGAATACATTATCTCCATCATCGACTTTGGCCATCACTGCGAAAGCAAAAGAAATGAAGGAATCAGGGATTGATGTAATTGGCCTCGGGGCCGGTGAACCTGATTATAATACTCCTGCAAACATACTTGACGCAGCCTATGACTCCATGAAGGAAGGTAAGACAAAATACACTCCTTCTGGCGGTTTATTAGCTTTGAAGGATGCTGTTATAGCAAAACTGAAAAAAGACCAGCATTTGGATTACACACGTCAGGAGATAATGATTGGCATTGGAGCAAAGCATGTACTTTATACGCTGTTCCAAGTACTATTAGATCCGGGTGATGAGGTTATCATTCCAACACCTTACTGGGTTAGTTACCCAGAGCAGGTCAAATTGGCAGGCGGTGTTCCTGTATTTGTGAAGAGTTCCCCTGAAACACAATTCAAGGTCACTGCAGAGCAGATAAGTGCAGCAGTCTCACCAAAAACGAAAGCGATCATTATAAATTCTCCGGGTAATCCAACCGGGATGATTTATTCCGATGAAGAACTTCGTCAAATCGCGATTGTTTGTAAAGAAAAGGATATTTGGATCATTTCGGACGAAATCTATGAAAAACTTATCTATGGCGGCGAGAGACATGTATCGATTGCACAGCTTTCAGAAGATGCAAAGGAAAGAACCTTCATTATCAATGGGGTATCGAAATCCCACTCGATGACTGGTTGGAGAATCGGTTACATTGCCGGTAATCGGGAAGTCGTCAGTGCAATGACCAACTTAGCAAGCCACTCAACGTCGAATCCGACAACAACTTCGCAATATGCGGCGATAGAGGCCTATAATGGACCTCAGGATACCGTTGAGGTTATGAGAAAAGACTTCGAATTGAGACTTGACCGTATTTATCCTCAACTTAAGGCCATCCCCGGCTTCAAGGTTATCAAGCCTCAAGGTGCTTTCTATTTGCTACCTGAAGTTTCTGAAGCAGCTGAAAAGACAGGATTTTCTTCGGTTGATGATTTTGCTTCCGCATTATTGACTGAAGCAAAAGTGGCGGTCATCCCGGGTTCGGGCTTCGGCTCGCCTGAAACAATCCGATTATCTTATGCAACATCTATTGACTTGTTAGAAGAAGCAGTAAAACGGATTCATTCATATGTAGAAACGAATTGGAAAGAATAATAGTAGATATTGACGGAGGTACTTATGAAAACAATTATGATTCACGAAATGCCCGATCACGTGGGGGAAACTGTTCGCATCGGTGCATGGTTATCGAACAAACGATCAAGCGGAAAAATCGCATTCCTTCAACTTCGTGACGGCTCTGGCTTTGTTCAAGGAGTAGTTGTAAAAGAAGTTGTAGGGGAAGAGGTTTTTTCCAAGGCTAAATCCCTCCATCAGGAGTCATCTCTTTATGTCACGGCTGAAGTGACGGAAGATGAACGTTCTTCCTTTGGCGTTGAATTGCAAGTGAAGGATGTTGAAATTATCAATGACGCTGTAGATTATCCAATTACGCCAAAGGAACATGGAACTGAATTCCTAATGGATCACAGACATTTATGGCTTCGTTCACGCAAGCAACATGCAGTTATGAAAATTCGTGATGAAATCATCCGTTCAACTTATGAATTTTTCCATATGAATGGCTTTGTGAAAATTGATCCACCGATTTTGACTGGATCTTCACCTGAAGGAACGACGGAATTATTCCATACAAAATACTTTGATGAAGACGCTTATTTATCACAATCCGGTCAGCTCTATATGGAAGCCGCAGCAATGGCTCTTGGTAAGGTATTTTCATTCGGACCAACATTCCGTGCGGAAAAATCAAAAACACGCCGCCATTTGATTGAATTCTGGATGATTGAACCTGAAATGGCATTCGTGCAACACGAGGAAAGCTTGGAAATCCAAGAGCAGTATGTGTCGCATATCGTCCAATCCGTATTGCAAAACTGCCCATTGGAACTAGAAAGGCTTGGCAGGGATTTGTCGAAGCTTGAAAAAATCCAAGCGCCATTCCCTCGTATCACTTATGATGATGCAATTAAGTTCCTGCACGAAAAAGGGTTTGACGATATTGAATGGGGCGATGATTTCGGTGCTCCGCATGAAACAGCGATTGCTGAAAACTTCGATATGCCAGTTTTCATCACTCATTATCCGAAAGATATTAAATCGTTCTATATGCAGCCGCATCCGGATCGCGACGATGTTGTCCTTTGCGCTGATTTGATCGCTCCGGAAGGCTATGGGGAAATCATCGGCGGTTCTGAGCGTATTTATGATTATGAATTGATGAAGCAACGTATTCAAGACCATAATTTAGATGAAGCCGCATACGAATGGTATTTGGATCTTTGTAAATATGGTGCAGTTCCACACTCCGGCTTCGGGTTAGGTTTAGAGCGGACAGTCGCTTGGATTTCAGGAGTGGAGCATGTCAGAGAGACAATCCCATTCCCACGTCTGTTAAATCGTTTGTACCCTTAATTGATAAGATATATATAGTGAGGTGTTCGGAATGCAAGACGAAGAACGGCTCCGAATTTGGATTGAGCAGGGAAATCTAACCATTTCCCAGCTCTTTTTTCAGCATTATAAAGCTTTGGATATAAAAGATTTGGATGCAATGTTAATCATGCATATGCTTGCATTTCAATCGAATGGTTCACAGTTTCCAACGCCGTTGGAACTTGCCGGAAGAATGCATTTGAATGTCAATCAAGTATCAGAAATACTACAGCGGCTCATGCAACGAGGGTTACTAGAAATCAAGCAAGACCAAGATTCCAATGGAGTTCTTTATGAACAAATTTCCATGCATTCATTATGGGATAGACTTGTAACTATTGCTCTTGCCGAAAAGAATAACGTTGAAGAGGAAATATCTCAGAATGACGAAGGAGAAATTTTCACGTTGTTTGAACAAGAATTTGGACGACTGCTATCCCCGATGGAATGTGAAACAATCACTATGTGGTTGGATGAGGATGGTCATACCACTCAAATTATTAGGGCTGCATTAAAAGAAGCAGTACTCGCCCAAAAACTAAGTTTACGGTACATTGATAGAATTCTATTCGAGTGGAAGAAGAAGAATATAAAAACATTGTCTGATGTAGAAAAGCAATCCAAAACATTCAGGACGGCAATTGTACGTCCTGCACAAAAACAAGATAGTAGCGTTAAGAAGGTGCCATTTTATAATTGGTTGGAAGAACGGGAATAGGTGATGGGACATGTTGACAAAGAAAGAATGGGAAATCTGCCTTGAAGAAATCGGCAAAATGTTTCCTGATGCACATTGTGAATTAGTGCATGATAATCCTTTTGAGCTTCTTGTTGCAACTTTACTTTCCGCACAATGCACGGATGTTCTTGTGAATCGGGTAACAGCTGACTTATTTCGTAAATATAAAACACCGGAAGACTATCTATCGGTTGAGATTGAAGAATTGCAAAATGATATCCGCTCAATCGGTTTATACAGAAATAAAGCGAAAAATATTCAAGCATTAAGTGCTATCCTTATTGATCTATTCAATGGGGAAGTTCCTGCTGATCGTGATTTACTGACCACTTTCCCCGGTGTAGGAAGAAAAACAGCAAATGTTGTAGTTTCAAATGCATTTGGGGTTCCTGCTATGGCTGTTGACACGCATGTGGAGCGAGTCGCAAAACGGCTTGGCATGAATCGTTGGAAAGACTCTCCACTTATGGTGGAAGAAAAAATCATGCGTTGGACTCCTATGGAAAAATGGACTGATACACATCATCAAATTATCTTTTTTGGAAGATATCACTGCAAAGCGCAAAACCCTGCCTGTCCGGAATGTCCACTTTTACCTTTGTGTAGGGAAGGGAAGAAACGGATGAAAAAACTTGCCTAATTCCAAAACGAGAGAACGTGAAATGTTAAATTTATATTGGAATAACTGGATTTGGTTGAATGAAAAAATTGCGACTGCATTTAAACAAAGGGATTCAAAAGTAGAGAATCTGATGGAGTTGGCAGTTGATAACTATACTGAAATGATAGGTTCATTCGTGAATATTGTGGCTCATGCTATTGATGATCCATCAGAAGTCATTGAACCATTGAATGGAAGGGAACGTTTAGATTTCATCCGTGGGAGGCTGAATAGGGAGTTTGCTTATATTCAATTAGACGCCTTATATACCGAAGCGAATAAAAAAGCTGTTAGCCTATTGGCTAGGAATATGATAAAAAGCCGGTAAAGGATATTGATCCTTTACCGGCTTTGTTTTTTATTGACCGCCACCATCGGTTCCGTCGTCCGGTTTGCCGTCATCTCCGGAACCTGTATCATCTCCGGCATTTCCAGAGTCGCCGGAGCCTTCATCCGTGGAGTTATCTGAACCGCTATTGTTGCCATTGTTTCCGTTATTTCCTTTGTTTCCATTGTCACCCTTGTTTCCATTGTTATTCTTGTCATTATCGTTTCCGTTATTCTTATTTTCTCCATCATCTTCATTGCCTTTATCTCCATCTTCATTGTCGAATCCTGGTTCCTTTTTCCCCTCAATCATTACTGAAGTGGATGCAGGACTACTTTCAATGTCTCCAGCGATTGCTTTAACATAGAAGACGTAAGTACGACCTAATTCAACATTGGAGAATGTCACTGTTTGATCGGTAGTCGTAGTCATTGTTTGTGCTTCGCTACCGTCTACTGCAACAGAAACTTCAAACTGTACTGGTCCAAGAAGGAGTTCAGTATCTGGACCATTATGAGTCCAGTTAAGTATTACTGAATTTGATTCATTGTCGTAATCCGCCGATAATCCGGATGGTGCATCCAACTCAGTTAGGATTTCCTTATCCATCTCTGTTGGAACGGTACCGCGAACAAATAGTTCCGTGCTCTTGAGTGCATCTGGCGTTGACTTGCTCGCAAGGATTGTCGGATTTGAACCTTTGACAATTGTCGCCTGTTCCACAGAGCTTGGTTGTTTGAAATGTGGCGTCTTTTTGCCAGCGACAAGATCAGTCATTACTTTTCTGAAAAGTATTTGAGGTACATAGCGACCACGATCGAAAGTTGTAATTGGAGTTGAGGGTTTTTTATAACCTCCCCAAACAGATATTGTGTATTCTGTTGTATATCCGGTGAACCAACTATCCGGAACATCGGTGTTTCTCAAACCAAGTTTCTTTTTCGTATCGGCATCATAGTTTGTCGTGCCTGTCTTTCCAGCCATATCTAAACCGGATACATTTGCTGTTTTTCCAGTCCCTAATGTGACTACATCTCTTAAAATATCCGTAACCATATATGCTGTAGAATCTTTCATGACAGTTACCGGGTCAGGGGAGAGATTTACTTTTGTTTTCCCATCTCTTAAAATTACGTTTTTAACCGCGTGGGGTTTCGTATAGATGCCCCCGTTTCCGAAAGCAGAATATGCGCCTGCCATCTCGATTGTAGAAAACTGGCCTCGTCCACCACCAATTGCAATTACGGATTCCAACTTGTCGTATGAAAGCCCCAATTTGTTAGCAAATTGAGCCGCTCTTTTTGGTCCGACCTCTTCAAAAACTTTTACAGCAGGGATATTCCTTGATTTGTACAATGCTTCTCTTGCCGAAATCGGGCCTAAGAATTTACCGTCAACGTTGCGGAGTGATATATTTGTTCCTTTATATTTATATGGTTCGTCAACGACGGTATGGGCAGTGGACCAGCTTTCATGTTCGATAATTGGACCGTATGAAAGGATTGGTTTGATAATAGAGCCAGGCTGCCTTCGATTATCCCCAGAAGCGAAGTTCAGGTTTCGACCAGTAAAGTTACGACCGCCACCGATTGCAACAATTTCACCTGTTTTTGTATCCAAAACAGTCATCCCTGCTTGCATTTCATCAGATTCGTAAATATCTGAATTGATAGCTCTTTCAACTGCTTGCTGTGCTTTTGGGTCAAGCGCAGTTTGGATTGTGACACCTTCAGATAGAAGATCCATCATTCCGGCAGCTTCAAGTTCGTCTAAAACGATATCCACATAAGCAAGATATTGAGAATTTGTATTCTCATCTCGTTGATCTTCTGGAACCAGTGTCTGAGTAACAGGAATAGCTTTTGCTTCTTCCATTTGTTCTTTTGTTATTTTTTTATGTTTGTACATCAATGTCAGAACTGTGTTACGACGTTTTTCTGCTCGTTCAGGATTTTTGAACGGGTTATATCCATTTGGCGATTGTGGTAAGCCGGCTAACATTGCCATTTCATGAAGTTCAAGTTCATCTAACTTCTTTCCATAGAAATATTCTGCGGCAGTACCAATACCATGAATCCTGCCAGACATTAGGATTTTATTGAAGTACATTTCAAAAATATCTTCTTTTTCATATTCTCTTTCCAATTTGAAAGCAAGCCATGCTTCTTGTGCTTTTCGTTTTAAAGTTTTCTCATCGGTCAGGAAGGAGTTCTTAATGACTTGTTGAGTCAATGTTGATGCTCCTTGCGAACCGAATCCGCTTTTAAAGTTGGCTAACACAGCTCCGCCTAGTCTCCAAAAATCCATGCCATGATGTTTGTAGAAACGTACATCCTCTGTAGCAAGAATTGCATTTTCCAACTCTTTCGGTATTTCGTTGTATGGTACGAACTCGCGCTTTTCGGCACCTAATTTCATGAAAACATCTCCATTACGATCGGCGATATTGCTTGTAAGGGGATCTTTCAATAAGCTTTCATCTAAATCGGGTGCACTGCTTGCATAAAATGCGAAGAGTCCTAAACCACCGACAAACACCGCAAGTCCGATAGCAACTATGGCTAAAATAATTTTCTTGATGATATTTCCATTTTTCTTCGGCTTTTTATTTTTTCCGCGTTTGCGTTCCGCTTCCATTTGTTGACGGCGGGCTGCACGGGAATTAATTTTATCACTCATAGTTTTTCCTGCCTTTCAATCAATTCGTTTTAATAGTATTTTGGAGTTTTTCCAATGCCGATAGGTAGTCAAGCCTTGGATTATATCCTGCGCTTATTTCTATGGACATCTCTTCAATTTCAGAGAGTGTTATAGATTTTCTGCCGCCTTCTATCATTCTTTCCCATTTTTTTTCGAAGTACTCATACGGAACGATAAAATAACGATCTAAAACGGTGAATTTCACCAAAAGAAATGCAATGCCATTTTGCTCTGACACTTTCCTCATATGCTCTACTTGGTGTTCATGAATATTTTGCAAAGGGAATGAAGTGCGATTTTTAGTTTCTTTAGCTTCAAAGTCAATGTATTTACCGTTCCACACTCCGTTATAATCTGTCGTTGAAGGAGATCTGAAATAAGCTTCAGTAATGACGGCAGCACTACGGGCGGGATATTTCACATGTACGACCTGGATTGGGACGGGTTTTTTATGGATGACAGCTATATTGTTGGACAAATAATATTCATTGGTATCGTTCAATTCATCTTCAAGCGTTTTCCCCCTGTTGCTGAACGAAGGATTCGACCTTTTTCCACTTTCCAACTGCTGAGCCGGAATATATTTTTTCCCATTCGGATAACGTATCGTCAAAGCTACCACCTCGTATCACTATCATACCATAATGATTGGACGGATTATCCTTCTAAAAGTTCCACGTTAACATCAATTCCAAAGGAATATACGTTCGTTTAACTTGGTGTGTCCGTGAAATTTTGATAGACTAAAGGAAAGAATCCGGGAAGGAAGAGATCACTTGAATCTAATTGAGAAAACAGAACGGCTCCTTTCTGTATGTGAAGAATGTCTACCAAGACTGTTAGCCATGCGTGAAATGGAACGGGAGCCTGATTTTTTTAATGAAGTGAAGCCATATGCAGATACAAACCATAAATTAGTTGATGAATGGACAGATGAAATGAGGACATATATACGCACTGAAAAACCGAAATATGTCCATATCCATCAAATTGAATCATTAAACGAATCGATGAAACAATTCATCGTGCAATCCTTTTATGCAAAAACGGGAAAGAAGCGATTCGTTCTTTCCATTAATTCTGCTACTTACACGCTTAAAACCGTATTGGAGGCGCTACAATTGGAGAGGGGCGACATTGAATGAAGCAGGGAAGTGTCCGGGAAGTAGTCGATCATCTCTTAGCGAATCCTGAATTATCGCCAAACATTAGCCACTATCAAAAAATCCCGGGAAAATCCGCAATATACGCCCCCTTTCCCTCGCGTCTTCATCCTTCAATAGTAAGGGCGCTTAAGGAGAAAGGAATCGAAAAGCTTTACAGCCATCAACGTTTAGCATTTGATCATGCCACTTCAGGAAATTCGATAACCGCGGTGACGCCGACTGCTTCAGGGAAATCTTTATGCTATCATTTGCCGGTCCTGCAAAGCATTTTGGAAGATGATTCATCACGTGCGCTTTATTTATTTCCGACAAAAGCGTTGGCGCAGGATCAGTTAGCGGATTTACATGGACTTATTGAGTCAAGCGGAGAAAATATCCTGAGTTACACGTATGACGGAGATACGGCACCAGGGTTAAGGACGAAAGTTCGTAAGTCCGGCCATATCGTTCTGACGAATCCGGATATGCTTCACTCCGGAATTTTACCGCATCATACGAAATGGGTATCACTCTTCGAAAACCTGAAGTACATCATCATTGATGAATTACATACGTATAAAGGGGTATTCGGCAGTCATGTTGCACATGTATTAAGAAGGTTGAAGCGAATTTGCAATTACTACGGCTGCAACCCGACTTTCATCTGTACATCCGCAACGATTGCCAATCCTCAAGAGTTGGCTGAAACATTGACGGGTACGGAAATGGAACTTATCTCGAACAACGGTGCTCCGGCTGGAGTGAAGCACTTTGTTTTCTATAACCCGCCAGTCGTCCATAAAACATTCGGGATTCGTAGAAGTGCCATTCTTGAAGTTAGAGATCTCGCTTCGTTCCTATATAGGGAAAGCATCCAAACAATCATCTTTGCGAAAAGCAGGGTGCGGGTGGAGATGCTCGTTACTTATATGAAGGAATTAACAAAGAAAAAACTATTCGATGAAACAATCATGGGCTACAGGGGCGGTTACTTACCATCGGAACGAAGGAAAATTGAAAAACGTTTACGTGAAGGGGAAATCCGAACAGTTGTCAGTACAAATGCGCTTGAATTAGGCATTGATATTGGACAACTTCAGGCTTGCATCATGACCGGTTACCCAGGAAACATCGCAAGTGCTTTTCAGCAAGCCGGAAGGGCAGGGAGAAGGCAAGATGATGCTTTAATCATTTATGTCGCCCAGTCAATGGCACTTGACCAATACATTATTCAACATCCTGATTATCTTTTAGGACAAACACCAGAAGAAGCTCGGATCCATCCGGATAATATGCTTATTCTTATGGATCACTTGAAATGCGCTTCCTTCGAATTGCCGTTTACCATGACGGAAACATACGGCGAATTCGAAGTCCAAGAACTACTTGCATTTTTAGAGAGCGAAGGCGTTCTCGTAAAAACATCCGATAAATGGCATTGGATGACAGACCGATTCCCTGCAAGTGAAATCAGCCTACGTTCTGCGTCCCAAGAAAATGTCGTCATCATCGACAAAACGATTCCGAAGGGGACAGTTGTAATAGGGGAGATGGATCGCTATAGTGCAATGACCCTTTTGCATGAAGAAGCGATTTATATCCATCAAGGTAAGCAATATCAAGTGGAGATGTTAGATTGGGAAGAGAAGAAGGCATATGTAACGGAAGTGGATGTCGATTACTATACGGATGCGAACTTGGCGGTGGAATTGAAGGTCATCAACGAGGATGAAAGAGAGCAATTAGGCGAAGCGACTACCGCTTTCGGCGATATTGCGGTGTTGGCCATCCCGACGATATTCAAAAAGATCCGCTTTGATACGCATGATAATATCGGTTCTGGTCCTATTACTCTACCAGCAGAAGAATTGCATACCTCTTCTACTTGGTATACATTCGACACGCCGGAAGGATGGAAGGAATCCGATTTGACTGACGCACTGACTGGGGCTGCATATGCGATTCAATCGTTCATCCCGTTATTTGTCCGTTGTGATCGAACGGATATCCATGTAGTGCCGCAAGTAAAGGCTATCCACACAGGTAAACCGACAATCTTCATCTACGATAGCTATCCAGGCGGAATCGGGTTAAGCGAAAAGCTGTATGGCAGGTGGAAAGAGCTGATCGACAGAACGGCAAAACATGTTGCAGGCTGCGTCTGTGAAAATGGCTGCCCGGTCTGTATCGGTGCTCAGGAAGAAGGCGTAAAAACAGCCAAACGGCAAGTTAGTACGTTGCTACGGGAATTAGCGTAATAAATAGAGGGGTTGAAGCATTGTTATCATGGCTTCGACCCCTCTTTTTTTGATTGAAAAATTGCATAGAATGGATCCGTTAGCAACAAGCCATTAAATACTACACCCCTCAATTCTATTCTATGTTACTATATCCATAACTATATAAATAGAAGGGGGGAGCGGGATGTCATATGAAGCCAAGTTGATGCAGATGAAGAAGCTTCTAAAGAAAAAACCTGCTGAACCATCGAATGAAAAGCTGGTGGAACCGAAACGAAAAAGACCACCTTCTCCACCCTATGAAGAAAACTGGCTCGCGGCTGGCCTCACAAAAGAGGAAAACGAGTATGGAATTGTCTACAAACGCGTAGTTGATTACGGACCGAATCATTTTCATGGAAAGCATAAACTATCAGGTTTATTGGGTACTGTGGAAAGTTGGCGAGAAGCAAATGAAGTTCATCCACTCTCCCCTGATTTATCACGCCCCCTTGTTTTCTTCGATACTGAAACAACAGGGCTAAAGGGAGCGGGAACACTCATTTTCCTATTAGGCTTTATCGAATACACTGAAACGAATTTCACGTTAACCCAATATGTATTACCTGGACCTGATCACGAGGCTGCTTTCCTTTACGCATCGAATTTCTGGAAAACCCCGATGTCGGTCGTCATGTATAATGGAAAAAGCTTCGATATGCCGCAAGTGGAGACGAGATGGACGATGAACCGAGATATCCTGCCCCCTTTACTGAAGCATACCGAAATCGATCTGCTGCATGGCTCGAAACGGATCTGGAAAAATGAAATGGATACATTCAAACTTACCGCCGTCGAAGAAGAACAGTTAGGTTTCTTCCGCGATGGGGATATCCCCGGATATATGGCCCCAATCATTTATCAAGATGCAGTTAAAAACGGACGTGCTGAAATGCTGATGAAAGTCCTTGTGCATAATGAATGGGATATCCTTTCACTTGTTACATTATATATCCGTTCCACCAATCTTCTTCTTGAAGAACAACAATCAGCTTCGGCGAATTCCAAAACAAATATCGGGAAATGGTATAGGGATTTAAAATCCTTTGACCGAAGTAAAAAGGTACTTGGAGACGTCATCGCCGAATTTGGAGCGGAAGAACCTATGGCTCATTTCCATATAGGTTTCATCCTTAAAAAGGAGAATCGCCATACCGAAGCGATCAATTCATTCGAAATTGCTGCTGATGGTTTGGACGGTAGAGAAAGTATTATAGCTTTGGAGGAATTAGCGAAGCTGTACGAGCATAAAGTGAAAGAGCCGGAAATGGCACTCCAATATACAAAGAAGGCGATTGAGCTATTAAATAATAATCCCGATATTCCTGAACGTTTCAAAAAACGGATGGGGAGTGATTTTGCGAATAGGGAAATAAGGTTACGAAGGAAGCTATTTCCCGGGTAAGCGCACCAACCGACAAAATCCGTCTTCTAACGCTGAAAATAAAAGACACGGATATACAAAATATGCTATACTTGCGATACGTAAACACAGATGGAAGGGCGTCATTTTATGGAAATAAAACTCGATACGAAAACAATTCTTGAAAAAGAATTCAAAACGGGTCTACGCGGATATAATCAGGAAGATGTTGACTTATTCCTTGACCAGGTCATACAGGATTATGAGGCTTTCAAAAAAACGATTTCCGAATTGCGAATGGAAAACGAAAGATTGAAAGATGAACTTGCTACACAAGCGAAACGACCAGCTCCAACAAACACGAATACAACTAACTTTGACTTATTAAAGCGAATTTCGAATTTGGAAAAGCATGTTTTTGGTAGCAAATTATACGACTACGAATGATCATGTTCCAAAAGAAAAACAAAAAATAAATCAATTGATATTTAATGAAAAAAGCTGTATACTGTTGAGACCATAGTGTGAATTCAGGTAATCGCTGCAACTTACGTTGTAGAGGAAAGTCCATGCTCGCACGGCTCTGAGAAGACCGTAGTGTTCGTGCTCGGCGAAAAAATAAGCCGGGGCAACGCATGATGCGTTGACGGCGGGGATAAATCCTAAGTTCGTTCAACGAATATGGATGAGGTCTCCTGAAAAGTGCCACAGTGACGTAGCTTATCCGGAAACGGCTAAGGTGGAACGCGGTAAACCCCACGAGCGAGAAACCCAAATTATGGTAGGGGCACTCTTCTGAAGGAAATGAACAGATGAAGGGACAGACATCATTTTAAGATGAGTCTGTAGATAGATGATTACCGCCCTAAGTACGAGGCGCAAGCCGTTTGAGTACGCGGGAACAAAACATGGCTTATCGAATTTACGATGGTTCAATAGTACAATCAATGCTCTCCTTTCGTTTTGGAGAGCATTTCTTCATTAATAGGGAAATTATTTGACTGAAATTACACAGACTATAATCATATACATACGTTATGAATTGGAGTTGGACATGAATGACAAATTATAAATTGGTTGCCACTTCAGCGATGGGCCTTGAGTCAATTGTTGCCGATGAAGTGAAAGCATTAGGCTTCCAAACACAAACAGAAAACGGGAAAATCTATTTTGAAGGCGACGAGGCAGCAATCGCAAAAACGAATATGTGGCTTCGTGTCGCCGATCGTGTACGCGTCATTGTTGGAGAATTTAACGCAACGACATTTGATGATCTATTCGAACAAACAAAAGCACTTCCATGGGAACAATACTTACCAGTCGACGCAAATTTCCCAGTAGCGGGAAAATCCGTGAAATCCACACTATATAGCGTACCTGACTGCCAGGCAATCGTAAAAAAAGCAATCGTTGAACGGTTGAAAACTGCATATCGCAGGATAGGATTCTTAGACGAGTCGGGTCCATTATTTAAACTTGAAGTATCCATTTTAAAAGATAAGGTCACTCTTACAATCGATTCAAGTGGTGCCGGCTTGCATAAGCGCGGTTATCGGGTCGGACAAGGGGATGCGCCGCTGAAAGAAACGTTGGCAGCCGCTCTTGTAAGAATAACACGTTGGAATCCTGACCGACCATTTGTTGACCCGTTTTGTGGTTCTGGTACAATTCCGATTGAAGCAGCGATGATCGGCCAGAATATTGCACCTGGCTATAACCGTGAATTTAGTAGCGAACATTGGCCATGGATGAACGCAGAAATTTGGGATCGTATTAGAGAAGAAGCCGAAGACCTTGCAAAATACGATCAGCCACTGGATATACAAGGTTTTGATGTCGATTCAAGAATGGTGAAAGTTGCTCAACAAAATGCTGTTGAAGCCGGTTTTATGGATTTGATCCGTTTTAACCAACGGGATATTAAGGATTTATCGGTTGAAGGTTTGAACGGCGTTCTTGTCGGTAATCCTCCTTATGGAGAACGGTTGGGAGAAATCGAGGAAGCAGAGGAACTTACACAGACCATGGGCCATATTATGGATAAGTATCCCTCTTGGTCGGTATACATGCTTTCCTCCTTGGAAAACTTCGAAACGATGTATGGTAAAAAAGCTACGAAGAAACGGAAATTATTTAATGGATTTATCCGGACGGACTTCTATCAATTTTGGGGTCAGCGGAAATAAGTTATAGTTAACGGAAGAGGCCAGCCCTCTTCCGTTTCCATGTGTAAAGGAAAGGGGAAGCGCAGATGAAACGAAAAATGCCATTTTCATTGTCAAAAGAGAAATCATTCTACGAATCCTTGAATGACTGGATTGGTGATACGTTATACGACGATCTGACTGAAAAAGGATTTGAATGCAGGGATGAACAGATCTATATGGCATTCCAAATTGAACAAGCGCTAAAAGAGAAGAAAGTCCTCCTTGCTGAAGCTGGTGTCGGAACTGGAAAAACAATTGCCTATTTACTGCCAGCCATTGCCTATGCGAGGTATACAGGAAAACCAGCCCTCATCTCCTGTGCAGATGAAACGCTTATAGACCAGCTTGTTAAAGAAGAAGGCGATATTCGAAAAATTAGTGATGCCCTTCAAATCGATATCGATGTCCGCCTTGCAAAAGCGAGAGATCAATATTTATGCCTCAAACGTTTGGATGAAACGGTAGATGGTACTACAGAAGAGTTCGCTGAAAACGTACAAAGTAGTCTACCGGACTTTGTTCGGGGAAACCTATCCATGCAGTCTATTTCTCCATATGGGGAACGATCCGATTATCCTGACATCAACGATGATCAATGGAAAACAATAAATTTCCATCCAATCCAACAATGTGCTGCTTGCGATATCCGGAATAGATGCGGTCAGACAATCCACCGAAATCATTATCGTGAGGCAGCAGATGTGATCATTTGTTCACATGATTTCTATATGGAGCACATTTGGACGAAAGATTCAAGAAAACGACAAGGGCAATTGCCATTGTTACCTGATGTATCAATGATTGTTTTCGATGAAGGCCATCTTCTTGAATATTCAGCTCAACGTGCTCTCACATATGAAGTGCAAAATAATACATTGCTTAATTTGTTAGAGCGCATAATGGTTGATGGAGTTCGGGAAGAGACATTGCGGTTGATGGAACAATTGATCGACTTACATGAGCACTTTTTCCTTCTACTTCGAGCGAATTCTATTGGAAATACTACAGAACGGAAAGCGATTAAAAAGATCGATGAACTCCTTTCAGTAGGTAGAGAGGCCATTGCAGTATCTACTGCATTATTGGAAGAGTTTGTATTTGAAGGAGAACTTTATATTATTCCTGAATACGATTTGACAATGGTTGAGGAATACTTGGAACAATATATTTTCTCGATGGAATTATTCACTTCCGAAAACGATGCGGTCGATTGGGTTGAAGAGGCCGAAGGGGAAATGACGCTTATCATTATGCCGCGACTTGTTACGGATATTTTAAAGGAAAAACTATTTTCTTCAAACCTTCCGATTGTCTTTTCATCCGCAACTCTATCAGTCGGCCAGGATTTTACGTATTTGCTGGATAGTCTCGGAATCGATGATTTCCTATCGTTTTCTGTTGAGTCTCCTTTTGATTATGAAGAAGTGATGGACGTATTTGTTGCAGATCTTGAGGAAGGAGAAAAGGCAGATTATGTCCTTGACCTATTGCAAGAGAAGCAGCAAACACTCATGCTGTTCAAATCAGAACAATCAATGAAGGAATTCAAAGAGAAGTTGGGCGAAGGGCATAAGGAAATTGCTTTTGAAGGGGAACGGGAATTATCTTCAATGATCCGTGACTTCCAACAGAAAGAAATATCGGTTCTTTGCTCGTATCATTTATGGGAGGGGCTGGATGTTCCGAATGATGCCTTAACTCGTGTCATCATTTACGATTTGCCATTTCCACCTCAAGATCCTTTGTTTGACGCACGAAGAAAGCATGCAGAAAATCCTTTCAAAGAGGTCGACCTTCCGTTCATGTTGTTAAGATTACGACAAGGTGCGGGGAGACTCATCCGAACAAGTGATGACTATGGTACAATCCATATTCCACTTGAAGGCCAAGATAGGGAGATGAAGAACGAAATTTCGGGTATTTTCCCAGTTGAAATCCAATCACCTATCAATAAATAATGAATCAAGCTGTCTTTATTTGGGAGAATCCCATTGGAGACAGCTTTTCTTATGCGAAAATAGTGATAGCCAATAGAATATATATGTTTCACAACTTTCTTATTGGTCATTTCATTTGGAAAAGATGATATGATAGAAGCAGAAATTAGGGAAGGAAAGAATCCAATGTCTCAAAATGATGTTTTACACCAAGTAGCAGTTTACGGACAATTATTTAAAGATAATCATGATGAGGACCGTGTGAAGAAAGCAGCGTCGTTGGCACGAAAGTTAATCGATGAGGAATTTGTCATCGGCTTTGCTGGACATTTTTCAGCAGGTAAATCGTCAATGATCAATGCACTGACTGGTGATGATTTATTGCCATCCAGTCCAATACCGACGAGTGCCAATATTGTTAAAGTGAAAAAAACAGATAGTGAATATGCAATCATTCATAAAACAGATGGGACGATGTTTAAATACGAGGGTCATGGCTTTCCGTCGGCGATCAAATCTTTCAGCAAAGATGGTGCAGAAATTGCGCTTGTTGAAATCGGTCATCCTGCATCCAAATTACCTGAAGCAATAACAGTTATGGATACACCAGGCGTCGATTCAACAGATGATGCACACCGGCTTTCTACTGAATCAGCCCTACATCTGGCGGATCTCGTTTTTTACACGATGGACTATAATCATGTCCAATCAGAACTTAATTTCAAATTCACAAAAGAACTATTGCGCTATAACCCCAATGTCTATTTGATCATTAACCAAATCGACAAACATCGAGAGAGCGAGTTGCCATTCGAGGACTTCAAAAAGTCCGTTGAAGATTCCTTCACTCTATGGGGAGTTGAGCCTAAAGGGATTTTTTACACGTCTCTAAGGGATAAAGACCTTCCACATAATGATTTTGAAAAAGTGAAACGTATTGTGGAAGGCTCAATGGAAAACTGGAAAAAGCATTTTTTGAAAAATGCGGAACTATCTTTACTGAAGTTGAATGAAGAGCATTTAAATTATCTTGAATCCGATAAAGAAGAACACAAACAGGCTTATGCCGAAATGGTTTCAGATGAAGAATGGTCTCAACACGGAGAAATTTTAACTGAAGTGAAAGAGTTGAAAAAGCGGGCAGCCCTTCTGACAGGTGATGAGTTTTATGCAGTATTTGAAAGGGAACGAAACGAATTATTACGAAACGCTTCCGTTAGTCCTTTTGAAACGCGGGAATTGCTAAAAGAATATTTAGAATCAAAATCTCCAAGATTCAAGGTTGGTTTTCTATTCGGAGCTAAAAAGACGGCAGAAGAAAAGGAAAATAGAAGGAATGCCCTTACGGCCAATTTATCAAAACTAATACATACGCAAATCGAAGTGCATATGAAGGCTTTAATGAAAAAAGTGTTGAAAGATGCTGGTTTTATGACCGATGAGCGGTCGATTGAAATTGACGAAATGGATTTGACTGTTCCATTTGATGAAATTGATGCCCAGCTGAATGTATCTGACGTAATGACGGGTGATACCGTATTGAATATGGCGGAACAGATGAAATCGTCCATCCAACATATCATCCGAAAAAAGACAGATGAGTGGAAAAAAGAGATGTCTGCCATCGCTGAATCCATTGGGAATGAACAATCAGAATCATTATTATCAACGATTCATTCACTTGAGCAAAAGCTTGCAGCTATCTCACAGGTAGAAGAGATAAACGAAAAATTATCCACTTTTAATACAAGCGTTATAACGCCATCGCCAAGCTTGGAGGAGAAAAGCCGTCAACTCCTTCATGAATGGGAAAAGAAATCAGAAATTAAAACAATTGACCCTGAGCAGCTTACTGTAGGGGAAAATGAAGTGATTTCTGAGTCAAAGCCCGAGGAACAAATAGAAGAAGTGAAATCTGAGAGAACTGAAGCGAGTCAGGTCATTGACCAAGCTTTACATATAGCGGAAGCAGTGAATGACATTCCAGGCTTTTTGGAAACAGCAAGTTATTTGCGAAACAAGGCTGACCGTCTTTCCCAACAGGAATTTACAGTAGCTTTATTCGGTGCGTTTAGTGCTGGGAAATCTTCATTTTCCAATGCTTTGATCGGTGACCGCATTTTACCTGTCTCTCCAAACCCGACAACAGCTGCCATCAATAGGATCCGTCCGTTATCCATAGGGAAAAAGGATCGCACTGCGGATGTTCATTTGAAATCAGTCAATCAGATGACGGAAGATGTTGCATTTTCATTTGAAAAGTTAGGTGTACCAATAACGACACTTGAAGAAGCATTTAAGAAATCCGGTGAAGTTCTGAAACGGGAATTGGAGGATGAAAGCCTGCATATCCATAAAACATTCATTAGGGCATTTTCAAAGGGTTATCCCGTTCACATGGAAAAGCTTGGAACGACTATAAATGTTGAAGAAAGTGAATTCACACGATTTGTTGCAGAAGAGGAGCGTAGCTGTTTCGTTGACTCAATTGACCTCTTTATCGATTGTGCATTGACAAGGCAAGGCATCACCCTTGTTGACACACCGGGGGCTGATTCGATAAATGCCCGGCATACGGATGTCGCTTTCGATTATATAAGAAACGCGGACGCGATTCTTTTCATTACCTACTACAATCACGCCTTTGCAAGAGCGGATCGTGAATTCCTGATCCAACTTGGACGAGTAAAAGACGCTTTCGAATTGGATAAGATGTTCTTTGTCGTCAATGCAATCGATTTAGCCTCGAATGATGAGGAAGCTGAAGCCGTCAAATCATTTGTTGAACAAGAGTTAACGACATTCGGTATCCGTCATCCACGCGTTCATGGAATTTCTAGTTTGCAAGCACTGGAGGCAAAACTTGCTGGGCAAAATGAACCTTCCATGCATGAATTTGAAAACCATTTTGAACACTTCTTGAAGGATGATTTAAAGGGACTCGCTGTCCAGGCGTTAGAAGAAGAGGTTGAAAAAACGGTTAATCGTCTTGCGACTTTGATCGAAAGAACGGAATTGAACCGGTCCCGTAAAGCGGAGCGCATGCTTGAGCTGGACCGCTTTGAGCAAGATATCCGAGCACATTTTTCAAATGGCTTTGCACAAGTGATCCGCAAAGCTTCAAGTAATGAGTTGAATGAATTGGTTTACTATATTTTACAACGTGTATTCTTGCGTTTCGGCGACTTTTTCAAAGAGGGCTACAGTCCCTCGACTTTTGCGAACTACCCAGCCGAAAAAGCATTGTCCATGTCGCTTGCTGAAACCGTGCAAATGGTCGGTTTTGATCTGACACAAGAATTGAAGGTCACCAATTTACGCATGCTTAACTTTATGAATAAACAATTGAAAGAGCGTCAGCGTGCCGAAATTCGGTTCCTTGGTGAAAAAGATGCCTCCATTTCACCGTCACCGTATGAAACGGAAGATAAAGAGATGCTTTCATTCGCAACACCTTTTGAGAATCCATCAGTTTATAAAGATGTTAACCGTTTATTTAAAAACCAAAAATCATTTTTCGAAAGAGGAGACCGGTTGGTTCTGAGGGATCAGCTTGAAGAGCGCTTGAAGCAGGATGCTTCCGTCTATTTAGGGAAAGAAAAAGAACGTCTTGAACTTTGGGCCGATCAATGGATAGAAGCCGAAGCAGAAGGTTTACGACTTCATTTATTGACACAAAGTATTCAGCAAATCGAATCGGAGCGTTCATTACTGCAAGACACGGAACAGTTAGAGGAGTGGCGTACCGTTTATGAAAAAATTCGTTAAGGGGGATGTTTAAGATGGGGGAAGTTTTTAAATCGATCAATGAGGTAAATGTCGAAAGGGTTAAATGGATTGATGCAAGGTTTTCATTGCAAGACGCAAATTTGGGGAGAAAGAAGTTTGAAGAAGGGCATATTAAAGGTGCAGTCCATTGGGATCTTGGGAAAGACCTATCCGATTTGAAATCGAAATCGGGTAGACATCCGTTGCCAGATAAAGAAGAATTGACGTCTTTATTCAGGGAAAGTGGACTGGAACTGGAAGATCTAATACTGGTCTATGATGATGGTGGAGCACCTTTTGCAACAAGAGCATGGTGGATTCTTCAGTATGCTGGATTTAAGAATTCATTTATAGCTATTGAAGGTTTTGATCAGTTAAAAACCTTAGGTGTTGCAGTTTCCGATGAATTCACAAAGCCTTTGCCTTCGAAAGTTGTCCCAAAATGGAATGAATCCATTTTCGCTTCCCGCCAATTTGTTGAAAAGACAGTGGCGGGGGAAACTGGTAATGTCTTGGTCGATGCGCGATCCGCGGAAAGGTATCGCGGGGAAGTGGAACCGATTGACCCGATTGCAGGGCATATTCCCGGGGCATTGAATTTCGACTGGGAACAACTCAAGAAGGATGGAGCATATGACTTGGGAAGTGACGTGAAAGATCAACTTTCAAAAGTAGTCAATCAGGAAGACGAAATTACCGTCTATTGCGGCAGCGGGGTTACGGCTACACCGTTATACGCCATGCTGAAACATAATGGATATGATCATGTAAAACTGTATGTTGGAAGTTATAGTGATTGGATTTCCAGAGATTCCATAGAAGTAGAAAAAGGTTGAACGGTCGGAGGTACCACAGATGCAATACGCGATTATCGGGGATATCCATTCCTCTAAAGAAGATTTGAAAAAAGTGCTTAACCATATAAATAAACAAGCACCTGATGCCGTTTTAATCGGAACGGGTGACTTGTTTGAATGTACCATCAGTAAACGTAATATCACTGAACATAAGTACAGCAGCCTGTCTGAAGTAATGTTACTGCCAGATGGCTTTAAGGAATTACTTACTTTTCCATCTGTAAGAGGGAATCAGGAGGAGCGTATCTTACTGATTACTGAAGCAAATGACCCGCTGCTCAAAATGTTATCCGAGATGCCGGAGAAAATGGAACTTGGAAATGCGGAAGTCATCCATGGACATCAATGGACATGGGGTGGGGAACCTTGGTCTTTACTGAAGGCAGATACAGTGAAGCCGCTGACGTTCTATGGGCATAGCCATCAATCCGGGTTCGTGCATAATGGAAAAGAAGAAGAAGTGCTGTTTGAGCACCCGAAAAAAATCAGCGATGGACAGACGCTTGTCAATGTTGGGGCGGTTGTCAATGATCGGGAATGGGTTTTGTACGACAGCACCGATAATACTGTGACTTTCATGAAAGCGGAATAATCATTTGCCGCCAATCCTCTTGGCGGCAACTATTTTTTATCGGGTTAGGAATCGGTTTGCTGATGGATTGCTTCCCTTGCGAGTGCATCAGCTGCACGGTTTTCAGTATCTGGGATCCATTTAATGAAGAAGAATTCGAATGTTTTCGCAATCGACAGGATTTCATTCAAAAACCCTTTATGTAGTTTGTTTTTCACGAATTCATTTTCAACAGCGGAAACGACTGCTTTTGAATCCGAGCGTGCTGAAACGATTCCGGTCGTCAATTTGGCCGCTTCTTCCATGCCGCGCAAGAGTGCGATGAATTCAGCCGTATGATTATTTGTTGGCTCAATCGGTTCTGAAAGCTTTACTTGTGTTCCTTCTCCTTTGATGTAAATTCCGATACCACTTTTTCCGGGATTACCGGCACTTGCGCCATCTACGTATAACTCGATCATATTTATTCACTCCTTAGACTTAGTTGCAATTTCACGATACGGACATTAAAATGAATGAATGACCGGCACGGGAGGTTATTATGGATAAATTAACAATCATGAATGAAATAAATGAAGTGCTTGATACGTATTGTGAAGGTTGTTTTGTGAAAAGGCAACAGGCGAAGGATATCGGCAAAACCGGAGCCCATAATTTTTGTATTCGAATCTGCACAATAGGAGAGCAATTGCAATTTTTAGGTAATGAAATGAATAAATTGACAAAATAATACCCCGCCAAAAGCTTGTGGCGGGATATTTACATTCAATTTTCATTTTAGCTGATACTTAAGACATTTGCCGCTTGGGGACCACGGTTACCTTCAATGATTTCGAAGGAGACGGTCTGGCCTTCATCCAACGTTTTGAACCCATCTGACATAATACCAGTGTAGTGTACAAATACATCTTCGCCATTGTCGGTTTCGATAAAACCATATCCTTTTTCGTTACTAAACCATTTTACTTTACCTTGGTACATGTTTATTCCTCCCTCGGCAATTCAATGTCTATCCCATTATTGACATGGTTGAATTTACTATACATGAATCGACAATATACGTCAATGATATGGTTTGAATTTTCTAACGAGTGTTAAATAAGCTATGTAGAACTGTTGATTTCCGCTACAGGCGGACGCTTTCCGGGGGGCGGGCGGTGAGCCTCCTCGGTCGCTACGCGACACTGCGGGGTCTCACCTGTCCCGCTTATCCCCCAGGAGTCGCCGCCTTTCGCTTCAATCAACGGAAATTCCAATAGATAACAAGTTCTTTTTACCAAGATAATATGAAAACCATAGCTTTTCAGTATATAGAAAGTTGGTGCTTAGATGGAACAGATTATTGAAAAATGTACGGGGCAAGTGATTGAGATTTATGAGCAGTTTGATGCGAGTCATGATTTTGATCATATTTTGCGAGTAATGAGAAATGCAGAGGCGATTGCGGGGACTTTGCCGGAAGCTAATATGGCGATTGTAAGGCTTGCGGCTCTTCTTCATGATGTTGATGACCCAAAATATAAAATGGTGAATCATATAACGGCACTTGATTTATTGCAATCATCAGGTGTTGATGATGAAACGACATTTCGTGTCTTGGAAACGATTAAGAGTGTTTCATTCAATGGAGGAAATGAGGAAGAGATCGTTTCAATTGAAGGGGCGATTTTGAGGGATGCGGATCGCCTTGATGCAATCGGTGCGATAGGGATTGCAAGGACTTTCGCTTTTGGTGGTGCAAGGGGAAGAAAATTGTATGATGCGGATGAAATAGTGAGAACAACTATGTCCGAATCTGAATACCGTTCCAAAAACACTTCTTCCGTCACTCATTTTTATGAGAAGCTCTTACTATTAAAAGACCTCATGGTTACAGAGGAAGGGACAAGGCTGGCGGAAGAGCGGCATGTCTTTATGCTTGATTTTCTTGAACAGTTGAAGAGGGAAGTTGGAATATAAGAATACTGATGAACATTTGGAGGGATTGGGAAAACACCCAGTTTTTTAAAATATTAATATTGATTTTTAAAAAAATATTGGAAACTCTTTACTGATCAAGAGTTTCCTCTCCCGTTAATACATTACTGATTAAGGAATAAGTTGTAGAATTCCAATGTGTAGAGCTTGTTTTTATCTTTCCATTCCAACCCATTCTCCTAAGTTCTTTCCCAATCAACTTATTGAAAAATCCATGTCCAACCAATATTACATTATCATGCTCGTTTGCACGTTTAACTAAAAACTTTGATGCCTCTTCAGCCCTTCTCTTTGCATCTTTCAAAGACTCGCACTGGTTTGAATAACCGCAAAACCATAGGCATCTCAAAATGACCGTCCAAATACTTGCATTTAACTTTAATCCCCATAATTTTGCTAAAGGAACAGGTAATTCTGTTTCACGAAATAATGAGTTTGATATAGTTTGCAAGTTGGGACTCAAAAACTTCGCTGACTCTATCGCCCTTTTCAAATCACTTGTAAATACAATATTTGCTACACCTAACTTTTCAAGAGTTTCCGAAGGATAAGATTTCTCTTCAAACACTCCATGCCAATCATATTTTTCAACCCAAACTTTAAACTCTTGACAAGTTATAGGCTTATTTTCATCCCACAAAGATTTACCATGTCTTACTAATGTTATTTCCATACGGCTCTCCTATTAAATTTGTAACCAAGTATTTTTTAATATACGATTTTGCTCACTAAACACTGAATTTTGAGAGGTGTAAGCTATCATAAGTATCGTCATTTCAAATACAAATGATGTTAATCGAAATTCTTTTATATGCTGTTTTGTGCTTACATTACTGCGACTATCAACAAATAAGAACGACTCAAGGTAGTTCCCGTTTTCCCACCACGACACAACTTCGAAATTTTCGGACATGACTTATTCGAATAATTCCTCGTCAGAAATTGAGTCTGAATCGATATCATAGAACCTATTATATTCTTCCTCACTCGTAACTTCTTCCAAAGAATATATGACCTTAGTATATCTGGCTTTTCAAGACGGTTTGCAATGTTTACTTCCCAAGTTAATTCTCGAAGTGCTTGAATTTCAGCATACATTTCTTCGTACGCTTTATAATCTAAAATGACTGTGTCGACTACATTATTTCGGAAATGAATTGTGGGGATTCTTTTTTCTTACCTTTCCGAAATTCTTGGAAGCGTAGGTAGCAGAAATAATTTGATCTACATTTGCATTATTTATCAGAGTATACTACTTCATCAGATAGATAGGTAGTATAGCTATACCCATATTGTACGGATTTAATGAAATAAATAGGACAATCTATGTGTAAATTGTAATAGGAGCTGTCGTGGTATGAAACTAAGAATTTTAGTTATAGCATTAGTTATTTGCTTTTCAGCATATTCTTTTCCTATCAACGCCGAAGAAATCGGGTCGCCAGAACAAGTCATCCGTTCTTATTTTGATGATTTGAATAAGAAACAGTTGGAAAAAGCGATTTCCCGGTGGGATAAGAAAACTGAAAAGGATTTATTGGACTTTATTGCCGATAGGGAAAATCAAATCCAGAGACTTGGATTGTTTAATATTGAAAAGGCCAGCCTTGTTATGTGGAAAGAGCTGCCTTTTGAGTACTTCCAACAGTTTTTACCGTATCATTACATGGAGAAATTCAAAAACATCAAAGTGTATTATGTTGGTGTGGATTTTGAAGTGTACTCCCAGAACGAATACTTCATTAATGGCATGAATTATTTTTTAATAGCCTTGGTTCAGGAAGATGGAGAATGGAAAATAGCTTTGTCTCCGCATGTCCCGGTAAGGTCAATTATTTCGGACGGTTATGGGTTTGGTACTGAGGATGAGAAAACCTATGATGAAAGAAGATTGAAGTATTTGAATTAATGAAGGGAACAGCTAAGGGATTCAGGGAAGCTCGTTTATGATCCGGAAGTTCTCGTTTTGATCTCCCTTTGCTGCCCATTCACTATGATGCCCGTGTAAAGATGATTGCAGGAATTCAACCAGGAAATTGATCAAAAAAAAGGAAATGGCTGGCAGGGAAGAGCTTTCATCTTTTTATGAAGCTTACTGGTCGCTAAGTCCAGTTCATTGGGCTGGAATGCAGCGGGGGAGTGAGTATTATTATCCTCTGCTCCGCATTTTAATAATGAAATATGTTATCCCTGTGAATAATAAAGCTAAGATAATCTGAACAGGAACGAAAAATAATAACCAATATATTGTTGTAAAATCATATTCACCATTAAAAATATCTTCGAAATAAAACGGATAGAAGGCTATAGATACAATTATAAATCCAATAAGTATAATTAATGGGGAAATCCATATGAGTTTCGGGCGTTTAAAATAAAAAAATATGCAACAAGTAACGGGGATAATCAATAGGCAAAGAATAAAATACAATTCTTGTTTCCATTCAAAAGACGGTATCATCAACTTGCTCCCTCCCCAAAGTATAATAAACAATCTTCTTTTCAATATCGAAACGGGTATCCTTCATTCTACGAGGATACCCGCTTGTTTTAATGCGATTTCTGCTTTTTCGATTTGCTGTTCAGTTTCCGCGATAACTGTGTGAAGGTGAATGCCTTCTTCCGCTAACTTCGATAAATATACAGCATTGGCTTCTTGGACTTGCCGGATGAATTCTTTTACTTCCTGCCTGTTTGACACCATGATTGATGCACTTAAGTCACCGTATACAGGATGTTCGATTTTTACGTCTTTCACCGTTAGGCCGTGGTCGACAAGAATATTCAATTCTTCTTCAGTCTGTTCCGGAGCATGGTGACAGACTAGTGTCTTCTCGATTTTCCCGGGTCCGACTGGGGCATGCATATACATATAGCCTTGACTTGTTGCAATGATTGGTTCGTTTTTAGCTTTCAATAAAGTGATATCTCCAACGATGACTTGGCGGCTGACATTTGTCAGTTCTCCAAGTTCTTTTCCGGTCATCGGTCTATCGGCTTTTTGCAATGTAGCCAAAATTAGTTCCCGGCGTTCTTCACCGGGCATTTTTTCAATTACGGTCAATGTTATCCCTCCATTACTTCAATTTTACCATATCTCTCAAAGGTTAGTGTATAATGTCACCGATAGAGTTCACCTAAACGAATTGGAGGAGAACCCGCTTGCAAATTAAAAAAGTAACAGTTCGTAAAATGAAAATGAGAATGAAGGAGCCTTTTGCAACGAGCTTCGGAACGATGCAGGACAAGCAGTTTTTATTGCTGGAAGTCAAAGATGAAAAGGGAAATACCGGCTGGGGGGAGTCAGTTGCTTTCGATGCCCCGTGGTATACAGAAGAAACAGTTGAGACGAATTTACATATGATCCGTGATTTTCTTATCCCGATTCTGCTTGGAAAGGAAATTACCCACCCGGACGAAGTGGGGGTTCTTTTTTCTCCTATCCGGAAAAACAATATGGCGAAAGCCGCTATCGAGGGCGCTGTGTGGGATCTTTATGCAAAGCGGAAGGGGATTTCATTAGCCGAGGCTTTAGGTGGCAATCGGGAGCAGATTGAAGTCGGGATTAGTATAGGCATTCAAGAAAACTTGGCACGTTTAATCGAAAAAGTACAAGGTTATTTGGATGAAGGGTATAAACGGATTAAAGTGAAAATCAAACCGGGTGCCGATATTGATGTAATTCGTGGGTTGAGGGAAGCTTTTCCGAATGTCCCACTTATGGCAGACGCCAATTCGGCATATTCGTTGGACGATATCGATCTGCTGAAGCAGTTAGATGAATTTAACCTCCTAATGATTGAGCAGCCGCTTGCTTATGATGATATTTTCGATCATGCTGTTTTACAAAAGGAGCTTAAAACACCGATTTGCCTTGACGAAAGTATTCTTTCATTGGAAGATGTGCGGAAGGCGGTTGAGATGGGGAGTACAAAAGTCATCAATGTGAAAATCGGAAGAGTAGGCGGGTTATCGGAAGCAAAGAGAATCCATGATTATTGTATGGCAAATGGGATTCCCGTTTGGTGCGGAGGCATGCTTGAGGCTGGAATTGGGCGCGCCCATAATATTGCTTTGACGACATTACCGAATTTCGTTTTTCCTGGAGATACTGCGGGCTCTTCCCGTTATTGGGAAGAGGATATTATTAAGCCTGAAGTGGTTGTGGAAGATGGTTTCATCACTGTTCCGGATGCGCCCGGCATTGGCTATTCGCCAGATTTTCAGACAATCGATGAATTTACCACTGTTAGTTATCATTTCGAATAGATTGATGAATGATAGTTTTTCCAGTAAAATGAATGTAGGTTTTTGTAGAGAGGGAGTTTAATGTGAAAAAAATAATTAACGCTCTCGCGGTAAGCTCTATGCTGCTTCTGCTTGCTGCTTGTAGCTATACGGGAAAGGCCCAGAATGTAATGACGGCCGGAGATTTGTTGGATAAATCGCAAGAGGCGATGGAAACGTCTTTGAAATCCGTCCAATCGCATATCGTCTATGACGAAACGGAAGTTACCGTTAAAGATGGTGATCTGGAGAATCCAGAAAGGGCCGGTGTCAAATTCGATATGAGCACGGTTGCCTTTCTTAACCCTGTAAAGGTTCATACACAGACGAAGGTTACTCCTCGCGGCACAGCGCCATGGAATATGGATGTATACCGAATGGATGACCGTGTGTTTGTAACTGACGACAAAAATAAGAAATGGGATGAATTGGCTTCCGGCTCGATTGCCGAACTGTTCGGCACGTTAGTATCGGGCGTCAATCCAATCGTTGACCTATCCAAGTTCAGAGAGTTCGGGGATGATTTTATTCTTCAACCGATCGATTACGGATACGCCTTGAAATTATCGTTGGACCGAAATCAGTTAAAGCGATTTAAGGAGATTTTCCCTGATGTTGGTTCAAGTCAAGAAGGGTTTGACATGGTCGACAGATTGGATATTGTCATTACATTCAATAACCGAACTCTTTACGTAACTGGCTTTACAATGTCTTCTTATATAAAGACATACAGCGATAGCAATTCGTATAGGTCCCAACAGAAGTTGAATGCGACATATAGTTATTTCAATGACGCAGAGAATTTCGAATTGCCGAAGGAAGTTAAGGATCTGACATCTAAATAATATTAAAAGCGGCATCTGTCCAGGGTTAGTCCATGGATAGATGCTTTTTATTTTTCATTGATTCATTTAACAGAGTATTACTTAAAACTATCTGGGTATGCTACACTTTCAATAGTTATATAGGTGACATAAGTTGGATATCCAGGACGGTGATATTATTGACCATTGAAATTAGAGAAATAGAACCAAAAGATTACACAGATTTAGTCGAATTGATGAGTGAATTAGGTTATCCAACAACACTTGAAGATTTAACGAAACGATTGGAATTACTAGGAAAACATGTAGATTATGAAGCATTAGTAGCTGTTAAAAACAATCAAGTTATAGGTTTTGCAGGGATGTGTAAGGTACTTGCTTTTGAATTCACTGGTATATATGTGCGTATTATCGCGTTTGTCGTAAGTTCCAACCAACGGAAGCAAGGGATTGGAACAAAGCTTTTAAAAGCATGTGAAGAATGGGCAATTCAAGAAGGTGCTGTAGCTATAACATTAAATAGTGGTAATCGAGCAGAGCGTCAAACGGCACATATCTTTTATACAAGTAATGGCTATGTAGGTAAGAGCACTGGATTTTCAAAAAAGATGATTTGAGATTAGGGTCAACGGTAACCTTTGAATTATGTTATGAGGTGATTTATATATGGAACTTTTAAAAAAGGGTGATACAATTGGCATATTTACGCCATCCTCACCTGCAACTGTGACGGCAAAATTACGTTTTGATCGGGCAAAATCTTTTTTGGAGGGAAAAGGTTTTGCCATTGTGGAAGGGAAATTAACGGGAAAGATGGATGGTTATCGTTCTGGCTCACCTAAAGAGCGCGCTGAGGAATTGAATGAGTTAATAAAAGACACGAGTGTAAAGATGATAATGTCAACTATTGGGGGTACAAACTCGAACAGTATGCTGCCATATATTGATTACGAAGCGTTTAAGCAAAACCCTAAGATAGTGGTGGGGTATTCTGATGCAACGGCTATCTTGCTCGCACTTTATTCAAAAACAGGCATCCCAACGTATTATGGTCCTGCGTTAGTTCCTTCATTTGGTGAATTTGAACCTTTAGTAAATGATACATATCACTATTTTGAGCAATATTTTATGCAAAAGAATGAGCTACCTTATGAAGTGCCGATGCCAGATTTTTGGTCAGATGAACTAGTAAATTGGTTAGAAAAAACGACAGAGAAAAAGCTGTATAAAAATGAATGGATTACTGGACATAATGGAGTTGCAGAGGGAAGACTAATAGGTGGAAATGTAAATGCCATGTATGGATTTATTGGTTCACCATACTTCCCGCTGATTGAGCAAGGCGATATTTTATTGATTGAAGATTGCATGAAAAACGCCTCAATAGTCGAAAAAAATTTCGCCATGCTAAAAGCGCAAGGCATTTTTGATAAAGTCGCTGGTATTATCTTAGGAAAACATGAACAGTACGATGATTTAGATACAGGCAAACAGCCGTTGGATTTATTAATAGAGCAATTAGATGGATTGGACATACCGATTTTAGCTGATTTTGATACGTCTCACACCCACCCCATGCACCCACTTGCCATCGGTATGAAAGTGAAGTTAGATGCTGGAAGGAAAAAGGTTTTTTGTACGGAAGACTGGTTAGATTTCTCTACACTTGGTTAACTTTATCGAGAAAATATGGCAAGTAATAACACACAGACAATTGATCTGTGCGTTATTACTTGCTTTTTTATTTTTATTTCCAATAACGCCCATTGAATATGAACACTTGTTCTGAGTATACTATAAGGAACGAGTGTTCTTAAATGGAGGGGAATCGCTATGTATACGGATTTACCGGACCGGAAAATTGTTTGCCTTGATATGCGGAGTTTCTATGCCAGCTGTGCGGCGGCGATGGAAGGGCTTGATGTCATGGATACGCCGATTGCCATTATTGGCAATAAGGAACGGAAAGGAGGCATTGTTTTAGCTGCTTCCCCTGCCTTGAAGAAGGAATTCGGTGTGCAGACGGGAATGCGACTGTATGAAATACCAGACGACCCTTCCATCCGACTGATTGAACCGAAAATGCAGTTTTATATCGATGTTTCAATGGAAATCGCGAGGCTCTTGAATCGCTATGTACCGAAAGAGGCAATCCATGTCTATTCTGTCGATGAAAGCTTCATTGACCTCGGCGGGACGGAGCGGCTATGGGGGCCTCCGGAAGAGACAGTTCAACGAATACAAGATGAGCTTGTCGATCAGTTTCAGCTAAGGTCGGCATGCGGAATGGGTCCGAATATGCTGATGTCGAAATTGGCCCTTGACCTGGATGCGAAAAAGACTGGCTTCGCCCGCTGGACATATAAAGACATTCCCTCAAGGCTTTGGCCGGTCGCACCGTTAAGCCGTATGTGGGGGATCGGCAGCAGGCTCGAAAAGACATTAAATAACATGGGAATCTTCTCGGTCGGAGATTTGGCGCACACTCCGCTTGAACGGCTGGAGCAGAAATTTGGCATCATGGGGAACCAATTGTATCACCATGCGCACGGCATTGATCTATCCGATCTTGGAGCACCGCTTGTCGAAGGGCAAATCAGCTTCGGGAAAGGGCAGATCCTCTATCGTGATTATACGAAGCGGGAAGATATTCTGACAGTCATTCTTGAGATGTGTGAAGATGTCGCATTACGGGCAAGGGAAGCGGGCAAAGCGGGCCGCACAGTCCATTTATCCATCGGTTACTCGAAAAATTCACTTGGTGGCGGCTTCGGGCGATCCCGTTCAATGTACGAGGCGACAAATGACACGATGACCATTTACCAGCTTTGCACAAAGCTATTAGACGAGTTCCATGACGGCCGTCCTGTCAGGCGCATTGCCATCAGTTTAGCGAATTTGGAAGACGAATATGCCATGCAACTCAGCCTTTTTGATCAACATAAATGGCGCAACCGCCAACTTGGAAAGGCAATGGACTCATTGCGTAAAAAATACGGCTCCACAGCCATATTACGCGCCGTATCCTATACGGACGCAGGGACAGCTGTCCATCGTTCGAAGCTGATCGGCGGGCATTACAAGTAAGATATTAGACCAGTTTGATGTAAGTTGTAGGATTGGAGTGGAAGGCGGCGACTCCTTGGGGATCAGCACGGGCTGAAGACCTTGGACTGAGAGGAGCGAGGGAAGCGGCTGAAGCCGTGCCCCCAGGAAAGCGTCCGCCTGGAACGGAAATCCGGTTATAATGCTTTCTGAAATTAATTAGCAAGGAGATGATGGAATGATCCGTGACCGAGGTCGCATCAAATGGACAGCGATGATGCTGCCGGAGCATGTCGAACAGCTGCGGGACTGGCAAAAGGAAGATCAACATCAAATTAGACAACAGCCCGATGAACAGCAAATGGAAGAATGGAATTATCAGATCCAAGAAGCAATCGAAAGAAATTTGTCGCTTACCGTTCATTATTGGCAGGACCAAAAAGTAAAAACGGTCAAGGGTTTTGTCAGCAAAATCAATGTACTGGAAGGCTTTTTCCAAATCACTTTTGGGGAGGGCAAGACCTACACAATTCCATTTGTCAACCTAAAAAGTATTTCAGATTTCGAATAATTTGAGTCTCGTACCTTTTCTATTGTTCAGAATTTTGGTAGACTATTCAGGGACATAGAAAAAGAGTAGGGGGAATACCGTGAAAGTATTATTACAGCTTGGCTGGTTTTTCAAACAACGGAAGAAACAATACGGATTGGGAATCGCGGCGCTTGTGTTCGTTTCCTTATTACAATTGCTTCCACCGAAAATCATCGGCTACATCGTCGATGATATTACACTTGGGACATTGACAGGGGACCAACTGACAAAATGGCTTATTATTTTGGCAGTTGCAGGGATTCTGATGTACGTATCGCGCTACTATTGGCGCGTCATGATTTTTGGCTCGGCAGTATTATTATCGCGGACAATGCGCGAGAAATTATTCAATCATTTCACAAGAATGTCGCCTTCTTTTTACCAAAAAAGACGAGTCGGCGATTTAATGGCACACGCAACGAACGACATCAATGCGGTGCAACAGACGGCGGGAATGGGGATTTTAACGCTGGTCGACTCCCTTTCCACAGGCGGGTTCGTCATCTTGACAATGGCATTGACCATCAACTGGAAACTGACATTGATTGCACTTATTCCATTTCCAGTCATGATTTTCCTTACAAGCTATTACGGTAGATTGCTACGCCGTCGCTTCCGGTTCGCGCAAGAGGCATTCTCCAACCTGAATGATAAGACGCAGGAGAGCATTTCTGGCGTTAAAGTGATCAAAACATTTGGTCAGCAAAAGGAAGATATTGAAGATTTCACTGATTTATCAACAGATGTCGTTGCAAGAAACATGCGAGTGGCAAAAGTTGATGCACTTTTTGATCCGACGATTACTGGAATTTTTGCCGTATCGTATATTCTATCTTTCTACTTCGGAACAAAATTCATCATTGCTGGTGATATGTCTATCGGTGACATGATCGCATTCAGTACATACCTCGGATTGTTAACTTGGCCAATGCTGGCATTTGGTTTCCTATTTAATATCGTGGAACGTGGAAATGCTTCGTATAGCCGGATTACTGAATTGTTATCGATCAATCCTGATATTCAGGATGTCACAGGTGCCATTAATCATCGACCCGAAGGGGATCTTCACTTCGACATTAAGGAATTCAAGTTCCCAGATGATGAAACTCCAGCGCTCCATGATGTACATTTCACCTTGAAACGCGGAGAAACGTTAGGGATTGTCGGAAAAACGGGATCGGGGAAAACTGCTATTTTGAAGTTGCTTCTAAGGGAATTTGAAGGGTATAAAGGAAGCATCGTCTATGGCGGAAACCCAATTAACAAATATAAACAGCAACGTTTACGGGAATCAATCGGTTATGTACCACAAGATCATTTCCTGTTCTCCACGACGATAGCGGAAAATATTGCATTTACAAATCCGAAAATCGATCGCGAGAAAATTTACGAAGCAGCAAGCCTTGCAAATATCCATGAAGATATTCAAGGGTTTGCTGAAGGGTATGAAACGGTTGTAGGGGAGCGCGGAGTATCATTGTCCGGGGGACAAAAACAACGGATCTCAATCGCCCGTGCACTTATCATGCAACCGGAATTACTCATTTTGGACGATTCGCTATCAGCGGTTGATGCCAAAACAGAAGAAACAATCCTTGAATCACTGAAACAGATGCGTACAGGAGAAACGACAATCATTACGTCACACCGTCTAAGTGCTATCCAGCATGCCCATAAGATTATCGTCATGCATGAAGGGACGATTGTTGAAGCAGGCACGCATGAAGAGTTGCTTGCAATCGACGGAAGATATAAAGAAATGTATGACTTGCAACAATTGGAAGTGCTTGTCGAGCAAGGAGGGGAAGAATAATGCAGATGGAAAAACAGCCCAAATTGACGGCGAAGGACCAATTCAATGTATTCAAGCGACTTATGCGCTATACAATCCCACATAAGGTGAGCATTACAATCGCATTGTTCTTGCTTATTTTGACAATAACCGGGAGCATTGTAGGACCCCTTATCATTCAATCATTCATTGATAATAATCTAACACCGCTTCATTTTCCAAAAAATGAAGTAATGACGCTTGCACTTGTCTATATCGGATTACAAGTGTTCATCGTAACCGTATCCTATTTTCAACTGCTGAGATTTCAAGATATCTCATTGAAAATTATTCAGCAGATGAGGATTGACGTTTTTACAAAAGTACATGGTTTAGGCATGCGCTACTTTGACAGGACACCAGCAGGAAGCATTGTATCACGTGTAACAAACGACACGGAATCCATCAAGGAAATGTTTACGAGTGTCGTTGTTACGTTCCTACAAGCGATTCTTGTCTTAATTGGTGTTTTCATCGCATTATTTTCATTGGATGTAAAATTGACGTTTGCATCCATGCTCTTGCTACCTTTATTCCTGACAATCATTATTGTATACCGACGTTATAGTGCCGATTTCTATCAGGATTTGCGGGAGCGTTTAAGTCAATTGAATGCCAAAATCGCAGAGTCATTGTCTGGTATGGGAATGGTGCAAGCGTTCAGACAAGAGGAACGCTTGGCGAAAGAATTTGACAACATCAACGAAGGCCACTACCGGGCAGGCATGCGAAATATCAAATTCGATAGTGTCCTGCTTGGGCCATTCATCGACTTGCTATATGCATTCGCAATCGTTTGTGTCCTTGGCTATTTTGGATTCATGTCACTTGACAGTGCAGTCGAAGTCGGAATCATCTACGCATTCACGACGTTGATCGGACGTTTATTCCAACCGGTTCAACAAGTAATGCAGAGGTTGTCGATTTTCCAACAGGCGTTAGTTTCAGCATCGCGCGTGTTTAAATTGATGGATGACCCTGATATGGAGCCTGCGCAAAAAGAAACGGTTAATAAGGAAATTCAAAAAGGTACTATTGAATTCCGGAACGTGACGTTTTCGTATGACGGGAAAAATGATGTATTGAAAAATATTTCCTTCACCGCAAACGCAGGTGAGACTGTTGCGTTGGTTGGGCACACAGGTAGCGGAAAGAGTTCCATCATTAATTTGCTTATGCGTTTCTATGAATACAATAAAGGTGAAATCCTCATTGACGGTGTTTCTTTGAAGGATTTGCCTAAAGAGGAACTTCGGAAGAAAATTGGTCTCGTTCTTCAAGATCCGTTCCTGTTCTACGGGGATATCGAAAGTAATATCCGTCTGCATAATGAAGGAATGTCTTCGGAAGAGGTACGTGCCGCGGCCGAATTCGTTCAAGCGAATGAATTCATCGAAAAGCTGCCGGATAAATACGCACAGAAAGTAACGGAGCGTGGTTCAACATTCTCCAGCGGGCAACGCCAACTTGTTGCATTCGCAAGGACAATCGCAACGAACCCGAAAATACTTGTCTTGGACGAAGCGACAGCCAATATTGATACAGAAACAGAAGTCGCCATTCAGGCAAGTTTGGAGAAAATGCGTAAAGGTAGAACAACGATAGCAATTGCTCACAGGTTGAGCACAATTCAAGATGCAGAACTTATTTTAGTGTTGCATCAAGGGGAAATCGTTGAGCGCGGAAATCACCAACAGCTCCTTGCACAAAAAGGATTGTATTATATGATGTATCAGCTTCAAAATGGAATTATGGATGACGCAATTTAAGAAATGGCCTGCACGCATTGATTATACAATGCGTGCAAGCCATTTTTCTTTTGTCCAGCTCCGGACGCCAGGTGCTCGGGGTCATAAGTCAAAGTTGCTACGTGTCAAAAAGCGCCACTTCGCATCTTCGCCTTATGCCCGTCGCACCTAAGCGGGCGCCCTTCGCTTTTCTGTGTTCGAAAATTGTTCACAGACAAAATGGGCGAAATTTGGTGCAGGATTTGTTACGATGGAGGTAGAAAAATGAAGGGGAGAGAATATGGCGACTGATTTAAATATATTTCTTGCATTCGGAGCTGGTTTTCTTAGCTTCATATCACCGTGTGTCCTGCCATTGTATCCAGCATTCATATCTTACATTACCGGGATGTCGATTGAAGAACTGAAATCGGATTCGAAACGGATGAACCGGAACGGCATGTTTCACACGCTTTTCTTTTTACTTGGGTTTTCGATTGTCTTCGTGTTTTTAGGGTTCAGTACTTCGTTTGTTGGTACTTTCTTTATACAATACAAAGATATGCTTAGACAGATTGGTGCCATTTTCATAGTTGTATTTGGACTGATGGTCATCGGATTGTTCACTCCGAAGTTTTTAATGAAAGAACATAGGCTGCAATTCAAAAATCGTCCTGCAGGCTACTTAGGTACTGCATTGATCGGGCTCGCTTTTTCTGCAGGCTGGCAACCATGTATGGGGCCAATAATCGGTGCAATCATTGGATTGGCTGCAGCAAATCCAGGATCCAGCATGCTTTATATGATGCTATATGTATTAGGCTTCGCGATTCCATTTTTCATTTTGTCGTTTTTCATCACAAGACTTGGATGGATCCGCAGAAACAGCAATCTCATTATGAAAATCGGTGGCTATATCATGATTGTATTCGGTCTCGTGTTATTTTTCGACGGCATCACATACCTCACAAGTTTACTAAGCCCGATTTTTGGAGATTTCCAAGGTTTTTAATAAAAAACGCTTACCATACTTGCCTCCATCCATTCAAAAATGCTGATGGAGGCAATTTAAGTTAATAAACCGCAAAAGGAGGAGTTGCAGATGAAAGAAATCGGATCTTTTGAACAGTGGCTGGAAATAGTAGCCACAGAACCTAAACTACTATTATTCGTTAAAACGGACCATTGCTCGGTCTGTGATGGGCTTTATCCACAAGTGGCCGAACTTGAAGATGAATATCAATTTCCTTTTTATAAAGCGAACGTAGCGCAAGTTCCTGAAATGGCGGGCCAGTTATCCTTATTTACGGCACCTGTCATTCTATTGTTCCACCAAGAAAAAGAAACTGCCCGATTTGCGAGATTCGTTCAAATGGAACAGTTGAAACATCGGATGGCTGAATTGGCAGAATGGGGGAAGGGGAATGCTTAAGCTGCGTGAATTCGTTGATTTTGTTTTTACGGAAATTCCTTCTATATATTTAATTGTCGGTTCAACATTACTCTTCATATTCATGGGAACGATGGCGTTTTTCGTACGAGCCAATGCAGCAAAAAAGCCGATTTCCATGAAAAGAATCATCTTACCGCCACTATTCATGTCAACAGGGGCATTGATGTTTGTATTTGAAGAGTTCAGGGTTCCTCTTCCACAGGTGTTAGAATCGATTTTCATTGGGTTGCTGTTTTCATTGATATTGATCAAAACGACAAACTTCGAGGTTAAAGAAGATAAGCTTTACGTGAAAAAGTCGAGGGCTTTCCTTTTCATATTAGTAGGTTTACTAGTTGTTCGCCTTGTTGCAAAATTGATATTAAGCAGTACTATAAATGTTGGAGAGCTTGGGGGAATATTTTGGATTTTAGCATTTGCAATGATTCTCCCATGGCGTATAGGAATGCTCGTGAAATATTCCAAACTTAAAAATGTAGCAAATTAAACAAAAGAGGCCTCCTCAATATAGGAAAGCCTCTTTTGTTATTCAAATAAATGCTCATATGGCGTCAGATCGACCTTCATCGAATCTAATTTCTTGCGAAGAAATTTATGGTCACGCTTAGGTGTAGCGATGATATAGCCACGGATAATATGATCGAAGCTAATTGTCTTCGCTCGATCCTCCAGCGCGATTTGGCCAATTTTAGCGCCGATTTTCTGTTTAGCTACGTCTCGGAAAAGTTCCGGTACGGGGCTGACAAGTTCATTCAATAGAGCTTTCGCTTCATCATTCCAGAGATGAAGGGATTCATTTACATAATGTTCTTCCCAATCAAGCGTGGATTTACCGTCCGCCTTAGGAAATACCTTGAGGAATTTGCGGAACATGAAGAAGCCACCAATCCCGAAAAGACCGACAAGAACGAAACACCAGAAAATGATGAACCATATAAAGAAATCTTGCAACTATCTTCACCTCTTCCATTCTACTCACTATTATAGAAGCTTTTTTGAAAAAATACACGAAGAAAGTATACTTTTTATCAATTGATGCGCTTGTTTCATTAAAAGTGAAGTGAACTTCACGGAAAAGTCAAGATTTGGACAAGAAGGAGTAGGGTAGTGCGGTTGTTTGAAATTGACTCTTCCACTATGATAAAGTAAGTATGCAAAGTGGAGGAGTCTGATTATGCCTAAAAAAGTTTTTCTTTCTTTTATTTTACCACTCATGTTAGTATTGAGTGCGTGCTCGATGGGCGGATTCAAGCCGGACCATAAGTATAAGATTGAGCCCTTCAGCTCAACAAACCAACATAATGAACAAGTGTCCTTAGATGATCTCAAAGGGACAGTTTGGATTGCTCAATTTGTCTTTACGAATTGTGATAATGTTTGCTTGCCAATGATGGCGAATATGGCGGATCTTCAAAAGCAACTACAAGATGAAGGAATTGAAGACTACAAAATTGTTTCTTTTAGTGTGGATCCTGAATATGATACACCCGAAGTATTACAGGAGTACTTGGACGCATTCGATCCAGTGGATCAAAGCAAATGGGAAATGTTGACTGGATATAGCCAGGAAGCAATTGAAAAACTTGCGATTGGATCATTTAAGACATTTGTAACGAAAGCACCGGATACTGTAATCCATGGCTCCGGATTTAGCTTGGTAAATAAAGATGGAGTATCCGTAAAAACGTATAATGGAGCGGAGGACGTTCCATACGATCAAATGGTAAAAGATATTAAGGCTCTTATAAAAGAAGACGCTAAATCATAAATGATGAATGGAAAAGGGTGATGCAGTGAAAAAGAAGAAAAAGGGATTATCTATAAAAGCGAAATTATTCATGATCGTTTTATTTATACCCGTCGCTGTCGTCACCTTTACCTTATCAGCAATTGTTTGGACAGCAATAGAAAATCCAGCTTTGTTGAAGAAATCTGCGAGTACGTTGCTTGAATTTCAAGATAGGCATACAGCAACTGTAATTCCTGAGGATTACATTCCAATTTACAAGGCAGCTGGAGAGGAATACGGAATTCCTTGGACGCTGTTAGCTGCACATCATCGGATTGAAACCCGTTTTTCAACAATGGATCCTTTATTGTCTCCAGTGGGTGCGGAAGGCCATATGCAATTCATGCCTTGTACATTTGTCGGTTGGAGCTATCCAGGATGTGAGGGCCTTGGAAAAGGGGATATCCCAGAAAAAGATAAAACCAATCCAGAGGTTATTAAAAAGCATGGCGGGTATGGCGTCGATGCGAATGGAGATGGAATTGCAGATCCATATGATATCGAAGACGCGATTTTCAGTGCTGCCAATTATTTGTCAAGAAGCGGGGCCGCTGAAGGTAAAATTGAACAAGCTATTTATCTTTATAACCGGAGCGATAAATATGTTGAAGATGTCTTATGGTTCTTCAATGAATTCGAGAGTCAACAACAAGGAGAAGATTAAAAAAGAGCATCGAGGGAAAACCCTCGATGCTCTTTTTATTCGTATAGACTCCGTGCGCCCTGCACTTTTGTTTTTTATGATGCTCTACGCATCGATTTCATGATCAAGCTCACAATAAACACAAGGATTAGTGCTCCTAATAGGGCTGGGATGATATAGAAATCAGAAACCCGTGGTCCCCATTGGCCAAGAAGCATTCCACCAACCCAAGCACCGACGATACCAGCAATAATATTACCAATAATGCCGCCCGGAATGTCTTTCCCTAAAATGAGGCCTGCAAGCCAACCTATAACTCCTCCAATAATTAAGAACCAAATAAAGCTCATTTTCCTTCATCTCCTTTTAGTAATTCATAATTGCTTCCGTAGTATATGAATATCCGATATTTCGATACGTCAAACATTTTAAGCAAAAAAATTACTAATAAGGAGAGGATTATCGGATGATTGTCGCGCCTAATGAATTTTCAAAATGGCCAAGTGCCCACTCATGACCTGCGGGATTAAAGCTTGCAACCCCTTTTTCATGGATGATTATGTCGAACCCTTTATTGTAAGCGTCGACTGATGTGTGGAGGATACAGATATCTGTACAAACACCGACTAAGTGCAATTCGGTTATACCGCGCGCTCGTAATTGTATTTCAAGATCGGTACCCGCAAAGGCACTGTAGCGTGTCTTATCCACCCAAAGAATCTCTTCTTTCCTTTCCTCATAAAGAGTATGCAAAGTACCAAACGGTTCTCGTCCGGCTGTTCCCCTAATATTATGCGGAGGAAATAATTTAGTTTCCGGATGGTAGGGGTCATCTTTCTCGTGAACATCAACTGGCATGATGACAAGTTGCCCATCATCCAAAAACTTTCTTGTCAATTCGGTAATATATCCCTCTAAATCAATACCAGGCTGACCGCAAGTTAGCGCTCCATCTTCTGCAACGAAATCATACGTATAATCGATCACTAATAGTGCTTTGTCCATGATTTACACCCTTTCTGTTTGTCTATACACCTATCATGACATATTAGTGTTAATAAATCATTAAAAATTAGCAAACTCTTGGATAAATTGAATGTTATCAAAGATTGAAAAGGTCATTACTTTTTCTTATGATATACTATAAATTTTAAGTATTTTACTTATGAACACAGATGTACTATGATGAAGTAGAGAAAAGATGCTTATTTACGGCCTTTTCAGTCGAAAAAGGAGGAATTCACAAATGGCAAAAAGCAATTTGCACAACAGCCGCAAATCTTTCGAGTTGAATGGTAAAACATATAACTTTTACCACATCAAAGCACTTGAAGATGCAGGCGTTGCGAACGTTTCCAAACTACCTTATTCAGTAAAAGTGCTATTAGAGTCCGTCTTGCGCCAACATGACGGTTATGTGATCAAAGACGAACACGTCGAAAACTTGGCAAAATGGGGCAAGGATGCAGATAAAGACGCAGAAGTTCCTTTCAAACCTTCCCGCGTTATCCTACAAGACTTCACTGGAGTTCCAGTTGTTGTTGACCTTGCATCCCTTCGTTCAGCTATGGCTGAAATGGGTGGAGACCCTAATAAAATTAATCCTGAGATTCCAGTCGATCTTGTTATCGACCACTCCGTACAAGTCGACCGTTACGGTTCAGCAGACGCATTGCGCTTGAACATGGAACTTGAATTCGAACGTAACGCTGAGCGCTATCAGTTCCTGAGCTGGGCACAAAAAGCGTACGATAACTATCGTGCAGTTCCTCCAGCAACTGGTATCGTTCACCAAGTTAACCTTGAGTACCTTGCAAGCGTTGTACACGCAATCGAAAACGAAGATGGCACATACGAAACATACCCAGATACATTAGTCGGAACAGACTCCCATACAACAATGATCAACGGTATCGGTGTTCTTGGATGGGGTGTTGGTGGTATTGAAGCAGAAGCAGGTATGCTTGGCCAACCTTCGTACTTCCCGATTCCAGAAGTAATCGGTGTAAAACTTGTTGGCGAACTTCCAAACGGAACGACTGCTACAGACCTTGCACTTAAAGTGACACAAACACTTCGTGCACATGGCGTTGTTGGTAAATTCGTCGAGTTCTTCGGACCTGGAGTATCGAAATTACCGCTTGCAGACCGTGCAACAATTGCGAACATGGCTCCTGAATACGGTGCGACTTGCGGTTTCTTCCCAGTTGACGAAGAATCCCTTGACTATATGCGTCTAACAGGACGAGAAGAAGATCATATCCAAGTCGTTAAGAAATATCTTGAAGAAAATGATATGTTCTTCACGCCAGATAATGAAGATCCTACTTACACAGAAGTGATCGAAATTGATCTAACAAAAATTGAAGCAAACCTTGCTGGCCCTAAGCGTCCGCAAGATATGATCCCGCTTACAGAACTACAACGTTCATTTAAGGAATCCGTTGTAGCTCCTGAAGGAAACCAAGGCTTCGGTCTTACTCCAAAGGAATTCGAAAAGCAAGGAACAGTTGAGTTTGCGGACGGCCGCACTGTTGGTATGAAAACAGGTGACCTTGCAATTGCAGCAATCACTTCTTGTACAAACACTTCCAACCCTTACGTTATGTTAGGTGCCGGACTTGTTGCGAAGAAAGCTGTTGAAAAAGGACTTACACCTCCTGCATACGTGAAAACTTCACTTGCACCAGGTTCAAAAGTTGTTACAGGCTACTTAGAGGACTCCGGCCTTTCTAAATACTTGGATCAAATCGGATTCAACACAGTTGGTTATGGATGTACGACATGTATCGGGAACTCAGGTCCACTTCTTCCTGAAATCGAAAAAACGATTACAGAAAACGACCTTTTAGTATCTTCAGTACTATCCGGTAACCGTAACTTCGAAGGACGTATCCACCCACTTGTGAAAGCGAACTACTTGGCTTCACCGCCACTTGTTGTCGCTTATGCGCTTGCTGGAACTGTCGATATCGACTTCGAAAAAGATCCAATCGGTAAAGCGAAAGACGGCACGGATGTATTCTTCAAAGACCTTTGGCCAACATCGGAAGAAGTGAAGGAAGTCGTTAAAGCGACAGTAACACCTGAACTATTCCGTAAAGAATATGCTCGCGTATTTACGGAGAACGAAGCTTGGAATGCAATCGAGACAACTGACGATTCATTATATGATTTCGATGAAAACTCGACTTATATCCAAAACCCACCGTTCTTCGAAGGCTTGTCAAAAGAGCCTGCTGATATCGAAGCTCTATCCGGACTTCGTGTCATCGGTAAATTCGGTGATTCAATCACGACTGACCATATTTCTCCTGCAGGCGCAATCGGTAAAGATACGCCTGCTGGTAAATACTTGCGCGAACGCGGCGTAGAGCCACGTTACTTCAACTCTTACGGTTCACGCCGTGGTAACCATGAAGTAATGATGCGTGGTACATTCGCGAACATCCGTATCCGTAACCAAGTCGCAAGAGGCACTGAAGGCGGCTACACGACATACTGGCCAACTAAAGAAATTTGCCCGATTTATGACGCTGCTATGCGTTACCAAGAGGATGGAACAGGTCTTGCAATACTTGCAGGCAAAGACTACGGAATGGGCTCTTCACGTGACTGGGCAGCAAAAGGTACTTCACTCTTAGGAATCAAAACAGTCATCGCTGAAAGCTATGAGCGTATCCACCGTTCGAACCTTGTCATGATGGGTGTTCTTCCACTTCAATTCTTGAATGGCGAAAGTGCAGAAACACTTGGCCTAACAGGTGAAGAGGAAATTAGCGTAAATATCGCGAAAGGCGTAAAACCACGCGATATCCTGAAAGTGACAGCAACTGCAAATGACGGCTCTGTTAAAGAGTTTGACGTATTAGCTCGTTTCGACTCCGAAGTTGAAATCGACTATTACCGTCACGGTGGAATCCTTCAAATGGTTCTTCGTGATAAAATGAAGAATAACTAATAAGCTTAACAAAGGCGCCCGATAAAATCGGGCGCCTTTTAACATGCTTGATTTTATTATTGACAGATTATTAATAGTCACATATAATATAATACAATTAACTTTCTATAAACAAGCATTGAGAAGGACACGAATCATTCGGGAAGCTTCACCAGAGAACAGGATCACGGCTGGAAGTCCTGTAGCGGAAGAATTGATTTACCACCTTTAAGCTATGATAGGGGACTGCGTATTGCAGGAAACTATGATCGGGAGACCGTTATCGATTGAAGCGCTGTGCTTTTTAAACATGGCGAAATCAGGGTGGCACCACGACCGCATTCGTCCCTTTCTTGGGGAAGAATGCGGTCTTTTTTAATTTAATATGAAGCGTTGAGAAGGATATGAATCATTTCGGAAGATTTACCAGAGAACAGGATCTTGGCTGGAAATCCTGTAGCAGAAGAGTTGATTTACCACCTTTGAGCAATCATTGAGGACTGCATTTTGCAGGAAACTATGATCGGGAGACCGTTATCAATTGAGCGCCATGGTTTTTAAACATGGCGGAATCAGGGTGGTACCACGACCGCATTCGTCCCTTTACGAGGGACGAATGCGGTTTTTTTATATAAAAAAAGGAGGAATTACAATGTCAGTACAAATGGATATTGAAAAAAGGAATCATCGTAAATTGGGCCAGGAGCTTGAATTATTCATGTCATCAGAAGAAGCGCCAGGCATGCCGTTTTATTTGCCGAAAGGGATGATTGTGCGCAATGAGTTGGAGCAATTTTGGAAAAGAAAGCATCAGGAAGCAGGCTATGAAGAGATTAAAACACCGATTATGATGAAGCAAGGATTATGGGAACAATCCGGCCATTGGGATCATTATCATGAGAACATGTATTTTTCGGATGTAGATGAACAGCAGTATGCATTGAAACCGATGAATTGTCCGGGTGCGATGCTTGTATTTAATCATAAACGGAGAAGTTATCGAGAATTGCCAATCCGTTATGCGGAATTAGGTTTAGTGCACCGCCACGAATTATCAGGATCCTTGAATGGACTATTACGAGTACGTGCATTTACACAAGACGATGCACATCTATTCGTCCGCAAGGATCAAATTGAACAAGAAATCGATTGTGTATTGGATTTGATAGACGATATCTACTCGGAATTCGGTTTCAGTTATGAAGTCGAATTATCGACAAGGCCGGAAAATTATATGGGCTCCATCGATTTATGGAACAAAGCGGAACAGTCACTGGAAGAGGTGCTTAAACAGCGGGGAATGGCTTATCGTATTAACGAAGGAAATGGGGCGTTTTATGGTCCAAAGATAGATTTTCACATACTGGATTCGTTAGGGCGGAGTTGGCAATGTGGAACTGTGCAATTAGATTTCCAAATGCCGGAGAAGTTCAATTGCCGGTACATTAAGGAAGAGAATGAACTTGAATTCCCAATCATTATCCATCGAGCGATTTTCGGCTCTGTCGAGAGATTCCTTGCCATTCTCATTGAGCATTATGCAGGGGAATTTCCATTATGGCTCGCACCGGAGCAAGTAAGGATCATTCCGATTGCTGATATGCATGTAGCTTATGCTGAGGAAGTAAAGAAGGAGCTTGCAGCAAAGGGATACCGTGTGAATGTGGATGACCGTGCTGAAAAGATGGGATTGAAAATTAGGGAATCGGAGAAGCAGAAGGTTCCGTATATGATGATTGTTGGTGATCGGGAAGTTGAAAAACAAATGGTTTCTGTACGGAAGCGTAAAGAAGGGGACCTTGGTCAGTTAGTCATTGATGATGTCTTGAATTTATTAAAAGCGGAATAAGAAAAGAGTGCCGAAGAAGCACTCTTTCCTTATTTACCTCTTGTTAGTCGGAATGCACGAATTCGACATTCGTTCCTTCGTACAATCCATTCTGAAATTTATACGTAATATAAAAGCTCCCTATATATCCACCAACGGGTGCAATCTGGGCACCGATGAGGGCCGTCAATTGATTATCGATAACTTCAAATCGTATCAAGTTATCAGTAACAACATCGGAAAAAAGATTCTCCGGTTCAATCCCTAATGTATCTATTTTTATGACCGTCTTTTCTTTCCCAATCGTAATAATAGCTTCCGATTTGGTCAACTTCGTTTTCACGTTCTTCAAAAGAATCGCCATTGGATTATCAACAATCATTTCCCTATACACATTGCCGATATTTGTTTCAGTATTATGCAGGACATGAACCTCTTGAAGAATAATGCCAGTACCATACCCTTGAGTTAAAATGATGATTAACTCTTTTTTTCCATCATGATTAATATCATGATAAATCAGTTGCGGCCAATACGTCTCATTTGACACATTGATCCAAAACGGGAAGTATTGAATAACCCCATTTGCCTCTAATCGGAATTTTTCCAAATTGCCTTCTCTCTCAGTAGCATATAAATAGATATTTGCTTCCGGTATTTTCCCAACAACTTTTTCAATGGCCATAGATTTAACTGGTTTTATCATCAGACCTATCAAACAGGCTGCTACGCAACATACTAACACCCGATTCATATAACACCTCATTACCGTTTGGTTTAGTATGAGGAAAATACTTTTGAAAATTCATAACAATTATGTCACACTATTCATTATAAGCACAATTATCACTCATAAAAAAGTATACCGATTGGATGTGGTGTCTTGTTGAGAAATATAGCCTATATAATCCTATTAATCACTTTTCTTTTTATTATAACAGCTTGCGAGGAAAAGGTTGGCGAGGAAATTGATCCGATTGATAGGGTACAAGGTACAGATAGCCCCCGGCCGACTGTGAAAGGCGTAGAAAATGTAGATGTACTTAAACATGTAAGTAGCATTAATGGGTTGGAAAGAATGGAAAGGTTTTATAAAAACACGCAACAAGGTGTTTCATCTGATTTGCGAATTGTCCATTACACGTTTGAAGGGGCTCCAATCGTCACTGATTTAAATTACGACGGAGAGACAATGAAGATAACCTTTGACACATCACGCAACAAATATGGAAGTGGTGAAATAACAACCACTAAATGCAGCAAATTGGTGGAGGAAGTCAATCCAACGAATACGACCTATATTGCGGTTGATTGTTCGGATGGCCGTTCTGGAATGGTTGAAATTTTAGCTCTTGATTATAACCTAAAGCAACAGGACCTTTTTGAATTCGAATTAAAGTTCGGTAATGGATTGAAAAATGAAGTAAATACAAATACAAGAAAAACTACAAGGGTTAATAGTTTAACGAAAATAAAGAAAACCAATGATCTTCAAATGTCACCGAAAGTAAAGCAGGAAGTCTTTAAACGATTGGTCCTAACATTAAGTGACATTGAATTAGAGACTAATTGCCATACGAAAAAATTTGAAGAGTATAATTTGAAAGTATATATTAATAGCGCCGAGGAAGAGTTTCATTGGTCCAGCTGTGATAAAAGTTCTCAAGGCGCAAAATTCACCAAGATTGCTGAATATATAATTGCACAGTCTGAAATGGAGCAAGAAGAAAATCCCGAAACAGTCATTCAAGGATATATCCTTAAAGTGAAAGATGATACGTTGTTAATCGGCGTCGACTTTAGTCGATTAGAGTATGAATGGCTAAAAAATGAAATAGGAAATATCGATTTAAGCTTATATGCCTTTAAGTACATTTTCTTGGAAGGCGTTGAAAATGAAGAGTTTAAGATTGGTGATAAAATAGAAGCTGTTTTAAATGGCAGTATAACAAATACACATCCAGGGAAAGCAAAAGTGAAAGAGATTAAGAGAATCAATGTGCCTGGACTTTGATAAATCTTATACTATGAAAAGATTTATTTTTTTACTTAGTAATTTCCGTTGATTGAATTGGAAACATACTAACATTAGTAGTGCAGACCATGGCCATGGTTTGTGCTACTATTTTTTTATAGTAGAAGTGAAGGAA
>NZ_JAROCC010000012.1 GCF_030433715.1 Sporosarcina highlanderae | reverse complement strand
TTTTTAAAAAACCTGAGTTGCGTCTTCTTTAGTGTTGTCATTTTTGCGTAGTTGAGAGTTTAATTTTCATGGGAGTTAAAAAAGCTTAACTCCTTCTTGAAGTAAAGCACCCGTTAGTTGAGTAAGTACAGGTCGATTATTGAAATGTTTTATCAATTGTATTCCTGTCATAATCTAAAATCCAATCGTTGTAATTTTTATACAAATGACCAATAGACTCTTTGTCTGAAGATAAAACATCACAACCTCTGTCATCGTAAATATGAAAGATTGTATTTTTGGTTTTATTGATAAAAAATACATCATGAAATATTTTAGGTTTAATATCCATGTCGTGATTACAAATTGCTTTTATCATGTTAATGTATTTTACTTCAGATACATTACATTGAAGTGTGTATCTATGAGTTTCAAAGTCGTAGATGTCGTACACATCTTCAAAAACATATGGAATAACCCTATGTTGTAGTCTATATAAGACATTTTTAGATTTTATATAATGGTTAAATATTTTTAGTTTTCTTCTTTTTAATAAATTTTGTTCGCCAGCATGATGTACGTTGGCTACTATAATTATTTCATCATCAACAGAATGAAGGCTTTTGAAAATAGATAAAGAACGGTTATAGACACTCTTCATATAACTTACTTCATCATTGTCATCAGGATTGCCCAACTCAAATCGAATACCTGTATCCCAATTATAAAAAAGAGGTGGTCTTAGTTTTAAATTAGGGAACTTCTCACTCATATAATCATTAAGAAACATATTAGCACCTCGTTTTTCTTTCATTTTATCACTAATCCTTCTTGAACTAACCTGCTTCGTTAGTTGAAGAAGAAAAAGACTTTCTAAGCACCTCAACGATCTTCAACTAATGCACTCGTTACTTTAATAATCAAATACCTTTATCTAAGTAGTAATTTCACCAGTAATCCAACCTTTAATAAATACTTCCAGGGATGAAGCAACCCACGTTCTGCTGTCATCATCGTGGTTCCATACATAAATATCTTCTGTTTGAATGCTACCATTTAATATTTTAAAGCCAAATAGGTCACCGCAGCCGTTATCCGAAAAAAATAACAAGTGTTCAAATGGCATATAAATATCCTTATAGTCACCAAAGTTTCTAAAAAATAAATTATCCTTTACTATTTGTGAAGTTGACCATATTAAAGGACAACCGAAACTATCGAACACTCCATTTGTTTCACCATATAATTCAAACAAACATTTTGGTAGTTCCACATTTAGTTCCTTTGAAATTTGAATTATTTCAGCAGGAGATGCCGGTGGTTTCAAAGCATAATCTTTAGATATTGAACTTATATAGTCCTTCCACATCTATTTAACACCATCCTTAAAAACATCTATATGATAATAATTCACCACTACTAAAAGACATTCCTTCTTCCACTAACCTGCCCCGTTAGTTCAATAAGAAAAAAGCCTTACTCCTTCTTGAAGTAAAGCACCCTTTATTTGAAAATGAAGATATACTTACACTTATTCTGTAAATTCCCAAGCTGGATTCCATACAACTTCCCACAAATGTCCTTCTGGGTCTTGGAAGTATCCAGAGTATCCTCCCCAAAAGGTATCATGTGCTGGAACTGTAATAATTGCACCAGCCTTCCTTGCCTGTTCCATTACCATATCGACCTCTTCTTTACTCCCAACATTATGACCAATCGTAAATTCAGTTGGACTTATTGGTGTCTGGTTTATGCTTGTGTCATGAGCTATATCCTTACGTTTCCAAATTGCGAGTTTTACTCCTGATTGTAAATCGAAAAATGCAACAGCACCATGCTCAAATTCTTGCCCTACTATTCCTTTTGTTGGTAGTCCAAGTCCATCCTTGTAAAATTTTAAAGACCTTTCCAAGTCATCTACACCCAATGTTATAACTGAAATTCGTGGTTTCATCTAATACCTCCTAATAAATTTACTCTGTATTTTAATTTATTGGGGCTACCAAATCGATTGTTTATTGAATTAACCTGCTCCGCTAAAGAAAGGGCTAAGCGTTGGGATTTGCTTAGCCCTGATTATTAATTTAACAACCCTTCCGAGCATTCCCGTAAAACGGGTTGTTAATTTTATAGTTAATATCTTCTTTAGCAATCCGTACCCCTACCGATTGAAAAGCATTTACGGCATCCTCGTAACCGCGTTCGATATGATCAACACCGGTAATGTAAGTAGTACCTTCTGCAACCATGCCCGCAAGGATCAATGAAATACCAGCTCGAATATCTGAAGCAGAAACGGTAGTCCCCATCAGATTGCTTTTCCCTTTAACAAAAGCAACTCCAGATCGCACTCTAATGTCGGCTCCCATTTTTCTCAGTTGACCGACATGTTGAAATCGATTCGGATAGATTTTTTCCGCTACAATACTTTTCCCAGAAGCTTGAGTAAATAAGGTTGTCATTGGTTGCTGTAAGTCTGTTGCAAAACTTGGATACATACCTGTTCGAATCCGTGACGCAATAAGCTTTCCTGTAGAACTTGCAGTAATGGAGTTATCCTGTACATCGATTTCCATGCCAATTTCTTCAAGCTTTGAAATGCAGGATCCAAGATGCTCCGGGATGACATCTGTAACCGTTACACTCCCCCCTGCCACGCCAGCGGCAATTAAGAATGAACCCGCTATCAACCGATCGGGAATTACGCGATGCGTTCCGCCATGCAACTGATTTACACCGGTGATACGAATCGTGTCCGTTCCAGCCCCACTTATTTTCGCACCAATTGTTTTTAGAAAAATTGCCGTATCAATGACCTCTGGATCACGCGCAGCATTTAATAGCACCGTCTTACCTTTTGCCCTAACAGCTGCTAACATTGCATTGATCGTTGCACCAGAAGTGATCGTATCAAAATAAATGGTTGCCCCATGCAATTCTTTCGCTTCTACCTCATAATAATCGTTATGATACGTAAACTTAGCCCCCATCATTTCTAAAGCCTTTATATGCTGATCGATTGGCCGGCTGACAAAATTATCTCCACCAGGATAACCTACTGACACTTTTCCATATTTCACAAGTAGTGCACCTATAAAATAATACGCCGTCCTAAATGAAGAAGACTTTACAGGATCAAAATCGGTAGAAGATATCCATCTCGGATCGATGGAAACATCCCCAGAAAGTTCACGTTTAATCTTCAGTCCAACTTCTTCTCCCATTTCACAAATCACACGGAAATCAGCTATATTTGGTATTCCTTTAAAGGTTATCGTTTCATCTGAAAGACAAGCTGCTGCAAGTAGAGCCAATGAGCTATTTTTGGAACCTGGAATTTGTACAACACCGTTTATGTTCGGTGTATAATCTACACGAATCGCCTTCAAACTTTTCACTCCTTACCTATTAATTCACCTTCTACTATAATAGCAAGTAAAAACCTAAATTGCAGTAAATTTAAGAATTTAAAAAATATATACAAACTACTGCCCGAAAAATATGCTTAATAGATTTTTTGAATGAAACTGAAAAAAGAAGCATAATCCTCCACACTGGAAAATTCATGCTTCTTTTCACTGTTGTAAAAAATACCATTAAAGATCTAAATTTCTAATATCCTCAATCAATTGTTCAACATGTTCCTTTTTCGTAGCCCAACTCGTACAAAATCTCACAACACTTTGCGTATCATCGACTTTCTCCCAATAGGAAAAAGAGTAGTTCTTGCCCAATTCACTCAGCACATCATTCGGTAAAATGGGAAACTGTTGATTTGTTTTGGAATCATATCGTAATGAAAACCCTTTTTCAACAAACGCTTCTCTAATCATCATCGCCAAGTCTACAGCATGCTTGGAAATCTCATCGTATAAGCCACCTTCAAACAAGGTTTCAAATTGGATCCCTAATAATCTTCCCTTAGCTAACAGTCCGCCTTTTTGTTTGATCATATACCGGAAGTCTCTTTTAAGGTCACCATTTGTAATGACAACAGCTTCTCCAAACAACGCCCCTAATTTCGTTCCACCGATATAGAACACATCACAAAGTCTTGCGATGTCTTTAAGAGATAGATCGTTGTCTTTTGCAGCAAGGCCATACCCTAATCGAGCTCCATCCATAAATAACGGCAAACCACATTCCCGGCAAACTTTACTCAATTCCTCCAACTCGGATTTACTATAAGTCGTCCCATTCTCGGAAGGGTGTGAAATGTAAACCAAACCCGGCTGTACCATATGTTCATGAGTGGCATCGTTCCAATGAGCGTCATATAATTCTTTCACTTGTCTCGCATTAATTTTCCCATCGTCACTCGGCAAAGTAAGCACTTTATGTCCAGTGGCTTCAATTGCTCCCGATTCATGTCCTGCAATATGGCCCGTAATTGCAGAAACCGCTCCTTGATGCGGGCGCAATATGGAAGAGATAATCGTAGTATTCGCTTGAGTCCCGCCGACTAAGAAGTGCACATCTGCATTCTCCATATCACACGCTTCTCTAATATAGCCCCTGGCCCTTTCACAATATTCATCCATACCGTATCCAGGCGTTTGTTCTTCATTGGTTTCAAGTAGTCGTTTCAGAATTCGTGTATGAGCACCTTCTGCATAATCACTTTCAAAACGTATCATTTTTAATCCCCCACCCTAACAGTAATTTAGTTAAACACTTAAAATAGATCCTATTTTCAAGTATATCTTCTTCAGAAAATAAAATTAAGTATATCATTGCCATAAAGACAAAGATATACTTAATATCTTACAGCTTATATCCGTACAGGTTCTGTATTTTCGCACCTGAAGAAGTGACATTGCAAAGCAACTGTGCATCATTTATCTGTATAATAAAGGATATTTTTTTCAAATATAGGAGTGGAAATATGGATTTACAAATTAGGCCATTGACTATGGAGGATTTTGATCATGTTTTACAGTGGAGTAAGGACGAGGTATTTTGCATGGCGAATGATTGGGATAAGAATAGAAATGAGCAAGAACTATTTAAGTGGTGGCAGCATTGTGTTCATAATGGTTCTCAAGACTTTATTAGAATGGGAATTGAAATGGAAAATAAGTTAATTGGATATGCAGACTTAGCCTTCATTAAAGATAATTCAGCTGAATTGGGCATTGCAATTGGCGAAAGTTTGCTGTGAGGAAAAGGGATTGGATTTAATGCAAGTAAACGCATGATGGAATATGCCACAAAACATTTAGGAATTACAGTTTTCGATGCTGAAACACATGAAACGAATAATCGGGCCAGAAAAATGCTTGAAAGAATTGGTTTTAAGGAAGTCAGTAGAGTCGGTAGTAATGAATATTTAGGAGCCGAAAGCAAGCTAATACAATACAGACTTTCAAAATAGTTTATAGTAATCCTTCGCTTTTAAATTGGCTTTTAGCTTGCTACCTATCTCTATTATACAACCATATGATTATTATTTATAGACTGTTTTTCCTCCATTCCGTGTCTTATACTGTAGTACGCAAGTCAATAAACAGTAGGGGTGTATCTATTATGAATGAGAACAAAAATGTCTTAGATCCTGGTCCATTCTTTCACGGCACAAAAGCAGAACTGAAAACCGGAGATCTGCTTGAGCCTTTCCACTTATCCAATTATCAGGATAAAAAATCGAATCATATCTATTTTACTGGAACTTTGGAAGCTGCTAAATGGGGTGCAGAATTAGCAAAATCGAATGCAAAAGAAAGAATTTATATCGTAGAACCAACCGGTGAATTTGAAAATGATCCAAACCTAACCGACAAGAGATTTCCAGGAAACCCAACACGTTCTTACAGGTCTAAATTCCCTTTAAAAATAATAGCCGAGTTAAGTTCATGGGAACGCCATTCGGATGAACAAATAAATCAAATGCTTACATCTTTAAATACATTAAAAGAACAAGGAAAAAATGTAATATATGATTGAATAAAGCAGTGATGGGCGTTAGGTTCTGAATTAATTCAAAATTTCACCAGAACCTAACATAACCCAACTGCAATTTCCCAAAATACTCCATGACAAATGTTTCTCAATACCGTTAAGCCACCGCTTGACGGCATGCTTCCCCACATCTTCTGCAAGATTCAGCACAACGTTTGCAATGCTCCGCTTCATGCTTAGCGCATTCTTCCGCACAACGGTCGCAAACAGTTGCACATAGTTCTAAAATCTGATTAGTGAATGGGCTATTTCGCGTTATCGCTTGCACAGCTAACGCACAAATATCGGCACACTCCCTATCCAACCGAATACATTCAGCCATCATCTTCACATCTTCTTCTTTCAAGCATGCATCAAAGCAAGTATTACATGCCTCAATGCAATCTTTAATCACCTTTAGGACTTCTTCATATTTCGAATTCATGAACACACCTCCCGAGATTTACATACACTAACTTTTCCCCAGAGAAAATTAGTTAAACCAATTTTACAGAATCATAGTAGTGGTTTACGATAGTAATCACAGGACATTTAGTTTTAATTCATAAATTTACAAAAAAGGAGGAGGTTTACTATGGGCTCAAGGATCATGCATGTAATCATTGTACGTAAAATAGCTGAGAAGCTGTCAATAGAAGATAAGGTTCCCTTTCTTATTGGGGGCGTAGCTCCTGACGCCGTCCCATCCAAGGATACATCCCACTTCTTTGCAGGAGATTTGAAGGACTATTCAAGACATGTGGATTATATGGCTTTCTTGGAGAAATACCAAGATGCCTCAGAAAATCTTTATGTATTGGGCTACTTTACACATTTAATAGCTGACGACATTTGGCTTAAGGGCTTCTACCTCCCATGGCTCAAAAATAGAATGGAGGCTGATAATGAAGTATTCAAACGCTATCACAACGACTTTCAGCTGCTTAACGGAAAATTGTTAGAGTACTATGGGCTTAAGGATGAGCTGAAAAATAGCCTAACCCATATTCCCGCCGTTATAGATTTAGATGAAGTATCCTCCAAGGATGTAATGGAATTTCTGCCTTCTGTCATTGGGGATATGGAGTATGATAAAGACATAGTTTTGAATGATAAACTGCATGTCTTTACCCTTGAGCAGATCATTGGGTATGTAGAAACTTCTGTGGACAAGGGTGTTGTGGAAATAAGGAAGTTGCAATCAACAGTGATAGAGCAGGTTTAACTGTGTGTTTTTGCTATTTCATCATTGTATATTTAAAAACCAGTTCAAATCATTTTCTTAATGATCAGAACTGGTTTTGTTATTTTCTATTATTGAAACCCTCCTTAATTCAAACTATGGCATTAGCACCACGTTCACTCCTTTTTAGAATAATTAACCCTCTTTCGTTCAAATTAACAATGGTGATAATAAATAGTCTCTGTTATCAACATGTAGGAATTAAAAAGGAGATGAATGAATGAATGAAAGATCTGATAGTCAAGTGGTTGTTGGTTACGGGGGTTATATTTAGTTTTTATATCACAGATATCATAACTGTTCATGCGAATCAGGAACCCTTGATAAATGTATCGCAGCAAGGGTCGAAATCGGTCATACAAGGCGATCCAGAAGAGGATTTGCCAGACCTTGACGGGGGATCTGAAAACTCCGTTCGAGACCCTCAGCAGCCCGTTGATCTAAGAATCCTACAACAACGGTACCCGGATATCTTTTTCTTGCAAGGTCCTACTGATCAAAAACGAGTTGCTTTAACTTTTGATGATGGTCCTGACCCTCGATTTTCAAATGATGTATTAGATGTATTGAAACAGTACAATGTACCAGCAACATTCTTCGTGTTAGGTTCAAGGGCCGTTGCCAATCCCGAAATTGTCAAGCGAATGCAAAACGAGGGGCATGTAATCGGGAACCATACGTACGCCCATCCTAACCTTGTCGAAGAATCCGACCTTTCAACCTTAGAGCAGGAAGTAACTAAAACGGAGGACGCTCTAAACGGCATTATTGGTTACCGGACAAAACTATTTAGACCACCATATGGCTTCTTATACAATGAATTAGTCGAAAAGCTACGCGACATGAACTACTACGTGATTGGCTGGTCGGTTGATTCGTTGGATTGGCAGGAAGAGCCGCCAGAAGTTATTGCTTCAAATGTGTTAGACATTACTCATCCAGGCGCGATTATTCTCATGCACGATGGGGCAGAATCGGGTGGAGATCGAACCAATACGATCGAATCGCTTCACCAGATTATCCCGACACTGTTAGAGCAAGGGTACGAGTTTGTCACTGTTCCGGAATTGTTGAATATTCCCTTTAAGAAATAGAAGGTCTCTCTTCAAATTTGAACAAGAGAACTTGGAATAAGAAAAAACATAGGGAGATTTAGCCTCCCTATGTTTTAATTCATATTATTCATCTGTTTGTTTTTGCTTCTTTTTCAAATACTCCGCACGTAATTTTTCCAAGTGCTGCTTTTTATCAAATTTGGCCGGCTTGTTTTTTTCATGATACTTTGTCACAGCCGATTTACCTTTGTTATCCAATTGATATTTCCCCACTTAGTTCACCTACATTTCTTTTCTCGTCTATAATGATAACCTATTCAATGAATATAATGTGCCTTTTTTTATGAAGTATGCCTTTTACCTTTATTCTTGAACTGGAACAGTAAAGTTCACAGGTTCGCTTGTCATATAGTCACTCGTAGTAACATCACCAAAAATAAATTTCAGTTCTTTGACAGCTGATATATCGATTGTTTTGCCTTCTGAAACCAAGAATACAATCACGCCATCTTTTTTAACGCCACTTTGAATTTCCCCCCCAATAGAACCTTCCGTGTACATGAAGTTCGCATCGAGCTGCATGTCTCCAATAACGACAGTACCGCCCATATCCGGGTAGAAAGTGAGTACGTCAGTAGTCGTATTCTCTATGTTCATTCCTACTGCAATTCGATCTTCGGAAATTTTAATTTCACCAAGGTTTACTTTCAGTCCCGCAGCTTCAGTTGTTTGAGCAGTAGCATCCACCAATTTCGAACCGTCGTCTTTTTTCGGTGCCCCTTTTTTATCCCCTGTGTTTTTCGATTCTACAGAATTACCATCTCCGCCAGTTGAAACGCCGGATTCGGCGCAAGCTCCTAAGATCAGTACAAATGCCGCGACAAATAAGATGTAAATTTTCTTCATTATATTTTCCCTCCTAAAATGTTTTTAGTTTTGAATACTTCCCTTTATCTTTCTATATCCCATCAGTTGAGTATTCAACCCTAATTTCACCCTCTTCGGTTTCGGTTTTATGTAGGGACCCTTCTTTGTACAAATAGAGCGACTTTGTAAAACTGCCATACATACAAGATTAAAAAAGGGAATGCTTGGCCTACTACTAAAGCCAAGCATTCCTTAACAATAGAATCACCCTTTATGATTGAGCAATTGCTAAGCCACTAAAGGAAACAGGGCCTACAATTTCAGCTTCTGTCCCACGAGTCAAATTTTGTGCAGTTACTTGATAAACATGTGTACCTTGTCCAACATTAAAATCTATTGCTTGGAATGTTTCTACATAGTTTACTTCTGATTCAGAATCGGATTCTATCCCTACTTGGGTATCGAAGATTTCTCTGCCGTCTCTGAAGATCCTAAACAAAATTTGGGATACGCCTGTAACCCCACGCACTCCTACTGTCGCAATTAATTCTACACGATTTAGAGTTGCACCACTGGGAATTCTTATTCGAATAGTTGCCAATGAAACCCTTAATGGTGAACGAGGAATCGTAATTGGTCTAGCGGGAGTAAACCTACGAATGGGTTGTACTGCTTCGTAATCAATTATCCTAACCACTATAATCACCTCCTTAAACGTAATACTTTAAAGTATGCAGTTTAGAAGGAAGAGCTTGGTTAATTGAATTACTTTTACTAAAGTTCATAGAAATAATAACGTAAGCCTAAAATAAAAATTAGCGTACCTTTTATGCGTTGTTTGATTGGAGGCTTACATATTGACTATATTTTTTACAACGTTCGGTTGATACTTATAAAAAACTAATGTAAATTGACTTCATATTTCGTTTGCATTTGAAGACATTTCTAAAAATAGAAAGGGGTAATCAATTTTAAACCCTTTGATTAATTACCCCTTTTATAACTTCAGGAAGATTAGTAGTTCCATCCAAGTATTTTCTTAGCGAAAGCATCATTGGTTCACTATTCTCACCAACACCTATGATGAGGCTTAAATCTTTTGGTAAATAGACGACGGTATGCAGCGTTCCAAAATGCTCTTTATAGTTATTAAAAAATAAAGGAGAGTTTCCATCATTAAACTGACGATATGCAGCTATTGGTGATAATTCCTCTGTTAATAAACTATTCATATACTCCTTACGTTTTATTGATCTTTGTATCTCTTTCATATTTTTTTCTTGTAAACTAGTAGATTCAAAATGATTTGTACACATTAGTGGATTTCCGAAATTGACAAACTGTTTCTCGGGAGAGGCCTCCACTACCACTCCTCTTCCACTTTGATCTGTAATCGAATAATTGTAGCAAAATCCATGGGGAATGGTTGAGATTAAGTCTATTGCCTCTTTTATGCTTCCACACTGCTCCAACAACATTCTAACAATTGTCGTCGCAATAAAACCTTCCGCCCCGTGCTGATTATTAACAAAATGTAATCCAACAACAAGCCCTTTTTCATTCATCCCATCAAGCCTTCCAATTACTTGCTGGCTAAACCCAACACTCGCATAACCTCCTATTGGATTAGAAAAAACGAGTCTTGCATCATATAGATCTGGACTAAAATCATAATTTCGTACATAATAGTCATCATTTATAAATGTAGTACAACCCATTGATGGAAAGGTCACGTCATAACCGCTATAAAGTCTAATTATGGTATCTAACTCCATCTCTAACCCTTTTGCAAGACCTCCTAATTCTTCTAAAAGATTCGGTGAGATAGTCTTTAGTATCTCTTTAGCTTTCTTCACATTTGAATTAGCAGTTAAATTCTCTAGAAGACCAAGTTGTTTTATAAGCTGCGTCGTTTTAACTTCTTCGCCTTGCTTCAACCCCAATTCATATGAACTTCCCATTAAATCTACTACACTTACAATCAACTCTTCCATATGTCATTCCCCTCTTCTCTCAATTTGAGTAACAGGCATTAATAAATCCAATTGTGTAAAATCCACACCATGATACCACTCCAATACGGAAGACATTGGTGTCCAATCATGTTCGAGTGCATAGCTTAAAAGTTTATGGTAGCCGCTTTGAATATTTGTGATTGAATCTTTAAACGGCATAGCAATACAGAAGCATTGGGGTATTTGTTCGATTAACACATTTTCTGATAGACCCTTTATTCTCAAGTCAAATGGGACACCAAAACCAATTTGCGCTTTAATGAAATCTTTACCAGATACATATTTCAAGTAACAATTTTTAAATGAAATATTTAGTCTTTTCAACTCATTTTCTCTATCTAAAAAGTGCTGTTTGAATTCTCCTATTTTAGATTCAGCATCATACCAAATAATTTGTTCTGGACTTTTTTCTATTAGATAAATATCTTTACTAAAAGAATCACTTTCTAGATAGCGTAAACTAACATTTAAAAGGTCCCTTGTCTTTTTTATGTTGTAAATCCAATTACCCAGCATTTGCTGACGTCTTGTCTCGTCATTCTCCAATAAATAAACTTGAATATCCTTTATAGGTATATCAACTAAGCGTAAACTCGAGATTAACTTCACTGTTGCGATTTGATCCTCAGAATATACCCGGTAGCCATTTGCACTTCTTTCCCGAGGGAAGAATAATTTTTTCTGTTCATAATACCTTAATGCACTTTTAGAAATACCTGTTCTTTCAGAAAAATCCTGTATATTCATGAACTTGGTCAAATTATCACACCCCTTAAATTTAATGATAAACCTTAAAGTAGCTTGAATGTCAAGAAAAATTCCGAAAAATAAAAAATGACTCACCACATTGGCAAGTCACTCAAAGCTAAGTATTAGATCAGTATTTTCATTTCTAATTATATTTTTTCTCTTTAAAAAAATTTGAAGCAATTAGTAAGATCACCCCAATAAGGAGATTATTATGCCATCTAAAAAACAAAACTCGGTGCTTTTCCCTTCACATCTTTCAATAATTTCAATACCATTTATGCGTTTATTAATCGCAAAATTCAGCCCATTTATTTTGTTCTTTTCCCATTTAATCGGTAAACCTGTTCCATACCATTCAATATCTTGTAAAACAGAGATCTCATCAAATGTAACAAAGTATTCATCCCACTTAAAGGCACATAACTCTATTTGACACTCTTCAAAACAAATAATAACTGGACAATCCCTAAACCATTCATCGCTAGCCTGTTCCCAAGCAACCCAAATTTCTTGTATTTGTTTCCCTTTTAGCCTTTCAAGCTGAACTTTATGGTCTTTTAATATGCCGGATGGGTTAGTATAAATTTTAGGGTTATAATCTTTTATTCCGAGCATTTAAAATCATCCTTATCAATGTATTAGAACGGTTAATATCATATCGTCCTTGTTTCATTATATGGCCCGTTTGTTGAATACCAATATTTATATCTTAGCACAACAATAGGTTCTGATTTCTTGGAAACATTCAGAAAATTAATTTCTCAAGATTTATTGGTCAGACTTATGTGGCGGGACATCGACTTCATGAACAACGAAATATGTATAACTAAGGATGTTGCACGTGGCAAAAAAGTTCTTTACCTTGGCCCCACTAAAAATGGATTACCACGTACAATAAAGCTGGACGATAAGACTATCTATCGAACTAAAATCGACTTTTGACTATGAATTGAGTATGTTTTGACTATATTTCATTGAAATCCAATGAAATCGTATGACACGAAAAAACGCCACAAACCTTGATGTAACAAGGTTTATGACGTTCAATGAAACTCCATGAAATTAAACTATGGAGACGGCGGGAGTCGAACCCGCGTCCAGCATTAACGCTATCTATTGCGGTAGTAGTAACGGACACTCATACGGTGACTATTGCGGGATACCAACGTCATTTAACGATATTGATACTTAGGCACGCGCGCCTTCTATTTCCGCAATCATACCGCAATTAATTAGGATTAGCAAGCGTTACTTTTCGGTGTTTTCTATTTCCTTTTGCGTGGCTTGGACGGTAATCCAATCTTGCGGCCGAACTCGACTATACGCGCAGCTTCCTCCCGCGCCTGTTGCTTACTTGTTTTTTTCGTCATATAGAACGCCTCCAAAACTATATTTCTTTCATGATACTTGCAGTATGGACGGTCTTTTCACGTTCTAAACATTGCGCACACATTTCGTAGTCATACTCACCCCCCTACCGCGCATATCGTACTATTAAGTCTGCTACACAGTTACACGTTAGCAGGTAAAATGCATAGAAGGGACGGTAATATGTCAGCAGGGCAGGGTGTTAGACGCAAGCAACGATCGGATAAAAAGAGGCAGGTTGCGCCCACTATTTCAATGGAATTAAGAGATACAATTTACCGATTAAACTACATAACGGGCATACCGGTCAAGGACGTTTGCGAGGCGATTTGCCATAGCGGATTATCCTCGCGAAAAGTAATCGAACACCTATCGCAGTATTTCCGCAGGGACTTATATTTCGGCAATACACTATACCGCGGTGTACCCGAAAGGCCCCCGCAATTCCGCAAGATACCGGCAGGCAAGACGGGGCGCGTATCAACTCGATTGAGGGCACGTGACTACGAACTGTTATCAGCGTTGGCGTATAGCCTCGATTGTACACCATCGCGCGCAACCGCTATACTGCTTAACGCCGCGATACGGGATACCGACTTTTTAAACAGTTATATCCGCGAATATCTACGCAAGGAACTCGATGAAAGGCGCATGGAAGAATTGCGGAAGGTATTGCGGTATCTGCGCAAAAACAACCCATATGACGAGGATATTACATGGACTCACCTACTCGCGTATATCTATCACGAAGTACGGGACGGCGCGCAATCGGTTGCGGAAACGGTGAATACATTTATTAATCGTTGGAAATAACGCAAAAAAGGCGACCCGCCCGATATAATCCGAGTATGTCGCCTTTTAATCTATCTATTCATGTGCTATCGCATTTACGCCTGTCGCGCAACGTAGCTAATCAGTAAGTCTAACGCCTCTCCACGCGTCATTGTCGCCACTTTAGGCGCATGATTGACTTTGAATACATTCTCCGCAAATGCACGCTGTAGCAACGCTCGCATATCGTCCTGTTGCGTCTTTTGAAGTCTATTCTCCGAAGTGATAATTTTATGCGGCGAATATTTTACGACCCGAAACGATAATTTGATACGTAGATTTATGTATGTCCAGTTTGGCGGTTTTTCGTATACCCGCTTGGGGGGAACACCATTTTCTGAATATTCATGTCTATATACACAATTAATATAAATTATCATCGTTGTTCAAACAATCGAAAAATGTATGTTTATTCATTTTTAACTCATTCTAACCTTAATTATGTAAACTTAAATCTCGACCAAAAGCGCATCACATCAACGTTTGTCTTACTTTACGCTATTTATCGTTATACATCGTTTATACATACGTCAACTAACCGCATAAGTATCACGTTTACCATTTTGTGGTATCCGTTATTTCCCGATCTTCTACTCCGATTATACAGCCGTTTATACATGACGCAATACTCCTAATTGTGTACGTTGTACATTCAATACACGCAATTGTGGACGGCTTTTCAAAGTGTCGGCGAGGTGCGCGCGTTAAGGCGACTTTCCCGTAGAATCGAACCTCCATCGGACATAACCGGACATTCACCGCAATCTACCCGTTCAACTTCCTTCTATTATAGCGTCACTATAACAGATTTATTCATCATTGTCCGCCCTTGCTACGCCCCTATCGCCCTAACAACGCAAAAAAGGCGAGGTAGCCACGTCATATATTAACGCAACCACCCCGCCCTGTCTACGCCTAACTACGTAATAACTCCGTAGTCACGCGTTTGGTCTTCGCATTTTGCGACAAGCGCGTATCTGTCTACGCCTAACTCCGTAATCACTCCCCGTCTGAATGCGCCTTAGCCTGCGCCATCATACGGGCCCTAATCGCATCTACATCGACCGCCCCGCCGCTATGTTGCGCATGAACCTCGACCTTATCCGATAACATGCCATGCGCCTGTAGGATTATGCGAGCCATTGCCGCATTGCCACCGCTTATCACATGTTCCGGCATTGACGCAAACACACGCGGTAAGTCCTTAGCGCTGTCCTTAATAATCTTACGCTTCAACTCCTCGTAGAATGCGTCATCACTGCGCCACCTGCGCAATGTGCGCTCGTCTACGCCCACCTCTGCGGCTACCTCTGCGTAAGTTAGTCCGCCCTTATCCGGTAATGCAAGGTATTCGATGGCGCGTAATTGCGCCTCTGATAGTTTTGTTTTCGTCATTATAATTTCCCCCTTCAACCCATTTGCGCCTCTTCGCGCTCTATTATTGTTGCCAAATGCTCCGCAACCTTCTGTATGTCGGATTCTTCGCGGATAACCACTTGATCGGCAATTTTCGCAATATGAATACCGCCGCCCATCTTACCGCCTTCTTGCGTATTCGTAACGTTATGATACGAACGATTATCGTTATAGGTATCGCCACCTACTACGTTCTCGTATGAGTACGCATCCCCGCTGAATCTATCGTTCTTATCATCGAAGTTAGGCAATTTAACGCGTGGGAACTCAATAATTTTACCCATATTCGGTTTAACCGCGTCCATTACGTCGGCCTCTTGACGGGTTAACACACGTTCCCCGCGGTGCAAGACTGCCGCATAGTTATCACGTGGCACTCGGTCTTTACCGTGGAAGTGGGACGCAACGCCTTTATTTCCGGTTAAGAAATTAACAACGCCACCGCCGAACGATGACAACCAATCCGGCACTTTGAAGTTCTTAATCTTATCCGCAAAGCCTCGCAAGAAGTCTGCTGCGCCCGAAATCTTGTCTCCTATCCATCCGAACACGTCGCCAATCGCTTCAATTGCCGGTGTAGCCTTTTCGAATGCGTTCTTAAATTCACCGAGTAAAAACCCGACAACCGGACGTAAAATTGTATCCCATACGACCCTTAACACGCCAAACGCTAACCCGAAAGCCGCGCCTATAAATTCGAGTATTGGCCCCAATAGTTTCCACAACGCCTGGAACGTCTTCAAAACGAACTTAATAACCGGTGCTATCACGTTATTAAAGACCATAACGACAATATCCCCGACAATCTTCAAGGCATTACCCCACGCACCTAATACCGGCTGAACGTAGTCCCATAACGAAGATAGCACGCTGATAACCGTATCTTTTGCGATAGTGAACGCTTCAAACAACGTAGCGAGTCCCGGCTGTAATTCCGTCCACTTTTGCGATAGGTATGCAACAAACTCGCCTGCCCGCGTCTTAATGCCTTCTACGAATGATACGATTTTACCCGTTGTTTCTGGTGAGAATCCTAACGCCGTCGCAATATTGCTAACGTCACCCGTACCGAACGCCTTAAATACGTTTTTAAGGTAGTCGATTCCGCCTTTTACACCGTCCGCAATCGCGAATATCTTGCGTATAATGCCCGTATCGAGTCCTGCTTCAAGCATTTCCGTTAGTCCGCCCGAATTATCTCCGGATAGCACCTTAAATAGTCCCTTAACGCCACCTATTACGCCGTCTATAAAGCTACGGAAAGGTGCGCTATTGTCGTATAATGCTTGGAATCCGAGGGTAAGCGCAGTTATAACGCCGATTGCCGCCCACATTGGGGGACTAAGGAACGCAATTGCTACGCCGATCAATTTAAACACGCCGACAACCGCCATAAATCCGCCGATAATGGCTAACGCGGTGCTGACTGCCTTGATTAATGGTAAAAATGGCTTACTGAACGCAATTAGTGCATCTGTCGCCGCAGGTAACTTCGCGGCTACTTCGATACCGGACTGTACAATTCCGCGCAACATCGGTGCAAACTTCTCGTATACGCTGTATGCCGCTTCCGCCATGCCGGATTTAAAGAGTTCCCAATCGCCGCCTAAATTGTCCATCATCGTATCAGCCATTCGTTGCGCTGCGCCGTCTGCCATTTTTAACTCGTCGGTCATGCGCGATAAATCAGTTGATCCGCGTTCTAATAAGACCGCCCAATGTTTATACGCCTGTGCGCCGAACATAGTCGTTAATACTGCGGACTTTTGCGCATTATTCATGCCGTTAGTTGACTTTTCAAGCTCTCCGATAACATCAGGTAACGTCTTTAACTTGCCGTCCGCCGTGAATAGATTGATACCGAGCCGTTTCATTTCCTTATTCATGGCTTTCGTCGGTTTTGCTAACCTTGCAAGTGAAGTCGCAAACGCTTGTCCTGCCATACCGCCTTTAATTCCGGCATCTGATACCGCCATGATTCCTGCGGCTGACGCTTCTAACTCCCACCCTAACGCATTTGCGACCGGTGCGAGGTAAGTCATTGCGTCTCCGAGCTGTTCCACGTTCGTATTGGCATTTGCTTGCGCATACGCAAACACATCGGCAACATGAGCAGCATTTTCCGCAGCAATGCCGAACGCTTGCATCGTATCTGACGTAATATCTGCCGCACGCCCCAGGTCTAATGCGCCCGCTGCTGCGAGGTTAAGCATTCCCGGCATCGCGGAAATAATTGCATCCGTCTTCCAACCGGCCAGCGCTAAGTATTCCATCGCGGAACCTGCCTCGGTCATGGTGAACTTCGTATCTTTACCGAGCTGACGCGCAGTATCACGCAATCTCTTAAATTCATCCGCAGTAGCGCCACTAATCGCCTGTACTTTCGACATTTGCGTATCAAACTCCGCACCAATACCGACAATCGACTTTGTGAGACGCGTAAAACTGACGCCGACACCTAATCCGGCGAGTACGCCGCCCATTTTGCTAAATGCGGAAGTAGTAGACCGTGTACGCTTTTCTACGTCCCCCATCGACCGCGTTACCTTCTTCATGCGAGCAGATAGATTATCCTGTAATGATATTCTCGCAACTAAATCCATGGCCATTACGTAATCACACCCTCACCGAGCGCTAATGCTTCTGCCGCATATTGCGCAGCCGCCTTAAAATTGTTCTTTTCTATTGCGCTGATTACATCGGAAAACTTCTTCGCAGCCGGCGCAAGCCTGTCGTCAGCTTTCATAATTGCGAGCGCGAACCTGTAGGCTATAATCTTTCTACGTAGTGCCGGCGTAATATCTCCGTGTTTTAGGAAATACTCCTCCAACAACTCGCCCAATAAAACAAGCTGATCTACTCGCGACTGATATACTTTGTCCATTTCATCGCCTTCTTTCCGTTATTTTTGCGTAATAAAAAGACGCCCCAAAGGGCGCCCGTCTTATTCTTGCTGTCCATCCGCTTGGCGTTTGACTCTTGCATAAAGTCCAATCGCTTGTGCCGTGCTGTATGCTTGTGCGTACTGTCTTGCCTGCTCGATGTCATCCGTCGTAATCGGATCGCCGGCTTTTAATTTACGTTCAAGTGCTGTCCCAATCGCGTGATTCATTGTCATATTATTGTCCCTCCCCATTTTCAACTTTATTTACGTCCGCAACTTTCTCGATGTATTCCACGCCTGCCGGAAGTTGCTTCGATCGACTCGTCGATTCAATTTCATCGGAAAATTTGCTGACGAAACGCTGAATTTCCATGACATCAATCGGCTTGCTTAACGAATACATAAATCCTGTTTTTCCGCTACTATGTGCCGCCCTTGATACTTCCGCAACCTCGCTATGAATATCGCTATAATCCGCGTTGGCTTGATATATGTCCACGACTGCGGATAAAATTAAGGCGCGCGCCATTTCCAAACGCTCATTAACCGGCCCCATGATTGACTGTTTAACTTTTGGCGCATAATCTTGTAGCCATGCATTAATAACGTCCATCTCGGTTGTCTGCTGATTGCCATGCGCATTATTAGCTGCCTCATATTCGGTAGTACGTCGGGTTACTAATCGTTCAGCTTCCGCAATTTTTGCGTCGAGTGCATCGAGTGCCTTTGTAGCGTCTTTGCCGGTCTTTACGCTGTCCTCGATTTTCTGCTGATATTCCGCCTGCAATGCTGAGAGCTCTTGCCTTGCTTTCTGTTCCCGCTCATGAAACGCCCCAACCGCTTCTGCGCGTTGTGTTCCTTCTGCTCGGTATTTCTCGTATACGTCAAATTTAATAAGTTCTGTCATTTTTACATTCCTCCCAATTTAATTGCCATTTTTATTAGTTGATCCGCAATCCATCGACGGATTTTAAGCAATCCCCCGACCTCTTTCGGTTTTAACTCGTCTGCCGCCCGCAATCCGAATATATCCCGCAGCACTTCCGCGTCTTGTTCGACTTCCCGCGCCGTTTCTGCCGTTTCGGTGCGGTGCTTCAATTCGCCGGAAATCACCGAATCCTTAATGATTGCGCCATAAAGTCGCCGATTGCTCGTCCACACATGCCGTACGCCGGCTTCCTTTAGTCTTGCGATAGCTGCATCGTATCCGTCAAAAGCTACGATAATGCGATTAGTTAAATGACCACTTCTGTCACCGTATATATTCGCGACGAATAGGCGTTGCCTTTCGAGCTGTTCAATATTGACAATTGCGAAGTAACGCTCATTCATTGTAAAAGTCCAGTTCGCGCTTTAATTTCGCATATTCCACGCGGGATTGAACCGTTCCTAACTTCCGAGCCGCAGCTTCTGCTTCCGCCAACTGTGCGCGTTTCTGCTCTCTATCCGCCCGTAGCTGCCTTTCGATTTCTTCCGCAGTTGCTTGATTTTCCGCCGCCCTTAACTGTGCCGCTCTTTCGGCTGCTTCCGATTCCAATTTTGCGCGTTGCTGTCGTTTGAGCTTATCCGCATAATGCCGTTGTATCGCTTTATCTTGTCGAGTAAGCATTTTATTCCCCTTCCACCGTATAGCCGGCTTCAATTATATTCGTTTTAACCTCATTCTTCGCCGTGAATATCCGCGCAGGTGATAGCATACCGCTTATTGTCTTCGCCGCGATAATGTCGCCCGTCTCCATATCTACCGCGTTAATTGTCACCGTATCGCCCCGACTGCTATCGTAATACCTCGCACTTACCACAATGCGCGCAATCTTTACGGGCGTGGCCGGTGTCGATGTTGCCTGACGCGTCGGCATTAACGGACGTTCCTGCGGTTCTTCGTGGTAAAGTTGGCGAGAAGTAATCATAGTTTCCACCGCCTACGTCGTTGTTGCATCAAGTAGAACGTCATTTGACCCGCTCCTTTCCGACCAAAGCCGCGACAATCTCCCGCAAAGTATCCGATTGAAGGACATACGCAATTTCCACGGCGTCCAGTCCGTCCGGCAAGTCGATAGCGGTCGTTTTTGTTCCTTCATCTACGAATACCTGGCGTGATATTGCGCTGTAATGTACGTCAATCATTCGTTTTTACCTTTATATCTGTGTTTTAGGCGTAAAAACTTGGTGTAATGATCGACCACTTTATACGCATCATCAAAATATTCCATTGTAACTGTGATTTCTGACGGTTCTCTTAGGCCGTCCGGCTGGAGGCGAACAGTAACTTGGAACTTTTGATGTGCCACCCTCTTTGTGGTAAATACAATCTCACCAAATATTACGTCTGCCGGATAGTTTTTATCTAAAAACTCCTGTAATAACTCAATTTGTGTCATATGTTTTAATCTCCCTTTATAATTTTCCTTCGAGCGTTTGTGCTAACTCATAAATGCGCCTCTCGCCCACGTGACGCCCCGCAAAAAATACGAAATCCATGCCGTCGCGGGTAACGATGACGCGCGTACTGCTATAAGGCCCTTGCCGGCGCTGAATCTGTATTTCCTGCATTACCGCACCACCTTCGAGTAAATAAGCAAATCTCCGAGCTTATCCCTTGCGATTCTCGCTTCGTCGTATGTTTCTGTAGTTGGCTCGATACTGTGACGAATGGCGATTTTAACCATGTCCTGCGCTGCCTCCACTAACGGCGAACTATCTAACTTGTTCAGCTCCCGCAAGTCATCTTGCAACGCAACTGTAATAGATGCCGGGACGCCGTAACAATCGACCGTACATATTGCCGCGGTGACTGTAAGTTTTGCGACGCTTTGAGCGATCGCCTTCTTTACCTCGAACACTTCCACGATTGATTTCCCCCTTCGTTATTCCGTACATTTAGAACATCAAATAGGCGTACCCCTACCAAATACACTCCCAACATCATTACCGCCGTTACACGAACGATTATCGGGGTTAAATCAAGCGTTAGCGTTTCTAAATGTACGGATTCGACTTCGCTTTTTGATACTGCTCCGCGTCGTATGCAATCCGTTTATTTCGTCGGACTTCGGCTGCGCATTCGGAACAATATTTCTGTCTGTTGCTTGTCCTTTCGAAAAGCGCTTTGCAACGTTCGCACATATCGCCGGTCGCTCCCGTTTTGCCCGCGTTGTATATTGCCTCTATTGTTGCATCGCCGGGAATGACGGCTTGCTCTGCGTACTTGCATGTTTTACCGGTTGGCGCAAAGAACGGGCAAAGCCGTCCGCCGGTGCTATCTGTTTCAAGGTGGCAAAGACCGTTACTGTCGTAATTAGCGCAATTTGCTGCTATATACTTAGAAATTGCTCGAATAGGTTCGGCCATGAAAAGCGCCCTCTTTCAGCGTTGAACCGGCGCGACCCGTGAGCTTGTAATCACAATTCATTTTCATTTCTCCTTTTGCTTGACGTATTATTAATTGCGTGTTATGGTTTACTTGGGAATATCTTGTCAATTTCTTTTAATCGTTCAAAAAAAGAAAGACTGGCGCTAATATCAACAACTTGCGCAAGTCGTATTTTAGTGGCACGAGAAATCTCGCGCCGCCCAGCCTCGATGTGCGCAATATGCGATCGCGACACACCGAGTTCATCAGCGAGTTGCTGTTGTGTCATCCTATTTTCAAAACGAATATCACGAAGTATTTTCCCACTGTTACTATCCATCCCTAACCCTCCTTTATGTGCCTATATTCCAATAAAAATCGCGAGCAAAAACTTCCTCTCATGTATAGCTGAGTTGGTCGCACCATTAAAAACGCCCCTTCCCCCAAATAATCGAACGCTTACGTTCATTCTTCAATTGCGCCTCGCCATAGGTTTCCATCATATACGCGTCCACTTCTTCACGCGGCATCTTATATGAAACAACTTCACCCGGCTTGCGTTGCCCGTGATTCGAAAATCGGACGTGTACGTCTCTTACTCCCTTTTCGTTGCCGTTATACGGAACGACTTCGACAGCCTTCTTCTTACCGCCCATTTCCGCATTTAACTGACTCCGCGCAATAACTTCCTCGATGTCATCGCCATAAGAGTAATCGTCGCGCTTACGATCATATTCGAACATGTGAAAATCGCTTTTCCAAAACGCATATTCGAGGTCTGCGTAATAACGTTCCTTGTATGTTAGGCGACGATTCGGATTGCTCGCTCTCCTAACCTTCCTACGAAACGCCTTTAATGCAATATCCTTGCCCGTCTTGCAATCATCCGAGCATACGAGCGAGCTGTTGTTGCGCGTGGTGTCCTTGTAGTAATAGCCGCAGTATTGGCATCGCCTTACCCATTTGTCCCCTATTTCATCGAAATCGCCCGCAACTAAATCCTCGCAAACCGCCTCTATATGCGCGATAGTCATTTTCCCGGAGTGGCGAGACGAGCGTCGGAGCATGTGGTGAAGCGCGTAAAGTACCGCACCCTCCCCCGGCCACACTTTCAAAGCAGTCGGCTCCATCACACACCCTTTTGGTATCTTAATTGACGTTTTAGCTGTTACCATTCCGCATTTCCCCTTTTAGTAGATTTTTTATCGTTGAGTGAAAATTCACACTTTTGTATAAGATGTCTTTTCTTTTGTAATTCGGTATTTTTCGAGAGCTTGCTGAAAACGTTCTGTCTCGGCCTGCCTTGCGAATGTATGCCTACTAATTTCTAACTCCCTATATATAGCAGACTGCTTTACTCGTTCGCCGGACTTCATCGCCGCGAAATAGTCAATAATTGCGTCGATAGCTGTCTTTTTGCCTGTCAACTTTTGTAAAGGTACATATTCCTCGAATTTCGCAAGAGGGTAATGCTGCCTAATAATGTCGATCATATCGGCATCACGATTAAACAAGTAAATCGTAACCCTGCCCGGCTTGCGACTTGCACGCAATCTATTAGTCTCTTGCACCAAATTAACGGCAATATCGGCACGTTTATAGCCTTCTGTATATTCATCATCAAACGTAAGGCCCGCACCTGTAATCGTATGGCTCGTATCCAACTTGACGCCCATACGGTCGCCTATAACCGCCTGTGAAGCCGTTGTGTAGTACGCTGTGCCTTTAAATAACGAACCGATATAAACGGCATTGTCGCAATCTACATAGTCGTTACTACCGCGCCCGCCGTCGAAGTGTTTCACACGAGCTTGTCCTGCCTTAATTTCCGCAGCTAATTCGCTTTCAAGTTGCGCGACATTCTCCATATAGCTGACAACAAGCGTCTTTTTCCCTTTATGTTCCGCAATAATCTGCCTTGTCATTTCTACGACCGCCTCAACGCTCTGTGGTGACTGGCGCAATGCTGTCCGCGATAAGTTATAACTGTCGCACACGCGGAAAGTAACGTTGCTGTAATCAAGCAAAGCCATCGGCTGAACGGTGTAAAAGTCGCTACTCATGTAGTCGGGATCGGTCGCCCCCGTGCCATCTAAAATGTACGTATGGAATAGCGTGTACTTATAGTGAACAACATGTGTACTCGTAACAACGCCGTTACTATACTCACCACCCGCATTTATAACGCGCTCCACCGCTCGTAATGTAGTCATACGATCGTGGCCGTATGCTTCCGCAAAGTCACGCACCAACCGAACCGGCATCGTATAGCCGGACGCAATAGCAGGCAACTCCCCCGCTTTAGTTTCCGGGGATTCAAGCATAGAGCGCAATTCATCGACCAACTGGCGCACGCGGTTATAATACGACTTCAATCTCCCTTTATGATCGCGACTGACTTCGAGAACATCGCTCATAAAGTCATTAAGATTCCGCGCGGAAAGTGTATGCGATAGCACAAGCGACGGCTTTTCATCAATCAGCAGTAAGGAACGGCGCAAACTACGACCATCTTCCGTAATAAATTCCGTAAAGCTGCTTAAGTTGTCGCGCATAGCCTGCCGCTCTAACTGCTTAGTCGTCATCAAAACAACATTATAGTCTCGTTGCTTAAAGAATTGCTCCTCGTAATCGAGCCGATTATCCGTACTCGAGTCATAGCCCTTAATCGCGAATGCCCGGGGCGCTCCGCAATAATCGTTAATCTCGTCACGTAACGCTTCAATATCCGCCACGCGCTCCTTTACGACAAGGGCGCTGAACGTGTCCGGGTACTGCGCGCACATCGTCCGCAAGAATAATGCGAGCATGGACGATTTACCGAATGCGGGAGGCGCAGCGATAATTACGGGACGGTCGAGCCGCTGATCTCTTAGCCACGCATTAAACGTCATTGTTGCAAACTGCTCCTCATCGTCCGTGATATTGGATACCCCGAACTGCGTAGTTAGTTCTTTTCTCCATTGCCTCGCAATTAGGGCAGCCTCCGCGTACTGACCTCGAGTTGTCTTTGCATCCGTGTCAATTAGGCCATCTAAATCGAATTGTTCCCGCGCTTGTCTTGATACTGTCGCATAATTTGTCATGTAATCGTCTCCTTTGGATTGATTGAATATCGTAGATTGTTTACGGATTAATAGACGAGTTGAACGTTCTTTTATTCCGTAAAAGACTTGGCGCAATCATATATAGGGCGCGCCTGCTCTTTATTGCGATTGAAACGCGTTATAATAACCTGACAGTCGGAAGGGCTTGCCCTGACGACAACGCTCTTAATCTTTTAAAGATTTAAAACCGTAGCGTCGGGAATAAATTCCCTCCGCAGTCTGCGTTTTACGTAAAAGTGGTGCATATCGTTATATAAACCTTATATAGCGTTTTGCTACACTTTTTAACCGCGGTATTAATCCGTAGACATTTCGCCTTGCCGCTCCGCCCTAATATCGCGCCGTATCTCGTCCAATGCCGCATTAAGTTCCGGCGTATTGTCGAACTTGATAACGACACGCCCCGGAAACCTATGCGAAGTACCAACGTCTACAACTTGATAGCCTTGTCCGATTAATGCGCGTGCCACCCGTAGACTTAATACGCATTTATTTGCGCCTTGTTTGATTGTCGACATTTGCGTCATCTCCTTTTTTTACTATTGCAAAACCAAAAACTCATGGTATAATAGGGATGAAGGAACTCCGTAGTCATTATATAAACATAATAAAAAAGCCTATAAAATGGTAAAAATACACCTTTTTTGGATTCAAAAATAGCGAATCCATTTTAACCGCGTCAGATGCATCGTTAGACGCGTTTAAATCATTTCGGCTACGAATACCCTAAAACGACCTTAAAACGGTTTCTACGCGTTAAAAACAGGCTCTAAACACATCACACGTTTCTCGATCCCCTAAAACCCTGCGGCTTACCCTCCTCTCGAAAAATAAATAGTCTCCTCACTTATAGTAGTTTGTGAATGTAATAAAATAGGTTAAATAATGACTAAGGTAACTCTGTTTGTGACAACTTTGTGTCTAAAATAAGAATAAAGTCACGTAAATTCCTTAAAATAAATTTAAAAACGATGTTGCAAAATGTCCCACGAATTAATTTCACAAACTTTTGCTGTAAATTTTATACATTTCGGGTTTTCGCCTTATTGCTATATCAAAATAATTAAATACGCTTATTATTTTAATTACGAAAAGCGCTACTGCCGCCAAACAGTGCGCCCTTCCGCCCCATATATTTACAATCTCCATCGCCCTTGCATCATTCGCGCGTACCAAATCCGAACCGTTGCCACAGTTCGCCGCGCCCTTCCAACGCTCTATGTTCATCCCACAACTAAATAGCCCTCCAACCGGCGCCAACCGGTCTTTCCGAATAAACTACTCGATCTAATCGCATTTTCAGTATGCTAACTTCGCGATGAAGTTCTTCATAGCCTTCTACATGCGCAAGTAGCAACTGTGCTGCTAATAACTCTCCCGCAAGAAGAAATAACCGCTCTCTACTCTGTTGCCGTAGTTCTACGTCCATCCACTGGAAACGCGCTACTTGCGGTTGTAATGCCCGTATAAGGCTTCTAACGTTTTCCGCGATAGTCAACGGTATTACATAAGCCTCCTGAGCTTTGCTTGCTACTCGCGCCTTATCTGCTACTTCCTGTTCAAACTGCGCCCCGTGCTCAATCTCGCGGTCTACCTTGTCAATAAGGTCCAACATACGAAATACTTCGCCCAGGTGCGCCGGGCTATTCAACGCCTCACTTGGCGCCAACATCTGCCAACCTCCATTACCTGTGACTATAACTGTCATACCGCTCCCCTTTCGATTGTTATTCGCAAGCCTCTTGCATTAACTCCGCAATTTCCTCGTCGCTGTAACCACCTCTAAATAATAGATCGCGATACGCGTCATAAACTCCCCTGTGATATTCCGTACCCTTCTCCTTTGCTTTTGCCATTTCACGCGCAAAGCCGAGGACTTGGTGATACGTTAAGTTTATTGCGAACATCATCTGCGCCCCTTTCGTACGTATTCGGCAAACTTTGCCAGTGACGGCGCACCTACGAACTTCTCACCGTTCGGCAACATCGCAATGCCGTCATCGTAAACATGCAACGATTTCACTTGGTCGCGTGTCAAACTGTAATCTCCGATATATTCACACTTGACATACGCACGGTATGTATAGCGGATAATCGGCCAGTCGTTTGCATCGTTGCGGACTAACCGACGCTGTAAATCGCTTATATCCGCATCGGATAGGTCTGCGAAGTAGTCCGGCATCAAGCCGCCCCCTTTCCGTTGTTTAAGTCTAACCGCGCCAACATTTCGAGCAGTTCGATCGGCTCGACCGTATCAATTCCCGCGAACATAGCCACAGCTTCCGAATTCCATCTGAACTCGATGACGTCTGCATCATTAATGCGAAGAACTGCTTCATTTGCCGCTTCATATACGATTAGTTCCACGTTCGGGATAATCGTCACCTTTCGAAAGAATAGCGAACACTCCGGTAAAACAACCTCACATATTTCTGCTGTTTGCAACATAACCCATTCCCCCTACGCGTTTTATTTTTGTGTGCCCGTGATAAATGCGCCCAATTCTGCGATAGTCATATCCGCCAACTTATCCAGTTTGATTTGCGCGACATGTTCGGTATCGGTCGATAATAGCAACTCGAATATCGTAGCATCGCTTAAATTCACCGTGTCCTGATCGACTGAAATTGACTTCTCGAAGAAAAAGAAGCATATTCCTAATTCGTCTGTTTCAAGTACGACCTGCGGGTTGATTAAATAACCGTCGGTGTATGCAATCCAACGCTCGCTTGAAACGGTATCAAAATCGGTACGGAATACTTTAATATGTCTCAACTGTTTCACTCCTTCCTTTTGTGACTACGTTGTGTAGTAGGATTAACCTAACTATACAATGACCACGAATCGTTGTCAACTACTTTCCGTAGTTATTTTTAATATTTTATCGTATACTGTAAATACATCGAATAAAGGGGGATTGAAATGCGCGCTAAATCAAATCTAAAAGCACTACTTGACGCACGTGGTCAAAGTATAAGAGGATTCGCGATAGAGGCCGGGCTGCCTACTGAAACGGTCAGAAGATTGTACAATGATGATACTAAACAATATCAACGCGATACAATCGGCCGTGTATGTGAAGTGTTGGGCGTGGAAATTAATGACTTACTGATACTTGTAGAAGATGAAGAAGACCCCGCAGAATAATTGCGAGGTCTTTTTTATGTGGATTGGTATAGCAACCACTATACATTGTAATGCACTCGTATTACGTACGTAATACATAGGTATAACAGTTGCTGTATTTTGCAATGCACTCGTAATACGTACGTAATACACTGGTATAAAATAGCAGCATTTTATCGGTCCATATTCTGCATTGATCGGTCAAGACTGTTAAAATATCCCCGCCACACTACCGCCTATAAACACTTTGTAGCAGGTTTAATCCGCCGTTTTCGCCTATACTTATAAATCTTTTAATCTTTTTTATTTTGCACTTGACTTTGACGCTCTCAATTCAGCAGAATAGCTGCTCGGTTCAGGAAATCGGCGCGAGTATCGTTACCTTGTTCTACTAAACAACGAATAAAATCGAAGATTAGTAGTTAAGTAACGATTGCATAAATCAGCGTCATAGTGACGGCCGAGGGTTCCCGTATGCCCTTATTTTAATCGCGATCTCTCGACCGTCATTCACTCGTCAAATTACTGTCCTTGCCGTGCGGCTGTGTATGCATATCCGCGTGTGAACGATTACCCGAGCCGTAGCTCGCCAGTAAACCATCCCGCGCCCTTAATGGTGGCGCTCACCCTTCACCGCAACCCGAAATAAGGAACGGGCTACACATGCGGTATAGCCGAATTTATTGCGGTGGCTCGGCGTGACCTGACGTAGGATTTAACGAGGTTTAACGGCTACCCCTCGTGAGTACCCGCCGAAAAAAGGCATCAGTTAAGAAGCCTTGCAATATCGAATTTTTTTCGATATAATAAGGTTAGCTTTGAATACGGCGAGTATTCGATATTAATTTGTAGAGGTTTGGCGTTACCGCGCCGGGCCTCTTTTTTATTTACAGATAATCACGCAATCCTTCCGCCACTTCTTCCGCGTCAAATTGAAGATATTGCGTTGTAACTCCTAAACTTGAATGGCCAAGAGCCTTGCTTATTAACGCGATATTTGCGCCCCTATTGAGTAGATTCTTAGCAAAAGCTCGCCGTAATGCGTGGGCGTTGATATTTCGCAAGCCGTACCGCTCCGCATACTTTGTAAGCTGCTTACTAATTGCGTTACTGTTCGATGCACCTTGATTAACGCCGATCCCATTTTGCGTTATGAATATGAAATCATTTCGTTTATTGTAATTTCGACGTATTTTGTTATTCTGCTCGATTAACATTCTGAAAGCATCCGCAAGCTGATCGTCGATAGGTAAAATCAACATATCGTGATTTTTCATAATATCGCCGTCAAGATTAATCGTCATATCATCGAAATTTATATGACGTTCACGCAATTCGCCCAGTGTGCGGATACGTACGCCAGTTTTATATAGCGTTAGGATTGCGACGGCATCACGGAAACCGATAAACGTCGTCTTATCAATCAACGTTAGCAAAACCTCTATATCGTTCTCGTCCGCGCCTTGTTTGATATGCTTGTCCACTATTACGTGGATATTCTTCCAAAAGTTATGCTCAATCCACCGGTTATCTCGAAAACGACTTAATACGGCTTTAATCGTTTTCAACCGAATTAACTTCGTTGCGGGCTGTACGTCGCAATGCGCAAGGTATTCGTATATCTTCTCCGCATTAATTTCATTTACATAGTCGATACTTACCGCAGTAGCAAAGTCATTAAAAATATACTCGTAGCTTTGTATTGTGCGTTCGCGCCGGCCCGACAATTCCATTTGACGGAAGATGACGTTTAATGCTTGCTCGATCGTTATGCCATCATGATTCTTTTTGCGCGACCTTACTTTAAAATTTTCGGTAGGCTTTACGCTAAATACGCCGTGTTTACGGTTATTTACAGACACAAAAAAACCTCCTATCTACGTTAGTAAATAGAAGGCTTTTCCGTAATATTGCGAGTGTAGTTCGAACCCGTACACTCTCCGCAATTGACTATAACGTTGATACCATCGGGTTTATACCGAGGTTTAGAAATGGAGACGGCGGGAGTCGAACCCGCGTCCAAAGGCTCTGCTACTTCAGCGTCTACGCGTGTAGATTGACTATTTGCGATTCGCACTGCATTATGCCGTCAATCAAGGCGTCTTGAGCGCTATCCTGATAATCTCTTGTAACGGCCTCAGGAGGCGACCGCTACCGTATCCCACTTAAGTTGAGCCTAACAATGCCACATGGGCGATGGAACTGTTAGGCAGATTCATCAGCTTATTAAGCTGCGAATGCTAAGTTGTTGTTTGTTTTGCCAGTTATTATTAACTGCCGTTTCTGACGGAGACGAGCCCTCCGACGCGCAGCTCAAGCCCAGACCACCCCTGTCGAATCCGTAACGTCCCCGTTATAAAAGGTTGTTAAGCCTTTAAAGGGATGTCAGGAATGCCTACTGAAAGGCTTCTGAACTATTTCACTACAAATAGTATACAACATTTTAACGTAAAAATCAATACTGCTGTTTCGCTTTGAAGGCGCGTTCCATTTCACGTTTTGCTTCTTTCTTCTTCAGATCATCTCGTTTGTCGTATAACTTCTTCCCTTTACCGACGCCGATCAATACTTTTGCGAAGCCGTCTTTCAAGTACATTTTCAGTGGCACAATTGTATAGCCTTCTTGCTTTACTTGCCCGACTAATGTCGCAATCTGTTTTTTGTGAAGTAGCAATTTCCTTGAACGTAGTGGATCATGATTGAATTGATTTCCCTGTTCGTATGGACTGATATGCATGTTTGAAATCCATGCTTCATTGTTCCGAATCAGAACGAATGCGTCGCGTAATTGCACTTTGCCGTTACGAATCGACTTGATCTCCGTTCCTTGTAGGACGATTCCTGCTTCAATTGTTTCTTCTATCGCATAGTCATGATTCGCTTTCTTGTTGATTGCCAAAACTTTGCCTTGCCCTTTTGCCATATAACTCTCCCCCTAACTACATCAAAAATGCTACGGCACTCGTCTTAACGAATGCCGCAAGCCTTTATTTTCTCTTTCTTGGAGCTTGTTTCTTCTTCTTTTTCGCTACACCTTCATAAAACTTCTTTTTCTGGCTCGGTGCACCTTTTTTCTTGTCGCCCTTAGGCTTTTCGGAATCTCCACTGCGTCCGCCGCCACTTGAAGGCTTTTTCGCATGGATAACTTTCGGCGTTTCCTTCCGTGTACGATGGAATGACTGCTTCATGCCCGCAATTTCGAAGTCGATCGCAGATTCCTCAGGCTTGACGGAGACGACGCGAATCGACACTTCATCGCCAATCCTGAATTGTTTGCCGGTATGCTCGCCGATCATCATCATTTGACGGTCGTCAAAACGGTAATAGTCATCCGTCATATAGCTGACGTGGACAAGACCTTCAACCGTGTTTTCAAGCTCGACAAACATCCCGAAATTCGTGACAGAAGAAATGACTCCGTCGAATTCCTCACCGATCTTATCAAGCATATACTGCGCCTTTTTCAATGCGTCCGTATCGCGTTCGGCGTCAACCGCCCGGCGTTCGCGTTCCGAAGTATGCTGCGCAATTTCTGACATATTCGCTTTCCAATGCGCAATTGTTTCCGGAGATAGATCCTTTTCGATCAAATACGTACGGATTAGTCTATGCACAATCAAGTCCGGATATCGTCTGATTGGCGACGTGAAATGCGTATAGAAATCGGTCGATAACCCGAAGTGGCCTAAGCTTTCTTCGAAATACTTCGCCTGTTGCATCGAACGTAGAAGCATCGTCGAAATGACCGTCTCCTCCGGCATTCCTTCAATTGACTCGACAATTTCCTGCAATGCGCGAGGATGCACTTTATTCCCAGTACCTTTCACGACAATACCGAAATTCGTCAGGAATTCGAAGAAACGTTGCAGCTTCTCCGCCTTTGGATCTTCGTGTATACGGTAAATGAACGGTACTTGCAGCCAGTGGAAATGCTCTGCGACTGTTTCATTCGCTGCAAGCATGAATTCCTCAATCAGCCTTTCGGAAACTGTCCGCTCCCTTAAGACGATATCTGTCGGCCAGCCATTTTCATCGACAATCACTTTCGATTCCTTGAAATCAAAGTCGATGGCCCCTCTATCGATCCTCTTCTGTCTTAATATCGAAGCAAGTTCCGCCATATCATTCAGCATCGGGACGATATGCGCATACTTTTCCATAAGCTCTTCGTCTTTCTCTTCGATGATCTTATAGACATCCGTGTATGTCATCCGCTCTTTCGACTTGATGACACTTTCAAATATTTGATGGTCAATCGTTTTACCGTTTCGGTCGATTTTCATCGAGCAGGATAACGTCAACCGATCCACATGAGGATTCAATGAACAGATTCCGTTCGACAGCTTATGTGGAAGCATCGGAATCACCCTATCCGTCAAATAGACGCTCGTTGCGCGATCATATGCTTCATCGTCGAGCGCAGTATTCTGCCTGACATAATGGCTGACGTCCGCGATATGAACTGATAACGTGAATGTGCCGTCATCATTTTTCCTTAGCGAAATTGCATCATCCAAGTCTTTTGCATCCGCCCCGTCAATTGTGATTATGAGCTCATCCCGCAAGTCCTTCCGCTTAAAAAGATCCTGTTCTTGTACTTCGTCAGGTGTTTGATTCGCTTCGTCCATCACTTCTTTCGGGAACTCGACTTCAATGCCGTGCTTATGGATGATCGATAAAATATCGACGCCTGGATCGTTTTTATGTCCAAGGATTTGTACGACCATTCCAGTCGCTGATTTCAATTCGCTCGGCCAATCCGTGATTTCCACTACTACCTTATGCCCGTCTACTGCATCGAGTGAATCACCTTTACCGATGAAAATATCCATCGGAAGCTTTTTATCATCAGGAATGACGAATCCGAATCCGCGATTATCCTGGTACGTCCCGACAACCTTCGTCGTTTTCCGCTCAGCAATTCGGATAATCGTCCCTTCTCGGCGTCCACCGTAATCACCTTTTGAAACACGCACAAGAACGATATCACCATTCATTGCCCCATTCACTTCAGGTGGTGGGATGAAGATATCATCCATTCCTTCCGTTTCAGGTGTGACGAATCCGAACCCTTTGGCATGTCCAATGAATTTGCCTCGTACGAGGTTCATGCGCTCAGGGACACCGTACCGATTCGTACGCGATCGGATAATTTCACCTTTCTGTTCAAGTTGGACAAGCATTTTCACCAACTCTTTGAATTCAGCCGCTCCTTCAATCCCCATTGCCTCCTGGATTTCTTGAACGGTTAGTGGCTTATACGATTCCTCTCTCATAAAGGAAATCAGCCTATTTTTTAATTCTTCATCTATAAAGTCCAATTACATCCCTCCATTCTTCACTATCGTCAATTCCATTCATTTTCACACGTTCCAATCAAGCGATTCAAGAAATTGATATATATCTTCATGAAGTTGCTCTTTTTCTGGACCAAGTGTGATCACATGAGTGGACTTTTCAAACCATTTAATCTCTTTGTCCGCAGACGATGCGTTATCAAAGATGACGTTCGCGGAATTCACGTCAATTACTTCATCATTTCTTGATTGAACAACGAAAAGAGGAGCCTCGACGGAAGGAAGCTGATCCCGAACGGAGTCAACAAGCGGACTTAATTCACTTAAGGCCGGCATTGTTTTCCCACGTAACGCTTCCACTTCTTCTTCGATTTCCGGCTTCGATTTTCCTTCATATCGTTTGTATTCTGAAGCGTATTTTAACACGCCTTCATACATTTTATCCGTGCGTTTCATAGACATCGGGGCACACATAGTTACAATACCCTTTATTGGCATTTTAACCCCTATTTTCAATGAAAATACTCCACCAAGCGATAATCCGCAAACTGCAATTTCTTCATAGCCCGCGTCGATTAATTGCTGATAGCCGGCTTCGACATCCTCCCACCATTGGTCGGGACCTGTTTTGATAAGTTCCTCAGGCGGAACGCCGTGTCCACGGTAATGTGGCGCAAGAGATGTATACCCCTTCTTTTCAAGGAAACGGCCTAACATCCTTACATCCGCCGAAGTTCCTGTAAAACCGTGCAGTAACAGCACCGCCCTCTTCCCTTGTTCAAAAAAGAACGGTTTCGGTTGCGCAATTCTCATTTCTTCCATCCTTTCAACTGCTGACAAAAATAGTTCATATGTATATTATCATTCCCATTCAGTATGGAAAAAAACGCCCGACCATACGGGTGGCCAGGCGTTAGTTATATGCATTATTGAATTACCAATCAAAATTTTACAATGGCAAGAGCCAAAAGGAAAAATACAATTGAAAGGATAATTGTCACTCGTTGAAGTACCAAATCCAATCCACGTGCTTTTTGTTTACCAAAAAGTTGTTCAGCACCACCGGAGATGGCTCCAGATAGACCTGCACTTTTTCCGGATTGCAATAATACTACAACGATTAACGCCAATGATACGATTACTAGTAAAGTCATTAACAAAGCATGCACTTTGTTCCACCTCCTGCGTCGAACATAACAATACTTATATTCTATCAAATACTTTAAATTGTTACAACAAGTTTTCGATATGTAAGAATTCAGCCGGCTAGTGCCGGCTGTTTCCATTCATTATTTCTTTAAGTTATAGAATGTTTTCGTACCAAGGTAAACAGATGTTTCATCCAATTGGTCTTCGATGCGAAGTAATTGGTTGTATTTAGCGACGCGGTCTGTACGTGATGGTGCGCCTGTTTTAATTTGGCCTGCGTTTGTTGCTACAGCGATGTCAGCGATTGTCGTGTCTTCTGATTCACCAGAACGGTGGGAGATGACTGCTGTGTAGCCAGCGCGTTTAGCCATTTCGATGGCATCGAATGTTTCCGTCAACGTACCGATTTGGTTCACTTTGATAAGGATTGAGTTGCCGACGCCTTCTTCGATTCCTCGTTCCAACTTCTCAGTGTTCGTAACAAATAGATCGTCTCCAACAAGCTGTACCTTTTTGCCAAGGCGTTCTGTTAATAGCTTGTGGCCAGCCCAGTCGTTCTCGTCAAGGCCGTCCTCGATTGAAACGATTGGGTATTTATTGCAAAGCTCTTCGTACCAATCAACCATTTGTTCTGATGTTTTCGTGATGCCTTCACCAGCCAAGAAGTATGTGTTTGCATCTTTGTCGTAGAACTCGGAAGCTGCAACGTCCATTGCAAGCAAGACTTCTTCGCCTGCTTTATAGCCAGCGTTTTCAATCGCTTCCATGATTGTGGAAAGTGCTTCTTCATTCGATGCAAGGTTCGGAGCAAATCCGCCTTCGTCACCAACAGCTGTGTTTAGGCCTTTTGATTTTAGAACGTCTTTCAGGCTATGGAAGATTTCAGTCCCCATGCGAAGTCCATGACGGAATGATTCTGCGCCTACTGGCATGATCATGAATTCTTGGATGTCGACGTTGTTATCCGCATGCTCTCCACCGTTTAGGATGTTCATCATTGGAACAGGCAATTGTTTCGCGTTTACGCCGCCCAAGTATTGGTATAGTGGAAGGTCCAAGTAGTCAGCTGCAGCATGTGCTACCGCCATGGAAACCCCTAAGATTGCGTTGGCACCAAGTTTGCCCTTGTTTTTAGTGCCGTCTAAATCGATAAGTGCTTTGTCGATGACGACTTGGTCTAATACTGAGTAATTGTCGACGATTTCGTCTGCGATCACTTCATTCACGTGATCGATTGCGCGTAAAACACCTTTTCCAAGGTAGCGGGATACGTCGCCGTCACGTAGTTCGACTGCTTCATATTCACCTGTTGATGCACCTGAAGGAACGATTGCACGGCCGAATGCACCGCTTTCCGTGAATACTTCAACTTCGACTGTTGGGTTACCGCGTGAATCAAGTACTTCTCTTGCTTGGATATGGGTAATAATAGGCATTACAATCTCTCCCTTTTCCTAAAATAATGGTGTTCCGGACATATCTTTTGGTTGTTCGATATTCAGTAATTTCAGCATAGTTGGGGCAAGGTCGGCAAGGATGCCGCCTTTTCGTAATTCGATATCATCTTTTGTGATGATGACGGGCACAGGGTTTGTCGTATGTGCAGTCATCGGTTTTCCTTCCAACGTCAATACTTCGTCGGAGTTCCCGTGGTCCGCGGTAACGATTGCTGTACCGCCCTTCAGCATGAGGGCATCAATGATTCTGCCTAAACAGACATCGACTGTTTCGATTGCTTTTATTGTTGGTTCAAGCATTCCGCTATGGCCAACCATATCAGGATTCGCGAAGTTAAGAATGATCGCATCCTGGCGATCTTCTTCGATTTCCTTCAGCAAAGCTTCCGTTACTTCCACTGCACTCATTTCCGGCTTTAAGTCATAGGTTGCCACTTTCGGGCTCGCAATCAAAATCCTTGTTTCGCCCTCAAACTCTTCTTCCCTTCCGCCACTCATAAAAAAAGTAACATGTGGATATTTTTCAGTTTCGGCAATCCGAAGCTGACGTAATCCATTTTCCGATATCACTTCACCGATTGTGTTGTCTAAGTTTTGAGTATCGAAGACAATATCGGCTCGTACATCCTCGCTGTAATGCGTGAATGTCACGAATTTCAAGTTGTCATATGTTTCAGGTCCCGTATGGAAACCGTCGAATTTTGGATCCGTAAATGCGCGGGATAATTGAATCGCGCGATCCGGTCTGAAGTTGAAGAAAACAACAGCATCCCCATCTTCAATCTTCGCAACAGGTTTACCATCTTTCTCGATGATGAACGGCTTGACGAATTCATCATACACTTCTTCCTCATAAGATGAAAGAATACCGGCGGTGGCTGAAGCAAAGGCGTCCCCTTGCCCGTCAACCATTGCGCGATATGCAAGCTCGACACGGTCCCATCTTTTATCTCGATCCATCGAATAATAACGGCCGGAAACAGTAGCGATCTTACCGATTCCGAGGCCCTCCATCACTTTTTCGGTCTGCTCAACATAGCCCGCAGCGGTTTGTGGACCGACATCCCTTCCATCAAGGAATGCATGAACATATACCTTTTCGATCCCGTTCAATTTCGCTAATCGAAGGAGGGCGAAGAGATGTTCATAATGACTATGTACACCGCCGTCAGAAAGCAATCCCATCAAATGGAGGGAAGTACCTTGTTGTTTCGCGTGCTCCACTGCTCTGAGAAGCGCAGGGCAAGTCAAGAAATCCCCATCTTTGATGGATTTATTAATACGCGTCAAACTTTGATAGACGATTCGGCCGGCACCGATATTCAAGTGGCCGACTTCCGAATTTCCCATCTGGCCTTCCGGAAGGCCGACAGCTTCTCCGCATGCCGTTAACGTCGAATGCGGATAGTTTTCCCAAAGAATATCAAAGTTCGGTGTGTTCGCTTGTGCAACCGCATTGCCGAACTTCTCATCCCTTAACCCAAATCCATCAAGGATGATCAATGCGACAGGTGCTTTATTCATTAGCTGCTACCTCTACCATTTCTACAAAAGAGTCTGCAACAAGGCTTGCTCCGCCGACAAGTGCTCCGTCAATATGCTCCATTGAGAGTAGCTCAGCAATATTACCCGGTTTCACACTACCACCGTATTGGATGCGCACCGCAGATGCAGTTTCTTCATCATAGAGTTTGCCGATTTTCACACGAATTTCCTTACATACTTCATTTGCATCTTCTGCAGTTGCAGTCTTTCCTGTGCCAATTGCCCAGATCGGTTCGTAAGCAATGACTGCTTCTTTCGCCTGATCTGTGCTAATGCCATTGAACGCTTTTTCCACTTGCGATGAAACGCGTTCAACCGTTTTACCTTCTTCACGCTCTTCAAGGCTTTCACCGACACAGACGATTGGTGTTAATTGGTGTGCAAATGCAGCATGCACTTTCTTGTTAACGGATTCATCGGTTTCATTGAAATATTGACGGCGTTCGGAATGTCCAAGGATGACATACTCGACATTCATATCCGAAAGCATGCTTGGGCTAACTTCGCCCGTAAAAGCACCTTCTTCAACGTCATGCATCGTTTGAGCACCGATTTTCAATGCAGTGCCTTCCGATTCATTCACAAGCACCGACAGAAAAGGCGCGGGTGGACAAATGACAGCTTCGACGTTGTCCGTGACCGGTAAACGTCCTTTCACTTCTGCAATGAAATCTTTTGCTTCGCCGATCTTTTTATACATCTTCCAGTTTCCTGCAATGATTCGTTTACGCAATTGTTTCCCCTCCAATCATTTATCCTGCAAGACAGTCACGCCTGGTAGCTCTTTACCCTCCATGAACTCAAGGGAAGCGCCACCGCCTGTTGACACGTGATCCATTTTGTCCGCAACATCGAATTTTTCAACAGCCGCCGCAGAATCTCCTCCACCGATAACTGTGTAGGCTTCTGTTTCAGCCATCGCCACTGCAACCTGCTTCGTTCCGTTCGCAAATGGTTCCATTTCAAATACACCCATCGGTCCATTCCAAATGACCAATTTGGAGTTTTTAATGACGTCCGCGTACATTTCCGCTGTTGCAGGTCCAATATCAAGTCCCATCCAACCTTCAGGGATTTCATCTATTTTAACCGTTTTCACAGTTGCCGATTCAGAAAACGCATCTGCGACAACTGCATCAACCGGTAAATAGAGCTTTACATTTTTCTCTTTCGCTTTTTGAATGAATGACTGAGCAAGCTCGATTTTATCCTCTTCAACGAGGGAGTTTCCAGTTTCATATCCTTCAGCCTTTGTGAATGTGTAAGACAATCCTCCGCCGATCAATAAATTGTCGACGTTGTCTAAGAGGTTATCGATGACTCCGATTTTGTCTTTCACTTTTGCGCCGCCGATGATTGCCGTGAATGGACGCTCTGGATTCGAGAGTGCTTTTCCAAGTACATCCAATTCCTTCTCCATCAGGAATCCGCTTACTGCCGGGATGAATTCCGCGATGCCCGCAGTGGATGCGTGCGCACGATGTGCCGCTCCAAATGCGTCGTTGACGAATACATCCGCAAGTGTAGCAAACTGTTTCGCAAGTTCAGCATCGTTCTTCTCCTCACCAGCATGGAATCGAACGTTCTCAAGAAGGAGAATGTCGCCGTTCTTCATTTCAGCGACTGCTTTTTCAACGTTTTCGCCAATTGATTCATCAAGCTTTTTTACGTCCTTTTGAAGGAGTTCGGCTAATCTTTCACCAGCCGCAGTAAGTCGTAGTTCATCTTTCGCTTCGCCTTTTGGCCTTCCAAGATGGCTCGCAAGGATCACTTTTGCTCCTTTTTCAGCCATGTATTCGATTGTCGGTATTGCTGCACGGATTCTTGTATCATCGGATACGTTTCCATTTTCCATCGGTACATTGAAATCCACACGGCAAAATACACGTTTCCCGTTTAAGTCAATATCCTTGATTGTTTGTTTAGCTTTCATTAAACTGCACACCTCCAAGAAATAAAGCGAAGGAAATCGGGAGTTGGTTAAAACCCCTTAATTTTCCAACGTATTTACATAAAAAAAGGAACGGGTTTCCTCCGTTCCTTCTACCCATCACTATTATAATGGGTTGCCCTAAGAATGGCTATGTTTTATATTCCTTTGTTGTGCATATAGAGTGCCAAATCGATGCATCGAGCTGAATAGCCGGATTCATTGTCATACCAGGCAATGATTTTCACCATATTATTGTCCAATACCATCGTAGACAGACCATCTACTGTGGAGGATGCTGTGTTGCCGTTGTAATCGCGTGAGACTAATGGTATTTCATTGTAGAACAGGATGTCTTTCAATTCATTTTCCGATGCATTTTTCAATGCGGCATTTACATCTTCAACCGTCACTTCTGTTGAAAGCTCAGTGACGAAGTCGACAAGTGAAACGTTCGGAGTTGGTACGCGAACTGCCATTCCGTCCAATTTTCCTTTTAGTTCAGGAATAACCTTCGTTACAGCTGATGCCGCGCCAGTTGTTGTAGGGATCATCGATTCTGCTGCAGCACGTGCACGGCGGTAGTCAGAATGCGGTAAATCCAAAATGTTTTGGTCGTTTGTATATGAATGGACTGTCGTCATCATGCCTCGTTTGATGCCGAATTTGTCGTGCAGCACTTTCACGACAGGTGCAAGGCAGTTTGTTGTACAGGATGCGTTTGAAACGACTTTATCTTGAGTTGCGTCATATGAATCTACATTGACACCCATAACAAGCGTTTTGACATCACCTTTCGCTGGCGCAGATAGGATGACTTTTTTAGCGCCTGCTTCGATATGCTTCATCAGACCTTTTTCATCCCTGAACACACCAGTGGATTCGATAACGATATCGATACCCAACTCCCCCCATGGCAAAGAGGAAGGGTCTTTTTCAGCGTAAACCTTGATCTTTTTCCCATTCACGACAAGGTGATTATCTTCAGAACCAACTTCAGCATCGAAAATCCCGTGTACGGAATCGTATTTCAATAAATGCGCCAACATTGGAGCATCGGTCAAATCATTAACTGCGACAACTTCGATCTCTTCGTTTTTCTGTGCTTCCCTGAAAACAAGTCTCCCAATACGGCCGAACCCATTGATCGCTATTTTTAATGTCATTTCCTTTACCTCCAGTAGGTTATTGTTTACCTTCCAACTTCTCTAAAATTGCGTTTGCCGCCCCTTCATCCGTCACCAAAATGGTTTGACGGGGAGCGCTTTCCATATAGGATAAAATCGCATCCGCTTTGCTTGCTCCACCTGCAACAGCTATGATCAGGGGAACTTGTTCAAGCTGTTCAGTCTGTATGCCGACTGTCCTGATACGGTGGACAACATTCCCGCTATCATCGAAGTAATAGCCGAAAGCTTCACCTTTCGCCCCTTTTTCTTGGAGCAGTCGCCTTTCACTTTCAGGCGTATTGCGTAATTCAGCCATTTTTTCCGCGTCGCCAATTCCATGCAAGACACAATCCGTTTTCCCGTACAGCTCCGTCATTTCAATGACAGATGGTTCGCGTTTGAAAATTTCATGCGCTTCTTGGCTCAAGGATTCGGGATAATAAAATGTGCTATACGTGCCTCCGCTTGCCTCGGCAAAAGACGCGGCGATGACATTTGCCTGCAGCCCGATATCATCCCCAACCCCGCCTCTTGCGGCAATGAAGTGAAGGTTATCAGGATTATCAATCGAGTGGATATGTTGCGGAATCGCCGCAACCGAACTTCCACCAGTAACAGCGATGACTTTACCTTCTCCAATCCTTTGCATGAATACAGTTGCCGCTTCTTTTCCAATCAGACTTTTCACCGTCGGATTCGCGTCACAATTCCCTTGGACGATGTGAACACTTTGAATTTTAAGCAAAGCACTCAACTTGCCGGCAATCACATTTTGCCCAGTCCATTCCTCAATACTTGGCGCAAGTAGATCAAGGACTCTCGATCCTTCAATTGTGATTGTGGCCCCTTCTTTCGCAATTCGAATCAGCTCCTCATTGCGCAAGGCCTCCATTAAGTTTCTGCATTCCCGCTCAGAAATATCCGCCAAAATGCTAAGTGGTCTCCTGCCGATCGGACCAGAAACTCCGATGAACTTTAAAAGCCTATATCGTTGACGTAGAATTTCCATCATTTCCGGCACAAGCTTCCGTTGTGCCTCAAGTATATTCGGGTTCAAGGAAAGCCCTTCTTTCATGAGGGACAAATTATGCCCACTTAATTTATTTTTGTCCCACCTTGGGTAAAAAAATATTATTCTTGCTCTTATTGTATACCTCTTTGCTATACAATTCAAACATTTAACCTTTAAAAAAGTTCAATTATGTCGGCGTAGCCGATTGACCCGTATAATAAAACAGCGCCATCTTTTTCGATTACGGGAATCATCAGCATATATTTTTCATGGCTTTCATCATCTGTTTCGATGTTTATTGTGGACCATGTTAGCGGAAAATCCTCTTGGACTAATTTCATCATTGCCTCGGCTTCTTCGCATAGATGGCATCCCGGTCTTGTGTAAAATTGAACATGCATGTTGCAGCACCTCGATTACCTGTTTTTTCACTATTATAAGGGAAAAAGGATGTTCTGCAAAAGATTTGCAGAACATCCTTTTGATTTTATGGTGTTTTAGAGTCGGGTGAAAAGTTATCGGTCATTTCCCAGGTTTTATCGATCATTTCCCAAGAGTTATCGATCAATTGGGCTGGGTTATCGATCATTTCCCGGAATATATCGATCATTTCCCAAGATATATGGTCATTTCGTTACCTTTGTACTATACAAAAGCTGACATATTCCCAGCACAGGTGTCACCAGCTCCGTCCAGCACCGCCGCCACCACCGGATCCACCTCCGCCGGTGAAACCGCCGCCGCCGCCGAATCCTCCACCGCCGCCAAAGGAGCCGGGGAAGAAAATCATACCGCCTCGTCTACCTCTTCTTCCGCCTGGGCCGCCACCACGACCTCCACGGCCACCGCCGCCCATAAAGCGGAACAGCAGATAAATGACGATGAAAATAATTACAGGCGCAGGGATGCCGACACCTGAACCGCCGCCTTGACCGGCGAGCGTATTCACTTCAGCAACTTCCCCGTTCCAGCCATATTCAGCAGCTATTTCGTTGTAATAGGACTTGTATGCATTCATTATTGCTAAATCGGGTTGTTCATTCCTCAAATATGGAACGGAAACTTCATCCATGATCCGCCCGACTTTCCCGTCAGGCAACGCACCTTCAAGACCATAACCAACGGCCAACTCAAAATGGCGATCATCAGCTGAATTCGGTACCGTCGTTACGACTAGCAAAGCACCATTATCTTTACCTTCTTTTCCAAGCCCATATTTCCGAAGCGCATCGACCCCGTATTGTTCAACCGGCTCGTCACCTATACTTGGAAGTGTTAGAACCGCCAATTCCGCTCCCGTTGCCTGTTCCAAGTTTTTCCCAAGTCGGTTCAGCTCTTCTTTTTGTTCATTCGAAAGAATCCTTGCATGGTCTTGGATGAAGTAATCGAATTTATTCCAAGCGGGGAATTCGGCTGCCAACACCCCGAATGGCATACACATTAAGAGTAAGCATGCGATCGCAATTGATCGAACGATTTTCCGAATCACTTGCTGCCATCTCCAAAGTCAACATTAGGTGCTTGGTTTGCAGCCTCATTCGCTTGGAAATACTCTTTCTCGTCAAAGCCAAATATCGAAGCGACTAATTTCCCCGGAAACCTTTTCACTTGTCGGTTGTATTGGGAAACGACATCATTATAATCTTTTCTTGCCACACCAATCCGGTTCTCGGTGCCAGCTAACTCATCCATGAGCTGAGTGAAGTTCTGATTCGCCTTCAAATCCGGATAATTTTCCACAACCACTAACAGACGTCCTAAGGCATTCGACAACTCTGTATCTGCAGCTGCCTGTTCGGCAGGCCCAGTTGCACCTGACAGTTTTGCGCGTGCATCGGAAATTTCCGCGATTACTTCTTTTTCATGACTTGCATACCCTTTAACCGTGTTCACCAAGTTCGGAATAAGATCGAGCCGGCGTTGCAATTGGTTTTCAACCTGTGCATACGACGCATCTACATCTTCCTCTAAATTAACAAATTTATTGTAGCTTGGCACAAACAGAATTGCTAAGAGTACAAGAAGAACAATAATGATCGTAAGTGGTCCTAATAGTTTTTTCATTCATTCACACTCCTATTCTCCATACTATGGGATACCCCCGAAATATCATGACTCAAACTCGAGTCCGTATCCTATTTATCGTATGTAGGACAAAAAGGTTTCAAACATTTTTCGGATAATTAAAAAACCGACTCCATAAAGAGAAGTCGGTTTGCAAAATGGGACTTATTTTTTCAATTCTTTCATGTCGCTGCGTGTGATAATATGGTCAATCAAACCGTATTCTTTCGCGCGTTCAGCAGTCATGAAGTTATCACGATCTGTGTCTTTCGCAATTACATCAACAGGTTGCCCTGTACGCTCAGAAAGAATCGTATTCAATTTCTCGCGTAGGAAAAGAATGCGTTTCGCAGCAATTTCAATTTCAGTTGCCTGACCTTGTGCTCCGCCAAGCGGTTGGTGAATCATCACTTCCGCATTTGGAAGCGCATAGCGTTTTCCTTTTGTTCCAGCTGTTAATAGGAAAGATCCCATTGACGCAGCCATACCGATACAAATTGTTTGGATGTCCGGTTTGATGAATTGCATCGTGTCATAAATCGCCATCCCAGCAGTGATGCTTCCGCCTGGGCTGTTGATGTAGATGGAAACGTCCTTTTCTGGATCTTCCGCTTCAAGGAATAGCAATTGCGCAACAATGGAGTTGGCAACATTGTCATCGATTGCGCTGCCTAACATGATAATCCGGTCTTTTAAAAGACGGGAATAAATATCATAAGCGCGTTCACCCCGGTTTGTTTGTTCAATAACTGTAGGTATTAGATTCATGATAAATCCTCCTTTTTAGGTGGTTCAAATTTAAGCGTGTTGCTGAAATTAGTTATTTCAACTGTACACCTATCATACATACTATGGTCAATTAAGGTCAAATATAACGCTTTTAAAATTGCTATTGCATTCTTATGGCTTTATTTGTATAATGAGTGTTGTCTGTTACCGACAGACTCTATATTTCGTCCTCGTGGTGCAATGGATAGCACGCAAGCCTCCGAAGCTTGAAATGTGGGTTCGACTCCCGCCGAGGGCATATAAGTTGTATAAAGAAGCCTGTAAACATTTATGTTTACGGCTTTTTTTATTCTACGCTATACTCTTGTTTACGTCTAGCTCCGGGCGCTAGATGCTCGGGTCATAAGTCAAATCTACTATGTGGCAAAAACCGCCACTCCGTATCTTCGACTTATGCCTGTCGCATCTAAGCAAGCGCCCTCCGCTTTTGTATGTTAATTCTCTTTTTCAACAAGCAAGGCCAATGTGCTGATCGCTTGTTCTTCATCTACACCTTCCGCGATCAGTGTTACTGAAACGCCTTTAGCGATTGCAAGGCTCATCACGCCCATAATGCTTTTAGCATTTACTTGGCGTTCATCTTTTTTCAAGAACACGTCAGATAAAAATTTATTCGCTTCTTGGACGAACAATGCAGCTTGTCTCGCCTGTAAGCCTGTCTTCAATTTCACTTCAACTGTTTTTTCTGCCATCAATCATTCGACTCCTTTCTGCCATTACAAATTCTTAACGATGCGCAATCCCGCCGCTTCGAAGATTTTCTGCGATTTCTTCTATTTTCCTCAATCGATGATTCACACCGGATTTACTGACGGTACCGCCAGATACCATCTCACCAAGCTCTTTTAACGTGATGTCCTGATGTTCAATACGTAGCTGGGCGATTTCTTGCAGACGGTCTGGTAATTGGTCCAAGCCAATCGTACTTTGGATGAACTTGATATTCTCAACTTGCCTTTGCGCGGCACCTATTGTTTTATTCATATTAGCTGTTTCACAGTTAACAAGGCGGTTAACGCTGTTTCGCATATCCCTTATGATTCGCACATCTTCAAATTTCATTAATGAAACGTGTGCGCCGACGATGCCAAGGAAATCGGAAATCTTTTCTGCTTCTTTCAAGTATGCGATATACCCTTTTTTTCGTTCAATCGATTTGGCATTCAGCATTGATTTATTCATCAAGTCAACGAGGGCCTCGCTATGTTCCTTATAAAATGAGAAAATTTCCAGGTGATAGGATGATGTCTCTGGGTTATTGACTGAACCTCCAGCTAAGAATGCGCCCCTCAAATAGGCTCGCTCGCAGCATTCATCCTTCACTAATTCAGGTACAATCTCATTTTTGAATTGAAACGTTCCCGTTAATATATATAAGTCCTCCAATAAATGCTTTGCACCGTCACGGATCCTGCATATGTAGACGTTATTCTTTTTCAAACGCATTTTTTTACGGACCAATAATTCAACTTTATATGGGTAAAGCCGTTTTATGTTGGAATATAGCCTTCTTGCGATTGCAGCATTTTCAGTCTGCACATCCAAGCTTAGTTGCTTGTTGGAGAAAGATAATGCTCCGTTCATCCTTATAAAGGCGGCTATTTCTGATTTCACACAGCAATCATCCGACTCAATATTCGTTAATTCCTTTTTTACTTCTGATGCAAAAGACATGACTGTCCCCCTCCCTCTCGGCGATGATCAAGTCTCCTTGTTTACATCCTTGCCTTTCATATACTCCATAACCCATGCAGCAACCTTATCAGCATCATGAATGATGCGTCCCTCGGAAAAAGTGGAGATGTCTTCAAGAACGATGTCAGGAACAAGCAATTTCAATGCTTCGATATCATTCTCTACGGGCAATTGAACTTCTGGTGGCTCATTTCCCTGTAAGAGTGTTTCAAAGTCAGTATTATTCAACAGAATCGTATCAATGAACTTGCTGCCCGCATGATCAAACAATGCCAACACATGCTCGGAAGCCGTATACTGATACGTTTCACCTTCCTGTGTTGTCAGGTTATTGATGTACACCCTTTTAGCTTTGCAGGTTAACATGGCATCTCTTATGCCTCTAACAAGGATTGTCGGAAGGATGCTTGTATATAAGCTTCCTGGACCAAATATGATGAGATCCGCCTCTTCGATGGATTTAACCGTTTCAGGCAACGGTTCAACCTCTTGAGGTGAAATGTAAACCTTGCGTATTTTACGTCCATACCCTGGAATTTTAGATTCGCCGGTTACAATTGTGCCATCATCAAGCTCAGCATGCAAGGTGATCTTTTGGTTTGCAGCAGGTAATATTTTACCTTTGATGTTCAAAACCTGACTCATTTTTTCCACAGCACGCGCAAAATCACCTGTAATATCCGTTAAAGCAGCAAGCATCAGGTTGCCTAATGAATGTCCTCTTAAATCATCCGAAGTCGTAAATCTGTATTGGAACATTCTTTCGATTAACGGTTCTACGTCCGAAAGTGCTGCCATCACTTGCCGGATATCGCCCGGAGGAGGAATGTTATATTGGTCCAACAACCTACCTGAACTGCCACCGTCGTCAGCTACTGTTACAACCGCAGTGAGTTCAACGGGATAATTTTTCAATCCCCGTAGCATAGTGGACAACCCGGTCCCGCCTCCGAAAACGACGATTTTCTTCATATTCCCGGATTGCAGCATTGTGTCAACCCTTTCTCTTTTCCACATCCCGATGTGTAATTAGTGTTTTATATTCTTCTCTGAATCGGTTTCCAAAGTACTCCGCCAACGTCACAGAACGATGTTGGCCCCCTGTACAACCGAATGCTACAACGACTTGTGATTTACCCTCATTTTTATATTGCGGTATGATGAATTTAAAAAGGTCTGTCAGTTTGTCGATCAAAACCTGTGTGTCATTCCACTTTAAAACATAATCGTAGACATCCTTATCTAGTCCGGTCATCGGTCTAAGATCTTCGATGTAATAAGGATTCGGTAAAAAGCGTACATCAAAAACAACATCGGCATCTATCGGCATCCCATGCTTAAACCCGAATGAGATGAAGTTCAATGTGAATGCGGTGTCGCCTTTGAAAGAGAAAGTGGACATGATTTTTTCACGTAACTCTCTCGGTTTGAGTTCGGAAGTATTATAGATGAAACGCGCTCGGCCCCTCATTTCGGAAAGCAATGTTCTCTCTTTTCGAATCCCGGTAAGGGGGAGCCCACCCTCCGCCAGTGGATGTGATCTTCTTGTTTCTTTATAGCGTCTTACAAGAGTTTCGTCATCTGCATCCAAGAACAGAAGCTTAGATGAAACCCCTTCCATTTGCAGTAAATTATCCAATGCCCCGATCAACGCGTCAAATAGGTCGCCACCTCTTGTATCCATGACAGCAGCAATCCGTCTCATCTTGTTTTCCGACTTCATCATCAGGTCTAAAAATGTAACTAAAAGCTCTGGGGGTAAGTTATCGATGCAATAAAAGCCTAAGTCTTCGAAGCTTTGCATCGCTACCGTTTTACCGGCACCAGACATCCCGGTAATAATGACCAATTCAACATCGCTGTTCGGTAATTCGTTTTCCATTATCGTAGATCGCCCTCCATCGAGTTTTGTAGACGCTCATCTAACAGTTCGAACTCTTCTGTATAATAAAATGTACCATATTGGACACCGTTTTTGGAGACGGCAAATAATAAATTGGAGCGGTCGCCTTCAGCCATTGGCAACGTTTTCAAACTTTCGATCTCGTGCCATTCAAGCAATCCTTCCCGATTGGACTCGTATGGTGTGCCTACAAGATCCTTGGCGACGAATGTGTACAGCATCCACTCGTCGATCAATTCTTTGGATTCACGGTCCACAATCATCATCGTGAAAATCCCTTTGACGTGCGGATCTACTGGTGTTGCGCCAGTTTCCTCCTCAAATTCGCGGATTGCGGCTTCGTAGATTGATTCGCCTGAATCCATCTTACCTCCGGGGGCAACATACCAATTTCTTCTTGGTTTTTTTAATAGTAGTACTTGATTGTCTTTAACGACAAGTAAGTTAGCAATTCTTTGCATCTGATTTCCTCGCTTTTTAGAACATGCATAGTTCTATTATACAATGTTTACACCCTAAACAACAAAAAAAGAAGACCACCTGCGATTTTGCATCTGCAGGCAGCCTTAAAGTAGTTCTATATAAAAGGGGGGTCAATTACTACTCTTATCATAACCTTTATGTGTTGCATTTGAGTTACAGCAATATTAAGGTTGCGTTAACGTTTTTAAAAAAGAGACCCATTCCTGGATCTCTTCCTTCAATCAAGCTTTAGCAGATAGTCTCTCTGCAAGTTCTTCGATATATTTTTGGCATGCTTGCGCCGCGATACTTCCGTCGCCAGTTGCTGTTACGACTTGGCGTAGTGTTTTTTGACGCACATCGCCTGCTGCGTAAATGCCGGGAACTTTCGTTTCCATTTCTTCATTTGTCACGATATAGCCGTGTTCATCCAAGATGTCCAAGTTTTTGAATGGGGCAGTTAATGGATCCATGCCGATATAAACGAACATACCTTCAGTCTCCATCACTTTTTCCGTACCATCCTCAGTGGAGACAAGTGTGACAGAACCGATTTTGCCGTCTTTTTCATTCACTTGCTTAACAGTTGAATTCCAGATGAAATCGATTTTTTCATTCGCAAACGCACGGTCTTGCAAGATTTTTTGTGCACGCAATTCGTCACGTCGATGAATGATTGTTACTTTGTCCGCGAAGCGAGTTAGATAAGCTCCTTCTTCAACAGCGGAGTCTCCACCGCCGATAACAACGATGTCTTTCTTTTTGAAGAAGGCACCGTCACATACAGCACAATAGCTGACGCCACGGCCAGTCAACTCAGCTTCACCTGGAATGCCCATTTTTCTATACTCAGCACCTGTTGTAATAATAATCGCACGTGCTTTATATTCTTTTTTGCCGGAAATGATCGTTTTGTAGCTTTCACCGTCAATGACTTCGTTTACGTCCCCGTACGCATATTCTGCACCGAACGTTTTTGCGTGGTCAAACATCTTCTTGGAGAGATCCGGGCCTAAAATTGATTCGAACCCTGGGTAGTTTTCAATCTCTTCCGTGTTCGCCATTTGTCCACCTGGAATTCCACGTTCTAACATCAGGGTCGACAGGTTGGCTCTGGATGTGTACACAGCTGCAGTCATACCTGCCGGGCCAGCACCAATAATAATGACGTCATATATTTTCTCTGTTGTCATTGGTTTTCCTCCTCATACATTACACTGACCAAATCGTATAAGATTTATCAAATCCAATCAATCTATTTGCTTGGAGGAGTTGAGCGCATGGTGTTTTCACTCACTAAACTGCGGCAAAAACTCCATTAATTTATGAACATACTTCGTCAATGTAGGTACGGAAATGCCATAGCTCTTGGCAATCGCTGTTTTGGTAACTCCCTTATATCGCGAAGATTGGAACATATAATCAGTGGCAGCAGCCAAGGCGGCTGGATTCCTGAAGTCAAATGATCGAGTAAGTGCCACTTCGCAGAGAGTGAACCACATTTGGAAAAGATGCGTTCCCTGCTTATCAAGAGGCTGATAATTATCGTACATCAAATCGGTCGTTTTGAGAGCCCTCATAAAGGAATGGTCAAAATCAGTTTCCAACGTGAATTCATAATTGAGGCTATGGGCTAAAAACAGCTGTTCAATGACACTCAACTTTTCCAAGTCAATATATTTCGGATGCGAAATGATTTCTTGTTTATGGGCTGACTTCCCCAATAAATAAAAACCTAACATCCGCTCACTCCGATATTTATTCATAATCTTGCCTAATAGGAATTCACGATCCTGTTCATATGATTCAGGTGTAGATTCCGACTGCACACTTTTCCAAGGCTCTAAACCAGACTTGCTTGGATCGATTTCGACCAATTTTTCATATGCTTCTTTGGCTGCTGCTTCATTTCCAGAGAAATAAGCGGAATGGGCGAGCCAGAAATAATAGCCTGCGTCGCCTTCAAACCCTTTTTTCTTCAGGCTCCTGAGCCACCCGTATGCTTCCTTATGTTTACCGACCAAAGCGAATGTTGCGCCTAATTTATATCGATGTATGAATTGATAAGGTTTTATCTTCAAAAGGAGTTCAAGCAATGAATCCAATTCCTCTTTGTCTTTCTCGTAATAATAAAAGACAGCAAGATTACATAGTGCATGAATATTACCTTTATTTTTTTCAAGTACTTCGTAAAGTAATTCCTTTGCCTGTTCGATTTTTCCGATGTAGAAATAAGCTAACGCCAAATTATTATAAGCGGCCCAAAACTCTGGATGATCGACAATGATGGACTCAAGAATTTCGATGGCTTCGTCAAACAGTCCGCCTTCCATCAATCGTCTTGCCTTTTCTTGAAGGAAATACACTTCCCCATCCGGCATTTCTTCTTCGTCGAAGAAGTCTTCCTCTTGCTCGGCAAAATCAATGATTTCCATTGAATCATCGGCTAAAGGTCCGTCTGGAGCTAACGCAATATATTTTTCAGCGTAAATTTTCGCATCGCGAAGAAGACCTAAATGAGCATGGACTTCCGCTAAATAGAAGATGATGTCCTCTTCTTCCGGATCAATGCCATGTGCAGCCGCGAGAATCTCATAAGCTTCCTCGAACATGCCCTCTTCCATTATAAGAATGCCGTATTGCATAAGAATGAGCGGATCATTTGGACTTAACTCAACAGCACGTTGCAAATATTTATGGGCATCATCATAGCGTTCACGTTGCATCGCTTTAATGCCCTTCTGATAATAAAATTCACCGTCTGGGACAAAGGAAATAATTTTTTTATCTATGTTCCTATGCATTTTATCCAATCAAATTTCCTCCGCAAAAATTAGAAAGGAACGTACTATAAACGTTCCTCCACTAAAAATTATAACATAACTTCCATACCCGTCATTCAATTTCTTGACACTTCTCTTTTTGCTTGCGCTCCGCCATCTGTTCGGCAGTATAAATAATCCGTACAGGATTTCCGCCCGCCAACGCACCTGCTGGAATATCGCGATTCACGAGTGATGCCGCGGAGACGATCGCACCATCCCCGATTTCAATACCTGGAAGGATTGTCGTATTGGCGCCGATCATTACACGGTCCCCGATCACTACATCCCCAACCCGGTATTCTTCAATCAGGTATTCATGTGCAAGAATGGTTGTATTGAAGCCAATAATCGTATTGTTGCCAACTGTAATTCGTTCGGGAAACATTGTATCTGGCATCACCATAAGAGCAAAAGACGTTTTATCGCCTATTTTCATCCCTAAGAATGTGCGATAGATGAAATTCTTCATCGGAATAAAGGGCGTATATCTCCCTATCTGAATGAAGATGAAATTCTTGGCGACTTTGAAAAATGAGACCGTCTTGTAAATATGCCAAAGGGAGTTCGCATTTCCTTTAGCCGGAAAACGCTCCGTGCGCCTCAAACTTCTTCCCCTGCCGTAATCTCTAACAAGTCTGAAATATGCTGGAGAACAAAATCAGGCTCCAACTCACGTATGAATTTTTCCCCTTTTATCGACCAGGCCACTCCAGCTGTGCGAACTCCTGCATTTTTCCCACCTTCGATATCATGAGAATTATCACCGATCATGAGCGTTTCTTCCGGTGTGGAATTCAATCTTTCCATCGCAAGAAGTAACGGTTCAGGATGGGGCTTCGCATTTTGCACATCATCCAACCCGATTACCGTGTCGAATAGATTTTGGATTGAAATTAATTCCAAACCTTTCCTGATCATATCATTCCGTTTCGTCGATACGATCGCCATCTTCATCCCATTGTTTTTCAATTGCCTCAGCGTCTCGGTAACGCCGTCAAATTCAGTTGCCAATAGATCATGATTTGCATAATTCCACTCACGGTATTCCTTCATAAGTTCTGCATATTTTAATGGATCCACTGCTTCCATCGTCTCTCTCAAAGTCGGTCCAAGGAACGGAATGATATCCACCCGTTCGTATTTTCCCGGATAATGGGCGTCAAGGACGGTCTGAAACGTTTGGATGATCAATTCATTCGTATCTAACAATGTTCCATCAAAATCGAATAGTAATGTTGTGATTTTATTAGCCATTTAAGACAGTGACCTCCTTTTCCTTCCTCCGCTCGCTTTGCCTCCAGAAATAAGCCACTGCAATTGTCAAAACGAATGCAGTCACGAGGCGAATGATCAGCAACGGTAGTATCGGAATCCCTAAAGGTATGAAGATGAGCGTATCCTCCACTACCGCATGACAGGCGATGAGGAAAATGAAGGCAAGTGTCGCATCCTTCTTGCTTACACCATCTTCCTGCACCGCTTGGATCATGACACCAGCACCATATGCCAATCCGATGACAAGGCCTGCAACAAGCGTCATCGATGCATTTGGTTTAACCCCAATGACCTTCGTGAAAGGAGCAAGCTTCTCCGAGAATTTCTGCAAGTAATGATTATCCTTTAAATACTGAACAATAATCATCAATGGGATAACAATTAGCGCAAGCTGCAATACACCAAAGGAAGCCTTTTGCAATCCCATTAAGCCGATTTCCACCCAGCCTTCCGGAATCGTCGCAATTTCTGGAGCCATTCCGTACTTAGCCAGTTCACTTCCGCCACTCCAAAACACATTAATAATGACTGCTGAGAACGCCGCTAATCCGAATCGTACGAGTAAGACGATCCATAATTTAACTCCGACCTTTAACGCAACCCCTGTTTCGATAAAAAGATTATGCGAAAAACTGAGCATTACAGCTAAGATGAAAACTTCCTTCACTGTCAGATCAAGTGAAAGTATGCCCGCGATACCGGCGTATAAATTCAATGCGTTTCCAAGTACCAACGGAATGGCCGCTTCCCCACTTAGTCCAAATAACCCCATGAAAGGTGCGACAAGCTTCACAACCCAAGGTAAGATTGGAGTATGTTGTAAAATGACGACTAAAATCGTTATCGGAAAAATGATTTTCCCTAACGTCCATGTCGTCTTCAAACCCGCATTCAACCCAGTTCTTAATGTCTGCATTTCCCCAACCCTTTTCTATTTATCCTGATAAACCACTTTAACTTTCTTGACGAACCTTCTATAAACGAACATAATCACACCGAATAGGATTGCAATGATCGATACAATTTGAGCAGCGCGAAGATCGCCACCATACAAACTATCCGTTCTCATTCCTTCGATGAAATACCTTCCGATTGAATACCACACTAAATAAAAGAAGAAGATCTCTCCACGCTTCAAGCGCACTCTTCTTAGGATTAGAACAATGATAAGACCGACTACATTCCATAGGGATTCATACAGGAACGTCGGATGGTAGGTAACTCCCTCGATCGTCATTTGATTCATTATCCAATCGGGAATCCAAGTGTTTTCAAGAAATTGTTCCGAAACAGGGCCGCCATGCGCCTCCTGGTTCATGAAGTTACCCCATCGACCAATGATCTGGCCGATTAAAATTCCCGGAACAGCTATATCCACCACTTTCCAGAAAGAAACACCGCGTTTCTTAGTGAAAAAGTACGTTGTTAAAAAGGCTCCGATCAATGCACCATGAATCGCGATGCCGCCCTCCCAAATTTTAAACATTTCGGCGGGATTATCCCTATACGAGTCCCAAGAGAAAATAACATAATAGATCCGTGCACTTATAATGGAAATTGGTACTGCCCAAATAAGGAGATCCGTTAAAAAGTCCGGATGCATTCCACGTTTCACCATTTCTTTTTGAACGACTAAGAATGCAAGAATAATTCCAGTTGTTATTAAAATTCCATACCAACGGACCGATATGGGGCCTAATTCAAAGGCTATTGGGTTAATTGTTAGAAAATCGAACATTATTTACTCTATCCCTTCTACATTGCTATTTTGGATAGCCATATCAAGTCTTTTCGAAAATGTTTCTGCCGCATTAATGCCTAATCGCTTCATGCGATAATCCATTGCTGCCACTTCAATAATTACCGATAAATTCCGTCCAGGTCTGACAGGTACCGTAAGCTTCGTCAAATCGGAATCCATGATTTTCATCTTCTCTTCATCAATGCCTAAGCGGTCATAAACTTTGTCTGGATCCCACACTTCAAGGTCAATGACCATCAGGATCCGCTTGTCATCCTTCACTGCACTTGCACCGAAAAGAGTCATCATATCGATAATGCCGACTCCACGTATTTCAAGCATATGATTTAATAGTTTCGGGGCGTTACCGATTAGAACATTTTTAGCGACTTGTCGAATCTCTACAGCATCGTCCGCAATAAGGCGATGTCCCCTTTTCACAAGTTCCAGCGCGGTTTCACTTTTACCTACACCGCTTTTCCCTGTAATTAGGACCCCGATTCCATAGACGTCTACAAGCACGCCATGTACGGTTGTCATTGGAGCCAACTGGCCTTCAAGGAAATTTGTCAACATCGATGAAAATCTTGTTGTTGGATGTTCCGTCTGAAGTACGGCGATATTTCGTACTTCCGCCAATTCTTTCAACTCAACCGGACATTGCATATTATGTGCAATAATGAATGCAGGTGTTTCGGCTGTACATAGTCGATCCATGCGATCGAGCCGTTCGCCCGGACTTAGTTTATTAAAAAAGGAGACCTCTGTCTTACCAAGCAACTGTACACGTGTATTCGTATAAAAATCAAAGTAGCCCGCCATTTCAAGTCCTGGGCGTGAAATGTCGCTCATTGCGATCGTTCGCTCGATTCCGCCTTCGCCAGCTAACAGTTCGAGTCCAAATTGGTTTTGAACATCCTTTATTGTTACAACAGACATATACACCCATCCTTTCCTCCACCGTTAAACCTATGTTCCATTTTACCATGAAGAATCACATTTGAAATAATTTCGTCTGAATTTGTACATCTTTCTGGATGTCCTACTATCATTTCCACTAAAATAAAAAAACTGTAGCACCCAATTTCTTGGGTCCTACAGTCTAAAACTCATTCAGTCATGCTTGACAGTATAGCAAACGATTACTGAGCCTGTTTTTGCTTCGCCATGAATAGAAAGTGGCGGCGTCGTTTCGTTTTCAGCAACCTTCGAGAAGCTGATTGTCCGTTGAAGGAATTGCTCTTGCTCATTCGTCTTGTTGACATCTTTCAACTGAAGATCCAAGCGTCCCATATTCGTAGAAATTTCACCGCGTAACGGAACGTCGGATGGAATATACATCTCTACAGTTCCACTTACTGTTTTCGCATCTATTCTCTGGGCCGCATCATCAGTTGTTGTTACAATAACATTGCCGTTCAGCGATTTTGCTTCAACATCTTTTAATTTACCTAACAAATAGACGCGTCCATTCATCGTTTCGGCTTCAATCATCTCTCCGGAGCCTTCATTCAGCCGGATTGAACCATTCCCTGTTTCAAGTTCCGCCTCTTTAAAGTCAATCCGCTCCAAGTCGACCTTGCCGTTCCCCGTTTTAATATTGAATCTATCAACGGTTAGGTCTTTCATTGCAAAATGGCCGTTCAGGAGTCTTGCTGAGATTTTATTATACTCTTGCTTCGGGATAAAAAGATCTACATTTACTTGAATCAGCTTTAAATCGCTAAGTAAGCGCAGCTTCCCTTCATCTATCAAGAAGATCAACTTATCAAGGAATTCCTTCCTTGCTTCTTCTTCGGTTTTACCGCCGTATGCTTTAACAACGAAATCGGCTTTTATTTCGGGAGTGTCTGTTGCATGAATAATTATATTCCCATTATCAACGTCAATCAGTATTTCATCTAAATCATCCGCTTCTTTTACAATGGAATGATGGAAGATGGAACTTCCGCCAAAAGGTTTGTCGAAATCGAACCCTTTCATTTTATCGACGGCTGTCTGCATGAATTGCATGAAGCGGTCACCAACTGTGACAAAGTCTTTCTTTATGTCTTCAATGAATTCATCCATGGATGGATCTTTCTTATTTTGTGAATAAGATTGATGCTTTCCTTGTTCGGATCTGTTTTCATTTGTAAAGACCACTTCTTCCGCCTGATCGGAACTTCCCGTAGGGGGTTTTTCCATCGCTTCCAAAAGAGTTAAGGCTTCATCCATTGAAATTGTACCGTTTTCCAGCATTGTCAAGATACGTTTGCGTTCGTTTTGCATCTTTCCGCCTCCTAGTTTGGTATACCTTTTATTTCAACTTCAGCAAGAGTCCTTAAATCACTCTTACTTTCCATACTATATATACGAATGACGTTTCATAAGGTTTCACTATCTTTCCAATGCAATTGACTCAATCCGGTCTTTCATTCTCTGGCGGTCCCTTTCAAGAATCGGTTTTAAATAGCGCCCTGTGTATGACTCCTTAACTTTAGCCACTTCTTCTGGTGTGCCTGTTGCGATAATCTGACCGCCTTTGTCTCCACCTTCAGGTCCCATGTCGATAATATGATCGACAGTTTTTATCACATCAAGATTATGTTCAATGACAAGGACCGTATTTCCTGTATCGACCAAACGCTGTAACACATGAAGGAGCTTTTCAATGTCATGGACATGCAGTCCAGTTGTCGGCTCGTCCAAGATGTAAAATGATTTTCCGTTTGAACGCTTATGCAATTCGGATGCTAACTTGACCCGCTGCGCCTCGCCGCCTGATAACGTCGTAGCCGGCTGACCAAGTTGGACATAACCAAGACCGACGTCAGCTATTGTTTGTAGTTTCCTGCTGATCTTCGGGATATTTTCAAAGAAAAGTAACGCATCCTCTACAGTCATTGATAGGACATCGGCAATATTTTTACCTTTATACGTCACTTCCAGTGTTTCCCGATTGTACCTCTTCCCATGACAAACCTCACACGGCACATAGACGTCCGGAAGGAAATGCATTTCGATTTTGATAATCCCGTCTCCGCGGCAGGCTTCACAACGTCCGCCTTTTACGTTGAAACTGAAACGGCCTTTTTTGTATCCTCTAACTTTCGCTTCGTTCGTCATCGCGAACACATCACGTACATCGTCAAATAATCCAGTATACGTTGCCGGATTCGATCTTGGCGTCCTTCCGATAGGAGACTGGTCGATATCGATCACTTTTTCCAATTCCTCAAGTCCGGTGATCGATGTGAAACGGCCCGGTTTTTGTTTCGATCGGTTTAGTTTTTGGGCGAGCACTTTATGCAATACTTCGTTAACAAGCGTACTCTTACCTGAACCCGAGACACCCGTAACCGCAATGAATTGACCTAACGGAAAATCTGCGTCGACATTTTTCAAGTTGTTTTCAGATGCCCCTTTTATCGAAACTAATCGTCCATCCGATTCGCGTCTTTCAAGCGGCAATGGAATGAATTTCTTACCGCTCAAGTATTGACCGGTCAACGACTTAGGGTCATTCATCACTTCTTCAGGTGTTCCAGCTGAAACGATTTGTCCTCCCGCTTCACCAGCTCCAGGTCCGATATCGATCAAATAATCGGCTGCAATCATCGTATCTTCATCATGTTCGACAACAATAAGCGTGTTTCCGATATCACGCATGCTTTGCAGCGTACCGATCAGACGGTCATTATCTCGTTGATGAAGACCGATCGAAGGTTCATCCAAAATGTAGAGGACCCCTGTCAATCTGGAGCCGATCTGTGTGGCTAACCTGATCCGCTGTGCCTCACCGCCCGATAATGTACCTGCAGCTCTCGACAATGACAAATAGTCGAGACCTACATTCACGAGGAAGCCTAACCTTTCTTCAATCTCACGTAGGATGAGATTAGCGATTTGGGCATCCTTTTCGGATAGTGTGAGATTTTTGAAAAACCGATCGGCTTCCGTGATGGATAATTCGGTTATCTTTCCGATATGCGAGCCATTCACTTTGACTGCCAACGTCTCCTCTTTCAATCGATAGCCGTGGCAGGTCGGGCAAGCACGGCTCGCCATATATTTCTCCATTTGTTCTCTAATATAATCAGAGGATGTTTCCTTGAATCTACGTTCAACATTTGCAAGGACACCTTCAAAATAGATATTATTCACGCGTGTATTTCCGAATTCATTCGTATATTGGAATTTGACCATATGATCCTTAGAACCGTAAAGGATAATATTCAAATCCTCGTCCGAAAGGTCTTGGACAGGTACATCCATCGGAATTTTAAAATGACGGCAGATTGTCTTCAAAAGCTCAGGATAATATTGTGAGCTCGTCGGTACCCATGGTGCAATTGCATCTTCATTCAATGATAATGATGTGTCCGGGATGACAAGTTCCGGATCAACTTCTAATTTCGTCCCTAAGCCGTCACATTCTCCACAAGCGCCGAACGGACTATTGAATGAGAACATCCTTGGTTCAAGCTCCCCAATTGAAAAACCGCAAAGTGGGCAGGCATGATGCTCGCTAAATAGCAATTCTTCAACTTCCATCACATCGACTAAAACGGTCCCTTCGGCTAATCGTAAAGCCGACTCCAAGGAATCGCTTAAGCGGGCTTCGATTCCCTCTTTCACAACAATCCTGTCGATGACGACTTCAATTGTATGCTTTTTATTTTTATTCAGTTCAATATTATCATCGAGATCCATTACTTCCCCATTCACACGGATTCGGACATAGCCCTGCTTTTTTATGTCTTCAATCAGCTTTGCATGGGTTCCCTTCCTGCCAGAAATGACAGGTGCAAGAATTTGCAGCCTTGAACGTTCGGGCAGCTGCATAATCCGGTCGACCATCTGCTCAATCGTTTGGGAAGTGATTTCGATACCATGATTCGGACAGATCGGCTTGCCGACACGTGCATATAGCAATCGTAAATAATCGTATATTTCCGTCACTGTTCCAACTGTGGAACGTGGATTTCGGCTCGTTGTTTTCTGGTCAATGGAAATCGCCGGTGACAGTCCTTCAATGACATCCACATCGGGTTTATCCATCTGGCCTAAAAACTGGCGGGCATATGCCGAAAGGGATTCGACATATCTCCTTTGCCCCTCTGCATAAATCGTATCGAAAGCAAGTGATGATTTACCTGAGCCTGACAGTCCGGTTATCACAACCATTTGATCACGTGGAATGTTGACGTTAATGTTTTTTAAATTATGGGCCCTGGCCCCTTGAATGACGATCTCTTTATTCTTCATCGCGTCTTCACCCTTCAGCTTTCAATTCTAATATACTATCTCGAAGTTCCGCAGCCCTTTCAAAATCAAGCGCCTTAGCCGCTTCCTTCATTTCTTTTTCAAGCGTTACAAGTAGCTTCGCTTTATCTTCTTTCGTTAATTTCCTACCTTGAGTTACTTTTTCGAGAGCTGTCGTAGTATCCTCAGCAACTTGGGTCGCCCTGATGACATCACGAATTTCTTTTTTAATAGTCGTCGGGGTGATGCCATGCTTTTCATTGTAAGCCTTCTGAATTTCCCGACGCCTTGATGTTTCGTCAATCGCTTTTTTCATCGAATCAGTAAAGCGGTCCGCGTACATGATGACCTTGCCCTCTGAATTTCGGGCTGCACGTCCAATTGTCTGGATAAGAGCACGTTCAGAACGAAGGAATCCTTCCTTATCCGCATCTAAAATGGTAACAAGGGAAACTTCCGGAATATCAAGCCCTTCCCTCAATAAGTTAATGCCGACCAACACGTCATAGGTACCCAATCTTAACTCACGGATAATTTCGATCCTCTCAAGAGTCTTAATATCGGAATGCAAGTATTGGACTTTAATGCCGATATCTTTCAAGTAATCTGTAAGATCCTCTGACATCTTTTTCGTTAATGTTGTTATTAATACCCGTTCATTGCGTTTAATACGCTCATTTATTTCACCGATCAAATCATCGATCTGTCCTTCGATCGGCCGCACTTCAATTACCGGGTCAAGCAATCCTGTCGGTCTGATGATCTGCTCAACCATTTCCGGGGTATGCTCGATCTCGTATGGGCCCGGAGTTGCGGAAACATAGATTGCTTGATGTACATAGTTCTCAAATTCTTCGAACATAAGCGGTCTGTTGTCCAATGCTGAAGGCAGGCGGAATCCGTGGTCGACCAATACTTGCTTACGCGCCTGGTCACCATTGTACATTCCGCGAATCTGCGGCAACGTGACGTGGCTTTCATCGATGACAATAAGGAAATCATCTGGAAAATAATCTAATAATGTATAAGGCGTTGCACCAGCAGGCCTTAGTGTTAAATGCCTTGAATAGTTTTCGATACCTGAACAGAAACCCATTTCCCTCATCATTTCGAGGTCGTAACGAGTTCTTTGTTCAAGCCGTTGCGCTTCAAGCAGCTTATCTTCTTTTTTTAATATTTTAAGGCGTTCTTCCAATTCCGTTTCGATATTCGCAATGGCTTTCACCATTTTTTCTTCGCCGGTAACGAAGTGGGATGCCGGGAATATGGCAACATGGTCCCGATCGCCTAAGATTTCGCCTGTCAATGCATCGACTTCACGGATCCGGTCGATTTCATCTCCAAAAAATTCAATACGAATGCAGTGTTCGTCCTGCGATGCCGGGAATAGTTCAACTACATCTCCTCTCACCCTGAATGTTCCTCGAGTGAAATTAATGTCGTTTCTTGAATATTGAATGTCGACAAATCGTCGAAGCAGCTCATTTCTGCCGATTTCCATGCCTGTCCGAAGGGAAACAACATGCTTTCCATATTCCTCCGGAGATCCAAGTCCGTAAATGCAGGAGACGGAAGCTACGATTAAGACATCATTCCGTTCGAATAGGGCTGATGTGGCCGAGTGTCGGAGCTTATCGATTTCATCGTTGATGGTAGCGTCTTTTTCTATATAAGTATCCGTATGCGGTACGTAGGCTTCCGGTTGATAAAAGTCGTAGAAGCTTACAAAGTATTCGACCGCATTGTTCGGAAAAAATTCCTTGAATTCGCTGTAAAGTTGCCCAGCAAGTGTTTTATTATGTGCGATGACAAGTGTCGGTTTATTGATTTCCGTTACTACGTTTGAAACGGTGAATGTTTTTCCTGTCCCAGTCGCCCCTAAGAGCGTTTGATGCTTTTTCCCTTCATTTATGCCACCCACAAGCTTAGTTATAGCAGCAGGTTGGTCGCCTAAAGGGACGTACGGAGCGTGTAAATCAAATTTTTGGACCATACCGAGTCCTCCCCAATATTGAATTATCTACATCTTAACATATTTCTTTGTTAGACTAAAAGAAAAAGGGAACGTGTGTTTTAAAAAAAACAAAACAAATAGCGGGTCTGCTTGGTAGTCAGTGTAGACTCCCGGGCAGACCCGCAAAACTATAGTTAATTATCTTCGACTTTCATCAATTCGTCCGTCAGTCTGTTGAAAGTCGATTCGTCCTTTTCGTCCAATGCAATATCGATCAATTCCCATAGACGTTTCTTTGTTTGTTCTCGGTGAATATGGCTCAGGAACAGATCCATGTAGATATCATTTAATAATCTCTCCGCTTGTGCTGAAGAACTGTTTTTCCCCACGGCTTTTAAGAACTCGGCGTATGAATAATTATTTTCTATCTCCCTCACCCCTGATGCCTTTTTTTTATTATACTAACATGCAGGTCCAGTTGCAAGGTTTTTGAGAATATTCTATTATTATTTTCCGTTCGGCTGAATCTCTTACCAATCTCTATTTTTTACATTTGAAGAACGGATTGTCACTTCTGAGACAAGTAAAACGACGATTGCCATAAGTAGAGGCGTCACCGAAATCCCAATCGTAATAAGGGCTGTGATGAGCACAAATAGTGCTTGCAGCAATTGAACGGAACTTACCGTTTTACGAATTGCAGGTGTCCGAGTGTTTATCGGTTCAGGAAAAAGCATATCCATTCGGAAATCATTGCCGGCTTGTAGTGCATGAACAAGTTGGATTGATGAGGCAAAAGCCAATGCACCGACAAATAGATAGACCACTATCGGGAATGGAATAAGAACGACTCCGATCATGGAAAGAGCCGTTAATCTGACCCAAAGCCAAAACGTATCATCTGTCCGGATAAGTGTCCTTTTCAATAAATATCGCTGTGGTGAAGTTTGTCCAAACTTCGCCTGACGCACTAAAAAACCAAGCCAAGCACGACGGCTGACGGATCCTTTTAAATGCGGGACGTCCGTAAAATAATTCGCGAACCGATAAAAACGCATCATCCGATTTTGTTCAAGCGTGATGAAATGCTCATATGGAAATGGGTTGATAGCACTTTTTTTCTTATAGTGTAAATAATAGAAAGCCATTACCAAACCAATCACCGGGATGAAGAGCGGATAACCCGCAAGCATTGAGTAAAGTATCAAAGCAGCAAGGATAAACCGGATAAGTTGATCCTTGAAGACCCCTCCCCCGTCATTTGCACGTCGGTAATGGTATTCCGTGTGAACATACATCCATTTCACAAGTAAGATAATAATGAATGTGAGTAAATATTGCTGTTTCCCAGCAACATTCGTCGCCGAAAGGAGCGGCATCATAACGACGAATAAAAGCAGGGAAATCGGTAGCTGTGAAAATAACGAATACCGTAATGATCTGTTTAAATAGTCCTCAAGTTTCTTTTCCAAAGGAAGGAAGAACACAATATCTGCCGGTTTGAGCAATGTTACCGGAGCCCCAAAAACAAGTGCCAATCCAATGAGGACAGATGCGATGATTGCAGACGGGAAGTTCTGCGGGACTTCTTTCAACCATTCGCTATATGCATACCCCCCTGCCCCGATCGTAAATAGAAGGACAATCGCCAAATGTCCCGTAAACACAAATTTCATGTATTTCTGCAGTTCGGTCATATAATGGACAAACCGCTTCGCCCATATTTCACGCAAATTATTCATGGTCTTGATCCTCAGTCATGGAAATATACAACTCGTCCAACGAGGCTTTCGGACGGTTAAAGGCTTTCCTTAAATCATCCATCGTTCCCTGTGCTCTTACCCGTCCTTCATGGAGAACGATGATCCGGTCACAATATTTTTCCGCAGTGGACAGGACATGCGTCGACATTAAAACGGATGCGCCATTCGCTTTACGCTCCGAAATCTGCTCCAAAAGTGAACGGATCCCAATCGGATCGAGACCGACAAACGGTTCATCGATAATGTAAAGGGAAGGTTCCACAAGAAATGCACACATGATCATTACTTTTTGACGCATCCCTTTCGAGAAATGCGCTGGAAACCAATTTAAACGTTTCTCCATCATGAATTCTTTCAAAAGCATCTCTGAGCGCGCCTCGAATACTTCCCTATCAAGCCCATATGCCATCGCAGTAAGCTCAAGATGTTCTTTTAAAGTAAGTTCTTCATACAAAATCGGTGTCTCCGGTATATATGTGAACGCTTTTCTATAAGCTTCAGGATTTTCTCCAAAAGTGACGCCATTCACGATTATTTCGCCATCATGGGGATTCATGAGCCCGATAATATGTTTAATCGTTGTACTTTTCCCAGCCCCATTTAAACCGATTAAACCGACCAGTTCACCCTTGCCAATCTCAAATGATAGGTCATGCAAAACCGGTTTTCGTGTATATCCGCCTGTCACATCTTTTACTTCAAGAATTGTCATAGCCATCCTCCATTCTTATATGTATTTTACCAAACATTGCCCTATAATGCTTTGTCCATCTTTCACGTATTAACAGAAAATATGCTACACTATGGGCAATCATGAATATGTATTAACAGAAAGGATAGATAAAAAGATGACATCATGTATTTTTTGTAAGATCGTAGAAGGTTCCCTTCCAAGTGAAAAGATTTATGAGGACGAACATGTCGTCGCACTTATGGATGTCATGCCTGTAACGAAAGGGCATGTTTTATTGATCCCGAAAACCCATAGGGAAAATATTTACGACATGACTGAAGAAGAAGCTTCCAACTTATTTTCAGTTGTACCCAAAATCGCCAATGTTCTGAAGGAAGAATTTACTCCTGCCGGCATGAATCTCTTGCAAAATAACGGAGCACCTGCGGGACAAGCTGTCTTCCACTTTCACCTCCACTTGATACCACGCTATGACGAGACGGATGGCTACAGCTCCAACTGGAATCCCAAAGTGGAGGAATTCCCGAAAGACAGGATCAAAGAAATAGCAGAGCAAATCCGCAATCGATTTGGTCAAGAATAACTATTGTTAATGTAAACCATTAAGCGTATAATGATGGATAAGTTTTCGCTGCCGATCACGAGGATACGTCAGGAAAACCAAAAATACTAGTTGAGTTGAGGAGAGATGAGAAATGAATACGAAACAACTTACGCTGATGGCATTATTGGTAGCCGTCGGTGCAGCATTGTACTTGGTTATACCTGGATACGGCGAGGGCATGAAGCCTGACTTCATGTTAACGATGATGTTCATCGGGATGCTTCTATTCCCGGATGTCCGAAGTGTCTTTTTACTTGCAGCTACGACGGGAGTCCTTTCCGGGTTATTCACAACTTTACCTGGCGGATTCATACCGAATGTGATCGATAAGCTCATCACAGCATTTGTCATTTATGCAGTGATTCTTTTGCTTAAGAAATACACAAACCATTTAATCGTTTCTACAGCCATTACTTGCATAGGAACACTATTATCTGGAACTATCTTCCTATCAGTCGCCATTTATGTAATGGGAGTAAATATCCCTTTCGGATTCCTATTCCTTACAGTCGTTTTACCGACAATGGCATTGAATGGAATCGTATTTTTCATTATCCTGCCAATTATCAAAGGATTGCTTAAGCGAACATCCTTCAAAACAGCATTATCCAATTGACATCCAAGCTTCTCCAATTTCGGGGAAGCTTTTTCTATTGCCTAAATAATAAATTGCATTCGTTTCTATTTGCCGGAAACTTCCTACCATGTTTTAATAATACTATAAGAGGAATACTAATCATTGAAAGGAGTGCACTACATGAAAGCATCTACATTCCTAACAGGACTAATTGCAGGTTCAGTGACGGCTGCTGTCACAGTGTTATTTTCCACTCCACAGACGGGAAGCGAGATCCGCTCGTCCGTTAAAAGCGCTTCAACCGACATGAAACATAAATTGAATGACGTGAAAGGCAAATTCACCGAGTTAAAGAATTCCATCACGCATATGACCAAAGAAGCGAAAGAGATGGTTCCTGAAGCTGTTCAGGATATCAAAGGCTCCATTGAACAATGGCAACGCTCAACCGAATCAAACAAACAGCGTCTCGAAAAGAAAATACAAGCTATCCAATCTTCTCTCGAAGAACTCGAACAAACCATTTCGAACCAGCAGAAAAAAGCGTAAGAAAGTTATCCGGTGCAAAATTCCGGATAACTTTTTTGGTTTTAAAAAGTATTTTTGCAATTCCAACTTTTTTATTTGAAGTTTTCCTGCTATAATGAAAATAAACACACTATTTAATCTTGGAGGTATTTCATGAGTGAACCAAAATTCTCGCAAAAAGAAGCGATGATTTATAGTCAACGCGTTGCTCAAATGTCAAAGGCTCTTTGGAAAGCAGTCGAAAAAGACTGGCAACAATGGATAAAACCCTATGACCTGAATATCAATGAACACCATATCCTTTGGATTGCTTACCACCTCCAAGGAGCTACAATCTCGGATATCGCAAAATTTGGTGTCATGCATGTTTCGACTGCATTTAACTTTTCAAAGAAATTAGAAGACCGTGGTTACCTAAAATTCTTTAAAAAAGAAGATGATCGTCGAAATACATACGTCGCTGTCACCGAAGAAGGTGAAATTGTCCTTCAAGAAATGAATGAAAACTACTATGATTCCAATCATGGCATTCTTGAAGGCTCACTTCCTATTAAGAGCATCTACGGAAAATTTCCGGAATTTTTAGAAGTAATGTCCGTTATACGAAATATTTACGGAGAAGATTTCATGGAGATTTTCGAACAAGGATTCAAGCGAATTGACAGTGCTTTCGATGAAACAGATGGAGGATTGATTTCCCTTCATAAGAAAGAGCCCGAATTACAAGCCGTCGATGAAAAATAATGTCAATTTCCCCTTGTGTCTGCTATTATAAAGGGAAGCGTAGAAGAGGAGGAATGGATTTGATCCTTGTCGTAACTGTTCTTTTTTCATTGTTTTATTTATTTCAAATAAACAAAATGACATTTGCATTATGCCAATCAAGAGAAATTCCAGAAGAAAAGCAACCTAAAATATATCGGACGGTCAATATCCTAGTTACTATCTTAATACTGTCGTTCTATCTTGAGGTTCTATTAAAGGTATAATTATATTAAAAAATGTCCAACTCCCCTAATGGGAAGTTGGACTTTCTTTTTTTAGTACAAAAATGCAGCTCCAACAATTATTAGCAAAATAAACAATACTACGATCAACGCAAATCCGGAAGAACTTTGCCCATGGCCATGTCCACTCATTCGAGCACCTCCTCTCTAATTGTATCTTATGCAAAGCGCATATATCGTTTATGGGCAAACCGGAAGAACCATTTTGTTTTATCTTCATGTTGTTTATATGGTATAGTATCAACTGTTGTACACAAAAGTTAGGGGAGAATCGATATGAAAAAAACAGTCCTTGCACTAACGATGGCGGCTTCAGTTTTAGCTCTTGCCGCATGTAACGACCAAAAAACCGCTGATGATGAAGTCATTGCTAAAACAAAAATCGGCACAATCACAAAAGAAGACTTATATGAAGAAATGAAAGGTGCGATTGGCGCTACAGTCGTCGAAAACCTTCTTCTTCAAAAAGCTTTGGAAAATGAATATAAAATTTCCGACAAGGAATTGAAAGAGGAAATCAATAAACAAAAAGAGGCTTATGGTGATAACTTTAAATTATTCCTTCAACAAAAAGGAATCACTGAGAGTTTCTTTGAAAGTAACGTAAAGTCCGAATTGCTCCAAACGAAAATGATCGAGTCATTGAAAGTATCCGATGAAGAACTTGCAAAAGGCATGGAACGTGCGAAAACTGAGGTACATGCTCGCCACATCCTTGTTCCAGACGAAGCGACAGCTGCAGAAGTGTTGCATAAGCTTGAAAACGGTGGAGATTTCGAAGCGTTGGCAAAGGAATATTCAACTGAGCCTGTTGCGCAGCAAACGGGTGGAGATTTAGGCTGGTTCGGTCCTGGTAAGATGCTACAGGAATTTGAAGATGCAACATACGCTCTTAAAAAAGGGGAAATCAGTAAGCCTGTGAAGACAAGCTATGGTTTCCACATCATCGAATTACTTGATACACGTCCTGCTGAAACCGATAAAACCGAAGAAGAAATTAAAGCCGAGATTGAAAATGCGCTTAAAGGTGCTCAGTTTGAAGAGAAACTTCAAGAATTGATCAAAGCAGCGGATATCGATATTAAAGATGACGAGTTTAAACATGTACTTGATATGTACTTGCCGAAAAATGTAGGTAAGAAATAATTAATAGAAAAGCTCCAGAAAAGTCTTAGACTTTCTGGAGCTTTTTGTTTCATTCTACACAATTCGGTTTATAGAAAGATCGATTATCTAACGGGAAAATCCGTTCTGTAAATTCACCTTTTGAAGTTTTTGACATTGCCCTACCTAACATATTCATTTTCGCATCGATATTGTCGATGTAGTGAAGCACTTCCGCTTCCATCAACATTGGACGTTTCGGGCTTCCCCACTCTTCTTTACCATGATGGGACAGAACCATATGTTGGAGCAGCATCACTTCCTCACCAGTGATCTCCAATTCATCAGCAGCTTTCGATATTTCATTGACCATTATGGTGATGTGACCAAGCAGATTGCCCTCGACTGTATATTGCGTTCCAATCGGTCCTGAAAGCTCAACCACTTTACCGATATCATGTAAAATAATACCCGCGTATAGGAGATCTTTGTTCAGGATCGGATACAACTCAGCGATTGCTTTTCCAAGCTTCAGCATCGAAACGACATGATCCAGTAAACCAGATACATAATCATGATGATTTCTTGTCGCGGCCGGATACACTAAGAAATCGGCTTGATGTTTTTTCAATAAATGTCTCGTAATTCGTTGGATTTGCGGATTCTTCATCTCAAAGAAGTACTGCAATAATTCCTCGTAAAGGACTTCCTTGCTTTTCGCGGCCGAAGGGACCAGGTCCGAAATCGTGACGCCTTCATCATCCTTTGCCGGGCGGATGCTTTTTATGCGAAGTTGGTTTTTACCCCGGTACTCGTGAACTTCGCCACCAACTTTAACAATCGTCGCTGCGGCATACAATTTCTCATGCTCATCGCCTGTATCCCAAAGCTTCGCTTCTATGTCACCGCTTTTATCTTGTAAAATGAGGGTCATAAAAGGACTGCCCTGTTGCGTGATTCCTTTCGTCGATTGTTTAATGAGTAAATAGATATCGACAGTCTCGCCGACTTGGTGTTCCAAGATTTTTTTCATCGTGCGATCGCCCCCTTGGCGCTTCCACTAGTGGAAACGGTAATTATCTTTGCGTTTGTCCATTCTTCTACTATTTTATCATGACAGGTGAAGTAGATGAACTGATGTTTCAAGCCTAACTGTTCTATAATTTTTTTCATACGGGAAAGTCTTATTTCGTCGAAGTGGACAAATGGATCATCCATTATGATTGGAAAAGGCGCTGTTTTTTCCATTTCCATCGCTAACGATAATCTGAGAGAAATATAGGCCTGCTCCTTCGTCGCCTGGCTTAGTTCAATTATCGGGTATCGCACCCCATCCTTGGAAACGGCTTGGAAGAGGCCATTTTCCAATATGCCAAGAGAGACGTATTTATCCCCAGTCAGTTCACGGAAAATACTCTCTGCACCTAACAACACATTAGGAAGTTTCTTATCCTTTAGATTGTTCATCGTGCTTTTAATAGCCGCCACAATCGTTTGACGGACAGCCCACTTTTTCCCTAACTCCATGAATTCCGCCTTCTTCAATTCGAAGAACTGCTGTTTTTGCTGATAGGCATCATCCGTCAATAGTTTTTCTGTTTCTATTTTCAATGTGGACTTTTCTTGCACTAGCTGGTCGAGCCTATATTCCAAATCAGACATCTCTTTTTCCGCTTCACTGATTTTCACCCTCAGCTCTTCCTCCGAAAGGTCAATTTGATCCCCCTGGATTTCATGCATGGCCAATTGGGAATCCGTGTCACCTAACTGCTGCATTAGCCGACACTTTTCTTCAAAGTCAGTGTACGCTTGATAATAATGCTCTTCCGTATTGACAGTAGCTTCTTTGAATAATAAATCCCTTTGTTCCTGCAAAGATTGGATCAACAAACCAAGTTCATTACGTTCCGTAAGTATCGTTTCCAATCGCTCAGAGTGAGTTGTAAATGATTGGATAGCCGATTTTTCTTGGATAAAATCACTTCTCACCTTCTCATAAAAAGTATCTTCCGGTGCATCCAACCCAATAATGGATACAATCTCTTCCCGTCTTTCTTGGAGCTGACCTTCAAGAAGATTACGCCTATCGTTCAGTTCTTGTGATTCACGTTTAATTTCCTGTAAGCTCCGAGCCATCCCGAAGAACTCATGAAGAATACCTGAATTTGGAATCTTATGCATGCCATAGGTGATGAAAAATCCGCTTAATTCAACTTCAAGATTTTCTATCTTTTGAGATAGGCTTTCAAACTCAGTTTCCATCCCACTCATCTGCCGTTCATAATTACGAGCGGCTTCTGAAAGCTGACTTTCCTTCTGGCGGTATGCTGCTATCTTTTCGGTTAGTCCCTTCATTTCATTCTCGTAACCCGAATAGGCGGCAACAAACTTTTTCATCTCGTTCAATTTGGTATCTACGGGATCCTTTTTATTTGCAAAGCCTAATAAAGCAGCCACTACCGCAAGGCAGACGCCTATGACGACAAACAACCATTGCTTATCCACAAGGCCAAAGCCAACCGCCATAATCGATAAAATAGCTATAACTAGCAGGAGAAGGGAGTTCCCACTTGCGCTCGTCGTTTGTCTGAATTGCAGATAGGCTTTCGCCTCCGCAAGACGTCTTTCGATGGACGGCCACTCATCCACCCGTTTCAGCTCTTCTTCAGATAAGGGATTTTTCTGTAAGGCAAGCTGGTCCTTTCTCACTTCACCCAATGCATTCTCCAGTTGAGTAAGTTGCCGGTCGATATATCCTTGCTGCCTATCCAATTCCGCAATCGTTTGCAACTGTTCATACAAGCTTTCTTCCTGATGGATGGAGACATCTGCCTGGAGGATCAGGTTATCGTTATCCAATCCAAGGCGGTCAAGCACCTGAAGCCTCTTTGCCTTTAAATGCCCTAATCGCTCACGTATCGCGCCAATTTCGGTGCGCCACTTATGCCACTCTATTTCTCTTGAGAGCAATCTTTCGATAGTCTGGAGTTTTTGATTGTCCGGCCTATCTTGAAGCCTTTTATTCAATTCTTCAATTTCTGCAGTCAGGCCCCGCATTTTCGCTTCCATTTCAGTCAGTTTGCTTTGGACCGTTTCAAAACGCCTTATGCCATCTGCTGGAAAAACAACATGCTTCATTCGATCCAACTTTGTTAAAAGTGTCTGCTTTCGTTCGTACAAAGGTAATAATTGCAGTTGGAGTCCAAACGACTGATTCTGTTCACGAACTCTATCATATGCATTTTTGGTATCCATCCATTCACGTTCAATTTCGCGAATCCTTTTTACTTTAGGCGAATAGGCCGATACCCTCTCCTGTTCCTTCTTTAAATCGGTTTCCAAGTCCTTTAATTCCTGGAGTCGGACGTTCATCTCAGGATTACGACCCGTCTTTTTGAATAAATCCCCTATTTCCTTTTCCATCTTTTTTTCGACACTTAAAAGGGAATCAATTCCGGTCGTTCCAGAAGCCAATAGTGTACGGCTCAACTCAATCTCATCCATCCGTTCAAAACCTTGTAGTTGGAGAAGAGAAAATGAGAAAACAGACTCGAAGGAAGCGCGGTCGTATTGCCTTAGAATCTCATGCAAAGCTTCTTCCCCGCCCTGCGTTCCATCTTCGAAAATGACCGTCACGTCTCCGGACGATTTCCCACGAACCCGTTCAATGATGCATTCTCCATGAACGTCGTCCTGTACATGGACCTGCCCTCCGTATATGCCACCCGATTTCGGCTCATACCGCAGCTGCGAACTATTCTTTTGCGGGAACCCGAAAAGCGTTTGGATGATGAATTGTTGAATGGTCGTCTTACCAGCTTCATTCTGTCCGTACATCACATTGACTCCATCAACAAAGTCTATCGTTTTATTCTCATGCTTTCCGAAGCCATAAATAACGATCTTTTTGATTTTCACAATTTCCACCTCATTTCGCCGACTGTAACTCCTTTAACAGGAGCTGTTCAACTTCCTCTTCCAATTCAGAGATGTCGTCTTCGGTAAGGGCATCAAGATAGCGGATTGCCCGTACATGCTGGTAAAGGTCTTCAAGGACATGATTCCATTCTTCAGTTGACCAGCTTTTTGCTTGTCCAACTACTGTTTCAATTAAATTAGTATTGATTTTATTATAAGTCTCTGGGCGGACCATGTTCTTAATGATCATCCGTTGTACCCATACGAACGGCTCCTTGCCGTCGACCATTTCACGGATCGCCTCAAGCCATACTTCGTCAGATGATTGTGCGAAGAAGTCGGCTGTTTCCGCATCAAGGATTATAAATGTCAAATCGACAATGGACTGTCCTTTATCCGATGCGAATTCATCAAGGGCTTCTTCGCAGAGGCCGATCAATTCATTCGCATGGCGGATACCACTACATGAAAGTTGAAGTTGTCCGAAATGGACAGCCGATGTCGGAATGAATGAAAGCTCCGCGCCCAATTTACTTAATTGGACCTCGTAAAAACCTTTTTCTCCTTCTTCGTTTCGATGGCGGCCTTGGATATTCCCTGGATAGACAATCGGCGGATCCACACTTAACTGTTGACGAATGTGAATATGTCCAAGCGCCCAGTAATCATAATGCTTCGTCTGTAGTTCTGTTATCGTAAAAGGAGCGTAGACTGCATGCGATTCATTTCCGGCAACGCTGCCGTGTAGAAGTCCAATATGGAAGGCGTGGGTATCTGCGGCAACGGGAAAATGATTCGCCATTTTCTCACGCACATGTCGTTTCGGATAACTGAAGCCATGGAGAACGACCTCCTGCCCCCTTACTGTCAAGGACACTTCCTCAATACTCTCCTTGAATTCGTAGACGTTCGGCGGCAACTCAAACCGAGTCCAATTACCCCCAAGGTGATCATGGTTTCCATAAGAGATGAACACGGGGATTTCAGCTTCATTCAGCTTTTCCATTCCCTCCTGGAATTTTTGCTGGGCACGCAAACTTCGATCTTCGCCGTCATACAAATCGCCTACTATGAGGATGAAATCCGGACGGGTTTGCAAGGCATGGTCGATGAGCCGATTGAACGCTGTAAATGTGCTATTGCGCAGTTCAATCAAACGCTTCGGCGGCAGTCCCGTCATTCCTTTAAACGGACTATCGAGATGCAAGTCAGCAGCGTGTATAAATCGAATGGTCGACAAATTAAACAGCCTCCTTTCATGACGAATATTTGTTCTAATTCTACCATATGGGGGAGATTTATAGAAATAAACAACGTGCGGAGTTGCTTGCTTTCTGAGGGGAGAGATAGGCGAAAGGTCCCGAAATGACGATATATCACGGGAAATGATCGATATATGTTGGGAAATGACCGATAAAAGTTAGGAAATAACCGATAACTTCCGATTCAACAAAAAAAGCCGCCTCGACGTTGTTTTCATCAACGCGAAGCGGTATTTCGCCTTACTCTTTCCCTAATTGAATCGCTTTCTTAATATCTTTCAAGGAACGGGATGGCCCATACATGAGGACTCCTCCGCGATACACTCTTGCCCCGAACCACCCAAGAATGAATATGGTAAGTAGCATGATAGCAATCGCCAATAATGGCTCCCACATCGGTAACCCTAAAATTCCTACCCGCAAGAACATGACAAACGGGGCGAAGAACGGGAAGAATGATGTATATTTAACATAAGCTGCTTCAGGATTGTTTAGACCCGTTGCAGCGATGATGAACCCGATTACAATAAGCACCGTCATCGGCATGATCATTTGCTGAACGTCTTCCGTTCTGCTAACCAATGATCCCAATAATGCGGCAAGCGTCGCATAGAGGAAATAACCTAAAATGAAGAAAACAGCTGCGTACACCAATGTGCTGGTGCTTACATTTTTCAGGCTGAAGATTTCAGCAAAGCCACCCGGTACTTCAGTCGCAGAAGTTTTAAAGGCGATGTAACCTGTAATCCCGTAAATGACGATTTGTAAAATTCCAAGTGACCCGATACCTAATACTTTCGCAAACATATGCTTTACTGGCGAGACACTTGAAATCATGATTTCCATTACTCTTGAAGACTTCTCATTCGCAACATCCATAGCGATCATCGTTGAATACATAATTACAGACATGTAAATAACGAACATGAGGATATAGACGAGTATCTGTGCAGTCACCAATTCTTCTTCTGATTTTGCTGAAGGTGAGACATTTTTCTGGTCAAATTGGATTGGTGTGAACAATGTTTGGACTTCCGTACCGGATAAAGAAAGCTCTTCCGCTTTCATTTGAGTCTGTATGGATTGCAAAGCTTCCTGGATTCGCGAAGGTAAACTAAAATCCATTAAGCTCATTGTTGTGTAATTCGCATGGATGATTCCATGTTCATCCACCGATACGGATAAGAAGGAATCAATGTCCTTTGCAGTCAATTCATCGGTAAGCTCTTTTTCGGATTTCGTAGAGGCCTCGACTTGGATTCCGCTTCCCCCTGCCTCAAACTGTTCCTTCAACCTGTCTACGAGCATTCCACTTGAGTCAATGACTTGAAGGGTCTCTTTCTCATCCCCGCCCGAAACATGTTGTACGGTATCAATAATTTTCGGCATGTTCGCTAACAGGAAGATTGCCGCCATCATGATCAATGTAGTGATGAAGAAGGACTTCGCCTTGGCCTTTGTTATAAACGATTGTTTGAAGATAATCCAGAATTCACGCATGTTCTTTTCCCACCTTTGCAATGAAGATGTCTTGCAAGGAAGGCTCTTCAATTTCAAAATGACGGATTGGACCTTCTTTTAATGCTGCCGTCAATAATTCATTCGCGACATCTTCCTCTTCGATTTGGAAGACGGCGCCTTCCACTGAATGGGCAACTGATAGGATACCTCGGATACGATCGAGATTGGTTAAATCGTAATCGGAACGAATCCTTACATTCTGCCTTCCGAATGAACGCTTCACATCGCGCAATGATCCACTCACAATTTGTTTTCCTTTATGAATGATGCTCAGCTCTTCACATAACTCCTCTACATGATCCATCCGATGACTGGAAAATAGGATTGTAGCGCCATTATTCCTGAAATCTATGATTGCTTTCTTCAACATTTCCACATTGACCGGGTCAAGACCGGAAAATGGTTCGTCAAGAATTAGCAGCTTTGGATCATGCATGAGAGCAGCAATCACTTGGATCTTTTGCTGATTCCCTTTTGAGAGCTCCTCCACTTTTTTATTCTTATACTGCGGCACTTCGAAACGTTCCAGCCATTGGTCAATGGCCCGCTTTGCATCAGCTTTATTCATTCCCCTTAGTTCACCAAGGAAAATAAGTTGCTCTTCCACTTTCATCTTTGGATAAAGGCCGCGTTCTTCTGGCAAATAGCCGATTTCAGGACTTGTCGCGTATGAAATCGTTTTGCCGTTCCAAGCGATTTGGCCTTCATTTGCATTCAATAATCCTAAGATCATCCGGAACGTTGTCGTTTTACCGGCACCGTTCGCGCCAAGGAAGCCGTACATTGTCCCTTTTTCGATTTTCAAATTCAAATGGTCTACGGCCGTAAAATTGCCGAACCTCTTTGTAACGTTCTCAAGTTGTAAAGCCATTATATTTCCCCTTTCCGGTTTCCCTACGATTCTATTACGTGATTACTTGATGTTTGGTTTCATTAAATCCTTTTTAATGGTGTTTATTAACAATAGCAGCCCCTATCGCCCATGAAATCATATGAATGATCCATAGTGCCGTTAGAATGAAAAACGCCAATTTCGCCCCTTCGACAATCATGACGATGATCCAGGCAATTAAAATTGTACCGGTCATCACCTTCCAGGAGATTGATCTTGCGTGCCTGTGGAGATTTTTATATCTTTCATCAAAGATACGTTCCTTCTTGCCTTTTTTCCAAACAAAAAACCAAACGATTGCCCATATGACTAATCCAAGTGGCAAACCTACCAAAAAGGTCCAAATGTCAAACCCTTCGTGCATATTCACTCCTCCTCCGGCTTAAAAATATCTTCAATACTGCAATTAAAGAGTTTTGCTATTTTAAATGCTAAGATCAATGACGGATTGTATCTTCCTTTTTCAAGTGAGATGATTGTCTGCCTTGAGACTTCCAATTTCTCCGCAAGGTCATCCTGCGTCATTCCCATCGCGGTCCGCATTTCTCTAATCAAGTTTTCCAGTTAAAAGAACCTCCTTCAGTTGTAAAGGTCGCTTTACGTAAAGGTTACTTTACTATATGCTGAATGTCAAGCAACCTTTACAATTATTTCTCACTATTTAAATGAATCGCTATTCACTACCTATGTTTTCGTTGTATAATGGATAAAATGTTCAGGGGGATGAATGGCTTGAAAACTTATAAATTGACTGCATATGAAAAAACAGGGGAATTGATCACCGAGGAAACATTTACAGCGGAAAATGATGAGTTGGCGAAAGAAAAAGGCCATGCAATGCTTACAGAGAAAAATCTTCTTGAGCAAACACACCGTCTTGCTTCGCCTGCTGGAAAATTATTGCTGTTTCATACATGATGAAATTCGTGTAGAAAATTTGGCTGCACTTTAGCCATGTGATACCCTTAGTGTACAAGATGAATGTGAGGTGTTCCTGTGAAAATTGCACTTGTTGCACATGATCAGAAAAAGGATGAAATGGTGAATTTCACGATTGCTTATAAGCATATCTTTTCTAAATACGAACTTTACGCCACTGGAACAACAGGTACGCGTATCATGAAGGAAACTGGACTCGAAGTTCATCGTATGATGTCCGGACCTTTAGGCGGAGATCAGCAGATCGGGGCAATGATTGCGACCGGAAAAATGGATTTGATCATTTTCTTCCGTGATCCATTGACAGCCCAACCGCATGAACCGGATGTCAGTGCACTTCTACGACTTTGCGATGTTTACGGAATACCGCTTGCTACGAATATCGCTACTGCGGAATTATTGATAAAATCTGTTGAGAAAGGCTATTTCTCGTGGCGCAATACAGTGGATAAATACAAAACAAAAGGACCAGATCCCCTGTGAGGGAACCGGTCCTTTTGTCAATCTTTAAAGTAGATACTGAGTGCCTTTTGAAGCGTTCCAACCATTTGAGTGTTTTCATCGAACTGCACTCCCATACGGACCATGCTTCTGACTACATCCGGCCGAAGCCCTGTAATCGCAGTCCTGCATCCCATCAAGGCAGCCCCGTCAATGATTTTCGTCAACTGGTCAATCACTTCCGCTTCCATATCTGCAATCCCTGAAAGGTCCATAAGTAACGTCTGTATATGTAAACGGCCAACTTCCATCAGTACCTTCTCTTCCATCACTTTCGATCTGTAATAATCTATTGAACCGATGATTGGAAGGATGCAGACGGATTCAGTAATCGGAATAATTGGAACGGATAGGTTTTCAACCAATTCCCTCTGAGTTCTCAAGAGCTCATCTTTAAATAACGAATAATTAATGAAAAATGCATTCAGGAATTGGTCAATTTGATTGTTAATCTGCTTTTCTATAGAGAAAAAGTCCACTTCTATATCTCGTTCTACAATATAATTTTGGACAAAAATCCAGATTGTCCTCCGTATTGCTTGAACCCACTCTAACTTGAAAGATAGCGTCAATGAATAAGTAGCCCAGGCAATTCCCTCTTGCTTGGCAAACGCCTTCATCTCTTCTTCTTTAACTTCAATAACATAAAAAACAAGGCGGTGTGCATTATTGATAAGATCGATATTGCCAACTTTTAATATTCCTTCGATATTCTCCCTGACGTTAACAGCTTGGCCCAATAACTCATTTTCAAAATTCTGTTTATTATCACTAAGATAATCAAGCATCCCTTGGTTTTTGAAAATATGTTCCATCTAAGTTTCCCCCCAGAATTTATTCACGCCGCCTCCTTGTTTACCCGCCGGAAAAAGAGGTTAAACCTATTCTTACATATTTTCCTTGAAGATGTGCACAGTTTGTACTATTCTACTTGCCTTGGAATACAGGTTTGCGTTTTTGTACAAAAGCGTTGATGCCTTCCATATGATCTTCCGTCTTGCGCATGGCGACTTGTTGTTCGCTTTCCATCCGTAACACATTTTCGAGCTCACCAATCTTTTGTTCATGTAAAATCTTTTTAGAAGCAATCATAGCTGCTATTGGCGCCGATAAGAATTTCATCGCAAGCCCTTCTGCTGCCTGGCCGACAGTACCGTCTGGAACGAGTTGATCGACCAACCCTTTTTCCTTCGCGACTTGCCCGTTCATTACTTCTCCTGCCCAAATAAGCTGTTTTGCTTGCGCCACGCCAATTCGCTCTTTCAGGAAGAAATGGCCGGCTCCATCCGGCACAAGTCCGATGCCAATGAAATTCATCGCAAGTTTGCTATTTTCTTCAGCGATAATGACGTCACAGCCGAGTGCCATGCTAAAACCGAGTCCAGCTGAAGCGCCATGGATGGCAGCGATTGTAATTTGTGGGAGTTCGTATAGTGCTTTTGCAAGCCGCGATACATCGACCATGACCTTTCCGATATCCATCGAAGATTCCGGATCGACCATCTTCTTAATATCGCCACCTGCTGAAAACACATTGCCTTCTCCTTGAATAATTAGCACTTGAGCTTCAGTATCCGATTTCAACGCTTCGAAAGCATCCGCCAATTCCTTCATCATAATGTCATCCATTGCATTCATGGAAGCAGGCCTGTTTAACTTCAAACGAGCAAGTCTGCCTTCCTTCGTCAGTTCAATTGTAGAATACATATATTATCCCCCTTTAAAAATGAATAGTCATTCACTACTTACTATTCGCTGAAAGTCAGGTAACTCCTTCTTTTAAAAGAAAAACCTTGGCATATAAAATGCCAAGGCAAAATCTTTATCTTCATTCAGCTTGAACAGCTTCCGGGAAAATCCGCTCCAAATGTTCAATCTTCTTATCGATATACTCCTCAAATGTCAAAATATAAGCAGCTGGATCTTTCGGATTCTGGAATTGCGTGATTTTACCCGTTGCCGGCTCCATGAATTTACTTGAAGCCCCGCAGCCGATGCCGATGATCGTCTGGACTTCTTCCATGATGATAATATTGTACAAGCTCTCTTCACCCGGTTTTGCATAGCCGACATTTTCCAAGTTTCCAAGGATGTTTTTTTGGCGGTAGAGATAGTATGGGACATAGCCATTTTGCCTCGTCCATTCTTCTCCCAATTGCATCATCTGCTCAACCGTTTTCCGGTCCGCCACTTTATATTTGTTTTTATTCCGTGTCATTTCGGAAGCTCTTTTAAATGAAAGCGTATGAACAGTCAACGATTCAGGCTGCATTTTCTCGGTTTCATCGAGTGAATGCCGGAATTCCTCAAGCCCTTCGTTTGGAAGGCCGATAATTAAATCCATATTGATGTTTTTCAAGCCCATATTTCGGGACAGCCAAAACTTGTCGATTGTTTCCTGGACGGAATGATGCCGCCCGATTGCTTTCAACGTTTCATCCGTATACGACTGCGGGTTCACGCTAATACGGTCGATTCCCCATTTTTTCAGCACTTCGATCTTTTCGGGGGTAATCGTATCCGGACGACCCGCTTCAACCGTAACCTCACGAACTTCCTTCATATATGGGAATGAATCATACATCGTCTGATAGAGGGCGTCCATTTCGTCAGCCTCGATTGAAGTCGGCGTTCCTCCGCCAAAATAGATTGTTGTTATTTTAATATCACGCTTCGTCAACCAATTCCCGATTTCACGGATTTCTTCATGCAACCCGTCAAGGAACGATTCAACTCGGCCATTTTTACGATGGATCGCATACGCCGGGAATGTGCAGTAGGCGCATTTCGTCGGACAAAATGGTATTCCAATATAAATACTCACTTCATTCCTTAGGTCATGCAAGTCAGGAATAGCTCGAAGTTGTACACGTTCGATCGTTTCCAATAGTTCGCTTTTCTCTTCTGAAATACGATGCTTATCCATTAAAAGCTGCTTGACGGTTTCACGGTCATATCCCATCTGCCGATACTTATGATACAGTTTAGTCGGGCGGATTCCTGTGAGAATTCCCCATGACTGTTTCATTCCGGTATACTGTTCCAACACCTCAAGGAACACATGTGAATAAATCCTTTTTAGCTGGCGGTTTTCAGTCTCAGATCCATCACTCGTCTCCTGCTCCGTGAATGCGGCGTTATATAAGTTGTCGCCTTGTTTAAGGGTTGCGGTTCCACATAGCAATCCATTTGCATCCTTGTCAACGGATAGATCAATATGAATCCCCTCTTCTACAGGGTCGTCAATTACTTTTGATTGCTCAAAGAAAAGATTGGCAAGATGGGTGAACATCCTGATCCAATCTTGTTCGAATGGTTTAGTTAGAATTATCTTTTGCATTTTCGCTCCATCTTTCATTTATTAATTCACTAAAATATAACACAAAAAAACCGGCTAAGCCGGTTTTTCTTCACATTTGCTCATATAACTCTTGTACAGGTTTCATCAGTACGCGGTTCACTTCTTCGATTAATCCGCTCAATCCCATTTCAGCTTGCAGCATTTGCATGATTTTATCATTTTGCTGTGCAAGTTGAGCAGTTTTTTGAGCGTATTCTAATTCTTCGCCTGCAATTTCCTCGCCTTGCATCTGTTTTTCTTGTAGCGTCATTTGAATTTTACGGAAGCTCTTGAACAGTTCCAATGCCTGCTCATCGTTTTTCACTTCTTCAATCGCTTGTTGCACTTGTGCAAATTCATTGGTCTTTCGAAGTGTTGCTTCCAATTTGTTTAAATCATCGTAAATATTAACAGTCATCATTAATTCCCCCTAAGATAAGTTTGTGAAAAAGACGATCAATCCTTGTACAATCCCGATTACACCGCCTAATAATGCGCCAAGCACGGTAATCATTTTAAACTCTCTTCTTGAAATTCCAAGGACAAGATCTTCAAGTACAGCAACCGGGAACGTATCGACTTGTTCCTTGACGATTTCATCAAGCTTCAACTTCTTCATCGACAATTCAAGCTGCTTTTCCGCTTGATCAAAAGCAAAGCTCACAAGTTTCGGAGTCAGATTTTCAGAAGTCCATTCGGACCCTTGTGGCCAATAGTCTTGGATTGTTTTATCCAATCTGGATTCGAGAGCAAGTTCCTTTTTAGCATATGCTTTGACGGACGCGAACAGTCCTTCCCAATTAAAACCGGACAGCATTTCAGCAGTCGGACGTTTTTGGAGTTTCGTGAATTCTTTATCAATCAATGAATGCAGAAGGTTGTAAGTTCCTGGGGCGTTTATGAATTTCAGCGCTTCCTTTTGTACCTTTTCAACAAGGGAATTCGAATCGCCGAAGAACATGCCCAAGACGCCTCCAAATGTCCCTTTAGACTCTAAGAAGTCATTGATCATTTTTTGAAACATCACTTTCCCTTCGGGGGAGTCAACGTATTGCTCCGCGCGATTAAGGATATATGATGTCGCCTTCGGGATATATTCCTTCATTTGCTCCTGATAGTTGATCGGAACGACTTCTTCGATTGTACCCGTTGTCAATTTCGTGCGTACATTCCTGAGCTGTGCATCGATAACTGCTTCAATTTTATTCTCGATGTTCTGGGTTAGCGTGGATGCTCCAGCCAATTGCAACCAATCGTTCAATGTCTTGTCCGAATGAAGAATATGTTCCTCAATCTTGTTTTGAAGGAATGCCTCCGCCTTTTTTTCATTTTCAGGTGTGAGTAGTTTGTTCCGGAACATATCCGGCGTTAATAAATAGTTTGTGACGGTTTTACCTAATTGTACGGCGAGTTCGTCCCGGCGTTTTGGAATGAGCCCGGGTGTGAAGGGCAGCCGCCATTTGCCGATATATTTTGCTTCATGGGGCCTGAAGAGCATTTTAATCGCGAGGTGATTTGTAAATCCTCCGATGAGTGCTCCGATGAGTGCCATAAAAAGCAATGTCCATATGAAATTCAATCGCTTCACCTTATTTCTCATTCGTTCGGTTCCAATTATAACAGAATGTGATCATTTGGAAAAAGTATTCGATGTCGTTCCAAAAAATAGCCGATTACAGAGTAGCAATCGGTTTGAAAGATCTATATTTCATTCATAAAAATCGTCGATAATTTCCAGTACCTCAATCTTCCCGTTAATCAACAACTCGGGAAGGGTGTTGTTTATATTGCCATTCCAATATTCTCTTGCTTGTTCTATTTTTTTCGAGAAAGGGACTCCGTCTTCTTTTGGTAGGAGATCTCCATCCCCTTCAAAATAGCTTCCAGTAACATTTAGTTTAACGATCTGCAAAACTTTACGATTGAATGAATCAAATACTTGCTTCCACTTAAGGACATCCTCATAACTTTTCGCTGCATATAAGCAGGATAGCCGCGAAGGATATTGAGGGAATTCCTCTAACCGAACCATTTCCACTATCACTTCCCGAGCAGCCCTAATAGTTTGCCCGATAGACATAATAGCCACATCGGCATCTTCTTTTGTTAGCGTCAGACCGTCACGCGTGTAGTGGCTGTGTAGTATGTGAATATAATCTTCGCCTTTAGAATTCACTATCTCTTTTTCAAAGAAGAAGCGGTATAAGGTGTTTTTTTGATTGTTATCGAAATGGATGATCTGACCAAGGTTCATTTTATTCCTTGTTACAAGATGATAAGCGTAAAATTGTTTTTCCCCCATAGATTTTCTCCTATCTTCCTATCAAAAAGTTGAAATACGAACAATTTCTTTTATGACAGATTCAACTTCTTCGTTATCCTTTATCTTGAACAGATAGTCAGCCTCTCCCTCTACCGGATCAATAAAATCATCCAAATGGGATTCAGCCTGTTGCCTTACCAATACTTCCTCAAAATTGGAATAAGGACCTCTAAATATATTTGTGCTTCGTTGACTATTCGTTACCCGCTCATGCAGAATTTCATCAGGAATATCAAAATGAACAAGGATACGTAAAAATTCATTTTCAGGGTAGATTTCTTTAAGTAAAAATTCCCTTCCTTTTTTTGTTCGATTAGAGTTACTTGCTATAATATGAAAGTCAGTATGTTTCTTGGCATAATCAACAATTAACCGTGAAATAGAATGTTTAAGCGTGTTAGGTCCTGATTTGGGTTGCAGCTTTTCGTAATAGGTATTTACAAACTCCGCATGGTTATCCTGGTCCATGATAAAAGAGTTGTCCAATTCTTTCTCTAAATGCTTTGCAAAAGTACTTTTTCCAGTGTGTGTCTTTCCTACAGTAATAATTACTAACCTTTTCATAAGTGCCCTCCGCTATCGTCTAACTCCTACACTAAGAAAATAATCATACCTCTCTAAACTTTGTTTTTAATAAAGAGCTGCATTTTTCAGTGTTTAAGGATGTATCTAAAGAAACTCCCCTTCTTATAGCTTCTTTAATTGGAATTCGATCCGGCTCAATTAACGTATGATCCAGTTTTAATTTATCAGCCATCTTTAGGGAAAAGGTATAATAGCTTTCTTTGGTTTTTGGACCAACGTGCAAAAACCCTATATAGTCGATTGACAACAGTTCACTTATCGCATGTGCAAGATCTTCTACATGAACAAAAGTTTTAAAAAGATTATCGGCTCTTTTATAAGGTGTATTGGCTGTCAAAGCGGATTGTAAAGCCAATACTCTAAAATCCCAATTCCCGTTTAGATCTTGACCGTACAATGGACCAGTTCGAAGAATAATATAATTTCGATGTCCTTTCTGTATCATTTTTTCACCGTCTAATTTAGCATTCGTATATGCTGATAATGGGTTATGCGTATCAAGATAAGAGAGTGCAGCATATTCATCAAAACAGCCTTGGCCGCTTGAAAATATTCCATCAGTTGAAACGTAAATCAACTTTGTTTGTTTATCCATCCTATTTAACAGATGTTTTAAACCGGTATGTATTAATGTCTCTTCGTTATCAGCACTCATCACTGCCCAAATGACAAAATCAGGGTTATATTTCCTGTAAAATTCACCAAACTTTTTCTCATTATTAATATCAATGTTATATAAACCTTCTATCTCTGATGACTTACTTGTCCCCACTATCTCCTTGAATCGATTATCTTTCAATAAATTATGATGGACATGACCACCAAGAAAACCACTTGCACCTAAGACAAGGACTCTCATAGCTTCCCCCTCAACTTCCACGCTTGTTCTACTTTTCCACACCAACTTTAAGTACAAGCAATGTAATACCAATTCTTGCTCATTTTTTGTTTCTTTACGATCTTTGCCATAACATCTTCATCTTGAGGCTCGACACCGTTTGGAGAATAAACATAGCCCGAAAAGCTATCAAGCAATCCTCTGCGGGTGAAGAAAAGTAATTTATCATCCACCTTCATTACTTCTCTTCCGTCAGACAAAGAACGGCTATATCCATTTGGAACAGGAATAAGATCACCACGGCTATTCGAGGTTTGTATTTCCCCATCCATTATTAAATTCGCAACTTCTTCTCTATTCTCAAGGTTAAAAGTGAACTCGGCTTTTCGAAGAAGCGGAGAGAAGGGTTGGTTTATCATTATGAATATCAGTAAAAAACTTACCAGTAGTAAGACTAAATTTGCCTTTCTCTCTTTTTTCTTAAAGAAATCTACTATTAGGAAAATCATGATTACGATTATGCCAATAAATGAAATCAGAAACAAAGGGATATTCACGAAGAGCCAAATTGAGAAACCGAAAATAAAGTGACTAACAACTTCTCCAACAATATACAAAGCAAATAACGTACTTAATATAAAGCTGATCTTGTTATTTCTACTACCCATTTTTCAACCTCCCACTAATAGAATTACAATTATTTCGACGATTCTAATTGCAGGAGGTTGCATGGCTATACCTAAAATAACTTTCCTCAAGGAATCATAAAACTACCGCTATAAAGATTTCGCCTATCATGTATCTCCCACCTTTATAAAGACTTTGTTATTCGGAATGCCTTGTTTTAACCACTTTATTGACTACATTGTCATAGCCATCTAAAATATACGATTCTAAGATTAATTTATTTTTCGATTTAAAATAGTAATATACTTTTTGATCCCCCTCTAACCTAACAACTACCATCCAATGCCTATCTCCTGCAAGATTAGATTTGAATTTATCTATTACACTAATTTCATTTTGGGTATATCCTTCTTCTTCCAAATACTCTTCAACAAATATCTTGACAGTGTTCAACTTATAAAAACTATACAAATTAAACCCAACGAGAATTACAATTATCAGCACAATCAAAAAATAAATTTTAGTAGAACGTTTCCACCTCATTTGTTTCATCCTTTCGCTCTACTTGGGATTTAGGGCCATCCTAAGAAAATACTTTTTTTCTTTTTGTCTCTCCACGGGCTCTGTTTGTTGAATAATCCGTCAACTCATAATCAATTTTAGCACAAAACGCGGGAAATGATCGATAACTAAAAAACACCACCCCATCGTCTATCGATGGGGTGGTGAGTATCTAAATCACGGTACAGGTTGTTGATCTATTTAGTTAAGATAAATAAAAATGATTGTAAAGAGAACAATTGGAAATCCCGCGTAATCTATATATTTTTTCCCAAATGATTTGTCTTTCTTAAAATAGACTATTAAGTAATTCGTTAAAACAAACAAAGCGGATATTAGAAAGAACACGAAATAATTTAAAAACCCACCAAAATGCAGTAATAGTACAACCATCGAATAAAAAGTAAACCTCACCGTTCCATAATTTAAAATCCCCATAAAGACAGCACCTCGTTAATCTATGACTAAAGTAATCTTATTCTTTTATGCGAGAAAATCGAGAACCCGCTTGATCACAAGTTTTGTCGCGTTAGCATCGTAAGATGGTAAACTGTTATCAGTGAAGAGGTGCTCCTTGCCTTCGTACAGAAAAAGCTCAGCATGATTGGCCGATGCCACCAGCTCACGTGCCGCATTGATGTCGCCATCTTCAACAAAAAAAGGATCTGCACTCATGGCATGAATTTGCACAGGCAAGTCGACCGGCCACTGAGATTCGAACGCAGAGGTCGGGAGGCAGGCATGAAAAAATAGTGCGCCTCTAGCGCCTTCACGAGTTTGAGCGAGCTGCTGTGCTGCAGGGACACCAAGTGAAAAACCAGCATAGACAACATTGTGTGAAAGCTCGCTGGCTGCCCGAACTCCGCGCGCCGTCACTTCATTAAATCCGATTTCCTTAACAAAAGCCAAGCCTTCCTCCAGCTTGGAAAATGTGCGACCGTGAAATAAATCTGGCACGTGCACAGTATGTCCCGCGTCTTTCAGATACTCTGCGATTGCCTCAATCCCCTTCGTTCGGCCTAAAACATGGTGTAACAACAGAATTTCTGCCATCTGCTTACCCTCCAATTTAATGAAATTCATATGGCAAAGTTTCGATAAAGTAGCCCGTTTTACCTGTCATACAGCCGCTGTTAACTTACTCATGAACTCGGTAAAAGTGTCAGCAAGCACATGAAAATTGTTCCCATTGCCCTCATCTGGTTCAACGTAGGCGACATTTGGGATTTCCCGATTTTCATAGTTAAATCCAACCCAGGCGTGGCCACTGCCCGAGAACAAGACAAGTTCTCCGGGTAGACCCCATTCCTCTATGAAATAATCGCTCAACATCAAACCTTCTTCATTAGCCCCCATGATTTCTTCTAATAAAATGAAATGATCACCACTTTCGATAGGAAAATCTACAAGAAAAGCTTGATGCGTGTCTTTGACTATTCCTCCATTTGCAATTTTCAATAGTTGTATGAAATCAGAAGGCAATTTTCTGCCAAGAGTTTGTTCGACACGTGTGATTTCTTCGTCAGTTGCGGGTTTATTCATTGTTTCGTTACAGAATATGTGTTGCATAGAATTGCTCCCTTATCATTTTTTTACCCGTTTATTGAATAAGAGTTCTACTTGACGTTCCTCAATCTCTTATTATTTCAAAATAAACGCAACAGCTTATACAGCAATTGCGCCCGTTAAAAGAACATAAATAATGCGTCTAAATTTAGTTCTCATCCAGCCAAATCAAATGGGGTTGATTCTCCATTGATCAACACTTCAATGATTTCCAGTAAAACACAATCCCAATAAGCCATCTACTTAAAAATCTATTTTAACATAAAATCCCTGTGTCCTTTCAAAATATCCATTTTTTTCAGATAAATAGTTAATGCAAGTATGTACTTTATACATGCATTATTGTAAACTTGCGAAGAGTTGAACAAAAGGGAGTTGGAGAATTGAAACAAGGTATTCACATTAAGATTCAAGACCGTTCAGAATTAAGTGAGCGGGAAAAAGACATTCTGCACACGGGTATTCTAAACACATTAGCTTTCGCTGGCTACATCGGAGTCATCAGCAAAGGTGAAGGCGGAGAGGGCACGGCATTTAATCCGATTGAGGATTGCTTTATCGGAATAACCATGATTTATCAAAAGCCGATTCCTGATGAAATGGCAGAGGAATTGGTTGAATCCATTACAAGAAGACTGACCACATACTTTAAAATGAGTAAAATTGAAATGGATCTGAAAGTGGAGTTGGCATACTGAAGTAATAGAAAAAACGCTCTCTCTTGAGCGTTTCTCATTAAAGTCCATTAGTAAAAGTGAATTCTTTGGAAACAGGGAATCCTAAATACCTGTACTTTATGGTGATAGATTCAATTGGTTCCCCATAGTCCTTAATTCTGAGGCCATAATGAATAGGGGTCATTTCTTTTCTATTGATAATACCTACTATTTCCTCGCTCGGTATCTGCGGATTAACGTATTCACTATCTAATTCACCAAACACTATTAGTTTGTTATCCGTCCCGCTTTGAACAATTTGGGAAGTGTCATAGCTTATCCCTAATTCCACCTCATTGTTAACTCGTTTATTTATTAATACTTCTTTCAGTTGCACTCGACTAATTCCTTCGTTGTGAAAATGAATTACAATATCTTTGTCTCCGCCCGGATTTTCAACAGTTGAATTACTTCCGTTCAAAACAATAGGATTACTAAGGTAAATGAAACCAAGAAATGCAGCGATAATACCAAATAAGATAGTCGATTTTACCAAAGCACGTCTTTTCAAACCATCCCCCCTATTATTTAGGATGCTTATTCTTTGAGAAAAATCTCCAACTAAACCTGATTCTCGCCCGACTAATCGGCAACTTTAAAGTCTACCGTCGCTTTAATATTCACTCTTTCCCGATTTTCCAATGAGAAGTCTGTCTCCCCATTAATAACATAATAACCAGAGGGAAAGCCATCGTTCTTCCAGAAATCTTTTATAAATCTTACGTCATCATTAGGGGTATTTTCTGAATATCCACCGCTTTTCACGTATTCTTCTCGATAAGGTTCACCCTGTTTAAGGACTGTTGCTACTTCGAGGTCATCTACGCCAAAATCAATCTCGAACCCTCTTGTCTTTTCTTCCAAAGTAAACAGAATAGCAGAGGAAGAATGACGTATAGTGACTTCATCTTTATCTCCTATATAAGTTATTTCGCCGTATAGTTTCACATCCTCCCCCTTTCCATATTCCTTCTTTTCGCTAACAAGCCGGAAAACAAAATCGCCTTGAACATTTTCGTCTATTGTCTTTATAACTTCATAATCCTCCAAATCACTGCTGTTGGTCTGATGTGATGAGCTACAACCTGAAACAAAAAGTACAAGTAATGTTACAAGCGCTATAAATTGTTTTTTAATCGTAAATCCCCCCTTAGTGGAAGTTATAGACAGAACCCACTTTCTTCACCGATACCCCTTGAACATTGCTCCCGTTGTTCAACCAATTCGATAAACCAGAATCCATTCTCTTTTTTCATCGTTAATTTGATATCGCTTCCAGCAGCAGAATCATCATGTAACCCATAGCTCATGATATAACCTAACGCATTATTCTCATCCAAAAATTTAATTCGGGAATTGATTTCCCAAATTTCTCGCCCTAAATAATTACTAACTTCTACATCAGTCATGAATGCTAAAAGGAGCTTTCCTGGATTTTCCCAAGTTTGGTTGGGTGATGATAGCGATTTATCAAATTCAACCTCATATTTTCTCCAATTTGTAATTTCTTGCGTATAACCCAATGCTTCAGCAAGAGAATAGTCATTCACATACGTCCATAGTTGAACGTCAGCATCACTCCAAAGTTTCGGGGCATTAACTTTTAAAATTTTGATATACTCCTGTTCATCTGCCTCTTTTGGTTGCTGTTGAACTGCTTTTTCGGAAGCTTTCACGACGTTGATTTCCGGTTGTGTTTTTTCATTCTCTATTGTTTCTGCTGAACAGGCTGCCAAAAAAAGAATGATAAACATTATACTTAATTTCTTCAATTCCATCGTCCCCTTGTCAGATTTATAAGTTAGACGGAGTGAAACAACTATTTGTTTCAGTGGATAGAATATTTGGCCAATTATCCATTCCGCCTAGTTGATTTCCCATAGCAATTCTTGAATAGGCTCTCCATTTTTTTTATTCCATTCCATAATATTTTCAAATGTAGGTTCTTTTAGATCGGCGATGACAACCTTTAGATCATTCCCCTTCCACTCGATACGTGTAATAGGGTATTCAAAGGATTCCAATACTTCAAGTTGCTGCGGTGGCGAGACTTTTATGAATTCCTTTAAGTTCAAAAGTACGACATGATTTCTCATCACTGCAACCCCTTCGTTTCTCCCAAATAGGAGCGCCAAATGATCCCCATGTTGCTTTACATCTTGAAAGATGCTCGATTCTGATACCTCAATTGATTGAACTTCATCTTTACTACTATGCTCTACCAAAAGCTGATCGCAAAGCTTTACACCACAATTGAAGCTAACAAGAAAGTAATCCTTTTCTTGATGTGTAAGGATAAAGGTACTCTGCATTCTGCTCAATTCTAATTTTGGATTGTCACTTTGAGTTAAATAGGAAAGTAAAACAGGAAGCCTTTCAATTTTTAAGTGGAAATCTTCCCTGCCTGATTGCTCTAATACAAGGGTTAAATCCTTTCCATCGCTTATTTCCAAGTAATCCAGAACAGTAATATCTTCATTACCATAATTAGACTGCTTATCACCAGCCAACCCTTTAAAATAAACGTTTTCTAACTTAAGACCACTGCCTGTTTTATTGAAAACAAAAATATTATGAGTAAATCCATTCATATAAAATTCGGAGTTATCATGAACCTTCATATTTAAGAATACATCATAAACATAGTCACCCTTGGATGTAAATTCAGGGTCATTTGACAATGACATACTCACAAGCTGGACGTTCTCAATTTCATGAATTCCTTGTTTTTTGGACTTAGCATTACTGTCTTTAAAAAAGGATAACAATTCCTCTTTACCTTCATGATCAAAATTGAAGAGTTCTACAAATTCATCCCATTCTTTTGAATTCAAATACTTGATGTACTGCTGGATTATTGTTTCCGCTTCATATATTGTTTTAGAGACAAATTCTTTCGACATGAACTTCAACTTTATGACATCTTGTTGATCATTAAATTTTATCGTGATTTTATATTTATCCTCTTTATATGTTTCATTATTAACGGTACCAACTAAAAATGAAATAACGTTATCCTGAATTTTTGTTACCATACCTCCCACATTTCCTGTAATTACCCCATCTCTACCTTCAAACTCAATGTCAATATTGTTTAAATCTTCCGGCGATAGTTCTGAATTTCGCAATTCAATTTCAACCCAATTTACCATTTTTTCTGCATACAATTCCGGATTGTAAATATACCTAACATTCCAATATACTCCTTCGCCATAGAAGATAATTTCATCCCCCTCTATGGAGGTATTTCCTATGGATATCTCGTTCGGGCTATTGATGAAGGAAATACTAATAAAGATGAATAAGCTTGCTGCTGCCGCTAATACAGTCCAATACACAGGATTAAATCTCAGAGCCCTTTTCTTTTTTGGCGCAATCCTCTCTTTTATCCGTTCGCCCTCTTCATTTGTAAAATGGATATTACTCTTTAGGAAATCATCCACTTCTTTTTTTATTTCAGTTTCAAAGCGTTCCATTATGATTGCCCCCCTCCAAATTTTTCAGAAGTGCATTTTTGCCCCGTAACAAACGCGATTTTACCGTATTGTGATTAATGCCAAGTGTTTCACTTATTTCCTGCATCGTCATGTCATTGAAGTAATACAAAATCAGTACTTCTTTAAACTTGTGAGAAAGCAACGAAATCTGTTTTAGTATTTCTTTAGAATTCTCGCTATGTATATAATGTTTTTCAGCTGAATCCTCTGTCTTTACAAGGTGCTTCAGTGGCATGTAAATTAGATTTCTTATGCTCCAATGCCGTAGATGGTCTTTACACTTATTGATGGTAATTCGAGTCAACCAAGTTTCGTAATTCGATTCGTTTCTAAACTTGGACAAGTTCCGATAGCAGCTGACAAAGACTTCTTGAATGATATCTTCACTTTCTGAATGGTCATTTGTATAAAGATAGGCAAGTCGTTTAAGTTTGGTGGCGTATTCGCGCATTAAATAATTCAAAAGTACTTCATCACAATCGGCAAGTCGACTTGCTTCGTCTGGACTTGAAAAATCTTGCTTATTGATTTCCAATTCGAACTCCAACTCCTTTCATAGATTAGACGGATGCCATCACTATTTTGACCCCTATAATTTATATTTCTATGCTATAGCGCATAAGGAAAAGCAAAGAAGAGCAACGTCGTTGCTGCTCTTCTTTGCTTTTCTTATTTATCACATCAACTTGCACTGCTTCATTTATGACTTTTTTCATTTTCAATTAACTCTATTAGCTTATCTAATTATTGATCTTCTCATTAAACTTTTTTGAACCATTCTTAGGAATGCTTAATATTGTCCAATCCTTGTCCTTTATTTGTTTTCCAATATAAAGAATTTGTCCTAAGTGATAACTAATATGAGCTACTTCAGTTTGAATTGCTTGAAGAACACTTAAAGGTTGTTGCCTCAAAGTAACCGTTTTAGTTAAATCCTCGGATTGCAGGTTCTCAATTGTATTAAAAAGTAACTCCCAACCTTTTTCCCATTTTCGCATTAGATATTCCTTCGATTCATTATCGTCAATGAATTCGCCGTCTCTATCTCTGTAACTCTTTTCCCCATCTGAAGTCAGAAAATCTACCCATCGGGAGTGCATATTACCACTTAAATGTTTGATTATTATTGCGATGTTATTTGACTCTCCACTTGGCTTATAGTGTAATTCGTCATCTGATAATTGCTGAATTCCCTTTTCTGCACGTTCCTTAAAGTGCTTAAATTGCCTAATTGCAATTGCAAGGTATTCCTTTTCGAAGTTACTCATTATTTCCCCCCTAATTACTATCTCGATAAGGCAATTACGGATGTAATGCTTCTTTACCAAAAGCATCGGATTGTTAAATTGGTAAAACTGCTAACAAAATAATAGCGTTCGATTATGTAATAAGAAAAAACCATTTAGTTGTAGAAACGTTTATGCCAATGCTCTAAAGTCTTTACGATACTTTCTTGTAATTCCAAACCATCATTTTTGTACAGCAATCTGAAATAATATCCTCGTAAAAAACTTATTACGTTGGATCTTTTCCAAAAGAAGTTTAAACTATATTCTTCTTTTTCTAATAGTTCATTTAATTCATCAGAGATCGATGATACCCAAATATCAATGTCACCATCACTTACTCCTTTTTCCTGAAGTGCTTCCACTGCGCAAACAAGTCTTTCTTCTTCATCATCTACATAAGGTAATTCACTTGTGCTATCTTTGAATAAACAGAGTTTGATTGTCTCAAAACATTCAGGTGACAACGCTATATTAAAATGTGGATGACTTATAGCCTCAGTTAATAAATCTGCACCGTGTGCTATACTGTGAGCCCATCCTTTTTCGACGACATTGCCACGAATGTCCTTTTCAAGCTTTAAATAGTCAATACTTTTCACGATCACTTGTTCCAATGTATCAGCCGACAGGAACCTCTTTTCCTTGTCCTTCTTTAAGATTAGTACAATAACTAAAGCAGAAAAAGAGCGACTAAATACCGAGTCATCTTCATTTTGACCAATATTCAGTAATAAGTTTCTTAGACAAACTGTAAGAATATAATCCATTTGTTTTATTGTTAAATAGTCTTCGATTATTAGTTTTCCAAATGAATTATAAATTAGTGTATCCCTAAGTTCCGAGTCAATTGAACCTATATTCTCCAACATTTTTTCAATAAGAATGTCTAAATTCCCGTATTTCAAAGTTTCATCTAAATTTTTCAGTTCTGCTTTTAATGAATTACCCTTAGGACCTTCTATTTTAATCATAATTAATTCACCTGCCTGTTAGTTAAAGTGTATTCCACAACGATCACATCAGCATCACTAGTTACTTTTTTTCATTTTCAATCAACTCTATTAGCTTATCTAATTTCTGTTCGATTCTCTTATTGCTTTGAATTTTCTTCTTTTGATTGCTCAATAAAGAACTAAACATTAACGCAAGAAAACAGACGAGTAAAATAAACAATAACAACTCCATAGTTATTTAACTCCTTTTATTCACTCGGCATATAGCCAATTACTCTATTGGTTTTAGGGTCAACGAGGATTAGAGGTGTTAAGAGAATGTAAATATATTTCAATCTGTTTCTCCTCCTTGAGCGTTTAGACGGCATGTCATTAAATAAGTTACATTGTTGATAATATTAATCTTACTCTATCATCAACAAGCGGAATTGCTACCTTCCTCCGCCCTATATTTGGCCTCCGAATATGGCAAAAAGGAATAAAATATATAAAACGCCCAAGGCAATTGAAATTAATGAGATATATTTAAGAAACCCTTTTTCCTTCTTTAAAAAGGCGATTACTCCAAGTGTTAGACCCGTTAAATAGATGGCAAAACCAATCGGTATGGCCACCATAGACCACTTTCCAAACGTTATATTGATAGGCGGAAAAATCATATACGCAATAAAAATCCCAACGACAACTAAAATCACGGAGTACTTGCTATACTTCCTATCCAATGCTCACATCTCCCTCAGCTTAATCACCATTTATTGTGAATTGATATACGTTAAAGACAAACCAAAAAAATAGAAGAATATGTACAACTATGTTCAGTATGATTAAAGATTGTTTGACAAGCCTTTTTTTGAAATAAATTGATGTAAGAAGCAAGAAGAGAAATTGTATGAATAACATTACGATACTGATAAAAAGAAAAAGCCTAAGTTCCTCAGCTTCGGATATCATGTACCCTTTACTCTCATCAAGCCTACTTATCCCAACAAAAACTTCAGCGATTTTAGTAGAAATCCATAAAAAGCAGAAGTTTACAATAAAAAATAAAACCCCTACTATTTTATAATAACCTTTCAAGTCATTGCCCCCTTTGGAACAGTAAACACTCCATTTTGAATCCCATTCCATTTGGTTCTCTTCGCACTAACCTGCTAATTTAGTTCTATAAGTTCTATAAAAATAGCGTTAATCCCTTCTTGTATCAACTCCTCCGTTGTTCGCCGCGTTAGATGAACAAAAAATGCCCTACCCTAAGAGTTATCACTATCAACTATCACATTATTCTTACCGTCTAAAATTTTATAATGAAGAGAATGAGTCTGTTCATATATGTCTCTTGGTAATTTTTCATAAACGATATTTGTTCCTGTTATTTTCACGTTTGAATTATATATAACATTGCCATCTTTATCTTTTAAAGAATAACTAACTGTTTTTGCGTTGGGGTAATTAAAAACACCGCCCCATAATGCACTAATTGAGCTTTTTCCGACCGAAGTAACATTGATAACCTCATATTCGTTTGATAAGTCTATACGTTGGGATTACTCTCCAGTACCTGAGTCATATTTATACCTTGAATTTTCCCTTACAAAAGTATTTAAACTTAACATTGGCTGCCCAGTATCATCTTCATTTAAGAATAGGACAACATTATCGGTATGATCCTGAAATAAGATTTCAACATTTTTACTACCGTTCCTCTCCAACGCGTCCTTTAATGTAGGTGAGGAACATCCCCCTAAAATTATTAAGAGTATAATACCTAACAGAAAAAGTATTCTCATAACTGCCCTCCTCTTTGTCTATTTAACATTTAGTTGAACAGCATAATGAGCAGAACCTTGGTCCCAAGTAGCATATACTTCATATACGATATTACCTTTTTCGTCTGTTGTGAAAGTATTCCCCTCGACTTCCAACTCTCTCAAAGCCTGATTATTATCCCAAATAGTTACCTTTATTTCTTTGGGAGTTCTTGTGAATTCCAAGACAACTTCCGACCCTAATTTAGTTTTTAAAGGATGTGATTGGAGCTTCACTATTTCTGTTGTTCCAAATGAGTCAGCCTCAATTCCTTTAAATGTGCCATCTCCATTATCGTAAGACCAACTATATGTTCCTAATACGGCAACGACCTCATTACCATTTGAGCTAACGATTAGTTCGGGTGGTTTCTCAAAAGTCGTTTCAACATTTTCACCCTTTTGTTGACCACAAGCACTCAGAATGACTGATAGCAATATAAAAAATAATATTTTTTTCAAAAACACCACTCCTTTGTAAGTTGGGCCTTAATTTGTAGCTCAATGTTCTTCAAGTACTCATTTATTTATGTAACTTATAACCTGATTAATGTAGCTCTCCAAGGGTCTGTTAGTATCTACTACTAAACACTGATAACCTGTAGGTTTTTTGCTGTTTTCAATGGTGTACTTAAAATCCTCTTCAGAATTTATCCCACATATTTGACTTACCAATCTTACTCGGTTTTTTAATCTTTTATTAACCTCATGAAAATCGTCAAGGTAGCACTCAATGTATTTGTATTTCACATTATACTTTTCAGATAAATTCACCCCTTTATCAACCATTTCTTGATAAAGGCAGGGACTATCAAATACCACACTCTGCCCTTGAGATAAGTGAAATTCAACCAAAGACCAATCAATATTGTATGATATCTTACCCGCTAATTTTGCATCAATTAAACCATCACCTATGGAATGTAATAATGCGGATTTTACAATGTCATGGTCTACTATGACCGCCCCGGTTCTCTTAGCAATTTGCCGGGATAGTGTGGACTTCCCAGAGCCAGGGAAGCCAGACAATTGAACAAAAAACATCTTAAACACCTAACCTTTTTTCTGTAAATGCACTAATCCTCATAAGATGCTGCACGGCCCTCCATATTCTTAGGTTTCAATAAAACAGACCATATGAAGAAAATAATAAAAGTGTTAAGTGCTAATAACGAGATATCAAAAAACATATTCCGTGGTCCTAACTCTAAGACTTGAAATACAGATACCATACTATCGCCTTTATATTGAATCCATTTGAATGGGATGCCTAATAAAAGTGCGATTAGCAAGCTAAAAAGAATCTTTTTATTTTTAGTCATCGAAATTCACTCCCTTCCCAATACTCAAGTCGTCACATAATACAATGGCATCTTTTGCGGTAGACAGTTATGCGCAACTGCTCCCTTTTGTTGAATTCTATTCTTTAAGGAGGGAATAGATGTTTGTATCATATGGCTTTCCATCTTGGTACATATAATTTCTTAAAACTCCCTCTTTTTGAAAACCTACTGTTTCTAATAATTTATTCGAGGCTTCATTTTCAATAAATACGACTGCACCTATGCGAGTTAAACCCATAACATCGAAGCCATAAGAAAGAACTTCAGAAACTGCTTCTGAGGTATATCCTTTTCTCCATTGTTGCGGGTGAATCTCGTAACCAATTTCAGCTCGTTTATGTTTTGGCAACCAAGCGTTAAAGCCAATTGTTCCAATTATCCCTTTGGTTTCTTTTCGCTCAATTCCCCATCGTATACCTCTTTTTTCAATATAGCTTTTCGAGAAGAATTCCACGATTTTCTTAGCTTCTTCAATACTTTTTAATGTTTCTTGACCGTAAAAACGTGTTACATCCTCGTTTGAGAAACAAGCAAAAATACCTTCTATATCCTCATTTGTTAGTTCTCGTAATAGTAGCCTATCTGTCTCTAATGTAGGAAACATTAAATCTCCCCTCCTTCCTTCAGATAACTTTCTTTATAACCTTAACTAAATATTTCGCGGCAAAATAACATAAAGGAATACCCAAAAATAAGACAATATAGCTCATGAAATAACTATTAAAAAAGAATTCATTCTCCAAGTAAGCAGCTAACTTAAAGTATTGAAGAAAAAGTATTATCACCAATGCTACGAAGCCTGCTTCTCTTATCATCAATTTTTTCTCGTCGACCTTTTTCTTGCCATTCAAATATTCTTCTTCCATAACTGAATTTCCCCCCTTTTATGCATCCGATAAAATATATGAATTAACCCAATAACAAGAAGGAATGGAAAGGAATGCGATGTTGTCATAAAAACAAACATAAGAATATCGAACCATAGGGGGTCGACAAAACCACCAACATTCTCCCCTTCCCCTTGATTAAAAATTAATGTGAAACTATTTACCGCAGCCAATCCTATAACAATTAGGTAAATGAATGGAAATAAAAAACGTTTAATAACCGCCACCTGCCTTTCCACTACTTTGTTGCAACCTAAATTGCCCCCATATTGAACATTTTCATGTTCATCAAGAGTTCAGTTTCCCTTCCCCATCCAATTTGATAACTTCATCATTCCATGTCATTTCAATAGGGAATGTTTCGGCATTTTTTTTTGAAAAGTACCATCTTCGTCCCGGTGGAACGAGGACGATGAATGCATCTCCGCGTCCAAGAAAGTTCAATTCATTCGGGCTTACTTCGGTTCCATTCCGTAGCGGAATTCCAAGGTCTTGCAGCTGGTCTCCTACCTCTACGACATGGGGTGTTGTGATGCTGATTTCGCTAATATCGAGGAAGGACTCTTTTGTCAGATCACCGAATAAATCACGTTTTCGTCTACCAATCAGTTCAACGATATTCCCCGCAGGATCCTCAAAATACATTGAATCCGCATCGAAGCTTGGGAAGTACACTTCATCCCGCCCCTCTTCCCTATTCAATGTGACGCGGTCAGTTATCCAATACTTCATCATTGAAAATTGGTTGCCCGGAATATTGATTGCAAAATGGTAGAATGCAGGTTGGTCTGTATGTTTGAAAGTTAAATGGGATTCCCCGATTCTGACAGTGAATTGTTCTGGAGCATTGTCTGTAATATCCAGTTCCAACACATTTCCATAAAACCGTCTTAACGCCTTTACATTATTCGTATATAATGTCGCTGATTTAATCATTTTCACATTTCCCCTATCTTGTTATCTTTAATTTAACAAACTATTCTACAATCTATTTTACCACAGACGAACGTAAATAGAGTGATTCATCCGGCTGACTTTTCTGTCAGTTAACGATAGAATGGAAGAAATAACATATTTGAGGGGGAGCATTCTCATGCCAATATCGTTCCGGAAACATGAAGAGTTTTTTACATTCCATGATCCGATGCAAGATGAGAAGTTGATTGATAGAAAGACCGAAATCAGGTTCGATCCATTGACCGGTGAAACTTCAAGAATTATCTTTGACCCAGGCGCACCGTTCGTACCGAAGGATTATTCCGAGCTTGCGAAGGAGACGGAAGGGGCTAAGTGTCCTTTCTGTGCTGAAAACGTCTCGAAGATTACTCCTCGTTTTCCTGACGAGTTAGTGGAGGGTGGGCGGTTTATCGGCAAGGAGGCCATCGTATTTCCAAATCTATTCCCATACAGTAAGCATAACGCCGTCGTCAGAATGTCCAAGCAGCATTACGTGAAGCTTGAGGAGTTTACGGAAGAGCTCATCGCGGATTCGTTCAAAGCAGCTCATCAGTATATCGAAAAAGTGTTGGAGTTTGATACTAAAACTGAATACGTCTCCATCAATTGGAACTACCTCCCACCTTCAGGAGGAAGCATCCTGCACCCACATATTCATGTGCTTGCATCTGAACAACCGACCAATTACCAGTCGGCAATTAAAAGGAACAGCCATGCTTTTTTTGAGAAAGAGGGAGCAAATTACTTCACGTCCCTCGTTTCCGAAGAGCGCAATCTTGAGGAACGTTGGATTGGTAAGGAAGGATCTATTAGCTTCCTGCATGCCTATGCACCGAAAAGCCATTATGATTTCATCGGAGTTTTCGTTGCCGCTTCTTTCGATGAACTTGAAAGTCAAAACTACAAGGACCTTGCGAAAAGCTTGCTTCGTTTCTTCCTTTATTTCAAGGGACAAGGCGTGGAGAGCTTTAATGCCGTTATGCATATTCCAGTGAAAAAGCACGCCGCAGAGCAAGTCCATTTCCGTCTCGTTCCCCGCATGACAATTGGGATGCTTGAGACGAGCGATATGAACGTGTTCAACTTTTTACAGGGCGAGCCGTTGTCCTTAAAAGCTCCTGAAACTGTAGCAAAGGAAGCAGGAAGTTTTTTTGAATGAAGGGAAGTGATTCAACTTTGAATAAAACAGTAGTCGATCGAGTCGGTCGACGTGTCACCTATCACTATCCGCCAAAACGGATTGTCTCTTTATGCCCAGGCATTACGGATACATTATTCGCGCTCGACCTTGAAGAGAAAATCGTCGGCAGGACACGATTTTGTATCTTTCCAAAGGACAAAGCGGAAAATGTCCCTGCTGTTGCTGGCACTAAGGACATTAAACTTGAAGCTATACAAGCCGTCCAACCAGATTTAATCATCGTTGAAAAAGAAGAGAATACGAAAGAAATCGTAGATGCATTAGAGAAGTATTTCCCGGTTTATGTGGCAGAAGTCCAGTCAGTGGGTGAAGCATTTCGGATGATTGAAGAAATGGGCAACCTCACAGATCGCATAGAAGCCGCCGCAAAATTAGTCAGCTCCATTCAGCAACAATTCGATTCATTGCCAAAGGCTCACGAAAAGCGCATCGCCTATGTCATCTGGCGGAAACCGTATATGGTCGTCGGGAAAGATACATACATCAACTCGCTCTTGGAAAAAATAGGTTTCATCAACCCTTTCATAAATGCAGAAGGCAGATATCCCGCCGTTTCAGCCGAAGATTTCCAAAAAGCAAACTTGGACTATGTATTCCTTGCTTCAGAGCCTTTCCCGTTCAAAGAAAAGCACCTTGGAGAGTTTATAGACATGATGCCCGAAACCAAACCAATCCTCGTAGATGGAGAAATGTTCTGGTACGGGCCAAGGATGTTGGAGGCAGCACACTATTTTCAACAGCATTTAGGTATTTAATGATAAAAAAACACGGGATCATCAAAAAGATGGTCTCGTGTCTTCAATCACTTCAATGAATTATAAATCGTCGACATCCGAATCGCATGCTCCATCTCATCATGCATCGCAATAAAAATCGGATTATATGCCTGTTGAAACGGAACCGTCAACAACAGCTCCTTATAAGCCTCCACCCCGTGCAACTCATCCACAAGTGCTTGTTTGACGCATTGCTTGAAATTGTAGCATGGAATCGGTTTATTTGGATTTTGTACAAACGTCCCAGTCATCATATAATAGACTTGTTGCAACATTTCATAATGGCTTTTCTCATCTTCATATGCATGCTGGATGAAGTCCCGCCAAAGCGGATCATCGGTCTTCTCATACATCGACTTATAGAAATAATAGTCCTTGTATTCGCTCTCGATGGCTTGCTTTAATTTATCGACAAACACGTCAGCACCCTTTCGTATCGTTTGTACACTTTATGCATACGGGCGCTTATCTATGAAAGGAGAGATTCAATGCTACAGCATTTCAGCTATAAACCAATGTTCGCTGGAGGTAATTTACCAGGCTGGACATTCTCATTCTTTTATCAAAATCAACGATACACAGGAGACTACATGCCCGACGGTACCATCAATTGGACGGCGGAAACACCTGCAGACGAAGAACAAGTCAAAAAAATGATCCACGAACTGATGACATTCCATGTGTATGAATGAAGGGAATTTTTCCGACCATACTATCCCTCGATAAGGAGGCGACGTATATGGCGAAGGATAATGAAAAGACCCCTGAGCAATTGCAAAAAGAAAAAGAACAATTAAAGATTCAAAACCAGAAAACTGAAAATGTCTTTGAGGATAAAAGCAGAGTGCCCGAAGAGCAAAATGCTTGGAAAGAAACGCAGTATCAAAGAGGGCAATGAAGAAAAGCGGAGGGTGGCGGTTAGATGCGACAGGCATAAGACAGCTCCACGAAATGGCGCCTTTTGCCATGTAGGGGAGCTGACTTATGACCCGAGCATCTGCCACCCGGAGCTGGACAATAAAGAAAAGCGGAGGGTGGCATTGAAACGCCACCTTCCGCTTTTGTCATTCCCCCGCCAATTTCCTTCTTCCAAATATAAAATAATAATAAGTACATGAAATGATATAAAGCCCCGCAGTTATGGTGAATGCATATGCGTAACCCCAATAGGATCCATGAGCGACGACAAGTCCTGTCGCGACCGTTCCCATCATGGCCCATCCAAGACTAAACACCATCTGATTCATGGAGTTGGCAAGACCCTTATATTTATCCGACACAACTTCCATCGCAACCGCGCTTTGAATCGGATTGCCCGCATTCATAAGCGCCTGTCTAAGAAGGAAGCCGAGCGAAGCCAACCATAGTGATGTCGTGTACGCCGTCAATAACAAGAAAGGGATCGATAGCGCTTGGAATAATATCAGCGCCTTCACCTTGCCGACTTTCCTTGAAAGTGCAGGGCCGATCATTGCCGCCACTGCCGTCATTGCAGACCCTAATGATAGAACAAAACCGATAAAGGAATTCGTCGCGTCAAAGCGATTCGCGAAATACAGGTTCAAATAGGGAACTACCAATCCCGAACCAAATCCGATCAATAGGCTTGCAAATGAAAAATGGAAAATGACTATCAAATTTCGCTTGAAGCTATCATCCAACTCGGGCGCTTCATTAGAGGTAAGTTCCCGTTTCACCTTTTCTTCCGCAGGCTTCTCCTGCAGTTTGAACAAAGGAATCAAGCCTATCGTGTATATGGATGCCCCTACCAACAACGAATACCGTATCGCTTCAGCTGCACTGATCTTCAATACAGTTTCGAGCACATCCGCAATGATTCCACCCGATAGACTACCAATGACATTCGCAACCGTTATTATCGCAAAATTGACACTGAAAAGTTTAACTCTTTCCGTAGGTGAAGAGTTTTCCGCCAGAAACGGTATGCCAGACACTTGAACGAATGCCATGAATAAACCCGTTAAGAATGCCGCTGTAATAATCGGAGTCTCTGAAACTGCGATTCCCCGATAAAACAGAGTCGTTACCGCTAACAACGCTCCGCCTACAATCATCCATTTCCGCCCAAATTTATCACTTAAAAATCCTGCTGGAACAAGCATGATTGCAGATGCCATCGCGGTCATGGAAATCACCTTTCCATTCACCGTTTCCGGCATCCCAAGCTCCCGTATATATAGATTGTACATGACCATGAAAACACCCATCCCGATCTGGAGAAGCGCGTTTCCTATTATAAAAAGCCTTACATTTCGATTGAAAGAATAGAATTTCTGTTTTAACTCACTGACGCGTATCATCTATATTTCCAACTTTCCGCACGTAATACTTCGTTACTCTAAATATACGTGTTAACGAAACATTTCGCAACGGAATTTTCATTTAACCCAAAGACTTGGGATAGGGATTTGCTATATTGATAACCGAATTACGCATAAATCCCCGCAGAAACGCATAAACGTACCGAAAGAAGCATAAATCCTTAATTATACGCATAAACCCCAAAAATGCGGGGATACCCGTGGGATGAGGGGAGACTTTGATGATTTGCGAGGACACTTTCCCTCGTTGCGGGGACACTTTAATGTTTTACGGGGACACTTTAATGTTTTACGGGGACACTTTCCCACTTTCCGGGCACACTCCGACGATTCACACAAAAAAAGGGACTCCATTTAAGAAGTCCCTTCCCTCAACAAACTTACCCCACTTTTGGATTCCCCGAAGTCCCCGCTTGCAACTTATACATTTGGGCATACTGTCCGCCAAACTCAAGCAATTCATCATGATTGCCCTGCTCAACGATCTCCCCACGGTCTAACACCAATATCCGGTCCGCATTCTTAATCGTCGATAGACGGTGGGCGATAATGAACGTCGTCCGACCTTTCTTCAACACGTCCATCGCATGCTGGATGATTTCCTCGGTTTCCGTATCGATATTGGAAGTTGCTTCATCCAAAATTAGAATAGCCGGGTCAAAGGCAAGCGCACGTGCGAAGGAAATCAATTGCCGCTGACCAGATGAGAGCGTGCTGCCCTTCTCGACAACCGGCTCATCAATCCCGCCTGGTAAATGCTTCAACACTCGTTCTCCGCCTACTGCATCAAGCGCTTCCTGAACCCGCTCCCGTGAAATCCGCGAATCTCCCAAGCTAATATTCGATTCGACCGTTCCGCTAAACAAATACGGATCTTGCAAGACGATACCCATATGATCACGGATTGTCTGGCGTGACATTTCCCCAATATTCATGCCGTCAATCGTGATTTTCCCTTTCGATACATCATAGAAACGGAACAACAAGTTCATAATTGAACTCTTCCCTGAGCCCGTATGGCCGACAAGCGCTACCGTTTCACCTTGCTTCGCTTCAAATGAGATATCCTTCAATACATACTCCTCATCTTTATATGCAAACCACACATCTTCAAATCGGACATTTCCGCGGTAACGTTCAATTTTCACATCACTGACCGCTTCCCCTGGACGATCCATCAATCCGAAGACACGTTCAGCCGCTACAAGTGAATGTTCAAGTCGTGCGAACTGGTTGACGACCCCTGTAATCGGATTGAACAACCGTGTAATATAGTCAACGAATGCATAAAGCATCCCAACCGAAATTACACTTTCAGCAGTAAGTGACGCACCGCCAAAATACCAAATCAGAAAGACGAATGCCAGTGAGCGGATAATATCGACAAGATTATGTGATGTCGCAGCTTCCACTTTCAAAAGCTTGCTTTGATACGTATAATGCTCATCGTTTATCTTATTGAACTCCCCATCCATCTGCTTTTCACGACGGAATGCCTGGATGATCGTCATTCCATTGATGGATTCATTGATCATTGCATTCATTTCACTGTTCTTGCTTCGGATGATGTGATTCACTTTTGATGCGAATCTTCTGTACAACTTCATCCAAACGTAAAGGACCGGCAAGACGAAAAGCGTGATGGCTCCCATCTTTGGATCCAAATAGAACAATGCAATGAAAATCCCTAACATATACATGCCGCTAATCGCAAATTGGGAAACGACCGTCACATATAAATTCCGGATCGCTTCTGTATCATTCGTAATCCGCGCAACAACTTTCCCGGCAGGTAAATTATCAAAATAGCGGATTGGCAATGTTTGAATATGCGCATACAATTCATTCCGCAATTTCTGAATAATTCTGTTTGCCGCCTTTTGTAACAATAAATACTGAAAATATCTTAGAATCGCTGTCACTACCGCAAGCCCGAAAAATACGGCTAACAGCTTGGCGATCGGCGTAAAATTAATCGATTTATCAATTGATGTCGCGATATGATCGTCAATGATCCGTTTTGCAATCATCGGCCCCATCAAATCCGCTCCAACTGCCACCGCTAAAAGGAATAACCCTGTAAGTAATAACTTTTTATAATCAAGCGCATACTGCACTAAACGTTTTCCGGTACCCATCTTATTCAACCTCCCCAATCTGCTGGCGGTCGAATTGCTCTTTATACCATCCGTTATTCGCAAGCAAGTCTTCATGTCTTCCTTCTTCAATGACTCGGCCATCGTCAAGCACGATGATCCAATCCGCATGTTGGATTGCTGATAGACGGTGAGTCGTAATAATCGTCGTTTTGCCGGAACGTTCCGATTGGATATTCTCGATGATCTTCGCTTCCGTTTTCGCATCAACTGCGGAAAGTGAGTCATCCAAGATAAGGATTTCCGGATTTTTCACAAGAGCTCGTGCAATCGAAATCCGTTGCTTCTGCCCGCCCGATAGCGCAACACCTTTTTCACCAACAAGTGTATCAAGTCCGGCAGGCAACATTTGCAAATCCTTTTCAAAATAAGAAAGTCTGATGGATTCCGCAATATCGTCTTCCGTCGCTTCCGGACGCCCGAACAGGATATTATCCCGGACAGAGCGCGAGAAGAGCACATGATCCTGCGGTACATAACCGATCCAATCACGGACCTGGTCTTTCTTTAAAGATTGCAAGGCAACACCAGAAAAGGCGATTTCCCCTTCTCCTGCTGGGTATTCACGCAATAGCTGTTTGACAAAAGTCGTTTTCCCGCTTCCGGTTTTTCCGACAATTCCAAGCGTCTGACCCCTATCCAACTTCAGTTCGATTTTATCCAAATTCAATGCGTGCGACATTGGATAAGTGAAGCTGACATCATTGAAACCGACATTTTCAGGCTGTTTAAGATCAACAGGCTGTTCAGGATCCTTGACGTCTTCCTCGTAATTCAACGTCTCCATAACGCGGTCAAGCGACGCATTTCCTCGTTGTAAAACGTTGATTAGCTCTCCGATTGCAAACATCGGCCAGACAATCATCCCTAAATACACATTGAATGTAACAAGATTTCCTAACGTCATCTCGCCAGTCGATACTAAAAACGCACCATATCCAAGACCAATCATATACGTCAAAGCTGTCAGCGTTTTTGAAAACGGCATGAATAATGCGTCAATCTTTTCGACATGCATATTTTTCTTGTACACATCTTCCGTCATATCCGCAAATCGCTTCTCAGAAGCACGTTCTTGCACGTAGGCGCGGACGACACGGACGCCAGCAACCGCTTCAAGGACTTCATCATTCAAATCCCCGAATGCCTGTTGGGCAGTCATATACCGTTCATGTATCTTCTTCCCCAAGTACTGGAGAATAAAAGCCAATATAGGCAACGGGATAATTGCCGCTAAGGTCAACTTCCATGAGACGACAAAGCCCATTGTAATTATAAGTGTCCCTAAATACACAGTCGAATCTACGAGCGTCATTATTCCGAAACCGGCTGTTTCCGAAATTGCGCGCAAGTCATTTGTGGAGCGCGCCATTAAATCCCCCGTCTTATTCTTTTCATAAAATGTCGGGGTCATTTTAAGGAAATGCCTCATGAGCCGCGTCCTCAATTGCCGCTCAATGACATAAGCACCGCCGAATAACTGATACTGCCATATAAAGTTTCCGAAATACGAGAAGAGCATGATCAGTAACATTGCTCCAATAAAAAGCGCCAACAGTTTTGCCGTCATCGACTGTGTATAAATCGCATCAATCGCCTGCCCTATGATCCATGGCGGCAAAATCACAAGGATATTTGCAACCATTAATAGGACGAGTGCTATTGTATACCTTTTACGATTCTCTTTAAAAAACCATTTTAATTTAAATAAAACTGAAAACATTTATTCAACCTTCTTCCTTCTTCTCTATCGACTATCCACTTTCTAGAGATTCCTTTTTAAATAGTTTCCGTTGCTGATTCATGACAATCATCATGAGCGCCCCTTTCCTTGTTTTTATGTTTTATATCCCGCATTAACTAACTGTAAGATCTTAGGGGATCAACAGTTAGTTAATGCCCGATTGGTTCAACTAACAATCAGTGGAAAAACCCCACTGATTGAAGTTTCACCTTATGTCACACGTAAAAACGTGAAAACACCAAATTTCATTATAAAAAAGACAAAAAAGCACACGCCTCCTGTGGATAAGCGTGTGCTCATTATAAAGGAACGGCAAGTCATGCCGCCTTGGTATTATTTCAAATAGTAAATAAAAACCAATTCGGCACGGACATATGAGATTGTTGTTTTTTGATAACATTTACTTTTTTCATTTTCCGCACCTCCCTTACTATTTCGATTTTCGAATAATTTTAGCTTACATTGCCAATTTTCATTTGTCAATACATTTCTTTCAATTGTTTCATTTCAGTACAATTTTAAGTAATAGTGAACATTCTCTATTGTATGTACAGAAACATCCGATTAACACACTTTTTTCAACCAAAAAACAGATGTGATAATGCGCCTAAGATGGCCGTTACCAAAACTACAAGCCAAGGTGCCACTTTATAATACTGCAATAGTCCAAATGCTATAACCGCAATTGCAAAATCGATTGGTTGAATGATGGAACTTGTAAAAACGGGATCATATAGCGCTGCAAGTAAAATGCCGACAACTCCAGCGTTTACCCCTTTCAAAGCAGCTTGGATACCTATCTTTGAGCGGATTGCCGACCAAAACGGCAATGTTCCGATGACAAGTAGGAATGACGGTAAAAACATGGCGACAACCGCAACTACCGCACCTGATGGTCCATTCATCAACTGCCCTAAATAGCCTGATAATGTAAATAATGGGCCTGGTACCGCTTGTGCAGCCCCATATCCCGCAATGAATGTCTCTGCGTCCATCCAACCTGCGGGTACAACTTCTCGTTCAAGCATCGGTAATACGACATGGCCACCTCCAAAAACAATTGAACCAACCCTATAGAAAGTATCAAAGATTGCAATTGTAGCATTGTGGAAATACGACCGAATAGCTGGTATACCGATAAGCAATACAAAGAAAATCGTCCATGCTGCAACCCCCGTCCGTTTCCCAAATGAAAGATGGATAGATGCCGGCACAGGCGCCTCTTCTTTCCGGTAAAGTCCAAAACCGATCAATCCCGCACCGGCAATAATCGCAATCTGTCCAACCGCTGTAGGTATCAATACGGTTAGAATGGCCGTAGCCAAAGCGATTGTAATTCTTGGCCGATCAGGAGTCAGTGACTTGCCCATTCCAAGCAATGCATGGGCAACGACAGCTACTGCAACAATCTTCAAGCCTTTGATCCAACCAATATCAAATGACCCTGAAGAGGAAATCAGCCATGCAAATCCCATAAGAAGCAACACGGATGGCAATGTAAATCCTATCCAGGAAAGAATCCCTCCAAGCAAACCGCCACGCATCAAACCGATGGCAATGCCCACTTGTGAACTCGCTGGCCCCGGTAAAAATTGGCATAATGCAACGATATCTGCGTACATCTTATCGTCCAACCACTTCTTTTTCTTCACGTACTCCTCTCGGAAATAGCCGATGTGAGCTGCTGGCCCACCAAATGAGGTCAGTCCTAAAAGCAATGATGTTTTGAGTATTTCACTCGCCTTATTTAGATTCTTCAAACCCGCACCTCCAACATGTTTTATCCATTATACAAGATTTAGGCAAAACCATTTGTATTTTTCTTGTAAATAAATTATTATTAGTTTAACTAACGATTTTAACCTTACAGGAGGTGTGCACTTTGTTCTACCCCTCATTCGGGCGCGGAGCAAGGTAAACTTATTTGGAAATTGCCATACGATTGGCAGCATTTGCTGCCTTGATCGCATTCACCGCATTTTTTGTAGCGAGTGAATTTGCAATAGTGAAAGTACGGTCGACGAGGATCAATCAGCTTGTTGCGGAAGGTAACCGCCGAGCACTAACTGCCAAAAAGGTCATCAGCAACTTAGATGAATATTTATCGGCTTGTCAATTAGGGATCACGATAACAGCCCTTGGATTAGGTATGTTAGGTGAACCGACCGTAAAATTGATATTAGGGCCGGTTTTTTCACATTTTGAACTGGAACCGCAAGCATCCACGATTCTGTCTTTCATCATTGCATTTACAATCGTCACTTTTTTACATGTTGTTGTAGGTGAATTGGCGCCTAAGACCATCGCTATTCAGCGGGCTGAAGCCATTACCTTATCAGCAGCAAAACCGCTCATATTATTTTACTTCATAATGTACCCTGTCATTAAAGGGATGAACGGTTCTGCACGTCTCATTATCCGTCTATTCGGTTTCAAGCCGGTTTCAGAATCGGAAGTGGCCCATTCAGAAGATGAGTTGAGAATGATCCTTTCCGACAGCTTAAAAGGCGGCGAAATCAATCAATCTGAATATAAATTTGTCAATAAAATATTCGAATTTGACGATCGTGTTGCCAAGGAGATTATGGTGCCTCGAACTGAAATGATGACGATTGAAAAGGAAATGACTTTGCGTGAAGTGTTCGAGATGATGGGTGTCGAACAATTTACACGATACCCAGTAACAGATGGCGATAAAGACCATGTCATCGGTTTGGTCAATATGAAGAACCTATTGACGGAATTCATCAAGGATCCGACTACGGGTGAACAACCTGTCAGCGAGTATATGCAGCCAATCATCAGGGTTATCGAAACGATAGCAATTGGGGATCTCCTTCTCAAAATCCAACGAGAACGGATCCATATGGCCGTTTTGATGGATGAATACGGTGGGACTGCCGGTCTCGTTACAATTGAAGATATTTTAGAAGAGATTGTCGGAGAAATCCAAGACGAATTCGATATAGATGAAGTACCAGAAGTACAGAAGGTAAATGAAAACCACTATATTTTAGATGCAAAAATGTTAATTGAAAACGTTAATGAAGTCCTTGATATCGATATTGAAGAGGAAGATATCGATACAATCGGCGGATGGTTCATGTCCGAACGATTTGAGGCGGTGCCTGGTGAGAAGATTATCGAGCAAGGGTATGAATTCACAGTGAAGGATGTTGAAGGTCATCATATCCTTTACCTTGAGGCAATGAAACATAAAGCTGAAAAAACAACTGGCGTGACAGATATACCAGTTGAGTCATAATAAAACGGCATCCTTTAATTCAAAGGGATGCCGTTTTTTTATTGATTAATCCTTTTTATACTCCACATGGTAAATATCATGGCGGCGGTCCTTCAACTGTTTTACAGTACCGTCCTGCCGCTGCCTTCGTAAAATCTCGAGATCCACATCACCAATCAACACCATCTCCAAATTCGCATTCGTTTCTCCAACAATTCCATCACGAGCAAATTCGAAGTCCGATGGAGAGAAAATGGCTGACTGTGCATACTGGATGTCCATATTTTCCGTCTGTGGCAAATTCCCCACTGTTCCTGAAATAACTGTGTAAATCTGATTTTCAATCGCCCTTGCTTGCGCACAATACCGTACCCGCAAATAACCTTGACGATCCTCTGTACAAAACGGGGTGAAGATGATATTCGCACCTTTATCCGTCGCAATCCGTGCAAGTTCAGGAAACTCGATATCATAGCAGATTTGAATGGCGATCTTACCGCAATCCGTATCGAAAACTCGGACCGAATCGCCTTGGCTGATCCCCCACCATTTCCGCTCATTCGGTGTAATATGAATTTTATATTGTTTTTCAATCGACCCATCCCGTCTAAATAGGTAAGCGATATTGTAAATCTCTTCATCCTCTTCCTCAACAAAATGGGAACCTCCAATGATGTTCACATTGTAGCGGACTGCAAGATTTGTAAATAGTTCGATGTATTGCGGTGTGTATTCGGTCATCCTCCGAACAGCCCGGCTTGGCGATGGCTCATCCAAAAAGGACATTAGCTGCGTCGTGAAGATCTCCGGGAATACGACAAAATCGGAGTTGGCGTCAGATGCGACATCCACAAAATACTCGCATTGATTGGCCATCTCCTCAAAGCATGAAATCTTCCTCATCAAATATTGGACGACACAGATGCGGACAGGATAGCTTGTCTTATAATGACGCTTCGAAGTTGCCTTATAATCGACATTATTCCATTCCATCAATGTGGCATACCTTTTCGAAGCTTTATCATCAGGCAAGTAATTAGGATTGATCCTCATCAATGTAAAATCGTTCAATATCTGAAAGGTCAGGACGGGGTCATAAATTTTATGTCTGGTAACCGCCTCCACATATTCCCGCGCAGACATTTCGGAAGCAAACCGATGATAGTTCGGAATTCTGCCACCGATAATGATCGATTTCAAATTCAATCGTTGGACCAGCTCTTTCCGGGCCTCATATAGCCGTTGGCCCACTTTCATCCTTCGATAATCGGGATGCACCATCACTTCAATCCCATATAGGTTGTACCCTTCCGGATTATGATTTGTTATATAACCATGATCAGAAATATCGTCCCATGTATGTCGATCATCGTATTCATCAAAGTTGATGATCAGGCTGGAACAGGAGCCGATAATTTCCCCGTCCAACTCAGCAACGAATTGACCTTCCGGAAAAATGGATATATGGCTTAACAGATGCTCTTCTTCCCACGGATCCATGCCCGGGAAACACACCTTCTGCATTTCCAATATCTTTTCAATATCATCCTTTTCCATCTCACGGATGATCATGCTCATTTCAAACGACGATAAATCAAATTCTTCACTCATTCCGTTCACCTCTCCCTTTATATGTACCCAATAATCATTAGGGTAAGTCATGAACGTTTTGATTATTTTACATGGGAATCTCAGCACCGTATAATCAAATATGAGTCATACAATTAGGAGTTGACGCAATGCAGAAAAGGTTGGAGAATGGCCTTATTTTCATCTTCACGATTTCCCTCATCGCAACCCTTGGTTCCTTGTACTATTCGGAGGTTCGAGGATTTGAACCTTGTACATTATGCTGGTATCAGCGTATCCTTATGTATCCGATTGTCCTTGTTTCGGGAATTGCATTATATGAGAGGAATGCAAAAATTGCTTTGACAACGGCTGTAATGGCAATCGTCGGGGGAAGTATTTCAATTTATCATTATGGAATACAGAAACTCACCTTTTTACATGACAGTGCTCCCGCTTGCGGAAATGTCCCATGTACTGGCCAGTATGTGAATTACCTTGGATTTATCACAATACCGTTCATGGCATTGACGGCATTCGTGCTAATCCTCATTACAAGCCTATTCGTATTGAAATGGCAAAAGGAGTCTAAGTGAATTGAAAAAACTATTTATAATTGGTGGCGTCATTATTGCCATCTTCGCACTGATTGTTGTTTTATCCAACCAATCAGACAAGGAGAAGTTGAAAAACAATCCTTATGGAAAAGAAGATCTTAAGAAGCCGACGATTGCACTTATTGGTAATGAAAATTACAGTAATATCGTGCTCCCTGATGAATTATATGAAAAGGTTAGATCCGGCGAGTCCGTCACTGCTTATTTCTTCCACCCGGAGTGCCAGTATTGCATGGCGATGACACCTCTCCTAATGCCGGTTGCAAAAGAAGAGGGAATACATGTATATCAATTCAACATGTTGGAATTCGGTGATCAAGCTCAACCGTACGGTATTCAATCTTGGCCAGCCCTTATCCATTATAAAGATGGCAAAGAAGTCAAACGCATAGTCGGCTTGCCCGAAGGAAACGATGAAGACATTAAAGAAACAATTCGAACGTTCTTTGATGAGTACGATGAAAAGTGATGGATAACATGATGACTTCTTTTCCCTATAAGACAAAACATGACAAGGTAACGATTGAAGAACTTCTCCGAAATGATTGGCAGGCTGGTAAAAAAACTGTCCATCAAATGCGGATGGACAAGGCTGTCACAGATAGCGCAGGAGAACCATTGGACTGGCGGACTCCACTTGAAATAGGTACGGACCTCATCTTTCACTTCAAAGATGCAGCCTCCTCCTATAAGCAAGATGAGACTATAACCGTTCCAATTCTTTTCGAGGATGAACATATTATCGCTGCCTTGAAACCCTCCAATATGGCAACACATCCTGATGACGCTGACGGGGGCGGGACGTTCATGAATGCCATCATGGCTCATGTCTCAAAAAATAGCGGTACATACGCAGAGCATGTACATCGCCTCGACAAAGGAACGGAAGGTATCGTACTTGTAGCCAAACATCCAATTGCGAAGGCGCTATTCGACCGGATGATCGAGGAACGCTCCATCACACGGATTTACCATGCGGAAGTCGATGGCCGGGTAAAACGCATGAGAGGAACGCTTCAATATCCAATCGGGCGCGATCGTCATCATCCGACAAGACGACGAGTCTCGCCTAACGGGCAAGATGCCATCACACGTTTTAAAATTATTGAGCGGTTTGAGGAATCGACACTAATTGAAGCGAGTCTTGAATCCGGCCGAACGCACCAAATCCGCGTCCATTTCTCCCATATTGGGCACCCTGTCAAAGGGGATACTTTATATGGGGGCAGCGAAACGGAAGATGGAACGTATCGATTGGTTGCGAAGACAGTGAAATTCGTACATCCGTTTACCGGAGAACAAACCGACATAGAAATTTCATAAAAAAACCGGAGTAGATGATAATCATCGCTCCGGTTTTCGTTACTTATGCCTCATCAAATTTTTCAGGGTTAGTACCAGTTCGCTCATCCATGTTCAATGAATCAATTTTCATCATATCTTCCGGTGCCAATTCGAAATCTTTAACTTCGATATTAGCCTTTATACGTTCTTGCGTCACCGATTTAGGGATAACAATTAACCCGTGTTGCAAATGCCATTTAATAATTACCTGTGCAGGGGATTTCCCATATTTCAATCCTATTTCATTCAATAACGGGTTGTCCAAAAGCCCGCCTCTTGCTAACGGAGACCATGACGTGACTGCAATGCCATGCTCTTGGCAGAACTTCCGTAAAGTCTCTTGTGAGAGGCGTGGATGCAATTCAATTTGATTTACCATCGGCTTCACGTTTGCCACACTGAAAATTTTCTCTAAATGGTGGATATGGTGATTGGAAACGCCTGTTGAACGAATCAACTTTTCTTCATAGAGACGCTCGATTGCACGATAGGTATCAACATATTTGCCGGCAACCGGCCAATGCGTTAAATATAAATCCAAGTATTCCATCCCGAGCCTTTCAAGGGATGCTTCGAATGCCCTCAATGTTTCATCATATCCTTGGTCATCATTCCACACCTTTGATGTGATGAATAATTCTTCCCGAGGAATACCTGATTGCCGGACAGCTTCACCCGTTTCCCTTTCATTTTCATAGATTGCTGCCGTGTCAATTGCCTTATAACCTATTTGCAATGCGTAAGAAATCGCTTTAAGCGTTTCCTCTGAATCAGTCATCTTATAAACGCCCAAACCAAGCTGAGGCATTTCAACGCCATTCGCAAGTACAATCTTTCCGTCAAAGTTCTTCACAGCATTTCCCCCTTGTTCATATTTACTACCATTGTATCGCTAATTGAGCAACTTTCGAAATCCGATGCCTCTGTTAATGAAACTGACACAATTTTTAAAGTCAGTCATTACAATCACATTTGTTTTAGGGTATACTATATAAAGGACTAATGATTTTACAGGAGGTACATCTGATGAAACTAATCCTTATCATAGGCGTATGCTTTGCATTCCTTTCTGCTATCCTTACAGGTGGCTATGAAGACAAGCCTGGTAAAGTAAAAAAATAAGAATTTAAAAACGGGACATGCCATATAAGGCTGTCCCGTTTTTTATTATTTTAAGTCTAAATAGGACTGTTGCCTCAAAGCTTCATAAATAAGAATAGCAGCCGTATTTGATAAGTTTAAGGACCGGATATTTCCATTCATCGGAATCCGTAAGCAAGTCTCTTTGTTATTCTCAATCACTTCTTCTGGCAAGCCTGTCGTCTCTTTACCGAAAACAAAGAAGTAATCCTTCCCTTGATCCGAAAAGTCGAAGTGGGAATACGTCTTTTCACCAAATTTAGTGATGAAGTAGAACTCGGCCTCTGGAAACGAATCAAAGAATTCCTGTATTCCTTCATGGTAGGTTATATCGACATATTGCCAATAATCCAGTCCTGCGCGCTTCAACATTTTATCATCCGTAGAAAACCCAAGTGGTTTAATCAAATGAAGCTTTGTTCCTGTCCCGGCACATGTACGGGCAATATTTCCAGTATTCGCTGGTATTAATGGTTCGAATAACGCGACATGTATCGCCATTTCAGCACTTCCCTTATATAGTTTCCAATACTTTTTCCATTTCTGCACGGACGTCCGGGTCTTGCTCTGACATCATTGCATCTTCAATCGCCGACAATCCTTCACTTGAACCAATCTCGCCAAGTGCCCAGGCAACTGTTCCCCGTATGAGTGGCCGTGGATCCTTCACTAATAGATCGGCAAGTGCCGGTACAGACGCCTCATCTTTAAAATGGGCAAGAGCAAGAATTGCATTCCTCTGTATCGGGTTCTTCCCCCTCCATGACCCTGACATATGTCCGTAAGTCTCCTTGAATTCCCGGTTTGACAAACTTAACATGGGAACCAATAGAGGTTTGACCAACTCCGGCTCAGGTTGAAAAGCAGCTTGGTGTAAATTGTATATCCCTTTATTTTTAGGGCAGACGGTCTGACAAGTATCACAGCCGTATACCCGATTACCAATTTTAGCCCTGAACTCCTCTGGTATCGCCTTTTTTGTCTGTGTCAAAAAAGCGATACAGCGTTGAGCATTTAACTGTCCCCCTTGAATCAATGCACCTGTTGGACATGCATCCAAACAAAGCGTGCAATCTCCGCATTGATCCTCCATCGGGATATCCGGTTCAAATGGTATATTCGTGATCATTTCACCTAAATAGACATATGATCCAAACTCCGGGGTAATGACTGAACAGTTTTTGGCAGACCAGCCGATTCCAGCCCTCTGTGCAACAGCACGGTCAGAAAGTTCTCCTGTATCCACCATTGACCTCATTTTGGCATGAGGAACCCGTTCAGCAATAAATTGTTCCAATAACCACAACTTCTCACGAAGAACATGATGATAATCCATTCCCCAGGAAGCCCGGCAAAAAATGCCACGTCGCTCCCCTTTTTTACCTTTAGGTGAGTTTTGCATTTTTGAAGGGTATGCAATGGCAATGGACAGAATGCTTTCAGCCTGATCAAGTAATAATGTTGGTTCAGTACGTTTTTCAATATCACTTTCTTCAAATCCAGACTGATAGCCTAACTCCTGTTGACGCCTCAAGCGATTTTTTAATTCAAGAAAAGGAGCCGCTGTCGTAAAGCCGATTTTGTCGATTCCGATAGAAGCTGCATATTCTTTTAGCGAGTTCTGCAATTGAGCGACATTCACAACGGTTAGCCTCCTATATGATAAAATTGATGAAAAGAAATCAAGGGTGATTGTAATGAAGATTGAATTAGACAAAGAGCTTTTTAAAGTTGTACCCGACTTGAAATTGGGCATTAACCATTATACCAAAATTACTGTATCAGAATCCCCTCAAATGCTAAAAGGGAGATTACAATTATTTCAAGAACAGCTTTTCTTCGAATTGGAGAAAAAACCATTCACTGATTTTCCTAACCTACAAGCTTGGAGAACGGTATGGAAAGCTTTTGGGGCAGACCCGAACCGTTATCGACCATCTGCGGAGGCTCTCTTTCGACGGATTAAAAAACAAAATTACTTGCAGCCCTTCCATAGTGCGGTAGACCTCAATACATTCTTTTCCCTGCAATATGAAATTCCAGCTGGCATTTACGATTTAAATAAGATTGTTGGAAATGCCTATTTCACAATAGGGGGTGAAGAGGAAGGATATGACGGCTTGAACGGCCGTTTCAACTCGCTTAACAACATTCTTTTACTTAGAGATGATTGTAGCCCCTTCGGCAGCCCGTTTGTCGACTCCGTACGAACCGCAGTAACCCAAGAGACAACAGCTGCATTGCATGTTCTTTTCATCCGTCCTTCTATGGCAAAAGAGGAAGCTTTGAAACTAACTTCAGCTTGCGGAAATATGTTTACAAGCATCAGTGGCGGAGAGTTCTCTTCATTTGTTTTATCTGCCGAACAGCCATCGATCGTATTGAAATGATAAGATTCGCCGAAGTCAATCCATTAAAAATGCTCCTCCCGTTTTAGCGGAAAGGAGCATTTTCAATTTCAATAAAACTAACCTGAAAAGCAAAAAGATACAACATAAGTTGTATCTTTTTGACGTGGATACCCGAGGCCGGACTTGAACCGGCACGCCTCGCGGCATCGCATTTTGAGTGCGACGTGTCTGCCATTCCACCACTCGGGCATAACAATAACTTACATTCAGCATATAAAAAATATGGAGGCGGCAACCGGAATCGAACCGGTGGTAAGGGTGTTGCAGACCCGTGCCTTACCGCTTGGCTATGCCGCCGTAAGATAAGTGGAGCGGAAGACGGGATTCGAACCCGCGACCCCGACCTTGGCAAGGTCGTATTCTACCACTGAACTACTTCCGCAAAAACTGGGGTAGCTGGATTCGAACCAACGAATGACGGAGTCAAAGTCCGTTGCCTTACCGCTTGGCTATACCCCAAAACTTAAATGGGGCGACTGAAGGGAATCGAACCCTCGAATGTCGGAACCACAATCCGATGCGTTAACCACTTCGCCACAATCGCCATAATAAAATTAAAAAAACAATAACGGAAATGGGGCGGCTGAAGGGAATCGAACCCTCGAATGTCGGAACCACAATCCGATGCGTTAACCACTTCGCCACAACCGCCATAATATTAAACTTAAACAGTAATGGCAGGGGCAGTAGGAATCGAACCCACACCAAAGGTTTTGGAGACCTCTATTCTACCGTTAAACTATGCCCCTGTAAAGATGGTGGTGGGGGACGGATTCGAACCGCCGAACCCGGAGGGAGCGGATTTACAGTCCGCCGCGTTTAGCCACTTCGCTACCCCACCATGGGAAAAATGATGCCGGCGATAGGAGTCGAACCCACGACCTACTGATTACAAGTCAGTTGCTCTACCAACTGAGCTACACCGGCAACATTATATTAAAATGGTGGCTCAGGACGGAATCGAACCGCCGACACAAGGATTTTCAGTCCTTTGCTCTACCGACTGAGCTACTGAGCCACATAAAAATGGCGGTCCCGACCGGGATCGAACCGGCGATCTCCTGCGTGACAGGCAGGCATGTTAACCGCTACACCACGGGACCATTTGGTTGCGGGGACAGGATTTGAACCTGCGACCTTCGGGTTATGAGCCCGACGAGCTACCACTGCTCCACCCCGCGATAATGTGAGTTGTAGGAAATTTAAATCCTACGCGTGTTGTTTTGTTTTGGGACTAAGTTGTAATTTCCTTTTAGGAAATTACACAAATCTCATTCTGCGTGATGAGATTTGCTCCACCCCGCGATAATGTTAGTTGTAGGAATTTTAAATCCTACTGTATTAATTAAATGGTGGAGGATGACGGGTTCGAACCGCCGACCCCCTGCTTGTAAGGCAGGTGCTCTCCCAGCTGAGCTAATCCTCCGAATATAAAATGGTGACCCCTACGGGATTCGAACCCGTGTTACCGCCGTGAAAGGGCGGTGTCTTAACCGCTTGACCAAGGGGCCATATGTAAGATTTAAAACTGGCGGAGAGCAAGGGATTTGAACCCTTGATACGCGGTTAGCGTATACACGATTTCCAATCGTGCTCCTTCGGCCACTCGGACAGCTCTCCAATTGGCTCCGCAGGTAGGACTCGAACCTACGACCGATCGGTTAACAGCCGATTGCTCTACCACTGAGCTACTGCGG
>NZ_JAROCC010000011.1 GCF_030433715.1 Sporosarcina highlanderae | reverse complement strand
CGGAAAGCGTCCGCTCGGAACGAAAATCAACAGTTCCAGCATAAGCCCTCGTAAGTGGACTTTTTCAGTGGCCTCGAGCGATTCAAGGCAGCCTTTTTTACTTAAGCATGAAGTTCGGCAAATGCTTTTGTCTTTGAATAAAACTCGATAAAGTTGTTCACAACTTTATCCAAGAAATCGATTGTCGCTTGGTCTGTCAATTGCCCTGTCTCATCGACTTTTTGCTGAATTGAACCGATGAATACATCATTACCCGGTAAAAGTGCTGGTGAAAGCATCGGGTTAGTGAGAATTTGTCTTAGATGTATTTGTGCACGTACTGTTCCTAATACACCAGCTGAAGCGCCTATCATGAATGCAGGCTTGTCTTTAATCGCGAAGTTACTTCTTGATAGCCAATCAACTGCGTTTTTCAAAGCTCCAGGAATCGAATAATTATATTCTGGAACCGCAAAAAGAATCGCGTCCGAATCCCTTACGTTCTTCATAAATTCAGTAACGTTTTCTGGAGGATTGCTTTCCAGGTCTACTGAAAACATAGCAAGGTCATTGAGAAAAACAGGCGTGATTTCCAATTTCCCCGCATACTTTTCCCTTAAGAATTCAACCACTTTCAAGTTGACTGATTTGGAACTTGTGCTGCCTATAATTGCCTTAACTTTAATAGTCATCTCAAAAAACTCCCTTTTCGATAATCTATTTGGACTTAGCATTACCATGCCAACGATAGGTATGCATTAGAGCATACAGCATGAATCCAAAACTTCTTTTCGTAATATCTCACATTCAAGGTTTTTCCACAACAATTTCAGCTTAAATCCCTCTTATATAAAAGGTCATTTGTAAAAATATCCTTTTAACCATTTCCCATCGATAGAGTTGGCAAGTCCCATAAAGAATAGTGTATGATAATCATAATAACGCATGAGACGTATTTTCTTTTTAAGTAATGAAGGAGGATCCCACTGATGAACGAGGCGAAATTGCAAAAAGATGCAATGCATATACTGAAGCTTACGAGCAGAACCTTTTATATACCGATTAAATTGTTGAACCCTACATTGCGTAAGACCGTTGGTTCCGCCTATCTATGCATGCGTGCGATTGACGAAATCGAGGATCATGAGGAGTTGCATCCTGATAGCAAGCAACATTTACTTCGGTCTACAAGTAAGCTTTTGCAGCATGATTTCTTTGACGTGGCTGCTTATAGGGAATTACTGAAACCTTATGAGAACCTATTGCCCGAAGTTACATTGAGGCTTGGCGATTGGCTCGCAGTCTGTCCAGCCGGCATTGTCGAAAAAGTAAAAGAATCGACGAGCATAATGGCGGACGGTATGGCGAAATGGGTCGAAAAGAACTTTTTAATCAAAACTAAAGAAGATCTTGATGATTATACCTATTATGTCGCGGGTCTTGTCGGTGTGATGCTATCCGATATTTGGGAGCAGTATGACGGTACGAAAACGGATCGGGAACTTGCTATCGGGTATGGCCGCGGATTGCAGGCAGTCAACATGCTTCGCAATCAGGATGAAGACGCAGATCGAGGCGTTACTTTCATCCCGGATGGTTGGAGCCGAAAAGAGTTATTCGAATACGCAGAAGCCAATTTACAAAAAGCCGATGAGTATATCGAGTCAATCACGAATAAAAACATTCTGTTATTCTGCAAAATTCCACTAACACTTGCAAAGAAGACAATAAGTGCTTTGCATAGCGGACAAGAAAAAATGAACCGAAAAGAAGTCGAATCCACCGTAGAGGCAATCTTGAACGAACAATAATAAAACGACCTGGCCATCACTGGCCAAGTCGTTTTTCGTTTTTCCAAGCAAATACTCGTAACGGCTCCTCAAACATGCATACTCCTTAGGAAGAAGGGCCAGTGCCGGATTTTTTTTCATTTACCGGTTTGTTCTGCTTTTGTTTAACAGGAGGCCCCTGATTATCTTTGCTATGTTTATTCATATCCCGCGAATTTTCGGGTCTGACTTTCTTATCCTTAAGGGATTGTGAATTTCCACTTTGGTTCTTGTTCGGATTCTTTTCTATTTTTTCTGTGGGCGGACCTTTCTGTTGTTCAGTTCTATTTAAACGTTGCTGTTCTTTATCCATCTGTTTTTGGCGTGACGGAGCTAATGGAACATTTTCCTTTTTCGGGTTTTTCAAAGCATCATTCTGCTCCTCAATCGGCTTTTCTTTAATTGGTTCCATAACATCTACAGGTTGCCTTACATTTATGGGTTTTTCTGGTTTTTCATTTTGAACAGATTTGAATTGGTGAATCGACATTCTTTTCTTATTTGCAATCTTTCTCTCCTGTGGCGTACTTTCGGCTATTTCCAAGTTTAAAGCATCATGTTTCACACTTACTTCCTTCACTGCATCGCCAATTATCTGATTCGTTTCCCTTTTGCTCTCACGGGTCGGGTAGACTGTTGTAATAATGATTTGCTTGTCACGTACCGAAAATTCCAATATAGCCATATCCAACACTGTTAGGAGGGCGTGACCCTTCCATTCTGATAGATGCTCAGGCTCAATCGGCGTTTCATTTAGATAACGCAAGGAAATGACCGTTCCTTGTTGGTCCACTACAAACTCCATCGCCGTTTCAGCTTCTAATTGAACATATGCCATCACTTTTTCGTTTAATGGGCTTACTAAGGAAACGATGAGAAATAGAAGGGCGGCTGCAACAAAGACGGCTCCGAATGCCCGCTGCTTTGACTTACTACTCACACTACAAGTCGAAGCAACGAGTTTGAAATCAGCTTCGTCTCCAACGTTAGGGGGGTCTCCAATCGGTACTCCACGCAGAAACTCGCCATTTCCCGTCAGGAACACCATATATCTATTTTTCTTTTCGCAAACAATTCCTCTATATGTCCGCATCATATGAGTTCCCCTTTTACGTATTCCTGAATGTATTTAAAATCGTGGTTCAGCAGCAACGTAACTGCAATGATATATTTCCGATGTCGTTCAATCGTTTTCCTTGAAACTTCGACTATATCTTCCAATTGCTTCATCGGTAGTCTTTTATTTTCCAAGAGATGCTTATAAAATTCTGGTGTCTCAGCTATAATTTGGGCGATTTGAAAAGCAGTCTTTCGTGAATCAGCGTGCTTCGGTGATACCGTAGCAAGTTCACGGAATGACAGGCCATACTCCCGTAGTAGTCTGCCATATTCCGTCATCTCCTCACGCCGTTCTGCTGCCTGTCGCTCTTCCGAATAAGAGAAGATCGATGTTTCATCGAAGATGTATTCACTTGTATTTGAATCGCCGTCATTGTCTATGGATAAAAGGACGTTGGCATTCCTTACCGCTTCTTTTCGTATATGATCGATTAGTCGCCTCTTCATGATCAGGTGGGCAAAAGTCTTTAGCGACGCATTTTCTTCCGGTTCGTATTTCAATACCGCCTCGTGAAAGCCGACCATCGCTACACTGAATTCCTCATCGCTGTCATCAATGAATCGATTGCATACGAAAGAAGCCGTTTTTTTCATGAACGGAGTAAATGCGATGAGAAGATCGTTCATGACCTTCTCATCGCCCGACTTCGCCTTACATACAAGCTCAATCAATGCTGTATTAGACTTCTTGTTGAAAATCCCTTGTATGATGGACAAAAGCATTATAACCCTCCGTTCCCATCAATTCCGATTGCTACGATTGTAAGGGGAGCAACGGAAAATGGAAAGCAGTAAACTATGGTAAATTAGTTTTTCTTCTCTTTTTTCTCTTGTTTTTCAAGTTCCTTTGCAGCTTTGCGCGCCTGTTTCAATACTTCACGTTCAGCTTTTTGAACAGCTTTTAAGTCTTCTCTTTGCTCTTTATGCTTTGCATTCAATTCAGCTTGAGGATTTTTCGCTTTCACTTTAACCTGTGTTTCCTCTTGCACTGGTGTCTTTTCTATAACCGTATCTTCTTTTACTAACTCTTCGACTTTTGTCGACTCAACAGTTACTAACACTTCTCCTTTTACTTCTACTTCAGGAGTTTCCAATACCGGCTGCTTGCTTTCCCATTTCGCGATGGCGCGCTCCATATTACGTTTAATGGCTGCTTTTGCAGTTGGATTTCCAGCTTGCTCATACGCTTTTGCCAATGCAGCAAGATTACCTGCTGTATAGCCTTCCGGAATTTCAGGTAGTTCGTTTTCAGTCACTTCTACTTTAACGGATTCATCTTTACTTTCTTCATTATCGGTTTCTGTTGTCACATCTTCATTGTTAGTTTCAGGATCAGTGACGTTACTTGTTTCCGTGTCAGCGTCGTCTTTGTTAGCATCTGTCTCCGTTGTTTCTACAATTTTCTTAACGGGGCTAACCGGCGACTCTTCTACTGTTTCTTTGCCAAGTTGGCTAAGATCGATAATTTCTGCCGCTTTTTCATCTGCAAGCGCATAGCCCGTCCCGGTTACTGTCAATCCCGCGATAAGCAATGCCGCTCCTGTTTTTTTCCACTTTTTCTGCATATCAATCACCTCGTCTAAGTTGTAGTCCTTGTTTGGACATACCAGTTATTCGTAAGCTTGTGTCGTTTTTAGGGGGTAGGCAAAAAAAGTTTAGTAGTTCCCGAGATTACCAGTTTACACATATTTTTTTGTCATATGGAAAGACTATTCCATTGAATAACGAAGGAGGTATGAACATGCCAAGACCATTACCGAATGACTCTGCAAATAACGAGGAACGCTTGAAGAAAACAATCAGCAATATGGAAGCAGCAAATGAAGCTGCAAAAACTGCGGAGGGTAGCGAGCTCGCTACCATCAAGGAAAAGAATGAGCGCCGCAAAGAAGCAATAGAGGGATTGCAAGAGGAAATCCACCAACAAAACAAATCGCGCATCAATGGCTACATCTAAAAAGACACCCGGGCGGGATTTACCGCTTGGGTGCCTTTTTGTATTAAAACATCTTGGTTGTCCAATTTTCCCCGTTCCACACATCCGTCACGACACCTTCATAGAAATCAGGCTCATGGGAAATTAGCAAAACGCTCCCTTTGTACTCCTTCAAAGCACGTTTCAACTCATTCTTCGCATCGACGTCAAGGTGGTTTGTCGGTTCGTCAAGTACAAGAAGATTCGTTTCTCTATTGATAAGCTTGCAAAGGCGGACCTTTGCCCGCTCCCCTCCACTTAACACTTTCACTTTGCTTTCAATATGTTTCGTCGTCAAACCGCATCTCGCCAATGCCGCTCGTACTTCATATTGAGTAAAATGAGGGAATTCATCCCACACTTCTTCCAAGCAAGTACGGTTATTTTCCGTCTTCATCTCTTGCTCAAAATACCCGATTTCTAGATGCTCACCAAGTTCGACGGAACCAGCGAGAGATGGAATTTCACCAAGGATGCTCCTTAAAAGTGTCGTCTTACCGATTCCATTCGCTCCAGACAGAGCGATCTTCTGCCCGCGCTCCATCGTCAAATCCAACTCTCGCGAAAGTGGCTCGTCATATCCGATGACAAGACCTTTCGTTTGGAATAAATATCGGCCCGGCGTACGGGCCAGCTTAAAGTCGAATTGTGGTTTCGGCTTTTCTACATCTAACTCGATGATTTCCATCTTATCAAGCTTTTTCTGACGGGACATCGCCATCCGGCTCGTCGCAGCATTCGCTTTATTACGCGCAACAAAGTCCTTTAGATTCGCAATTTCCTTCTGCTGCTTCTTGAATGCGGCTTCCACCTGCTGCTTTTTCATCTCATGCACACGCAGGAATTCATCATAATCGCCTGCGTAGCGTGTAATCTGCTGATTTTCCATATGGTAGATTAAGTTAATGACGCTATTTAAAAATGGTATATCATGCGAAATAAGGATGAACGCATTCTCATAGTTCTGTAAATAATTACGCAGCCACTCGATATGCTCGACATCCAAATAGTTTGTCGGCTCGTCAAGTAGAAGGATGTCGGGCTTCTCAAGAAGTAGTTTAGCTAACAATACTTTCGTTCTTTGCCCGCCGCTCAAGTCATGGACATCACGGTCAAGACCGAATTCATCCAAACCGAGTCCGTTCGCTACTTCATCTACCTTTGAATCGATGATATAAAAATCATTATTCGTCAGTTCGTCCTGCATCTGACCTGTTTCTTCAAGCAATTTCTCAAGCTCATCGGCATCGACCTCGCCCATCTTCGTGAATAAGGCGTTCATCTCCGCTTCAAGATCGTAAAGGTACTGAAACGCTGTTCGTAATACGTCACGAATACTCAGTCCTTGTTGCAGAACGACATGCTGGTCCAAATATCCGACTCGTACACGCTTTGACCAAGAGACACTTCCTGCATCAGGTTCAAGTTTCTTTGTGATGATATTCATGAATGTGGATTTCCCTTCCCCATTCGCACCTATCAGCCCGATATGCTCTCCTTGCAATAAACGAAACGATACATCTTCAAAAATCGCACGATCCCCGAACCCATGACTTAAATTAGATACTGTTAATAAACTCATATATTGTACACCTTTTCCTTCGTTAAATTTGCATATGTCCTACATTATATAGAGATTTCTTTATTCGGGATAGGTATTATTTTTTTTGATTAAATGCTATTTAGTACACCTAATGTGAGAAGAACACTATGTAGGAAATCTGGAATCTCTTGCATATTCTCTTCGTTGATTTTCGTATTGAATTTCACTTCAATCATGTTCCGGTAGTTAGATGATTCCTCTCCGTACTTGAAACTTAGCGTTTGTGAGATATTAATATCATTTTCCCAAATGACATTCAATGCTTCCTCGATTTGCTTGCATTGCCCGTCTACATGTTGAACAGACTTCGTAAAACGCAATGATAAAGAACAGCCTAAGTCTTTGCCCGGAGTTTCCAATATCTCATCTGCCAAATCCTGCAAGGAGGCCGTGAGTACTACTTCCGCTGCCACATCCTTTTGATGAAGAAGATTAAATTGAATGGAAAGTTTCCTTGTAAGAGTGGCGAAATCCATTAAATCCGATCGGTTACTTATCGCAATTTCACGTTCGATTGTATCCAAATCATATATTTTATTTTCAAATGCCACTTTTAGATTTTCAAAAACTGTCGGATCGTACATAATGCTAACCTCCCGTGTCTGATACATTCCCTTATTGTAACCATATCGGTTCGTTAAAAGGAAATTTTTCTTGAACTATTTGTCGAATCATGTTAGATTGGGGAATGGAAAATTTCATACGTTTATATATATGTATAACCTCAATAATATGGATTGAGGGTCTCTACCAGGAACCATTAACTCCTGACTACAAAGTATTTTCACTTTGAAGTCGGGGTTTTTTATTTTCCGAAAATTATTTTGCGTGTTTAGCGCACAGTATAGATGAACAGGAGGAATTTCAATGGATTTTAGAGTATTCATCCTTGCCATTTCAACGATTACAGTTGGCCTTGTTGAATTGATTGTCGGTGGAATTTTGCCGATTATTGCAGATGATTTGAATATATCCATCGGGACAGCTGGACAGCTCATATCGGTCTATGCGCTTGTGTTTGCCATTGCTGGTCCGGTTTTATTATCATTGACTGCTAAAGTCGAGAGGAAAAAGCTTTATTTAATAACTATTTCGGTCTTTTTCTTAGGTAATATTATGACCTATTTTAGTCCGAACTTTACATTTGTGATGATTGCCCGCATCATTACTTCGATGAGTGGAGCACTTGCCATTGTACTGTCGTTAACGATTACCGCTCGCATTGTCGATGCCCCTTCCCGCGCAAAAGCGCTTGGTTATATTGTTATGGGAATAAGTTCTTCCCTCGTTTTAGGCGTGCCCCTTGGGATTTTGATAACAAATGCATTTGGCTGGCGTAGTGTCTTTTTAGGGATTGCTGTTCTTTCAATCGGCTCTTTCATACTAATTTCCATCTACCTTGAGAAGGTTCCGATAGGTGAAGCACAGCCGCTTTCTGCTCAAATTAAAGCACTTGGGAATAAAAAAATCGTCTTTGCTCACTTGGCGACGATGTTCATGTTAGCCGGGCATTATACGATTTACGCGTATTTTACACCTTTCCTTGAAACGAATTTGCACCTGAACCAATACTGGATTAGTATCTGTTATTTCCTTTTCGGGATTTCGGCAGTAGGAGGCGGGGCATTTGGAGGGAATCTTGCAAACTGGATTGGATCGAAGAAAAGCATTCTTATTATTATCGGGGCTTTCGCTTTGATTCTTTTCGTGCTTCCCTATACGACATTCTCATTTCCTTTTTTCATAGTCGTTATGATGATTTGGGGGGCATTAAGCTGGAGCCTCGCGCCGCCACAGCAGGATTATATTATCCAGTCGGATCCCGTTTCGTCTGATATCCACCAAAGTTTCAACAATTCAGCTTTGCAGATCGGTATTGCGGTCGGTTCGGGAATCGGTGCTGTCGTATTAGGGAAAACCGATTCGGTCACCAGTACTGCGACCGTCGGAGGATTTGTTGTCATGATCGCTTTCCTCTGCGCGGTTATTTCATTGTCTATCGTTAGTGGCAAGTCAAAGCAAGTGAAAGAAACTCCGGTTGATACTCACTAAATGAATACAAAGGATCCCACCAGACATTACACCGGGCGGGATCCTTTTCTTATATCAATATCGTGTATTTATTCCGATGGCTCGTCGTTACCACGATAGCGCTTATACGGCAAAGCGTTCCAAGTACGATAGTCAAAATCATCTGCACGAAGCGCTTTCGGGATACCATTGAGGATTTTTTCAGCGACTTCAAGCTCTCGCTCAGCTTCCTCTTTGTCCTGGTACATGAATTCGTCTGAAGCCGTCACAGGTGCCTGTTTCACTTTCTCTTTAAGATCATCAATGACCATTTGTTGCTGGGCATGCAATGAGTCGCGGGCAGCTATCACCCACTCCGGTTGCAAGTTCCTGTTCGTATCCCCCACGCTGCTATATTCCTCGAAAACCTCTCGATAAATCCGATCTGCATTTGCACGGACGTCCAAATTAACCGCTTCGAGATCATGATTCGATAGCTCTTCCACTTTCAACGGCGTTCGGCGCTTACTTCCGCCAAGCCTTGTTCTTTCCAAGTAGAACGGGAACATACTCTTAATCGTCTTTCCGACTGGCGAAATTGAGCTTTCGAATTCATCAAGCCCTTTCGGTTGAACGCCTTGAATCGCGATTCTTGCAGATTCCGGGCGGACAATTTCCTTTGGAGGCATAATACCATGCCGAAGCATTTCTCGTATACCTGTGCCAGAAATATTAATGCGATATTGTTCGTCATGCGGGCATGATTGCGCTGTGGCGGGCGTGTCGCAGCGTGTGCAGTAGAATACCTCATGGAACAATCTAACCTCAATGCCTAATTCTTCGGGCTTGAACTGATCGAAGATACTATGGCTTGCGTATTTATCATAATAATCCCCAATCCCGGCATGATCACGGCCGATGAGCGCATGCGTGCATCCGTAATTTTTCATGATTAATGCATGCAGCACAGTTTCACGAGGGCCTGCGAAGATATACGTTACGCGAAGCGGAGCGAGAATTGAACGGCCCTTCGGATAATACGTATCTAACACTGCACGGTAGGAAAGCATTCGGAATTCATGGCGCGTATATTCGCGTTTTGCCATTTCGACCAAAGGCTGTAAAAGCAAACCGTCAATCTCCTCTAAGGCGTTTTTATGGATGTATTCATGGCCCCGATGTAATGGATTCGCCCCTGTTATGAAGCCTGCCGTTGTACGAAACTTTTTCACTTCATAAAACTCATGCCATAAGTCTTTCGGTTCAAGACGCAGCTTTTCAAAGGGACCCCAGTCCACGCGGTTCAGTAAACTGATTGGCCCGCCCAACGCGACATCACCCATACGTCTATAGATCGCGTCGACCCCTGGGTGATTCCGATCTGTCGTCCCGAACAAATGGAATGCGCGGTAGTCTTTATCATAATCAAAGATATCCTCAATCCGAAGAGTTGCCACCGGTTCATTGTTTTCATCGGCAAGTGTCACTTCGTCCCCCACGGAAAGTGACTTGATCACCTCACTGTTTCGGTTGCCGGTCGGTGCGAAACTAAGTGGTACCGGCCAGACCGTCCCGTTTGCGAGACGTCCATTTTCGAGGACGGATTTATAATCGACTTCATTCATAAAGCCTTCATTCGGCGATAGTACCCCCGTCGCAATCATTTCAAGCGTAATTACAGCTTCAAGGTCCACCATAATTGTCGGAAGCTTTTTCGCTCTGACAAGTTCGTCATCCCTTTCTTGACCAGTTAACACCTTATCTACCAACTTACCTCCATGAGGTTGCTGTGGATAATTGGCAAATTTATTCTCAGTAACATTCAACATTCCCACTCTCCCCCTTTAAGAACAAATTATTATACGTAAATAAACGTATCTCCTATTCAGAATGTTAGCATACTTTCCAACTTGCAAAAAGCATAATTTTCGGTAATTGGTTGATAAATTAATAAAAGGCCCTTGCAAGAAGAGCCTCCCAGTTTCGAGTCAATGTTTTTTGGATTTCCCCATATTCCTTCCAACCACCCAAAACAGACCGCATGTCAATAACGTTAAAACAAGGGCCATTTTGCTGCGGGTCGATTTGAACTTCACGTGTTCGGGGGTAATTTCATACACACCGACAGGGGTAATCTGGAATCCCCCTCCGCCGCCATTGTTTCCAGCACCGTCTCCGCCACCGCCGAAACCATACCTGACTTTCGCCACTGGCACGACCTTTGTCAGTCCGACTTCAATTGGGTCACCGTACACAAGCGTTACATCCCTATGTTTTGCAAACTTATTGAATAATGTCGCTACCGGCGTTTCAATATACTCTTTCTGTTTCTGCTTTTCAACTGCCTGCTCTAACTCATTCAACATCGTAAAATCCCTCCCTCCCATACCTATTCGTCATCCGCCCCATACATTCCTTTGGATTTTAGGGTAAAGGAAATCAAAGCAAGTAAATTTATACTGCCTCAAGGTTCCAACGTCTTGTATTTGGACACACTTTACTCAGTGCCTAAACTGTTCGGGGATTCAATTTTACCAAGGGAAGGAGAACCGCTTGATGAAGAAATTATGGAAAGCATATCTTCATGCATCATTGATCCTGAAAATCTCGATTGCACTTGTACTTGGCATAATCGCGGGTTTTGTATTGGGAGAGCAGGCCATCGTGCTTGCGCCATTCGGGGATTTACTCCTTCGATTGCTTACATTTCTAATCATCCCCCTCATTTTGTTCACGTTAATCGTCGGGGTGAATCAGACGAATATCGCAAATCTTGGGCGAATGGGGAGCAAGGTATTCATCTATTACACATTGAGCTCGGCATTTGCAATTGTAGTAGGATTAATTGTTGCAAGTATTTTTCATCCTGGTACGGGCATGAAGCTCACGGGCAATGAAACATTCGATGTCCCGGAGAATCCTGGTATCGTACATGTATTGCTAAGTATCGTACCTTCCAATATCATTACCGCCTTTACGGAAATGAACCTGCTTGGAATCATCTTCACAGCTCTTGTATTCGGCATCGCCATATCCGCCATGCGTTCTTCTGAAAGTCATGGGGAACTTGGTAATTCACTATTGCAAACATTTACCGCTTTGAATGAAGCATCCCTGATCGTATTGAAAGCGATTCTTCAATATGTACCAATCGGGATTTTTGCGATTATGGCAAAAACAGTGGGAAGCCAAGGGATTGATACACTCATTTCACTTGGAGGCATGATCGGGGTATTCTATCTTGCATTACTCGTACAGATTTGTATTTACACCATTCTTCTTCTGCTTTTCAAGATCAACCCGGGGCAATTTTTCAAACATGCAAGGACACCGATGCTGACAGCGTTTGTCACGCAAAGTAGTACAGGGACGTTGCCGCTCACATTGTCGGCTGCCAAAAACATGGGTATATCGAGAAGCCTTTACGGATTCAGCATTCCTCTTGGCGCGACAGTCAATATGGATGGCGCCGCCATACGAATTGCGGTTTCGGCTGTATTTGCAGCCAATATCGTCGGGACTACGCTTAGTGTGGAGGATATGTTAATGGTAGTCTTAATAGGGACACTTGCTTCTGTAGGAACGGCGGGCGTTCCGGGTGCTGGAATTGTCATGATTGCGACTGTGTTTGTACAACTTGGATTACCGATAGAGGCAGTTGCGTTGTTGACGGCAATTGACGCGCTTGTCGGAATGGGAGCTACTGCGTTGAATGTGACGGGTGATTTAGTTGGGACGGTGTTAATCGACCAGCATGAGAAAAGACGTGGGTTAGATGAAGCATAAGTAAAGCCGAGAACTTTTAGGGTTCTCGGCTTTTTTTACTCCATCATATCGGCGATGAGTTCGTAGGAGCGGATGCGATTTTTGTGGTTAAAGATTCCTGAGCTAATGATGAGTTCATTGGCTTTTGACGCTTGGATAAAGGCAGCCAATTTCTGCTTTACTGTTTCTGGACTACCGATGATTGTTGATGGCCATTCCAATAGCTCGGCGAGTGCCGCTCTTTCTGCTTCTGAAAAGAATGTCTCTGGGTCGTCTACCGGTGGCTTGAGCTTCCCTGCAACCCCTCTTCGAATGTTCAAGAATTGCTGCTGATAAGAAGTTGCCAAGTGGTGTGCTTCTTCATCAGTTTCAGCAGCGATGATGTTTACACCAAGCATTACATATGGCTTTTGCAATGATTTTGATGGACGGAAAAGCTGATGATAAAGCTGCAGTGCATGCATTAAATAAGTAGGTGCAAAATGGCTTGCGAATGAAAATGGAAGTCCAAGGTCCGCAGCTAACCGTGCGCTGAAGTCGCTTGACCCTAAAAGCCAAATCGGGATATCTTGGCCTTCCCCTGGAATCGCGCGAACACGGGCGGATGGATCATATTCGAAAAACTGACGCAGCTCCGCCAATTGCTGTGGGAACTCATTACCACTGCTTTGTAATGTTCGACGCAGCGCATAAGCCGTCGCTTGATCACTACCCGGAGCCCGTCCAAGCCCAAGATCGATTCTCCCCGGGTACATCGCTTCAAGCGTGCCGAACTGCTCGGCGATAACAAGAGGCGCGTGATTCGGAAGCATGACACCGCCTGAACCGACACGGATTGTTTCAGTTGCGCCCGCCACATGCCCGATAATAACAGCTGTTGCGGAACTGGCGACGCCCGGCATATTATGATGCTCGGCAAGCCAGAAACGGTTAAAGCCCCATTTTTCCGCGTGCTGGGCAAGATCCACACTATTTTTGAAAGATTGACCCGCAGTACTTCCCTCATTGATCAGCGCGAGATCAAGAATTGAAAGCGGGATACCATTGAATTTCTTTACAGAAGGGTTGATCAACATTGCTCACTCCCCATTATATATTCTCTTCATCATGATATCGTTTCGACATTCTGATATCCAATTAACGAACTCAAAAAGCCGGACATCCAATTGATGCCCGACTTTGTTTACCCTAACATGATTCCTGTAATTGCGGCTGTCAATAAGCTGACCAATGTTGCGCCGTATAGTAGCTTGATACCAAATTTTGCAACGATGTTCCCTTTTTCTTCATGCAACCCTTTAACCGCACCGGAGATAATTCCAATTGACGAGAAGTTAGCGAAGGAGACAAGGAATACCGAGATGATACCTACTGTCCTATCGGAAAGAGAGGAGGCGATATTGCCCAGGTCGATCATCGCCACGAACTCGTTCGTCAACAGCTTTGTAGCCATGATCGTTCCAGCCTGAATGACTTCGGATGCCGGGATGCCGACGAGGAAGGCGAACGGTGCAAATACGTAACCGAGAGCGACTTGGAAGGTGATGCCAAATGCTCCTTCGAAGATGCCATTCACCATACCGATTAATGCTACGAATCCGATTAGCATTGCACCAACAATGATTGCAACTTTGAATCCGTCAAGGATGTACTCCCCTAACATTTCGAAGAAGGACTGCTTTCTTTCTTCAAGTGTCTCAATTCTATCCTCTTCAGGAGTAACTTCGTATGGGTTGATAATATTTGCGATGATGAACCCGCCGAATAGATTCAATACAAGTGCAGTAACGACATATTTCGGATCGATCATCGTCATGTATGCTCCAAGTATTGATGCTGAAACAGTGGACATGGCGGATGTACACATTGTGTACAAACGGTGCTCTGGTATGTTCGGCAGCAGTTTTTTAACAGAAATAAATACCTCAGATTGTCCAAATATAGCCGATGCTACCCCGTTGAATGACTCCAACTTTCCGAGTCCGTTGATTCTGCTTAATAGTAGACCAAGGAAACGGATGATAAGAGGCAGTAGTTTAATGTACTGTGCAATTCCGATAAGTGCGGATACAAATACGATTGGCAACAAGACATTCATGAAGAAAGGGAACGTTCCTTCATTTGCCAATCCACCGAAGACAAAATTTATTCCTTCAGCTGCGAAAGCTAAAAGATGATCGAAGATGCTGGATATCCCGCGGATGATGAATAGCCCGAATTCGGTATTCAACAGAAGGAAAGCAAATGCAAGTTGCAGAGCAACCATGACTAAGATTGGTCTGACCTTTATCTTTTTTTTGCCATTGCTCACTATGTACGCAAGGATAAAAATAACAAGCAATGCCACAATAAAGATGATGAAATTCAAAGTAAATACTCCTCCCTAGATGCCTTATATTATTGTTATGGAGCGGAAAAATATGTAAAAATCCTCTTCCCGTTTAACACTTTTATCAACAAAGTGCTCTTCATTATAAACTGTAAGAACCGATCTGGCATCTCTCACGAATTAGAAAGAAACTTCCGCATATCATTAGTTATTCGACAACTTTAAGATTATATACAAAAAACGGTGACAAGCACGGAACGGATTAATTGTTCCAGTGTTTGTCACCGTAAGATCACAATTTTATTTCTTCTATATCTTTGCCGCCTTTACTCATTCGATAGATATGGAAGTCGGGTTGGCGTCCTGCGAAATTCCGGTCGACGAGGAAATAGATTTTCCCGTCAGGACCGAGAATCGGCTTGGCTGTGTATTCCTTTAGTCTTGTCAGCTGTTTCGTTTCATAGGTCTCATAGTTGTAGCTGAATAATTCGTATTCAAAAACTCCATTCGCCCCCGTGCCTCCGACGGCTTGATAAACCAATTCTTCCCTGTCCGGTAAAACGAGGAAATCATATATATCTACTTCACCGGCGGGATTGCTTACGATTGACTTTTCTTCAGGCGTATCAAGGGGAATCTGAAAAATTCGTTGTTTCGATGCAAATATATCGTCCGCCGATTGTGCTTTTTCGTCATCGTCCATTTGGACAAACACAGATGCGTCAGTTTCGGAAACTTGCAACGACCTCATAGAATACTTCTTCAAATCCGTGTATCGTTTTTGCGTCTTGTCAGTTAAATCGTAGCTGTAAACGTCAAAATCATGTGGTTGCTTACCCGTAATCGGAGAATAATTCGTAAAGACACCTGCCTGCAGGTAAAATAGTAGGGCAGGATTTTTCGGGTCAAAAGCAAGTTCAGTGATGATATCTTGAGATAAAAACACCTGTTCATCCGAGTTAGTTTTCGTATTCAGTATACGCACTTCACTTCCGTTTCCCTCATCCAATTCTTTGTCGGAAACGATGTAGGCAAGGGTCTTGCCGTCATTACTGAAGCTGATATCAAGAATAGTTTGCTCAACAGGAAATTGGACGACAGGATCCGTTCTCCCATCGGTCAGATAAATACCCGCCTTCCCATTTTCAAATTCAACATATGCGATAGTACCCTCAACAGACACATCAAATACACCACTTAGTCCTTGTTGTTTTTCATTCTCTGATTTATTAAAAACGAGCCCAAGTACAATGCAAATTACAGTTGCAACCCCGATGACACTAAGCAGTACACCATATTTTTTATTCATTTTCCTTCCCCCATTCCTTACAGCCCAATTATCCAAAGTACGATTCCTGTTACAATCACTGCTGTTTGGATAAATACAATAGCGTATGCGGCGGCTTTCTGTTGATTTGCCAATAACTTCATTTGGAGTGTATAAGACAGAATCCATCCGCTAATCGGTGTCAATAACGTCAAAAACCCTAGTGTTGCTCTTCCTGAAAATAATAGAAATGCCCATAAGAAGAATAAAGTAACGAGGATTATGAAAATTCCAGTTGTGATGTTGATGAAATGCAATCGCCTTGTATCTTTAATCAATCTTTGGCGTTTCGATGGAAAATCATAGATCGTCGTTCGATAGACAAGAACAATGGATAATAACACTAATATTACGGCAATGATTGTCAATCCGCTGGAATACGGCTGATTTATATCAGATGCAAGTAATAGTCCGTAAAAGTAGATAAGTAGATGGACTAGTAACAAGCTGTTCATCCATAAACGGCGATTCAACAATATCACCGGTCGCACCGTAACCATAAGAATCGATGTGCTTATCAATACAGCAAATACAAGCCAAATAATATGTGCATCTCCCATAACAAATAGTTGGGATAAATAAAGAATGTAAGCAAAGAGCAACGACCCCATCGAGAGCACCAACATCATCCCTTTTCGATACGGGTACATCTTTTCTTGCACCAGTTCGCCAATTTCCTGTTTAGACTCGAAATTTGTCATCGTGATTCAAATAGCCTCCTTTTCATTACAATCAGTCTGTCAAGTAATTCCATTATATGATAGTGCAGCTCTATTTTGAATTTTAATGAATAGCTATTCATTTCATGGTAATCTATGGGTAGACGAAAAGGGGTGGGGGAATGTTTTTAAAAAGGGAGTCAGTTGTAGGAAAACAGAGCAATGTCCGATTTATAAACGGAAGGCTGTCCTTTAAAAGTGTTAGGTTGAATGTACATTGCTTTGAAGTTGATGGGGTGATGATTGATACGGGTGCCCACGCGCTGTCTAAAGAATTCAATGCTTTTTTCACTCAAGCGGACGTAGACAAGGTAGCCGTCACCCACTCCCATGAGGATCATACTGGCGGAGCCGCCCACTTACAAAAGGAATATGGATTGCCTGTTCTAATGAATGAGATGTCTATTGTGGAATGCCATCGGAAGGCGGCCTATCCATTATATCGCCAATTATTTTGGGGAAGGAGACGCCCGTTTCAAGCACAGCCCATCGGCGAAACTTTCACCTCACGGACCGCTACATGGAATGTGATTGAAACGCCTGGACACGCAAAAGATCATTTGTCTTTTTTGAATCAGGAAACCGGACAGCTCTTTTCCGGCGATCTTTATGTACATCCTCAAACGAAGCTGATTCTACGCGAAGAAAGCGTCCCACAAATTATCGCGTCACTCGAACATGTATTGACGTATGATTTCGGGGAATTATTTTGCTGCCATGCCGGCTATGTAAAAGATGGCAAACTTGCATTGCTTAATAAGCTTGATTACTTACAAGAACTTCGTGGTAAAATCCACCTCCTCAAGGAACAAGGATACGGTGAACAGGAAATTCACTCGCTCCTATTCAAAAAGAAATACCCGATGTCCATTTTTTCATCAGGTGAATGGGATTCAATTTATATTGTCCGATCGATTCTTGAAGAATAAAAAGGTGCACATCGTGAAATGTGCACCTTAAAAAAGTTGCTATTAACAGTAACCGCATCCCCCACCATAGCCGCCGCCATAACCGCCGCCATAACCGCCGCCCCAATACGACGCTCCGACAATGATCAAAAGGATGAACAAAACAACGATCAAGTTAAACCCCCAACTGTTCACATTACCAGTTCCACAAGATTCTTTAGACATTTATCAACACCCCCAAATCACTTTATGCACTTATACTATGTGACATAAACACACCTGTACATGACAGTCACCCATGCAATTCAGTGTGGGGATTTTCAGGATTTCACCTTCATAATATGCCTGCCACCATATACAATCCGCTCTATTTCGCCATTTTCTTGTTCTATGAACTGCAGGATTCCGCCTTTCTCATCGTCATCAATAAAAATATTTTTCCCTATGCACTTTAACGTACGAAGCACTTCATTCGATTCAACGCTTAACCGATCCCCTTTTAGAGCGACCTTCACGTTCATCCCTTCACTGGAAATATAGGATCCTACGAATTTACGCAGTTCATCCACTTCAATTTCCTGAACTTCATAGGATTCAGGTGCGGCTTCGAGACCCCTACCTTCCGTGACATTCAAGACAGCCATCAGTAGATCCCCAGAAGGCACATCCGAGACGTTTGTCAAAATAACACCTGCCTGTTTCTTCTCAATGATTGCACACATATAGGATGAAACACCTTTCAACCCGCCGCCATGGCTAATCAGCGTCGAGCCGAAATAATCAGGAATGATCCGCAATCCATAGCCATAACATCTGTTAGGCTCATACTCCACATGCGGATGAATCATTTGCTGGATGCTTTCCTTCGACAAAATTCGTGTTCCATTTACAACACCTTCATTCCAATAAAGCTCCAAATAGCGTAGGATATCATTCGTCGTTGACTTCAAATAACCGACCGAACGCATCGAAGGCGCATCCCACCAAAGCGGTGCTTCGTAAACACGGGACCCATCCTTCGCCTTCATATAAAGTGTCGTAACATCCACCTTTTCCTCCAATAATTTCATATCAAAGAAGCTGTTCTTCATCCCCGCTGGCTTCAAGATCATTTCCTCAATGAATTCCTCATAAGGCCGTCCACTCACCCTGCTGATAATAACTCCAAGCAACCCATAAGAATCATTCGAATAGCTATAAAATCGTCCCGGTTCGCCAAGCCACTCAAAATCAGCGGTTGCCATGAAAGCAAGCATTTCATCATACGTCTCGATATGCGGACCAGGATTATTCAACAAGTCCAGTCCATAATCCTTTGCAGAAGGATCTTGTTCGATACTATTTTTCCGAGCATACACATGAGTCGCAAGCGGCGGATAGCCTGCCGTATGCGTCATAAGATGGTGAATCGTAACCTTCTCCACTTGCGTTCCCGGCTTCTGCAATTCAGGAAGGTAATCAACGATTCGATCATGCACCGATAACTTCCCTTCCTCCTGCAACTTCATAATACCCGCACTCGTAAATGACTTCGTCATCGATGCAATGCCGAAAACCGTATCCCCCGTTACCGGAAGCTGCTCCGCCACATTCCGATAACCAAAGCCCCTCTCGTAAATCGTCTGCCCGTTTTCACTGACGCCGATCATTGCTCCAGGTATTAAATGCTTCTCCACATACTTATTTGCATGCTTGTCAAACCCCTCAACTGCAATTGTCCCCTTCACTTGAACGCCCCCATTCGTTTTGTCGAATAATGAACACCGCAATTCCCCAAATATGCATAAATCCCCTGAAATACGCATAATACAACTAAATCACGCATAAATCTCCCGAAACACGCATAATCCGCGGCAAACGCGCATAAATCTCTACAAAAGTCCATAAATGTTCCTATTCACGCATAAACGCATTCATTCATTTCAATTAATGAACTAAAGAAGCCCTCAATGTAGTAATTCCATTTTCCAAATATCCCTTCAGACAAGTAAGCATATACACCCAGCCCCCTTTTTGCCCCATCATTTTGCTCACAATATCCGGATCATCCGCTTTAAACCCCGATTCAGTCACCTCAAGGATTGTCCCTCCATCCGTCTCTTTGAACATCATCTCGACCTTCGTTTCTCCCCAGTTGAAAACAATTTCCTTGTTTTCCACAACACTCAAAACATGGATATCCCCTTCGGCACCATATTCCTCATACTTCCAAGTAATCGTCTTACCTTGCTCAACCCTGCTTGTTCCTGAAGAAAACCAGTAGCATCCCATCTTTTCAGGTTCCACAATCGCTTCAAATACTTCAGCCACAGGTTTATTAATCTTCATTTTTGACGTCACATTCGTATTCATCATCATCTTCCCTTCATTTTCAGAGCTTATGTACCTTCTTACTTATATTCGGCTCGCGAAGTGGAAATCCCTTCAATGAAAAAAGCACCCAAACAATTTCATTTGGATGCCTTCGTTTAGTTCAATCAATACCCCGAGTCCTCCGAGGTCAAATTATCAATCATCTTATAATCATACTTCTGCAACGGTTTTTCAGCCGGCCCTTCAATCACTTCACCAGTATATTTGAACCTCGAGCCGTGACATGGGCAGTCCCAGGTCTTGTCGCCATTATTCCATTCGACCTCGCAACCAATATGGGTGCATGTTGTATCCACAATATGGAGCTTCCCTTCATCATCCCGATACGCCCCTTTGCGATGCCCATCAAGCTTGATGACTGCGCCTTCTCCCTTAGCCAAATTTTCCGGTTTCATATTCGGGGAATCTAACTTTCCTTTTATTAATTGACCAACAACATTGGCATTTTGCACGAGGAAATTCTTCAAACTTGGATGCGCATAAAATCGGGATGGGCTATACAATTTTTCAAACTTGTTTTCTTTCCCCATAACCATATCCCTAAAAAGCAATGCCGCAGCTGTTCCATTCGACATTCCCCATTTTCTGAAGCCTGTCGCAATGAGGATGTTAGGATTCCCAGACGTGATCTCACCGATATATGGCAGCTTATCCAAAGTGACCAAATCCTGCGCTGACCACCGTTGTTTGATTTCCTCAAGGCCAAAAACCTCTTCACCAAATCTCTTAAGCGCCTTGTAATGCTCCATCGTCTCCACTTCACTTTGACCGGTCTTATGATTGTCACCAACAATAAGTACCAATTCTTCACCGTTGTCCATAATCGACCGGAGAGAACGGGTCGGCTCATCTGCACTTATGAAAATCCCTGGCGGAAATTTCTTTTTTGACTTTACCGCGAGAGCGTAAGAGCGATCTGCATACATCCTTGTGGAATAAAGGCCCGTTCCTTCGTAAAAAGGAAAATGCGAGCAAATCAAAACATGCTTCGCTGATATCCGATTTTCATTTCGCGTTAGAACTACCGGTCGATCGCCTGTTTCAATATTGACTGCTACGGTATCTTCGAAAATCTGCCCACCACTCTTTTGAAATAAATCAATGAGATGCACCAAATACTTCGTCACATGGAACTGGGCTTGGTCCTTCATCACAAGGACATTTTTCACATCAATATCAAAAGGGAAGCTATCGACCATTTCGCCTTTAATCTGTAGCCTCTCATACGCCTCCGCTTCCTTCTTAATCTTTTCGGCATATTTGTCACTCACTGAGTAAATAAACGCATCCACTCTTGTAAATTCGCAGTCAATCTCCTGCTCCTTCACTGTCTTCTCGATGAATTCCAACGCTTCCATATTCGCTTCATAATATAATCTTGCGGTATTCCTACCCATATTGTGAATGAATTCATCATAAATTAAGTCATGCTGTGCCGTAATTTTTGCTGTCGTGTGGCCGGTCGTCCCGTTCAACACTTTATCCGCCTCAATTACAGCGACTTTTAGACCTTCCTTAGCCAATAAATAGGCGGATGTAATACCCGTAATCCCCGCACCAACGACAATTACGTCCACTTCAATATCTTCCTTCAAACTTGAAAATGAAGGAAACTCAACACTCGTTCTCCAAAACGGCTCTGGTTGCTCGGGCAGATTTTTATTTTTTTGATCATTACTCATGCTAATCCTCCTGTACTATGTACTGGAGATAGGCTACCCATTCGACGTGAGTGCGTATACATATAGGATAATGATAAAACGAAAAGAACCTATACTAAAAATACTTATTGACAATTCTTATTACTTGGATATTATTGGAATTAGACCATTTACATAAGGAAAGGTGATTACTATAAACATCACGATTCGTCCCACTCAAAAACAACTGGATAAATGGATCGAAAATTACATACCTGAAAAGGATTTATTTTTCTTAAGGGCAAACGACTTGCCTGTCTATCAAAATGAGTTACAAGGAGCATTACTTTTTCCAAGGAAGGAGTTTTTCAAACACTCCTCCTATACAGGCATTCAAATGGTGAACAGTTATATGTACTGGAATATTTCCAAGGATGCAGAATTTGTAGTTGTTTCGCATCCCGATTGGATATCCTCATTACCTAGTGAGAAGCAAGAAGCTTTGTTTACGCTTCAGTATAAGTTAGGTAGAGGATTGACAGGACCACTTTCCCTGTTAACTGATAATAATTTAATCCCGCAGGATTATGTAATAGAGGTGAATGGTGAACAGATCGGAATTCTGCAAAGAGCAATGTGGATAGGACTGCCAACCTCCATCAAAGAAGAAATAATTTGTAAAACAGCACAGTTTTATGATGAATGGACGTCCATTCAAGCGCCCGCAACAATACCTGCCCACCTGAAAAAGTATGCAAATACTTTTTCCACCAAACCCGGTGCAAATTGTCTTGCAGCTGCGCTTTATGCAATAAGTTCATCGCCAGATATGGATGAGTGGATTATCCATGAGTGGGTTCATGATGAAACATTTGCACTTGGATTAAAGAGTGCAGACTTTGCTAAAACCAAAGAGGAATTTACAGGTGGAGATGTCGTCGTATGGGTGGACGAAAATGAAATCATTAAACATGCAGCCTACTGTATTGAGGATAAGTTGTTTTTCAATAAAAACGGACAGACATACTTCAATCCTTGGAAAATCGTTGAATGGGAAGAGTTGAATGAAAGCTGGAAGAGATTCACACCTGTCGTATATCGAAAATCAGTTGTTGCATAACATAAGTGACTTACAGGGACACTACTTGTCCCATTCGCTATACTTATTGTAGAAGAATAAAGGAGTGAATCATATGTATCGTAAAGTAGAGGATTTTAATGAAGATTGGAACGCATCAGCTAGTGGAACGCTGAATGTCATCAAGGCGATTACGAATGAAAAATTGGATCAGGCAATCGTCGAGGGGCATAGTACGCTTGGCTGGTTGGCGTGGCATTTAGTTGGATCAGCCGGTTTCTTTGGCGGCCTATCTGGATTGGAAGTCGAAGTACCTGCACATAAGGAGCCGGTACCCACAGACGTGACAGCAATCGTTGGAGCATATGAAAAAGTGATGGAATCCATGGAAAAAGCAGTAGCAAACCTTACAGATGACTCATTGACTGAAAAAGTTCCTGCATTCGGGACTGAAATCTCACGTGGTAAGTTGCTACGCACATTTATCGATCACCAAACGCATCACCGTGGTCAAATGACTGTGTTATTGCGACAATCAGGGTTGACGGTCCCTGGTGTAATGGGCCCGACTAAAGAAATGCAGTAAAGCTTTTGCCTTAATGACCCTATTGCTTTAACTGCAAATTTATGTTAAACTTTTCCCACTACTTAGTGAACGGAGGTGAGGATTGAATGTTGGACACTGTGTATGCACGTGAAATTCTATTGGAATATTTAGCCACTTCATGTGCGATTACTCATGAAATTGTGCATAACGGGATAGGTATGCCCTTTTTTAAACAATTTCAGTAATTACACAGCTGTTTGGCACTTCAATCCTTACATTAATTTTAAGGGGAAGATCGCTTAAACGCGGTCTTTTTTTGTTGCCGAATTTCGTGTATAAAATCGAAAGGAAGCGGAAATCAATGATCTGTACAGTACAAAATATTAGTAAAATGCTTGGTGGAAATAGTATTTTTGAAGATTTATCATTGGATATTAAAACTGGGGAGCGATTGGGCGTTGTTGGACGGAATGGAAGTGGAAAGACAACTTTATTCAAACTGATCGCGGGAGTTGAGATGCCTGATAGTGGGTCCATTCACTTTAAAAAAGGGATGACCATCGGCTATTTGGCGCAGATTCCTTCATTTGATAAAACAACGACAGGCTTGGATGTCCTTTATACAGCATTTGAAGATTTAAGCGAAATGCAAGCACAGATGGCTGACCTTGAGATGAAAATGGCTAACGCAGGACCTGATGAAATGGAAAGACTTTTAAAGCGGTACGGTGACTTACAGGAAACGTTCACGAATCGAAATGGTTATTCGATGGATTCGGAAGTCGCCAGTATCATTACCGGACTGCAACTCAGCCCATTTATTAAAAGGACATTCGATCAATTAAGCGGCGGCGAGCAGACGAAAATTATGCTTGGAAGGCTTTTATTGACGAAACCAGATCTGTTGCTATTAGATGAACCGACGAACCATCTCGATCTTTTTGCAGTGGAATGGCTCGAGGAGTTTCTGAACGGATATACAGGAACGGTCGTCATCGTTTCTCATGACCGTTATTTTCTTGATCGAGTCGTGACGAAGGTTGCTGATTTGGAAGATGGTGAGATCGGGATTTATCACGGAGATTATTCCTCTTTCGTCATTGAAAAGGAACAACAACTGTTGCGTGAGTTTCAAGAATACGAAGAACAGCAGAAAAAGATTCGGAAGATGAGGGAAGCTATCAAGCGATTGAGAATATGGGCGAATCAAGCCAATCCTCCGAATGCGGGTCTTCATCGACAAGCGCGCAATATGGAAAGAGCACTGGAACGAATGGAAAAAGTCCGAAAACCGTTGATCGACCCGAAGAAAATGGCCCTCGCTTTTGAGGCCGCACCACGAAGCGGGAAAGAAGTCGTTGTGATGGAAGCTGTTTCGAAATCTTTCGGTGAACAGCTGTTGCTGAAGGATGCGAACCTCAACGTATATTGGAAAGACCGGATGGCAATTGTCGGTCGTAATGGTAGTGGAAAATCGACCATTTTGAAGGCTCTTTTAGGCGAATTGCCTGTAGACAGCGGGTTGAGCAAATTGGGTAGCAATGTGAAAGTAGGAAGCCTTTCTCAACACTTTGAAATCGCCAATCCAAAAGCCCGATTAATAGATGTATTCCGGGATGGTGTAAGTGTCGCAGAGGGCGATGCAAGGCATATTCTTGCTAAGTTCATGTTTTACGGACCTGATGTGTTCAAGCGGATTTCTGATTTAAGTGGCGGCGAGCGAATGCGGTTGCGGCTAGCACAATTAATGCATCAAGATATTAACTTCCTCGTGTTGGATGAGCCGACAAACCATCTTGACATCGAGTCGAGAGAAGTTTTGGAGGAGGCACTTGAAGACTTCCCGGGCACAATCTTAGCCGTTTCCCATGATAGATATTTCCTGAATAAACTCTTCCTCCGCACTGCATGGCTGGAAAATGGTACTCTATCCACTTTTGAAGGTCCGTTCGATTGGGCTCGAGAGAAATGGCGGGAAATTCGAACTGAAGAAGATGAAGAAGTAGTAGTAGTAGTAAAACCGAAGGCTAATGTCAAAAAGAAAACAACAACATCAATTGACCTTGAAGCTGAAATAGCAAAGTTAGAAGCTGAACTTGCTTTATTGAAGGAGCAAGGCTTGGAAATGAATAAATCCCTAATAGCAGATTTAGAGAAAACACTAACCTCCTATTATGAATCATGGATGGCAGAAGCAGAGTAAACTTTAATTCATAAAACGTCCCGACACCTATTGATGAGCTGGTGTTGGGACGTTTTTTATAAAATATGCATAACTTCATCCAAAAGCTTATAAACCCAATAAATCACGCATATACCTTCCAAGACACGCATAAACGTACTTAAAAACTCATAAAGCCCTCCGAAAACGAATAAACACAAAAAAGCACCTACGCCTCAAGCATAGATGCCTTCTCTCCCCATAAAGGAACCCCTATCCCACCCTCACTGCCTACGCAAATTAGTGCATGGTCATTACATTAACATTCGATTTGTACAATTGTCACAGTACTGGGCGTCAATTGTTCATGACGGATTCGAACCGATTGGTATAGCCCCATCTACCTACCATTGAGTCCGACTTCCCCAGTCGGCGGGATTGCACTCACCTTTGCCATAAGCAGCTACCGACTTGCAAACTGTTCTTCGGGCATGCCCGATCTACATCAATTCAACAGTCCAATTTAATCCTTGGATTTTCGTATCAAGCTCCCTGAACTCTTTCGATAATTGGTCGACCTGCTTTTGAATCGCTTTAACGTCCACCGTGCTGATGATCTTGATTTCAGTACGGCTGTAACGATCGTTCCGGATAGACGCCTCCTCCGCAAATTTGGACAAGATCAATCGTTTATCCCATTTCTGATCACGCTCGACTAATGCATCGGCAAGCGTGCGAGTTTCATCAAATTTGACGGAGCAGTTCGTTTTATTGATTCGCTGAATTAAGAGGGTCACTTCTTTTATGATACCGTCAAGTTCCGTGAGCATCGCATTCGGATCCTCCGCAGGCTCCTCCCCCTCTTGGATTTTCAGGTTCATCCCAATCCGTTTTTTCAGCTGTTCAATCCTTTTCTGGTAATCCGCCCGTGCAATCAATGCCTCCGCAAGCTTCATCCAAACCTCTCCCTTGCTTTGATTCTATTAAACCAATACCCCCGACACAAACTGGTCAATGAAATACTGGGGATTCAACTTCTCGCCGGTCGTTCTTTCAATCTTTTCATTCCATGGATAAAGTGCACCCGGTTTAAAAAACTCGTCCACCAAATAGGCCCCGACTTTAGGAGTGAACAGATCCTTGGATATATTCTTCTCTATATAAGCTTGCAGTTGGGACGTCGTCAGTTCACCCAATAAATAGTTTTGATAATAAACCGGAGCAAGCGTAAAGTGGATTTTCGCTGCCCAATGCGGGAAGTCTTGCTCTTCAGGCGGATTGACGAATTGTACATCCTTTACGAGTTTCCACCACAATTTATTCAAATCCTGATCCGGGTTTTCATACAGTTCGCGTTCAAAGAATGAAAACGTCATGATCCAACGACCTGCGATAAGCATTTGCTTACGCAAGGATTCATTGATAAGCGGCTCCAATTCCGCCACTTCAGCATCGTCTATCCCTAAAAACTGCTGGAGCCAATCCGGATTTTTCGCGAAACGACCATACAGCATCGCTATCGCTTCCGTAGTCAGTGTATGTGCACAAGATCTTAATAGGAATGGAAGTGTCGGATCTACGTATTTGAAATAAACGGCATGTCCGAATTCATGCAACATCGTTGTCGACCAATAATCGGATGGAACATTGTTGCACAATACGCGGACGTCGCCTTCCCGGTTAAGGTCTGAACAAAACGCATGCTGATTCTTTTTATCACGCGGATATAGATCGCTGTTCGCTAACATATCCGTAATATCCATCCCCATGCTTTTGAATGTTTCAATTGTCAGGTGCTCAAGATCCTTCCCTTCGTAGAACGGATCTAAGTCCAAGTCTTTGGAAGGCGGTGCTTCTTGGAAAAACGGGTCTGCATAATGCCAAGGACGAAGCCCATCGATAGAAACACCAAAGCGCTCCGCTAATTCGCTATCCAACTCAAGTTTCATCTGGCGGAATGGCTCATCGGAAAGGTCCTTTAGCTTATGGAAGATAGAAAATATCTCGTCCCGATCAAGTTCTTGATGCTCGAAACTCATTTGATGGTAGTTTTCGTATCCTAATGAACGCGCGACTTCGTTCCGTTTTCTGACAAGGGTTAATAGCTTTTCCTCTACTTCCTTCCCGATCTGCTTACTCGCATGCCACGCTTCTTCACGTTCAGCCGAATCATTGCTCTTTATCAAAATTTGGCGAACATCATTTTCAGATACCGATTTACCATCAATGGTTGCGCGGAATGTATTAAATATGCCGATCAATTCCGTAGAGCGCTCCACCATTTCTTTTAAATCATCTTCTGGAATCTGCTTTCCAGCCATACCTGTTTGAAGATCTTCTAGTTGGCGACGCTGGATTGTCGTTAAGTCTTCTTGCGCAAGATACGCCTTCACTTGCTCAAAACGTTCTGGATTTGAAAGATAGACGTTCACTGCATTCGACGCAGCTGCCGTTTTTTTATTCCATTCATCTTCCCCTGTTGTCGCCGCCATCCAAGAACTATTGGCTCTTGTTATGTGAAAATCCCTAATCGTTTTATTTTGCTCCTCTAAAAACTGTTCAACCGTCATGTGCACTTCCCCTTTTCTATTTCGTTCTTACACTATTCGACAAGCGGAGCGAAAATCCCTTTTATGAGTGTGAATTGCAATGCAGTATGCATACATCTTCCAATCCCGTGCATAGTACGAAGTAGGAGGTGACCATTCCATGAAAAACAACAAAAAGACGATGAACGAAAGGACTCATAATAGTTTAGAACTGTACAAGAGGGGCTTGAACACGAACAGCAATACGAATGATCTCGGAGAAAACCGCAGCCAAGAACTTGCAAAGGACTTTGACGTGAAAGGCGATATCTACGACACACCACTAAAACGCGAAAAAGAAAAATAACATCTGTCAATATAATTAATACATTACGGTAAGCCATTGATGGACAACCATCATTGACTTACCGTTTTTATTTTTGATTTACCAATCGGAGTGTCCCGCACGTTCTAAATTCCTGTCCCCTTCATAGAATGAATGGAATCTACTATCAAACTACCACAAAGGGGACAAGAATATGTATTCCATTCACTTCTATGAAAATAATACGTATGTACTCAATCAAGCGTTAAGAACGATACCTACCATTGGTGATAATGTTAGGATTAAAGGCCGAAACGGAAAAGTGGTCAATGTTCAAGAGATGGATGAAAACCGATATTTTGTATTTGTTGAGTTTGAAGTAATCGTTGATAGAAGCAAGAAGGTCGAAAGTGATCCGAGAAAGAGGAGAAGGTAAATAAATATGGGCAGGCAATCATCAATTTGTATGATTGCCTGCCCTTTATTAAAATATCCCATTCTCATTCGGTGAATCTTCTGGTACTGCTTGTCCGACATCCCACATTTCAACAATCTTGCCTTCTTGGAAACGGAAAATATGGACAACGGCTCCGCCAAGGTCTTCCGGGTTTTGTTTAATATGGGAAAAAATCATTACCTTTTCTCCCTCTTCTATCGCTTGTTTCACATCAAGCGTCTTGTTCGGGCTCATGCCATCATTCTCTTTCATCGCCTGCTTCAATGACTCTGCATCCCCAGGAAAGTATGGATTATGATGACGCAAATCCGGACTTACGTATGTTTCGTACGCCTCATCAATTTTTCCCGCGACGATTAATTGAAGAAAAGTTACTGCTTTCTCTTTATAGTTTTCCAAGTATAAAACCCCTTTTTAAAATTAGCTGTCAGTATAGTTAATTCGATACGAAATATTGAAATCCTCTATTAAAAGACTATTTCTGATAACAAGTTTCATACTCATCTTTCAATAACCAACTCCGACAGGCTAAACCCCTATCATGATAAATCTCATGCTCTACATCCAATTTGATGCTGTTGCTTTTATAGGGTCCTGCGTTTGTTATGAACAACGTTTTTTCATCTACCCAATCTAAAAGAATATTGTCATTCGCATCGCTGTAATATATTACTTTTTTAATATCATTTTCATTGTGCTTTGTTATTTCTACCCACATATTAACCCCTCCTGCTGCACCGCCATACGGTTCGTAGTAAGCATTAGCTGTAAATTCACCTGTGGGTGATAAAACAGGACCAGGTCCGTTTTGAATATAGGTTTTGTTAATTTCATTAAATGAAAAAAAAACACCTCGTATACATATATTAAGGATACAATTACCATTCCAGATACCACTGTAAGCAATGTCTTTTTAGGAAATGGTTTCTTTTTAACAAGTGAAATTGTAACCATAACGAAGAAAACCAAAAGTATAATTAGTGTAACAAATGAAATTAATAGACCAAACAAAATTAGAATAATAGCACCCCACTTACCCATTTACTCCGTTGCGTTTTGCTTCCTCCCTTTTACCCTCTTCAAGGTAGCAACGATGAGAAAGCTTACAATCACTAATAAAAGCCATGAACTCACCTTCCCTAAATGAACGAGACTCCAGGCATCGGTTTGGTTTGGATATTTCCACGCCCCGAAGAATGTTGCGATATTTTCGGCAACCCAGATGAAAAATCCGATGAGTACAAAAGATAGTGCAATTGGCATTCGATATCGTTTCCCACCAACAACGTAAGTGACCCATGAACGCCCAAAAACAATAATCACAAGTCCGGATAACCACCAACGCACGTCAATCCAAAAATGATGGATAAAAAAGTTCAGATAGATTGCGGATGCCAGAGGGACAACAATCCAAAAAGGCGGCCATTTAATAAGTTCGACATCCATCCTACGCCACGCCTGGCAAAGATAGCTCGCTACACTTGCATACATGAATCCGCTATACAAAGGCACCCCCAACACTTTGGAATACCCTTCCTCCGGATAGGACCACGAACCCATATTCACTTTGAAAATCTCAAGAGTTAGACCGATGAGGTGGAATAATGTGATGACCTTCAGTTCATCTCGTGTTTCAATCCCGGAGCGCACCATCCACCATTGCATCAATACGAAGATGACTAACAACCAATCATACCGGGGCAGAAAAGGGAGCGGCAAAACTTGCGTAACAGCCAATGAGGCAAAAATCACGACAGGAAACAGGCAGGACAATGCCTGCTCCCAACCAAAACGAACAAGTTGTTGGAATGCTCTCCTAGTTTTTATCACAAAGGAACTTCTGCCTAATAGATGTAAATCCTGCTTTGAATAGTTGCTAAATTGGCTCATACACTCACCTCCAAATCACTTTATTCTTAATCCTCATCACTTCGATACTCCAAAATATCCCCAGGTTGGCATTCGAGCGCCTTGCAGATCCCTTCGAGCGTTGATAATCGAATCGCCTTTGCCTTGCCATTTTTCAATATGGAGAGATTTGCCATCGTAATTCCGACTTTCTCAGACAGCTCTGTTACACCCATTTTCCTTTTAGCAAGCATCACGTCAATATTAATAATAATCGCCATGTTTTCACCTCAGACCGTTAATTCATTTTCTGATTTAATTTCAATGGCCCGGGCCAATAGTTTTTGGAGAACTGCCGCAAAAACCGCTATAACAAATGAAGCAAAAATGATAACCAACCCGATTAATATAATGCCCGGTGCATCATCCATTTCCGCCATGAGATAAAAGAGCGGCATGCCAATCACGTAAACGCCACTGATAATAAGCGCACAGTATTTAATATTTTTTAATGCTTTCACGGATAAATCCGAGAACGCCTCATCCTTATCGATATAACTTAACAGCTTAAAGGCCTGAAATAGAGCAAAATAAAAAGGAATTGCTGATGCATACAAATCGACTAATACAAGATATCTTAAATATGGCATCGTTGGATATAGCTCTGCTGCGAATTCCGCTATATTCGGCACGACAAATATGCAGATTGCGAGTATTGGAATCCCCATAAGAACGAGCGCCAACTTTAAAAAGAGTGTTTCACGTTTCATAAAATGCACCTCACTAAATTAATTTAATATGACTTTACCACGGTATTTATCGAATTACAATAAATATATATTGAATAGGGATGCTTTATTATTGTTTTTGAATACGAAAAAGCCAATCAAACAGAATATGATTGGCTTCTTCCTATGAAATAATTCTCAATCCTTATACGGATCATATTCATTCGCACCAGCCATGCAAACTCCGACCGGTTTTAATGTGTGGAGGACATCAATCGTATCTTCATGTGCAACTAACACGTCACGCAATTTGCGATAGACGAACGGGCTTTCATCCGTTCCACCACCACGCAATTCGACACCGTACTTTTGGATGGCTTGATCCATACGTTCCTGTGTAATCTTACCGCCAGACCTTGTACGGGTTTTCCAATTCATCCGGCCGGCCGCTTCCGTTCGGCTCATGATACGACCAGCCCCGTGAACCGTACTATAGAAGGCATCCGCATTCGCTTCATTCTCTTTACCGCGGACTATCACGGAAATATCACCCATACTGCCACCGATGAAACCTAATTGCCCCAGCGCTGAAGGTGTTGCCCCTTTTCTAACGACGATGTACTCCTTGCCGAAGTGAGTTTCTTTCCATGCGTAATTATGGTGATTATGCACTTCAAATTCGGAAGTGGTACCTAAAATCGATAGTACTTCATCCATTACGTAATTCCTTCCAGCATAAGCATATTTTCCGCTTAACGTCATCGCTCGATAATAAAGATCGCCCAATTCGCTATCCAAATCAATTAATGTCGGTGCTTGCTCCATACTTTCACCCGGTGCACGATCGGAAAAACCCCTGCCATTTGCTAAGTTCAAAAATCCGCTTGCCGTCTTATGGCCGAACCCCCTGCTGCCGAAATGATTTGCGACCCATACATCTCCTGTTTCTTTCTCCATGAGTATATCGACGAAATGGTTCCCTGCGCCTACCGTTCCCAATTGATCAATCGCCAATTTCTTTAGCCGGTCATGCTCCTGCTTGCCGATTTCCTTATAAACGTCCCAATCCGGATCATCGAATAATTCATGGTCCACCTTTTTCTTATTTTTACGTCCAACACCAAACGAGATAGAAGACGCAATTTCATCCATAATGCGAGGTAGATCCTTTTCGACTTCTGACCATTTCAAGTTGGTGCGGACTGCCTTGTTCCCGCAAGCAATGTCATACCCTACACCAGAAGGGGAAATTTGCCCATCATACACGACAACGCCCCCAACCGGCTGGCTATATCCGTAATGCCCATCAGCACATAACACACCGCCCACCACTTGCCCCGTGCGCAAACAATTTTTGAACTGTCGCAACGTATTATCATCATGGATACCAAAAATCTTTTTCTTCATCCCCTTATCCGCCCTTTCCGTTTCTGTATCTTCTATTGTTCCATACATACGCACTAAAGAAAACAGCAATGCACGCCAAAAGGTTTGGCATGCATTGCTGTTTTCAATTAAAGGAACAAGTAAATTAGGGCGACAGATCTTATTACCAACGAAGATTGACTATCACTTTACCATCCTTGTCTCCGCTTTGAAGTTCGATCCTAAATCCCTCTGGTATGAATTTCGCCTCAAATTTAGCAGTGATTCCTACTGACGCGCTCATTTCGTCCACTTTTTTCTGATCAGATCGCTGAGCAGCCGTCATCAATTCGTTAGCAAAAGTTTCAGATTCCGAAATTTTTCTTACTAACAGTTCGGCCTGTTTGAACAATTCCAAAGAATGTTTCGCGGAATTGGTGAACCGGGTTGTATTAACAGGTGGATAAGAGGTGCTTTTACTTGGGAAGGCTGTCATGTTTTCTGTGATAGCTAACGGGGCTGAAACTTGTCGAATAACCGGCGGATAGGCTACATGAACACTGTATGGGAAATACCAATAATGCATTGGTTCTCCTCCTTTAACGCAATCTCTACAGTATATGCAGGATGAATTCCCATGTGTGAGGTGCCTATCGCCTAAGTTTAACCAACATTATCCTACATTTGTATACAAATAAAACAGACCTCCATTGATAACCTCAATCTTCACCTTCGTCTCATACTGTTCCTCCATCGCTTTCTTCTCACTCTCATAGCATTCTGGACGGTCCGCTTCCTCAATATCTCTGTAAAAATACTCCAACACAAGCAAGTCCTTTCGAAGTCTTTCCTTTGCTTCCTCCGCCCATGTATGGTCATCATGCAAAATTTGGTTCTCAATGACAGCATCCAGTCGTTCAAGTGCACGTATCGGTTTGATAATATAAGGTACGTGGAAAGTGTTCGGCGCAATCCTGCTCCCCAAATTCAAAAGACAGATTGACTCCTGGAAACCGTTTAGAATGGCGCCCGTTAGTAGATTGATGCCTAACGAATAAAGAATCTCCTTCGTTCGATCACTGGAATACGTAATTTTATAATTGACTCCAACCCACGGCGTCAAAATCGTTTGCTCTCCACTTGGATTTGCAGGTTCTTCATACATTTGCACAAATGAGCCAAGCTCTTTCGTCACTTTAAATAATTGGTTAAGGCGGGGCGAACCGTAATGCACGACCTCTCCAGCAATACCTTCCGTAAGTCGATTCTTATCGGTTATTAATGTCAGCTGCGCAGGCTTCGGCTCGTCTCCCGTGCTTTCGAGGTACTTCCAGTAAAATGGCCGGTTCATAATTCGTTTATCCATTTCAATCGTCAATTGCACATTGATGAAATTGTCACTTTCCCGAATGATTTCGCAATTATTCTCCTTGAAAAACTGCCTTATATATTGATGAATCTGTTGTGGGTACATACACTACCTCCTTGGGCTATATAGACATTTTAAATGTCAGAATATCATCCAACTCGCCCACCACTTTTTCAAAGACGCCAATTTTCACATTCAGTAACTCTAATATATGGTCTTCAATTGTATGTTTAATGGCCAAATTGTATATATTAACATCATGCTCTTGACCTAACCTGTGTACACGTCCGATCCGTTGCTCAAGCTTCATCGGATTCCACGGCAAATCATAATTGATGACATGATGGCAAAATTGAAGGTTTATCCCCTCGCTGCCAGATTCTGTAGCGATCAGCACTTGGGCTTTCTCTTTAAATAATTGCTTCATCCACTCACGTTTACTTTTGCTGAATTTCCCATTGAACGGGACACTGATGATCCCTTTTTCATATAGAAAATTTTGCAAGAATGCTTGGCTTGCGCGGTATTCCGTAAAGATAATGACTTTCTCACCATTAGCTTCTTTGATAATTTCATAAGCCTTTTCCGCTTTTGTATTCGTATCGAGTTGAGAAATTTTTACTATGATCTCATCCGTGAATGAAACTTCTTCGGGGTTAGTACATTTTTTCCGCATTTCGTTCAAAGTTAGGTAAGCCGCATGTTTACTGCTGCATATTTCTTTTTGCAATGTAATCATTGAAAACGCACCGGAAAAAACGGGAGATACATGCTTCAATTCCGAGATCATATCATACACTTCTTTTTCCTTTTCACTGAACTCAAGAGGGATAATTTGAACACGGCGGTTCGTCCACTCGATTCCCGTTTCATGCCGCGAATTCCTGACCATCACTTGATTGATCAATTCTTTTAAAAACTCATCTTCTTCAACGTTATGTTTACTCGCGGAGAATACTGATTGGAAAGTCTCAAAGTTGCCGAGATGCCCGGGTTTTAATAAAGAAATTAAATTAAACAGCTCAAACACATCGTTTTGAATTGGTGTCGCAGTTAATAATAAGCAAAATTTCTTTTTAAGATTTTGTACGAACTCATAGTTTTTCGTCTTAGGGTTTTTTAATTTATGTGCCTCATCGATGATGATCAAATCATAATCCTGATTGTAAATATTTTCTCTATGGGGGCTTCTTTTCGCCATGTCCATACTGCAGACAACAATATCACAATAACTCATATCGTATTTTTTATTGTATTGCACGACAGGAATATGGAATTTTTGGTTCAGTTCTTCAATCCATTGATTAATAAGAGATGCAGGGACAAGAATAAGCGCTTTTTTAACAAGGCCCCTGATCAAGTATTCTTTTAAGATTAGGCCTGCTTGAATGGTTTTTCCGAGACCAACCTCATCAGCTAATATCGCTTTCCCATTCATCCTCTCAATAACCGTTTGTGCCGCCTCCACTTGGTGAGGATAAGGCTTAAGCCCGGGTAAAAAATTTGGTGCTTGAAGTCCGTTGAAATCTTTGATCAGCCTAACTTTTTCCACCTCATAGCACATCTTATATAACGTCCAATTATCCCAAACCTGCCGGTTCTCTAATCGTTCCTCAAAGCCCTCTTTCCATTCGGACGATCTTTCAATTTTCATAAACATCCCCTCATCCGATATTTTCTTGTTAGAATGTCCAGAAATGAAGTTACTATGTGTTTGTGCCATCAAAAAAGCCCTCTTCCACTTACGAAGAGAGCTTCATTTCATTTTATTCCGCATCCAAAGTCAATAACGCAACGCATTCCACATGTACAGTGTTCGGGAATAAGTCAACCGGCTGCACTTTTTGAAGTTTATAGCCGAACGGCACTAATTCCGCAATGTCTGTTGCAAATGTATCCGGGTTGCATGATACATATACGATTCGTTTCGGTTGGGATCGGCCGATTCGACGCATCACTTTGCCGCCAGCACCGCAACGTGGCGGGTCGACTAATAATATGTCTGCCAAGCCCCAGCTTTCATGAATCTCGTCAATTCCTTTTCGTGCGTCGCGAGCAAGGAATGTTGTGTTATGCAAATCGTTATCCAAAGCATTCCGTTTTGCAGATTCAATCGATTTTTCAACAATCTCGATGCCTGCCAATTCTTTAACGCGAGCAGCAAACGGCAAGGAGAACGTTCCCACACCACAAAATAGATCGATCATTTTTTCATCTTCCTGCGGCTTGCCCATTTCCAGTGCAAGGTCGACAAGCTTCTGCGCTTGAACAGGGTTCGTCTGGAAGAATGTGTCGAACCATAGGCGGTAACGATATCCTCCTAATTCATCATAGATGAAATCTCGACCTGCCAACACAAAGGTATCTTCAGATTGTGTGCGGTCCGCCAAATCTGTATTTACATGCCAGAGCAAGCTTTTCACATTCGGAAACTTATCAGTAATCCGGTCAATCAAATTTTCAACTGCTGACGCTATGTCACCAGTCGGAGCTTCTGTCGCAAACAATGAAAGCATGATTTCTCCTGTTTCAAATGATTCACGGACCATCAAGTGACGAAGTAGCCCTTCATGAGTGTCTTTATTATAGCCTGTAAGGCCGAACCCTTTCACCCATTCACTAACTTCCATCGTCGCATCGACCATGTTGCGGCCAGCGATCAGACATGTTTCAAGAGGAATAATTTTACGGAAATTCCCTTGTTCATGCAATCCAAGATTGCCTTCAGGTGAAAACGTGAATTCCATTTTGTTTCGGTAATGCCATTGGTCGTCCATGCCAATTGTGTCCTCTACAAGCCCCGGATTCATCCCTACGCTTTGCAAAGCTTCTTTCACATGATTCGTCTTATGCTTCAGCTGTCCCTCGTAGCTCCAGTGCTGCCAGACACAGCCTCCGCAAAGCTCGAAATGTGGGCAAGGCGCCTCTACTCGGTCCGGGTTTGCGACCAATATTTCTTCTGGCAAAGTCTTCGTCCATCTCATAGACGGATCATCTACAACAACTTGCACGGTTTCCCCCGGCAATGACTGCGGAATGATGAGCTTCAACTTTCTCAGGTTGCCCTTTTCATTCTCTCGCCAAATTGCAGCCTGGCCATTTCCTTTAGCGTCCAAACGGTGGATTTCAGCAACCATTTTCTCTCCTACTATAACGGTCAAGTGATGATTCTCCTTTCAAAATTTCCTTTATCTATTAAAAGGCCGCCAATTTACGGCTTGTCTACTTCTGCTTCAAAAAGTGACATACTGCCCTATTATAACGGAATTCGCTTGGATTCACCAGGTTCTGAATTAATACCGAATTGAACAATTCGGGGCATATACATATGTATAATAAGGTTCTAAATCAAATGTTGGGGTGATGTGATTTGCACATCACCCTTTAACTTTCTTTAACTTAAATTTTGCTATGAATAATGTTGATTTGCACTACAGGCGGACGCTTTCCGCCGGCATGGCTTCAGCCGCTTCCCTCGCTTCGCTCAGTCCAGGGTCTTCAGCTCATGCTATTCCGGCAGGAGTCGCCGCCTTTCGCTCCAATCAACGAAACTCTTTTATACCAATTTTGTTATAAGAAAATCCTCCTTATCCTAAATGAACTCCAATTTCTTTATATCGAATGTTTAATAAGATCTTTGCTTTAAAGTGATCAAAACGCCTAAAACCATAGGCATTGCGCTTCATCACTTTTGTTTTATTGTTAATGCCCTCAAGGAAACCGTTGGAATACTTAAATCCAAAACTATTCAAAATCTCTACTTGCCAGTTTTTGAACGTTTGAATAGCTCTTGAAAAAGCTGGGATACCGGCTTTCTCTACCTTACGGTAAAAGGCTTCTAGTCGGTTTTTCACTTCTACCAAATTCTCTGCATTCTTTGCCCAATCAAACCACTCACAGTACGCCTCTTTCAGTTCGTATGCCTTCTTCAATTCATCAGACATGCCTAGATATCGATCTAAATACCAACGGTTTTTTTCCGTTAATTTCTCGATACGTTTATATAACACATGCCGCATCCTTTTACATTTCTTGCGGTCATACGCATGCCATTCTTTCTGCACTTTCCGCCGAACTTCATCAAGCGCCCAGTAGATATAGCGACAAAAATGAAAACGGTCTGCGACAATAACTGGGCGACCCAAAGCCTTTTTTACGGCTGCCTTAAAGCTTGGATTCATATCCATAACCACTAACTCAACGTCAGTCCCGTATTGGCATAGATAATCCTTGATCGTTTCTTTCCTTCGGTTCGGTAAGATATCAAGGGGTTCGTGTGTTTCTGCATCCGCAATAATCAGTTGGTACGTACCGGCATCTGTATCGCCCTTGTATTCATCAATCGCAATGGCCTTTGGTAATCGGACACCACTTTTCATCTGCTTTTTCGCCACTTCCTTGAACCGGCGGATTACTGTCGAGCTAGAGGTACCAAGTACTTCTCCTGCTTCTTTGAATGTTTTCGACTTGACTGATCGGACTTGTACAACTTGATTCCACTCTTTCGTATAGCGTTGATACTTATCCACGAAGGGGGATGTCTCTGAGAAGCGCTTTCCGCATGAACAGGCATACCTACGACGTTTATAAAAAAGAACTGTTAAACGTTCAAACCACTTGAGGTGCTTGATCTTCTGAATGCGATAATCATGAATCTTAGTTGTCATCGCCCCACATGCTGGGCATTTGTGGGGCTTCCTTGGAAGCGAAACATGAAGTGCAGTCCGCTCTCCAACCTCTTCTATCTTTTCAATGTTTACATCTTTTAATCCTGGAATATTCATGTTAGAATTCATGTGCACGTATCACCTTTCGTTTACTTGTTTCTCGACAATTCAAGTATAAAAGAAATGGTGATTTACGTGCATTTTTTTATTGAATTTGTACGAACACCCCAACAAATATTATAGAACCTATAATAAAAACCCCCGGTTGAATTTTTGCAACCGAGGGTGTGATAAAGATTTTATATAATTAAGAATGCACGACGCCTTCTCTTTTCATTTCTGTCATTTTATAAGGATCCAATAACTGATTCAATTCATCAGCAGTAAGAACCTTGTATTGCAGGCAAAGTTCCTTGAGCGGAACACCTGTTTCAAATGATTCTCTTGCGATTTTTGAAGACATTTCATAGCCGATGTATGGAGTAATCGCCGTGATCGTACCGATGCTTCTTTCCACATATTCTTGCATTTGTTCAACGTTTGCAGTAATGCCGCTAATGCAGTATTTGCGGAACACTTCGATACCATTGTTCAGGATAGTCAATGATTGTAGTAAGTTATAGACTAATACAGGCTCCATAACGTTCAATTCGAATTGGCCCGCTTCAGATGCCATACTAATTGTATGATCGTTACCGATGACTTGGAATGATATTTGGTTCATCACTTCAGCCATGACCGGATTCACTTTTCCTGGCATGATCGATGATCCCGGTTGTCTTGCTGGAAGATTGAGTTCATTCAATCCAGCTCTCGGACCAGATGCCATCAGACGTAAATCATTTGCCATTTTTGAAAGGTTGATCGCACAGATTTTCAGAGCGGAAGACAATTCCGTGTATGTATCTGTGTTCTGTGTGGAATCAATTAAGTTATTAGCTGACTCTAATGGCATGCCGCTGATTTCACAGAGGTGCTCGACCGCTGTTTCGATGTATCGCGCATTTGCGTTAAGGCCTGTCCCGATTGCCGTCGCGCCCATGTTAATCTCAGAAAGATGGATCCTTGTTCTTCCGATACGTTCGATATCGCGTTCAATAACACTTCTGTAAGCGCTGAATTCTTGTCCAAGTCTGATTGGAACAGCGTCCTGGAGGTGGGTTCTTCCCATTTTGATAACTCCATCGAATTCCTGTTCCTTTACTTGCAGCTCAGTCGTGAACTTTTCCATTGTTTCTAACAACTGATTAACCAATTGTTGAGTCGCAATTTTAATAGCAGTCGGGAAAGCATCATTTGTAGACTGGGACATATTGATGTGGTTATTCGGGCTAATGAAACCATAGTCGCCTTTTTCACGACCCATAATTTCAAGCGCACGGTTCGCAATAACTTCGTTCGCATTCATGTTGAATGAAGTTCCTGCACCGCCTTGAATTGGATCGACGATGAAATGGTCGGATAAAGTCCCTGCAATCACTTCATCTGAAGCTTCGACAATTGCAAGACCAATGTCCTTTGGTAGATCATTCACAAGAACGTTCGAAATAGCTGCGGCTTTTTTGACAATACCGATCGCGCGAATCAACTCCGGATGCATACGCTCCTTTGTTATTGGAAAGTTTTCTGTCGCTCGTATCGTTTGAATTCCATAATATGCATGTCCTGGAACCTCTTTCTCCCCTAAGAAATCTCTTTCGATCCTACCAGTTTGAAATGTCATTTTTACCTTTTCCTCTCTATTCGTACATCGCCAAAAGGCGTTCAATGTAATATGCCCGAGCAACTAATTTTCACGCCCGGTTCCATATACATCGTACGCCTTTTACAAGAAGAATGCTATCGTTTTTTAAACAATTGTGAAGTTTTATTGATTAAGAATACGATTACGTTTGTCGTTTATTATTTCCCTTATCCATACTCTCTATTTTTTTAGTTAATTGATCAATTTGTTTTTGCATTGATTCAATTTGACTTGATTGATCTTGAGTACCCTGTTGGTTGGGTTTTTCTAACTGTTGCAGTGCAATTCCTGCTCCAACAGTTTGAAGAGCATCGCCTAATGTGGAGAGAAGTGTGCCTATAAATGTGATCCTTGCAATATAGAGCTCTGTTGATTTGTCATCATCGCCTCGGGAATTTTCATCATAATTCATTACTACACGCCCTTTATCGCGTTCTTTCTATTTTAATAGATTGTACGGTCCCAAAAGCGCTGTTCTGTGATAGCTTGAATGAAATCATTCGGGAAATCGGTTCCCGAGTTTGAGGCGATTACGATGCCAGGTCCTATTTTCGCTTTGGAATTGTTGAAAATGGTTTCCCCTGTCGAAGCAACACCAATCGGTTTGTAATGACGATACGCTTCATTGATGAATTCTTCAATATCGTTATTGAATTTCGCTTGATTCTCCGCTTTTCCTCCAACTACATATAATGAATCGTAAAGGACAGGCGAAGTAGTTAGGAACGTTTTATTTAATACGACTTTCACTCCATCGGCACCCATGAGGCTGCCTAATTGCTCACCAACAATGTCGACTGCGACGCCATTCTGGAATAATGTATTGACGACTGCCTTCACTTCATTACCGTTGAAACCGCTGCCAATTAAAACTCCGACTCTGAGTGTGTATGGATATTTTGGCGTATTTGATTGGCTGAGGGCTGGTGATGAAGCTGTTACATTTACTTGTTGACCATTCGGGCGGTTAACACCGACCGCATCAGCAATCGCCGTTGCCAATCCAACATCCACATTGACAAACATATCGACAACTTGCTGCCTGACATCAGCCGAATTCACTTTCCCGACTTCGAAAATGAAAGCATCGGTAATATGTTCCTTTTCCGGTTTCGTCATGCTGTTCCAAAAAAGTCTGGCTTGCGAAAAATGGTCTAGGAAAGAATCACTTCTCTCTCGAATGACGCGTCCCTCAACCTTCTCGGCGTAATGGACATATCCCCCTTCTTTCCAACTGGAAGTAGACGGAGTATTCCCGGCGAGTGAATTTTTATGGTAGGCGACCTGCCCGACATCGATTCGCTGGCGGCTAAACCCATCTCGTTGATTATTATGGAAAGGACAGACTGGGCGGTTAATTGGAATTTCGGTGAAATTTGGTCCACCAAGACGAAGAAGTTGGGTATCCAAATATGAAAAAAGTCTTCCTTGTAGAAGCGGATCGTTCGTGAAATCGATGCCCGGCACGATATTGCCAAGATGCATTGCGACTTGTTCTGTTTCTGCAAATACATTTGATACATTCTGATTTAATGTGATTTTGCCGAACATCTGGACAGGCACTAATTCCTCTGGCCAAATCTTCGTTGCATCCAAAATATCAAAGTCAAACATGAACTCGTCTTCTTCATCGATCATTTGTACACCGATTCCATACTCAACGATATTGCCATGCTCTATGTTTTCCCAAAGGTCACGTCTATGGAAATCCGGATCCTTTCCGGCAATCTTTTGGGCTTCATCCCAGACGAGCGAATGGACGCCAAGAAATGGCTTGATGTGAAATTTTATGAATTTCGCTTTCCCATCCTCATTGACAAAGCGGAATGTATGGACACCAAAACCTTGCATCATCCTGAAACTTCTTGGGATAGCCCGATCTGACATTAGCCACATAATCATATGGGCCGACTCTTGATTATTTGCGACAAAATCCCAGAATGTATCATGGGCGGATGAAGCTTGCGGAATTTCATTATGCGGTTCAGGCTTGATGGCGTGCACCATATCAGGGAACTTTATGGCGTCTTGTATGAAAAAGATAGGTATATTATTTCCGACGAGATCGAAGTTTCCTTCTTCGGTATAAAACTTGATAGCAAACCCGCGTACGTCCCTTACCGTATCGGCGGAACCTTTACTGCCGACAACGGTTGAGAAACGGATGAATAGTGGAGTTTTGGAACCTACATCCTGAAGGAATTTCGCCCTTGTAAATTCTTTCATGGATTTTAATAACTCAAATTCGCCGTGTGCAGCAAACCCCCTCGCATGGACAACCCTTTCTGGAATCCGCTCATGGTCGAAATGCGTGATCTTCTCACGAAGATGGAAATCTTCTAACAATGTCGGCCCGCGCACACCCGCCTTCAATGAATTTTCATCATCAGAAACTTTCAGCCCTTGGTTTGTCGTCATTTTCTTTCCATAGTTATTGACTCGGAACTGTTCAAGTTGCGCTTCCTTTGGATTTTTATTATTCTCCATGAAATCCCCTTTTCACTAATTTTAGGCACTATCTATATATATGAATAGCGATGGGCATTAGTGATGATTACCAGCCCTCTATTCTACGGAGTGAACTTTTCGGTGGGTACGTGCCCAAGATTAATGTTCATGATTATCTTCCTGCTCTTTCAAGATGTTAAGGAGATTGAAACTATCTGTTGTGGAGTTCTGACATTCTTTTAGTGTGTAAATATATAACTGCTGCCCTACCTCTCTTACAAGCTCGTTACATGACAGTCTAACATTATTCGGGCTGTCCCCCCGGTTCTTATTTTTTGATTGATCGATTTCCAAATGGAATACAGTCCCATCGAAGGTTAGATTGTACAAAGTCGGATTTCCATCTATTGCATAGTTCGTAATTCGGACATCTGCTATATTCCCTTCCTTGACGACATCAAGAAATTCCTCGAATCGTGCAAAATTGTAAATTGGCCCATGCATATTGATGACATCCCCATTTTTTACCGCTTTTTCACTATCATACGAATCGGCAGATAAGAGGCTGCTCATTAACATTAAAAGAAGATACATTATTTTTTGCATTTCATCCCCCCTGGACATACTGCATGCCTCGCCTTCAAGATATGCGTAAACCGGCTTTCTTAGCACACCCCCCGGGACAATCGCATAGTTTATGGATATGATGATTATTCATAAAGGAGGATTTGTTTTTGAGTAAGGAGCATGTGGATTTCAAAGATCCAAAATTGCATTACGCCTTCGATTTGGCACAAAGTCGTTTTTTCACTAAAAATGACGATAACTATATAAATGTTTTAGGTAATGAACAAATGAAAACGCTTGGCGACACTTTATTACTTGATGTGTTTTTAAGTGCTGAAAATGGTGTTGAGCCTCATTATCATTTCAATGCATCCGAAGTGATTTACTGTATTACTGGGGAAACAATTGTTTCGATGATTAATCCAACAACAAAAGAATTGAAGAGTTACAGAATCCGTCCTCAGCAAGTTGTAAATATCCCGCAAGGATGGTGGCATTTTTTTACGGCAAGCGTTGATGACACACATGTCCTTACCATTTATGACACACATAAGCTTGAAACTGTCTGGGGATCTGACATCCTTCGTTTGACGCCGCCTCAAGAATTCGCCAATGCTTACTGCCTGGATGAAAGGCAGATTCAACAAGCACTTTCGCCCATCAAAGATACTGTCATTATTGGACCACCGAAAGATTGCAATAAACTCGGGGATGCCAATGGGAATCAAGAACACACTTACCCACCAAGCTATCCATCCTATCCCCCTACCTATTACCCAGCCCGTTATCCACAAACACCGTTTTACAGAAGATGATTTATAGTGTTTTGCAGAATGAAAAAAGAGCCGAAATGGCTCTTTTTTATTTGTAGATATACATTTTATTCCATCACTATACAATAATTACGCAACTTATTTACTCACGCATACTATAATCCACTTCAATCCGCTCTTTCCAGTTTACTGCAATTTCATTATGCGCCCGCAACGAACTGATCGTTTCGCTGATTACTTCATAATTCAACAGAGTTCCATCACTGTCCGCATGATAATTAGTTGCCCTGTCTTCGTTGATTCCATAGAGATTTGCAGTTGCAATGGCATCGATGTTCGCACCAAGAAATAGAAACTCCCAACCATGCTTAGTCTTATGATGCTTAATTAAGTTGCGAACCTTTTCATAGTTGAATTCCCTACTCGCATTTTCCATTCCATCTGTAGTTATAACAAACATTACATGTTCGGCGCGTCCCTCTTCTGCAGTACGCTTTTGCGCATTGCTTGTTTTAAGGATTGTTTTTCCCACCGCGTCTAAAAGCGCAGTTGTCCCCCTCACAAAATACTCATTCTCCGTGATTGGTTCAATGCCCCGAAGGTTAATACGATCATGCAGCAATTCATAATCATCGTCAAAAAGGACTGTCGTGATTACAGCTTCACCAGGTTCTTTTTTCTGTCTCTCCAACATCGCATTATAGCCGCCGATTGTGTCGCTTTCCAATCCGCTCATCGAGCCACTTCTATCGAGAATAAATACCAGTTCCGTTAATCCCTTTTTCATGTCATTATCCTCCCAAACCATTGGTATACGGTAAGGATAACATTTAGGATTAGCCTTAATGTCGCCTACCAAGCGACAAATATCTATACTCCTAACAGATTTTGATCGAAAGCGAATAATGCTTCATTAATTTTAAATAGATCATAGTTTTCTTCAGTGATAAAGTACTCGATGATCAGATCGAACTTACTGCTTGGTGAAAGAGCAAATCCCGCCTTCAGCAATAAATCTTTCGTTTCGTCCAAATTTAATTGCAAGGCAAGTGCCAACGCTATGGCAGTTGGTTTGCTTGGTCGGTAATCGATATCTTTGCGGATCTTCGAAAAATGTTTCCGATCCACATTCGCCCGTTTATAGGTTTCCGCATCCGTCATCCCTTTTTCATCGATCCAACGGAGCAAACGCTGGGAAAATGTTTCATCCAATTGCATCACAACATCACTTAGGCTTCGACTACTCTCCCGAATTGGTGCTTCCATTTTTTGAAAATCATATTCACTTTCAATCTCATGAAAGATAAATTCTTCGACAAGGTTATCATCGATGTATTGCGAGATCAATTTCATGAGTTTCTCTGACAGTGGCATGTGTTATCTCCCTTCTTTTATATTTACCTTACCTCTTTTACCTTTGAGTCTATCAGAAAATTTGATTGTATTGCTTAAAAATCCAATTTATACTGATGTTAGTAAGAATATACTCATTAATTTGATAAATGGCAGGTAAGTAGATAGAAATATTTCAAGTAGAGGTGGAGTTAGTTTGAGGAAAAAGCATTTCTTTTTACTATTGTTTTTTCTATTTCTTTTTATGAATACAGCAACGAGTTTCGCTGCAGGTAGTTCTGCTTGGGAAGGAATCATTGGCGGTTATCCAATTGGAAATTCTGGTGAACAAAGAAATACGTGTTTTAAAACTAACAATACAAAAATACATATTGTTAATGTAGCGGTTACGACCTTATGGGCAACCCCAAATGCAACACGAACGGTAGATCATCCTTCCATTTCCACTCCTGTCGATTTATCTGCTTGGACAAAGGATATGAATCACCAACAGAAGCTTTGGCTACTTGGAAAAATTGATACGCAAGCATTATACGGACAAGAAGTCATGATTTTGGAAAGTAAGGGCGATTGGTATAAGATCGCGATTATCGATCAATCAAGTCCTAAAAACAGCAACGGGTATCCTAACTGGGTGCCAAAATCCCATATCGCAGAAACCTATTTAAACTACGAGGGATGTGATATTGCAATAGTAACCGCGAACAAAGCGAATCTATATAATTCCACTTCCAGCAATTCGAAGTTCTTAGAGGTAAGTTTCAATACGATCTTACCAGTTCGTAAAGTAGATAAAAACTGGATTCAAGTTCAAACACCGCAAAATGGAATAAAATATGTTCAAAAGCAATATGTTAATGTCTTTTCTGATTATGAAAGTATATCCAATCCGACACGACAGGATTTAGTCGAAACAGGAAAAAGATTCTTGGGGCTGCCCTATTTATGGGCCGGGACTTCGGCATATGGATTTGATTGCTCCGGCTTCACGTATAGTGTCTATAAACAACACGGCATTTTAATTCCAAGAGATTCTTCCGTTCAAGCAAAGCATGGAGTCGTTGTTTCCAAAAACAATTTACAGGCTGGTGATTTAGTATTCTTTGCCTATGATAAAGGTAAAGGTGCTGTTCACCATGTTGCTATGTATATTGGGAATGGGCAAATGATTCACGCCCCTAACTATTCAAGGGCTTTGGAAATTATTTCGATGAACGCTGAACCTTATAAATCTGAGTATGCCGGAGCGAGAAGGTACTTGAAATAAGTGGTATCTGCAGGGCATAAAACGAAACTAATACCATATTTGAGCCGTATAATTACAGAACTGAAAATTCTAAACCGGGAGTGAGATGATAATGAAAAAGAATTCTCATCGCAAGACGGGGTTGGTTCTGTTTTTATTGATAATCGGCCTTTTATTTGCAAGTTGTTCAAAATCCGATGAGCAGGAAAGTATCAAGGAAAATATCAAAACGGTGGTCGGACTACAATTGAATGCGCCAGATGAAAATGCGATTTTCCATAATTACATATCGGATAGTTTAGAGGAAGATGAGAAAGGATTTGAGGAGTACAACAACTATTTGAAGGAAACATACGCAGCTTATTTTACTGAAAGCACTTTTATGCAATACGTGATGATGAATGAATTTGCCATATTCCATGATTCAGCCGATAAGTTCAATTATCAATTGAAGGTGAACAATGTCGAAGTAGAGCAAAACGAAGTGACTCCGACGAATTATGATTTCACTGTCAATTTAGATTATCTAAATAAAAATGGGAATAAAACAGAAATAGAGTTAACAGGCATCGCGATTATGCGCGACGACAAAATCGCTAAGTTATCATATATTGGAGACAAAAAAGTGTTGAAAAGCTTGCTTAATGGAGGACTGGATTAATATCCCGTGAGATAAACGAGCGCTCGCAGACGAGCGCTTGATTTATCTCCTGATGTGTAATGCCTTTACACAGCAATTATGTCCATTCTATCTATCAGCGAATACTATCAATAAAATGCTTCAAAATTCGCGCCGTCATTCCCCAAATCGTATAGGTTTCATACTCGAAAAACCATTCTTCCACAGAGCGCGCCCTCCATTGATAGTTGGCCCCGTTCCGAATCTTATCGTACGGGAAATTTATACAAGGCGACATATCCACTTGAACCTCGTGCATATATGGCTCGTGCTCTAATAGCCATTGAAGCGGGACAGTAAACACCTCTTCAACCTCGTTTTTATTATAGAATTGAATGATTTTCTCATAGTCTACGATTCCGGCAAATGGATAGACGACAAATGATGGAGAAGCAATGTATGGACTTAATGGCGCTAACACTTTCACAGTATCCGGATTCACTCCAAGCTCTTCATGCGTTTCCCGTAAAGCTGCATATAGAGGAGATTCGTCGGTCGGGTCAATCCGGCCGCCCGGGAAGCAAATGTCGCCGGGTTGCGTTCTCATCATTGAGGAACGAACTTCGAACAACACAGACCACTCCCCTTCCACTTGAACAAGAGGAATCAATATGGCCGAACGGAAAGCAGTCTTCTCACCGATGAATAACTCTCCATTCGTAAGCAATCGTTCTTTCCATTTTTCCTGATCCATAAAATCATCCCACCTTTCACAACAATACTCAGCTGACTCTCTCTATTATATCAATAATTAGGATGTTTTCAGAAGAGGGGCAAGTAAATTAGGAAGGGAACTCGTTCCGGCGCGAAAGAATGTAGAAAGCCCACGCGAGAGTTCTCAGCGTGGACTCAGCTAACCTTCACCGTTCAATCCAAAATCTCCTCACAACATTTCCATGCGGTTCTGTAAAGCTTTCATCTTCCACTCCGCCGTTCTTTATAATGACAGCTGCCGAACCGATATTATCTTCATTGCAAGTGACCAATACTGAGCGGATTCCTAACTGATCCGTTATTTTCAATGCTTCGGAAAGAAGAAACGTCGCATACCCTTTTCGACGTTCAGATGGACGGATCCCAGCACCGATATGGCCATCTACATTGCGTAAATAATCACTCAGGAAATGCCGGATAGTAACTGCTCCTAAAATTCGATTGTTCTCGTCTATAAGGAAGTAATTCGAATTTGGCACCCTGTTGTTTTTCCCGGCTTCTTCTTCCTTCAACTCTTCAAGGTAATCTTCGTAAGGAAAATCCTTTTTCAACCGAAAACTACTTGGATTCACCTTGGCTTCATCCCATTCCTTCAAATAGGCAATATGTTCCGATTTCCATTTCAATGATGGCCTTTCAAGACGCATTCAAATCCCCCCACTCTAATGTACATTTTATCACGTAATCGACTACGATTTCTCAAAAGTGATAACATCCCAAATACAATTCGAATACCCTAAAGGAGATGAACAGTAAGGAGAGAAGTGGATTGCAAATTCATGTTGTTAAACAAGGGAACTCTGTATGGGGTATTTCCCATCAGTACGGCGTTACAATGGATCAGATAATCGAAGCTAACCAATTGGAAAACCCGAATGCTTTGGTGGTTGGTCAAGCTCTTGTCATCCCGACCGTTTCCCAATCAACCGTTCCGAAGCCGGTCATTGATGTGAATGCCTATACAATCAATACTGGAGAAACAGGCGCTCGGGAAATTCAGGAAGTTGGCCAGTACCTCACCTATTGGATGCCATTTGTTTATAGTGTGAAAGAGGATGGCACCTTATCTACTCTCGATGATACAGAAATGCTAAAATCCGCTTTTGCGGAACGAGTTGTACCTATAATGGCGATAACAAATTTCAGTGCTACAGCTGCCGGATCCGACACTGCGCATACTATACTTTCAAGTAGTGAACTTCAAGAAAAAGTCATTACAAATGTGCTCGCTGTCATGAAAGAAAAAGGTTATCAGGGGTTAAATATTGATTTTGAAAATGTGTACCCTGCAGACCGGGAGCATTACAATCAGTTTTTGCAACTTGCGGTCGACCGGTTACATCCGGAAGGATACTCTGTATCTTCAGCGCTTGCCCCCAAAACAAGTAGTGAACAAAAAGGATTACTCTATGAGGCGCATGACTATGAAGCGCATGGTAGGATTGTCGACTTTGTTGTGTTGATGACCTATGAATGGGGCTATCGAAAAGGACCTGCTCAAGCAATTTCTCCACTCAATGAAATAAAAAAGGTGCTTGACTACGCTGTTACAGTTATTCCAAGAGACAAGATTCTGTTCGGCTTTCAAATTTATGCACGGGACTGGATTCTTCCTTTCGTCCAAGGGTCTGAAGCCGAAACATTCAGCTCACAGGAAGCGGTCCGTAGGGCCATTCAACACCAAGTTGCCATTCAATATGATCAAACTGCTCAAGCCCCGTTTTTCCGTTACGTCGATTCGCAGGGACGCACCCACGAAGTCTGGTTTGAAGATGCCCGCAGTGCACAAGCGAAATTCGATATGGTAAAAGCCTATAAACTTCGGGGCATCAGTTATTGGGTGCTTGGATATCCTTTCCCTCAAAACTGGCTATTACTTGGAGATAATTTCACGATACGGAAAAGAGTGGAGTGAATTGAAAAACAGTAGGAGATTCAGTGTCGTACTGAACTTTCTACTGTTTTTTTACACTCATTTTATTTTCAATAAATCAAAAGGTGTTATGATTCCAATCAATTCCTCTTCGGGTTTAGCATTTTCGGTAATGAGTAATGCCTCCAAACGAGTACCCCTTGTAATCGCACGTTTGAAATAGTCATCGGCCTCATACACAGAAAGGTCTTTTTCGACAAATTCAAACGACTCTTTCCGCTTTCCATAATTGTAAACATCAGATAGTGTCGGTATTTCCCGGGGAATGGAATCTTCTGTCGATTGACCGGCCAACCAATATGTAATTCCCACGGCTGTTATCAAACCTTTAAGTTCCCAATCAATTTCATAAATTAGTTAATATGCTTTAGTGCCTCACGACGGCTTAATGGCTTTAATGTAGTCTCCCCTACAAATCGCTTAACAACTTCGGGATCCGTTTTAGCATACTCCCGCAAAGCCCAGCCAATCGCCTTTTGTATGAAAAACTCATTCGAATCGGCATGCTGCTGAACAATGTGGAACAACAAGTCGATATCGGTTTGATCCTTAAACTTTAACTGATGAAGAATCGCAGAACGGTTTGTCCACATATTATCCGAATTCGACCAGTCAAGCATAACCTTTTCGCCATAATTTCTATCAAGTTTAACGAGCTGTCCAACGAAAGTCGGCGCTACCGAATCCACACTATCCCACCAGGACTTTGTTTCAATAAACTGACGTAGTACTGGAAAATCCTCCGTCGTCAAATGCTTTTTCATCTTATCTATCAGCGCGATTGCTGCATATTGATATTCACGCTCCGGCAACTCGTATAGCTTCCAAGCCTCTGAAAAAAGTGCAGCAGGCTCGGGCAATTCATATTCAAGGAATTGTTCCCGCAGCAACGACTTGCGCAAAGGGCTTTTGATCCCCAAAAACGGGAAATGGTTCTTCATATATGCTTTCATCGGACCTGCTTGCTCCTCATTCCTGTTCGCTTGGAATTTCTCAATGATTCCTTGATGATTCCATGCCTTTTTCACCGTCAATACCTCCACTTCCTTTAGATATCCGCCTTCAGTGACCATGTTTATCCCACACTTTTCAATAGTGAGGCTCCCCCTCTATATTATTTATAATGGGGACGCCTCAAACAAATTATTCAACTACATATTTTCTAAATCTCATATAACATAACACAATTGCTATAACACCAATCGCACCTAAAACCATCAACCCGTTGCCCACTTTTATTGCCTCGTTGAAATTAACGACTGCAAATTCCCGATTTACGACTCTATGAATATCTACATACGTGAATGGATTGAAGGGCGCCTTTGGCAAAATAGTCATCCCGAAGAACGTACCAATAAGCAATATCGCTGCGTTGACCGTCGGATTTTAAAAAAATAGCGAAAGGAGGTAATAAATCGAAAACATGAAAACAATCAAAACTACCGTTAAAAGCAGAACTGTACTGAAATACTCCCCTAAAGTAATAAAATGAAATTCATCCGTCCATTCATTTAAAATGGTCGATTCAAATCCAAACGGGCTTTCAATCGGACCATCATAAACCAATACCGGATATTGCAAACTCCCAACACCCGATGTGAACAAACTTGAGATCAATGGCACGCACAGAATAAATACAACAAAAACCACCGTGAACACTAGTCCGCTGAAATATTTTGAGAAAAAGAGCTGTCCTCTTTTTAAAGGAAGAACCGCATACAAATTCAAGCCTCTTTTTTTCTTCGTCGCTTCGGAGGAAACGTTATTTCCAAAGACAAAGCAGCCAATTAGAATAATGAACGGGATAATGAAGGCGGGGATAATTTGATATAAAAAGTAGAACCCCTGCTTCCCGTAGCGTTTCGTACCCAATTCCCACATTTCCAATACCTTGCCGTCATGGTTATCGTAGGCGGTTGGATGATAAGGGGCATAGTAATCCCACTGCACGAAAGGTTCAACCCCTATTTCCGCCACAAGCCTTCTCTCTTCCGCGGATGCCCTTACCGTAAACATCGAAACGTGTTGATCCATAATCGAGTGCACAGGAAAGTTCTGGCTCTTAGAGGTTACCGCAAAGTAATTCAACTGTTCATACTGCTTTTCCGAAATTGCTGCCCAATTACCATCTATAATGTTGTTCCATTGAAACTTTTTTTCTTCAAGCATTTTTTCATAGATACTAATCCCACGCTCTAAATCAAGAACCTTTGCGCTATCTCCGGCCTTCTTTGCCTCTTCAAGAGCTATCCGATCCTTTGCAAGTTTTTCAGGAAAATCGATTTGACTTGTTTCCAAATCTAGCATTCGAGTCTTATGGACTCGTTCTGCTACAGAATAATTAAAGAAATAAAACACCGCCATCGCCACGACCGATAGTATGATCGCAACCCAAATCGATTTCTTCTTGAGCATCTTTTTACATTCAAAAAGAAAGTACTTCATGTCACATCCCCCGCTTTCGGTTGACCATTATTGTAGCCACTAACAATGCCAACAGTGCCACACCTAAGACTGCTATACCTGCTGGGAAATAGTGTGGTGTTTGCAAAATGGCTTGGTCTACCATTTGATACGTGAATGGATTAAACATATTTTGAACCCCATAACTGGTAAGCAGCCACCCACCAGCCATGATAAAAAGCAAAGCAGAAAACGTGACGATTGTATTACGGAATGCATACGCTAAAAACAGAAGCAATCCTACAGAAAACGTCATAAAGCTGAAGCTATACAAGACAGCATCTATTAAATACTTTCCTGAACTAATAAACGTATCTTGGTTCGTATAAATCGGATATTGAAAAATGTTCCCTTCCGAGCGGCCTATTAGTTCACCTAATAGATAAGAACTTCCGAAAATCAGCGCAAGCCAAAGTACTCCCCCAGAAACGATCGTAATGAATTTGATGAACATATACTCTATTCTTGTCATTGGTAATGTCAACACTTGCCGGATCGTATTATCATCAAATTCCTTTGTCACAATAAGGCCTAAAACGAATAGCAGCATGACAAAACCTACAGGATTCATGACTAACGAAACGACTTTCTTCATGAAGATTGAGGTCTGGATGGATAGATCAAAATCTTCCTTTGGTAAATTTCTCTTCAGTAATTCCTCATTTAGCTTAGTGATTAGCTCCATATCAATTAAACTTACTCCGAAATATGCACCATCATAAACGATGTACTGTATGGCGGTATCATATACATCAATTTCCGTCTGCAACTCAGCCCGCCAGTCGCCGCTTTGAATGGTGCCGATCAATTGTTGTAACTTAGCGGAAAGTTCCGCACCAAAATGCAATTGCCCACTAAGCCCCATGGATGGTCTTCTTTTCTGTTCTTCCTCCGCCTGAAGAAGCTGGCGGCTAACATTTTTACGTAGTTCCGTAAAATGCTCGGTCTTTTTTACTTTAATTTGATCCTGTGACATATGGTTATAGAAATACAAACCGAAAACAAAGACGAACGTGAGCTGTAAAAAAATCAGAAACACTTTAAGACGAGTGATTTTTTTCCACTCAAATAAGACCTTGTTCATGAGCTAACTCCTGAAAAGATCTCTTTGTACAACTTTTCCGATCCCGTTATTTCTTTTTGTATATCTAAAATTTGAATTTCTCCACCTTTAATGAGGTCAATTACTTTATCTAATTGGTCATTCCCCAATTGAATTCGGGTCTTATCGGAAGCAATTTCCACATCATACCCACGCTCTTTCAAGATACGATGAGCAAGCTCATTATTAGAAAGCGCAAATTCATAGTACGTATTTTCAAATTTATTCATATCGACTTCAGTCAGTTTGCCGTCCTTTAGGAATAAAATCTGTTTTGTCACACGGTCAATTTCCGATAGATTATGTGATGATAAAAGGATGGTCGTCCCTTTCTCTGCAAGCTCCAATAGAATTCCCCGCATTAAAATGGCGCTCGTCGGATCCAAACCATTTAACGGTTCATCTAACAGCAAAAGTTTCGGCTCATTAATAAGTGCCATCGCTAACAGCAAATGCTGTTTCATCCCAAGAGAATAGTTGCCGACCGTCTTCTTGAGATAGCCTTCCATGCCAACATACTCCGTCACTTCATTGACCCTCTTTTTTGGGATTTTCTGCACATCACAAATGTATTTCAGATGATCATAGCCTGTTAAATAATCAAATAGGACCGTATTATCCTGAAGAAACGCAACTTCCTTAAAAACAGACGGGTCCTTATTTGACTTCCCCATTAAATCGACACTCCCGGATGTGGCTGGAAGAATATTCGTGACAACATTAAGGAACGTCGTTTTCCCAACCCCATTCGGACCAACCAACGCCCAAATCCCAGGTGCATCAATCGTAAGACTGATATTATCAAGTACTTGGTGACTCTTATAAACTTTCGATAGATCGTGAACAGCTAAAATAGCCATTGTCCTCCCCCTCCCTATACCTTACCCATATGTTACCATACCATTTTGAAAATTCGGATGTTAAAAAGGAATTGTAAAGGTACCTGTGCGTTACACATTTATGACAATTCACGAAAATGTATAATAAAACATTCATCAAGAACCACCTGTTGATTTGACAGTGTTTCATTTTCTTTTTTATGCAATTGTAGTGCATTATTGGAATAGTTTCTCACACAGGTACCTTTACAACTCCGCACAGGCACCTTAACTTCCGCATGAATAAAATAGGATGATAGGAGATGAGTGCATGAAGAAAGCAATGGGGAAATGGGAGCAAAGTTTATTATTGCGACAAGATTCATTAGTTGCAAAACATATTCCAGAAACGGTTCTATACAGCGAGAATAGTTTGGATGATTTATTGAACCGCTATCAGGCAGTCTATGTTAAACATGATACGACGGGCCAGGGGAGGGCAATTTTGAAAATCCACAAAAATGATGGCGGGAAGTTCTACGTAAATGGATTTACAATTCAGGGAACACCCGTACAAAAGTACGTATCCGGAATGAATGAAATTCAGCAGCTTCTTCATCCATTTTTAAAGTTAAATAGATTAAGCGGTCTTTATATCATTCAAGAAAAGATTCAAAGCATCACCGAAGATGGATTACCTTTTGTGATTCGGGTTCATACCCAAAAACTAAATAGCAACTGGTTGATTGGCGGAATGTATGCAGCCATTTCAACAGGTACAGAAACAGAAAGCGGGATTGTAAATTCCCATAGGGGCGCTCAAGTAATTCCCATTTCCGACGTATTAGCACAAACGAGATTTAGTGACAATCAAGAGAATATCGTAAAGAAAATCGAAGAAATTGCAATCGCAGCTGCGAAGGTAATCCATTCCGCTTTGCCTTGTAGAGATTATGGAATGGACTTTGGTGTCGATCAAAATGGAACACCGATTTTATTTGAAGTGAATACGACACCAAGCATCCGGTCATTCGCGAAAATAGAGAATAAGGAAATTTGGAGACGAATTATGGAAATACGTAAATTGCAAAGTGAATAAGGATTGGACGAGTTAGAGAAATCAACGGATTAAATGTCTTAGCACCCGGCTTAAGGGACAACCTGCCCTGTCAATATACTAAATCCCTACATATGTTAATAAAGGTACTCGTACATCAATTAAAGGAAATCAAGGTAGGGATAGAATTGAAGAAAACGACTAAATTAAAGAATTTACTGAACTCACAACAACTTGAATTTTTAATGGAAGCTCACAATGGTTTATCTGCAAAAATCGTTGAGGAAGCAGGTTTTAAAGGAATCTGGGCTAGTGGACTTTCGATATCGGCGTCCATGGGGCTACGTGATAATAATGAAGCTTCATGGACACAGGTAGTCGATATTCTTGAGTTCATGAGCGATGCTACGACAATCCCAATACTTGTAGATGGAGATACAGGATATGGAAATTTCAACAACGCTAGAAGGTTGGTTAAAAAACTAGAGCAAATCGGTATCGCCGGTGTATGCATAGAAGATAAACTATTTCCTAAAACAAACTCTTTTATTAACGGAACGGCTCAGCCCCTCGCCCCAATTGAAGAGTTTTGCGGAAAAATAAAAGCTATGAAAGATACGCAAATGGATGATGATTTTATAGTTGTTGCAAGGGTTGAAGCTTTTATTGCAGGATGGGGAATAAAAGAAGTCCTTGCTCGTGCAGAGGCATACCGACAAGCTGGTGCCGATGCGATTCTTATCCACAGTAAAAATTCCGATTTCGAACAAATAGCAGACTTTATGAAAGAGTGGAACAGGAGACATCCAGTATTGATCGTTCCAACAATGTATTATTCGACACCAACTTCTGAATTCGTAAAATCAGGAGTAAACGCGGTAATTTGGGCTAACCATAATTTAAGAGCATCGATTACGGCTATGCAAAACGTTTCAAAGCAAATCCAAAAAGATGGGAGTCTACATCAAGTTGAGAATTCAATCGCTAATGTAAATGAAATTTTTAGACTCCAAAACGCAAAGGAACTTCAAATTGCGGAGATGAAATATTTACCATTGACTAACCCATCACCCCCGGAGACGGAGTGATTTATATGTTGAACACAAGTGAATTTGGTCATGAACTTAAAAAACATGGTTTTAACTTTTATAGCGGGGTCCCCTGCTCATTTTTAAAAAGTCTTATTAACTACTCGATCAATGAATGTAACTATATTGCTGCTGCAAATGAGGGAGATGCAATCGCAATCGCATCAGGGGCCTCCTTAGGAGGAAAGAAATCAGTAGTACTCATGCAAAACTCTGGCCTCACAAATGCTGTCTCTCCCCTTACATCTTTAACTTATCCGTTTCAATTACCCGTGCTTGGGTTTGTTAGTCTGCGAGGAGAACCAGGTTTGATTGACGAACCTCAGCATGAATTAATGGGACAAATCACAACTCAATTATTAGACCTTATGCAAATAAAATGGCAATACTTATCAAGTAATTTCAGCGAAGCAAAGTTACAACTTAAAACGGCTAACGAGTGGGTTGAAAAAGAACAACCTTTTTTCTTTGTAGTCAAAAAAAACACATTTGAAAAAGAGAGCTTGAAACTCGAGGAAGAAGCCATTCATATAAATAAGTCAAAAATTGAAAAAACTTCCTTTGATGAACTACCAAGTCGAATTGTAACATTGCAAGTGATTAATCAGTGTAAAGATGGGAAAACCGTACATCTTGCAACAACAGGAAAAACGGGTAGAGAACTTTATGAAGTGGAAGATTCCTCGAACAACTTGTACATGGTTGGTTCCATGGGGTGTGTTAGTTCCCTTGGATTAGGATTAGCGCTTACTCGAAAAGAACTCAATGTAGTTGTCATTGACGGAGATGGTTCCTTGCTTATGCGAATGGGAAGTCTATCGACAAACGGTACCTATCAACCCGAAAATATGCTGCATATTCTTTTAGATAATCAAACCCACGACTCAACGGGAGGGCAACGCACCGTTTCTCATAATGTAAACTTTGTCAACATCGCGGCCGCTTGCGGATACGAAAAATCATTGTATATTCATAATCTAAAAGAACTCGAAAAAGAAATACAAAAATGGAAAAAGACAAAAGGACTTACTTTCCTTCATCTTAAAATTAGAACAGGATCTAAACAAAACCTTGGTCGCCCTCAAGTTACGCCTCATGAAGTGAAAATACGACTTCAACAATTCATCAACGAAAAAGGATGAGTGGCATGCGGAAATTTAAAAGAAATATATTATTAAATCCAGGTCCTGCTACGACAACGGATACGGTTAAATTCGCGCAGATCGTCCCGGATATTTGCCCGCGCGAAAAAGAATTCGGTGATATCATGCGTTTGGTATCTACCGAACTTACGAGTCTCGTTGCAAATACGGAGGACTATACAACCATTCTGTTTGGTGGATCCGGTACCGCTGCAGTAGAGTCAATCTTGAGTACCGTAATGACTGACGGGGTTATCGTTATCATTAATAATGGGTCATATGGAAAACGAATGTGTGAAATTGCAGAAGCATATCGGCTCGATTGGGTTGAATATGTTAGTCCAGTGGATCAGCCAATTCAGTTCGATCATTTGCAATCATTTATCCGAAATCGGCCGCAGCCCGTTTCCTATCTTGCTGTTGTGCACAATGAAACAACAACGGGTTTATTAAATGATATTGAATTGCTTGGTTTAATTTGCAAAGAAAACAATTTAACAATGATGGTGGATGCCATGAGTTCATTCGCCGCGATTCCCATTCAAATGAGCAAGATGAACATCAGTTATCTCGCGGCGAGTTCCAATAAAAACTTGCAAGGCATGGCAGGCGTCTCTTTTGTCGTGGCAAAAAAAGATGAAGTAGAGAAAGAAATGAAGACAAGGCCAAGGAATTATTACTTAAATCTTTATGATCAATATATACATTTCAAGGAAACAGGGCAAATGCGGTTCACCCCGCCCGTTCAGACAATGTATGCATTAAAACAAGCCATCATGGAAGTAAAAGAAGAAGGTGTAAATGAAAGATATGCACGCTATTCTGAGTGCTGGAAAACGTTAGTCGCTGGCATCAATAAACTTCGATTAACGCATCTTGTCGCTCCCGAACATCATTCAAGAATTGTTACCGCAATCGTAGAGCCTGTGTGTGTTGCATATAACTTCGAGAGCATGCATGATTATTTCTACACAAACGGCATAACTATTTATCCTGGAAAGCTTAAAGATTTGAATTCCTTTCGAGTCGCGAATATAGGCGATCTTACGAAAGATGATATTGATCACTTCCTGAGCTTGCTTGAACTGTATCTTAAACGCATAGGTTATCTTCCTGAGCACTAAATAGAAAATGAGGGGCTATTTCAAAGGGTAAAAAATTGCTCCTTGAAACAACCCCTTTTTCCAATTGAATAAACTATAAAGTAGTCTATTCGGACAAGCACGATTATTAATTAAAACCAAGGGGTCGGGTTCTATGAGAAGTCCAAGCTCAATAGGAACCCTAACACCAAATGACCCTCATTTGCGTGTCACGTCTATCCCTTCACGCTGAAGCGTCTTGACAAGTGTATTATGGAACAAGTGCATATGCCGATTTTGAGGCAATGTAACCATTTCCCCATCTCTAAAATAGAAATCGAACTTCGGAAATCCTCCCTCTTGCGGAATCTGACGAAAAACGACTTGCTCAATTTTATCCCATGCATAATGCTGGTTTGCCTCCACCACTCCCCGTTTGAATGAAATGCCTTCCGTTGACACGCGTACATAATGCCCGGATCCTTCTGCCACAAATAAAATCGAAATTAGGATGCATATTGCGGCAAGCCATTTCGATTTTTTATTCACAGACAAAATCCAGAGCAAAGAAGTGGCGATGATTAGAAAAAGTACTCCAACCCCATATAACAAATACACCTTCGAAGGAACAACAATGACCCAAGTACTTGGCTCTTGGTAAAGCGAGTTGGCTATAAATGATGGTAACAGTAAAAGAAACACAGGAGAAACTACTAGAATCCCGAACGAAATTGCCATAAAAATGTGTCGTGGCTCATTTCTACTTAACATCCCCCCACCTCCCCCAAATGGTAATACGTGGGAAGTACGTATTGGTTTCAAATTAATTAAAATAAAAAAAGACCCTACGAATAGGGTCTTTTCAGGCTTATATTAAGCTTTTTGAACGTTTGTAGCTTGTAGGCCACGTTGTCCTTGTTCAACATCAAAAGTTACACTTTGACCTTCGTCTAAAGATTTGAAACCATCGCTTTGGATAGCTGAGAAATGTACGAATACGTCTTCTCCACCTTCACGCTCGATGAATCCAAAACCTTTTTCTGCATTAAACCACTTAACTGTACCTTGTTCCATAAATTTTGCCTCCTAATGTGGATTTCCACATATGTGATACTATCCTTGCTCAAAAACCTTAGACGAAAAACAAAATATATTCAGACAAAATATATTCTCAATCTGAATTAGAACAAAAATAATTCTTCTTAAGAATAACATGTTTCTAATCAAATAGCAAATGGGAGCTTCTAACATAAACAATAGTTGCCGAAACCCTTTGGCGTATAAAGGTACACGTTCCTGCCATAACAAACTATTGGAGCCCTATGTATATTGGTTAATGAAAAAGAATGGGGGCTTGTTATGTATATCTGTTTCACTTGTTCCAGTGAGTTTTCGGAAGAACCGTTACGCGCTAACGATAGCCTTTTTTGCTCCGAAATTTGCTTACCTGAAGGTACTCTTGATGAGTTGCATGCCATTTCCTACGTCGGCATTTTAGAATCGTACCGGGAATATGCAGACGGGTACATTCGTTTCTCGTCACTGGATGAACGTGATGATGCGCTTGTAGAAATTTCGATGTTAAGGGATTCAGCATTTGTTTATTTTGCAGAAAGCCGTTGGGATTATTATTGCAAGCAAATCCAATATCTTCACGACTGTATTGATGATTTGTATGAAAAGGTGGTCGCTTATTTCGGCGATTCATCCCAATATGAGGTGTTCCAAGGGCTACATTTAACATGGCATGGGCTGTCCACGGACCGATGCGATAAAATCATTCAAACTTTGAACGACAGGATGGCAAATGAAGAATGGAAACCACATATCTCTTACAATGACAGCTTAAATGCCAAAACAGAATACCGCAATATCATTTCGTTCCCGGATGATTCGCTTTATCCCGATCCATTTATAGAAGCTTTGTACGAAGCTGCTGTCACTGCGTACGGCGTGGCCGATGAAGAAATGGAAGAATATATCAGTCTTGAACGCATGGCCATTTGTCCGTCTTGCCGATACCCTGAACCCATGGAAGAATTCTCGGAAATCGTGAAGTTGAAGCAATTCGTCTGTGAGGGATGCTCCACGAAAAGGTGGTAAACAATATGAATACGCTCATTTATAGCGTTTGCAGGTTCTGAAACAATTATGGCTACAGTGAGAACCTGAAATTATCCTCACATAAAAAGCGTTGGATACCTATGTTTAAGGGATCCAACGCTTTTTTTCTTCATCCTACTTATCGATTATCAATGTTTTCCGGATACATATCGTGCTGCATGAGCCTGTTAATCGCCATTTGTTCAAACATCGTGCCTGATTTTCCGTAATTGCAATACGGGTCGATCGAGATGCCGCCACGCGGTGTGAATTTGGCCCACACTTCAATATACCGTGGATCCATCAGTTCAATGAGGTCATTCATAATAATGTTTACGCAGTCCTCATGATAAGCCCCGTGGTTTCGGAAACTGAACATGTATAATTTCAACGACTTGCTTTCCACCATTCGAACATCCGGAATATAAGAAATATAGATTGCCGCAAAATCCGGTTGCCCGGTCATCGGGCAAAGGCTTGTAAACTCAGGAATATTGAACTTTACAAAATAATTGTTGTCCTGATGTTGGTTCTCAAAAGTTTCAAGTATACTCGGATTGTAGTCATAGTTGTATTCCGTGTTTTGATTTCCAAGCAATGTAAGATCTTTCGTGTCACTTTGTTTCATTCGATTTGCTCCTCCCTTATTGTGTGGCCCGCACTGTTTGCGGAACTTTATGTGGTTCGTCTGATATATTCGGTTCATAAATGCCCAATTTTATAACAAAATGCCTGATTCCTCCGGCAACAATCAGCTGCATAAGCGTCTTCGCAATCCACTGTCCCGCAATTGCGTAAGGGACAAGCTCCCACGGTACGAACTTGAGACCTAACGGACCGATTCCGATGATAACGAATACTGCAGAATCAAGAAATCCAGCGATAATTCCGGAATACATGACTCGTTTGACAAAAGGTAGTTTGAAACGCGTATAAATTTCCGTATCGACCGTTTCGGATATGATAAAGCTAAGCATCGACGCAAATACAACCCACAACGCGTCGCCTAACAAGTGGCTTGTAATCGCAGAGATTGCAAGCGCAGCAATAATTAACACATATGTTTTCCAACGGCCGAATCGATTCTGGACCATATCCCGCATAACTAACGTCAATCCTATAAACAACGTTCCATAAGGGATGATGAATAAACCTAATTCAATCGGCGCAAATTTGGCCGTAATCACGTTGGCAAGTACGATCGATAGTAAGTAGATTAAAATCCTAAACATGTACGCGGCCTCCTGTCAGGTACGCATCAAGGCCTTGTTTTCTCAATTTACAAGAAGGACAATCACCGCATCCATCACCGATGATTCCGTTATAACAAGTCGTCGTATTCTCTCTGATATACTCTAAACTGCCCATTTTGTCCGCCATCTCCCAGACATCCGCCTTCGTTTTCCACATTAACGGCGTATGGAACTCGAAGCGTGCATCCATCGCAAGATTCAGCGTGACATTCAATGATTTGATAAAATCATTCCGGCAATCTGGATAACCGCTGAAATCCGTTTCACTCACACCCGTAATGACATGCCTCGCCCCAACACGCTTTGCGTAAATCGCCGCGAACGACAGGAATATATGGTTTCTACCCTCGACAAACGTATTCGGAACTCCACCCGTCTCGTCAATCTCCATGTCACTGCGGGTCATGGCATTCTCCGTCAGCTGGTTCAACAAATTTAAATCCATGACGGTATGGGGAACCCCCAAATCCTCTGCAATCTTCTTCGCCGAATCCAGTTCCGACGCATTTCTTTGGCCATACAAAAAAGTGACGGCTTCAACGTGATCGAATGTCTCCAAAGCCCACAGAAGACACGTCGTTGAATCTTGCCCGCCACTAAATACGACTACCGCTTTTTCCATATGTACTTCCTCCCTAGTTTTTATTATAGAGGGGATGGTTTCGAACCCTCTTCAATAAGAGTATACCTGAATTCGTTATATGAAGATACCGTTTCTTTGTAAAGGTGCCTGTGCATGAAACATTCACGACAATTCAACCGATTCGCATAAATATACAACAATACTGGTGAAACTCTAAAATTTATTGACTTCATTTTTAATATTTATGCAATTGTAGTGTATTATTAGAATAGTTTGCTGCACAGGTACTAAATTGGGTACTAAAAAGGCTGTCGCGGAAGGTGAGTTTTCACTACCATTCCGGACAGCCCCGCTTCTTCATTTGCGCTTCAGTGTATACGTATTAAATTCCCCTTCAGGTGCACTGTTGAAATAGCTTGTTCCATTCGCCTCGTAGCGGACTGCATAGGTGATGCCCCCACCACCATCACGAATCCCTTTCACTTCGATTGTTCCAATTGCTGGTACGGTGATTACTTTCGGTTTGTGTTTAATCATGAATGGTTCAGATGTTGGGACACCATCTACGATGACTTGAACGAAATCCCCGTCCTCGGCTGCATAATCCCAAATCCATAGTTTTGCTTGGTCGCCTGCATGGGTATGCTCAATCGTATAGTCCTTTGCCCCGATGTTTTCGTCCGACCTGAGCAGGATTGTTCCAGCCGAAACGCCTGAAGATACTTTTGTTTCAAGGGCATTCTTTGCTGCCTCGGAACTTGAAGGACTGGTGCTACCCGAAAATGCAACAGTCCCTATTCCAATGGCCAGACAGATGGCTCCGAAAATTTTCAGCGGTCGATCATTCCGTTTTCGGATTGATTTTTCAGCAGTTTCAGGCTCCCCCCAGGACGGGTGCGATTCACCCATACTTCCTCTTTGCTTCGATTTTGGAGTGCCCCTTGCTTCTTCCAATTTGGTTCTCAAATCCTTCTTCTTTTCTGTCAATGTCCTACCTCACTTCCACGGAAGTCACTGGTCTCTTCTTGAAATATATGCTCATCGCCAGTCTCGCCCCGATGATAAATACAATCATGAGTATCAAGAAGATTGTATGACGTGTTGAATTCGTTACTTCATACCCTTTATTCAAAATCATCAATGCCGTATTCGCGATGATGACATTAATGAAAAAGATTGTAATGAATGCGTATAACCAAGGAATCGCTCGATACATCCGCCGTAACGCTGGTACCAGCATAGAAATCCCGATGAACAATCCGCAAATACCTATCATAGCAATGCCGGTCTGCGGACCCGCAAAACCCGCTGTACGGATTGTGCTGACATCAGATAGAAACATAATCGGAGTGAATATCAGTATGATTAATACGATAGACATCGGAAAAATAAAATATAGGATTGCTGCTGCGGCGGCCAATTTACTTTTCATTCGTACTACACCCTTTCAAGATCAGCCGACTGGATCGTCATCAATTCTTCACGGGTCAGATGAGGATCGGTGCTAAGGCGGATTGCCTGGTTATTAATTGCCTTTTCATACAAGTTTCGGACGTAACGGCCATTTCCGAAATGCGGTTCCTTCGAAGCTTCGGATAGGATTTCCGACAGTTTTTCTTTTGCAGCTAAGTCAAGGACATAGCCCCTTCCTTCGAAGAATTGATTGGAAATGCGCAGTAACTGCTCTGTCGAGTAGTCGGAGAACTCAATAACGTTCGGGAAGCGGGATCTTAAGCCTGGATTAATAACCAAAAACTGATCCATATCCTCGCTATACCCTGCAAGGATGACGACAAGTCGGTCTCGATGGTCATCCATCATTTTCACCAATGTATCAATAGCCTCTTTGCCGAAGTCATTCGTGCCTCCCTGCGCTAAAGCGTATGCTTCGTCGATGAAAAGGACGCCGTCCATCGCAGATAATACCACTTCCCTCGTCTTCATGGCAGTCTGTCCAACGTATCCTGCCACAAGGTCGGCGCGATCTGTTTCGATGAGCTTGTTCGTTCGAATGACGCCAATATGATAGAGTACTTGAGCGACTGTTCGTGCCACCATCGTCTTCCCGGTTCCTGGATTTCCTTTAAAGATCATATGCATCGTCTGGGAATCGTCAACAATCATGCCCAATTTTTTCCGTTCATTCTGCATCCGTAATCGTGCGTTGAGACCACGTATATAACCTTTCACTTCATCCAATCCAACGATTTTCGCCAATTGTTCCTCGAGGTCGAAATCATCGTCGACTTTTTTCATCGGTTCAATATCCTGCGGGATGATCATTTGCATTTCTTCCGCAGGCACATCCACCGTAGCAATCCTCGCCGACTGGTTTCGCACTATTTCTTCTACATAGTTTCTTACCATCCGGCCGTTCCCGGAATCAGCTGTCGCTTGCTTATGCAGTTGGCCGACCTGTTCCTCCAATAATTGCTGTGCATCTGCCGCCAAACGGAAGCCTTTTGACGAAATTATCTTTTGGGCGATGCGGAACAGTTCCTCCGCATGATAGTCGGGAAACTTAATCTGAAGCGGAAAGCGAGATGCAAGACCCGTATTCGCTTTCATGAATTCTTTCATTTCCTTGTCATATCCCGCCAAAATCACAACAATTTCGCCACGGTAATCCTCAATCAGCTTCACGAGTGTATGGATCGCTTCCCTGCCGAAACTGTCCCCTTCGGAAGACAATGAATACGCTTCATCGATGAAAAGTACACCGCCGAGCGCCGACCGGAACACTTCTTCCGTCTTCTTCGCCGTATGGCCAACGTATTGGGACACTAATCCGCCACGGTCCACTTCCACTAAATGGCCAGATTTCAGCATGCCCATATCTTTGAACATCTGCGCCACGACACGCGCGATGGTCGTCTTTCCGGTACCGGGGTTGCCGCTAAATATCATATTTAATGATTGCGTGGTATCCATTTGAATGCCCGCAGCACGTCTTTTCTCTTCCGCTATCAACAACTTATGTTGCAGACGGACAAACTCCTTCACGTCGGTTAAACCGATAATTGGCGCAAGGGATGCATCGAGATCGAAATCGCCGGTTTCTTCGAACTGGAAATCTTCATAGCGAAGTTCATCCAATTCGGCGGTTGGGTCTTCATTCAAGCGTTTGGATTGATTCAAAATGGTGCTTTCTACAATATTTCGGACTAAGCGACCGTTTCCACTGTCATTCCGTCCTTTAATCTGCCGTTTATCAAATAGACGGAGCAGCGGTTCCTCACAGTTCGCTGCAATCCTGTACCCTTTGCTATGTGCAGTATGCAAAGCAATTTTCCAGAGCTCCTCTGATGTATAATCCTCGAAATGGATCAAGTTCGGAAAACGCGATTTTAGGCCAGGATTCACTTTAAGGAATTCTTCCATTTCATCCCCATAACCAGCCAATATGACAAGTAGATCATTGCGGTTATCTTCCATTCCTTTGACAAGCGTATCGATTGCTTCAAGTCCGAATAAATCGTTTTTATCCCTGCAAAGCGCATACGCTTCATCGATGAACAGAACACCGCCAAGAGCAGAGTTGATGGCATCTTGAGTGAGACGTGCTGTTTGGCCGACATATTGACCGACGAGATCCGCCCGTGTCACCTCCCGTAGTTGGCCAGTGGATAGGATGCCAAGTGCCTTCATATACTTTGCGACAATCCTCGCGATCGTCGTTTTCCCTGTACCCGGATTTCCCGAAAAGATCATATGCATGGAGATGTCCGACGACTGGATTCCTGCTGACACCCGTCGTTGTTGAACTTTCAAGTGATCTTCTAACTGGAGGACATACTCTTTCACAGCGTCCATACCGATGATCGTAGCAAGTTCACGCTTCACTTCTTCGATGCCCGCAGCCATCTTTTGCGGTCGCAGTGCTGCCAACGGAATCGTCTTACCCCGTATAATTGCCGAATAGCCTGTATCTGAGTGGGTTAACATCACCCGTTCATCCGTATCCAATGAATGCCTTAATTTATATTCGGCGATTGGCATAAAGAACTTCTCATGGACGTAATTCCGCAGACCATTGACACCGGTCGATGTTTTAAATTGCCTGTTCGTCTCCTTAAGTACCTGCTCATCCCAGGCGATTCCAATAGAAAGTTGCCCACGGCACTTCTCTTTCAACTCCGCCAATATCCGAAGGGTCAGCATCCGCACTTCACCTTTGGAAAATGAAGTCGTATGAAGTACATCGCCGACCGAACTCATAAATTTCGGACCAAATACATCGAAGACGTCTTCTTCGGATTTTTCCGATGCAAAGATGAAGAACTTGCCATTCGCACTTAATTCGCTAATGGAATTTTGAACGAGCATTCCCGTGGCTTCTACCAGGGCATTGTTCTGGAATACATACCTCGAGCGGAGTGCAAAGGTTCCCGTCCTCGCCAGCACCGAAATGACATCAATTATGCTCGAATGGGATTTCTCAAAGTTCTCGAATAAGATCGCATCCGACTGACCGTACAGGCATTTATATAAATCCGATAGGAACAACGGGAACTCTGAAACCGTCGGATATGAAGCAAGATCTATCTTCATGACCGTTTCACTGCTTACAAGCCGATACTGCTTCATATAATGGATCGCACGGTAGATACCCGTTTTCCGGCCGGTTCCCCGACCCCCTAAGACAAAAATCGTATTCTTCGGTCGGTTCCCGTCAAAGCCGGTAATATATGGCCGTTTGAAGGCAATCATCAGCTGATCGAGGAATTCATTCTGTCCAACAAGATCCTCAGTGAGATAGGAGCGTATTTCTCCGAAGATGCCCGGGATTTCAGCACTATTCCATTTCGTCTTGTCCTTGTATTGGTAAGCGGCTGTATTCTCCTGTGGCTGTTGCGCTGTTTTAACCGGCTTGCTTGAAACGGACTGGATTGGCGCCGTATTCTCCAAGCCTCCGCCTCCCCGCAACTCTTGACGCTGCAACATAGGTACAGCTGTCTGCATCCGATTTTTCTTTGCAAAGAACCCTTTCTCCTTATATACTTCTATGATTTGATATTCTGGAAGAAGGAACTTGATGACATCTCGTAATCTCATTCGTTTAAACTGCCACCTTTCCTATCTTCTGTAATTCTATTTGACCCACTTACTCACCCCGTTTTATATGCTGTTGTTTCTATTATATCATGACAAAAGAGCCCCGCTAATAGGATGAAAAAACCTTCCTGTTTAGGAAAACGAAGCATTCCATTATATCTAATACGGTACAAACTTCAAAACGTTTCAATTTCACAATACGTAGTTCAATGAGAACCTAAAAGTAATTAAAAATAACCCTGACCATCATTGGTTTGGGTTACTTTCAATTCCAAGCATTTTAAGTTTGTATTCAATCCATTTTCTCTGCTAACCCAATCCATTCCCTAAATCTTATTGCAGTCTCCCCATCTGCATCAATCCCACTTTCAGGACTAATTGTGAAGGGTAGCCATTGCCAATCCTCGCACCCCACAAAACCGATTTTTGACCAGTTATGGATGAGTTCAATAAAGTTATTTGCAATCTTATATCCGTGGCCTCTTCCATCATCATGACTTAAATAAACGACCGGTGCGTCATCACTATCCGTCGTATCAAAGGCTAAATAATCGCCGTTACCCACATCACAAAAAGCCAATTTATTGTGCCAAACCTTATCATACGGGTCGTCCGGATTAGGAAAAACCGTTTCAACCCATCCCATGCGATATTCTTCAATTTCGGGAAGACGTTTTAAGCTCCAATGAGGAGTTCCGGAAAATACGCCTTCGAATTCATCTGCCCTCTCATCCGGTAAAAACCACCGCAAGCTAAACTCCCCTGAAAACTCCTCAAGGACCTTCTTAAAACTAACAGGCAACTTAACCCCTAACCGAGCTTCCATTTCCGTTATTTGTTCTCGGGAAGCCGGTACGCCGATGTTGACTTCTTGAACCTCTCCACCAATCTCTTTGACCCGTGAAGCAATCGCTTCAATTCTATTTCTTATCAATGTGTAATCCATCCCCTATCCCCTTTCCTCTTAAACTTTATATATACCATTTCTTGAATAGTCAGGCAACAATATAGAGGATTTCTATGATTGTAAGAGAATAGTGTAGTAATGGCATGGACGGCAGGGTTCTTTAAACCGATGAAAGGAGTGCTTTCAATTGGCACTTTTGAACTCAAATTCCCAATATATAAGGGCTGTGCGTCTGAAGCGGGGAGAGATACCGCATAGCACATTCCCATTCACCCTTCCCTTCGTCCGGAACTTGCACGAATTAGAGCTTCATCCAAACATCACATATATAATCGGCGAAAATGGCATGGGAAAGTCGACGTTGCTGGAGGGAATCGCCATTGCGTATGGCTTTAATCCGGAAGGAGGAACGTTGAATTTCAATTTTTCCAGTTTTGATTCCCACTCAAAGCTTGATGAATATATTCGTCTTGTTAAGGGGACGGAACGGGCAAGAGATCATTTTTTCTTCCGGGCGGAGACATTTTATAATGTAGCGACAAATATCGAGGAGCTTGACCGCGAACCTGCATTTGGTTCAAGGATCATTGATTCTTTCGGAGGCGTATCCCTTCACGAGCAATCGCACGGAGAATCCTTTTTCGCCGTGTTCAGAGAGCGGTTTCGAGGCAACGGTTTATATATTTTGGATGAACCCGAAGCCGCCCTGTCCCCTCTTCGCCAAATATCATTGCTTGCACGCATCAACGAACTTGTTAGGGAAGGATCCCAGTTTATCATATCGACCCATTCGCCGATTCTGATGGCCCACCCGCTTTCCAAAATCGTCCAAATCACAGAAGATGGGATTGAGGAAACAACTCTGGAAGAAACAGAACATTACTCCATCATGAAACAGTTTTTCGATGACCGTGACCGATTGTTGTACCACCTATTTCAAAATTAATAGGTGAACGAAGTTAATCTCCTTACCCACCAGTAGCAATCAACCCAAAAACCCATAGGATAGATAATAACTATAGTCTTTATCTTTATGGAAAGGGGCAAATCATGAATAACTCTCAATTCCGTGCCGCTATGGGGCAACCTTTTATTGTTGCGTTATCTAATGGAGATGTAACGGGTGATAAGGTGATTGATCAAATCTACTTGACTGGTACAAAAACGGCGGATAGTCCATTCATTCAAAATATTACGCTTCATATTAGGGATGGGAGAACGGGAGTATTGACAAGTATTCCGCTGCATAACAACGTTGGCTATAATCCGACACTGTTCTTGGGTGATTTCACAGGCAATGGCGTGGATGATATATTGATTGGTATTACTACAGGTGGCAGTGGTGGAATTATTAATTATTACATTGTTTCCTTTGTCGGGAATCAAGCCAAATTGCTTTTTGATTCTGATGTTTATAATAATCATTTCAATTACGACGTCACTTATCAAGATCATTATAAGGTTGAGGTTGTAAGCAAGCCAAATAACGAGAAATATATTATTGATATCTCTACGAGGGATGCAAGTTATTTAAATGAAATATATGACACAAATGGGAAGTTGAAAACACCGATAACCGGTTTTGTAGATCCTTTGAGCGGCTTGTATCCGGTGGATTTTGATTCAAATGGGGTTTACGAGCTTTTAGCGTACCAGAAAATATCAGGAAGATATCATGCGGATGGCTTAGGTTATATCATGAATACACTTGGATGGAATAATAATGGATTTGTATTGCAGGAACAGTATTTAGGAATATTTGGCGCACAATTTTAGGTACCTGTGCAGGAAACATTCATGACAATTCAACCAATTCGCATAAGTATACACCAACTATCATGAAAACCTTAATCCCATTAACATTGCATTTAATACTTATGCAATTGTAGTGTATTTTTAGAATAGTTCGCTGCACAGGTACCTAAAAAAACCGTTCAAAGCCTTTTTCGGCTATGAACGGTTTCTTTGTGTTTTTATACTTTCTGTACAACAATTTCTTCATCTACAACATCAACATGGACTTTTTCAATATGATCTTCTTCCAATATCAAATCTGTTAATGGATCTTCGATTTTGTCTTGGATGACTCTGCGAAGTGGGCGTGCTCCGAAACGTTTGTCGTAGCCCAACTTCACCAGTTCCCTTTTCGCTTCAGAAGAGATTGAAACTTCGATAACATTTTCTTCAATCGCCTCTTCCAAGTCAACGAGCATCAAGTCGACGATTTCGAGTAAATTGTCTTCGGTTAATTCGTTGAACTGTACAATCGCATCGAATCGGTTCAGGAATTCTGGTTTGAAGTAGTCTCCGAGCGTTTCAAGCATGGAGACAGATTCATGTGCGGTTTGATTGAAACCGACACTCACTTTCCTCTCACCTGTTCCGGCGTTGCTTGTCATGATAATGACCGTGTCCTTGAAGCTTACTGTCCGACCATGCGAATCAGTTAAACGACCATCTTCCATAATTTGAAGGAACATATGTTGAACATCCGGGTGCGCTTTTTCGATTTCATCGAATAACAAAATCGAATAAGGGTTGCGGCGAACTTGTTCCGTTAACTGTCCTCCTTCTTCGTGCCCTACGTAGCCTGGAGGGGAGCCGATAATTTTAGAGACGGCATGTTTCTCCATGTATTCACTCATGTCGAGGCGAATTAACGTGTCGCGAGAACCGAATAGTTCCTCCGCCAATACTTTAGTAATTTCTGTTTTACCCACACCCGTTGGACCGACGAATAAGAACGACCCAATAGGGCGATTTTTTGATTTCAACCCTGCGCGGCTTCGGCGGATTGCTTTGGCAATCCTATCGGCAGCTTCTTCTTGTCCAATCACTTTTTTACGTAGATTGTCTGATAGGTCTTTCATTTTTGCCTGTTCAGATGCCTGTAGTTTCGTTACAGGAATACCTGTTTTTTCTTCTACGATTGCCTCGATATCTTCAACTGTCACTTCGTAGATAACTTCTCTCTCTTGCTTGGCATCCTCAAGTTGTTGGCGTAATTTAACTTCTTCTTGGCGCAAAGCAGCCGCTTTTTCATAGTCTTCAGTTTCTGCTGCTTGTTCTTTTTGTTGAACAATCTCATCAATCCGCTTTCCGATTTGCTCCGCATCTGCTGAAGACTGTTTAAGATTCAAGCGTGCTCCCACTTCATCCATTAAATCGATTGCCTTGTCCGGCAAGAAACGGTCTTGGATATAGCGTTGTGATAATGTGACGAATGCGCGGATCGCTTCATCAGAATAACGTACTTCATGGAAAGCTTCATAACGGTCTTTAATGCCGTGTAAGATTGTAATGGCGTCTTCCGCATTAGGCTCTTTTACAATGATCGGCTGGAAGCGACGTTCGAGTGCAGCGTCTTTTTCAATTTGACGGTACTCTTTCAATGTCGTTGCCCCGACGAGTTGCATGCCGCCACGTGCCAATGCTGGTTTCAAAATATTCCCCGCATCCATCTTGGAGCCTTCCGCTGAACCTGCACCTACAAGAAGATGAATTTCGTCTATGAAGACAATGACGTCTTTACGGTTTTCAATCTCCTCGATTAATTGCTTCATGCGCTCTTCAAATTGACCACGAATCCCGGTGTTCGTTACAAGTGAAGCCACGTCTAAGACGTAAACTTGCTTGCTCAATAGTTTTGCCGGGACATCACCTTCATTAATTTTAACTGCGAGGCCTTCGGCAATTGCTGTTTTACCTACACCCGGTTCCCCGATAAGCACCGGGTTATTTTTGTTTCTTCTATTTAATGTCTCGATGACTCGTTTCACTTCCTGATCACGGCCGATGACCGGGTCAATTCGTCCTTCCTTGGCATCATTCGAGATATTTCTTCCAAGTTCGTCTAACAATCCATTGCCCTGATTTACATCAACTTCTCTAACTTGCGTACGGGCTTGCTGCTTGCCGTTTGCTTGGAAAAACTGGCTCGCATCAGTACCAAATGAACCACTTAGTTGCCCTTGTAGCTGTTGGAAACAGGTATGACACATATGCATCTGCATACGTTGATGATTAACCTGTAGTCGAAAGCTCATTGTCGCTTCGTTTTTACCACAATGTTGACATTTCATAATCCATTTCCTCCTTATATTGTTCGTTCATTTATGTTATTCGGCATTGACCATCTTTGACTTATATTTTCATTATACACTGACCATCTTTGACTTTCAAGATTTTTGATTGATTAATTAAGGAAATAAAAAACGGCACTACATTTTAATGTCAATTAAAACGTAGTACCATATTTGTCTAATTATAACACCTTCGCCTGTTTCAACATGAAAGCACGCAAAACTTCTGCACCTTCCATCAACTGTTCCATGGATGTATACTCTGCCGGGTTATGGCTGAGTCCGTCTTTCGACGGGACGAAAATCATGCCAGTCGGACAGAGCGCCGCCATATTCATGGAATCATGTCCCGCACCGCTTGGCATTTCGAGCCATGTCACTCCTTTTTTTTCGCAGATTGATTTCAACTCAGCCACGAGTATTTTGTCCATTTGAACGGGCTCTTCACTTGATAGTTCATCCATCCAAATGTCCAAGCCACGTGTTTTCGCTACTTCCGTTACAGAAGTTTTGAGTGTATCTACTACTCTCATTCTAGATTCGCGGTTTGTCCCCCGAATGTCAACATACAAGTCCGCGGTGCCTGGTACGACATTCATCGCACCCGGTTGTATTGAAAAGACACCAACTGTGCCGACTGTACCATGCTCAAGCTCCTCCAATGCTGCCTTTTCAACAGAAAGTGCAATTTCTGCACCTCCAAGCAAAGCATCATGACGGTAATCCATCGGGGTAGTGCCAGAATGGTCTGCAGTCCCGTCTATGTGAACATGAAAGCGGATTGGAGCTGCAATCGCAGATACGACACCAATAGCCGCCTCCTGCTTTTCAAGCACCGGGCCCTGTTCAACGTGCAGCTCGACAAATGATTTGATTTCATCTCGAAAGCGCTTTGCCAAGTGGACTTCTTCTAAATCGAGACCATTTTCTTGGAATGCCTGAAATAAAGTAACGCCGTTTCTATCAGTCAGTGAACGTGTATACGCAGGGTCAAGACGGCCTGTCATAGCTTTGCTACCTAAAGTTGAAGCGCCGAAGCGGGCAGATTCTTCACAAGCGAAAATGATGGCTTCAAGCGGATGCTCCGTTTCAACGTGTTCATCCGTTAGGGAACGCATGACTTCGAGTGCAACAAGGATACCCGCTGTTCCATCAAATTCTCCTGCAGCATAGACAGAGTCGATATGTGATCCGGTCGCAACAACAGGTAAGTCAGGAGATTTCCCCTCCCTACGCGCAATGACGTTTCCCGCATAGTCCGTACGCACTGTTAGTCCTGCAAGTTCAAATTGCCTGATCAAATAATTACGTGCGTTTCGTTCAGCTTCAGTGTAAGCAAGCCGATTGATACCCTCACCTTCATCTGAAAACCTTGCAAGTTCTTCAAATGATTGACGCAAACGTTCCAGCTTCATGGCAATTCCCCTTTTCGTTCCTTCTTTACTTAAAGTATCGCAAGTTAATTAGTGGAAATCAAACTGGTTCCATACTGGAATGGGAAATCCCACACTACCACGACAAAAAAAACGCCCAGATGAAGGGCCATCTCCCCTCTCAAGGCGTTTACATATACTCACTTACTTCACAACCGTCACCGGGCAATCCACATGTTTCATCACCTTATGACTGACACTTCCAAGAACCATCTCCTGAAATGTATTCAACCCTCGACTACCTAAGACAAGCTGATCCATTGCTTCTGCATTCACATAATTAATAATTTCCTGGCTTGGATTTCCTTTTAGCAGTGTCATTTTCGCGCTCACGCCTGCAACACGAGCCATGTTCAGTACAGGGTCCGCCTTTTGCTTTCTTTTTAGCAGAAGGCTTTCTTCATTTTGGGATAAAAGCCGCTCATCTTTCGCTTTATTGTAATCAGCGACATAGATGATATCCAATTGAGCTTCAGGATAGAGCTGGGCGAGTGCGATGGCATGCTTCGCAGCACGTAGAGCATTTTGAGATCCGTCAATGGCAACAGCGATTTTCATGTGAATTCCTCCCTTATAGTAACTTCCCGTACAGTTGTTCACTTGAAGAGTTCAGCCCTCGGATAGTCACCGTCGCTCCTTCTTCTTCAAGCTTCTGCTTCACCTTAATAATCGCTCCAACGGAAGATTCATCCCATAGTTGGCTATCTTCGAAGTCGATAATGATATCCTTTTCTTTCACATCACGGAATGATTGGATGAATTTTGTAGTCGAGGCGAAAAATAACGGTCCTTTAATCTTATATATGTTTGAATCTTGTGTAACAGTCACACGGGAAATGTTGGCGACGAAAAACAGTGAACTTAGAATGACACCGACGACAACACCGATTGCGAGATTATGTGTATACAAAATAATCGCAACAGTGATCAGCATTACGACCGACTCAGTTTTCGGCGCTTGTTTCAGAAACTTGAACGAGCTCCAATTGAAAGTCGTTGCTGCAACCATGATCATGACTCCTGCAAGGACAGGCATCGGGATTTTAACGACAACATCGCCCAAAACGATGATTAAAAACATTAAAAAAGCACCGGCTGTAAATGTGGATAGCCGCCCACGACCACCTGATTTGATATTGATCATCGACTGGCCGATTAATGCACAGCCTGCCATTCCGCCGAAAAATCCTGTAAAGAAGTTCGCGATTCCTTGTCCGCGCGCTTCCCGATTTTTATCGCTTTCTGTATCCGTCATATCGTCCAACACTTGGGACGTGAGCAATGATTCCAATAAACCGACAATCGATAACGCCAATGAATAAGGGAAAATGATTTTCAGGGTTTCCAAGTTAAATGGGATATCCGGAAGGAAGAAAGTCGGCAATGAATTCGGCATCTTACCTAAATCACCGATTGTCTGCAACGTTACACCGCTTATCAGTGCAATACCCGTCATGACGACGATTGCAATCAGTGGCGCCGGGATGGCTGTGAAAAAGCGTGGCACTGCGTAAACCAATATCAATGTCGCAATCGCAAAGATGAATGTCATTGCATCATGACCTCGTAAATAAGGAAGCTGGGTGATGAAGATCATAATACCAAGTGCATTTACGAATCCTAACATGACGGAGTTCGGGATGAAACGCATCAAGTTGGCAACCCCGAGCCAACCAAGGATGAATTGAATGACTCCTGTCAACACAGTGGCTGCTAACACGTACTGGAGGCCATGATCCGCCATTAAGTTGACAAGTACTAACGCCATCGCACCAGTTGCAGCAGAAATCAGCCCCGGCCGACCGCCTACAAACGAAGTGATGACGGCAATCGCGAATGAAGCATACAGAGCAACACGCGGATCTACGCCTACGATGAATGCAAAAGCAAGCGCTTCAGGAATTAGTGCTAGTCCTACGACAATTCCTGCTAAAATATCGGCACGAACATTTCCAAACCATTGTTGTTTCAATGTATGCAAGTCTTGTTCCCCTCTCTAAATTCTTGTTGTCTATACCATGCATACTTCCTTAAATTTGCTGTATGATCGTTTTTTATCATTTCATTATAACAGAATGAACAGTCAAGAAAGGAAAAGGATTTATAGAATTCATGCCCAAAAAGATTTCAGATGAATACAATGGATAGTATGAAAGGAGATTGAACATGGCTAATAGCAAAACGCTAAGGGAATTTCACGACCAGGCACCTTCGTTCTATGATCAATTAATAAACGGGGTTGGACCGGACTTTACCATTCCAATCCAAACAGTACCCGGACAAAATCAAGGCGGCCAAGAACGCCCGGCTTTGTTTGGGCAAAATCAACAAAAACATGGCTTTGGGCCAGTCTATGCCATTCCAACTTTTCCGTGGCAACAAGGTGGCATTCAAGGTCAAAATCAGGCTCAAGGACAAGGAAATGACAACTCGCAACAGGAACATGGGCAAAATCAACTGAATGATGATTTCGGTCCGGTCTATGCCATTCCGACTTATCCATGGCAACAAGGTAGCAACCAAGGTCAGGCTCAAGGAAGTGGACAATGGCAAAATGGGTTTGTTCCAACTATGGGAAGTCCCCAATGGTACCCAGTGTACATGTACCCCAATTCAGTCATGCCACGTTGTAAATGTTTCCCGGCCGGATACCGATAGTACAGGTGATTCATCTGAATTGGTTGCGTTTTGAAAAGAAAGAGACCCCATTTCATTTAATCGAAATGGGGTCTTCATTATTATTCAAAGGCTGTGAAATTAAGTTATTATCTCCTCTTCCAAGTTCCTCCATAGATGATGGGCTTCCCTTGCAATGTGCTCCAACAGATCTGGCGGCGATGTCGTAGCAACTGCACACTTTTTGATCAAGTCATCTAATTCCAGTTTAAATGCTTCCAAACTCTTAGCCTCTTTAATAATCATATTCTTGAATTGTGTTAGAATCGGCAACGTTTCATTCCTTGGAGTGCGTATCATTGTTTGCAACGCATTTGCTTGCAAGAGCAACCTCTCAAACTTTTGCATCATCTCTGTAACTTGGAAGTTCACTTCATAATTAGATACATCCGAGTAATGCCGTATATAGCCTAAATGATCCGCCATTTGTCTTATCCAAAAGACGCATTCGTGAATGATTGCATCCGACGGTGAAATTTTCGCACCACTTTCAATTAATTTATAAACCCTCTGGGATTCTTCAGACTCTCTTACCATGTGATCAAGAAGGGACACTGGTGTAGAAATAATCACCTCACAATGTAGGGATTTATCCATCGTGTAAGCAAGAAGACTATGAAATTCGGTAGTAGCATGATGGGCTTCGTTAAGCAACGTGCCGATATCACCCTCTTTCTTTGCCGCCTTTTCCCATACCCTTCCAAGGCGTTGAATATTGTTGAGATTCGCACGGGCCAATTCTGTTTCATAATGGCTTATCTCTCTGTCGAAAAACCGGCCATGATCATAATCGTTTCGTAACCAAAAAGCGATGATCCCATAGGTATCCCTTTCATAGTTATCCGTATACGCCATAACCCAACCTCCTTCTTCCAATATATTGGTCAAGTAACTTAAACCAATAGGAGTGTATTCATCGGCATGATTGTCCTATGCCTCCACCTTTATGAATAAAACACCGGAAATTCGACAAGTACTGTACATATCAGATAAATAATTGGAGGAGTTAGAGTGGGATCGCCCAAAAATAGTAACCCTTCGAACAATCAAAAAAACTTGAATCAATCCTTTTCCGATGACTTTGAAAAGAATCTATCTCTTATAAAAGACGCATTTTCTTATCCCACCAATCAATCACTTAAAATCCGGAACCTGACTATTCTGTCAGGGGCAAAAAATGGAGTCCTATTATTTCTTGAAGGCACTGTCGATACAAAAGCCATTGAGGAAACTATTATTGGCCCTCTAATAAAAATTACTGACATCCCTGAAGACGGGGATATCATGTCTATAATCGAGGAGAATATAGTTTTCACGACGGGTACAAAGCAAGTAGAGAAACTGCAAGATGCTGTTAAAGATTTGTTGGGCGGTAACACCTTAATTCTTTTTGAAGGTGAGCATGTAGCCTTATCTGCTGTAACGACTGGTTTTGAAAACAGAGGTGTAAGTGAACCGACAGTTGAGAACGTAGTTAGGGGACCGAAAGAATCCTTCAACGAATCAATGGCGGTCAATCAGTCATTAATCCGAAAACAGATCAATGATAACCGGTTACTATGCGAAACAAAAACTGTTGGAAATAAAGTTGTAAAAGAAGTTTCCATTATCTATATAAAGGGTGTAGTTGACGAGGAACTTTTGAATGATGTGAAAAAAAAGATTGATGAAATCGAAAGTGATTTGATCCAAAATCTGTCCATATTAGAACAATATATAGAAAGCAGAACCTTCTCAGTAGTCCCGTCAACACTTTTGACGGAACGACCCGATCGAGCATGTTCCTTTCTTTTGGATGGTCATATTGTGTTGTTAATGAATAGCTCGCCTTACGCCCTAATCGTTCCCGTCACTTTCTGGAACTTATTCCATACGATCGAAGATCAATACCTCAGGTGGGTGTATGCTAACTTCATACGCATCATTAGTTTAATCTCTATCTTTATCGCTATGTATACCCCAGCAATTTACTTGGCGGTTAGTACTTTTCACATTGAGATGTTGCCCCCAGATCTATTGTTTGCGATCGCTGCAACAAGGGAAGTCGTTCCCATTCCAGTTCTATGGGAAATCATTTTACTGGAAATCGTTTTTGAAATTCTAAGGGAAGCGGGAATTCGAATCCCTTCGGTAATCGGCCCGACGATTGGTATCGTTGGAGCACTAATATTAGGCCAAGCCGCTGTCCAAGCAAATCTTGTCAGTCCAATTCTTGTCATCGTTGTAGCGATAACGGGTTTGTCATCTTTCGTAATCCAGGATTTGAATTTAAATTTCATGATAAGACTTCTTCGTTTTGGTTTTATTTTCATCGCAAACTTCATGGGCTTTTTCGGGATATTTTTAGCTACTGCCTGCCTATTCGCTTACATGGTTTCTTTAAAATCATTCAATGTCCCATTTTTAGCCCCTTACGCTCCTTATTTTCAGTCACCAAAAGGCTTGATTCTCCGTCCTCCCGTATGGAAACAAGCATTATTCCCTTTTTACTCGAATAGCGAAAATGAAAAAAGGGGTAATACATCGAAAGCAGGTTCAACTGATGATTAAGGTAAGCAACGGCAAAATACGGAAAAGAGAATTAATGGGCGTTGTCATATTTTTTTATACTGTTCAAGTCATGGACACAACTCCAGACTTGCTATTCAAATACGGAAAGAATGCCGCTTGGATGATGCCTATAATTTCCTTTCTATTGATGTTGATACCCTTCCTTATTTTGTTAGGAATAATGAAAAGACGGAATACAGGACTTACAGAGCTCGTATTTATGCTTATGGGAAAACGAATTGGAACCTTTACCATGCTGTTATTTTTCCTCATTATCTTTAGCGCAACAGTGATCAATAGCAGGAACTATACAGACATTTTCAACACGATGTTTTATCCTAAAACCCCAGTTCCCTATCTCTATATCATGCTAATGGGGTCAAGCTTTTATATAGCGAAGCGAGGATTAGAAAACATCGCAAGGACTGCTTGGATTTTTACGCCCATATTGTTAATTTTAATGTTTTCCGTTATAGGCTTTGTATGGGAGGATATTTCATTCAACCGTATTTTTCCAATCGCCGGTCCGGGCTTGAAACCAATACTAAAAGAAAGTGCTGTCCATAGTTCTATTTATGGCGAAAGTATATTTCTCCTTGTACTGTACCCGTTTATCAAAACGTACAAAGATCTAAAATGGGGCTCTCTGATTGGATGGATAATTTCGGTTCTTTCACTTGTTATATTCATGATCGTTTACGTAGCGGTTTTTGACTATCCTGCGAGTCAAAATATCGCTTACCCTTTCCAACAAATAAATCGTTTGGCGACTATCGGAACTATTAGCCATCTTGAATCCGTATACATGGCAATTGGAACGGTGGCTTCAGCTATTCACTTTTCAATTTACTTGTATTTAGCTGCCTATTTCTTATCAAAAGCGCTACAAATAGATGAGTTTGAACTCTTGTTGCTACCGTTAACAGCGGTTTCCGTACTGGCCGGATTGATATCTCCAAACATTTTTATAGGAAGCGTACTTAGAGAATCCCTAATTCAATCAAGCTCAATAATCCTAATGCTTTTCCCGCTCGTTTTATGGCTTTTGCATCTAAGAAAAGGGAGGAAGAAAAATGAAACGGCTTAAACTATTTTTCTTGCTGTTCCCTATTTCACTCATTCTTGTAGGATGCTGGGATAAGAGTGAGTTGGAAGAAAGGGGATATGTTATCGTAATAGGAATCGACAAAAGCAAAAAAGACCATATGATTGATGTGACGTTTCAAGTCGAAAATCCGCAAGTCGGATCCTCAAGCTTAGCTACGGCACCAAACGAACCACCCAGTGATATTTTAACAATTACTGCAACAGACATTTTATCTGCAAAAGAATTGGCAAATAGTATCGTTTCAAGGAAAATTGATCTTTCACAGGTGGAGACTATCATTATTGGAGAAGCATTTGCAAAAAGCGATTACTTTCATCATATCATTGCTTCATCCACGCGCGACCCGGAAATTCGGAGAAGAATCATTATGATAGTGAGCAAGGAAAATGCACGTGAATTTATTAATAACAATCATTCCAAACTTGAGACGCGTCCACATAAATATTATTCTTTTATGAGCGACAGATGGAAGGACACTGGTTTTGTTCCGATTTCCGATTTGAATCGTTATTTTCAGAGAAGCTCAGGCGCCTTATTTTTGGCTATTTATGCAACTTCGGAAAGGGATGAAAGATATCGGGAAAGTTCCGATAATTATAAGGCTGGACAGGTTCCGCAAAAAGAGGGGGACCCTGTTCAAATGATCGGTTCTGCAGTATTAAAAAACGGTAAGATGATTGGTGTTTTAACCGGTGAGGAAACAAGAAATTCGCTTCTGTTGCGCGAAAAAAGTAAAACCCATCACTATATCGATACTTTCATCGATCCCAAAATGGAGGGTCATAGAATTTCTGCGAGGGTGGGAAAAGAGGAACATTCAAAAGTGAAAATAAATGTTAAAACAGAACCTCCAGAAGTGTTTGTCACGGTGCCATTGAAAGTTCAAGTCCTTTCAATTCCAAGTCAAATTGATTACGCAAGTAATGAAAAAAACCAGGCGCTATTAAAAGGGGAAATCAAAAAAGATCTTGAAGAAAAAATTTCAAGCCTGATTAAAAAAACCCAAAAAGAATTTGGTGCAGAGCCATTCGTCTGGTATGAAGAGGCACGCCGTGAATTTTGGACAATGGATGAATTCATAAAATACGATTGGCAGAAAAAATATCGCGATGCAGACGTAAAAGTGGATTTTGAAATTACAATTGAAAGTTTCGGCAGCCAACTAAAACCTCAAAAAACTGGACGGGGGGATTGATTGCTTTGCCTTTTCCATTGGTATTCCTGTTTTTATATGTAATGGTTTATACGGTATTTTACGGGCGCTTGATTTGGCGTTCCGGCAATAAAATTGCAAGCATGTCCATATTTTTAATGGCGGCATCGATACCCGCTCTATTGATTCGCCTGATATTTTTCAGCTAATGTTATGTAAAAACACAAAATGTGCACCTGCACATTTTGTGTTTTATTGATTATTGACGAATTGTCTTCAATGCAGTTGCCCAAGGGATAACTTGGTCCAACATTTCGTTTACTGAATTCGCTTGTACTTCAGCTGGTTTGAATTCTGTGTAGTTTTCGAAATCCGTGAACAGTGATAGTGCTGGATGTACGCGAACATCCGCAACGGATAATTCACCAAGAATGCCACGTAAATGTTCTGCCGCACGTGCGCCGCCTACTGAACCGTATGAAACGATACCAGCAGCTTTGTTGTTCCACTCTTCACGCAAGTAGTCCAATGCGTTTTTAAGTGCTCCTGTGATGGAGTGGTTATATTCTTGAACGATGAATACGAAACCGTCTTGTTTTGAGATGATCTCAGACCATGCCGCTGCACCCGGTGCGTCGCCTTCACCTAATAATGGTAATTTATAATCTGCGATATCGATAATTGTGTAATTTGCATCGCCGCGTTTATCCGCTAATTCTTTTACCCATGCTCCTACTTGTGGACTTACGCGTCCCTCACGTGTTGACCCTAAAATAATCCCTATATTTGGTTGTGTCATTATTGTTTCCTCCTCTTGTTGTGTTCCGAATAACTTACCGAAAAATCCCATTGTTTCTTTTTCACCTCCTTACAAGTACTCTTTTTCAATGTTTCGCGTACTGCGAACCGTGTCGATTGGTCTCACCATCGCTTCAATTTGCTCTCGTTTCCCTTCAAGGAATGGAGGCAATGAGAGCTTTTCTCCTACTGTTTCATATGGCTCATCGCCCATGAAACCAGGGCCGTCTGTCGCCAATTCGAACAGGACACCTGGCGCCACACGTGCATAAATTGATTCGAAAAAGAATCGATCAATGTAGCCCGATGTATTGAAACCGAATTGTCGCAACCGGTCATTCCATTCGTTCAATGATCTTGTATCTTCCACACGGAAAGCGGCATGGTGCACTGTGCCAAATCCTTGACGGCCATTTGGCAACATAATGTTATGTTCCACAATGACTTGTGCTCCGTTTCCGCCTTCCCCGACTTCGAATAAATGCAGAGATCCTTCTTGTGCAATTTCTTTGAACTCCATCGCTGTCTCAAGCACCTTTTTGAAGTAATCGAATTCCGCGATGCGTATGTGAAGTGGCCCTAAGCCGGTAATCGCAAATTCAAGAGGAACCGGACCATTTTGCCATGGTGTACCCGCAGCCACCCCTTCGTTGTTCTCATCGGAAATCAACATATACTGTTGCTCGTCAAAGTCAACGAAAGAAATGGTCTTCTTACCGAACACTTCTTTGATTCCATCATTTTTCACGTTATACTTCTCAAAGCGCTTCACCCAATAGTCCAAAGCCGCGTCGGAAGGAACACGGAATGCTGTTTTATAAATTTCATTCGTCCCATGCGTTCCTTTCGGAATACCTGGAAAGTCGAAAAATGTCATATCTGTTCCCGCTGACCCAATATCATCAGCAAAGAATAAGTGGTACGTTTGGATATCATCTTGATTCACTGTTTTTTTCACTAAACGCATGCCCAATGTATAAGTGAAGAACTCATAGTTTTTTTCCGCGCTGCTTGTAATGGCAGTAACGTGGTGAATGCCTTTTAATCCTTTCATTCTACTCTCTCCTTTTAATTATAGTTAAATATCTTTAATTCGAGATAAACATGTAAAAAAAAAAGAAAACTTTTACTCCTATATGGTTCAACATTAATAGTATGTCCAATAAATGTCTTACATTCAACTTATCTTGAATTCGAGATAATATTACCATGTTGGTTTTGGAACGTCAACAGTTTAGTTTTGAACTGGTATCTATTCAATTATAAAGAACCCACACCGCGAGCGGTTTGGGCTCTTTTGTTTATGGTTTGTTTGTTTTCCTTTGCAATATCCCCAGAAAGTTTTCTTTATAGCAGAACAGTAAATGCCCAAGGGCAAGTACTAACAGGATTGCGAGAGGAAGCAATGAATGATCGAGGAACAGATGTAGCAGAAAGATATTTGTGATAATTGGAGCCAAGATTGCAATGGCCAATGGAGTAAATTGATTAACAAGGAGCAGAATACCACATAGAATTTCCAATGTTTTTTCAACAATCAAGAGATAGGTAAATTCGAATAAAGCCATCGCTGCAGGACTCGTATCGATAAAAGGCTCCAAGCCAAAGATGACAAAATATCCGTTTATCCCCGCACCAAGAAATACGATACCTAAGAATACCCTGCTGATGTTCATCATGTTTTTCACCAGCACGTACACCTCCCTTCTGAAACCCTAATGGCCATTCGACGTGATTCCTCTATATCTATGTTATTCGTTTCTACTCCATTCATTATTTTTTAATTGAAAGATTGAATGACTGTCCCCTGCCCATCCTCTACTATCACTTCAGCAGATGCCCCGTTAATGAACGTAATTTGCGGTGGGACATGTCCGCAGTCGATATCATAGATGATCGGTATGCCTAAATCCTGGGCAAGATCTTCGTAGACGTCCTCAATATTATAATTTTCTACAGGCTGATTTGCAGGACTTCGACCAAACAGAATGCCGTAGCAATTTTCAAACCAGCCTGCGTATTTCATCTGAACAAGCGATCGCCGCAAGTCTGTAGTGGAAAGATCACAGTTCTCGAAGTACCAAATAATAGGCTCATTATTAATGAAATCTTTTCGGAAGGTAGCGATATCTCCGTAAGGTGTCCCGATAAGGTGCCGAATGACGTCCACACAACCACCCAATAGACGGCCTTTCACAGTGATAGGACCATCGGAAATCGACTTCCATTTTGTCCTTTCGGTTAAATGGAAAACCCATGGCGTTGGATTGTCATGCTGCCATTTCTTCTGATAGTTTTCGGAAGAATACTGGTTGACGGTTTCACCGTGTTTGGTTTGCAATACAGTATGCCACATCGATGTTGTCGGATCGGATTGCTCCCCACGTAAATCAACCAAGTTCGTTCCATGAGCTGTTGCGATTCCTGTTTTCAACGTCAGGGCAAGAAGAAGCACACTTGTGTCCGAGTATCCTAGGATCCACTTCGGAGGAACATTTTCGAATTCAAGATACTCCAAGATTTCGATTAATAATTCCCCGCCCCATGGAGGAAAAATCAAATCGATTTCTTCATCTTGCAACATATTATTCAATTCTTCCGCCCGTATAAGTGCGGGAGCCGATTTCGCCTTTTCTTGCGTCCATACAGTTTCCCCAATAACAGTACGGAACCCTTTTGATTCCATACGGTCTACAGCTTGTTTTACAAGCTCCTCCAGTTCTTTTCTGACCCCAGATGACGGGGCAGTAATGCTGATAGTTGCGCCATCTGGCAAATAAGGATATCTAATCATCGTCCAACTCCCCTTTCCTTTTCCTGATTATAGCAATCTCGTGTTTGGATTGGTATGAAATATTAATTAATTTCAAAAATGCCTGCCGCCGATAAATACCGGAAGCAGGCATCGACCATATCAACTTGCTATCACCTTAAAAACACATTCTCCAGTTCACTCCAATTGACGAATAAATAATAATCACCGTCGAATGTATAATAGATTTTATTTACTTTAGGATTCTTGAAAACCGCTTCATTCAAAGCAGGGATCAGTTTACCAAGATCCTCCCATGCCAAAGAACCGACCAGCTCTCCGAAATGTTGAAAGTCCACAACGGCAATTCCCTCTTCATTCAAATAAGCTCCCTTTAACGTGTCCTTCAGCCTGGCTTCGAATAAATCCTCTCTAGCTAAAACTGTTTCGACTTCATTTTCAATACGAAGATCTCTCTCGCCGAATTCGTCAACATTGATTATGGCGCCGTATTCGACGTCCGTCAGCTCCGGTGCCTTAAGTTCAACAACTTGTAACACCGAATCCTCCCCGCTTTCTTTTGGCATTTGCCATGTGGCCATGTTACCGCGAATTGTAGGAAATTCACCTTCACCGATCATCTTCGTTTCTTTCCGAACAAGTGAATACACATAGATTTTTTGGTTGCTTTCCCAAATTATAAAATCTTCACCGATATCAAAGCTGTTGATATCTCCTTTAAACACTTCAGTTTCTTTCCAAGCGAATTCCACAGGCATTTCAACAAGCATTACAACAAGCCTTGTTTCATTCGTCTCGGTCTTTTCCTGCCATACGACATATTCATCATTCACCTTCGGGAACATGAGCTCAAACTTATTCGCTGTCCTTGAGTCCACTTGACGTCGATCCAGCAAATACTTGGCGAATTCATATCCTCCGAAGTCGGACCAAACAAGATAATGATCCGAAATTTGTGGGAACGTCGCAAAATACGTAGTTTCATCGACCGTTACAAGTTCACGGGTATCCAAATCGTACAATTGAATCGCCACTTTATCCTCTTCCGCTACAGGCTCAACCCAAGTCAACAAGTTATTATGAGTGCTAAGGGAAAGTCGTGGATTCACGATATGCGGATTTCCATAGCCCGCAACCTGTTTGGAATAGCGGATAAGATTTTTCTCGTTTGTACTTCGGTTCAGCGCATAGATTCTCCATTCAAATTCGCCATCCACAGTACCGGAATCAACCCACGTAATCCAATCATCATTCACTTGCCCATCAGTTAATTCCCCGGCTATTTCCGATTGGAATGTTTCCCCGAACCGTTGAGTTTTCAAGTTATACTCGAACAAGTCAAAGTCGAATGAACCGGAATCCGGAACATTTTCGCTCCCCGACCAGATGACCGTATTGCCATGGATGTCTTGATAATGAACTTCTTTCTGCCCTGTTTCAATTGTGTAGCGTTTCCAGATGAAATTCTCCATATCCACAGCTTCTTCCTTTGGCAACGACAATGGTGGGCCAATTTCTTCGGGAGGTTCTTCATTTGCGAAAAAACCGAGTTCTTTTCCTGCGATTCCGCCTAATATGACCAGGAATGCACAGATGGAAACTGCAGTGAGGAACGCCGGCAACGGATTGAAACGTTTCGCCCGGGCACCGCTTTTCATATTCTTTATTCCATTTCGAATCCGACGCTTATCCTGTTCTGTGAAATAATCGTCCTCCGAAATGACTTTGTCTAATTTTTCATCCAATCCCTTTAACTTCTCATCCATTAACCTCACCTCTTTCCATTTGCTCCAACGACTTCCTCAACTTCTCCCTACCCCGGTGCAGCCTCACTTTTACTGTACTTTCGCTAATGGCTAAAATTTCGCCCACTTCTTTAATTGATAAATGCTTATAGTAATAAAGCAAAATCACTTCCCTATATGGCATCGCCAACTTGAGAACATGATTGACAATCCACTCACTCTCGAACTTTTCAAGGACTTCATCGTGAGGTCCTCGCCGGTTTGATTTCAAAAATTCCTTTATATTTTCCTGCACGGTCATCTTTCGTACATGCCAGCTTTTCAAGTGATCTTTGCATTTATTAATCGCGATAGAATAGATCCATGTCTTTATCGATGATTTTCCTGCGAATGAATCAAGCTTCAAGTAAATAGTTATGAAAATCTCCTGCGTCAAGTCTTCCGCCGCAGAATGGTCTTTTACGTATGTAAACACAAGCCGCTTAATCTCTTCCCCGTATTCATCCATGAGAAATTCAATCTGCTCATCTCTGCCCATTTCTTCCCAATCCAACTGCCCCATGTCCTCCCCCCTTCCTTACACGTTAGACGACGCTCGATTTGTATCGGTTACAACAATTATGCCTGCTCCCGGCAAAGTTCTGTGCCGGGGCAGGCATAAAGTTTCATTTCTTTTCCATTTGATCCGCCACTTGCTTTGACTGTGAATCTCTTTCATTGCGCAATTGGTCAATGATGTTGTTATAATCGGTTTCATTACGGTTTTGGCTTAATTTAAATGCAGCCTGGATCTCATTTACTTTGACCTTAAAACCGACAATACCTTTCAGTTCCCTATCTAAAAGCTCTGGAGAAAGTGTATCCCAAAGGACAGCATTTTCACGATGACCCTCGTATTTCTTGAGCAACGCTGTCAAATCCTCTACCAACTCTTCTTCCGTTAAGATGATAGCTTTGCCATACATATGAACTGCTTGATAATTCCAAGTCGGTACATTTTCACGCGAATACCAAGAAGATGAAACATACGCATGCGGACCCTGAACCATGACAAGGACTTCCTCGCACGTTTCGAACGTTCGCCACTGCGGATTGCCATAAGCCATATGCCCGGTAACATACCATTCATCGTCTTTTTGAATGAACTGGAAAGGCAAATGCGTTGCAACCGGTCTTCCTTTTTTTGTAGTGACGAGCGTTCCGAAAGAATTTTCTCGGACAAAATCCCGGATTTCATTCATATCGGTAACTTTGAATTGTTTTGGAATGTACATCTAATCACTCTACTTTCGTCATGCGCTAACCACACACCGTTGTGTTCATCCTATCCCACGATTATTTCTTTTGAATAATCCCGAAGCTTACCCCAGTCGGATCGACTAAATAAGCAAGAAAAAAATCATCGAATTCCATTTTTTCTCTAACGACCATGGCACCATTTTCTATTGCCTTTTCAATTGCAGCGTCAATCAAGTCCACTTCTATCTGAATCCGGGTACCATGCGGGAAATCATGGGGTCCCTTTGCAATCCCCCCATAATCGTTCTATCATAATAACAATTATTCCAAATTTCAGTCATTTAAACAAGTATTTTTTGCTGAAATGATTCACGCCTAGTGAACCGTAACGTCCTAAAAGGAAACTTCCCGTTAAAATGCAAAAAAGCCAGCCACCAACACAAATTAGATTCGTGTAGGTAACTGGCCCTAATATTACTTCTTTTCTATTACAGCAAAATAATTATCCTCATCATCGGCAAAATTGAAAACTTTTCCTGTAGGCAACTCCATCATCTCGCCAGTCTTAACATCTTTATTCTTAAGATCGTTGTATAACTCGTCAACATTATCTGTAAAGAACATTAACGAAGGTGTCCCAAGATTCAATTCAGGGCTCATTTTAGCAATGAACTCTTTATTGTGGATAACGATACTTGTCCCCCCGCCCTCCGGAGCAACCTCGATCCATCGGAAACCTTGTCCGTTATCTTCTTCACCGATTACTTGGAACCCCAATTTCTCCGTAAAAAAGCTACGTGATTGATCCTGATTTGTAACGTATAACATGACTTGCCCCAACGTATGAATCATTTTCTTCCACTCCATTTTATAAGTTGTTGGCACTTAAAATTAAGTGCCTAATCAAATACTACAGGATACTATCTGAAATGCAACGGACATAACTCATATTGATTTTCCATACAGTTAACAGAGGGGAGGAGACTAGTGTCGAGCTTGGATATTTTACTTTTGAATCAACTGACATGGAATTGGCCGTTGCTTATTGCCGTAACTTGCATTTCTTCCGTATATCTCCATTTCGTACATCGATTTGCAAAGGCGGAAATCACACGTCTTCAACCTATCTCCTTTTTTACAGGTTTTGGATTGTTGGTACTTGTTATCGGAAGTCCATTCGCCACCATCAGCCACCTATCATTCAGCTTACATATGATGCAAATGAGCATTCTTTATTTCATCATTCCTCCACTTATCTTATTAGGTATTCCAGAGCAGTTAGTTGGCACCCTGCCTCGTTTAAAAAGGCCAAGGTGGTTTAACATTCCCCGTATTCCTCCAAACATGTCCCTTTATACATTTGCCGGCCTGTTTTTTCTTTATCATACACCTATTATTCTTTCAACCTTAGTGAGTATTCCGGCTTTAAAATACAGTTATTTGCTGATTTTATTCACTCTTTCATTCGGCATGTGGCATCCGATTGCATCACCAGTCCCCTTGCTTAGAAGATGCACATGTAAATTGAAACGGTATGCCTTCATTAGCGGTGTTGCTATCACGCCGGCTTGCCTTTTATTCATCGGAACCGCTATTTTAGGATTTACGAGCAATCCACTTTTACTCCAACTCGTCGCCCATCTTTGTGGTCCCTCTTTTACAGAAGCCTTTCCAATCGAATTACCGTGGCCATTTAACACGCGTTACGATCAAATTCTATCGGGCTTTCTCATGATGGGGATACATAAGTTTAGTTTAGTTATGGCGCTCCGACTTGAGCGGAAAGTATCATCTCGCTTTTACGAAGAACTGGAAAGGGAGATTGGACGATGTAAATGATGACTACGCCGTTCGGTATGGTCATGTTTTAATCGTACTCCTTTCTCCAACTCTGTCGCATAACCCTCGTCGCGATATCTGCAACGCGAACCGGAATAGGCAGTCGACTTTCTGATCCGGTTAGCAATAGGGTTATCCTTGTCGAGGATTCCATGTCAATTTGATTACCAGGGGAAATATAGACCGGTTTTACTCCTTCTGATGTCCGAAGAACACGGCCGATTGTTTCCCCATTCACGACAATATCAGTTTTACTACCTTTCTCCTGTGCAGGCTCGTTTAACTCCGAATCACCGACTTTAAGATATGTTTTGGCAACTCCAATAGTTGGGGTTCCAAGGAAAAAGGAGGCATGCGTTGCGATTCCCATTTTCCTTGGATGCAGTATTCCATTGCCGTCGAATAGAAATAGGTCGGGTGTATTTCTTAACTTTTTTGCCGCCTCGATGATTAAAGGCAGTTCACGAAATGCAAGATAGCCCGGCATGTATGGAACTGTAATATGACCGCGGCTCTCTGCACGCTCTATGACCTCCATCGTAGCGAGGTCGAAAACCGCAATATGACTGAAGCCCAGCTCTTTTCCATTCTCGCTTGAATAGGCTACATCCACTCCGGCGACGGTCTGGATATCATGAAGATAGAGGGGTTGGCTGACATCAACTTTATGGGCCAACTTTTCCTGGATGGAAATGAATTCGTCGGGATTGATATTAAGCGGATGTATAGGATGAATTTTCAATTTCCACCACTTCTCCTTTGCCACAAGCATAATGCTTATACTGAACAATGTGCCCAGCTCCCCCATTTTTAAAGGCAAAAAAGATCCATTCTTCTATATAAAAACGTAGATGCTATTTTTTTGAGCGCGAAATATGAATCTTGAGCGCAGCAGCTACTTTCGAACAAAAATGTAAGTTACGGTGTTCGTTTTGTTCGCTATTTAAATGGATGCCCCCTATGCTGCGCGGTATGATGGAGACATCACGATCAGATGATTTGGGGGAACAGGCGATGGATATAGTTGTGCAGGCGACAGGAATTCAAAAAGTATATGGCACAAAATCGAATTTAATTTCTGTGCTTGAGGATATCGATTTTACCGTACAAGAAGGAGAATTTGTTGGCATTATGGGGCCTTCGGGTGCCGGGAAAACTACGTTGCTTAACATTTTGGCTACGATTGATAAACCGACCTCGGGAAGTGTACGTATAAACGGAACTGAGATTACAAGTTTGAGCGATGAACCATTATCCGAGTTTAGACGTTCAAGATTAGGGTTCATCTTCCAGGATTATAATTTGCTTGATTCATTGACGATACGGGAGAATGTCATGTTACCTATGACGTTTTCCAATAAATTTGGTGGGACGACAGACTCCAGGATTGATGAAATTGCTGGCAAGCTTGGCATAGGGGCGATTTTGGACCGATATCCTTTTGAAACATCCGGAGGGCAAAAACAGCGGACCGCTGCTGCGCGGGCGATTATCCATAATCCGACGCTCGTTCTTGCAGATGAACCGACCGGTGCATTAGATTCAAAAGCATCGATGGATCTTCTATCGGCATTTCAATTGATGAATAATGAGTATGGGACGACAATTTTGATGGTTACCCACGATGCATTTGCAGCGAGTTATTGCGATCGTGTCCTTTTCATGAAGGATGGTAGATTGTTTACCGAGATTGTGAAAGGCGATAAAGATCGGAAGTGGTTTTTCGATCGGCTTGTGACGACCATATCAACCTTAGGGGGCGGCAGTTATGACATTATATGATGTCGTCTTCAAGAACATAAAATATAATATCCAGAAGTATTTTATTTACATCGCTTCCCTCACCTTTAGTGTTCTCATTTATTTCACATTCGTTTCATTGCAGTACAATGAGCAAATCAGCGAGGCATTTGCACGGGAAGATAAAATGGGTCCTCTTTTGACAATCGTTTCAGTTTTTCTATCTTTGTTCATCATGGTGTTTGTCTGGTATTCCAATGCATTCTTCATTACAAACCGTAAGCAGGAGATTGGGCTTTATTCATTAGTAGGCGGTACGAAAAAGGAAATCGGGAAAATGTTATTTTACGAGAATATGTCATTGGGCGTTCTCGCGTTAGTCATTGGTATCGGGCTTGGACAATTATTCTCAACATTCTTTAGTATGATTTTACTCAAGGTGATGGGATTTTCATTGGTTGTTCATTTCTCCATACAGCCGGCGGCCATCATACAGACTGCGCTTGTTTTCCTATTCATCATGTCCATTACATCAATCCAAGGCTATTTGATCGCCTACCGTTTTAACTTAATAGAGTTGTTTCAAGCGAAACAAAAGATGCAGCAACAATGGAAGCCGTCTTACATTCTTGCAGTGCTTGCGGTCGTGTTGATCGGCTTCGGGTATTGGAGCCTTTTACATGCATCCGAATCAAAAAGCTGGACCGATCATTTCGGTAGGAATTTCACGATGATTTTGGCTGTCCTTGTCATCGGTTCCTATTTGCTTTTTCATACAGGCAGCGGATTTCTCGTTCATATATGGCAGAAAAGGAAAAAATCCTATCAACGCTGGAAGAACTTGTTGACGCTCACACAATTGAAAAGTCGGCTACGCAGCAACGGTCTGCTTTTAACTATCATTTCCGTGCTGAATGGAGTAACACTCGTAGCATTTGGTTTTGCTTATACAATTTACTTTAATACACTGCAAACACTTGAGGATCATGTACCGTTTAGTTATCAGTTCGGCGCGCAGTCGGATCTTACCGATAATGAAATGACAAAGATTCTTGAAACCCACAAGGAGCATGCGGTCATCTTTGATGAAACATTCGAGTATTTGGTAGTTTTAGGGTCGGCAAATGGGCTTGACTCAGTGCCGGGCGGCTTTCTTTATTACCGAGACTCTTTCTCGGTGCTGTCAATTTCAACATATAATTTGCTGGCTGGAAAACTTGGACGGGCTCCAATAGATACTATCCAAGGAGAAAATGAAACAGTCATATTGGGAAGGAATTTCATCGGTTCACAAAAGAAGGATGAGAATGTCGGCAGTAGGTTATCACTTATCAGTCCAGAAGGGGAGCTTCCATTTCATATTATCGGCAATAAAGTGGAAACACTCTTTTCATACAATGTACAGCCATCCGTATTGATTGTGAATGATGGTATATATGAATATTTGAAAAAAGGTGGTGCGATTCATACGACCCGGGTCATAAAGGTCGATAATCAGAAGGAATCCGGTCGATTGACAGCCGACTTGAAATCCGTCTATGAATGGAACGGGACGGAATCGGAGTGGTTCGAGCCGGATAAGGGCTTCTATAGTTTTTCGGAAAGTTATCAAACAGCGCAATCCATATACGGCCTGCTCATCTTCCTGTTCGGCTTCATGGGGCTTGTTTTTTTAGTGGCAACGGGCAGTGTTATTTATTTCAAAACATTGACGGAGGCAGCGGAGGATCGAAAGCGTTACGAAATTTTACGTAAAATCGGACTGAGCCGGAAGAAGGTAAAGGTGCTGATTGCAAGACAAACATTTCTTTTATTCCTTCTCCCTCTCCTTGTAGGGATTGCACATAGTTGCACCATCCTTGCAGCACTCTCTAATGTTATGGATATCAATTTCATCTATCCTGTTTCAATCAGTGTCCTTGTGTATACATGTCTATATGGACTTTATTACCATTTGACCGTTTCAACTGCAAATAAACTGGTGAATTCATGAATAAACGGGAGGGGCTCGCCTTTCCCGTTTATTGTACTATGGCATAATAATCATCGCCTTTTGGGAAATGGACAGTTATAACTGTATACATATTTATCGTAGAAGAGATTGTTACCCTATGGCCAATCTTGTCTATGATTTTTTTCGCGATATACAAACCGATTCCGGTTGATTTATTGTTAACACGGCCATTCGTCCCGGTGAAACCTAGTTCAAAGACACGGCCTATATCATGTTCCGGGATGCCAATGCCATGGTCTTTTATTTTTAATCTAACCTCATTGGTATCATCCTCGGTAATGAATGTAATTGTCCCCCCGTCCTCTGAATACTTCAGTGCATTGGAGACGAATTCAGATAGCGAATAGACGAGCCATTTAATGTCCGTTTCAATGACCACGGTTTGAATGTGAAGGTCAACTTTTATCTTCCGTTTAATGAACTCCTTTGCAAACTTCTTAACGACAGATTTGACGATTATATCAAGTTTCGCCCTTGAGATGAAATAATCCCTTGCGAAATGGTCGGTTCTTGTGAAGTAAAGGGCCTGATTGACACTTCTTTCAATGCGCGAGATTTCTTCTTGGATACTCTCGTTTTCCGGGCTTCCCTTCGCTTGCTCCATTATCAATTTACTAATTGCTATTGGTGTTTTAATATCATGGAACCATGTCGTCATGAATTCCATTGATTCCTTTTTATCGCGAATTATGGAGGTCAATTGTTGCTGATGCGCATCGTTTACTGATTGGAGCAATTCTACATACAATTGCTGTTCGTATGTTTGTGCGGCTCCTATCCCGTCCTGTATAAACAATCCGTTGCTATAACGAGAACTAATCTCCTTATGATGCTTGGCAATAATATAATAATCGATTGCCAAATAAGTAATAAGGAAAAAAAGTGAAATGACATGGATATAAAGGATATTGGAAAAATGGATGGACATACTTGGCTCGACATAGAGCATAATTGTGACGAACGACATGATACCTGCATACAGGATGATCAGGCGCTTTTGGAAGCGGATGTATTGGTTAAATGAAGCACTCATGAGAGTATATACCCTTGTCCTTTTTTCGTTTGAATGTATCCTTCCATTCCATATTCACCTAATTTTCGGCGCAATCGGTTTATGTTGACAGTGAGCGTGTTGTCATCGATGAAATTTTCATCCTCCCATAAGGCTGTTATCAATTCATCGCGCGGAACAATTTCACTTTTACGTTCAAGAAGAACACATAGGATGCGGAATTCATTTTTCGTTAATTCTATTTCACCTTCACGAGTGGAAAGAGCCGCCCTCTTTACATTAAGCGTTAAATCGCGATGTGTAAGTAGATCGGTATCCGCTTGTTGGTAGGTATATGTCCTTCTCAAGAGTGCATGGATTTTTGTTAGGAGCATCTCCATCGAGAATGGTTTTTGTACAAAGTCGTCTCCCCCCATATTTAGCGCCATCATCATGTCCACCGTCTCCGTTCGGGATGAGAGGAAGACGATTGGCACATTTGAATGCCGCCTAATTCGTTCGCACCAATAAAATCCGTTCATATAAGGTAAATTAATATCAAGCAGGACAAGATTCGGTTTCACTGTGAGGAACGATTCTTCTACTTGACGGAAATCTTCTACAACATGGACCGCATATCCCCAGTTTTGCAATTCTGTTGCAATAATCGAACGAATCTTCACCTCATCTTCCACAACTAACACGGTAAACATTTCCCTTCCCTCCCCTATGCCTGAAATGAAATACAATTAGCAGACTTCCATTTATCCTGATTGTATCATAGGTAACCTATGTTCCCAGCCTAAAAACAGGACACTTCTATTCCGAGAGGTCCTGTTTTCTTATTAAAATATTATTTTTACTTTTAGAGTGAAAAATAGAATGAAGGAAGGAGTTTGATAAACATTTCACGAATTAACGAGAGACGGAAAAAAGGGGGATCTTATTATGTTTTCAACAATTGAAAGTTTCCTTATTCATTGGGAGCATGAAGGTAATTCGACACAGAAATTACTGGATAATTTAACGGATGAATCACTCAGTACGGAGGTTACTCCTGAAGATCGCACACTTGGTCGCATCGCTTGGCATATTGTGACATCACTTGGTGAAATGATGTCGCGCACAGGACTTAAGTTTGAAGCAGCGGATCACAATTTGCCGGTACCTATAACTGCAGCTGAAATTGCTGAGGCTTATCGTACTTCCAATGAGGCGATGATTGCTACAATCAAAGAACAATGGACGGACGAATCCCTTGCGGAACAAAAAGAGATGTACGGACAACAATGGTCAAACGGCACTGTACTCGGTATTTTAACAGCTCATCAAACGCACCATCGCGGGCAAATGACAGTACTCATGCGCCAAGCCGGACTGCGTGTAATTGGCGTATACGGCCCAGCGCGGGAAGAATGGGCATCATTCGGCGCACCTGTCCCAACAGTGTAACAGCAGTTGCCTGTGCAAACAGTCATTTATGCAAAGGTAGTCATATAAAGACAAGAAGAGCCAACCAAAGATTTGGTTGGCTTCATCATTTATTTCATACAAATGTAGAGTATGATCTAAATAGTGACTACTTGGGTACCTAAACAACCCAAGCAAAGTAGATTGGGTGCAATGACTTTCAATGACCGTATCCCTTTTCTTCTTCCTCAGCTATCGCTTTTGTCGCATGAACAGTACCAAATGGATGTTGAGGAGGCGCGTAAAGTATAAACAATTTCAATGGAGTAGGGCCTTTATTTGTAACATTATGCCATGTTCCGGCCGGCACCACTATCGCAGTATTCACGGTTGCATTTCGAACGAAATTCAGATTGTCCTTACTTGGCCCCATTTGAACAAGCCCCTGGCCTTGTTCAATATATATGAGCTGGTCTGTATCCGGATGGACTTCCAAACCTATATCGTCCCCGACATTGATGCTCATCACTGTTATTTGGAAGTGTTTCCCGGTCCACAATGCAGTTCGATAATTATTGTTTTGAATTGCTGCCGCCATCATATTAACAACAAATGGGTTTGGTCCAAAATCTTGCAAGGGAAACGACATATTACTGCCCACTTGCCATTGAGTGTTTGGCTGTGACCATTGAACGGGTATCCCTTGGGGCATGGTCATTGGGACAAGGTAGTAAGGAATCATAGTAGGGTAACTATAAATTGTTCTCATTCCTTTCATTATCCTAATCTCCTTATCCTATGTCCACTGCCTAAATCAGGTGTCTGCCATTCAGAACAACAAATAGCAGAAGTCGTTTTTCACTTCCCTGTTCTCACCAAACTATTCCTAACTAAAATCGATCATTGACAGATATAATTAAAATGACGTAAAAAAACCAACCGGCAATAACCGGTTGGTTGGTGTTTTCAATTAATTCCTTACAAGATAATCAACTGCAGCTAATGAAGCTGTTGCGCCGGATCCCATGGAAATGATGATTTGCTTGAACGGGCTGTCCGTGCAGTCCCCTGCTGCAAATACACCAGGGACATTCGTCGCGCCACGATTATCAACAATGATCTCACCGAATTTGTTGCGCTCAACCGAGTCGCCGAGCCAAGCGGTATTCGGCACAAGACCGATTTGGATGAAGATTCCCGCTATCTCAATATGCTTTTCTTCGCCAGTTTCACGTTCGACATACGTAACGCCATTCACTACATCTGTTCCCGTGATCTCTTTCGTTTGAGCATTCGTTACGACAGTTACATTAGACAAGCTTCGTAAACGTTCTTGTAGAACAGAATCCGCCTTCAACTGATCGTTGAATTCAAGTACAGTTACATGCTCAGTATAACCAGCAAGGTCAATAGCCGCTTCGATTCCCGAGTTTCCGCCGCCAACAACCGCAACTTTTTTACCCGTGAATAATGGACCGTCGCAGTGTACACAGTAAGCGATGCCTTTGTTTCTAAATTCGGCTTCGCCAGGAACTCCGATATTTCTCCAGCTTGCACCTGTTGAAAGGATCACGGATTTACTCTTCAGAACAGCACCGTTTTCCAATTCAATCTCAATTAAATCTTTCTTCTCCAAACGTTTTGCACGTTGCAAGTTCATAATGTCGATATTATATTCTTTCACGTGCTCCTCAAGGCTTGCCGCAAGCTTCGGTCCTTCCGTGTGAGTCACACTAATGAAGTTCTCGATTGCAGCCGTGTCAAGGACTTGACCACCGAAACGGTCAGCAACAATACCTGTGCGGATCCCTTTACGAGCCGCGTAAATTGCAGCGCTCGCACCAGCCGGACCACCGCCGACAACAAGAACATCAAACGGATCTTTATCCGCAAATTCAGATGCATCCGGCCCGCTTCCGAGTTCAGCAAGAATCTCTTCAATCGTCTTACGACCATTCGTGAAGGGCTCGCCATTAAGGTACACAGTAGGAACTGCCAGAATGTTTTTGCTTTCAACTTCTTCCTTAAATGCCGCCCCATCAATCATCGTATGCGTGATGTTAGGATTCAACACACTCATAAGGTTGAGTGCTTGTACAACCTCAGGGCAGTTTTGACAGCTTAGACTGATATATGATTCAAAATGTAGAGTATCTTTAATGTCCTTCACTTGCTTAATCACTTTGTCATCCACTTTTGGAGCTCTACCGCTCACTTGCAATAAAGCAAGAACCAATGAAGTGAACTCATGTCCAAGCGGGATACCGGCAAAAGTAATTCCTGTATCTTCTCCAGGACGGTTTACACTAAAGCTTGGCGTTCTTTCCAAATCTACCAATTCAACTTGAATGCGGGATGACATTGTAGCCAATTCATCCACAAGTGACGCCATTTCACGCGACACTTTATCTTCCCCAACGCTAACTTTCAGCAGTACATCGCCCTCCATCAAATCAAGATACTGGGCCAATTGTGCTCTTATATCTGCATCTAACATGTAATCTACTCCTTGGCTTTTTCTTTAACTAAATATAACTCGGCTTAAACGCCTTAGATTTTGAATCAATTTAGGAAGCGATTGCGAGATCAGTATTGTACTGGTCTCGATTCAAAATCTAAGACATCCACCGATAACCATAATAAAACAAAGGGGCCCCTTTCCCTCAAAGGGAGGGGCCGTCCTGTTATCCAGTTAATAGTAAAATTAGATTTTACCTACAAGGTCAAGGCTTGGCTTAAGTGTTTCTTCGCCTTCTTTCCATTTTGCAGGGCAAACTTCACCTGGATTGTTGCGTACGTATTGTGCAGCTTTGATTTTATCGACAAGCGTGCTTGCGTCACGGCCAATTCCGCCAGCATTGATTTCAACTGTTTGAACAACGCCGTCCGGATCAATGATGAATGTTCCGCGATCTGCTAGACCAGACTCCTCGTCCAATACATCAAAGTTACGGGAGATCGTTTGTGAAGGGTCACCGATCATAATATACTCAAGTTTGCTGATCGTTTCAGAGTGATCGTGCCATGCTTTATGCGTGAAGTGCGTGTCAGTTGAAACGGAATAAACTTCAGCACCAAGCCCTTTAAGAGTTGCATATTGATCTTGAAGATCTCCAAGCTCAGTCGGGCAAACGAATGTGAAGTCTGCAGGGTAGAAGCAAACGATGCTCCATTTCCCTTTTAAGTCCTCATCAGTTACCTCGATGAACTCACCAGTACCGCTATGGTAAGCTTGCGCTTTAAATGGTAGTATTTCTTTTCCGATTAGTGACATGAAAAATTCCTCCTTGGATGTTTATTTATAGTTAGTTTAGGTCATTTCTCCACAACCTAACCCCAGCAATGAAAATGATGTAATCCTTGCCGCTTAACTATAATAATTCTAATTACATATTCATTATCATTTAGAAACAGGTTTTTGTCAACAGATACACTTCATTTCACCAAAAACCTTTTATATCAATAGTTACAGGTATGTGACACAGCATGAATCTCCAATCATTCAAGCTAAAACATGATTTAAAATCAATAGTGTTTCTCAACTACTTAACCTTGTTATCAATTATTAACTATTGCAAAGATGAGAAATATACACAATATAATAAAAACAGGGATGTACGACTCGTATGTTCCATAGGAACTCAAACAATTTACCAAACTACCGCATCATCAACCTTGCGCCTATAAAAATCGAAGTGCTTAGAGCGAACGGCATCGTCAAGGCCGGTAACCCGAATGGCAAAAGAATGGTATCGACACTTCCAATAAACACAACAGTCAAAACGCAAGAGATCATCGTACTGTATAGTGAGAGCCGATTCGCCCCGTCCCGAAAAACGACTCCGACAGCGAGTGCCGTCAAAATGGCATTATAGCCGTATAGCCCTGCATCGATGAGCGTATGTTCACCTCCAAGTATGTATGCGGTAAACATACCGATGAAATTACCGGCAATGGCATAAAGCCCCATCTTCCAATCGGCAACGAAGATTCCTAAAAAGAGTAGCAATCCGGCAAGTATGCCCTGCAAAAAGAAAATTTGGCCAGCTCCGTCAAGAAAGGCACTTAACCAATGGATTTCCCCCGCAATCTCCAGCTTCCAATCCGATAAATGTTGCGGCACTAATTTGTCCGTCACTTTAAATGCTTCGAATTTATATGAAGATAACATCAATAGCCATGTTGTCACGATATAAGGAAATGTCAAGGTGGGCATTCCAGCAGGCTGGAGAAATCTCATTACTGAAGCAGTAAATGCAGCCGAAACGGCCGCACCAAATAGAGCAATCCCCCAGCTTACTGGCCCTTCCAAAAACAGAAAAAGCGCCATCCCTGTCAACATGGGATTATATCCATACAACCCGCGTTCAACACTAACCGGATGCCCACCGCCTAACCGTCCAAAAAGCGTTCCTATCGCTGCTGAAAGGAACGCCATTAATCCAAGCTTAAAGGAGGTAATTGTGATTGCAGCCAATATGAGCAGGCCTGTCACCCAATTTCCGATGAGAAACACCTGGGAAATCCCTCTCATTGTTGCTAAAAGGAAAGGAAATCTTTTTCTTGTTCCTTTAGTCTTGCCAATTCCCATTACGTCACTCCCCTACTTTCCCCTTTTTCTTATTCGTACCCAAGATGTTACATAATAATCCTTCCTATGAGGCTTCTCTCATTCATTTTGTAAACTGTATCCGCCAATATCTCTGCTTTTTAACACAGATTACCAGGTTCACAAGCCAATGTAATACTCTGAAATACTATGTAATAAATAACATTAGACCCTTCAGACTATTCATTCAACATGGCAATAAAGTAATGTGGCATCCATAAAGGGCACTTGGACAATAGTTTTAGCGTTGGAATAAATTGGATAATATGGGTCTAATTAATTAAAAAATATCCTCTTTTTAGCTTTCGCCATGTTCGCATATTATTACAAAGGTTAATCTTTCCATGTTTATCTGTTATTTGGTTGTTACACCACTGTTATTTACTTTTGTTATTGTTGGTATGTGCAGATGAGGAGCAACTAAATTATTCGAGTGAATGCTTCATAACGAATACTAAATTGCTGGCCCTGCACTCATGTTGTGAGAAGGAGGCGGATGTACATAACGGAATAGAGTGTGTTATTTCGCTTAATTATCAGGTAGTCAAAGAAAAATTTATGAAAAGGGAGTTTGATCATTCTTGGTTAAAGAAACGAATCGTAATGAGAAGAACACGAAAAAGAAAATTTTACCGTTTGTAATGTCAACGTCAATGCTCACTGCAGCTATCTTCGGAGCGGGCGGTTCAGCTTTAGCAGCTGAAAATGGTGAAAAAGAGTTTAAAAACCACGGCGAAAAGGTTTCCTATTATGCAACAAGTATTCCGGGATCACCTGAAAAAGGGAAATTCATGCGTACCATTGCAAATAAAAACTTCGTAGCAGCAGAGCCGGATGAAGAGGATTCGAATGATACTACTGGCGATGATGACACTACGGACGCACCTAATAAAGAAGAGGAAGCTGTAGATGCACCAGCTGAAGAAGAGGCAGATGTTGATGCTCCGGCTGAAGAAGAAGCAGATGTTGACGCTCCGGCTGAAGAAGAAGCAGATGTTGACGCTCCGGCTGAAGAAGAATGCTCCGGCTGAAGAAGAAGCAGATGTTGACGCTCCGGCTGAAGAAGAAGCAGATGTTGACGCTCCGGCTGAAGAAGAACCAGATGTTGACGCTCCGGCTGAAGAAGAGGCAGATGTTGACGCTCCGGCTGAAGATGATGCCGAAGAAACAGAAAAGCCAGCTGACGAGAATATCAATGAAGATACATCGTCAACTGACCAAGCCGATTCAATTATAACAGAGGAGCAACTTAATGAATATAAGTTCATCCTACAAAATTATGTAAGTTTACTCGATTACTATACACTTGCAATTCAAGATCATCTTGGAATTACACTACAAGGTGAAGAGGTAGCGGAAGAGCCGGCTGAAGGCGATGACGCAGTCGAAGGCGATGATGCAGTCGAAGGTGATGACGCAGTCGAAGGCGATGACGAGGTCGAAGGCGAAGATGCAGTCGAAGGCGATGACGCAGTCGAAGGCGATGATGCAGTCGAAGGCGATGACGCGGTCGAAGGCGACGATGCAGTCGAAGGTGATGACGCAGTCGAAGGCGATGACGCGGTCGAAGGCGACGATGCAGTCGAAGGCGAAGATGCAGTTGAAGGCGATGACGCGGTCGAAGGCGACGATGCTATTGAAGTTCCTGCTGAGGATGAAGATGTAACTGAAGCACCAGCTGTAGACGAAGAAGCTGCTGAAGAAACAATTACAGAAGAAGTTCAAACAACGGTTTGGGACAAGTTAATCGGATATTACAACCAAGTAGTTACAGCTTACCAGTCTTTCTTCGGATTGCTAAAAAAGTAAAATCATAAAAAGAAATAAAACTGAATATATGAACACACAACAGGAAATGTTTCCATTCCCTGCCTGAGCCGTATGCTTTACGGTTAATCATCTCCGACCAAGTTTTAATTTGGTCGGATTTTTTATTTTCCTCATACAATTGCAGTTAATTATCTGAATAGTGTGCTGCACAGGCACCCAAACAATCTGAATTGAATAGTGTGCTTCACAGGTACCCAAACAATCTGAATAGTGCGCTGCACAGGCATCCAAACATGCGAATTGAGTGCAAGTCTGAGTTCAACATTTGAATCCTCTAAAATGTCCCATGTGACAGCAGTGGCATCCGTGATGCCCTTCAGGGAAAAAATTCATAGGTTGAACCATTGGGTGAAGACCTTCAGGATAGAAATTTATAGGTTGAACCATTTGGTGATAACCTACCGGAGAAAAATTTAAACGTTGAACCATCTCGTTATGATCTTCAAGGAACAAATTTACATTTTGAATCATTTGTTGGTGTCCCATATGGTGCCCTGTTGGATGGCCTACATGTTGAACATGCGGAATGTGACGATGATGGTGATGAATGTGCTCATGGTGATGCTCGTGGTGACGCTCATGTCGATGCTCCTGGCGGTGCTCCTGGCGATGAATGTGCTCATGGTGATGCTCATGTCGATGCTCGTGGCGATGCTCCCGGCGGTGCTCCTGGCGATGCTCCTGGCGACGCTCTTGCCCGCTATGAACTTCTTCTGTATTTCTCATATTTACCCCCCTTTTCAAAGACTCCTTGTAGACTATGTTAGGTAAATAAAACTATTTAGACTATAACCCATGTTTACATATAATGAATAGCCCCCAAAAACCAGTCTTTCCTGTGCCCTTTTTGGTGCCTGTGCACCACATATTTATGGTAATTCAATAAAATTTATATACATGCAGAAAGAAGCCGTCCACGTCTTGATTGGGTCGGCTTATTCATTTATTTTATTCAATTGTAGTGTATTTACTGAATTGTATGTTGCACAGGCACCTTCGCCTCTCAATTCCTGGCTCAGCGCTTTTATATCACTGCCTGTCGGGTTTTGGAATATGCGAAGCCCGAATTCATCTGCAACCGCAAATAGATGATCAAAAATATCAGCCTGCACAGTCTCATAGACCGTCCATTTTACACTATTCGCAAACGCATAAACCTCTATCGGAAGACCATGCTCGGCCGGCGCCAACTGGCGGACCATTAACGTCTTTTCCTGATGAATACCCGGGTGGCGTTTAATGTATTCATTAATATACGCTCGAAATACCCCTATATTGGTCAGTGCCCTTCCGTTGACGATATTGCTACGGTCCACCTGATTTACACGATTATACTTCTCAATTTCTTGTTCACGCCCCACAATATAATCTTTCAGAATATGGATATTTTTATAGTGCTCGATCATTTCCTCCGTGCAAAACTGAATGCTCGATGTATCGATATACAATGCGCGCTTAATTCGGCGCCCACCTGATTCCTGCATACCGCGCCAGTTGATGAATGAATCAGAAATGAGAGCGTAACTTGGAATCATTGTCACGGTCTGGTCGAAGTTCCGCACCGCAACTGTATTCAACGAAATATCAATGATATCACCATTTGCACCATATTTCGGCATTTCAATCCAGTCCCCAACTCGCACCATTTCAGTTGCAGACAACTGTACTCCCGCAACAAGACCTAATAATGAATCCTTGAACACCAGCATGAATACAGCTGAAAGGGCGCCAATCCCGCTCAGCAGAATAAACGGGCTTTCCCCCATTAGATTGGCAATCACCAAAACAGTACCGATGATGATTACCATAATCTTGGTAACTTGAATATATCCTTTAACCGGTTTCGTTTTTGAAATTTCATACGTTTGATAAATATCATTGAACACAGTCAATAATCGATTGACGACACTGAATGCCACAATCATCATGTATGTTAGGGCCAATGTTTGGATTGCTATTTTGTAAGTCGGAAAAGACGATGCAAAATAGTAAATGATTATGGCAGGTACAAAATGGGATAATTGTCGAAGCACCTTTCGCTCCAATAACATATTGCCCCATTTAATATTGTTCTTTTTTACAACATGCGCAATAAATCTTATAATCACTTGCTTCGTGATAAAATTCGCAATGATACATAGGAGCATGACGAAAGTGACAAGGATAACAATTGAAAACGTGTCAACCCACGCCGCATCCACTCCGTACTCCAATAACTGGTTACGAATGAAATTCATTTTTCCCCTCCGTACTATGTATGGTTGGAGGTCATTATAACATAGGAAACAAGCACTTACACAATTCCGAATACGGAAAGAAGGGGCTGTCCGATTAGTCCCTAAAGTAAATATCGTCTGAGATTGAAAAGGCTGTCACGGAAAGTCAGTTTTTACTGACTTTCTGGACAGCCCCTTCTACAATATAATTTCAACTTCAAAAACGATTAAACCCTCCAAAATGATGATGTCCCATGTTATGGTGATGATGATGACCCATAGGGTAATAATTTACCGGCTGCACGATATTGTGATGGTGGTGTCCCGTATGATGCCTCATATGATGAGACATATGATGTACATGGTGGTGTACGTGTTCATGTCGATGCACGTGACGCATCTCATGTCCACGAAATTCTTCTGGATTTCTCAAACCTATTCCCCCCCCTTTAAACCTGTCCTTGTAGAATACGCTATCGAAACCGTTAGGATTGGACTATTCACTATATTAGAAAAATCTAATTTTGCAGTGCAGCAACATGCATATCTACAACATCCACTCGCGTAAAATAAGCTATGTTGTAAACGTTCTACAAGTAGAGGAGGAACGAGATGCCAAGCGGAACACATAGTACGGTATTGGATTTACCTATAGGGAAGATATGGGATTTCGTCAGTGATATGAACAGATGGGCGCCGCTCGTCCCTGGTTATATCGAACATTCGATTTTGAGCGACACACAATCGACGTGGACGTTCAAAGGTGATATTGGCATTATGCAAAAGACGATCAAGCTACAAATTAATATCACGGAATGGAGAGAACCAACCCTTGTCACCTTCGCCTTAAGGGGTTTGAATGAAAACTTCGCGGGCAATGGCTATTTTAAAGCAGAGGCGACGACTTCAGATTCCCTAACAGTCATGCACGGGAATTTGGACATCTCTGCAAAAGGAGTTATGGGACCGATGATAAATGCGATTCTCAAGTCATTCGTCCCAAAAACAGTCGAAGATTTTACGAACGCGGTTGCAGAGGAAATTACGAATATCGAACTGAAAAGAGTGTAAACCTAAAAAGGATGGCAGTCACCGATATTAACGGTAACAGCCACCCTTTTTATTGCTGATCAAACCATAAAAGTTCATCGTCATCCACTTCGCCATTATAATTGATCAGAATTTCTTCTCCTGCTTTTATATCTTTATAAGCATAAAAGTCAAATGTATGTTTTTCAAAACTGATTTCATACGTTGCATTCGGAGTATATGAATGGTTGAATAACATTCCATATCCAAGAAGGATTGCGGTATGATTCACCCCATACTCAAACGCATAATCAGCTAAAAGTGTTTGCTCAATATGCGAATGTTGGTCATTTGGATATGCAATAACTGGAGCTTCGTGTAGAATCGAACCTTTTTTAATATCGCATGTAGCGAATACGCCTCTATTGAATTCTCCGTCACTAAGTGCAGATGTTTTCACTTCAATCATCTTGCTCACCTTCTCATCTGTAAAATATACTTTCCAACTATAACATTAATCTACACAGTTAGGGATATTTTATTTTTTCGGAATGCAGGTGAATTTGGCAATACGCTATGACCCTAATCCAATTCCGGAAATGATATAAGGTATTGCTGATTTAATAAATGCCTCTGGCTTTACTGTACTATTTCTTTTCCATTCGACAGATGCCCCGTAAAGTCCCCAGCTTAACATGACCCCCGTAAGCTTCAACGCTTCGTCATCTACAGTAGGCTGTTGGTTTAGTAACATTTTATAAAAGATAACTTCAAGCTGTTCCCGAATAATACGGGCAATTGTATCTTCATATCCCCTATGACACCGATTAGACAATGACATTTGAAAATTTGTAATGACCTTAAAAATATCGACCAAAGTTTGCTCATTTAATTCGTTATCTTGGTACGTTTCACAATTCAAATCAATTAACAATACTTCTGACAACGCTTTTTCCAATAGGTCGTATATATCTTCAAAATGATAATAAAATGTGGCACGATTAATCATGGCCTCAGCTGTAATATCCTTGACGGTAATATCCTTAAATTCCTTTCGGCCCGAAAGTTCTATAAATGCATCCGTAATTAATTTACGCGTACGCAGAATTCGAGGATCCACCTTTGATTGAGTCATTTATCTCACCCCTACATTAAATATGACTTAATTATCAATTATAGAGTAAAAACTTTAACAGTGTAAAAATATAAGCCTGCAAAAGGGCTACTATAGACCCCAATCTATTGGCATAAGAAATTGTTCCGAAAACTTGTTATAGTAGACATATCCAAAAATTACAAGGGGGAATCCGATGTCTATGAAAAAATTACATATACTGATGGTTTCACTGATGTGCCTGTTATCATTAGGCGCATGTGCGAATAAATCTGCTTCCGTGGATGAATCGCAGCCAACGCCCGTTCAAAAGCAGGAGCAAAAGAAAGATTTTAAAGCTGCCATTGAAAAGAAAAACGCTGAACTTGAAATGGTGCCTTTGGAACTTACAAGTTATAGCGAAAAAGTGGGTGCTACCCTGATAGAACCCACACACACAAACTTTGCGGTGGATGAATTCGTAAGAGTTGAAGGAACGGTAGAAAATCAGGACCAGTTACAAGAAAACTATGTGTGGATCAAAATCAAGTTTGATGGAGAAGCGCATCTCGGCGACTCGATGGAATATTATGCACCTATCAAGGATGGCAGGTTCAAACAGAATGTAAGGCTGTTTAACGGAGAGGGGGAATACAGAGTAACTGTGTTGCTCCCAAGCAAGGATCGAAAAAATTATTACTACGATCTTGCAAAGTTCACGGTCTATAACGTTAACCCCAATATGCAGCGGGACCTTACGTATACCCCTTTTGCACAGGAAGCGGGATTGTCGCTTGAGGCACCAGCAAGTGGTTATGTTAAAGAAAACGAGATTTTCAAACTTAAAGGAGAACTCTCCTCTATTAAAGGACCAAACGAAGCAGTGATGCTTGAAATGAAAAAAGATGGAGAAAAGTGGAAGCATGTCCTTCCTGTTAAAGACGGGAAGTTCACGTATGACGTCCCTTTATTTTACGGAAAAGGTATCCATGAATTAAAAGTCTACGTGCCAGACGAGGAAAAAAGTAACTATTTCCAAGAAGGCACAGTTCTTTATATAGACAATGAATCGGAACTTGTCACTGAACCGATTCAGTACATGACGACCTATCATGAACGTGGTGTCAACCTCACCTATCCAACGGTTGGCGGTGAAGAGACCAATTTAACGTATCGCATAAAAGGAACCATCGACAAAGATGCTCCATTTGCTAAAGAGACGACGCATCTTTATATTACAACGAAAAAAGATGGCGAAGAGGCTCTATCCGTCATTCCTGTAAAAGATTATTCATTCGATGATGAATTCTATTTACGCTTCGGACCAGGGACATATGATGTAATCGTTAGTGTTCCGGAAATAAAAGAGAAAAACAGTTCCAAGTTTTACTATGAATACGTTGCCCAATTCACCGTAGAAAGCACAGGTACCGAAGATCAACGCGATATATTACCATCACGGGGAGTTCAATCCGATGCCCCTGAAATTATCGCGATTGCAGAAGAACTCATAACCGATGGGATGTCAGATCGCGAGAAAGCGAAAGCTATCTATGAATTTACAGCAAAATCAATTGCATATGACGTGGAAAAACAGAAAAACAGCGATTTTAACTGGGATGACAGTGCATTAAAAGTGCTTGAACTTGAAAAAGGTATTTGCCAGGACTACACATACCTTGCCCTTGCCTTGCTTCGGGCGTCCGGCATGGAAGCAAGATATATAGCAGGAACGGCCGGCTCCGGCTTCAATTTTGCGCGCCACGCATGGGTGGAAGTGAAAGTCGATGGAGAATGGCTGACGATGGACCCAACATGGGGTGCCGGCTATATACAAAAAGGTGAATTTGTAGCGAATTACACGGAAGATTATTTCGAACCAACTGAGGAAGTATTCAAAACGCATTCCCGACATGGTGTGCAATATTGACAAAGCGAGCGATTTCTTGATTCATTCAAGAAACCGCTCGCTTTGTATACTGAAAGAGACATCTTTTTTAGCTACCGCTATCGCTTATGGTAAGCTTTATAATAACAAAGCATAGTATTGAAAGGTAAGGTGGAAACATGAAAAAAAAGGCTATGTATGCCTGTATTCTTTTAATCTTACTTATAATAACAGTAGCATGTTCTAATAACCAGAACATAAATCGAAGTTCAGAAAGTAAAGGAAATGTTGAATTAATCATTTCCGCAGCAGTTAGTTTAAAAGATTCATTGGATGAGATTCAGCGAAGTTACAAAGAAGAACATCCCGAAGTCACTCTTAAATTCAATTTCGGAGCTTCCGGTTCTTTACAGCAGCAAATCACAAACGGAGCGCCGGTCGATTTGTTTTTCTCGGCAGCAAAGGATAAGTTTGACATATTGGTAGAAGAAGGAATTATTGCAAAAGAAGACGGTTTAGACCTTCTTGGAAATGAACTTGTTTTGGTTGTCCCCGAAGTGAGTAATGCTATTAAAAGTTTCGAAGCTCTTACCAATGCTGAGGTCGGCCAAATTTCAATCGGAACTCCTGAAACCGTGCCTGCAGGTAAGTATTCAAAAGAATCCCTTAAGAAGATGGATATATGGAACGTTATTGAACCAAAAGTAGTATATGCGAAAGATGTCCGTCAAGTATTATCCTATGTGGAATCCGGAAATGTAGATGCTGGTATTGTCTATAAGACAGATGCACTACTTTCAGATAAAGCGAAAATTGTAGCAGCTGCTGATCAGTCCACGCACACTCCGATTATTTATCCTGTTGGCATCATTAAGAATTCTGCCCAATACGATGCAGCAAAGAAATTTTATGAGTACGTACAAAGCGAAGATGCGATAAAGGTATTTGAAAAGTATGGATTTATTATTAGATAGAGATTTTATGAATGAATTTCTGAATCCTATTTGGTTATCTCTGAAGATAGCTACTATTTCTGGCATCGTCGTTATTATAATCGGAACATTGGCGGGGCGCCTATTAGCAAGACAGTCTTTTAAAGGGAAAGCCATTTTAGAGACAGTATTCATGCTCCCAATGGTTCTTCCTCCAACAGTTGTCGGTTTTTTTCTTATAGTTATTTTTGGAAAAAACAGTATAGCCGGGCAAGCAATTGAATGGATTTTTAAACAGCCCATTATTTTTACATGGTGGGCTGCTGTAATCGCTTCAATTGTTGTAGCGTTTCCACTAATGTATCAGTCCGCAAAATCAGGATTCCATGGGGTGAGCCGTGACATTGAAGATGCAGCTAGAGTAGACGGGGCGAATGAATGGAAGCTATTTCTACTCATTTCCGTACCTTTGGCTTCAAAGTCCCTTATTACTGGAAGTATATTAAGTTTTGCAAGGGCATTAGGGGAATTTGGTGCCACCCTGATGTTCGCAGGTAACATTCCAGGGAAAACACAGACCATACCAACAGCAATTTATATAGCCCTTGATTCCGGGAATATGACAATGGCTTGGATGTGGGTTATTTCAATCGTCATTCTTTCCTTTATCATGTTGCTGACCGTCCGAATAAAACAAGAATAAAAAAGATCAAAGGGGCTCGTGTAAATAGAGCCTCTTTGATCTTTTTTGTTATGCTTGTGGAGGAGTTCCTTCAGCGTTTCCTAAAACTACATCGAATTGGATTAACGCATCTTCAGGTAATGCTGATACGCCAACTGTTCTTCGTGCAGGAGTTCCGCCTGGGAAGAATGTTTTGTAAACTTCGTCTACAGCATCCATATCCGCGATATTTTTAACGAAGATATTCACTTTAACGACATCTTCCATAACGTGGTCGATACTTTCGATAATTGCCTTAACATTTTTCAAGCACTGTTCAGCTTGCTCTTTTACACCACCAGCTACCAATTTGCCAGTTTTTGGATCTAAAGGTAATTGACCTGAAAGGTGATTATAATGAGAGAACGCTACAGTTTGTGTAGACAATGAACTCTTTGGTGCATTGTCAGTGTTGCGTGCCCAGATAACGATTCCATGTCTGTCTTCAATAGCTTGTGGAGGCGTTCCATCTCCGTGAGATACAACCGCTTCCATTTGTACTAAAGCACCCATAGGTAGATCTGCAGCTTCAACTACTGTCCGTGCAGGTACATATGCAACAGTTCTAGCGATAGCGGAGTCTGGGAAGAATGTTGAATAAACTTCGTTTACCGCTTCCATATCCTTAAGGTCTTTAACGAAGATCGTCATTTTAACGATATCGTCAAAAGGAACGTCGATGCTTTCTAAAATTGCTTTGATGTTTTTCAAGCACTGTCTTGCCTGCTCTTGTACACCGCCAATTACGAAGCGGCCAGTTGTGGGATCGATCGGCAATTGAGCTGAAAGATAATTGTAATGTGAGAAAGCCACAGTTTGTGTAGATAGAGCACTTGTAGGTGCATTCGGAGTGTTATTTGTAAGCTTTACAAGGTCGCCTGCTTGTGGTGCGTTTGGAATTGAACCTACACCGTGTGAAAGAAGTGCTTCAACTTGTACCATAGCATCCATAGGCAAAGCTGCAACTGCAACTGTTGTCCGTGCAGGAACATAAGTTGGGAAGTATGTTTTATAAACTTCGTCTACAGCGTCAACATCTTTAATATCCTTAACGAATACCGTAATTCTAACGATATCGCTCATAACATGATCGATGCTGTCTACAATTGCCTTGATATTGTTAAAGCATTGTTCAGCTTGCTCTTTAATACCACCAGCTACCAATTTACCTGTTGATGGATCAATCGGCAATTGCGCTGAAAGATTATTGTAATGAGAAAACGCTACAGATTGTGAATAAAGACCGTTACCGTTTGGAGCATTTTCCGTATTTTTTGCTGATACTGCGTTATAGTTGCTCATAATACGATTTCCCTTCTTGATAAATATTTACTAACTAAAGTATGCACTGAAAAAGCCGTTCTAAACCGCTCTAAGTGCTATGCAATTATAGCAGTCTTTGTTCATTTTAGCCAACGTTATGTAAGAAACGGCAAAAGAGGCTTCTCAAAAGTTCACTGAACTAATGAGAAGCCTCTAAAAGTTTTTTATCTCTTTCCTTTATCGTAAATTTCACCCAACGCCCTCGGAGCACGGTTTGTTTTAGAGAAAAAGATCAATAACAATAATGTTAATACATACGGTAGAATCATGAATAAATCAGTGAAACTGCTTGGCAATGCCATTGCCTGTGCGATATACATTCCCCCGGATTTAGCAAAACCAAATAATAGACAAGCCGCTAAAGTCGGGAGAATTCTCCAGTTGCCAAAGATTAATGCCGCAATGGCCAAGAATCCATATCCCATATAAATACCCGAAGAAAATTGCGCAGAAATGGAATAGGCAAAACACATACCAGCGAGACCCGATAGCATTCCTGATATAAGAACCGCGGAAAATCTTATTTTATAAACATTTACACCTGCTGCATCTACGGATTGAGGATTCTCCCCACTCGCTCTTAGGCGCAAACCAAACTTCGTTTTATACAATACATACCAAGCAAAAATAGCAATCACAATGATGATCACTTCGAACGGATACACATCCGTAAATACCGCACCAATTACAGGTATATTGGCTAAACCGTCAATGGTAAAACGCTCCGATACACCTAATCGGAACTTGTCCGAAGCTGCACCGAATACAAGTGCATTGATCTGTGTTGTTAAGAAAGTCGTCAGGGCTAACGCCAAAATATTAATAACGACCCCACTAATTACTTGATTGGCCTTAAATTTAATACTTAATACAGCATGGATAACGGAAAAACCCATTCCGCCAATCATCGCAAATATGAGCGCCACGTAGAACATATTCTCAACAGCTGCTCCAGAAGCATTTGCGATCAAAACAGCTGACATAGCCCCGATGAATGCCCCGAAACCTTGAAAACCTTCAAGTGCTAAATTGGTAATCCCACTTTTCTCACTATATATACCGCCAATTGCCATGATGAAAAGAGGCAGAGCAAAGGATAATCCATCAATAATAATCGTATCCATTTATGATTCACTGTCCTTTCGATCCACTTCTTTTTCCTTCAAGCGGCTGACTTTATGCTTCACGTACGCGCCACATGCACTAAACAATAGGATTAACCCGATGATTACAGAAGCAATTTCCTGTCTGATTCCGGCCTGTGAACTCATATACGTACTTCCTTGATCAATAATCGATATTAAGAAGGATGAAAAAATAATCCCGATTGGATGGGAGTTACCCAATAGCGCCACCGCAATGGAGTCAAATCCGAGACTTGTTAATACCTTTGGTTGAATGGAAGCAAAATCGCCTAAATAATACGTCACACCCGCAAGGCCGGCCAAACCTCCTGAAATGATCATTGCTAAGATCATATTACTTCCGACCTTTATGCCTGTATATTTCGCTGCATCACGGTTAGATCCAACTGCTTTTATTTCAAAACCAACGACTGTTTTGTCCAATAGAAACTTGACGAAAATCGCGACTGCAATTGCCAAAATAAAGCCTAATGGAATATCCATTTTCAGGTTTGCGAACTCGAAATTTACTAACGTCAATCTTGCTGCTTCCGTAATGTATTTGGATTGTCTTGAAACCGGGTCAATATAATAATTATGAATGAAGAAGCTTATCACATACTGAGCGATGTAATTTAGCATAATCGTAGTTACAACTTCATGAATGTTAAACTTATATTTTAACCACCCAACAAGACCGCCCATCAATCCCCCAGCAATCATTCCAATCAGCAACACAAGCGGCTTAGCAACGAATGCATCTAACCCACTGTAGCCAACAATAATGGTTGCTATAAAACCGGAGAAGAGCATTTGTCCAGAAACACCAATATTAAATAGGCCTGCTCTGAGGGCAACAGCCACCGCCAAACTGGCAAATACAAGTGGCGTCATAGCGTCTAACAAACTCAAAAAGTCAGTCAGCATGCTCTTATAACCAGCATACGTTGCTTTCGGGAAAATCCCCGCCCCTTGGAACAAGTTGTAAAATGCTTGAATCGGATTTTTGCCAAGCAACAGTATGACGATTGCCGCAACAATAAAACTGAAAAGTATAGAGGCTACCGGAATGGTGATCGGTTGCCATTTCTCATTCCGTATCGGCCATAACAGACGATAACGTAAGCTTGTTTTCTTATTATCTTTACTCATGCTTAGCCCCCATCATATATTCGCCGACTTCATTCGTCGTTAATGAATCACTGCTTGCAACTTTTTGAAGCTGGCCATTATAGATCACACCGATCGTATCCGCTACATTCATAATTTCGTCTAACTCCAACGAAACCAGTAAGATAGCTTTTCCTTGATCGCGTTGTTCAATCATCATCCGATGAATATTTTCGATTGCACCTATATCCACTCCTCGTGTTGGCTGAACGAAAATCATAAGTGGGGATTGCAATTCGATCTCACGAGCAATGATGGCCTTTTGTTGGTTCCCGCCACTCATGGAACGAACTTGCGTCTTGATCCCTTGTCCACTTCGAATATCATATTTTTCAATCAACTGAGTACCGAATTGATCAAATTCCTGTTTATTTAAAATCCCTTTATTTGAAAACGGCTTTTTGTAGTACTGTTTTGAACCTAAATTCGTCGATAAATCAAAGTCCAAAAACAATCCGAATTTCTGTCGATCTTCAGGTATATAAGAGATTCCAGATTCAGTTCTGTTTCTTATACTGTCATTCGTGATGTCTTGTCCATTGAGGAATATCTTTCCGCCGCTTGCCTTTATCAAACCGGCAATGGCATCGGCTATTTCAACTTGACCATTATCTGCGACACCTGCAATCGCGAATATTTCACCACTGTGTATCGTAAAGGAAACGTCTTTGACTACTTCAAATCCGTCCTCATTTTTCACGGTTAATTGTTCTACTTTCAATACTTCCTCTTTAAATTGTGCAGGTGTTTTTTCTGATTCAAAGTTCACCTCACGTCCCACCATTAACTGTGCCATCAAATTGACTGAAGTTGTCTCTACATCCAACACATCAATCAATTTACCTTTATTCAACACTGCACATCGATCGGCAACTCTTTTAATTTCTTCTAACTTATGTGTAATTAGGATGATTGTTTTCCCACTGTTTCGAAGACCTTCGATAATAGCTAACAGGAAATCGATTTCTTGAGGCGTTAGTACTGCCGTTGGTTCATCAAAAATAAGGATTTCGGCTTCACGATAAAGCACCTTTAATATTTCAACTCGCTGTTGCATGGAAACCGTTAAATCGGCAATTTTTTTTGTCGGATCGACTTCCAACCCGAATTTCTTGGACAGTTCTTCAATTTTACGATTGGCACCACGAATTCCTACATATGGAAAGAGACCGGCAAATTTTTTTATGGGCTCAATCCCTAAAATGATATTCTCAGTAATCGTATAATCTTCGACTAACTTAAAATGCTGATGAACCATTCCGATGTTAAGATTTGCTGCATGGTTCGGCGAACTTATTTGTACTTTCTCGCCCCGAATATAGATTTCTCCTTCATCGGGTTCGTACATACCACTTAGCATGCTCATCAATGTTGACTTACCTGCACCATTTTCTCCAAGTAATGCAAAGATTTCTCCCTTTTTAATGCCAATGGATACGTCGTCATTCGCTACGATCCCTGGGAAACGTTTTGTGATGTGTTTCATTTCCACGATATATTCAGACATCGTTCATTCTCCTTCTTCAACATTAATTGGAAAAACAATAGAAGTTCATCATTCCCTATTATGCAATAAGTCGGGAACAGATAAACTTCTACTGTTATTGTGTTTCAAATTCGTCTTATAAACCTGGGAACTTTTCTGGAGAATGTTCATTAAAATTAGAAGCTGGAACGATTGTACCATTCTTCACTAACTCGTACGCCTCGTTCAGTTTGTCTAACGTATCCACAGATAATTGGTGACGACCTTCTTCTTTAATAAAGCCAGTTGAATCTGTATCCGCATATAGAACTACGTTACCACCTTTAAAAGTTCCATCGGCAACAGAATTCAACGCCTTTTCAATGTTCATCGCCATGAATTTCACACCAGATGTTAGCACGATATTTTTAGAACCGTTTGCACCGTCATCATATTGGTCAACGTCCACACCAATTACTTTTACATCTTCCTTAGCTTCTTTAGCTGCTGTAAATACACCATTACCAGTGCCTCCTGCAGCAACGAAAAGGATATCTACACCTTGTTTGATCAATGCATTTCCGATGACTTTACCTGTTGCTTCATCTGCAAAGGATCCTGCATAGTTACCACCAACATCAGCACCGGTTACATCAGTTCCTGCATAACCTGATAGTTCAACAAGTTCAACATTTTTCCCATAAGCCTTGTTAGCGTAATTAACGCCTGATTCAAATCCAAATTGATAGTTTACATTTGAAGGATAAGCAATCCCATTTACAACTGCTACTTTGTTTGTCTTTGTTTCAAGTGCTGCAGCCATTCCTGCAAAGAAACCACTTTCTTGTTCAGCGAAGTTCATCGCATAGATATTTTCGAAATCAGTTTGGCCATCTACTGGTGTTGGCTCAGTGTCATTCATGATAAAGATCTTATCAGGGTTTTCTACAGCGATACTGGAAACGCCAGCAAATTGGAAACCAGGTGTAACAATTACATCATAATCCGCCACAATGTCGGCAACAGCTTGTACTGCCGCAGCTGGATCACCTGTTGGTTCTTTCACCGATTTTACAGTTGCAGTTGGATGATTTTCGATAAACTTCAAAATGCCGTTATAGTTATCTTCATTGAAGTTACCATCATCAACGCCGGATGGGCTTGTTACAATGGCAATTTTCAATCCTTCTTCGCCAGTTCCCGCCTTGTCTTCCTTTTTATCAGCTGAGTTATTTCCGCAAGCGGCCATAACAGCAGTCATTAAAGCAAGGAATAATACCATTGCTATTTTCTTTGCACTGTTCGTCATTGAAATGATCCTCCCTGTTATTCTTGTTGTTTTTGTAAAAAATAAAAAGCACCGAGTGAATACCGGTGCTTGACTTCAGGAAGGTAGACAATAGAAATAAATAAAGAAATTTATCTCTATAGTTATATACACTACCTCGTAGTCAAGCTATTTACGGCAGCTTGGTAGAAACTTTCGGGCCTTATCCCCAACATTATACGAGTATAATATTTATTTTTTACTAACTCATAATAACATCCTATTTTCTACGTGTCAACAGAATGCGAATGCTTTTTAAAAAATAACCTCTATTGTTCGGGAATTCTACGAATTGCAAGGTTTATCAACTGAAAATAATGAGCAATATACACTTTTCATACTCTTCGGTCCCTTCGGACATGGGAAGTCTTTCCAAAAAAACCAAACAAAAAACCCCGAACCTCAGATTATCAGAGGTTCGGGGGAAGTATATTATTACATCATTCCGCCCATTCCACCCATGTCAGGCATGCCTGCTCCTGGTGGTTCTGGTAGGTCAGCTACAACCGCTTCTGTTGACAAGAACATTGCCGCTACGGATGCTGCGTTTTGAAGTGCTGAACGAGTTACTTTAGTTGGGTCTACGATTCCAGCTTGCATCATGTTGACCCACTCGCCGTTTGCTGCGTTGAAGCCGATACCGACTTCTTCGCGTTTTAGGCGGTCAACTACGATAGAGCCTTCAAGACCTGCGTTGTTCGCAATTTGACGAACTGGCTCTTCAAGTGCACGAAGAACGATTTTCACGCCTGTTGAGACGTCGCCATCAGTACCTTCAAGAAGTTTTTCAACTTTCGTATATACATTGATAAGTGCAGTACCTCCACCGGATACAATACCTTCTTCAACAGCAGCACGAGTTGAGTTCAACGCGTCTTCGATACGAAGTTTGCGCTCTTTCAATTCTGTTTCTGTTGCTGCTCCGACTTTGATAACTGCTACGCCGCCAGCAAGTTTAGCAAGACGCTCTTGTAGCTTCTCTTTGTCGAATTCAGAAGTTGTATCTTCAAGCTGTGAACGGATTTGGCCGACACGGGATGCAATTGCAGTTGTATCGCCGTTTCCTTCAACAATTGTTGTGTGATCTTTCGTAACAACAACTTTTGCAGCTCTTCCAAGTTGATTGATATCAGCGGATTTAAGGTCAAGACCAAGATCTTCAGTGATAACTTCTCCACCTGTAAGGATTGCAATGTCTTCAAGCATTGCTTTACGGCGATCGCCGAAGCCAGGTGCTTTAACAGCAACCGCGTTGAAAGTTCCACGAAGTTTATTCACAACAAGCGTTGCTAGTGCTTCGCCTTCTACGTCTTCAGCAATCATCAACAATGGCTTGCCTTGTTGAACGACTTGCTCAAGGACTGGAAGGATTTCCTGGATGTTAGAAATCTTTTTATCTGTTATTAAGATGTAAGGGTTATCTAAAACAGCTTCCATCTTGTCTGTATCAGTCGCCATGTATGCAGATGCATAACCACGGTCGAATTGCATTCCTTCTACAACATCAAGTTCAGTAGTGAAGCCTTTTGACTCTTCGATTGTGATAACACCATCGTTGCCGACGCGCTCCATCGCTTCAGCGATCAATTCGCCGACTTCTTCGTCGCCGGAAGAAATAGCAGCTACTTGTGCGATTTCTTGCTTGCTTTCGATTTCGTCGGAGATGCCTTTCAACTCTTCAATAGCAGTCGCAACAGCCTTTTCGATCCCCTTACGGATACCGACTGGGTTCGCACCAGCTGTAACGTTTTTCAATCCTTCACGGATCATCGCTTGTGCAAGAACAGTAGCTGTTGTTGTACCGTCACCAGCGATTTCATTCGTTTTGGAAGCAACTTCCGCAACTAGTTTCGCACCCATGTTTTCGAATGCATCTTCAAGTTCAATTTCTTTTGCAATCGTTACACCATCATTTGTAATAAGTGGTGAACCGAATTTTCTTTCAAGAACAACGTTACGTCCTTTTGGTCCAAGCGTTACTTTCACAGCATCCGCTAACGTATCTACACCGCGTAGCATTGCGCTGCGCGCGTCTTCATTGAATTTAATTTCTTTAGCCATTTATGAATTCCCTCCTACTTTTGATTGTCTTTTATATAAGCGCGTTATTTAACCGATAACAGCTAAAACGTCGCTTTCACGCAGGATTAAATATTCATTACCTTCATATTTCACTTCAGTACCAGCATATTTTGAGAAGATGATGCGGTCGCCCTCTTTTACTTCCAAGTCAACGCGCTGGCCGTTTTCAAGAACTCGTCCAGTACCTGCCGCAACAACTTTACCCTCTTGCGGTTTCTCTTTTGCAGAATCCGGTAATACGATACCGCTTGACGTTTTTTCTTCCGCTTCGATTAGTTCGATTACGATACGGTCACCTAATGGTTTCAACAAGTGAAACAACCTCCTCAACATTATCTCTTCTTTTTTAGCACTCAGTAAGCAGGAGTGCTAATACATTTATTATCATAATAAAGTTGCCCAAAAATTGCAAGCAAAATACTCGCATCTTTTCTCTTTGCTAAACTTCTTTGAAACAGCTAAAATTAACACAGAAGAAAGGGCGTTTGACTATGAAAAACTGGAAAATCTATATATGGATCATCGCAATTTACATTGTGATGCAACTTGCAAGTGTCCCAGTCGCCAACGGAATGATCGATTATTTCCAAAATAGTGTTGGTATCGATGAAGGGGATGCGAAATATTTTGGATTCGCATGGGGGCTCTTCATCGTGAATCTCATTGCAGCAGCCCCGATATTATATATGACGACACGGAATAAAAAATTCTGGGATATCTTTAAAACCGGAAAAAAAGCTACCATTGGAAAGACGATTCTTTGGGGAGTTCTTGGATTGTTCATGTCGATGGCCGGCCAAATGATTGCTGGCATCATCGAGATGGCATTCGGCATCATGCCTGGTTCGAAGAACACTGCCCTCTTAGGTGAGGTTGCGAGGATGTCACCGATTGTCATTGTTTCAATCATCATTTTCGCACCCTTATTTGAAGAAATTATCTTCAGAAGAGTGCTTTTCGGGGGCATTTATACGAAAACGAACTTCTGGGTTGCAGCCCTTATTAGCGCATTTATCTTTGCTGTAGTCCATGGCGAGCTTAACCACACACTTATCTATATGGTCCCCGGAATTGTGTTCGCCTTCCTTTATTACCATACGAAAAGCATTTTAGCGCCGATGATTGCGCATCTGTTAATAAACAGCTTCGCCGTTATCGTCCAGCTGAACCCACAAATTTTCAAGCAACCTGATAGTATCAAGCAAGCATTCATCTTCTTCTTGCAATGAAACTAAAAAACGACTTCCCTCATTGGAAAGTCGTTTTTTAGTTCATCCAATCGTTGTAAACAATGAAAAAATGAGAATGCCAATAATAATTGAAAAGATTATTGCGAGCACCATGCCAATACCCATAAGAATTGCCACAACGCCGAATCCACGCAATGCAGAGAATTTATGGACAAGCCCAATACCTTTACTCATGATTACTATTCCGTAAATCCCAACGCCTATCGTGACGATGTTCATCAAGAAATATACGCCAAGCGGCAGATTGGTAACACCAAAATTCTCCGTAGGTACTTCGAATAGTCGAGAACCATATATAGCAAGAATAGAATAATTCATCGGTGCAAGCCAGATAGTCAAAATTGTCGACGCAGGCGTGATATGGATCATCTCAGAAAACTTTCCTGTTCCTCCAAGCCATTTCCCAATCCATGTATAGAGCGCAGCTATAATCATCCAACCTAACAATGCACCAAAGAATGTCAGTATAATTGAAAATATAACGATTAAATACGCTGGCAAGCCACTAAACCAACCGGTCGGTGCCAAGGCAATCGAACCAGTACTGATCGAACCTAAAAGAAAAATAAAAACCCCATACCCAACCGACTTCTTCTCAAGCAAGTACTCCAAAGTCTTTGTCGGCTGACTCCATATGGACAATAACGGATTCATATCGTTCCCCCTTTTCATTGATATGTATATGATGGAACACACTCTGTTCAGCACCTCATGCTCTAATCATACGGTAAATTGGTTGGGATTTCATTACAATAAAAGCCCTATTTCCGGAATAGGTATCCGAAAAAAGGGCTTCTCAGTTTATTTCTCTAAATTCCCCATCACTTCATCAATTTGCCGCTGTTGCTCCGCCTTGATCTCCTCAAGCTTCCGCTTCTCTTCCGCTTTCAGGAACTTACGATATCCTACACGGCAAATGACGATGCTGATTTCGTAAAGGATGAACAACGGAACGGTTACTAACAAATGGGACATAATATCAGGTGGTGTAATGAACGCCGCTATGACGAACAGAACGAAATATGAATACTTCCTGATTTTCACTAACTTAGCAGGATCCAATATGCCTAGCCTTGATAAAAATAAGAGAACGATTGGCAATTGGAAGACGACCCCAAACGGGATTAAAATCTGGAATAAGAATGTGAAATATTGATTGATACCTACGGTTTGCGTAATCCCCAATTCCCCTGATAAATTCATCATAAAATTCATTACGAATGGCACAAGGACAAAATAGGAGAATCCGATTCCAATAAGGAACAAGATGAATGCAAAAGGGATATAGCTTAGTGTCACTTTCCGCTCGGTTTCATGTAGCCCTGGCGATACGAACGACCAGAACTGGTACATGATAATAGGAGAAATAATAACGACCGCAAGGAAAATGATGACTTTCAAGTATATGACAATTGGATCGACAACATTGAAAGCGTGGAACTCATCATATCCTCCCTCACTCAGTAGAAACTCGATTACTGGTTTAGCGGCGAAAAAGCTACCAATTACCGCAATAACAAAGAAAACGACGATTACTATCAGCCGTTTTCTAATTTCTTCTATATGCTCAATGACAGTTAAATTTTTCTCTTTCATAGGACAGACATCCTTACTTACTGCACGTCGTTTTTCTTATCTTCAACTTTCTTTACTGTATCTTCATCATCCGAAGCAAGTCCCTTTGTTGCAGCTTTGAATTCGCGTAATGATGAACCAAACGCTTTACCGATTTCGGGCAACTTCTTCGGTCCAAAAACTAACAAAGCAATAATTGCGATAATAATTAAACTACCTACACCTGGAGCCATTTCGGACACCTCCTTCGTCTGTTGTCTATTTTACAGGAAATCAGCTTGTATTACTATTGACAAGCCGTTTATAATTGTGAATCTTTTACGTCATTTTTTATAAAATAAATCAATGTCTGCAATTCCACTGATAAATCGATCGTATGGATACGCATCCAATCGGGCACTGACAGTCTAGCCGGCGTGAAATTCAAGATCCCTTTCACTCCAATAGCTGCAAGCCGATCCGCTATCTCTTGTGCCGCCTTTGCTGGCACAGTGAGGATAACGAGATTAATGCCCATTTTTTTAATCATCTCTTCCATCATATCCGGATGAAACACGGGGATATTGCTGATGGATTTCCCTTCCTTTGGTACTTTTGGGTCAAACGCCACGACAATCCGTGTATTATGGTTCTTTTGGAAATTATATTTTAAAAATGCAGTACCTAAACTTCCAACACCTATTAAAGCGACATCTGTCTCTTCATCTTGATCTAACGCACTTCGGAAAAAGACTAAAAGATTATCTACATCATAGCCGTAACCTTTACGGCCAAGTGCACCGAAATGGGAAAAATCCCGTCGAATTGTAGCGGCATCAATTTTCATCGCTTCGCTTAATTCACTGGAAGAAACACGCTTTTTTCCGGCATTCGAAAAGTTTTGAAGGAATCTATAATACAATGGAAGGCGTTTTGATGTCGCCTGTGGAATTATTGGTGTCACTTCTGACATATCCTACCTCCTGCCCCATGATTTCATATGTCTCAGGATTTCATCAGTCACTTATTATTGAAGGGACTTTCCGAATCAATTAACTTCTATCGTACAGCAGATAGTATTCGATGTAAAGCCGACCATTGCACGCGCCACACCATTCGATTAAACTTAGTGTATGAATAGAGGTGTGCTGAATGATTGTTTTACAAGTGAATGGACTAACCAAATCCTTTTCAGGAACTGATATATTGGAAAACGTGCGACTCGAAGTCCAGCATCGTGATAGAGTTGCGCTTGTCGGCCGTAATGGTGCCGGCAAATCCACCTTGCTCAAGATCATCGCAGGAGAAATGACTGCGGACTCCGGCGATCTAATTATGCCAAAAGGCGTGCAAATCGGCTATCTCGAACAGCATGCAGGCATCGATTCTTCCCGTACAATTTGGGATGAAATGATGACCGTATTCGAACCTTTGCTTGAAATGGAGCAAAGGCTTCGTAAGCTTGAGGCACAAATGGCAAATCCTACTGTTTACGAGTATGCCGAAGAATATGAAAGGGTCATGAAGGAGTATGACACCCTCCAGATTGAATTCAAGGATACGGGTGGCTATCAATATGAATCCGACATCCGCTCGGTCCTACACGGCATGCGGTTTTATCCGGACGACTATGAGAAAAAGGTAAATTTACTATCGGGTGGTCAAAAGACACGACTTGCATTAGCTAAGATGCTTCTAAGCAAACCTGATCTACTAATTTTGGATGAGCCTACGAACCATCTTGATATCGAGACCCTCGGTTGGCTGGAAAAATATCTTGTATCCTATGAAGGGGCGATTCTAATTGTTTCCCATGACCGCTACTTCCTTGATCAGATTGTAACAATCACGTATGAAGTTTCAAGGCGGAAAGTGACGAAGTATGTCGGGAACTATAGCGCTTATTTGAATGAAAAAGCGAAGAACTACGAACGTGATAAAAAACTGTATGAACGCGAATCAAGCGAGAAGGCGAAGCTTGAAGACTTCATTCAACGGAATATCGCTCGGGCGTCAACTTCCAAAATGGCTAAAAGCCGCCGCAAGCTGCTTGAACGAACAGAGTGGATGGATGCGCCTGACGGGGACGAACGATCCGCAAGCTTTTCATTCTCAATCGAACGTCCAAGCGGAAATGACGTGCTGAAACTTGAGAATATTGCGGTTGGCTACAACGGTAAGGTAGTTTCCGAAAACATCAATATGCATGCCTATAAAGGTGACCGTATTGCAATTTTAGGGCCGAACGGGATCGGTAAATCGACGTTGCTCAAAACGATTGTGAAAATGCAGGAACCGATTACAGGGACAATCCGTTATGGTACGAATGTCCAGTTCGGATATTATGATCAAAACCAGGCGACGATTATCGGTTCGGGAACAGTTCTACAGGAGCTTTGGGACGAGTGGCCGATGATGAATGAAAAGGATGTTCGTACGGTGTTAGGACGCTTCCTCTTTACAGGGGAAGATGTCGAAAAGCCTGTGACATCGTTGTCCGGTGGCGAGAAAGCCCGTCTTTCATTAGCAAAGCTTATGCTTCAAAAGTCGAACACGCTCATCCTTGACGAGCCGACGAATCATCTTGACCTCGACAGCAAGGAAGTGCTGGAAAACGCATTGGACGACTTTCCGGGCACCATCCTTTTCGTATCCCACGATCGATATTTCATCAATCGCATTGCGACGAAAGTGATCGATGTCGCATCAATCGGCGTTACGGAGTATCTCGGTGATTACGATTACTTCATCGAGAAAAAAACAGAACTTGCTGAATTAAAGGCAGAGCAGTCTTCAACACAACAGACGATCCAGCCGAAAAATAAACGGAACGAAGACGATAAAGAGTTCAAAAGGCAAGAACGCAGACTCACAAGGGCAATTGCAGAGATTGAAACATCGTTAGCTAAAATGGATGAAGAGATTGCTGGCTTGCAGGAAGAGCTTTTACGACCTGAGTTTGCGGATGACCATATTAAATTAATGGAACTACAAGAACAGATTGATGCGTTGCAAATGAAACATGACGAGCAATCAGAAGAGTGGCTGATCTTACAGGAAGATTTGGAGAATTTACACTTGAAATCATAATAAATGCTGTCGAAAGGCATCGCGCCGATTCGACAGCATTTTTATGTTTTCGACAAAGTTGAAGTAGCTTTCTCCACAATCTTATTCACAACTCACACGTTGATATAATGGGATATGAACATAGTTATCCACGTTATCCACAATATAAGTAATTTTTACCCACATAGTTATCCAATACCTGGATAGCTAATACACAATAGTCGAATAATTATCCACAACTTACCCACAAATGTGCATAAGTACGAACGTTCCCTCTTGACAAAAGAATCCAGTTATACTCCAAATAAAAACGGAAATCGCCAATTCCCGACGATTTCCATCACTTATTTGCTCCAAGATGTAAGAGACATACCTGGTCGCCCATTCATCCCCATATTTCCACGTTGTCCATCAACAAACATTGCTGTTCCCGCTGCAGCAATCATAGCTGCATTATCCGTACAAAGAGAAATTGGAGGAACATAAAAAGGAATTCCCTCATTTTCAAAAGCTGCCTCCAATGAAGCGCGCAATCCTTTATTCGCTGCTACCCCGCCAGCGGCAATCACTTGCTTCACATTATATTCCTTCGCAGCTTTCAAGGTCTTTGTCGTCAGAACTTCAACAACGCTTTGCTGAAAGCCAGCTGCCACATGCGCCGGTATGACTTCTCCGCCTTTTTGCTCAAGATTATGCTTGTAATTAATAACCGCAGATTTTAATCCACTAAAGCTAAAATCATATGAATCTAACTCAAGCCAAGCCCTTGGGAATTCGACAGCATCATCACTTTCATGCGCAAGCCTATCAATCGCAGGGCCTCCCGGATAAGGCAGACCAAGGACCCGAGCCACTTTGTCATAAGCTTCCCCCGCAGCATCATCACGCGTTTCCCCAATCAGTTTAAAGGACCCATGATTCTCCATCAATACAAGCTCTGTATGGCCCCCTGAAACGATGAGTGCAAGAAGCGGAAACTCCATTGGCTGCATCAATTGATTGGCGTAAATATGCCCCGCTATATGATGGACGCCAATTATCGGCAATCCATTCGCAAACGCAAATGCCTTAGCCGCATTGATGCCTATTAACAGTGCACCGACAAGTCCCGGTCCTTCAGTTACAGCGACCGCATCTAACTCCATCGGCTCTAGTCCTGCTTCTGACAACGCTTCCTCAATCACTAGTGTGATCTGTTCAACATGATGTCGCGAAGCGATTTCGGGGACTACACCACCGAACCGCTGCTGACTTTGGATTTGCGAAGCTACTATATTCGAGATGATTTCATTGCCATTCTTAATGACAGAGGCCGCCGTTTCATCACAACTTGTTTCAATACCTAATATATAAATGTCTTTATCCATTAAAATTCCACCCACATGACGAGCGCATCTTCATGGTCGTCCGTATAATAGTTTTTCCGTATACCGCCATCCTGAAATCCAAGTTTCCGATAAAGGTTCTGTGCAGTATGGTTCGACACCCGCACCTCAAGTGTCATCAACCTAACTTCATTTACCTTACACAGCTCAATCGCCTTGCGCATTAGCGCCTCACCAATTCCATGGCCTCTCAAACGCTTCCGGACAGCTACATTCGTAATATGGCATTCATCAAGTACTACCCACATACCACAATGTCCAATGACCTCATCGTCTTGAACCGCGACAATATAATGCGCATAGTCATTTCCAAGCATCTCATGTTCAAAAACCTCATGCGACCACGGGGTTGTAAATGCCTCCTGCTCAATTTCAACAACGGCAGGAATATCGTCAACAGTCATTTTTCGATATTGAATTTCTTTTGTCACATTAATCACTGCCCTTTTCCTTCCGTTGCTGCAATAACCAATTCGCTTCCGCTTCAGCAATTCGGCGGTATTCCGGTGTAAATGCATGTGTATTCTCTTCATGTCCCGACTGTTGCGCCATGAAAATTAACGAAGACGCTCGAGGCAACTGCATTGGAAAAGGGGCAATCACAGCATTCTCCTTCATTATGTCCATGATCTGCTCTTCAAACATGCCAACATCCTTGCCGACGAATAAAACAGAGCGTTTTTGGCCTTTTAGAGAGTCCAACAGATCTTCAATTCCAAGGTGTTGATCTTCGTGAATGGCGATAAGTTCACCATCGATAAATTCATAAACACCCGCATACACATTATTCCTTCGAGCATCCACTAACGGACAAATAAGGCCGTTAAAGAAAACGGCATTCGCCGCCAAAGTTTTAAGGCTTGAAACACCGACAAGCGGCTTTTTCAATGTCCATGCCAATGTCTTCGCAATTGTCACCCCGATCCGGACACCAGTATACGACCCAGGCCCTTCTGAAACCGCAATTGCGTCAATATCATTCGGTTTGAGCTGCACAGTCTCAAACAATTCCTCTATGACCGGCATCGCTCGCAATGAATGATTGACCGCCATCGAAGAATTCACCTCTGCCAAAATGGCACCGTCTTTCACAATCGCGACGGATAAAGGCGTATTAGCCGTATCTATTCCTAACCATATCATAACCGTATCGCCTCACAAATTTTTTCAAAACGCACACCTATAGGGACGAACAAGAGCTTCCTTGAAGTATCCCCTGTATGTTGTAATCTTATTTCAAGCCGTTCACTTGGAAGATCATCTTCTATCAAATGCGCCCATTCGACCACAGAGATTGCATCCCCGTAAAAAAGCTCATTCCACCCGAGATCCTCATCACTATCCGCCAAACGATAAACATCAAGGTGGTTGAAGAGAAAATCTTCCCCTTCATACTGTTTGAGGATTGTAAAAGTGGGGCTGTTAACAGTTCGTGTGATGCCTAAACCTTTTGCCAAGGCCTTCGTGAAAGTCGTTTTTCCGGCACCAAGATCGCCTTCCAATGTGAGAACATCCGGCGGGGAAAGCAGGCTCGCCAATTTCATAGCAATTTGTTCAGTTTCCTCTTGGGAATGAACATCGAATTCTATAGTCATAGTGATTTCCTTTCATCTCCACTTTGTTATAGTAAGTGTACCGAAAATACGATGTTACTGAAAGTGTTGCGGTTTGGAATTATGTATTTTCATCTTGTATGCCACGCTATTTCTATAACCGCTTATTTATTTAAATAAAACAACAAAAAACCGATCTTGGAATAAATCCACAATCGGTTTGACAGTTTAAAATTAAAATGGCGGTCCCGACCGGGATCGAACCGGCGATCTCCTGCGTGACAGGCAGGCATGTTAACCGCTACACCACGGG
>NZ_JAROCC010000010.1 GCF_030433715.1 Sporosarcina highlanderae | reverse complement strand
AAGAGAAATTCGAATAGCTCGAGTTTCTTGCTGGCATCATTTAAGATGTCAATTTCGAATCCGAAGATTCGTTTTGTTCCTTTCACCGACAGGGTCGGCTCCAGAACTTTATTTGTTGACGTTTTGCTGTTCAGTTTTCAAGGTTCATTGTTTGTCCTTGTAAAAGCGACTTCTCTAATCTACCATGTTAAAGTTTTAGAGTCAAGCACTTTTTTGAATTAGTTTTTTCAGCTCTTTTCGAAGCTTGGTAACTAACTCCCTCAGCGACGTTTACTATAATAGCATGGGTCATTTCAGAATGTCAACACTAAAAATGAAAAGGACGAATAAATCGTCCTAATCCGCTTGTTTAAGCCCTACACTGTAGTCTCTATGGAAGACATACTCATTTTTCGATTCACTTTCCACTATCTGAATAAAACCTTTTTCAATCAAAAATTCAATCAGGACTTCAAGATTAATCGAGTACATCCGTAATTCCTCATGTTCATGAAGTTCCTGTATCGTCCACGTCTCCTTCTCGGACATGACACCCATAATATGTCGCGCTCCATCAAATGTCCGATTATGGATAAAAAACTCACTTGCAAGGAAAAGAAGTTCCAGTCTTTTTTCAATCGGTTCCTCGCTCATGATCAGTTCCTCATACAATTTATAGATTGCAGGATCGATCTTTTTGACTTGAGTCCAAACGGTGACCTCGGGTGCATAACCCTTTTCAATTACAGTCAATCTCGCAAGATGATGAAGGGATTGGATTGCATGGTGATAGGAATCCATATAGTTGAGCTGTTCGAAAAACATTTTCCCTTCCATATACACTCTGACTAAACGTGAAAGTTCAATCCCCATTTTTAATTTCCGTCCATAGAACGGGTACTCTCTTAACTCCTTCTTTAAACCCTCAACAAATTCATTGCGATCGAAAAAAACTTTCCCATAGAACAGCCAGTCGACCACTTTTCTCCTTGTACCTAATAGAAGCCATTTTCTCAGTTGCTTTTCGCTGATTACATGCATTGCCGCTTTTCCGCTTCCATCTGTGTAGTGTTTAGTATATATAGGGGTTTCATCATTCGAAGTTATGATCAACATGATTTCGTCAAATGTGTCTGTTATTGGATCTCCCGTGCCTCTTTTTTCTACTAAAATAACACCTAACGTTTCGGGTGAGCTTGCTCGTTCCTGATAAATTGGTCTAAGAACTTGTTCCATATTGACACCTCCACATCTATTTCTTCGACGGCACTTCTTAAAAATCCTTCACCAAAATATGATGTATATGGATTTTATGCTATATTGATTGAGGAACTACTTAAGGAGGATAAAGAATGAAACCTTATAAGAATAAAATAAACCGGATCCGTTCATTTGCATTATCCCTTATATTCCTTGGGGTTATTATAATGTATCTTGGGATTTTCTTCAGACAGAATGAGATCATCATGCTGATTTTCATGATTCTTGGACTTCTTGCTATTATCGGCAGTACAGTTGTTTATGCCTGGATCGGTACTTTGTCAACAAGGGCCGTGCAAATTGTTTGTCCGAATTGCGGTAAGTCGACTAAAATGCTTGGTCGTGTCGATATGTGCGGACATTGCAGGGAGCCGTTGACGTTGGACCCCACACTTGAAGGCAAGGAATTTGATGAAGCGTATAACCGTCCTACTAAAAACAAGAAAACAGTAAATAAATAAGAAAAACCGGTTCCTTTTTATAGTGGGAACCGGTTTTTCTATTTGTTTTTTGACCATTGTACATTCAAGATGCACATTCTGGACATGTACCATATACTTCAAGACGATGGGAATTGACTTTAAATCCAGTAACATGGGAAGCAAGATGTTCTACTTCCTCCAATCCAGGATGGTGGAAGTCAACAATTCTTCCGCAAACGTCGCAAATAATATGATAATGATCATGTGTCACAAAATCGAAACGGCTTGATGAATCACCGTAAGTAAGTTCCTTAACAAGTCCTGCATTCCGGAAAACCCGTAGATTATTATAAACAGTCGCGACACTCATATTCGGAAAATCAGCCTCAAGTGCTTTATATATTTCATCTGCTGTAGGATGCTGCTCAGAAGAAATAAGAAACTCTAAAATAGCATGCCTCTGTGGTGTAATTCGAACACCACTTTCCTTCAATGTGACAAGCGCGTCTTTCAAAAACACTTCAGACATCGCCAACACTCCAATCCATAAAGATTACTTCTTTATAATCATTATAATTAGTTTACTGAAGAAGGAGCTGTTTTGTCAATCAGGAAGGTACACTCCACCACTTTAATAGCCTTTTTCCGGATCAACCAAATTCGTTAATTCAACATTACCATTTTGCCACTTTTCCAGGTTCTCAGTGAAAAACTCCAATGCTCTTTCAATATACTTCCCAGAATGGCTGGATACATGCGGAGAAATCGTCACATTCGATAAATTCCAAAGCTCACTTTCAGCTTCCAATGGTTCCTTTTCATAGACGTCCAGTACAGCATGCCCTATCTCGCCATTTTTCAAAGCTTCTATCAGAATGGATTCCTTCACTAAATCCCCTCTACCAAAATTCATGAATGTGGCGGTCGGTTTCATTGCCATAAAATATCTTTCATCTAATAGGTACTTTGTTTCTGCTGTACTTGGTAAAATGGAAATGACATAATCAGCCTCAGGTAATCTTTCCAATAGATTATCGAACTGAATCGTTTCATCCATGCTCTCAGCGGGTCTACCGGAATGATTACAACCGATTGTCCGAACACCGAACGCTTGAAGAAGACGCCCGATTTCCGACCCGATTGCTCCTGGTCCAAGAATGATTGCTGTCGACCCGCGCAATTCCGTCTGCCGGACTCTCGTATTCCACTCTTTCCTTTTTTGTTGTTCATATAATGAAGGTAATGCCCGGGCAAGTGATAAAATATGCCCAATCACGGATTCGGCCATTGGCGTCTTATGGATTCCGCGGACATTACTGATGACAATTCCCCTTTCGGCAATTTCTGATAGGGGCATCTTTTCCACTCCGGCCGAAGCCACCATCAGCCACTTAAGGGATGTCGCCTTCTTAAGCACCGCAGAACTGATATCCCCTCCGTATGTAACGATTACTTCGAATTCATCAATCTGTGCTTCCTCGATTTCATTATTGTATTCAAATTGAACCCCGGGAAATCTTGACGTCAGATTTTCCATCTGCTCGGCTTTAACCTTAAAAGTGAATAATACATTCATCATCCCCACCCACTTTCTTATGCTTTCGTCAACTGTTCCAAAGTTGCAAGTGCTTCGTCAATATGGCCTGCCACTTTCACTTTCCGCCATTCCTTGACGACTGTACCCGTTGGATCGATCAGGAAAGTGGAACGCTCAATCCCCATATATTCCTTGCCGAACATTTTCTTTAATTTCCAAACACCATATTTCTCTGCGACCTCATGCTTTTCATCCACTAATAACGAAAAAGGCAGCCCTTGTTTTTCTATGAAACGTTGATGGGATGCCTCATTATCGGGGCTGACTCCTAAGATTACTGCATTCAAATTGCTGAAGTCTTCAAACGCATCCCTAAAATCACATGCTTGTGTTGTACAGCCTGGTGTCGCGTCTTTCGGATAGAAATAAAGAATGACATATTTCTTCCCCTCGAAATCACTCAGGGAAACTTTTTCGCCTTTTTCATTTGGTAATGTGAATTGTGGTGCCTGCATACCTTCCAACTTTTCCATTGTAAAATCCCTCCCTGTTTCATAAATCCATCGTACCGGACTACTGGTCCGGTTTCAATTTCTTTGGCGTATCGGCAATGTTTTGTTTAAAATAGGTAATGTAAGTGATTTGAACGGAGGAAATGTAAATGATTAGAACGAAGTCAGAACAAATCTATCAAGAAGCGTGTGAACATATCGTAGGAGGGGTAAACAGCCCTTCCCGTAGTTATAAAGCGGTTGGTGGTGGAGCACCTACAGTTATGGAGCGTGCACAAGGAGCTTATTTCTGGGACGTCGATGGCAATAAATACATCGATTACCTCGGAGCATATGGACCGATCATAACGGGACATGCTCATCCCCATATCGCAGAAGCAATTACGAAAGCTGCTACGACGGGGGTCCTATATGGAACACCGACCCCACATGAAGTGAAGTTCGCGAAAATGTTGAAAGAAGCGATCCCTTCGATGGACAAGGTCCGTTTCGTCAATTCAGGGACAGAAGCTGTCATGACAACAATCCGTGTTGCGAGAGCCTATACAGGCAGAACTAAAGTCATGAAGTTCGCAGGTTGCTATCACGGGCATTCGGATCTTGTTTTAGTTGCGGCCGGTTCCGGTCCCGCTACTTTAGGCACTCCCGATTCAGCAGGCGTCCCAGCATCCATCGCCCAAGAAGTGATCACCATCCCTTTCAATGACCCGGAAGGTTACAAACAGGCTATGGACAAATGGGGAGACCAACTTGCTTGTATTTTAGTTGAACCGATCGTCGGTAATTTCGGCATTGTCGAACCTAATGAAGGATTCCTTGAATTAGTTCACGAAATAGCAAAAGAAAAAGGTGCGCTTATCATCTATGATGAAGTGATCACCGCTTTCCGTTTCCACTATGGCGCTGCTCAAACAATGTTAGGCACGACTCCCGATTTAACTGCCTTCGGTAAAATTATTGGTGGCGGTTTGCCAATTGGAGCTTACGGCGGAAGAAAAGAAATTATGGATACAGTTGCTCCGTTAGGTCCAGCGTACCAAGCTGGGACAATGGCTGGAAACCCTGCGTCCATGCTATCAGGCATCGCTTGTTTGGAAGTATTGCAGCAACCGGGCATTTATGAAGAGATGGATCGTTTAGGTGGACTTCTTGAAGAAGGAATCCTTCAATCCGCTGAAAAACACGGTATCACATTAACGATTAACCGTCTTGGTGGTGCAATAACATTGTTCTTCACAGATGTGAAAGTGGAAAACTATGAGCAAGCTGAACAGACGGATGGAGAAATCTTCGGCAAGTTTTTCAAATTAATGTTAGAAAGAGGCATTAATCTTGCACCTTCAAAATATGAAGCTTGGTTTCTAACAATCGCGCATAAAGTGGAGGACATCAAACATACATTAGAGGCGGTTGATGAATCCTTTAAGGAGCTTGCGCGTCAATTAAACAGTTGACCTAATTGAACCATTAAGGTAAAGTTGCGGAAAATGAGTACTATATTATTTCTCTATAAGAAAGGATAATCCCATGAAACTTGGTGCCCGCATTTTTAAAACGGGTATTGCAATCGTTTTTGCATTGTTTATCGCAGATGTATTGAGTTTACCGAACCCGGTTTTCGCAGGAATTGCGGCCATCTTTGCGATTCAACCTACCATTTATCGATCTTATTTGACTATAGTGGAGCAAATACAAGGCAATCTTATTGGAGCCATTACAGCAATCATTTTTGTATTAGTATTTGGACATCAAATCGTGACTGTTGGCTTTGCTGCAGTCATCATCATTCTGATCATGTTGAAATTAGGGCTTGAAAAATCTGTTTCACTTGCGCTCGTTACAATGATTGCAATTATGGAAATCAAAGGAGATGCATTCCTCTCCTTCGCTACCCTTCGACTAGTGACGATCGTAATCGGAGTATTATCAGCATTCATCGTAAACTTGTTATTCATGCCACCCAAATACGAAACAAAGCTATTCCAAGCTATCCATCAGTCACAGGACGAAATCATCCGATGGATCCGACTTGCGGGGCGGCAAGCTTCTGAACATATTGCAACGAAGAAATCTTTGGATAAATTGAAAGAACGCCTTACAAACGTTAATCAGCTTTATACATTATTCAAAGAGGAACGAAGCTATTTTAAGAGAAATACAATGGCGAAAGCTCGAAAACTTGTTATTTACAGACAGATGATTGCCGCTTCCAAAAGTAGTTACGAAGTGCTTGCCCGGCTCCATAAATTTGAAAATGAATTGCTTAACTTGCCGGAACATTTCCGGATGATGATACAGGAACGGTTAGATTCTTTATTGACGTATCATGAGCAAATCCATTTGAAATTCGTAGGCAAGTTAAAATCCGGTAAATTGACTGAGAGCTTAAACGAGGAGTATATCCAACGCCAAGAAGTGATGGACATTTTCGCAAAAGAAATTGCCATTACAAAGGAAGAAGAGGAGTTTTCCGCATACCATCTCCTTCATGTGCTGTCCGCATTGTTGAACTACGAGGAACAATTAGAGCATCTCGATCGATTGATCATCTCCAATTCACGCAGGCATGGACATGAACTGAGCAAAGAACTTCAAAATGAAATCTTTTAAAAACCTCCTTGGGTCACAATGGCCCAAGGAGGTTTTTTCAGCTTTTCATTTTCGGATCCAGAGCATCACGCAAGCCGTCTCCCATTAAGTTAAATCCTAAGACTGTCAACATAATAGAGAGTCCAGGGAATATCATTGTCCACGGAGCAGATTGTAAATACGCTTTTGAATCCGCCAACATTTTCCCCCATTCCGGTTGAGGCGCTTCGGCACCTAATCCTAAAAAACCCAAAGCCGCGGCTTCAAGGATAGCAGTCGCCACCGCAAGCGTTCCTTGAACGATGACGGGAGCCATGGAATTAGGTAGGATATGTGAAAATAAAATACGGGCATCTTTCATTCCAATCGCTTTTGCTGCCGTAATATACTCGTCCTCTTTAATGCTAAGCACTTTTGAACGAATCAACCGTCCAAAATTCGGAACGTTAATAATCGCAATGGCAATCAATGCATTTTCAAGTCCCGGCCCTAAAACTGATACAATCGCGATAGCTAACAGTATCGAGGGAAATGCAAGCATAATATCAAAAATCCTTGAAATGATCGTATCCGTCCATCTACCGTAATACCCGGCTATGATTCCCAAGAAGCTACCTACGATAACCGAGGCAATGACGGATAGAAATCCAACCGAAAGCGATATTCTTGAACCATGGATGATACGGGACAATATATCTCTTCCAAAGTCATCTGTTCCAAGCCAGTACTCCGCTGATGGCGGGTGAAATCTATCTGGAGCAAACTGTTCGTTAACCCCCTCTTTTGCTATTAGGGGGCCGAATAGTGCTAGCAGTATGAAAAAAATGATAATAATCATCCCTGCAACAGCCGCTTTACTTTTTCTGAAGTTTCTCCATGCCTCTCGCCAAGGTCCAGCAGTCTTTTCTAATTTCACTTCGATATTTCCGTCCATTTTCGGCGTTAGTTCAGACATCCCGCATTCCCCCTCCCTTAGTCATATTTAATCCTTGAATCGATAAGGCCGTATAACAAATCGACGATCAAGTTAATCATGACAAATATGAAGGCGATGACGAGGATGCTTGATTGGATTACCGGGTAATCCCTGAAATTGATTGCATCGTAAATGTATCTCCCAATGCCTGGCCAAGCAAAGATTGTCTCAGTGAGAATAGCACCACCAAGCAACATGCCCATTTGAAGACCAATGACCGTCAAAATCGGTATGACAGCATTTTTGAACGCATGTTTATAAACGACCCAAAACATTTTTTGACCTTTAGCTCTTGCTGTCCTTATATAATCAGAACGCATCACTTCCAACATGCTTGAACGTGTCATCCTCGCAATTATAGCCATCGGAATAGTCGCCAACGCAATTCCAGGCAGTATTAGATGCCGCATTACTTGCCACAGCTGATCGAATCTTCCTTGTAAAAGCGTGTCGATAATATACAGATTAGTAATTGCGTGAACTGGATCTCTTACCTGCTCCCTTCCCGTCGTCGGCAGCCAAGAAAACTCAATCGCAAACACCCATTGACCTAATAACCCTAACCAAAAAATTGGCATAGAAACACCGACAAGCGCCAAAACCATCGCTATGTAATCAAACCATGAGTTTTGGAACCAAGCGGAAATGATCCCAGCATTTATGCCAATGATTATCGCTATAATAATTGCAAAGAATGCGAGTTCGATAGTCGCAGCCAAGTGCGGCCATATTTCATCTGCAACTGGAAGACGGGTCCGCATGGATTCTCCAAGATCGCCTTGTAAAATCCCGGCTAAGTACTTAAAAAACTGAGTAAACCATGGTTGATCTAATCCTAATTTTGCATTCATTGCTGCAATAGCTTCTGGTGTCGCCTGCTGCCCCAAAATGATTTGGGCCGGACTCCCGGGTATTGCTCGGATCATCATGAATACAATGAAGACCATGCCAAGTAGCACGGGTACAAGCTGTATTAGTCTTCTGCCGATATAGCTGAGCATCACCTTCACCTCACAAAATTGAAAAAGGGGAGAAATCTACTGATGCCCCCCCTTTTTGAGATTTAACTCCTCACTTAAATTCGACATTCGACAATACATCAGATCCTGTCGGATGCGGTAAGAAACCCTTCAAATCCTTTGTAGCTGCTAACAGCGGAGTCGAGTGAGCAAGCGGAACCCAAGGCGCTTCTTCGTGGATGATTTCCTGCGCTTTCTTGTAAAGCTCGACCCGCTTATTTTCATCTACCTCTGTTTGCGCTTGGATGAACAAATCATGCATTTTAGCATTTTTGAAATAAGTGTAGTTATTGCTGCCGATATTATCTTCATCCAATAGGACATATAGGAAGTTATCCGCGTCTCCATTATCCCCAGTCCAACCTAACATGAAAGCGTCCGCTTCCCCTTTGCTTGCCTTGTCTAAATAAGTTCCCCATTCATACGATACAATTTTCGCTTTTATGCCGATATCCGCTAAGTTACTCTGGATAACCTCCGCCACTTTCGCTCCGTCCGGCATGTATGGGCGCGGAACAGGCATTGCCCAAAGTTCCATCTCGAATCCGTCCGGGTATCCGGCTTTCGCTAATAACTCCTTCGCCTTTTGAGGATTGTATTCATATGGCTCGATGTCATCGTTATAGCCTGAAATAGATGGCGGCATCGGGTTTTTCGCAATGTTTGCTTGCCCTTCGAAGAAGGAATTGATGATCGTTTCCTTATCGATCGCATGATTCATTGCTTGGCGGACTTCCTTCTTATCAAAAGGAGGACGAGTTACCGTTAAACCAAGATAACCGACGTTCATGGAAGGACGTTTGATCAGTTGCAGATCGGCATTCCCCTCGATTTTCTCTGCATCGGAAGGATTGATACCATCCGCAAGATCGATTTCCCCCGCGATCAATGCATTCAGCCTTGCGGAGTTATCTGGAATCGATCTGAATACGATCTTGTTCAACTTTGGTAACCCTTTCTGCCAATACCCATCGAATTTTTTAATTGTAATTGAATCGTTCGGCTTCCATTCAACAAATTCGAAAGGACCCGTACCAACCGGATTTCTTTCAAATTGATCATCACCCTTTTCAAATGCTGTAGGGCTTGCAATGGCGAACATGCTCATCGCAATATTTTTCAAGAACGGAGCTTGAGTACGTTTCAGCTTGATGATGACCGTATAATCTCCATCCGCCGTGACCGATTCGATGACATGCCCCTCATCACCTTTAAAGCCGCCAAACATCGAGTTGTAATAAGGGAATTTGTCCGCATCCCCATTAGCCCAACGCTCGAAGTTCGCTACTACAGCATCTGCATTGAAGTCAGTTCCGTCATGGAACTTGACACCTTCCCGCAACTTGAATGTGTACGTTAAGCCGTCATCGGTATTCCATTCCTTCGCAAGACCAGGCTGGATTGATGTGTCTTGCTCCCCAAAATTCAATAATGTCTCGAATAGATTGACTGTAACCTTGAATGTCTCTCCTTCGGTCACTCTTGACGGATCCAGTGATTTGGAATCACCTCCGCGACCGAAAACCAATGTATCCTCCTTACTGCTAGAACTCCCCTTTCCACAGGCGGCAAGTGCAGTTGACAGGACTAACAGTAAAATCAGTGCAACTGACCACATTCTCTTTTTACTCATAGAGACCCCTCCATTTGTTTTATATCATTGTCAACTTTGCTATCGTAAAGATGGCAAGCGACAGAATGACCCATAGGCTGTTCATTTAGTCGAGGTGTAACTTTTGTACAAATATCCATTTTGAAAGGGCAACGTGTATGGAATGTGCAACCAGTGGGCGGGTCGGCTGGATTCGGGATGTCGCCTTCTATGATGATCTGTTCCTTCTGATAATCCGGATCCGGTACGGGGACAGCCGAAAGTAATGCCTGTGTATAAGGATGTAGCGGTTTTTCATAAAGCTGTTCACTACCCGCGACTTCGACTATCTTCCCTAAATACATTACAGCGACGCGGTCGCTAATATGTCGCACTACCCCAAGATCATGAGCGATAAAAATATAGGTGAGGTTAAATTCTTTTTGCAAGTCTTGCATGAGGTTCAATACCTGAGCCTGAATGGAAACGTCCAATGCTGAAACCGGTTCATCCGCAATGATCAATTTCGGATTAGTCATCAGTGCACGCGCAATTCCGATGCGTTGCCTCTGACCACCGCTGAACTGGTGTGGATAGCGCTTCGCATGATATTCATTCAAACCGACAATTTCAAGGAACTCATAGACCTTCTTTTTTCTTTCTTTCGAATCTGAAATCCCATGGACAATAAGTGGTTCCTCCAGTATTTTTCCAATCGTATGCCTTGGATTCAACGAAGCATAAGGGTCTTGGAAAACCATCTGTATGTCACGACGTGTGATTCTCATCTCTTCATGTGATAAAGAGGTCAATTCTTTTCCGTCAAATTCCACAACGCCTTGGGTTGGCTCTAACAAACGCATCAGTAAGCGACCTGTCGTCGATTTCCCACAACCGCTTTCACCTACTATCCCAAGTGTCTCTCCTTCATTCACATGAAATGATAGATCATCGACGGCTTTTACATAGCCTATGGTCTTTCCGAATAACCCTTTTTTTATCGGGAAGTATTTCTTTAGATTTTCAACTTTCAATAATGGCTTCGTGCCCATCCTGCTTCACCCTTTCATCGTCGTATAAGAAACATCGGGTTTGATGAACATCTGCCGTCTTGTAAAGTTCAGGATTTTCTTTCAAGCATCGATCGAATGCAAATTCGCAACGCTCCGCAAATCTGCAACCGTTCTTGATAGACCCCGGCTTCGGTACATTTCCCGGAATGGAGTAAAGACGGTCCTTTTTAAATCGCATATCCGGTACCGACTGAATCAGCCCTTGCGTATAAGGATGTTGCGGATTCTCAAAAATGAGCTTAGTCGGCGCCTCTTCGATTATTTGTCCCGCGTACATGACGATAACCCTTTCGCAAGTCTCGGCGACCACGCCTAAATCATGGGTGATTAATAATATCGCAGTCCCTAAACGGACATTCAATTCTTTCATCAGCTTTAATATTTGTGCCTGGATTGTCACGTCAAGTGCGGTAGTTGGCTCATCAGCAATCAATATTTTCGGATTGCAAACGAGCGCCATCGCAATCATTACCCTCTGTCGCATGCCTCCGGATAACTGATGAGGATAATCTTTCATTAACGCATCCGCCCGGGGCAAGCCAACAAGTTTTAATATCTCAATCGCTCTTGTTTCCGCCTTTTTCTTAGACCAATCTTTTTCATGGATCAGTATTGCTTCAACCATCTGATTGCCAATTGTGAATAAAGGATTCAGTGAAGTCATTGGCTCCTGAAATATCATCGCAATTTCATTGCCACGAATTTCCCTCATTTCTTTTTCCGATAATCCTGTTAAATCTCGTGTATTATATAGGATTTCACCACCGACAATTTTTCCAGGAGGATTGGGTATGAGGCCCATTATGGAAAGGGAAGTTACACTTTTCCCACATCCCGACTCCCCTACAATGCCTAATATTTCTCCATCGAATAGATGAAAATCGATATGATCGACTGCCGGAATTTCGCTAAAATCCGTGAAAAAGGTAGTTTGTAAGTCGTTAACTTCAAGAATTCGTTTTCGCTGGCTCATCAGATCACCTTTTCGTTATAGTAAGACACCCAATTAATCTTTCTATCAATAGATAGTGTATTTATCTACTGACCAAAAAATGCGCCTTATCGAAATCCGCTTCAGTTTTAAAACATAAAAAAAGCTACCGATAATGTTCGGTAGCTTTACCTATCATATAGTTTGAACTTGAAACAGATTATAATAGATGCCTTTTTTCTCCATCAGTTCTGTATGGTTACCGGCTTCTTTCAACTCTCCGTGGTCAATTACAAAAATCTTGTCTGCATGGGTGATTGTTGACAACCTGTGGGCAACGATCAGCGTTGTCCGATCACTGGCCAATCGTTCAAGAGATTCTTGAATAAGCGCTTCACTTTCTAAATCCAAAGAAGACGTCGCTTCATCAAGTATAAGCAATGGAGGATTCTTTAGAAATACCCGTGCAATGGCAATCCGCTGCTTCTGCCCGCCGGATAGCTTTACGCCTCGCTCGCCAACTGTCGTTTCATATCCATCCGGTAAAGATTCGATGAAGTCATGGGCATTCGCTGCTTTAGCGGCAGCAATCACTTCCTCATCCGTCGCATCCGGATTCCCCATCATTATGTTACTTTTCACAGAATCACTGAACAGAATGCTATCCTGTAAGACGATTCCGATTTGGTCTCGCAAAGACTTCAGTTGGACATCCCGCAAATCATGTCCATCCATTCGAATCGAGCCCGATGTTACGTCATAAAACCGTGGTATCAAGCTGACAATTGTCGACTTACCGCCGCCACTCATTCCAACAAGCGCTACCGTCTCACCCGGTTTGACTGTAAAATTAACATTCCGTAGCACATGCTCGTCTTCCTCACTATAAGTGAAACTAACATTCTCAAATTGGATTTCCCCATTAATTCGCGGTAATGCCTTCGCTCCATCTTTATCCTTAATATCATAAGGCTCTTCCATCAGTTCGAAAACCCGGTCCATCGAAGCGAAAGACTGCGTCAACGAAGTAGACGCATTAACTAATCTTCGGAGCGGATTATAAAGCCGATCGATATAAGCGATGAACGCTACCATTACACCAATTGATAAAGGACCGTTTATCACCTGATAACCTGCATAGGCAATCACTAAAAGGGGTGCAACATCTGTAATCGTGTTAACAACGGCGAACGCTTTCGCATTCCATCTTGTATGATCAATTGCCTTATCAAGGAAATTCCCATTCGTTTCATCAAAACGTTGCTGCTCTTTATCCTCAAGAGCAAAGCTTTTAATGACGCTAATGCCAGATACCCTTTCGTGCAAATAACTTTGCACATCCGCAAGCGCCTGGGATCTTTTTCTTGTTAACGTTCTTAGCTTACCGAAGAAATGCTTCACACTATACGCATAAAACGGGAATGCTAATAATGTAACAAGCGTCAACGGTACATCCATCGATAGCATAATAATGATTGCGATAATAATTGTAGCGAAGTCTAACCATACATTCATAAGACCGATCATCACAAAGTTCTTCGTCTGCTCAACATCATTAATCACACGGGAAATGACTTCACCTGCACGAGTATTGGAATAAAATCGCAGACCCAATCTCTGTAAATGCGAATACAAATTTTCACGTATATCGTACAGGATTTTATTACTGACATATTGTGCATAATATTGACGGTAATACTCGACAGGCGGTCTGATAATGAAAAAGACTAACGCCGTTCCACCGAGCCATATGAATAACTGCTTTGTCTTTTCAGCATTGCTGAGCGTTTCTGCACCAATAATATCGTCAATGACAATTTTAATAAGATACGGGATGAATAATGGAATTGCAAACTTTACAATACCTATTAAAACAGTCAAGACAATTAGCCAATTATAAGGCTTTACAAATTTAAGATAACGTTTTATACTTTCTCCCAACGTCTTCCCCCCTAAAAAGCATTATAAAAAGCCTTACTGCATGTGGATGCAGACAGGCTTTCATTAATCACTCTTTTTAACCTGTTTATAGAACCGATACCTTGAAGTCCAGACTTCAATAAAATCGGGTGCAAATGGGCCTTTGCGCTGTTTAATCCACATAAGCAGCTTATCAAGGTTGCGTTTTAATATTTGATCGATCACTTCCGGGTAATTCATCTTCTTTTTATGTTCAGCATATTCATCCTCATCAAGGATCAGATAGCTCATATCAGGAAACACCTTAACGTCCAAATCATAATCAATGTATTTCAATGAATGATGATCATAGACGAACGGCGAACTCATATTGACATAATAGTAAACCCCATCTTCACGAAGCATGCAAATTATATTGAACCAATGTTCGGCATGGAAATAGCAGATGGACGGCTCTCGAGTCAACCATGTTCTACCGTCCGCTTCCGTTACAAGCGTCCTTTCATTTGCACCAATCACAATATTGCGTGTTCCTTTCAAGACGGTCGTTTCCTGCCAGACACGATGAATGTTTCCGTCATGTTTATAACTGTGTACTTGTATCGTTTCTCCTTCTTTAGGTATTGTCATCAAAAAAACCACCTTTAAATTTCACAAAACTCAATATTCGTATATTATACCAATTGAAGGTATAAATTTGAAACGATTTAGCTTAACTGTCAAGACAATTTAAAAGCCGGCAGCTTTCGCTGCCGGCTTTTAGAGATGTAAATCCATTATTTAGACTGATTTTCCGAACCGAAAGCACCACCAGATGTGTTAGTCTTGTTCATTTCAGACTGTTGGTTTTGCTTACGTACTTCGTTCACGTCAGTCTCAGATCCAAACTCTTCAGACATGATTTGCTGCTTCACTTTGTTTGCGTTTGTGAATGAAGCTTGTGGCGCTTGTTTACCGAAGTTTTGCTGATTTTTGTTTGGCATGGATTTTCACCTCCGTGACCAATATGATATGCAATACGGTTTTTTTTATCCTTTGGTATTTTTTTCTGTTTTTTTGAGCTGATCCCAAATCTTTAAAACCGGCACCGCTTTCGGCAGTGCATCAACTTCTGTTGCAGAAAAAAAGCTATATCCAACTGGTGCTCCGTCTTTTGTTAGCGCCAAATACGCTTCCACTTCCCAGATGAGATGGGAAAAGACGTGTTTGAATTGGATCAGCGGATCAATGCTTTTAAGTTTAATCCCTATATTCAACTTCAAAATTTCCTCAGGTTTTGCCGTTCCGGTAATTTCAATCATCGGGAATTCCCACATATCCGCTAGTAAGCCTGTAGATGGCCGTTGCTTCATAAGCCATTTCCCTTCAGAATTCCTTACAGCAAAGGCAGTTAACGGAATGGTCTTCACTTTCGTCTTTTTGGATTTTACAGGCAATTTCTCTTGTCGTCCTTCGTGAAATGCATGGCAAAAATCTCGAACTGGGCAAAGAAGACATCTTGGTTTCGGTGTACAAATCGTCGCGCCTAACTCCATTAAAGCCTGATTGAATGAAGATGGATCCTTTTCGTCGATCAATTCCATTACGACTTCTTCAAAGATTTTTCGATTACGTGGAATTGCTATATCATCCTCTATAAGAAGAAGACGTGAAAGAACCCGCATCACATTCCCGTCCACTGCATGTTCGGGAACTCCGAAAGCAATACTAAGAACAGCCCCAGCAGTATAAGGACCGACACCTTTTAACTTCGATATCTCTTTTCGGTTCTTTGGTATTTCACTTCCATATTTCTCTACAACTTCCCGTACTCCTGACTGGAGGTTTTTCACTCGTGAATAATAGCCCAAGCCTTCCCACATCTTAAGTACATCTTCTTCCTTGGCAACAGCCAAATCGGCAAGCGACGGAAATTTTTCGATAAACCGTTCATAATACGGGATTACAGTATCGACACGGGTTTGCTGCAACATAACCTCTGAAACCCATATATAATAGGGATTATCTGTCCTTCTCCAAGGCAGATCCCTTTTCTCTCTTAAATACCATGTAATTAATGCACTTCTAAATTCTGATTTCCGTTCAAACAGTTGCATGAAATCCTCCATATTGCATATGCTTTTCGTTAATGAAAAATAGGGTATATAATAAATAAAGATAGTTAAAACATTCCACATCCATTGTCTAAGCAACGTAAGGGAGTGATTATTTGGATACCGGAACACATATTGTCATGGGTGCCGCCATTTGCGGTCTGACGTTGGCAGACCCCGTCGTAGCATCAGATTCAGTTACAATGACAGCTGTTTTTATTGGAGTTGTGTCCGGCTCTTTGATTCCTGACATTGATACTGTACTTAAATTGAGGAATAATGCAGTTTATATACGAAATCACAGAGGGATTACGCATTCAATTCCAGCTGTATTGTTATGGCCGCTCGTCTTATCCATTCTGCTGTCGTTTTTAGTCCCTAATGCTGCATTCTTCCATGTGTGGGCATGGACATTTTTAGCAGTGTTTGTCCATGTGTTTGTTGATATTTTTAATGCATACGGCACGCAAGCATTAAGGCCATTTTCCGATAAATGGGTGGCCATCGGAGTTATTAATACGTTTGACCCGATTATATTCGCACTGCATATCGCTGCGCTTTCTGCCTGGATGTTCGGTGCTGAACCGGTTCTCACATTTGTGATTCTTTATGTTGTGATTTTCCTGTATTATTTGCTCCGCTTTGCTTTGAAGGCAGCGGTGAAACATGCAGTCCAAGTAACGATACCTGATGCAGAAGAAATTTTCATCGCACCGACGATGTATTTTTTCCAATGGAGGGTAGCCGCTTCGAATAAGGAATGTCACTTTGTAGGACGAGCCTACGGGCGTTCCGTCAACATTTATGACAGATTCGAACGTGAATCGATGCCAAAATCTCCTTACATCGATGCAGCAATGGAAGATCGAAATATTCAGGCATTCGTTTCCTTTTCGCCAATTTACAGATGGTCAGTTTCCCATGTAGGAGATCTATACGAGGTCAGACTTATTGACTTGCGCTACCGTAGCAAAGACTATTATCCTTTCGTCGCAGTAGCCCATATCAATAACGAAATGGAAGTTGTCAATTCATATACGGGATGGATTTTTTCAGAAGATAAACTTCTTAAAAAACTTAACTTTGTCCCGAATTCCTAATACCATCCAGCTACAGGAGGCAGCCCCTCGAGTCGCTTCAGTCTTGAAGCAAAAGGCAAAAAGCGCCCTTTGTTCAAGACCTCCAGCGCTTGTCGGGGCTAACCGCCCCCTTCCGCTTTTGTTAGTCATAACCCTTTTTTGACCGGCTGTAACATCGCAATCGGCAATGCTTCTTCAGCCCGCTCACCGCCCAAGCGGTAGCCCCATGCAAAACGGCCTTTCAGATAATCCACATGGAAAAACACACCTTCATCGCCTTCAATTCGGTATATTTCCCCTTTAATGATTGTTTTCGGGTCGATCATATAGGATTTTGCCATCAACGCTTTGCGCTGGTAAACAGCAAACTCATTGATCATGCCCATTTGCTCAGCCTTACGCGCTTTCTCCATAAGACTTCCAATTTCCGAACGCAATTCATGCTCATTCATTTCACTATATTTTTTACTGGTCTCCATCTTCTTCGTTCTCCTTTTTTTCGATGAATCGCTCAATCCGTTCGAGCGGAATCCCTTTTTGGTACATCGATTGCTTGACCCGATTCCTCAATTCGTATCCGGAATACTTAGATTTGTACCGCCGCCACGCTTTTTCTCCAACTGAACTGCTGATTGAATCCCATTCGTCCTCTTCCCTGCCAAAATCGATTTCTTCCATCACACTGCCAATCAGGCTAAAGGAGAATCCTTTTCGAGCCAAGGCGTTCTGGATTTTCTGTTTTAATTGCGCGGGCGCAATAGATCTGTTGGAAGCAGCCGCTTTTTCAGCAAGCCTTTTGGCAACAGCGAACTGTTCCTCTTCTGAATAGTTTTCAAGCACTTGCTCCTGCAACTCCTTCCCGACCCCTTTTTTCTGTAATTCCTGTTGGATCGCTTTCGGACCTTTGTTAGATGCATTCTTTTGGGTTCGCATTAAAGCTTCGGAAAATGCTTGATCATCCAAAAAACCGAGTCTTCTAAGTTTCACTATAGCCTCCAAGACCACAGCTTCACCATATTCCAAATCCATCAATTTTTTCTTCACTTCAAACTCGCTTCGCATTCTAAACGACAGGAAATGCAACGCACGATTAAATGCTTTTTCAATCCGGTCTTCATAAGCTATTTCATCCATCGCCCATTCGTCAAGTTGCATTCCCTTGGTCAATCCAAACTTTACAAGGACCGATTCATGAACGCTAAAAGCATATTTATCATCTATGAATATATTATAACGTTCGGTATCACGCTTTTGTTGTGTGATTTTCGTTAGTACACCCAATTACGCTCGACCTCCCCACTTACTATAAGTATACATGTTCTGTCTGAGGAGGTCAGCATATACAGTCAATCACCTTCAGCTTTTCGATGTATATTATAGTCACCTCTGCACATCCTACGAAAAAAGGAGATGTGTGCGTATGGTTGAAGAACATGGTCCTGGTATTCTCATGGCCGCTTTCATAATTGTCGTCGGTATACTATTTAATCCATTTGCAGCAAAAGCAGAAGAATTCCATTGGGGTTTCAAAAAATCGGTAAACGGAATTCCACCAGATGCCGGGGCAGCTCTTAATTCAATGCTCGAAAAGCACGGGGCCATCTATAAAGGAAAACCGGATGAGAAAGTGGCTTATTTATCATTTGATAACGGTTACGAGAACGGTTACACAGAAAGTATATTGGACACATTAAAAAAAGAAAATGTACCAGCTACTTTTTTCCTAACTGGACACTATTTAAAAAGCGCCGCCCCACTTGTACAGCGTATGGTGAAGGATGGGCATGGAATCGGCAATCATTCATTTGACCATCCTAATATGGCAAACTTGACTGAAGAAAGAATGGAAGAGGAATGGAAGAAATTCGATGAACTACTCTATAAAACAACAGGTGTAAAACGGACAAATTACGCGAGACCCCCTGAAGGTATTTTCAATGATACCGTCTTAAGGAAAGGTAATGAATTAGGGTATCGTCATATATTTTGGTCTGTCGCGTTCATAGATTGGCATGCCAATAAACCACGTGGCAAAGCGTACGCTTATAATGAACTGATGAATCAGCTTCACCCCGGCGCCGTTATACTAATGCATACAGTGTCACCTGATAACGCCGAGGCATTGCCAGATTTCATTAGGGATGCAAAAAAAGCGGGTTATGAATTCCGAACGCTTGATGATCTTGTTCTGGAATATGAAAATGTTGATATGATCTTAAGATGATTTTAGAAGCATCCTCATGACGGGATGCTTCTTGTTGATTTGCCGAATAAAGAAACAAGGAATATCAGGCCAAATAAAACTGAAATAATGAGAAGGTAACTGACATCAGACACGAATTCAAGGAATAATCCACCTGCGAAAGGTCCAGTCAAACTTCCGAGGCTGAAGAAGATTCCACATAACAGATTCCCAGTAGGTAAAAGATCTTTCGGGGTTAAATCCGACATGTAAGAAATGCCAAGGGAAAATATCGAACCTACAAATAGTCCTGCGATAAAAATTGTCAGTATAATCAATGGAACTGAATTACCCATCATACTTGCAGACCAAAATGCGACTGACCCGCCACCATATGCGGTAACGACAACGGCGTGCCTACCTATTCGATCCGACAGCATTCCAAGTGGGATTTGTGACACAATACCTCCAATTGAAAACGTAGCAAGGATGAGCGAGACTGAAGTGAGTTCCAGTCCATTTCGTAAAGCGTACACGGGATACATTGCGTTCAAAGATGATTCAAGGAATCCATATCCAAATGGGCCTAAAAAAGCGATCCAGGCAACCCCGATCGTGATCTTCGCTCGTTTTAAAAAACTTCCTGTCTCCACATTCCCCTTTAACACTTCAGGACGTTCGTTTTTCAAGGAGAAGACCAAAAGCCATGCCATCATGCATAGCAATCCAGAAACGATGAATGGCAACCCTTCAAAAATATTCACAAGTGGTGCGAATAACGGTCCAGCCGCAAATCCAACACTAAACGACACGCCATAAATTGCAATATTCCTACCTAATCTTGCTTGCGTTGAAGTGCTCGTTATCCAAGTTTGTGTCGAAAAATGGAGCGCATGGTCCCCAATTCCGATTAACAATCTTAATATGAACCAAAAGAAAATGTTTTTCCATAATGGAAAAAGAAGCAAAGATGAAAAGACAATAATCCCACCTAAAATGATGACAGGTTTATATCCATATTTTCTAAGCGGCGCTTCCATAAATGGAGAAATCAGTAGGGTGCCTATGTACAATCCTGTTGCATTCAGCCCATTCAAAGCGCTCGATAGCCCATCGCGTTCAAATATGGCTGATATAAGCGGCAATAACATGCCTTGGGAAAAACCTGAAATCGAAACAATGATAACAAGGATCCAAAACCTTCGTTGTTCAGGTTGTTGTATGGTATTCATTTGTAAAACGCTCCTTAATTCACAAAATCATCTATAATAGTAGCATAAGGAGGATTGATTTTAATGAAATTCGAAATGACTGAAAACGGTTTTGAGACGGAGACAACATTCGGCAAACTGCAGATTTCTGCGAATGATGAGTTCGGATTCAGACCTTATCAATTGCTTGTCTCTTCTATTGCAGTATGTACTGGTGGTGTGTTACGTAAAATCCTTGAAAGGAAAAGAATGCCTGCCAATCATATTGCTATTGAGGTTAAGGAAGTTAAGCGGAATGAGGAAGTCGCAAACAGGGTCGAAAAGATCCATTTGCATTTTGTAATTGATGGGGAAAAAATTGAAGATGATAAAATGGAGAAGATTTTGGAAGTGACTGAGAAGAACTGCTCAATGTTCCAATCAGTAAAGGATTCCATTCACGTCGTCAATACCTATGAGTTCGTCTAATGTAAACTAATAAAAGCCCAGTCCATATCTGATTTCAGATACCAACTGGGCTTTTACGTATGAAAAGATCCTTCACTATCATTTTGCATATAAATCGTAGGCGTCGAACGGGTTAGCCGTTAAACGTTCACGGATCCCCTCCCTTAACTAAGGATTCGATTCGTCTCTACACTACGGCCTCCTTTTCTTATTGATTATCCTTAGTATACCATGATATTCGCCTATTGCAAATATTTTGTTTAGGGGAATTTTCTATTCATTCAATTTAGTCACTCTAACATTGAAAAATTGCCATATATCATATACGATGATACTGATGAAAAGAGGTGTACTTCTTGGAAAAACGACAAAGTGGACAAGTTGATGAATTAAAAAATCGCCTTCATCAATTTTTAGAAAAACTTGAGTCAATCGAGCCGGAAACAACAGACCTCGATGAAATCGACCAACTCATTCGATTGATTGATGAGTTAGAAGACCAAATGAATAAAATAAAAAAAGATCAATGATTCCTTAGGGGGAAATAAGAATGTACATAGAACAAGTTGAAAAAAGTATAGTTGAACAGCTTGAAAAAAGTATGTATGACCTCGTATGTGAAACATCAACAAACCTTCCAAAAGACGTCCGTCGTGCAGTCAAAGCGGCACGTGAAAAGGAAGATGCTGGAACTCGCGCAGCAATGAGTCTTGATACGATCGCAAAGAACATCAATATGGCAGATGATAAGCTATCCCCGATTTGTCAGGATACTGGACTGCCAACATTCAAAATTAAAACGCCGATTGGTATCAATCAACTCGAGATTAAAGCTGCTATTAAACGTGCACTTGTCCAAGCTACAAAAGATGGAAAACTTAGACCGAATGCTGTTGACTCATTAACTGGCGAAAACAGCGGAGATAACCTTGGTGAAGGTATTCCAGTCATGAAATTCGAGCAATGGGAAAACGATCATATAGAAGTGAAGCTGATCCTAAAGGGTGGCGGCTGTGAGAATAAAAATATCCAATATAGCTTGCCAACTGAATTGGAAGGCCTTGGTAGAGCTGGACGCGACTTGGATGGTATCCGAAAATGTATCCTCCACTCCGTCTATCAAGCTCAAGGACAAGGTTGTTCAGCAGGTTTCATCGGTGTCGGAATCGGTGGCGACCGTGCTTCTGGTTATGACCTTGCGAAAGAACAGCTTTTCCGTGGTTTGGATGACGTAAACCCAAATCCTGATTTAGCAAAATTGGAATCCTATATTTTGGAATCTGCAAATAAATTAGGCATCGGGACTATGGGCTTTGGCGGAGAAGCAACATTATTAGGTTGTAAAGTCGGTATCATGCATAGACTTCCAGCAAGCTTTTTCGTTTCAGTAGCGTATAATTGCTGGGCATATCGTCGAATGGCAGTTGATATTAATCCCGAAACTGGAGACATAACAAAATGGCATTATGACGACGGCGAGAAATTGAAGTTCGATCAAGGCGAACAACAGGAAGAGGTAAAACAGTCATCCCGAACTGTTGAGTTGACTGCACCAATATCGGAAGAACAAATCCGTGATTTACGCGTTGGAGATGTTGTCAAAATAAGTGGCCGTATGTATACGGGCCGGGATGCAATTCATAAACATCTTTCTGAAAATGATTCACCAGTCGATTTGAATGGTCAAATCATCTATCATTGCGGCCCAGTCGTTTTGAAAAATGAAGATGGCGGCTATGAGATCAAAGCAGCTGGCCCAACGACTTCCATTCGTGAAGAACCGTACCAGGGAGATATTATGAAGAAATTCGGTGTCCGTGCTGTTATCGGAAAAGGCGGTATGGGACCAAAAACCCTTGCTGCCCTTCAAGAACACGGTGGTGTCTATTTGAATGCGATTGGCGGAGCTGCTCAATATTACGCGGATTGCATAAAAGCTGTTGAAGGTGTCGACCTTCTACAATTCGGTATTCCTGAAGCGATGTGGCATTTACGAGTCGAAGACTTTACTGCTGTCGTAACAATGGATTCACACGGAAACAGCCTTCACGCGGATGTTGACAAGTCATCGCTTGAAAAATTAGCCCAATTCAAAGAAAAAGTGTTCAGCTAATACTTTATATATTAAAAGTAGAGTGAGAGAATGCCCAAAATTCTCCCACTCTACTTTTTTATTTATATTCTGACAAAATTCGAGTTTCACTTTTCCTCCTTAAATGGTATACTGTAAATTATAATGATTATTATGTGATAATTAATATCTAATTGAATTTGATATTCATTATCAATAAGGAGGGTTTTAATTGACAACTGAGACGAATGAGATTCAACATGAACCGTTAAAGTGGCTAACACATATTGAGCTTGTTGCGGCGATTCTGTCAGGGGTCTTGATTTTGACTGCTTGGTTTATAGGAAAAGACGGATCACAAACGGTATCCATCACCCTTTATATTATCGCTTTTCTCATTGGCGGTTTTGCGAAAGCCAAGGAAGGAATTGAGGATACGATTGCTGATCGGCAGTTAAATGTGGAAATGCTGATGGTATTTGCCGCAATTGGATCTGCTATTATCGGCTACTGGGCTGAAGGTGCGATTCTAATATTCATTTTCGCGATTAGTGGAGCACTTGAAACGTACACGTTGAATAAAAGCCATAAGGAAATATCTGCACTTATGGAATTGCAGCCCGAAGTGGCGTGGCTTATCAATGACGACGGGTCAACTGTAAGCGTAGCGACCTCTTCCCTTTCAGTCGGGGCAAGGATCCTTGTTAAACCTGGTGAGCGAGTCCCAGTCGATGGGGTAATTTTACAAGGTACGACGGCAATCGACATGTCAGCGATCAATGGTGAATCAGTTCCTGTAACTAGAGAAGTGAACGATGAATTATTTGCGGGTACCGTCAATCTAAGCGGTTCTATCCAGATGGAAATGACGAAACCAAGTTCGGAGACCTTATTCCAAAAAATCATCACTCTCGTCCAGAATGCGCAAAGCGAAAAATCACCATCTCAGCAATTCATCGAGAAATTTGAAGGAACGTATGTTAAGATTGTCATTTTCGCTGTAATCGTAATGATGTTCCTGCCTCATTATCTGTTTGCATGGGACTGGACAACGACGTTCTATCGTGCGATTGTCCTGTTGGTTGTAGCTTCCCCCTGCGCCTTAGTCGCGTCAATCATGCCTGCCACATTGGCAGCTGTTTCGAATGGTGCAAAGCGAGGTGTCCTTTTTAAAGGGGGTATCCATCTTGAACATTTAGGTTCTTTAAAAGCTATCGCTTTTGACAAAACGGGCACATTGACTTCCGGGAAACCAGTAGTCACTGATTTTGTACTCCGAGAAGGCGAAGATGTTAACAGTTCCCTTGCCATGCTATCCAGTATTGAGGCCCAATCGAACCACCCTTTGGCAATTGCGATTGTAAAATATGCTGAAGAACAAGGGGTTTCCAATCGGGATAATCCACAGATAGAGGATGTACCTGGATATGGCATTCGTGCATTTACTAATTCTGGAGAAATATTAGTGGGTAATCCAAGATTTGTAGGGAAAGAATTAATTGATGAGTTCCATCCGGGGATTGTTCAACAACTTTCCGATGAAGGAAAAACTGTTGTTTTCATGAAGGATGAAAAAGGGATCCTTGCAGTAATCGCATTGAAAGATACGTTACGTCCAGAAGCTGTTCAGGCGATAAAGGATTTGAAACAATTAGGGATTCAATCCATCATGCTTACAGGTGACAATGAAAAGACAGCTAAAGCCATTGCGGCGGAGGCTGGATTAGATAGATTCGTGGCCGAATGTCTTCCTGAAAAAAAGGTTGAGGAATTGAAGGGACTCCTTGCCGAATACGGAGAAGTCGGAATGGTCGGGGATGGCATTAATGATGCCCCTGCACTTGCGACAGCCACTTCCGGGATCGCAATGGGTGAAGGTACCGATGTGGCTTTGGAGACGGCGGATGTCGTGCTGATGCAAAATGATTTGACACGTATTTCATACGCAGTAAAGGTTTCGAGGAAAATGCAAAGAATCGTAAAACAAAACGTTTTCTTCTCGATTGCCGTCATCGCAGTTCTTATTGTCTCGAACTTTATGCAAGTCGTGGATCTACCACTCGGCGTAATCGGTCACGAAGGAAGTACAATTTTAGTCATTTTGAACGGATTGCGTTTATTAAATAATGTGAAATGAATCTCTCCACATACGAAAAAAGCAATGCTGGTTTATCCTACCGCATTGCTTTTTTCTTTTGCAGTTTTCAATTGTTTCCTTTCTGTCATAACCGCATTCAACTGGCCGCCAAGCATTAAGATAATAGCGGAAAAGTATAGCCAGAGCATAAGTACGATAATCGCCCCAATGCTTCCATATGTCTTGGAATAATTGCCAAAGCTTCCAACGTAAAAAGAGAATGCTAATGACGTAAGAATCCAGCCCACAGTAGCAAATAGCGCACCTGGGATTGCACTTTTTAAACGGATTTTCAAATTAGGTACAGCCCAATAGAGTACTGTGAATACAAGGAAGATTAAAACTGGCGGAATACTCCAGCGCAAATTCCCCCATAACTTCATAAATCCTTCTTCCATTCCAAAGTAAGAAAAAGCCAAATATCCGACCTGCTCACCGAAAATAGGTAAAAGCAAAGCAATAATCAATACACCGATCAATGCTATCGTGAAAATGACAGACATTGACCTCGCGACGATGAATGAACGTGTCTCTTCTACAAAATAAGAATGGTTCAGTGCCTTTGTGAGTGCATTCATACCCTTAGAAGCAGACCATATTGTCGCCAATGCACCAATAGATAATAGCCCGCCATTCCGATTTGCCAATATCTCTTGAAGTGTATCCCGAATAAGTTTAAAAACACTTTCCGGTGCATAATCTCTAATGAATAAGAACACTTGGTTTTCATCAATATTTAAAAAGGGCAACAGCGTTATCAAAAAGATTAATAGAGGAAATAATGACAATAGGAAAAAGAAGGCTAACTGAGAGCCTAAACCGGTGATGTCTACTTTTTTTATCCTGACTAACAGCTCTTTCCAAAATCCTGCTGTCGTCGTCACATCAAATTTTTCAAGATCACCGTTATTCAAATCACCAATGAATTTCATGATGTATGAATTCTTTATAAAACCATTCTTTTCCCTGTTAACTTTTTCAGTTTCATCATTTCCCTTTTGAGACTGTGTTGCTTTCGGAGTAAATTGGTCTCTGTCGCTCACATCGAACTCACTCCTTTCAGGACTTATATCTTTTTTGCTTCAGCACCTACTTTTTGCTCGTTAACAATTTCTTTGTATTCCTCTTTCGACTCAACAAATGCCTCTTTCGTGTCAACGACTAACTCCTTTACTTGTGGAGTTAGTGCTTTTAATTCTTGTACTTGGGTTTTAATATATGCAGCATCGCCTGAGAGTTGTTCATAGATCGACATATATTTATCTTTTTGTTGCTGTAGTTTCTCTTTTAGAACATCCGGGTTTTTCGAATAATATTTTGCCTGGTAAACCATATTACCTGTTTTACCTTTAACATGCCGTCGGGTACTCCGATCACATAAACTTATAATTCCACCCAAAACTGCCCCGACCAGGATAAACCTTCCAAATTTGCTATTCCCCACATAAATACCCTCCATAACTTTCTAATTTGCTTATATTATTATACCCCTCACCAATAAAAACAAACAATATTGCTGAAAATGAAAAATAGGTCTTGACTAATGAGTAAAAGTTTCGGAATATTAACAATAACACTATTGATTCCCAATAGTCCAATGAGTTTGATAGAAGGGAGAGACGGCGGAAGCTATAAGAGCGGGAGTGGAAAGGGAAATGGAAAGGGATAGGAACAGAGATTAAAAACAAGGGGGTAAAAGTATGGAAGTAATGGATGCAATTACTGGCTTTTTAGACAAGGCCGGTGGATTTGTTTGGGGGCCACCTCTTCTTATCTTGTTAGTGGGAACCGGTATCTATTTGACAGCAAGGCTCGGATTTATACAAGTACGGTTATTGCCTTATTCATTAAAACAAGTTTTTTCTCGTAAACATGATAAAAAAGCAGATGGGGATATTTCACAGTTCCAGGCACTGATGACCGCCATGGCAGCAACAGTGGGTGTAGGTAATATCGTCGGTGTCGCCACAGCTGTCTACATGGGTGGACCGGGAGCAGTCTTCTGGATGTGGCTCGCTGGATTCTTCGGTATGGCTACAAAATACGGGGAAGCCATCCTTGCTGTCAAGTATCGCGTCAAGGATTCCAAAGGTGAAATGGCCGGTGGACCAATGTACTATTTGGAACACGGCTTGAAACAAAAATGGCTTGGTGTCCTTTTTGCTATATTTGGTGCACTTGCCGCATTCGGTATTGGAAATGGTACACAATCGAAAGCAGTAGCGGATGTCATGAACAGCACATTCAACGTGCCTCACTGGATTTCAGGGCTCGCACTTCTGATTTTCGGAGGACTCGTAATTCTTGGAGGCATCAAATCGATCGGTCGGGTTACTGCATTCTTCGTACCAATCATGGCACTCTTCTACTTTATTGCGGGTGCAATTGTCATGATTATGAATATCCATTTAGTGCCTGAAGCGTTCGCTACTATTTTCAAATTTGCATTTACAGGGGAAGCTGCTGTAGGAGGTGCAATTGGTGCGGCCATCCGTTTCGGGGTTGCTCGTGGTCTTTTCTCGAACGAAGCGGGTCTTGGTTCTGCTCCGATTGCTGCCGCAGCAGCAAAAACAGACATGCCTGGACGCCAAGCGCTAATTTCGATGACACAAGTTTTCTTTGATACACTTGTAATTTGTTCAATTACAGGAGTAACAATCGTCATGTCTGGCCAATGGAAAGATAAATCAATTGGTGCCGGTTCATTGACTGCCGAAGCTTTCGGTGAATTCTTAGGTGGAGCTGGGCCAATCATCGTTGCAATTGGTATCATTTTCTTCGCTTCTTCCACTATTCTTGGATGGGGTTATTATGGTGAAAAATGTTTCCAATACCTATTCCCTAAGAATGGGGCAGTTTTAGGATACCGTATTGCATTCGTTGCATTCATCATTGTAGGTTCTTTAGTATCTCTAGACGTAGTTTGGGCTCTTGCAGACGTCTTGAACGGCTTGATGGCAATCCCGAACTTGATTGGCCTTCTTGGATTGTCTGGTGTCATCATCATGGAAACTAAACGATTCAAAGCGAAGATTGAAGAAGAAAAGGAAGCTGAAAAGCTTGGAAAAGCGGTTGACACTACAGCTAAATAATGCAATGATTAGTCCGACGATAGTGAAGGGCGGACTATATTATGGATTTAACTCAACCAACAGCCGAAAATGTTTCGTATATGATTGAAAAAATCAAAGAGAAGCTAAGAATGGTAAACGTAGATGCCATGAAGGCGGATAACTTCGATACTGAACGTTATGAAGACTTGGTTTACATGTATGAGATGGTCATGAAACGAGATACGATCACTCCAAACGAAATGCAAGCCATAGCTGCTGAACTTGGATCGTTACGTAAATAATGTGAAAAAGCTGATGTGCATAAAACAATGCGCATCAGCTTTTTTTATGTTATTCAACCGATGTCCCATCTTTAAGCACAAGAGGCTGTACAAGGACTTCCACTCGACGGTTCTTACTTCTCCCCTCGGCAGAATCGTTTGATGCAACCGGCTTATTTTCACCATATCCTTTGGCGCTGAAAAGTTGGGGATCAAGATTATTCGTATCAATTAAGATTTTCAAAAAGTTGATGGCACGCATCATACTCAGTTCCCAGTTCGAAGGAAATTCGGCACTGTTTATTGGGACATTATCCGTATGCCCTGTAACGACTATCTGCCTGGGCTCTTCAAATTTGAGGAGACTGCCAATATCCTTTGCCATTTTGGAATACTCCGGTTTAATCGTTGCTTTACCTGACTCAAATAGAATGCTATCGCGTATCGTAATAAGGAGACCTTCCTCAATCAATTGGGTTTGGAATTGATTTTCCAATTCATTTACCGCTATATAGTCATCGATTGCAGACTGTATTTCCTCAAGTGACTGCTGATCCTCCAGGTAGGCTGAGTTTTCATTGCCTTGATCCCCCTTCGTATCTATGGAAGGAGTCGGAGTCGGTGATGGACTTTGCATAACGCCTGTCCCACCATCAAATATTTCACTAAAAATGGCAGACATCTTACTTAATTTTTTTTCGTCCACTGAACTTGATGCAAATAAAACAATAAATAACGCCAAAAGCAGAGTTAGTAAATCCGCGTACGGCAAAAGCCAGGATTCATCAATATGGCCATCATCTTTTTTTTTCTTACGTTTCCTCGACAAATTGGCCCTCCCCCTTGTCGCGATTATTTTCTTCAGCGAATTTTATCCGATCTTCCAATGATAGATAGGAAATTAGTTTTTGTTCTATCGTGCGTGGTGCTTCACCTTCAAGAACAGATAGGATCCCCTCAATCATCATCATCTTTTGTCGTGTTTCTTCCTTCGATTTTCGTTTTAATTTATTGGCAAATGGATGCCATAGTACATACCCAGTGAAAATCCCCAACAACGTCGCGACAAATGCTGCGGATATTGCATACCCAAGTGCTTCGATATCATTCATATCCTTTAGTGCTGCGATCAATCCTACAACTGCACCTAATACACCAAGCGTTGGGGCATATGTACCGGCCTGACTGAATATAAGGGCGCCAGCCGTATGCCTTTCCTCCATTGCATCCACTTCTTCGGTAAGGACATCACGTATATAATCAGCGTTTTGGCCATCTATAGCGAGGTCAAGTCCATTTTTCAAGAAAGGGTCTACAATTTCATCAGTTTGTGCTTCCAACGACAATAAGCCTTCACGTCTTGCAATATCGGCCCATTTGGAAAACATCCGTATCAGATCCGCATCGGAATTCAAATTTTGTTCTTTGAACAGAATACCGAATAATTTCGGCACCCTTTTTAATTCCTTCATTGGGAATGCAATGACAACAGCTGCAATCGTACCTGCAATGATAATAAGAATCGCAGCTGGATTAAGTAAATTATCCGGTGTTACGCCTTTCATCGCCATACCGACAAATAATGCGACTATACCAAGAATAAGTCCAACAATGGTTGATAAATCCATATTCGTACCCCCGTCTTCTCTTCTTCTTCTTATTTCGACATAATCATACAATACTTTAGGTCTTTAATAATAAATCCTATTTATAATTAAAAATAATTAAAGAATGATAATCCAATATAGATGAAATCTTTGAAGAATTATCTTTGCCTGTTTTATTACACTGGAGTACTATTAATACATAAGGATGAAGGAGGTTTTTTATTTGTTGTCATTTGAAGAGAAATTGGAAAAATACGCAAGTTTAATTGTAGAAGTCGGTTCGAATATCCAAAAGGACCAAACGCTTTACATAAGCGCATCCATTGAAACAGCAGAACTTGTCAGAAAAGTGGCTGACAAAGCATACGATTTAGGAGCTCGTCATGTTATCGTCGATTGGGCAGATGAAGAGCTATTAAAATTACGTTATAAAAAAGCACCTGCTGAATCCTTCTCAGATTTCCCTGAGTGGAAAGTGATGGAACGTGAAAAATTGGCTGAAGGTGGAGCTGCATTCATCAGCATCGTTTCACAAAGTCCCGATTTACTAAAAGGAATTGATCCTTCACGTATTGCTGATTCCCAAAAGGCTGCCGGTAAAGCACTTAGCAATTATCGTAAAATGATGCAAGCAGACCGTTTCAGCTGGTCTGTCATCGCAGCACCTTCAAAAGCATGGGCTGCAAAAATGTTCCCTGAACTTGAGGAAGGCGAACAAGTGCCTGCTCTATGGGAAGCCATTTTCAAAGCGGTTCGAGCAGATCAGGAAAATCCAGTTGCAGCATGGAAAGAGCTTGATAAAACACTGAATGAAAAAGCTGATTACTTGAATAAAAAAGCATATGCAACATTGCAATACAGAGCGCCAGGCACGAATCTGACAATTGATTTGCCAAAAGGACATATTTGGTGCGGTGGAGGCAGTGTCAATGTTGACGGTAATGCTTTCATGGCCAATATGCCGACTGAAGAAGTATTCACAGTTCCCCATAAAGACGGAGTGAATGGCTATGTTAAAAATACGAAGCCACTTAGCTACGGCGGCAATATTATCGACGATTTCACAGTGACTTTCAAAGACGGAAGAATTACGGAAATCAGTGCGGGACAAGGTGAAGAGGTTCTTCAACGTCTAATCGATACGGACGAAGGTGCTAAGCATCTTGGTGAAGTGGCACTCGTTCCTCATGCTTCTCCAATTTCAGAGTCAGGTCTGCTTTTCTACAATACTTTGTTCGATGAAAATGCATCCAATCACCTTGCAATCGGCAGTGCTTACTCCTTCTGTTTGGAAGGCGGAAAGACAATGTCTACTGAAGACTTGGAAAAACACGGTCTAAACCAAAGCATTACACACGTTGACTTCATGATTGGCTCAGACCAAATGGATATCGACGGTATTTTACCTGATGGAACTGTTGAACCCGTCTTCCGCAATGGTAATTGGGCATTCTAATATCCGTCACAATTAAATTAAAAACTGCTCTTTAAAAAATAGAGATTTATAGTATAATGGATGTATCATTATCATTCATTTATAGAGAGGGGTCTAATTATGGGATTGATGTTCACTACAGTAATCGGTTATTCTGTTGTCCTTGCAATTGCCGCATTATTCACTATGCACTTCCTAGGAAAGGCCTTGGATTCTTCTGACTCGGAAAGAATCGATCCTAAGCCGGATGTAAAATAAATATTGAAAAAGGGGTTGCCACTTGGCAGCCCCTTTTTTTTTATGTAAACTATTTTAAAGGCAAAAATCTGGAGGTGCATATATGACAATCTTATCCGAAATCATCGATTTCAATAAAGACTTTGTACAAGAAGAGAAATTCAAAGAATATGAAACAACGAAATTTCCCGATAAGAAGATTGTTATACTTACTTGTATGGACACAAGACTAACCGAGCTACTTCCCAAAGCGATGAACTTAAAAAATGGCGATGCCAAAATCATCAAAAGTGCCGGTGCTATTGTCACGCATCCATTCGGAAGCGTAATGAGGAGTATCCTTGTTGCCATCTATCAATTACAGGCAGATGAGGTATATATTATTGGACACCATGACTGCGGTATGAGTTCAGTCGATACAAAATCTATTGTCCAGAGCATGGTAGAACGTGGAATTGATAAAAATCTGTTCACAACGTTGAAGTATTCAGGAATCGACATGAAAGAATGGTTGCGTGGCTTTAACGACGTTACAGAAAGTGTGAAGAGCAGTGTGGACCTGGTACGTAATCACCCGCTAATGGATCATAAGGTTCCCGTACACGGGCTTGTCGTTGATCCTCACACTGGTAAATTGGATATTATAACAAGCGGATATGAATATCTTGTCGAAAACTGATAGACATTTCCCGGGTAATAGATAATTACGCGCGTAGGATTTCCCTATGATGACAAAAGCGGAGGGCGCCCGCCAAGAGACGACAGGCATAAGGCAAAGATGCGACGTGGCGTGTTTTTGCCACATAGCAACTTTGACTTATGACCCCGAGGCTCTGGCGCCCGGAGCTGGATGAGACAAAAGCCGATTCTTCTAAGTGAAGAATCGGCTTTTTATAGTAACTAGTAGTTTCCGCCAGGCGGCCTTACCCTTTCAATAATCATCTGATAGGCATGCGTACATAAAATGATCTTCCCAAACACCATTAATGTATAAAAGCTTTCTAAGCAAGCCTTCACGTACGTATCCCGCATTTTCTAAGACTCGAACTGAGCCGATATTATTCGGGGAAACGAAAGCTTCAACCCGATGTAACAGCACAGTTTCGAACGCGAACTTTGTCACAATATTGACCGCTTCGGTCGCGAGCCCCCTGCCCGTTTCCCGTTCATCGATCGAATATCCGACAAAGCCGCTTGAAAAAGGTAGCCTTTTAATGCTGTAAAGAGAAATATGGCCTATTAACCTGCTTGTTTCGGCGTCAAAAATACCAAAATTATATTCACGCCGGTCTCTCATTTGATAGAGGGATTCCCTAATTTTATTTCGCTGAACAGAAACCGTATAATAGCCCGGATCATGTCGCGGCTCAAAAACCGTCCAATACTCTTTATTCGCTAAGAGCAGTTCAGTAAAAATGACGGCGTCTTCTTCTGTCAATACACGTAAATAACAAGTTCGCCCTTCAAGCAGAATCAATGCCTCTTCACCTTTCTTCGGAAGCTAATTTCAGGAACTCTTCGACATCTTTTACGCAAAGAGCTACACCTTTCGCCCAGAATTCTTCCTTAGTGATATCCTCACCAAGATGCTTCATAGCAAGGTCCTCAACAGACATGATAGCAGTGTCGCGTAATAATGCCAAATACTGCTGTTCAAACGATTCTCCTTCTGTAAGTGCCTTCGCATAGATGCTTAAGGAGAATAGGTAGCCGAACGTATACGGGAAATTATAGAATGGCGTACCTGTAATGTAGAAATGCAGCTTGGACGCCCAGAAATGCGGATGAGTCGAATCAAGCGCACCAGCATAAGCTTCGTTTTGTGCCTCTTCCATTAATTCATTCAGACGTGGTGCTGGAACTACTCCATTTTTACGTTCTTCATAGAAACGAGTTTCAAATAGGAAACGTGCATGGATATTCATGAAGAATGCCACACTTCGTTGGATTTTATCCTCAAGCAGAGCAAGTTTCTCTTCTTCTGTTTCAGCAGCTTTGACGGAAGCATCCGCAACAATCATTTCTGCAAATGTAGACGCTGTTTCCGCAACTCCCATCGCATATTGGCGATTCATATAATGCACTGGGCGTAATGCGTATGAATGGAAAGCGTGTCCTAATTCATGAGCAAGGGTAGCAACATTCGACATGGAACCGCTATATGTCATGAAAATTCGGGATTGTTCAGAAACCGGCATTCCTGTGCAGAAGCCTCCTGGACGTTTATCCGCACGATCTTCTGCCTCAATCCAGCTATCTTCGAACGCTTTACGGGAGAATGCCTCGAGTTCTGGACCAAATTTACCGAAGTGCTCAAGGATAAATTCCGCCCCTTCTTGATAAGACATTTCCTTTGTTGAAGATGTTACAGGCGCGCTCATGTCGTACCAATTAATCTTTTCATTTCCAAGCAAGTTTGCTTTGTATTTCAAAAAGTCGGCAAACGGTGCTTTATTGGCACTAATTGCCCCCCACATTGCATCCAACGTTTCTTGGCTCATTCTGTTACGCATTAGTGGCTCCATCAGGACATTATCCCAACCACGTTTTTCATAGATCGCCAAACGGAAGCCCGCCAAATGATTCAATGTAGAAGCAAAGAAGTCCTCTTTCGCTTTCCAAGCCTCTTCAAGCTTTTCAAATACTTCTTTACGAACTGCTGCATCCGGGTGAGAGCTTAAGTTATTCGCCTGGCCCACAGAAAGCTTCTTTTCTACGCCGTCAACAGTCATTTCAATTTTGATGTCGCCCACTAATTGATTGTAAAGTTGGCCCCATCCATTGTACCCGTCAACGCTTAATGCTGTTATCAGACTTTCTTCTTCTTCAGATAACTTCAATTTCACCTGATCGCGCCATTCGTTTAAAACAAACGCAAAAGGAGATAACTGTTCTGATTCCAATAATTCATTCCATACGTTTTCTTCTGCTTTTGTAATAGTTTGTTGGAATTTCAAAATTACTGTCGAATATCGTGCACCCAGTGAACCCATTTCAGATTGAAGAACGAGTGCTTTTTTGTCTTTAATATCAGCTGCAGTGAAGCAGCCGATAACAGCTCCCGCTTCTCTTAAATTTTTTCCGGTATTCGTGATTTCCTCTAAAATAGTTAAAACTTGAGCAGCATCGTCTTTGGATACCGGCGTCTGAGTTGAGTTAGCTAATTCTTCCAACGAACCAATTTGTACTTTTACCGCGTCAAGATGTTGACGAAGTTCCTCGGAAGCACTTCCACCTTTGAAAAATACGTCTAAATCCCATACTTGTGAATATTCTTCTTTTGTCTTCATTGAATGATTCCCCCTAATCATCTAAAAAATTTGTAATTTAGTGCTATTTCAATTATAACATGAATCTTCGGGATTCGAAATAATGGATTTGTGACGGAAATTTCATACTTTCCTTCGCATGATTCACAATTCCTATGTATACTGTTCAAAGGGAGGATTTATTATGTCTAGAATCATCATGATGAGCCTATCATTAATCGCAGTCATTGTACTGAATGTAATAGCAAGATTTTTTTCTTTGAATGGGTTTACGACTGGAGAAATTGCAAATAGGTTGCCTGTTCTCTTTATCCCTGCGGATTATGTGTTGCTCCTTTTGGGCATAGCAATGATCCTGCTGTTTAACTGGGTTATTAATTTCAATAAAGCGGGGCGAAAGTTAAGTTCCATATATCAAAATCGTGTCGTCTCACTTTTTATACTTTGTTGCATTTTGCACATTGCATGGATTTTTTTATGGCACTATGGTTTATTCTACTGGACAGTCGTTGTAAAAGGAGCACTTTTACTTTTGTTGCTCGTTTTTTACTTTTCCTATCCAAAAAGGGAAAACCGATTACTTGGAAGAGTTCCGTTCAGTCTGTTAATAGGATGGAGTGTCATCTCTACTATCACGAACCTGAGTTATACACTTATGATTAACGATTGGTCAGGGATGGGATTGAGCGATCCACTTTGGACAGTCATCTACTTAACTGTTGCTACTGCGTTCGCACTCCATTTTATGTATCATCACCGAGATTATGTGATGAATCTTGCCTTTGTTTGGGCATTTATCGGAATTGCCATTAAGAACGGGACGGAAGAGTTATTCATATCGGCGGCTGCCATTTTCTTATGTGCAACCATCATTACATGCATCTTCTTGTTCTCTGGAAGACAAATGGAAAATAAAAACAGAGTAGGCGCTTAGATTTTCAGCGCCTACTCCTTTTTTATGCCACCCTTTGAATAAGTCGTGGAGCTGTTGTGAATAACGGAACCGCCACAATTGCACAAAGTATGATTGAAGGAATCATATATGAGGCGTTATAAACGAGCGAATACAGCCATACCGGCTGATCACCAGCAAATTCGGCGAAAAAAACCACTCCACCGATAAAATGGGCAAGGAAACGTAATACTCCTCCAATGACCGTACCTATGACAATTGCCGAAACCATCGATCGTTTATTCCCTGCTTTTCTACTACTAAGCAACCAGCCTAATGTAACTGCCGCGAGCCCTACTAACGAATAAGCTACAAAATAATCGAGTGCGGCCTGGTAGATATTCAATACATATGCCCCACTAATTACTTGTAACAATCCGGTAATTAACCCTGTTAACATTCCACCTACTATTCCCCATCTGAATGCGATGACGATAATTGGCAGCATGGATAATGTGACAGATCCCCCTTGCGGCATCTTGAACACGACAAGCATATCCAAGACGAATGACAAGGCTCCAAAAATAGCAACCTCTAATAAAAACTGTAGACGTTTACGATCCAATTGAAATTCCTCCTCTTTTTTTGTCGGAGGGATATGGAAGATGAAAGATAAAAGGCAAAAGACTGCTTTATCTTGACGGCAACGAATAAAAGTTTTAAATCAGCCATACAAGGTTACATTTATAGCAGAGCCACTTTTCTTTACAATAAAAAACGACATCCCGGATAGAACCGAGACATCGTAAACTAAATGTCAGTTTCCATCCACATCCCTACGCAAGTATGAACTTACAGGTTCGAAGGGTCAGGACAGATGTCCAATCTCAGCCATTGAAGGCCCCCCTTGTGGTCGTGTAATTCAATTGTCGTATACATTGTATATGTTAAGGTACATAATAGCAAGACGATTCTATAAGTTTTTGAGAACAATGGGAGGTTTGCCAATGTCCAATAATAAACTACTTGCAGCATTATGTTATTTCAGTATCTTTTTCTCGCCTCTTCTTTTACCTGCCATCGTCTATTTCATAACGGATGATCACGAAGTAAAAGGTCATGCTAAACGTTCTCTTATTTCACATTTGGCGCCAGTTGTCTTGCTAATCGCCGGTTTCATTCTTTTTTCATTTTCAATGATTTCATATGAATCAAGAATACATACGATGATGACAGGACAATTCGACTTTTGGGGCTTGGCGCCTTTCCTATTCATGCTTTTGTACGGTCTCCTCTTTTTATTTGTCGTAATTTGGAATGTCTATCAAGGTGTAAAAGTACTGAAGTGATTTAAGCATACGGACCTTTTGGTTAGAATAGTTATGATATAATCGGTTGGAAAAGTATGTTTCGAAGAAGGGACCTGTAAATAATGATTGTTAAGAATAACGAAGAAATTGAAGCGTTGAAAAAAATTGGACGTATTGTTGCGGAAATCCGTGAGGCGATGAAGGAAGCAGCAGTGCCTGGCATTACAACGAAAGAGTTAGATGAGCTTGGGGGACGTCTTTTCGCTGAGCGTGGTGCTATTTCCGCTCCAATTGATCAGTACGAATTCCCAGGGTATACATGTATCAGTGTCAATCATGAAGTCGCTCATGGAATTCCAGGTTCACGTGTCATTCAAGACGGCGATCTTGTAAATATTGATGTTTCCGGATCGTATAATGGATATTTCGCGGATACAGGCATATCATTCGTTGTCGGTACGGCAGACGAAAAGAAGCAGTTGCTTTGTGATGTTGCGAAACGTGCTTTTGACCGTGCGATGACGAAAGTGAAGGCGGGCTCAAGTCTGAATCAAATCGGGAAAGCTGTTGAAAGAGAAGCGAAGGATAATGGGCTTAAAGTGATTAAGAATTTGACTGGGCATGGTATTGGTACTTCATTGCATGAGGAGCCGCAACATGTTTTGAATTATTATGATGCGTGGGATAAGACGCTGATGAAGGAAGGAATGGTATTGGCGGTTGAACCGTTCATTTCTGAGAAGGCTGAGCATATTATTGAGCTTGGTGATGGATGGACATTTGTTACGCCGGATAAATCCCTTGTTGCGCAAATTGAGCATACGATTATTGTGACGAAGGATGAGCCGATAATCCTGACACAACTATAAAACAAAAAAGGGCATGCCAATCCACTTTGAAATGGAGTTGGCATTGCCCTTTTTATCGTTTTTTCTTCGGTTTATTTGTCGTTGGTTTCTTTGTTGCTGGTTTTTGAGCGCTGACTGTTTTGGAGTTTCCTTCGGTCAGTTTACCCTTGTACCATACTTTCTGGACAGGTTTGAATCCTTTTGCAAGTTTTCGATAGGTACGTTCTTCTGGATATGAGAGTAATGCAAGGACTTCTCCATCCTCACCTGCACGTCCAGTACGTCCTGAGCGGTGTAAGTACTGCTCGATGGTATGTGGGACGTCGACATGGATGACATGGGTCAATCCTTGGATATCCAATCCTCTTGCGGCAAGATCTGTTGCGATTAAGATGCGGATATCGCCTTTCCGGAAGCTTTCCAATGTTTCTTGGCGTTCGAATTTTTTCATTGATGAATACAGTACTGCAACCGGAGCTTCGTTATATTGCAATTTAAATTCCTTCATTCGAAGCTGATCGACGTTGTTCATGAATGCAAGAGCCCTAATATTCGGCAGATGGGATAGACCACGTAGCAAATCTGTTTTATCACGGGCTTCCGTTTTCACAAATGAATGTACAACTTTTCCGGATAACGGCATATCCTCTACTGAAACTTGTAATCGGATCGGATCATTCATGAGCTTTTTCGCTACAATTTCAATTTCATCTGTAATGGTCGCGGATACAACAGCCACTTGTCGTTCTGCATTAGCAGCTTCGATTAAATCCTTAACGATTACCCTGTAGTCGCGGGAAAGAAGCTGATCTCCTTCGTCTAAAACGATATAGCGTATATCATTCATTTTTAAACGTTTCGCTTTGACGAGTTCGACTAAGCGACCAGGGGTTCCAACGACGATGGTTGGCTTTTTCTTCAATCGCTCAACCTGACGTTGCATATTTGCACCGCCAATTAGCTGAGTAACGGTGATAGTTGTCCCTTCCACCCAATCACGTATGACGTTGACAATTTGCATTGCTAATTCTTGCGACGGTGCCACGATCAATGCTTGTGTCTGCATTTTATCGCCATTTACCCGTTGGAGAATCGGCAATACATATGCCAATGTTTTTCCTGTTCCTGTTGGAGATTCCGCAACGACGTCCCTGCCATTGAGCAATTCGGGAATCATTTTAGTTTGTATCGGCGTTTCTTGTTCAAATTTCCACTTTTCCGTAAATACATCGTCCATTTTTTCCAAGAAGGACATTTCCATCCCTGCTTTCCTTATACCTTATCTCATAATGGACTGGATTCCATTTCATTTCAACATTTTTTTACAGAATAGGACTTCTTCTTGCCTTTGTTTTCTGTTCGAAAGCATATGCATACCCTATCAACTCTGGCTCAGAGTATGCTCGTCCACATATTGTAATACAAAAAGGCTCTCCTTCTTTCGTAAACGACGCAGGAACAGTGATTGCTGGATAACCCGCAGCAGCACTGAAGCTGCAGCCATGGTCTTGTGGAAACACTAGCATATCAATCCGATGTTCATCGAAAGCCCGATCAAGTGCCAATTCACCTGCAAGATGACGATTCCTTATTAACGCATTGATATAGGCGGGCTCCTTTAATGTTCCGCTTGTCCGATCCACTTTTTCCAACATGACTTGCCCATATTTAAGGGTTTCTTCCGAATGCTCCTTGTTGAAACGAATGATATCGGACAAGGTTCGCACAGGATTCGTCATAGGTGTCTTTCCAAGATACGCGTTTAATGCAGCCTTGAATTCATAAAGCAAGACATCATACCCTAAATCATCCTCCATCGTCCCCAAATCGATAGATTCAATAATTTCTGCGCCTAATGATTCCAGTTGAACAAGTACTTCATCGAACTGCGCCTTTCTTTCAGTCGTAATTTCACGTTCAAAAATGGAACGTGCAATACCGATTCTTTTACCTTTTAAGGAATTGGAATCCAACAAGGAAAGCCAGTCAATTCCCGCAAATCGATCGGATCCTTTCGTAATCGGATCATTGTGATCATACCCTACCATCTGGCCAAATGTTATCGCTGCATCCTCTACTGTCCGTGCCATCGGACCTGGGGTGTCCTGTGTGAAGGATAGCGGGATGATACCACTCCTGCTAATCGCACCTACTGTCGGTTTAATCCCGACAAGTGCATTTTGGGCGGAAGGATTAATAATCGAACCACTTGTTTCCGTTCCAATTGAAACAGCAGCCATATTCGCAGCGATTGCGGCAGCTGCACCTGAGCTTGATCCGCCAACATCGAATGGACCGTATGGATTATTCACTTGTCCTCCCCGGGAACTCCAGCCATTCCTCATCCGGTCAGACATGAAATTCGCCCATTCTGTCATATTCGTCTTGCCAAGAATCACCGCCCCCGCATCGCGTAATTTCTTTACTAAAAAGGCGTCTTTATCTGCAAAATAATCTTTCATTGCCAATGAGCCGCAGCTTGTATGCATATTATCTGCAGTATCCATACTATCTTTTAACAGCACAGGTATTCCATGCAAAAGGGAGCGCACGTTTCCGGAGCGCCTTTCATCATCGAGGGAGCGTGCTATTTGAAGTGCTTGTGGATTAATCTCAAGGATTGCATTAACCGCTTGATCTGTTTCTGAGATTCTTTGTAAATACATGATCACAAGCTCTTCTGAACTAAGTTCAAGGTCCCCCATCTTCTGTAGCATTTGCCTGATTGTCGCTTCTTTTAGCCATTCCCTGTTAGAGTTCTTTAATTTACTATTCAAATTCAATCCCCCCAATGATTCACTCTATTCTCATTGTATACTGTTTCAACAATTCATATAAAGAAAGCTCGTATAATTGTTTTCCATTTATTTTATAAACACCTTCATTCACAAGGTTCTCAATGATTGTGTTTCTTTTTGAATCGAACTGCTGGTTATGGTGTTGTTTCCTCATGCTGTAATTCCTCCTTGAGCTAGTCACTTATCTATTCCACTTCCTTCAATACTGTAAACTTCACTAAAAAAACCCAATTGCACGTATGCAATTAGGTTCATTCAGATTACCATTTATTGTCTTTATACTTACGATAGTAATTAATTTGTCTCATTAAGAGATAAAGTTTCCTTTTGAAGCTTTGATCCCTTTTATAGAATAGTGGATTGGCGTATTTGCCGGCTCTTAACAACTGCTTAATCTCTTTACGGATTTCTACATTGTCGACAAATTTCTTAAGCACAATTTTTGGAACGACTGTGAATAGGAACTTCTCATCCAGTAAGACTAACTTCTTTTCGACATTATAGATGAGATCATCGACAAAGTTTTTCGCCATATTATGACCGCAGGACGTTATATAATAACTTGAACGGCCTTGACGGATATTCACTTCAAACACTTTAAATTTGCCATCCCGATGATCATATTTCAAATCGAAATTGGCGTACCCTACATAATTGAGTGCCTCCAAGAAGCCCTTCAACTTCAACATCATTTCTTCATTGTATCTTGTAATGACAGCTGTGTAATTACCGATTGCAGTAGGTGTATGCTCTTGAAGCACTACTTGTCCAAAAGTGATCAGCTCGGTATTGCCTTTGCTGTTAATGTAAAAGACGGAGTCCCACATATACGTATCATCGCCCGGGATAAAGTCCTGGATGATCAAATCATCTTGATAGCCGCTTTTCTTAATCGTTTCAATGACTCTTTGAATTTCCTCATGTGAGTCGACTTTGTAAACTTTTTGCATACCTGAAAATGGATGTTTATAGTACTCTACGCCGTTGCTTGGTTTGATGATAACCGGGAACATGACTTCTTCTGTGAAACGGTCATCGTTTTTACATGAATAAAAATAAGTTGCTGGCGTATCAATTCCATGCTCTTCACAAAGCTGATAAAAATTCTTCTTCACAAGTAAATTATTTAAAAGTGGCTCATCTATATAATTGAACACAAAATCTTCGGCAAGGACATCACGATTCTCTATGATGAGACGGACATAAAGATCATTTGTGCCGATAAGCAGCAATTTCTTCTGCGGATTTTTGTACTTATTTGCTACTTGTTTTAAGATAGCTGGAAACTCTTTCTTTTCCCCAAGCTTCGGGAACAATTCAATCGCCCCGGGAATTGTACTTAAGCTTGTAAATGATAAAGATTCCTTTCCAACAAGGATTGGGTGTATCCCATACGCCTCGTGAAATGAAATTGCCATATTATATGCATTGATATCGGTTCCGACAATAATCGGGATAAATGGATTTGTCATAATTTCCTCCAACTGATTTACTCATTCTAAGTGTAGGGGTATGGAATTTCTATGTCAATCAGCTAGATGACCTGCTTTGACAATTTCATACAGTAACTGTTCTGCCACTTATCCTCTCCCAAATAACCCACGGATGGTCGGAAGGGGGTACCGATTCAAATTTCATCAGTTCCTTTGTTGTTGGGTGAGGGAATTCAAGGGTATGCGCCCATAGAGCAATTTGCTGGCCGGGCTTATTCACATGTTGCCCGTATTTTTGATCTCCGTAAAGGGGGGAACCGGAAGCTGATAACTGAACGCGGATCTGATGTGATCTACCTGTATGAAGACGGACTTGCAATAGGCTCATATTGTCCTTTTGTTCTATTGTTTCATACTGAAGAATGGCCTTTTTTCCATCGGGGTGTCCCGCTTTAACCGTATGTACTTTATTCTTTTTCGCATCCTTCCACAAGTGATGTTCCAATACACCGTATCTCTTTAGATTTCCACGTACGACTGCCAAGTAGGTCCTTTCAATTTCCCGTTTTCGTAATATATCAGACAAGCGGGATGCAGCCTTAGATGTTTTTGCGAACACCATGACACCGCCTACTGGACGATCCAGTCGATGAACCAATCCAAGGTAGACATTACCGGGCTTTTGATAGCGCTCCTTCAAATCCTGCTTTAAGATTGTAAGTAGGTCATCATCGCCGCTTTCATCTGCCTGAACCGGCAAGTTCACTGGTTTTTCGACAACAAGTAAATGATTGTCTTCATATAAAATGCGTATGATCATCTTTCACAGCTCCTTTCGTAAAGACTGCCCGACGAATAATAGTAAATGATTTTCCATTTTTCATAATGCATCTCCTCCATTCCGTCTATCATACTATATATTTTCAGTGAATCAGTTAGAATAAAGTGGTTTTTCGCATTAAAAAACCGGAATCCAAGGATTCCGGTTTCAATCACTACTATTCTTGTACGAGATAGATCGGTTTGTCAATTCGCCATGTAGGATAATCGGATATGATTCCATCGACCCCGTACTTATGAGCTTTCGAGACAAGCTTCTTGTCGTTTTTTGACCAAACGAGGACTTTGCTACCGCGTTGTTGTACTTTATTCACCATGCGCTTGTTAATAAAGGATACATTGAAATTAACATATGAAGCAAATGAAGTTAATTCATCCAATTTCTTTTCGGATAAAAGTGATTCGGCTGGACGAACAAGGACAGCCACTTCCAACTCTGGAAGCAAAGAATGCATTTTTTTCATGGATTCGACATCGAATGACTGGACTATAATTGAACTTAAATCTTCATAATTCCTCAATAAAGATACAATGCTCTCTTCTATTCCCGGGTAGTTTGCAGGATTCTTCAATTCAATTAATAAACCAATCTTGTCAAAGAATTCATCTAACAGTTCATTGAGTGTCATGATTGACTCACCCTGGAATTCCTCACTGAACGTAATTCCAGCATCAAACTGTCGTAACTCGGCTAATGTATAATCCTTTATGAAACCGTTTCCATCCGTTGTACGATCGATGTTGTCATCGTGCATGATAATAAGCTCTCCATCTTTTGATAGATGAACATCGCACTCCAAATAATCAGCCTGGAGTTCGACTCCCTTTTGGAAGGCTGAGCGGGTATTTTCGGGTGCGAAACCGGAGGCACCTCTATGAGCAATACTCATCATATTCGGTTGATGCACCCGTTTTGTCTGGCCGTTGAATCCAACTAGAAGTAATAAACAGGCTCCAATAATTGCCATCCAAATAAGATTCTGTTTTCTCATATCAATACCCCATATCTCTCATCGGATTATAATCCGAATTATCTTTCTATTATAATATCACATTATATGAGACTTGAATACCCCTTTTTTCCATTTACCTAATAGGCAAAATGTCCCAACGAGGTTTCCTTAATTTTATTCACAACAATTTTCTAACATGATAGGATAGAGTAAGAAGCAAGGGGGTTAGAGGAATGGATGTTGACAAGTATCTCATGCGATTTAACGCAACTCATTTAACTTTTCCATCAACCGAAAACTTGAAGGAACTGCAATTTCTGCATATGAGGAAAGTTCCGTTTGAAAATTTAGACGTCATCCGTAAAGTTCCTATTTATTTAAACTTGAATACAATCTATGAAAAAATTGTTACAAAGATGCGTGGAGGATATTGCTATGAGTTAAACGGTCTTTTCCATTGGTTATTGGTCGAATTAGGATATGATGCGTCCTTGGTCGCTGCAACGGTCTATCGACCAAACGGGAAATGGGCGAAGCCGGATACACATGCGGCAATACTCGTTCATTTAGAGGAGACATATTTAGTCGATGTCGGGTTTGGGGATTCTACCATCCTTCCAATTCCGTTAAATGGAGATCTATGTACAGATATGGGCGGAAGTTATGCAGTTAAGCAATTCGATGATTCAACATTGGTTCTCACACGGACTAGAAATGATGAATCCCGTATGATTTATAAATTCCCTACCGCTCCAAAGCGACTCGAAGACTTCCATGAGGGCTGTGTTTTCAATCAAGTCTCTGCAGATTCTACATTCACTCATGTTGATATCATAACAATGGCTACAGAAAGAGGGCGGATATCATTATATGATGATGAACTGTCAACTTATGAAAACGGCAATAAGACAAGTAGGCACTTAGGACCTTCTGAAAAGGTAGCTGTTATAAAGGATCTATTTGGTATAGAGGTAAAATAATAAGCATCCGGTAGTGAGCCGGATGCTTTCTTCTTTGTTTTATAAACTTTTTTCTCTAAATACATTCTTCAAAGCTAATTGCAATGAACTTGTAGTACGGATTCTCGAAAAATCCAATCCTAATTGGACTGAAGTTTGTGCAATTTCTGGCCGGATTCCTGTTATCGTGGATTCAATACCAAGCAGGTCAAGTATCTGAGTAAGTTGATAGATATGATTGGCTACCATCGTGTCAAGAATAGATACGCCCGATAAGTCGATATAAAGATGACTCACATCAAGCTCGGTACATCTGTGGGGAACAAAATCTGATATGACCTGAACCCGCGTTGTATCGACATCCCCTATAATTGGCAATACACCAATCGTAGAATTCAGCTTGATAATTGGTGCATTCAGCTCATCGATCAGGCTTTGTTGTGCGTTTAATCGCTTGTTCATCAATTCGTGGTACCTTGTTGAGAACTCTACCATTAGTTCATCAAACGCCATATGGATTGCAATTCCCCAGCTCATGATGTCTGATCGAAGAACCCTCTTCCCTTCTCTTTCAACAAACTGCTCGATAAAGTGCCAATAGGTTGTCCTGACCTTTGCTAGTGCATCCAATACTTCATGAATAGGTGTGTTGCTGTTAACCCGACTTTCTGCCACAACTAAAGCCCAGTTTTTTTTGTTTTCCTGAAACACATTGCAATCGTTGAGCAAACTGCTCGCGACAGTCAAGTTGGTCAATGTGTTTTGTTCTGCTATTGTCTTTACGGCCCACTTCTCAGCATTTTTCGAGTAAATGGAGCCATCTATTTCTTCACGCTTCGACAACCATTTCTCGGTTATCAAATCTGTATTCTCGCATAAGAAATTATAAAGTTCATGATTTATATCTTGCATACCATTACCCCCACGTTATACACACTTTAGACGATTGTACCATAGAGGGAACTATGAATAAAAAAACACGCATTGGGGGACAAAAGACTCCCAACGCATGTCAGTTTAATTAAAACATTAATTCAAAACTTTAATTTTCACCTTTTTTACTCCCCACTCCATCGCACTATCATACGAAGGGATGAAGACATCTATTCTATGTCCTTTTATAGCTCCACCAACATCCCCTGCAATCGCTTCTCCATAGCCTTCAACCCATACTCTTGTTCCAAGCGGAATGAGTTTCGGATCGACCGCAATGACTTTCTGATCCGGATTGGAACGTAAGTCAATTCCATACGCTGTCGTTCCCGAGCAACCATTGCAATACGCAGTATATGCAGTGGCTGTGACAACAAATTCATCTCCTTCACTAACAGGCGGAGTTGAAATGGAAGCTTGGAAAGCAGGTTTTTTTGGCTGTTTTGGTTCCTCTATTTCCTCTAATTCTTTTGATTCCGGGACCGTTTCAGGTGTGATAGATGCGACTTGAACAATCCCCACATCTTCGACAGGTTTCCCATCAGCAATCACTAAGACATCACCCGGATGGATCAAATCTCCCGTTAAGTCATTCAAACTCATTAATTCCTCAAGAGAAATGTTATGATTCATCGCTATTCGAAACAGATTGTCCCCCTCGAGTACCATGTACGTTTTGGGCAAATCATTCAAAATCTCAGGCGGTGGATAAACATGTGGTATTTCCCCTGCTAATAAATCCATAAAAGGAATGTCATTTTGGACTGTCTCTATATCTTCCGTAAATTCCTGTGTGTCAAAAGAAACATTGACTATGTCCCCTTTAAACTCATCCTGTTCCGTTGTGCCAACGGCTGCTTCAGCTTGGACACTATAAGAAAATGTCAGAACAACAGTTAAAAAAATCATTTTCATTTTCATTGAAAAGTAGTTCTCCTCTCTTACAATTTCCCCCATCCTGCCCCAAAACTTTCAAAATCAAACATTTTTTGAAAAAGAAAGTATGAAAAATGTCAAACAAAAAATTGATTGGCATTTTGTAACTGTAGTAGATGGCGGGAATTTTGTTTATCTTTCAGTAAGAGAGGGCAAATTAATATATAAAAGGAGCGTAATAAAATGAAAATAGGAAGACTTATTAAAACAGCTATTAAATGGGCACCTATCGTCTATCCGATAGCGCGCAAACTATTCTCCAAAGAAAAAGCAACTGCAATACCGCGCAGAAGATAGATGTGTAAGGTAGCCATACGTGGATAAATTCCTTGATATTGCCAATCCTATAAGAAAGTACTTATTGGGGAGGCAATAAAGATGTCAAAATCAGAACATACCACGTCCGAAGAAAATCGAAAAAATATTGATTTTCGCTATTTGGCGCATCCGGAAGGAATCCCGTCCGACCGCGTGAGTTTATTTGATATGCACGAGGACATGCAGACAGTGGATACCATCAACCTGGATGATATGAAGGAAGATCTACGTAAAGAGCGGATTCATAAGAATCCAAGGGGTTAAAAAAACAGACTGCGGGCATCGGGTTCGATGATCCGCAGTCTGTTTTTATTTTTGTATTTCCCTGACGCTCGTTTTACTTTTTCTTTGAAGGATGCTTCCGCATTCCTTTCGTAATCTTTTTCCATTTATCGCGCTCGGCAGCCTGCGCTTGGCGGTTCATCTTCCGATCAAGAAACGCAAGTTCCTTTTGCAGTTTCACATAGTTAGAATAACGGTCCTCGGCTAAATCCCCTGACTCAAGGGCTTCTTGAATCGCGCACCCAGGTTCTCCGACATGTCGGCAATCATTGAATTTGCAAGTTTTGGAAAGCGCCTCGATATCTTTAAATCCCGAGTCTAAGCTTTCGCTTTCATTCCATAATTGGAACTCCCTCATCCCGGGCGTGTCGATGAGCACTCCTCCAGTCGGTATTTTCAGAAGTTCCCGATGCGTCGTCGTATGACGGCCTTTCGCATCGTCTTCCCGAATACCTTGAACCGTCATCGTTCCGTCCCCGCAAATAGCGTTGACGAGTGAAGATTTCCCGACCCCGGAAGAACCTAACAATGCCGCAGTCTTGCCACCCTTCAATAAGTCAGTGAGCAGCTCGATTCCTTCACCAGTTGTATTGCTCACCGAATAAATATCTGCACCGGGGGCGATAAACGCAGCCTGTTCAATATAATACTCAGGGTTTTCGCAAAGATCCTTTTTCGTCAACACAACAATCGGGGTCGCACCGGAATCATATGCCGCTACAAGATAGCGCTCCAATCTTCTTGCATTGAAGTCATGATTCATCGACATGACAAGGAATACGATGTCAACATTCACCGCGATGATTTGCTCTGAAATTGTTGACCCTGCCGATTTCCTTGAAAACAGTGATGTTCGTGGAAGAATGGCGTGAATGATTCCCCTTTCCTCACCGGGCATTCGTTCTACAACGACCCAGTCCCCTACTGCAGGAAAATCTCGTCTTTCGAATGCAGCATGTTGAAATGCTCCCGAACAGACGGAAAGCCATTCCCCTTCCTTAGTCATAACACGATACATCCGTTTATGTTCAAGCGTTACGCGTCCCGCTACAATATTGTCAGCTTTCAATTCATTAATTAGTGCATTCAAATTCTTTTCATGTGTTTCGTTCCAACCGTATTCTTTCAAATTAATCAATGGTATTCCTCCAGTTATGTTCGTGAATATAAAAAAGCATGGTTCCGGATCGGATACCATGCTTTCACGCGCATAACAGAATAGACATGCCTAATTGGCAAGTCTCGCGGGTGACAGTATGGTTCCGATCAGTTGCGCAATAGCCGTATTGATTTTCTCCATAAAACATCACCCCACTTTCTGAAAGTTGTTTTTATCATAACAAAATAACTATTTGCGGTCAACACTATTTTCAGGCATGGCTAAGACTTTCCAAGCGAGATAGACGCCATATCCAATAATTACGCCAAAAGTGTTCAGGATGATATCATCAATATCCGTGCTGCGACCGATGAAATATTGGGTGCCTTCGATGAAGCAAGTGACACCAAATCCTATGAACAAGATTGCTTTAAATGAATCCATCCTTCGCCATAACAAAGGAATGAAAAAGCCAATCGGAGAAAAAACGAACATATTACCTAAAAGATTCACAAGCGAAACGCTGCTCCAACCACTAACATGTTCATTCGCCTGAAAGTAATTCATAATTGTTCGGAACGGAATGAGATTTACACTCGACATACGATTAAAAATATAAACATCAAAGTAGAACTTTCCCGTACTTCCGTCCACGCCGATACTCCATTTCGGAATAATTGTCTGGGATGCGAGGCCCACTAAGTATAGTATAAATAAGGCAAGCAACACTTCATGCAACTTGTTTACGGGGCGCTTCCTTCTTTTGATGATGATACTGCGTATAAGTAAGTAAATGGGCAGCGCTACAACCATATACGCTAACATCTTGATGACATACATACTAATTAACCACATAGCTTCTCCTTTTGACGCCGATTTCTTCTTATAGAGCTTGACGTTTTCAATCTTAGAGTTGTTCCCTTTGACTTTTTTCATCCGTCAAAAGTTATCGGTCATTTCCCGGGATTTATCGATCATTTCCCGAAAGTTATCGGTCATTTCCCGGGATTTATCGTCGTTTTGGGACCTTTGACTCACAATAAAAAGCTTCGACAGGTGTATGCCACCGAAGCTTTTCTACTTACAACAAGCAATCCTTCGGAATCCACCCTACTTCTCCACTGCCTAACTTCACTAATGCATATCCATCCTGTTGCACATCGATAACTGAAACAGTTTCTCCTTCATTAACAGATAAAAAAGTCGTGCTTAAATCATTTTTACACATATTTTCATGAATAAACTCGTTTTTGATCCACTGCTGAATACCAAGATTCGTATTTTCACAAAGTGTGAAAAACTCATCTTCGTGAATCACACGCAGTTCATAGTTTGGGTACGTAACCGTTCCGACACGACCCGTTCCATCCATATGGCCCTTTGAGACGATTATTTCATTCAACTCATCTACATATGTATACGTGATTTTTTCTCCTTCAATAATAAGGGCATTTAACTGCCCGTCCCTTTTAATTTGATTGCCGCCATCGAGGGAGATAATCTTCTTATCCAAATCAATGACTGGAGAATTTGAACTTACTGTTTTAGCCCGATAATTAACGACTGGCCAATGCCCTACGATAACTGTCTTATTTGCCTGATGCCCTTTGTCATAGAACGAAGAAGCGGACAATGCAAATTCACGGCTTGTCTCTTTCCAATTCGGGATGTCTTCAATACCGGCATGGATGATGATAAAACCCTCTGTTTCATAGGCAATCGGCAATTGATCAAGCCAGTCAAGTTCCAATTGAAAATGACTACGATAGAATTTTCCAAGTTCCTGAAGCGTGTTAAAATCATCAAGTGATTTTCCATGACGCTCAATCATTTCATTTAAAATAGAGTTTTTCCGCTGCCTCATGTAGTTTTTAATGCCCTCTACATCATTAAATACATACTCATGAAGGACATCGCAATTCCCTTTTGTAATGTAAACCCGATCTGACTCGGCTTGTAGACTTCTTGCAAAGGCCACCGTCGATAGGCTATCCGACCCTTTCTCGCAAAGATCGCCATTAATGAATAAATAATCTTCCGTTGTGTAATTCACTTGCCCAAGTAATCTCTGAAACAACGGCAGGTTTGCATGAACATCCGACGTAATAATGATTCGTCTGTCTTTATCCAACTTCAATTCCCTTACATCGATCATAAGACGATTTCCCCTTTTCTGAACGTTTATCAGAATTTCTATACAAATGACTATACCATAAATATGGAAATGAACGGAAAAAGGGCCCCTCCACTCGGGACCCTCGTAAATTAATTCATATACAAAGCACTCATACAGCTTACTACTAGCAACAGCATGAAGAGGCTAACCAAATAGCCATCCAATCTGCAGACGCTAAAAACCTTATAGAAGCTTTTCCTTTTCTCTCCCGTGAATCCCCTTGCTTCCATCGCAAATGCCGCCCGTTCCGCTTTTCGCACAGCACCCGCAAGCATAGGGAGGAGAATTTTCCTCATATGAAAAAGTCGATGAAAGACACTTTTCGCTTGCATTGCTCCTCTAAGACGATGGGCTTGTTGGATTTGCACAAATTCATCTTTCAGTACAGGCAGGAATTGATAGCCGACCAAAATACTGTATGCAATTTTCGGCGACAGCTTCAGTTGTTGCATGAGGCTTAAAATGAATGAAACAGGGTTTGTTGTCAACGCGAATAGCAAGGACAACCCGGAAAATGCCAAGACACGAAAACTTATCGACAGTGCATGATTTAATTGGATTTCAGTGATATTGATTGACCAAATCGAAAGTACAACCGGTCCAGACTTGTCTTCCGCAAACACGAGGGTCGTCCAAAAGTAGCCGAATGCCATGATAAAAAACGGAATCATGAATAAAATCCACAGTTTCCAATCAATACGGCTAAACAGTAGTTGGATGAATAGCACACCAATCCACATGAGCAAGGGCGTCCATGGATTGAAAAAGAACGCCATCGTCAACATGCAAATCGTGATGACAATGAACTTTGCTGCTGGGTTCATATTATGCAAAGCAGACTTCATGTTCCACCCACCCCTTTGGCTGAAGCAGATGATGATTCGACAGCAACTCTTCATCACGCCAAACTTGATTTGCATCATACTTCCCTGTCAAAATTCCATTTTTCATTAATAAGATCGAGTCCGCCACATGGAACGCAAACTCCATATCATGGGTGACGATCAAAAAAGTAGTACCTTCCCTTGCCCGCTCATCGATCAACCGGAACAACTCGACAAGTGAAGCGGCGTCTTGCCCGGATGTTGGTTCATCCATAAAGATGATTTCCCTGCCATCACATAGCATCGAAGCAATCGCCACTCGCCTCTTTTGCCCATGGCTCACTGCAAACGGATTGGCATCCGCAATTGCCGCCAAGTGCAGACGATCAAGCAATTCTTCCGCGTGAGTACCGCCGCCGTATGCAATTTCATCCCGGACCGTTTTCGTCACGAATAAAAATTCCGGTGTTTGAGGAACATACCCCAAATTAGAGGGACGCACAGTTCCATCCGCAGGAATTAATTTGCATAATGCTTTCAACAATGTCGATTTTCCACTTCCATTCGGACCTGCAAGAACCGCCACTTCCCCCCGATCCAATGTGAAGGAAACGTCTTTCAGAAATGCACCCGTGCTCACTCCGCTTACGTCCAATGACTGATGCTCCTGCCTGCTGCTGATCCTTTTGCTCATTGGATTGGCGTCATTTATACGCTCCAACTGGATTTCACGATTAAAAAAGTCTCCCCATAAATCGAGTCGATGCTCAATCGCCAAGATTGTCAAAGACCGTTCCTGTTGCAGTTCATCCAGCCAACTAATGAACTGCTTTGCGGTAAACGGATCCAAGTGGGAAATCGGTTCATCAAGCAGCAGGACTTCCGGATCCATGATCAATGCACAGACGATCGCAATCCGTTGCTTTTCTCCGCCGGATAACTGTTGAATGACTGAATGACGGAACTTGGTTAACCCTGTCAGCTCCAATACTTCTTCAATTCGTCCATCCATCTCTTTTCGGTCCACATTCAAATTTTCAAGAGTGAACGCAAGCTCCTCCTCTACAGTCATCATGCAGAACTGTGCATCCGGGTCTTGAAATACCGTCGCGATACGATGATTCACCTCACCCGGCGAATAGGACTGACTACTTTTATCGAATAAAACAACGGAGCCCTTTACGATGCCATCACAGTTTTCGGGATACAGCCGGTTGCAAAGATAGAGCATCGTCGTTTTTCCGCTTCCGCTCGGCCCCGTAATGACAACCTTTTCGCCTTTTCCGACGGAGAATGATAGATCTTCAAAAATCCACTTCTCATCATCGGGGTAGCGGAAACTTACGTTATCAAACTGGATTACTTCACGCACGAGCCTCACCTTTTTTTGAACGCGTAATGGCATATCCCTGAAGCGAGCCTGTAGAAAGCAACCCATCGACGACCGCCTTCCCGCCAATACCAGCAATTATCGCTCCGCTGAGAATCCGTATGCTAAGCATTAGCAGTACATAACCTGTGCTGAACACCGTGAATCCACCTAAGAAATAACCGTAAGTGAAACTGAAAACCGATGCGCCGACACCCGCCATCATCAGCACCCATACATCAAACCGCCGATAGCGAGTTGCTGCAAATGCCGCCTCAGCCCCTAACCCTTGGATGACGCCTGCAAGAATCAACCTCGGGCCGACCGCATTCCCTAACAGCACCTCAATGGCAGCAGCGATTGTTTCCGAAATGACAGCTGCCCCAGGTTTCCGGATGATATACATACAAATGATCGACACTATGAACCAGATTCCGAAAATCCATTCATAGGCAATCGGTCCAATGAACCCCGCCCATATATTCCCGACATGCAAAAACAACAGATAGACGATTCCAAAAACGACCGAAAACAACGACATGAGGACGACCTCTTTCAGCTTCCAGGACTTCAACATTTTACAGCCCTCCATGCGACGGACTGTTGATGCTCATCGAGACTGTCATGACCAAATGCTTATGTTCTTCAGAACGGGCATTGCTGAAAGCCTCTTCATAAAATGCAAACACATCATGGATATCCCCGTGAATGCCGCTCGCATAATGCATCGACTCATTGAACATACCCTGTTCCTTCGCCCGGTCCACTTCACGGTAAATGATGTCCATATACGCCGGATTATTCATCGGATAAAGCGCAAACTGGGAAGATACATATTGCTTCGTCGTATCCGTATTCAACACTTCATCTTCTTTATCCAAATAGACATCACCCGCTGTATCCCCTGGGCATCCTGCTGAAAAAGTCCCGGATAAAGCAATATGCTTACCCGTTTTCGCCGCATGCAGCGAAATCGCCTTTGCTACGTTGAACACATGTACTTGCTTACCCCGAATGACAGTAGAAACATCATCCGTGTGCATCCAAACATTTGACGTATCCGTCTCTTCAAGCGCTTTCTTAATCACACTTACAAAATCATCTGCCATCGGATACAACGAAAATCGAAATCCGACGATTGGACTTAATCCACATTTCATTTCCTTCGACCTCCCGAAATTTTCCATAAAAAAACTACATCCCGGAAGATGTAGCACTTCTCCAATATGAAACAATCGGAAAGCCACTACACTTTCCCACGCAGGCATTATCCTGATCGGGTTGTAAGGGATCGAAGCGTCAGCTTTCATCTCAGCCAGTAATAGGCACCCCTAGTGCAGAAACGGTATGTAGTTATTGTTTATGTTGCCACCAGTATAGACGAAGAATTTTTTATTGTAAATGAAATCTTGCAAACTCGTTCTTTCGTCCGTGTCGTAGATTCGTATATTACAACTATCCTTCAAATACTCATAAACCCCAAGACGTTATACCAAAACTTTATCACTATAATATGCACAAAGTTCTTTATAATACTTATTCATGGATGAAGGGGATACCTCGAACCATTCAGCGATTTCTTTCAATGTCATGGATATTGGTTCAAAAAACGAATGTTCCTGACCAAACCGGATGGCGCCTGCAGCAATCGCTACTTCCTTCCGGGCATTCGGTTGTTGTTCCACTAAAAAGTCTTCAATCACGTCAAGTAGCTTATTCGGTTCGCGGTCATGCTTTTGTAGGAACTCCATAGCCGATAGTAAAACCCCTGATTCAAAGTTTGTAAACTCCCCACCTGCATAGCCAGCCTCCCCAAGAATCCGCCAGAATTCGAGCGAATTTTCTTTAATGAAGTCCGAAACTGATTCTTGAGATGTATATCGCTTCGCAAATTCCTTGATGATACTCGTATGGTCTGTCGGGAAGAAAATCAGGCTCGACACGGCCAAATAGTGATTCTCATTCCCTGTTCCGTCAGGCAGGATGAAGCAGTATAAGTGGACGCCTTCAGGTACAGGCTTCTCGCCTTCTCGACGCAGTCGAATCACTTCATCTGTAAAGATCATTTGAACGGTTATGTAAGCATCATCCACATCCTTCACTTCTCCAATGAATGCACGAGGATGCTGCCATGTGTCGACTACTTGCAAAACTGAAGGTCGCATCAACTTTTTCTTCTGTTTTTCCAAATAGCCATGATAGATGTCGGTGCGATGATGGAAAAAGAATTCATCCAACACAATTGCTTCAATCATTTCCTCAGGTAAATACTTCAACAATGAACTTTTCCATTCATTTGCTAAATTTATGTACTCAGGAATATCTTTACGCTCTGGATACTCATCATAAAATGATTGTAGCACGCGTTCTAATTCTTCCATTTGAACGGTTTCTACTGAGACCGCTACTTTTGATTGACAACATTTCTTATATTTTTTGCCACTGCCGCATGGGCATGGATCATTTCTTCCAATCATTTATAACACTTCCTTTAAAAATTTCAGCATTATAAGTTTAACATTTTTATGGAGTTTTCGACAGAACTTCATTTTACTGTTGCCGGTTATCCTTAGTTAGTGGATGTCTCCTCTCGGTTTTTATGTACGTTATACAGTACACTGTAGATATTTTGTCGTTTATATAAGGATAATCAATTCCCATAAATTACACTAACCTCATAGTTAGAGGTGATTTGTTTGACAACTTCTTCAAACTTCATACGGCTTGTTGGAATCCATTTGCGGATGGTAAGGGAAGCAAAGGGAATTAAGCAGGAATGGTTGGCGGAGAAAGCGGGAATCGCAAGGGCGCGGATTTCGGAAATTGAAAACGGAAAAGGCAACGCTACATTAGGTACTGTTGAAAAAATCATGGATGCTCTTGAGATTACACCAGTGGAACTATTTAACTTTCAATACCTCTCAGAGATCGAAGATATTACAGATAAGAAACTGTTAATTGACATCCATCGATCAGTGCTGTTAGAACGAGATTTAGTTGATGTCCAATATGTCGTCAACATGGCAAAAGACTTTATACGTACCGTTGACAAAAAATCCGATTATGGAAAAAAGTGAAAAGGGGCCATGAGCGTTGATTTATGCTCAATTGGCCCTTTTTTTAACGTTTCCCAGGTACATTCCCACTTGTCGGGGATAGTCGTTTTTGCTTGGACTGTTTTTCAAGAATTTTTAACAATGTATGTTGAATAAACTTCGTTTCTGAAGTTGCAAATTGCGGATGGGCTAAGTTTTTTTCCTCATAGGGATCCGTTGTAACATTGTATAATTCATATTGTGTTGGCGCAGGTTCCGTTTTTGTGGTGGTAATTGTAAGTGCCGCCTCGCTATTTTCCGAAATTGGGAAAGTACCTTTAGTTACCGTAGTTTGATCCTTTACACCCGGATCGCTCCAAAACTGGGGATTATCATAGTAACGGGATAGTTTCCATTTTTCCTCACTTTGGTTGTTGCCTGTTTTCATTGTTGTAATAACAGTTTCCAAATGATTTGGCTGTGTAACAGACTCATACGGTTTACCTGTTAGCGTCACTTGATTCAATCCTTTTGAAAACTCATCATCCGTCATGAAATACAGCGGTTCACCAGCCCGCGAAAACTTTTTCTTCCCTTTTAAAAGTGGGGTTAAATCCCGTCCTACAAGTGGATGCACCTCCGTATGATCCCTCCGCAGCATATCCTGAGCGTAGTCAATCGAAATATCGGCGAGTCCCAATAAGGTTGGAATGATATCGACATGACTTGTTAACATTTCTGTCTGTTGCCTGCCTGAAAACAACTTTGGGCTATGGATGATCAGTGGGACATGTAACGATTCCTCATATGCATTATGCCATTTCTGAAAAAGACCACCATGCGAGCCCAATAAATCCCCATGATCTGATGTGAAAACAATGATGGTATCTTCATAGAAAATAGAATTTCGAAGTGCTTCAAAAACTTTGAACATCTCATTGTCCACTTCTTTTTGGAGTGAAAAGTAGAAGCGTCTTAAAAAATCAGTATCGAAGGTCGGCTGCAATGCCAATTGATACGTATCCCGATAGCTTTGCTGCGCTGTCGGTTTTGTTTGTAAACATTCATCTGCGGTTGGTGCAGGAGGAATTATCGGAACGGAAGGATCTATCTTAAAGTTGAAGGTGGGTAGCCAACGAGTAAATAACCCAAGTAAAACGATATCGTGGGGGTTTACGAATGACGAGACGATAAGCCATGGCTTGCTTTCCTTTGTATGCCCTTTCTCAAGTTCATCGATTAACGACACTACTTCCTCAGCATAGATTGCATCGCGACCACTAACCCCCATTGCTGCGGACGATCCCGAATTCCTTGGATCGCTGCCATGTGGTTCAGGCCCTATCCACCCCGAAAATCCATATGGCTCAAGACGATCCGCCCGCGCATAACTCCGTGTATTCGTAGGATCCGGTATACCTGTATTCGGATCATAACTTAGCAATGAATCATGTGTACCCGGTATCAATATATCCTCTTCGGAAATATGCCATTTCCCTTTCCAAAAAGTGCGGTAGTTAGCTGTTCGAAAGTAGTCACCCATTGTTGGTACAGTATTCTGGTCAAGCCAAAACAAATCGTCGTCAAACGACCCCTTCGCAGCACCCGGTGTTTGGGTTACGCCATGAAGTGACGGATACTGTCCTGTAAACAAGGTCGCTCTACTGGGGGCACAAGCAGTACTGCCAATATAATGGTTGGAAAAACACATTCCATTGTTACGGAGGAGCTCCTGTGTTTTCAAATGTGTTTTCCTCCACTTTGTAAGTTCTTCATTTTCATAGACAAGTGGGTAACGCTCTTCATCCACAATGATGAAAAGGAAATTTGGTTTTTTCTTATGTTGGAGTACAGCGTCTGACTGATTCTTGGATTGTTGTTCCAATTTCACACCCCTTTTTCCTGTAAAGATTACTGTTCTATGGTATGTTCTTTTTTAAGAATGGGTGCACTACCTATCGGAAATTGAATCACAATAAAAGCAAAAAAGCCCGAAATGGAATACGGGCTTTTTAGTGTATTATCATTTAACTCTATTTTCACTCATGAGTTCACTTACTGTTCCTATCTGCAGACCCTTTGCTTTAATTTCAGTGATCATCGTCCCTAAGCCTTTGGCCACAGGATCTGTAGGATGCATCAGAATCATTGAGCCGTTTTCCACTTTGGACAGGACACGATTAACCATTTCAGTAGGGTGAGGTTTTCTCCAATCAACTGTATCGACTGTCCATAAAATCGTTTTCATCTTCAGTTCGTGAGCGACCTCGACAGTTTGCTGATTAAAACTTCCACTTGGAGGGCCAAACCATTTAGGTACAACGTTTAACGTTTCAAAAATGGCATCATTTGTTTTTGTGATTTCTTCCATTGTCTCTGCCCTCGAACGCTTCTGGAGATCGGGATGACTATAAGCATGGTTACCGATTTCATGCCCTTCTTTATAAATCATCTTAGCTAAATCCGGATTCTTATTTGTCCAGCTGCCATCGAAGAAAAACGTTGCCTTCACGTCTTGTTCATCTAAAATTTTGAGGATTGGAGGGATAAACTCGTTTCCCCAAGCTACATTAATGAGCAAGGAGACCATCGGTTTTTCAGGGTTCCCCCTGAAAATTGGTTGTGGCTCCAGATCATCTAAATGAACAGCGGGAGGCACTTCCTCAAAAACAAGTTTCGATTCATCATATTTGCCTTCCTTCTTCATATTTTTATAACTTGCCTCAACATTTACCCGTATCCCATTGTATCCTGGAATAGCTTTCCATACTCTATCAATTTTTGCATCAATCGGTTCTATATCATGCTGTTCACTTTTGGAAAGAATCTCTTGATATAATGCATCCTTCCCGCCTGCTTTGCCCTGCATCGCAACGCTTCCAAGTGCAACTATGAAAATAACAAGAAATAGCCAACCGTTTTTCCTCATCGAAAGTCCTCCATTTAATATGTTGGCTTTAAGATTCCCATTCGCATTGCAACTATACTGAATCAATTAACCCGAACCATTCGACTACATCGAAGTACTCGTGAAAAAAGAATTTTATTGGCCAAGTTATCATAGCGCATATCCCCAACCGCATTAGAATAAGGTTGAATATACCATGCAAAGGAGTGATTGAATGGCAAAATGCAAAAAATGTGGTGCAGATAAATCAAAATGCAATAATTGTAAAAAGTGTTAACTACTTACTTAATTAAATAATAAAAAAGAGTCAAAGTAGTTTCTGTTCCCAAACGGGGACTTTTTTTGTTTGCTTTTTGCTTAGTAGAGAGTTTTATCGGGTAATGTATTACTGAAGCTAAAAATATATTTGACAACTTTGTGAACAAAGTCAATAATATAGAAAAGGGGTGTTGGTAATGGAATCCAAATTAAAAATGTTGAACGCTGTAAAAATTGTTGGTTTAACCGTCCTTACCATCGGAATCGCCATTTTCTTATATGGTTTTTTTGCAAGCGATTACAGTGCAATCACCGGTGTAGGAATCGGTACAATAATGGGCGCCATTTTCATTTTCCTAATGGGAGTATTCTTCGTTGCAACAGAAGAAATGCAGGAAAAAGTGAAAAGACAACTTATCCGATAACTATTCAAAAAGGGAGCACCCAAACGGGCACTCCCTTTTATTACGTCTTTATCATCCAGCTCCGGGCGCTAACTGCTCGGGTTGCTTCGGTCTTGAAAGAAAAGGCAAAGAGCGCCTTTTCTTTCAAGTCCTCCAGCGCGTGTCGCAGCTTAACGAGCGCCCTCCGCTTTTGGTATTACATATCCCAAACCAGAATCAATAATGTACCAAAAATCGTGAACAATGCAATGGCTACACCATAAAAGATGTTCATGTAAATCATCGTCCTATCTTCCGATTCACCCACATGCATAAATCCAACCAACTGTACGCCAGCCTGAACAAATGCAGTAGCCAAAAGAACCGTCATCGCAGCCATAAAAGACAGATCCAAGAAATAGACAGTCAACGCAGCTGCCGTAAGAACCAATGAAAAGACGAAGCCCATCACTTGTTTACGTGGGAATAATTCACTCATCTCACATCATTCCTTTCAAGTAGATGAAGCTGAAAATGAAGATCCAGACAATATCCAAGAAGTGCCAGTAAAGTGAAAAGATAAACGATTTATTGGCCGTTTTCGGAGTTAGACCATGTTTCTTCACCTGCATGATGATGAACAATCCCCAGAAAAGACCAACTGTAACGTGAGCCCCGTGCGTTCCCAATGTCGTCAATAAGATACCCGTGAAGGCACTTACCTGAAGCCCGGCGCCAATACTCGCATAATGCGTGAACTCATAAATCTCAACGCCAAGGAACACAAGACCAAGTAGTAAAGTAATCGAAAAGAACGTCAACATTGCATTCTTTTTTCCAAGTCTCATAGCATTCATAGCGAGACCGATTGTGAAACTACTTGTCAATAAAACAAGTGTTTCAATAAGGACCGGTGTCAGCTCAAATATCTCTGCCCCGGCAGGTCCATTTCCAACACGGTGTTCTAATGTGAAATACGTAGCGAAAAGTGTTGCAAAAAGCATCACTTCTGCTCCTATGAAAATCCAGAATCCAAAAATATTCATCTTATTTTGTTCATTTGCATATTCAAGTGGAAGCGAGTTATCTATTTTCATCATTCAACACCTCCCAATCTTTTTCCGTAGCTTTGATTTCTTCAACTGAAATATAATGTCCATCGTCTTTTTCAAATGAACGATGCGCCATGCATGCGAATATTGCTATCGTTGTAATAATTGCAGGGATCCACATACTGAATATAAGCGAGAAGCCCCACGCAAAGAAGATACAGCTCATGATAAATGGCATACCGCTGCTATTCGGCATATGAATTTTTTCGATTTCACCTTGGAATACCGGCTTCCCGTTTCTCTTAAGATCCCAAAGTGCTTCAATGGAATCGACTTGTGGAGTCCGTGCAAAGTTATACGATTGGACAGGTGTCTGAGTCGCCCATTCAAGAGTACGCGCATCCCATGGATCAGATCCGATATCCCTTGAAGCATAACGCACGCTATAGTAAATATTGTAAACGATCAATGCAAACCCAATCGCAAGCCCGATTGCCCCAACAAAGGAAAGCATATTCAGCGGACCAAATCCAGTTGCTTCGGAATATGTGTACATCCGACGCGCTTGTCCATCCAATCCTGTGAAGAACATCGGGAAGAATGCTACGTTAGTTCCAATTGCGATAAACCAGAATGCCCATTTCCCGATCCGCTCGCTTAACATGAAGCCGAACATTTTCGGCCACCAATACGTTAGGCCTGCAAGCATCGCGAAGACAACACCCGGAATGATCGTATAGTGGAAATGCGCAACTAAGAACATCGTATTGTGGTATTGATAATCCGCACTTGCCATACCTAACATTACGCCAGTTACCCCACCGATTGTAAAGATTGGGATGAAGCCTACTGAGTAAAGCATAGGTACGGTAAATTTAATTTTTCCTTTTCGCATCGTCAACAACCAGTTAAAGATTTTGATACCGGTTGGAATCGCAATCGCCATTGTTGTGATTGAGAAAATACTATTGGAAAGCGGTCCTTGACCCATTGTATAGAAATGGTGCATCCATACAAGGAATGAGAAGAACGAAATGATCACGATTGAAGCGACCATCGATTTATATCCATAAAGGTTTCTGCGTGAGAAGGTTGAAATGACTTCACTGTATATACCAAAAGCAGGCAATATGAGAATGTACACTTCAGGATGGCCCCAGACCCAGAATAGGTTCGCCCAGAGCATGTCCATTCCGCCATTTGTCATGGAGAAAATATGTGCGCCGAATAGCCGGTCCATTGTTCCAAGGAGAAGAGCAATAGTTAGAACCGGGAATGCGAAAACGACAATCGCATTCGTGATTAATGTTGTCCAAGTGAACATCGGCATTTTCATTAATTTCATGCCGGGTGCTCTCATTCTGAAAATTGTAGTGATAAAGTTAATGCCCGATATCAGCGTACCAATACCCGCAATCTGAATCGATAGCATGTAGTAGTTCGTACCGACTGATTGGCTGAAGTCATTTCCTGCAAGTGGGAAATAAGAAGTCCAGCCCGCGTCAGGAGAACCTCCTATAACGAAGGAGATGTTGAATAACATAGCTCCCATGAAGAACAACCAGAAACTAAGTGCGTTCAAGCGTGGGAATGCTACGTCTCGTGCTCCGATTTGCAGGGGTACTACAAAGTTCATCAAAGCGTATATGAATGGCATTGCCATGAAGATGATCATGACGACCCCATGTGTCGTAAATACTTCATTGTAATGTTGCGCATCTAAGAGCTTGTTATCAGGTACAGCGGTTTGGGCACGCATCATTAGTGCGTCAACCCCTCCACGGAATAGCATAAGCAAAGCGGCTATGAGGTACATGATACCGATCCGTTTATGGTCAACCGTTGTCAGCCATTCACTCCATAAATATCCCCATTTCTTGAAATAGGTCAAGCCTATGACTATTGCAATCATCGTTAGACCGATGGCAACCATTGATGCGTAGATTGCAGGACTTGGATGAGGTATGGCAAATCGATCAAAGTAATCCATTCTATTTGTACTCCTTTCGAAAATCTATTAATGACCCGAATGGTCTGTATCTACATCTTCATGTGCATGTGCATGTTCGGAACCGTGTTCGTCATCATTCGTTTCATGTGACCCGTGGTGATGACCTTCAGGTGGTGGTAAAAAGCCCAAATGTGTTCCACTGAACGTTAATTGACCCAAGTGACCTGGTTTAAGCAGTTCATCGAATTTCTCTTCTGTAAGAGGTTCAGCGTTCGCTTTTACGTCTTCAACCCACTTATCGAATTCCTCGGGGGACATAGCCTTGACATGGAAGATGTTTTCAGCAAAGCCTTTACCGCTGAAGTTTGCGTTTCTACCCATGTATTCACCTGGAACATCTGCCGCCAAGTGTAGAGTTGTAATCATGTCTGACATCGCATATTTTTGTCCGCCTAATTGCGGGATCCAGAAGCTTGTAATTGGACCGTATGAGTAAAGTCTGAATTCCAATGCCCGATCAGTTGGGATATACAAATAGTTCACTGTTTCTATGTTTTCTTCCGGGTAACTGAAATGCCATTTCCAGTCAGAGGAAGACGCGTAGACAATCAGTGGCTTTTGATCTTCATATCCCTTAGGTGTCGCCTCAACCTCATAGGTGGATTTGACTGTAACAATAGAAAGGAAAATGATGATGATGACCGGTATCGCAACAATGATTGTTTCGATAATTGGATTCCCTTCAATGTGAGGAGGTTCGTAGTCCTCACTTTGTTTTGAGGCACGGTATTTAAATACGACGTAAGCCATCAGCCCGAAAACGGCAGCGACAACGATTGCCATCGTTGCAATCGATATCCAAATGACATTGGCTGTCGTTTCTGCTTGCGGTCCCTTAGGATCCAAAACCAAAAGCGGTTCACAACCCGCTAAAATTGCAAAAAGGCCAACTACCAAACTTAAGAATGACCATTTCTTTATCATGATGAATCCCCTTCCTTTTAATCTATACACTGTTAAACAACCGAATTAATGTGTTACTACCACACCATGTTCTTTATATTAATAGAATGAAAAACTAAAAACAATTAGCTGAACCGCATTTCACAAAACCGTCACTAACAGAGTTAATATTATGTCACTAAACGTTCATCATTCAGTTAAATAACGGACACATATTGGTTTAATTTCTGAATTGTACTTAACTTAAATATTAAAAAAATAAGTCATATCACATGTACTTCTTACCAATTTTTCACATGCTTACATTGTTTGTTCCCGGAAAACCTATGAAGAGAAAGGAGTTGGTAAATGTGAAGCTTTTTCAAGGATTAATCGTTATATTCCTTCTTTCATCATCTATGGTCCATGCAAGTACAGACACCAATATAGTAAAAGTAGCGTTCACCCGTGATGGCTACCTTTGGATGAAAATAGGCGGCGACGAAAGTAAAATAACCGAAGAAAAGGCAACCTACCCTTTTCCTCCTAAATGGTCATATGACGGCAATATGTTGCTTTATCAAAAACTTGTAACCGATTCCCCCGATGATCCCGATAAAATATCGAATGAATTATGGGTATATGATCTCAGGACTAAAAAGCATCACAAAATTTTCTATAACGCCTCTAACCCTCAATGGTCGCCGGTTGAAAACATTGTCTCCTTCAATGCTGGTGGGGTTTTAAATATTTCCGATTTGAAAAGCTTCTATAATATTGCATTAGGGGTGGATGATTATATATGGCAGCCTGACGGGAAAGGTTTTATCGCTTCGTCCGGTGCCACGCTTCGACCGGATGGATGGACTCATACGATTCTATATACGATTTCAATAAAAGAAGGGTATAAAAACATCCCCGATTTAATGAATCATGTCAAAAGGCTGTTTGTAATCCCAAAAGAGGTTAGAAAAGGTGATGTAAGTATCATTTCAATCGGAGCGGAAAAACTCACCTTTTCTCCTGATGGAAAGTGGATTTCCTTTATCATATCTCCTACTGCATCGTGGGCTATGGACAGTGATATGCTTGCCGTTGTTTCAGCAGTTGGAAAAGATTTTGAAGTGATTGACGAAGTGATTTTGGAATTTACTCCGAAATGGGCGTTTACAAAAAATCTTCTTGGATATATTGCAGGCGGAGGCAGGATTGTCTTTGGATTTAAGGATAAGGATATGAAAGTGACAGAGATCCCCGCCGATTCGACGGTAAACCTTACACCTAAGAATTATGCGGATATAGGATTCACTTGGATTGATGAGAAATCTCTCGTCGTTTCAAGGGTTCGGGAAACTGAATGGTCCAATGACCCGAAAAAACATCCGAAACCCGTATTGTATTTTGTCTCATTAACCGACCAACAGCAAGTACAAGTGACCAACCCACCAACGGACGAAGGAGATTATCAGCCACAGTTCCTGCCTATCATTAGTAAAATTACATGGCTCAGACAGAGTGACTTAACAGAGTCCAAGGGCGATTTATGGATTGCAGATCCAAACGGAGCGCATGCAGAAGTTTGGATAAAAGATATAGAATCATACTCCTTTTATCCATCTTAGGGACATAAATACAAAAACGGGTCCTTTACAGGAACCCGTTTTTGTACTGCCTACTTTTATTATAGAGTTACTCGGGTACCTGTTTTACCTTCAAGAGCGTCTTTTAGCTTGTCGATTGAAGTAATGACAACGTTTTTTCCGCCTTTTTGTAGGAAAAGAATAGCTGCTTCGATTTTTGGACCCATGCTTCCTTTCGGGAAGTGGCCTTCTTCCATATAACGAAGTGCTTCTTCGACTGTCATTTCAAGTAGGTTTTGTTGTTGTGGAGTACCGAAGTGGATAGCAACTTGTTCAACACCTGTTAGGATGAATAAGTAATCCGCTTTTACTTCCGCAGCAAGTAATGCGCTTGCGAAGTCTTTATCGATAACTGCGTCTGTACCTTTAAGCATACCGTTTTCTTCAGTGACAGGAATTCCACCGCCGCCAGCTGTAATAACAGTGATTTCTTTATCAAGAAGTGCTTCAATTGCTTCCTTCTCAACAATTTTAACTGGTTTTGGAGAAGCGACAACGCGTCTGAATCCACGACCGCTATCCTCAATGTAAGAGATTTTCTCTGTTTCAAGAATTTTGTCCAATTCCTCTTGAGTGTAGAATGGGCCAATCGGCTTCGTCGGATTAGCGAATGCCGGATCTTCTTTAGAAACGACTGATTGAGTAACAACTGTTGCAATAGGTCTGTTAATATTACGTTCAACCATCTTGTTCTTGAATACTTGTTGAATTAGATATCCAAGGTTACCTTGTGTTTCAGCATCCAATACGTCCAAAGGGTAAGATGGAACAACTGATTCCGCCATTTGGTTTTTAATTAGCGTATTCCCTACTTGCGGTCCGTTTCCGTGTGTGATGACAACTGTATTTCCTTGTTCGATCAAATCAAGGACTGGGCCGCTGCTTTCACCGATGTTTTGGATTTGCTCTTCAAGTGTACCTTTTTGACCTTCTTTGATAATTGCGTTACCGCCGATGGCTAAAACGATTTTTTTACTCATCGATATCTCTCCTTTACTCTAAAAAAAAATTCTTTCGTCAAAGTATATAACTAAAAAGAGGAGAGGGACAAGCAAAAATACCTTTCCCTCTCCAAAATCAATCCATTATTCTGCTTCGATTAAACCAAGTTTCACTGCATAAGCATCAATTGCTTTTTCAAAGCAAGCTAATGGAGCACGAACTGTACCTGCACCGATTTGACCTACGCCAGCTTCTTTATGTGCGATACCAGTGTTGATAACAGGCTCGATTCCTGTTTCAACGACTTTACGAGCATCGATTCCCAAGCAAGAACCTTTGAAGTCCCAAGTTGGGATTGAGAAGTTAGGATTATGATCAATACAAATATCCATCATGTCATTACTTGTGTTAACTGCATCGTCCATACCGCCGGCACCAACGAAACGAGTAACACCTGGAGCAGCGATCATTGCCATACCGCCGACACCGAATGTTTCAGTGATTGCACTGTCACCCATGTCTTTACAAGCCATGTCTTGATCGTATCCTGTGAAGAAAAGACCTTGTGGCGTGTTAACCGGTGCTGTGAACCATTGGTCTCCCATGCCCGCGATACGGATTCCGAACTCATAACCATTACGGCACATTGCTGTTACAACCGTACCGTGTTGAATTTCTCTTGCAGAATCCATTACGGCTTTCGTTGAAGCCATTGCAATGTTCAAGAAGTACTGATCTGTGTCAGCTAGGAATTGAATAACGTCTTGTTGATCTTTTCCATCGACATCTGTTTGAAGAATATATGGAACGATATCTTTCAAGAAAATTAGTGAACCCGCAATATTACGTTGGTGGAATTCGTCACCCATAGTAATTGCACGAGCCATCATAACGTTAACGTTCAGGCCGTCACCTTTAATTTGTAGAGCTTTGGATAGTGTTGGTCCAAGAACATCTCTGAACCAGTTTAGACGGTTGATTACTTCTTCTGAGTAAGCACCGAAACGAAGTACTGCACCGATTCCTTCGTTCATTGTGCAATATGCGCGATTGCCGCCATCACGGTTTTCCGCAACGAGAACCGGCATGCTTCCGGAAGTGATTCCGCCCATTGGACCTACTGCATTTACGTGGTGACATGGAATAAATTCGATTTCTCCGTTTTCAAGCATAGCACGTGCTTCATCAGCGTTAGTAGCCCAGCCTTCGAATAATACAGCACCGATACAAGATCCTTGCATTGGGCTTGTCATGTTTTCCCACTTGATAGGTGGTCCGGCATGAAGTAATACTTTACCGTTTAATTCTTCAATAACTGATTTAGCTGGAACTACATCAGTTAAAAATGGTGCGCCCGATACAACTTTATCGATAACAGCTCGGTTTGCTTCATCAATCGTTTTGAATTGTCCGTACATTTGGTTTCCTCCTGAAAAATCAATATTTCCTAAAAGATTATTTACATTGAGCTCCAGCTTATTTAAGGAGGCTCAAGATTTTACGCAATCTTGGGTTTCCGCCAGCAACTGGACGCCAGTCATATTGAACAACTCTGCCGCCGTTTGCAGTAACCGAGTTAGTGAAACTCTTCAAACCAACGTTAACGACGTTCGGTTTTTCATTCAATAGCTTCTGGATTGCTTCTGAAACTGTAAAGTCTACAGTTGAAGCCTCTACCGTAGCAGGAACTACTTCTTTTGTTACTTCTTCAACACTAATGCCAAGCATCGCTAAAGCAGTAAGAGTCGCTTGGTTGTTGCTATCACGGATGATAACGCCAGCTTTCTCCAATTTCGCTTTTTGCTCATCGATGCCTTGTGGGTCTTGATCCGTACCGCAAACAGTTGCTACGAAGTAAACGTTTCTGCCATTTGCTTTTGTTTCTTTTTGAATCTTTTCGATGCCTGGAAGCAATGCGCCAGCCATATCTTCGTGTGCACCGTATCCAAGTACAACGTCGAATAGGATGACTGCAGTTGATTCATCTTGTGCAGCTTTTTGGAAGAACTGGATTCTCGTATCCGGATCGATCATTGGGTGTGGTTTACCTTGTGTGTAAATATCGTCGCCAAGGTCGATTATTTCGAATCCGTCAGCATTTAGAAGGTAACCAGGTTTGTCATGATCCGTTTCGCCAAGGTTCAAGCCTCTGCTGATCAACGTAGCTGCTTCATATCCAAGCGTACCGCCGGAATAAAGGCCTTTGATTGTTTTTTGTTCAGGCTTCAATTCAACTGCCGGCACTTCGTCTTCAAGGTGATTGTAATTCGCTTTAATTTCATTGCCTTTTACTAAATCGACAGCAAGTGCAGCTGTTTCTTCAAGTGTGTTTGCATAGTACACATTTCCTTCGTGGTTATGTGGCTCTTCTCCAAGGAAAATTGCAACAACCGGTTTAGAAATGCTGTGTAGCAATTCGACAACTTGGTCACGTACTTCTTTTGCAGGTGGCTTAGAGATAAGTGTGATCACTTCTGTTTGGTTATGTTGCGCCAATGCTTTCAGGCCATCCAACATTGTGATTGCACCGATCTTATCAGATAGGTCGCGTCCGCCAGTACCGATTGCATGGCTTACGCCTGCGCCTAGACGATCGATTTCAGTCGTAACTTCTTGGATACCCGTTCCAGAAGCACCGATTACACCGATTTTTCCTGTTTTCACTACGTTTGCGAATGCAAGAGGAACACCGGAAACGATGACTGTACCAGCATCAGGACCCATTACAAGAAGACCTTTTTCATGAGCTTTTTCTTTGATGCGACGCTCATCTTCAGTCGTTACGTTGTCACTGAAAATCATGACGTGCATATCTCTGTCAAGCGCTTTTTCCGCTTCTTCAGCAGCATATTGCCCTGGAGTTGAGATGATTGCAATATTTGCATCAGGAAGTGCATTTACAGCTTTATCCCATGAATTTACAGTTTCGAAAGATTCCTTACCAGCGCTGATTGCTTGGTTGCTTAAATAATTATCAACTTCATCAAGAACTTCTTGGATTTTATCCTCTTGATCAGTGTCTAAAACGATACACATATCATTGGATGCAGCACCTTCAAGCTCCTCAGTGAAAAGACCTGCAGTTTTGAAGATGTCTTTGTTCGCAGGCGTACCCATCATGATTTGAACTTTGTTAACGCCTTCCATTGTGGAAATTTTGTTCGTAAGAAGCATTAAGTTAACTGAATCCTGGTATGAATTCTGTTTTACGATCGTATAAAGCATGTTTTCACGCACCTCTTATAATTAGTTTTGGTAAAATCCGCACAGAAAAGGGGGTGGCCACGAATTGACCACCCTTTCTTTTAATAAGTCTTACTTAGCAAAAGGGCTTTTATGATCATATACGTTGTTATGGACAACGTCTGAAATTAGGTATTCGTAAATATCATCAACGATTTCGATTCCGTTCTCAGCGTATTGCTTTTCCCGTTCCGCACTTCGTTGTCCAGGGTAAGAAACATGATCGAAACCTGGTGCAGGTTTAATGTTGTTAAGATCCTGCATTGTCGTTGCGATGCCTTCTTGGAATGTGCTTAATCCGCCGAAGTATTCTGGATTAATAACGATGTGAAGTTGTCCAAGATTCCTATACTCAGTTAGATCATGATACATTGAAGAAACTTTGTTTCCAAATGGAAGTCCTAAAAGAATCCCTGATAGTACGTCTACCATCATCATGAGTCCATATCCCTTTGGACCTGCAATTGGTAATAGCGCATTTACTTTGAATGGGTCGGTTGTAGGCTCGCCTTCGCTATCAACAGCCCATGTGTCAGGAATGGATTCATTTTTTGAACGAGCATGAAGAATTTTGCCCCAAGCTTGAACGGTTGTTGCCATATCAAATGTAATATGCTCACCGTTTTTACCTGGTGCTGCAAATGCAATTGGATTTGTTCCGTAATAAGGCTCTGATCCACCAAAAGGAACAACCATCGGGTCCGATTGGCAAAGTGAGATACCAACCAAGTTTTCATTTGCAGCCTGTTGAACGAAATAAGAAAGCGCACCACTGTGACCGATTCTTCTAACGCCAACTACTGCTACTCCATTTTCTTTTGCCATTTGAATTGCTTCGTCCATCGCTAACTTGGCAGCGACATGGCCTACTCCGTTATCACCATCAAAAATAGCTGTTGCAGGACCCGTCTTTTCAAATGTGAAATTCGGATTAGAGTTTAGACCACCTTTGGCAATTCGCTCTGCATAATACTCGACTCTCATCGCCCCATGGGAGTGGACTCCCCTGGCATCTGCGTGAACAAGGACATCAGCAACACCACGAGCATGATCCTCAGTCAATCCTGCCTTATGCAGCTTCGTTGTAATTAACTCATTCAATTGCTCACTACTTACTCTCACTCCACACACCCCTATTAAGTTTTTCAACCGGTTTGTATCTATTCAAAAAGTAAATTATTCAGCGAATGGATTTTTATGGTCGTATTGATTATTATGGATGACATCTGATTTTAAATACTCATAAATATCATCAACGATTTCAATGCCGTTTTCTTTATAGTCCTCGATGACAACATCATTGTTTTGTCCTGGATATAGGACTTTTGAGAAGCCCGGTGCAGGTTTGATGTGATTTAAATCTTCCATCGTTTGCGTAATGTCATTTTTGAATCCAGTTAATGCTGTAAAGAATGCTGGATTGATGACAATATGCAATTGACCTAATTTCCGGTACTCCGACAAGTCTTCATACATCGAGGAGACTTTATTACCAAATGGAAGTCCAAGAAGGATTCCTGATAAAACGTCTACCATCATTGCTAATCCGTACCCTTTAGGCCCTGAGATTGGCAATAGCGCGTTCACTTTTAACGGATCAGTCGTCGCCTCACCATTGCTGTCAACCGCCCATGTGTTAGGGATTGACTCATTCTTGGAACGGGCATGAAGGATTTTCCCCCAAGCTTGTACAGTTGTCGCCATGTCCAAGGTAATCATTCTTCCATCACTGCTTGGTGCAGCAAAAGCGATCGGGTTTGTTCCGTAGTAAGGTTCTGCGCCGCCGAAAGGAACAACCATTGGATCTGATTGACAAACTGAGAAACCGATCAAGTCTGCATTTGCCGCTTGGTTTGTGAAATAAGAGATTGCTCCACTATGGGAGATATTTTTAACACCGACAATGGCAACGCCACTCTCTTTTGCCATTTTGATGGCCTCGTCCATTGCTAATTTCGCTGCAGTATGGCCGTTTCCGCCATCGCCGTGAAATACGCCAGTTGCAGGGCCCGTTTTTTCGAAGTTAAAATTCGGGTTTACATTAATGCCACCCTTTGCAATTCTCTCTGCGTAATATTCCACACGCATAGCACCGTGTGAATGAATGCCTCTTTCGTCAGCAAACGTTAGAACGTCCGCAGCAACTTCAGCATGGTCCTCTTTCAATCCTGCTCTTTGAAGCTTTGTTTGGATAAGACCTTTCAGTTCGTCTCTACTAACTCTCATCATGACACCTCTTTTGTCGGTAAATTATAGTGATGCATCACGATTGCAGTCTTTGGAGTAAACATATGTCAACGGTTCTCTACCAACCGCATACGCTGCTTGATGCACATATGGCGCCATAAAAATGTAATCGCCTTTTTTAACTGGAATCCATTCATTGTCAAGGTTGTACATGCCTTCACCAGACAAGAGGTACGCGCCATGAGCTTGGTAATGTGTTTCAACGAATGGATGGCTTGCTGCTGGATCGAATGAAAGGATATGGAAGTTCATATCGAATTCAAGATCCATCGGCAATAGATCTTTCAGATGGACGTTATGCATGTCGTCATAATCCATGTACTCGATTTCGTTTGCATGGCCCGATACGACCCATGGCTTGCGCCCGTCTGTTAGAGGTATATGTTTACGTTTGTAAAGGAATAGACGGGAATCGCCTGACTCCATGTTTTCCAAATACATTTTCACGCCTGGAGGGCAGTATAGATAGCCGCTTTCTTCAAGGATGAACTCTTGATCGTTCGCTTTAGCTTTTACTTTTCCGCTAATAACGTAAACGAAGCATTGTACGTCTTCTTCTCCACAGTAACCTGTAGTGTTTTTTCCACCTTCATGCAATGTGACCATATAGTCTACAAAGTCTGCGCCAAGTTTTGGTGAAGCCAAGATCGAGATTCTGCAATTCTCAAATCCAGGAATGATGTTATTCACTAAACCTTCTGGAGCGATTAAAGCGTACTGACCAGGTTTAATAATAGATCTGCTTGATAGTATGTCTTTTGGATATCCCATCGTTACATTCTCCTTTGTCTGCATATAAATAGTCAGGATTCACCTGACTCGCTAAAAATAACTTGTTATTCTTTATAACCTAATTCGTAAAGTGCGCCGATAAGCGCTTTTACGCCTTCCGCCAAGTCTGCAGGCTCTGTATACTCTGCCGGGTTATGGCTAATCCCTTTCAAACTTGGAACGAAGAGCATCGCTGTTGGGACAACAGGTGCATAAATCTGGGAATCATGTCCAGCGCCACTATGCATTACCTTATAATTAAAGCCGTTCTCCCTACATTGCTTCTCAATAAGATCAACGACTCTTTGGTCCATTGGCACCGGATCTTCATCCATCCATAGATCGATGTCCATCTCAACTCCATGATCTTTTGAGATTTCCTGCATTCTTGCCGTCATCTTTTCTGTAAAGGATAGAATCGCATCTTTATCCGTATGACGGACGTCGATTGTAAAGATAGCCTTTCCGGGTACTACGTTAACGATGTTCGGAACAGCTTCGACCTTCCCAACAGTTGTTACAAGTGGATCTCCAACTTCAATAGCCATTGAAATGATTTCATGAATCATATGACTTGCCGCAAACATAGCGTCTTTTCTGTAGCCCATCGGCGTTGTGCCGGCATGGTTTGCTTCGCCAGTCAATTCGATTGTGTATCTTCTTTGACCGACAATATTGTTCACTACACCGATGTCTATTTTTTCTGTTTCAAGGACACTTCCTTGTTCAACATGGACTTCGACGAATGCTTTTAAATCTTTACGCGGACCTTTGGATTCATCTCTGAAGCCAAATCCTGCATTCTTCATCGCCTCTACAAACGGAACACCGTCGAAATCTTTAATCGTTTCAACATCTTCACGTTTGGCTATACCAACAATATTTTTCGAACCCCAGAAAGAATACGGGAATCTACTTCCTTCTTCTTCAGCCATTGAAACGACTTCAATGTTACGTACTGGTTCGCCAAAGTATTTTTTCAAATATTTCAATGCTATGATTCCGGCAACAACACCATACGCGCCATCAAATCGACCGCCGTTTTTCACTGTATCGACATGGGACCCGGTTAAAATCGTTTCATTTGTATTTTTACCTTTTAACGTTCCGTATAAATTTCCAATTTCATCAAATCGAGCTTCGAGGCCTTCACTTTCAATCCATTCCTTTAATGCGTTCTGACCCTCAACCCATTCTTTTGTATAGAGTAAACGAGTAACTCCGCCTTCTGGATCTTTCCCGAATTCTGATAGCCATTCAAGCTTGCTAGCAGTTTCTTCAGCTAATACATCCAGTTTTTGGATAATGTCTTTCGGTGTATCGTTCATCTATTTTCACCGCCCTTTTCCGCAATATATTTTGACCATGCATTATTAGATAACGCTAAATATTGTTTGTAATTCTTGCAGATAGTATGCACGAATTATTCTTCATCTACGGATGGCCTTCAAGCTCTACTTTTAATTGTAGACCTTACAACAAAAATAGTCTTTGGCATAAAAGGATAAAGTTATATCATTTTTTTATCCTCATAGGATAAATCCATTCAAAGAAACAGTGTAATGTGAAAAGTCAATATTGTGCGTTCTCGCGTTGAATCAGCTCATAAATTTTAAATCCGACCCGAACAGATAACATCTCTTCTGAATCCTCGAAATCCATGCCTGTTATTTCTTTAATCCTCTCCAACCGATAAACGACAGTCTTGTAGTGGACAAATAGCTGTTTTGCAGTTTGCGCAGCATTTTGATTACATTCCAAAAAGATTCTTAATGTATTCAGCAAGTCCGCCTGATTCGCTTGTTGATACTCTAATAATCCCCTAAGCGACGGAGGAATAAACTGATGTAAAGTAGAGGTGTCTTCTATATTGCGGAGCAACCTGAAAATACCCAACTCGGAATATGCGGTAATTGACGCTAAACCATTTAACGTTGCACCAAGATCCAGTGCATCATGCGCTTCCCTATAGCTTTTAGGAATTTCAGAAATGTCATTAACTGCATCTCCCAATCCAACTTGGACATCTATATCTTTTATTTGCCTTTTTATTAACGCTTGAATTGATTGCGAGACTTTTTTTATTTTCTTTATCACCGCTGTTTCATTTTTGCTTGTCTTATCTACTTTCCATAAAACGATAAACAAATTACTTTTAGTTGAAATGATGCCATTCGGTAAGTAATGGTGGATTGCTTCATGTACAAGAAAATGGCTTCGATCCGAAAGCTCGCCTTTTTGTTTAATTACACCATCTTCTTGTCGATTTATCTTAAAGAGAACCGCTGCAAAGGCACCGGTGAGATCCCATCCAATAACGTTCGCTTTTTCATAGACAGCATCCATCGACTGGATTTTGCCACTAATCAATTCTTCGATTAGGTCGTTCTTATATTTCTTTTCAACCTCATTCACTGCAAATTGCTTTACCAATTCAAGAGATAATGAGGTTACTGCATTTTCAACAGCAATTAAGTCAAGTTCACCTAACGACTTATTGTTTTCACCGATTAATAGATACATTTTGTTATGGTTCAACGTTTCAATTGGGACGACTATTTGATGACCTTTGTTATTCTGATCCGGGTACTTCACGATTTGCCGGTAATGGGGATATTTGATTCCCGAGGTTTGTTCGTAAAAGTGAACTTTCTCTACCATTTGGAACTTTTCGAGTCCCGGATATGTAGATAGAATACAGTTGAAGTTCCGATTAAATAACGCTACTGGATTTCCGATTAACTCTTCGAGTGTGTAGATAATCTTTTCTTGTCCTTCACCAGCAAGTGATAGAGCGGTAAAACGGTCATGTATTTCTTTATAGTATTGCAGTTTTGTAATCTGATTGTTGAAGAGCTCTCCCATGATTGGATACATGACATCAACAAATGGAACGCTGTTTGGTAGTTGGATGATTGGGATCTTATATTTTTTGCTTGCTTCAAGAAATCGATTGAAAAAGTCTGTGCTAATTTTTTTGATGACGAAGGCACTTATTCTCTTATCTGCTAATTTGTGAATAAAATTTTTCAGTTCTGTTTCAGTGAAGTTTCTGATCGAATAGAGGTTCGTTAGGATTACTTCTCCGCCTCTAATCCAATCTGCGATGTCTGGGGCTTCCATGATGGTGACCCCTTCGATTACGTTATCACTATAAGTTTGCCCTTCTACTATTTCCGCGTTTTTCATAGGTTCCATTGCCATTAAATCTTTTACTTTTAATTCCATTTGACGCATTCCTTTCCGTCTTTAAATGAAACTCAGATATACGCACCTGTAGCTTTCCGTTTCAGGCGGACGCTTTCCGGGGGGCACGGCTTCAGCCTCCTCACTGCGCTACGCTCCGTTGCGGGGTCTTCAGCTCGTGCTGATCCCCCAGGAGTCGCCGCCTTCCACTTCAAGCTACAACATAGAGACACCAAGTGCTCAATGCTGATATCTTATTTTTAATTATGCTATATTTATTTACAATGCTTATTCAAGAAAAGAGTGTGACTTCATGTTGAAAACAACTGTTATCTATAAACAGGGAAGCAATTTTGAACTAAAAGGTGACTTCTACCCTGTTAAACAGGAATCCTGCCCTCTTATTGTCTTTATTCATGGCGGGGGTCTTATATGGGGTTCGCGGGAAGATATTAAGCCAGCGCAAATCGAGTTTTTCCATAATGCCGGTTTTAACATCTTTTCCATCGATTATCGTCTGGCGCCAGAAACTAAATTGCCTGATATCAAAGAAGATATTGCTGATGCCCTTCTATGGGTTGAAAACGAAGGGACAAAGCAGTTTGACTATGACTCGAAAAAAATTGCGGTCATCGGCAGCTCCGCTGGCGGCTATCTTGCTCTTTTGGCCGGGACATTGAAAACTAAACCACAAGCGATTGTGTCGTTTTATGGATATGGCGATATTACGGGGGATTGGGCAGTGAAGCCAAGTCCTCATTATTCGAGTATGACGACCGTTCCGAGAGAGCTTGCGAAAATGCTTGTGTCCAGCGACATTATTTCCGTTGGCCCGATAGAAAAGCGTTACGCCATTTATATGCACGCTAGGCAGCACGGCGTTTGGATTGAGGAACTAAGTGGACTCATCCCGTTTTTGGAAAAAGATAAACTGAAGAAGTACTCCCCACTTTTTAACATCCAAACTGATTATCCACCAACACTTCTCCTTCACGGAACGGAAGACGAAGATGTCCCTTACGAACAGGCCGTCCTTTTCGCGAAACGGTTAGAGGAAAACGGGGTTGAAGGGAAACTGATTACCATTCCTGAAGGCAAGCACCAATTCGACAACGATTGGGAACGTCCAATTGTTCAAGACGCTTTTAAGGAAGTACTCACCTTCCTAACCAATCATTTAAAGTAAGCCAATCGAACAGCGTAGGGTTCGATTTGCCGTATTTCTGCGTTCTTTGCAGAAATTAAGGCACGAAATGCAAAAACAGATGGAGGAAAACATGACGTCTTCCTCCATCTATTTTTCTGTTTGCTCTTTGGTCTTTTCCACGCCATATTTATCCCAATTGATAAGATTTTCTAACACAAGCGCTAAAATAATCCCCACTAAAAGTCCACTGCTAAGAACCGGACGGACAATGCTTGGGATTGTAATGAAGTAAGTAGCAGGAAGGGTCATAATTATAATCCCCACAAACAATGGAACTGCCGAACGATACACATTGACCGTATTAAATTCAACCTGTTTAAAGAAATTAAATGAAGAATTTAATAGAAGTAAATAAGAGACAAATAACGCAGCACTACCGATGCTTAGTGGAAGCTGTGAGAAAAAGTGGCCGACTGGTGGAATCAGTCCCATAACAAGGAACATTAGGCCACCAAGTACAAACGGAATTCTTTTTATGATTCCAGTCTGACTTAAGAAACCAATTGATGAAACGTAAGGTGAATTTGGAACAAGACCAAAAATACCAGCAATAAGTGTGAAAGCACCAGTAATTGTAAAGGATGCCCTGTACTCTGATTTTTTCGTTTCCACGTTATACATACTTTCCGTTCCCTTTAATGCTCCAAATGTATTAGCTGAGTTCAACAAACCAGCTATTACAGTCGTAATAATAATTCCCATATCCCATGCAGGCTTTCCTAACGGGAAGAATTCAAGTTTAAACGATGTAGATGCGCTGATGGCACTTTCCGACTTGAAAATAAGCGCGAATACAATCCATCCGACGATAATTCCAATAAGTAAACCATAGCGGCGAATGCTTGAAGGTGCCTTCACACTGATCACAATAACCAACGTAGCAATTACGATTGATAGTAAAGTAACAGGTACATCGATATGGGCACCTGCGGATTGGTTGCCAAATGGGATGCCTAACATCCCCTTTAAAAAGATTCCGATCAACTGACATCCAAATAAAAACATAAATACACCCATGACAGCAGGTGTAAATAATTTTGCAATACGCGGTCCAAGCCCTGTAACACCAATCAAAAATGTAAGAATCGCTGTAATGATAATTCCAACAGTTAGACTGCCTCCAAGTATAGGTAAAGGCATACCTTGAGCAGTAGCTGTAGCGACGAGTGTCAAAATGACGCCCCACCAAAGTCCAGATTGCCCTTCCATAATGGCACGTTTATGGCCGAAATATGCTTGAATGATACATGCCAAACCAGTTACGACGAAAGATAACTGGAGCATATTGACAATCGTGTTCTGGGAAAGTTCAAAAGCTGCACCGACAGTTATCGGTATAACAACTATATTTGTAAAAATAAAAAAGAGCCATTGTAAGCCCGAAATCCAGTTACTTGATTTAGCTAACTCTTTGATAATAATCACCTTTCTTTCTTGTGAATAACAACAGATGTGATGCCTACTAAAACGCCCAATAATGTGTCGGCGCCAGATGTATGTCCGATTTTCTTCATTTCATCAATAGCTTCAATAAATTCAGATCCCATTGGTTGGTTCAGAACATAACATATCCCCTGAAGGTGTGAATGAAACTTGTTGTCAGTAGCATAAAGAAGATACTCTAAAGCAATATCCGTCGTTCGTTTTCGACCCCGGTCATCCAAATAGGATATAAGTTGTTGGATAAACGTTTGATCGATGCCAACAATAGAGGATAGGACTGCACAAATCCCTGTAATGACATCGTCCCCACTTGGGGTGAGTCCAAGTCCTCTGCCGATCCAATAATCGAATACTTCTTCAGCTTTCGTTCCTTCTTGATTGCGAACAAGATTGATCAGGTCGGATAATTTTTCGAAAATGACACCATCCTCATTGGATGATGACGGATCCATAAGATAGTGAATGATTTGCCTTTTTTCTTCATCATTCTCCCCAAGGCCAGTTTGCCAATTCTCTTGCAGAAGCTTATCAGCTATGAACGAAGCACTTTCTTTTATATGGGATAGCTGGTATTCGAACGGTTGTACCTTATGATTCGTCCAATTTGCTTGATTAAGCACAAGGGAAATCCCATTCGGAAAAACAATAGACTGTGAATGATTTTCCCAAGAAACCTCCTCGTTAGCACGCACTAATTTTGTAAGCAGTAGTGCCATTTCTTGACTTAGACCAATACCGAAGGGAGCAAGCCCATTCTCATAAGCACCGATATGGACAAGATGCTCATTGAAGACTAAGTTGAAACTGCTGTTAAAAACACTATGGACACGGCCCATTGGGCACTCATTTAAGATAAGCTTTAAATCATCACTTGCCGCAAGTGCAGTCATTGTAAATGGCCCGCTAGTATGATCGGAGTTCGCACCTAATGAATAAAACAATACTTTCACCCCATAACTAAAATAATATCCATTTTATGACTTCCCTATTTTCGTCACTAACTATCTTAGTCTACAGTTTTTCACAAAAAAAGTCATTGTATAACATGACTAATTTAAGCTTTGATTTTTGTTCACTTTTAACGTAAAATGAAAGTTACTGTTTCTGTCATTATGAAAACTTTTTACTAAAGAGGTATCTAAATGAAAACGATAAATGATTTATTAATATTGGAAGGGATGAAGGAAGGGATTGTACTTGCAGGGCACCGTGGACTAACGAGAAACGTACAATTCGTTAATATTTCCGACACACCCGATGTCATCAACTTCTTGTCTAAAAACCATCTTCTTCTCACAACAGGATATGCTTTTAAAGATGACCCTGAGAAATTCTGTGAGTTAATTCAGCAAATGCACGACTTAAATTGTTCAGGTCTCGTTATTAAAATTAACCGTTTCTTCAACGAACTACCGGCTGAAGTGAGATTACTTGCGGACGATTTGGCATTTCCAATTATTGATTTACCAACAAAACATACCTTAGGTGACGTCTCTCGCCACATCTTGAACTATTTAAATGATGCTGAGTCTGAGCAACTGTATTATGCCCTGCATATACAAAAGGAATTTTCAAACATGCTTATTAAAGGGTATAGCTTAGCAGCCCTTTTGGAACAATTGGGACATTCCTTGGCACGTCCAGCACTTCTTTTGAACCATAGGGGAGAAAAAATCGCACAAAGCCATGATTTCTTAAAGGAATCGATGAAAGTAATTGAACAAGAAATTATACAGAAGGTAAAAGAAAACTTACCCGCTGCTCGTGAGGGTACAACCTTCTCGATCCCATCCCGAGAGCAACAATCCGTTTCCACTTTCCCTGTTCAAACGAAACGCCAATATGCAAGTATGCTCGTTATATTCGATTCGAAGACATTGCCCTACCCCTCTTCACAAATGGCAATTGAGCAAGCTGGCAATGTAATTTCTTTCACCATCATTAAAGAACAGGCGATCGAAGAAAATTCCAGGCTATTGAAAAATAACTTCTTCGCTGATTTAATCGAAATGAAAATCCAATCTGACGAAGAAATTACAAGCAGAGCAAACTATTATGGATTGGAAAAGGAACTGGAAAATGTCTGTGTCATTTGTACGATTGATGCGGATGGCGATATCTACGAAACCTTACAGTTATACGAAAAGAAAGTCGGAGAATTGCATAATAGCGTTTACGATCAACTTGAAGATGAACTCATTCATGGTAATTTGGAAGCGACATTATTCACAAAAGGAAAGTACTTCGTCATGATATTACAATTTCCTAAATACGACGATGAGGAGATTGACTTGATTACCGCATTCACAGAGAATGTCCAAGCAAGCTTCAACGGTGAATTCAGCCTTTCATTCGGAGTGAGCCATTCTGTTCAGACCCTTAAAGAAATACCAACAGCTTATGATGAAGCTGTTGAGGCGATATTGACTGGGTACGATCAGAATTTGAAAGGGTTTGTCAAACATTATAAAACACGGGATTTAAAGGAATTATTGAACACACTGTCCCGGAAAGACCTAAAAGCACTATACGAAAATACATTAAAGTCACTGGCTTATCCAAAAACGAAGGATGATCAAGATTTAGTGAAAACGATTCAAGTTTACCTTGATTCGCAATGTGAATTTTCAGAGACATCGAGGAAATTATTTGTTCATCGTAATACTGTAAAATATCGGATTGAAAAAACCGAAGAACTGCTTAACTGTTCACTTCGGGATCCTGCCGACTCTTTACGAATTCGCGTAGCTCTTGTTATCGGCTCGATATTAAAAGAAGATGAGGAAGAAAATAGCTAAAAAGAAATCCCCAACCGTTTCCGGTTGGGGATTTTTATGTCATTTATTGAGCGGAAATCAACTTTCCGATCGGCTGGCCTACGATGCCTTCTTTTAAATCAAATACAACATGTCCGCGTACTATTGTTTTTGTTACACGGCAGTCGATTTTTCTACCTTCATAAGCACTATGCTTGTTTTTATAATAGAGGTCTTCTCTTTTCACTGTATAGGACTGATTCGGATCCACTAAGATGATATCAGCATCTTTCGAGACAGCGATTTCACCTTTTTGTGGAATATTGAAACGTTCAGAAGGATGTGTTGCGATTAGTTCAACAAATTTATGGACTGGTAAGCCACGTTGTTTAACTGCCAAGTCAAACATAAGGTCTACGTTGTTTTGCGCTCCGCTAATTCCACCCCACGCTTCCCAAAGAGTACCTTGTTTAAGTTCTTCCGTACATGGTGAATGGTCGGATGTTAGCCAATCGATATTGCCGTTCAGAAGTTCGTCCCATAGTCTTGCTTGGTCTTTCGCTTTTCTGATAGGTGGCTGACATTTTGCTTTTGGTCCAACTTCATCCACTTCCTCAGCAGTAAAGGCAAAGTAGTGTGGGCAAGATTCAACTGTTACATCAACGCCTTCTCTTTTCGCTTTCAAGATTTCTTGGATTGCTTCCGAAGTACTGATATGAACAAGATGCAATTTACAACCTGTTTCTTTAGCGAAAAGGATTGCACGTTGAACAGCTTCGACCTCTGTAAAGATTGGACGTGATTCTGCATACTCAACTCCTGAGTTTTTCCCTTCTCTTGCAAATTCCTTGGCAAGACCGGATGGGACTGCTGAGTTTTCCGCATGGATGCATAGAATTTGATCTAATTCAGCAAGCTTTTGCATGCCTTTGTATAATGTGAAATCATCCACGTTTGTAAAATCATCCGGAATGTCACTAGTTATATCAGACAAGAAACATTTGAATGCAAGAACGCCGGCATCAGCCATTTCTTTAAGCTTGTCTACGTTTCCTGGTACAAGACCGCCGTAAAAACCGTAGTCAACGTAGTTCTGATTCACTGCTGCTTCAAGTTTAAGTTCTAATGCTTTTTTATTTGTTGTTGCTGGCAGGGCATTCAGTGGCATTTCAACATAACTTGTTGTACCGCCTGCAGCAAGTGATTTAGATCCCGTTTCGAAGCCTTCCCACTCTGCACGTCCTGGTTCACTAATATGAACATGTGTGTCAATCATTCCAGGCATGACGTATTGGCCAGTTGCATCGATTACTTCTTTCGCATCTTCAGTGATTGTTTCAGCGATGCAAGATATTTTCTCATCTTTGATTCCAATATCGACTTTATAAACCCCATCACGTAATACTACGTTTCCGCCTTTAATTACCAAATCGAATGTCATTGTGATTACCTCTTTTCAGCATTATGAAAGTAATTTTATAAATTTTGTCTATATAGACAAAATGCAACACAAGCTCATTTAACTATTTTCTTTTTTAGTTCCCCAGTCCCCTTGGGTGTAACCTCTTTTAGGCTAGACATCTCAAGGAAGCTGTAAAGAAGGAAAGCCACGATAAATCCTGCAAACCAGGAAATATCATATACTGGTTTGAAAAACGGTACAAAGTTCCCGATTAGACAGATGACGCCGGCGACAACCGTAGTGAGGATCGCGTTGATATTAAAGCCGTTTTTCGTACGAGGGAACTTTCCTTCACCTGAGTACAATTCTTTCAAATTGATCTCTGTTTTGGAAATGATGAAGTACTGTGCAATCATGACGCCTGCAATTGGCGCTAAGAGTCCAGCAACGATATTCAAAAATGTGAAGATGCTCGTCGCGTTTTCCATCAACTTCCATGGCATTACAAGAATTCCGATTACAGCCGCTACCAAAGCACCCGTTTTGAATGTAAGCTTTTTCGGGAATAATGAAGCAAGCTGATATCCAGCTGGAACAATATTACCCGTGACGTTAACTGACAACGTTGTTAAACAGAGAGTAAGTACAGAAATTCCAATGGCAAATGCGCCATCAAAGCGAGCGACAACGTCTAAAACGTTCCAAATTGGTGTTCCGAAAGCAATTTCAGATCCAACAATAATCGCTATACTTGCTACTGCAAATAAAAGATATGTCACAACAAGGCCCACTGTCTGCCCGATTGCTTGGTCTTTAGTGCATTTTGCTAACCTTGTGAAATCGGATACGTTCACCATCGGCGCAGCCCAAGCAGCTAATACCGCGGTGACTGCTGCCACAAAGATGATTATCGGATTACCCGCTACACCTTTGCCTGTATATGCAAGTATTGGTCCAATGCCTCCAGCCAAATTGATAGCCCAAATCGCCATGCCACCAAATACAATATAGACAAGCGGTGAAAGGATGTTTGTAAACTTCCCTAAGACTTCCATGCCGCCGTAAATTAAAGCTACGTTAAATAACCAAAAGATCAAAAATGAGATTAGCGCAGGCAATGACAATCCTAAAAGATTCCAATCCCCGCCAAGTGTTAAGTATGTCGGCCATAGCTTGCCGATTAAAATAGATAAAGCTTGGCTACCTGCATAAGTTTGAAACCCAAACCACATGATTGCGGCAATTACACCACGTAACACGCCGGGAATCATCGCACCTTTTGTACCGTAAGATAGACGAACCAACATGGAAAATGGCAATCCGTATTTTGAGCCTGCATGCCCATTTAAAACCATCATTACTGATAAAACGATGGAAGCAACGATTATTGCTGCAAATACTTGCCCTACTGATAGACCTAATGCAAACAGTCCACCAATCGCAATATAGTTGGGAATATTATGGACCGAACCCATCCAAACTGTTGCAAAGTTACTAATACCCCATTTACGTTCTTCTTCTTTAGTTGGAAGGATATCTTCACTGTATCCTATAGACTTTAGTTCTTCTCGATTTATTTGCTCCATGGGAAAACCCCTTTTTTCTATATTCAAAATACCCCGTCTCCAATACTTATTATTGTGCCCAATTCATCCGGATGTATCGGCAGTTTTTTTGGAAACCTCTTTAAATAAAGGGCTAATTCCTTTTTGCAGGTTTTAGTATACAAACTTTCATCCTGAGAGTCGTTATAACTTATAACCAAAAATAAGATATTTTGTTGTTGAAAGTATATGATTGAGCATACAAAATTAGCCACTTTGAACAATTGATTGTTCAAAGTGGCTATGAAGAAAGCGTATTTTTTTCACTAAGTCGTTGTGAAAGTTATTAAGAAGTAGACTAATTTGAATTGGTTTTACTTATCGAATATTGTACCCTTTTTAAAGGATGAACCTTTAAATGCATATTTTGATAGAAGATAATAGGCGATTCCGGATACTACAACACCAATTATCCACGCAAGCTCTACCAATGTAAAGGCAGCAGCTGCTCCAAGGAACATTGCGATAAGTCCTGCTGGATTATATCCTGCAAGAGGTCCGTCTTCTTTGTACAAGTCCTTTATATTTACTTTTTGTTTTCTTAAGATATAGTAATCGACTATCAGTATTGAAATGACCGGTCCTAAAAACGCGGAATAGATGAGTATGAACATATTCAGTCCCGTAGCTGAAGATTCTTGAATTAGCAACCAAGGGAATGCACCTAACGCAAGCAATCCTGTGATGATTGCTGATGGTTTGTATTTTAGTTTTGTCAGCATTGTAATAACATACACTGGCGGAATGATGTTTGCCACCATATTTGTCGCAATTACCGCAATTACGATGAATACAGATACAAATACGGATACATAGTCATTATCTAAGATGATTGGAAGTGCTTTTGCCGGGTTCGTTACACCCGTTGCAGCAGCAAGCATTGCCCCGATGACAATTACAAAACCATACGAAAGAGTGATCGGAACAAAGTATAGTGCTCCACGCTTCTTATCGCTCAAACCAGTTTTCAACTCTCTGGAATAATCCGCGGCACTTACAAAAATACCTGCATAGTTACCTAAGAACACCATGATGAGCCCGAAGAACGGCAAGCCCCATGAACCTTTAGCTTGTACCCAATTTTGGGAAATCTCAGCTGTATGTGATGTCATAAGAAGCCCAAATACATAGACGAGCGCTGCCATGAAGACAACTGATGCGATCGTCTCTACCCATTTAACTGCATGGAAGCCGAATAATGACAGGACAATTTGGAATAGCTGAAGAGCTATGAAACAGATTACAATATTATCAAAAGATCCATTCGTAACGATCTTTGCAATTTCATTCAAGGCAGTTCCGCCGATCCAGCTTTGAATACCGTACCAGACGATGGCGGGAATACCTCGTAACAGTGATGAAATGACTGTCCCTTTTATACCGAAAGACATTCTAAGCTGTACAACATATGGAATACCTTTCCGATATCCGATTCGATCATTTAATGCGAAGACTGTTGAAATGATCCCGATTGAGATCAAAGCTGCCAGGATTGTCTGGTAGATGTTTAATGTCGCTATTCCCGCAACGATCACGCTGGCTCCTAACGTCATATTCCCTAAGTTGACCCCGTCACCAATCCACATGAATATATAGTCTTTTGGCTTGACGGTTCTATCCTTATCGGATTTCGGATGCAATGATTCATCCAATCCAGAGACATGCTCAATTTCTTCGTGTGCAGCCATTGTTTTTCCTCCTTTTAGTATCTATACAAGCATTCATACTATTCAATTTATGAATTTATTAAATATTCGTTTTCAAAAATGGGTCTGTGGGTAATACCATGTTACCCCCTTGAAAACTAATTCCTCGATTACATAACTAATTATACTAGGATATTTTGACTTGTCTTTATCTCCATTAAACAAAAAAATATGACCCTAATAGACACAGTGAATAATGAAATTCAATATAACAAGCAACTTGAACAGCCAATTGTTCACTTTAAACAAAGCGAAATGTCTAATTATCAGTTTACTTAAAAAATCAAGGAACATATAAGATTTTACCGCATTGTTTACATTGAACAAAGGGTTGTATGTATTGAACAAAGTCATGGAGTATTATTATAGGTTAACAAACAAAAACCACCTATCAAATAGTAAGTGATAGATGGCTTGCATTAGTGAATATTAAACTCTAAGTGAACCACGGAAACCCCTTGCCGCATAATAAGAATCTGCACCATTGTGGTATAAAAATACAGTGTTGTAACGCCTATCGCAGAAAATGGCACCGCCAAGTTTTCTAATATCAGCAGGTGTATGGATCCAACTCGATGTTTTCAAATCGAAATCCCCAAGTTGCTGCAGCTTATAGTATTGTTTCTCTGTTAGAATTTCAATACCCAATTCGGCTGCCATATTCATTGCACTATTTTCCGGCTTATGTTTTTTTCTTGCCTCTAACGCCTCATGGTCGTAACAAACACTTCTTCTCCCTTTCGGACTTTCTGCAGAACAGTCATAAAATATGTATTCATCCGTCTCTTCATCATACTCTACAACGTCCGGTTCCCCTTCTGTTCTTTCCATTTCATTAAGCGACCAAAGCTTTTCAGGGTTAGCTGCGAGCTTTTCTTGCACCTTTGCCCACTCCATCCCCTCATGTCGCTCCATATGTTTCCTGAAACGTGCTTCCAATATTTCAAGTAATTCCTCACGTTGGTCTTCTGGTAAGGTTTGTGTCATTTTAACCGCTCCTTTTTTAGTTAACGTACGCTACAATCGTTTAAAAAGCAAATAGAAAACCATCTCGTCGAAACAAGAAGGAATTCAGAGGGGATGTCCCGAAGTAATAGCTATACTGAAAGGAGTTGCTTATTGTGAAACCACCTATAGCAAAACGTATCCCCCACCCCCATGAACTACATGGCGATGTGCGCGAGGATGATTATTATTGGCTTAATGAGAAGGATAATCCTGAGGTCATCCAGTACTTAGAGGAAGAAAACAAGTATTTTGAAGAAATCATGCGCCCGCTTCAAGAACAAACCGAGAAAATTTATCAAAGCATGATTGATCGCGTTCCTGATTCGGAAGTGAATGTACCTGTACAGCATAGAAAATTCTTCTATTATTCCCGTTTGGATAAAAGCAAGCAATATCCAATCTTTGCACGTAAGCAGGCTGCAAGTCGCGATCTATTAGACGAAACAAAAGAGGAAGTTGTGCTTGATTTAAATGAATTGGCTGTCGAAGACGGCTATTTGAGTGTTACTGCACAACGGATGAGTTCGGATCATAAGCTCTTTGCTTATTTGGAAAATCGCGATGGTACGGATCGGTGCACAATCCATATTAAGAACATGGAAACTGGAGAACTATTGCCAGACAGGATTCCTAATGTCTATTTATTCGGCAGTATGGAGTTTGACCGCTCCGGAGATTATATTTTCTACACGACAGTGGATGAGCACCAACGTCCGTACAAGTTGTGGCGACACCGCTTAGGAACTGAGGTTGATCAGGATGAGCTGATCTATGAAGAAGTCGATAAGACGTTCACGTTATTCATAAGTAAATCACAAAGTCAAAAATTCATTTTTGTGCATTCGCATTCCAAAACTACGAATGAGACCCGCATGATCGACACGGATTCTCCGTTATCGCCATTGCAATTATTTGATGCACGACGTACCGGGGTCCTCTACGATGTCGAGCATTGGGGCGATGACCTGATAATCTTGACGAATGAAGATGCTTTGAACTTCAAGTTGCTTCGTTGTCCTCTCGACGATAAAGAAGCACGGACGACTGTTATTGAGCATAGCGAAGCCCGCTATCTTCAAGCGATTCACCCGTTCCGTGACTCGCTTCTTGTGACAGGCAGGGAAAATGGGTTGACGCAGATTTGGGTATTGCGGGATGGCGGATTAGAGCAAATCACTTGGGATGAGCCACTTTATACTGTTGCCGTTTTATCCAATCAAAGCTATGAGGCAGGTGAAGTGTTAGTCCAATACGAGTCGCTGCTCACTCCAAAAACGACCTATGGATTGGATTTGCAAACCGCGGAGATGAAATGCTTGCAGGTTGCTCCAGTTAGCGGCGACTATGAACGTACTCGTTTTCGCCAAGAGCAACTATGGGCGACAGCTGATGATGGAGTGAAAATTCCAATGACTGCGGTCTACTTGGAAGGTGCGCTCGATAATGGCCCTGCACCGACGATCCTTTATGGATATGGCTCGTATGGTTCCAACAGTGATCCACGTTTTGACCCGTATCGCCTTCCAATACTTGAAAGAGGTGTCGTATTTGTCACTGCACAAGTTCGTGGCGGTTCAGAGATGGGCCGGGGCTGGTATGAAGATGGAAAAATGCAGAGAAAGCGCAATACATTCACTGATTTCATCGCAGCGGCAAGACATCTTATTGAGCAGAACTACACATCTCCAAGGAAAATGGCTGCCCGCGGAGGCAGTGCAGGAGGTTTGTTAGTCGGCGCTGTAGCTAATATGGCAGGTGAGCTGTTTGAGGTAATCGTTCCAGCAGTACCGTTCGTCGATGTCGTTACAACGATGTTAGATACGACAATTCCTCTTACAACACTTGAATGGGATGAATGGGGCGACCCACGTAAACCTGAAGACTATTTCTATATGAAGTCATACAGCCCGTATGATAATGTGGAAGCGAAGGATTACCCGAATCTTTATATTACAACTGGCATCAATGATCCACGAGTCGGTTACTTTGAGCCTGCCAAGTGGGTTGCTCGGCTAAGATCGTTGAAGACGGATGATAATGTCATTGTGATGAAAACGAACATGGGCGCTGGCCATTTCGGTAAGTCTGGCCGTTTCAATCATTTGAAAGAAGCTGCGGAATGTTATGCGTTTGTTCTTGATCGTCTTGGTGTTACAACTAAAGAAGGCGTTTTGAACCCCCGTTAATCGGGGGTTTCAGACTGTAGACAAAAGGGGTGGGAATCGAATTGATTTCCATCCCTTTTGTTTTATTTTAAGCATTTGGCTCAAAAAATATTAGACTGACACGACGTTGATTTCCGTTCCGGGCGGACGCTTTCCGGGGGGCTTGCCCTCAGCCTCCTCGGATGTGCTCCCAACGCTTCGCTTTTGGTCGCAAAAGCCGTTCTTCGTAACGGCTTTTCCTGCGGGGTCTTCGCGCTTCGCTGATCCCCCAGGAGTCGCCGCCCTGCACTCCAATCAACTAAATATCCCTGAGAATTCAAGTGAAATTTACAGCCGGCGTCCTTCATGTCCAGCTGGCGAGCTTCCTAAGGTTTAAGGCAGCAAAAGTTAGCATCGCCTGCATGGACATTTTTTTAAGTCCCCTTAGGGTTGTCCGTCGCATGCCATGCTTTTCTTTTGCATCGGCAAAGACACGTTCAATTGTCTCTTTGCGCTTTCATTTCATGATTGTGACGTAAATCTTCAGCTACATCTAAATAATCTTCCCAGATATGACGTAGAATCATTTTTTGGTAATTCTTACTCGCAGTACACTGACAAATCACTGGACACGATTCACAAATGGAAGGAGTCGATGCATACTGGCGGTATCCTTCCTTCGTGGTTGTTCGGTATGTAAGGACCTGTCTATCCGAACGAATGCCGAAGGTATATTGAAGAAATGTCAATTTGATTAGAACTACAGGATCAATGCTGGGTGTTGAATAAAGATCTTCAACTAATGGATAGATAAAGGAGAAATCAATTGCCGCATCCAGTTTGCGTACCAGATGGTCTTGAGGAGCCAACTGCTTTATGGTCAGTATTTCCAACTGGTCTCGTTCATTGATTTGATTCTTAGTCATCATATCCATCACCTCATTCATTTAATAGGAAGCACCGTTGATTGGAGCGGAGAGCGGCGACTCCTGCGGGAACAGCACGAGCTGAAGACCCTGGACTGAGCGCAGCGAGGGAAGCGACTGAAGCCGTGCCCGCGGAAAGCGTCCGCTCGCAGCGGAAATCAACATTTGTAGCATTATCTCTATGTTAAATGAAAAAAGACTGTAGGCTAACACCAAAATTCATGTGTTTATCTACAGTCTGGAACCCCGTTAATCGGGGGTTTTTTAATTACATATGCAAAATACTTTCCCAAAAGATGCACTACTATTGGATAAAAATATAATAAGCAAATTATCTTGGATTTTGATTAACTCAGTACACTTGTCCAAACAACACTAAGTTCAAATCATATTAATAAGGTAGTTCACAAAGAAAGGAGGGAAATCATATGGGACTACATGGATGTTGTGGAATTTCGTTGGGGGTAAATGCTAATCCTCTTCCTGTCTTAAATCCAAACGGGATGGAACGGCTTATCTCCACGGTAACTATTACTGTAAATGATGCTGATGATGTTGTTCGATTAATGGCATCAATATGGGCGGAAATTGAGGCATCAACAGTAAACTCTGTACCGCTTCGAGGAAATACTATGGTGTATTCTATTGTCCGAACATCGGATAATGCGCTTATTAGACGAGTAGAAGATACAGATTTTGATGAACTGACTACTACTTTTACAGCTTTTGATACACCTGGCAGAGGAACATTTACCTATCGCCTATTAGGAAGAATCCTTCGTTCAACCGTACCTGTTCAAACTGAAAGTATAAGATCAGTTGAGTTTACTGCTGAAGAACTTAGCGTTAATTAAGAGGCATTGATTTAAGGTTGCATGATTGCATTTACTTGCAATCATGCAACCCTTTTTACCAATCCTTTTATCTATGTTGGTCGACTAAAATCGGATTGCCATCCGGATCTTGAATCATGAAACTGCCTGGCCCAACTGTAGCTGTGTCCACTTCGTTAATGAACACTATTCCTTTTTCCCGCAGTTCCTCCTGTAATACTCTAATATCTTTGAAGGGATTTATCTCTTCTGCATTACTGTCCCATCCGGGGTTAAAGGTTAACATATTTTTTTCAAACATCCCTTGAAACAGTCCAATTACACAATCACCGTTTTTCATGATTAGCCAGTTTTGTTCAATATCTCCATGAAAAGCAGAGAAACCAAGATTTTCATAAAACTCCCTGGATTTTATAATATCTTTTACAGTTAAACTTGTAGAAAACGCACCTATCCCCATTTTAATCCCCCTTTTTTTGGTAACTACATTATGGAATACCTTTCCATTCCGCACCTTCAAATCATTAATCGATAAACGTGATATCTATTTCCTTATCTTCCTGCTTTTCATAACCCTGCATATATTTAATCCTTCTTTGAGCAGCCGATGCACTTACTTGTTCATCCGCATGATAGGATGAGCGGACGAGTGGACCTGCTTCACAATGGCTGAATCCTTTTTCAAGTGCAATCGCTTTCAGCTCGGCAAATTCATCCGGATGATAGTAGCGTTCAACAGACAGATGTTTTTTAGTTGGTTGCAAATATTGGCCAATTGTCATAATGTCTACGTTATGGGCCAGTAAATCGTCCATTGCCTGGATGATTTCTTCTTTTGTTTCGCCTAAACCGACCATAATGCTTGATTTGGTAGGAGTGTCAGGAGCAATTTCCTTAACCCGTTTCAATAACTGTAATGATCGGTCATAGGTTGCTCTGGCACGGACACGCTTTGTTAACCGGCTGACAGTTTCAATGTTATGGTTAAATATATCCGGTTTGCTGTCCATCAGTGTGAAAAGGCTTTCATAATCGCCTTTCATATCAGAAGGCAATATCTCAATCGTGCATCCCGGATTTTTTCTGCGGATGGCCCGAACTGTTTCCGCAAATACAGCCGCACCTCCATCATTGAGATCATCTCTTGCAACTGCGGTAACTACGACATGTTTCAACCCCATGATAGCAACGGAATCAGCGACCCTTTCCGGTTCATTCCAGTCTAATTCGTTTGGAAGACCCGTTTTGACAGCGCAAAAACGGCATGCTCTTGTGCATGTATCACCTAAGATCATGAAGGTTGCCGTTTTCCGCTCACTCCAGCATTCATGGATGTTCGGGCATCTTGCCTCTTCGCAAACAGTATTCAAGCGATTTTCACGCATCATTTTTTTAATGCCTTGATAGGATTCATTTGTATTGATTTTTGTTTTTAGCCACTCAGGTTTACGTATGTATTCTTGTTGTTTCGTCACGGATCATCTACCCCTTCAGTCTATGGTTTGTACAGAATGAATTTCCTGTTCATACTTGCTGCTTGCAAGCTGCCTGACTTCTTCCCACTGTTCTTCGGTAAGGTTTAAAGGTTTCAGCGTAATGCCTAACCCGGATTGAAAACCTGATATGAATGCTTGTTTCAACTCATCATAACTATGTTTTCGATTTTTAATCTGGTCGATCGTGATAACTTTTTCCTTAAACGCATTTTGCTTTAGTTGCCTTTGTTCTATTGATGGGTACATAAACAAATCAAAAAGCATATCTTCATCTATACTCATCGGGATGGATCCGTGTTGCAGTAAAACACCTTTTTTTCTCGTTTGTGCATTTCCTGAAATTTTCTTACCATCTACAATCATTTCATAGTAGGCAGTTTTTTCGAAACAAACCGCAGTTTGATTTTTTTTATTCTGTTTTTCTTGTGGAATCGCATAATCCGCATGAATACCAAGTTGTTTGTATCCCTCAAGAAGCCCGTGAGAAAGGATATAATAGGCTTCCACGATTGATTCGGGAATTTTCGGGTGATCCTCTGCTACGATGATACTATAAGTCAATTCATTATCATGCAGTACAGCACTGCCTCCTGTCATACGCCGCACAAATTGGCAGTGATGCTTTTCCAACGCATTGAAATCAATCACCCCGTCTACTGGTTGAAAGCGTCCAACCGTAAGACTCGGTGATGACCAACCATAGAAGCGTATAGTTGGCGGGATTTTCCCTTGGCTATGCCAAACGAGTAACATTTCGTCGAGCGCCATATTGATGGCTGCATCATGAAACCCGCTATCCAAAATACCCCATGTTTCACTCAAATCGATCCCTCCATTTGTTCCACAAATCGATATTATCGTAACATTACTGAAAGCGTTGTCAAGGTGAGATAGTCTCATATTGATGATAGCCAAAAAAAGCGAGGTGAACTCCAACATCACCTCACTTAATTTTATTGATTCAAATCATAAATCTGCCCTTTTATTAAATAAGCAGCACTTTCTGCGATGTTCGTAATATGGTCGGCTGTACGTTCAAGGAAACGATTGATGAATAGTAATTGGACAAGCTGGGTCGTTTGTTCTGGATGTATACGTAAGTATTCGGTAATGCTTTTATACGTTTCCGCATAGTGATTGTCGACTTGATCGTCCAGTCCTGCGACTTCCTTAGCAAACTCCATGTTCCCATCGATAAAAGCAGACACCGCCATATTTAGCATTTTAAGCGAGGTCTCATTCATCTGCTCAAGATTTGTAATGTTGAGCAACGATTCAGCTTTTCCGATTTTAGCAGTCGCTTTCGCGATGTTTACAGCAAAGTCGGCAATCCGTTCGATATCCGAAGTGATCTTTAAAGACGCAATAATTCTTCGTAGATCCGTCGCAAATGGTTGTTCTTTTGCAATGAGCCACACAGCAAATTGGTTAATTTCTTGGTCCAGATTATCAATGGCCGTGTCTTCGTCAATGACTCGTAACGCCAATTCTACATCTTGTGTTTTAAAAGCAGTGAAGGCTTTCTCAAATGCTGATATGGTAAGTTTATTCATCTCCAACATTTTGTTTTGCAATTCTTGCAAGTTCTTGTCAAAGTTTTTTCTCACGTTCATCATTACAGTCACCCCTCCATGTAATTAGCCGAAACGACCTGTTACATAATCTTCCGTTCTTTGGTCTTTCGGATTTGAAAAGACGTTATTTGTGACATCGTATTCGATGATTTCCCCACTAAGGAAGAAGGCCGTTTTGTCAGATACACGCGCAGCCTGCTGCATGTTATGGGTAACAATTACAATTGTATACTCTTTTTTCAATTGTGCAATCAGTTCTTCAACTTTCAATGTCGATATTGGATCTAATGCCGAAGTAGGCTCATCCATTAGAATGATATCCGGCTTCATCGCAATTGCCCGGGCAATGCAAACCCTCTGCTGTTGACCACCCGAAAGACCGAGTGCAGATGACTTAAGACGGTCTTTCACTTCATCCCAAATCGCAGCGCCACGTAGGCTCTCCTCAACGATTTTATTTAATTCTTTTTTATTTTTAATCCCTTGCGCACGTGGTCCGTACGCAACATTATCATAAATGCTCATTGGGAATAAATTCGGCTTTTGGAATACCATACCGACTTTTGTTCGGAGCTTAATGACATCGTTGGATTTATAAATATCTTCATTGTCTACGACAATATCCCCAGTGATTTTCACTCCATCGATTAGATCATTCATTCGGTTTAACGTTCGTAAAAAAGTCGACTTCCCGCAACCGGATGGTCCGATTAACGCTGTAACTTTTTTCTCTTCAATATCCAAAGATACACTGTACAGTGCCTGTTTATCTCCGTAAAAAAGACTTAAATCTTTTACACTGATTTTCGCTGTTTCCTCTGACTGATTCATAAGCGCTACATTTCCTCCTTCACTTCATACACATTAATAATCTGCTTTATTTAACTTCTTGGATATGAAGGTAGCTGAGAAGTTCAATACCAAGATGAGAACGATTAACACAATTCCAATTGCCGCTGCAAGTTCAATATCTCCGGCTTCCTGTGTTACTAAAAATGCGTGAACTGTTAATGTCCTTGCAGAGGAGAAAATACTTGAAGGCATTGCTGCCACAGTTCCGGCGGTTAAAAAAATCGCAGCTGACTCGCCGATAATCCGTCCCATGGAGAGAATGATTCCCGAAAGTATTCCTGGCATTGAACTTGGCAAGATCACTTTAATGAGTGTTTGAAGTTTCGTCGTTCCTAAAGCCAAAGAACCTTCTCGATACGCTCCAGGCACTGTCTTCAACGCTTCTTCAGTTGTACGGATGACAACCGGCAATACGATAATCGTCAAAGTCAAGGACGCAGAAATGATTGACATGCCGAGCTTTAACGTCGTTACAAAGAATACAGCACCGAATAATCCATAGATAATCGATGGAATCCCTGTTAAACTTTCTGTCGCAAAACGGATTGTTTTGACAAGCCGGCCTTGTTTCGCGTACTCTTGCAGGTACACAGCTGCCAAAATCCCGATTGGTGTTGCAATAACAAGTGAAATTGCGATTGTATACACGGTTGTCACGACCATCGGCCAAATTCCGCCGCCACCGGTTGGTGAATAATCTCCGAAGATGAACTCGAAGTTGATGAGTCGGAAACCTTTGTAGAAAATGTATCCTACAATTAGTAACAGGATACCAACCGTTACGAAAGCTGAAAACCATAGAAGGCCGCGCAATAAGTTATCCTTAAAAGTTCTCATCTTAGTTAGCACCCCTTGCGCTGATTTTTGCTAAAACAAAATTCAAAATCATGATAAAGGAGAACAACACGATACCTGTTGCAAACAACATTTCTTGATGAACCCCTGCAGCATAACCCATTTCCAAAGCAATATTTGTTGTCAACGGGCGGATACTGTCTGTCAGACTTGTAGGAACGATCAAGCTGTTGCCGGCTATCAATATAACCGCCATCGTTTCCCCGATCGCTCTACCCAACCCTAAAACTATAGCTGCCGTAATACCGGACTTCGCTGCAGGTACTACCACTTTGAAAATAGTGCCAATTTCAGAAGCGCCAAGCGCCAAAGAACCTTCCCGATACGTTTTCGGAACCGCACGTATCGACGTTTCAGCTACAGTCACAATTGTCGGTAGCATCATGACTGCTAATACAACTATGACAGCCAATAAACTTTGCCCTTTTGCCAAGCCTAAATAGTTTTGCAAAAACGGAACGATAATCGCAAGTCCGAAAACACCATACAGAACAGACGGGATACCAGCAAGCAATTGTACAGCTGGTGAAATAATTTTCGCAACTCGTTTTGGCGCGATTTCCGATAAGAAAATGGCTGTAAATAATCCAATCGGTACACCGATGATTAAAGAACCAATCGTTGCGTAAATGGATGCGACAATCATTGGAAATATCCCAAATTTATCCTCACCAGGTACCCAATCTACTCCGAAAATAAACTCGAAAAAGCTGTAACCCTCAGCTATGAACGGATGTGAACCTCTATAAAATACAAAGCCAACGATTAACAACAAACTTAGTACTGATAAAAGTGCACAGAGTAGGAAAAGTTTTGATGATAAACTCTCCAACATATATTTTCTTTTATTTGATTTACCGTTACCTATGTTGTGTTTCTCAATAGGTGGGCTTGTCATGGCTGCATTCCTCCAAGATTACCTTTAATAAGCAGATATAGATTCGATTCATGATTCGTTAACTGGTATAGCCCCGGTTTCGGACACAATAACCTGTCCATCCGGACTTAAAATAAAATCAATGAATTTTTGTCCCGCATCCGTTAGACCTTTATCCATATGGACGAACAAGAATGGACGGGCAAGTTTATATTGCTGTTGCAAAACGTTTTCTGCTGTCGCCTGTACGCCATCAATGTCAATCGTTGATATGGACTCATCGATATATTCGAAGGAAATAAAACCTACTGCATGCTTATTCATCGCAACAGTCGTTTTAATATTCCCGTTTCCACTTGCAATGATCGCGCTTCTTACTAACTCTCCTGATGAGTAGTCAACTATTTCTTGAAATGCATCCCGTGAACCTGAACCGTCCTCACGAGAAACGACTACTATCTCCAAGTCATCACCGCCAAGCTCTTTCCAATTTGTCACTTTGCCGGTAAATATTTTCTTTACTTGTTCCAACGTAAGATTTTTCACTTTGTTCGTCGGATGCGTTACGACAACGATACCGTCGTAAGCAATAATTGTTTCTTTCAATCCTTTGTCAATCTCTTCCTGTTTTAAATCACGGGAGGACATGCCGATTTCGGATACACCATTTATTGCATTTGTTATGCCCGCTGATGATCCGATCTGGTTAATCTCTATTTTGACATTATTGCTCTCTTCGTATTTAAACGCTAACTTTTCTGCCAATGGCCCTACGGAAGTCGACCCGGAAATAGCGATTGTTGGTAAACCTTCTTTTGACGATTTAGTATCTCCATCGGCATTGTTGCCGCATGCGCTCATAATCACCGTAAGGGAGATAACGAATAATCCTTTTGCTGCATTCCTTATGAATTTCATAACTATACCTCCCGCATGTTTTGTTGACCCATTGTAAATAATAAACTCGAATTGTAAATATAAATCGGTTTTTATGTAAAGGTTTTGTAAATTTGTTTATGTAATCTTCATGCCCTTTTGAAATTATTAATTAGTCCACCCACCGTTAAGTTCCCCTTATAAGGGAGCTATATACGATACTTTTGGTAATAAAAAAGGACCGGACTCCATTTTGGTAATGGAGTCTGGTCCTTTTTCGTTGTATGTTGCACTCTAAAAAACAGCCCAGGTTCTAAAACAATTCAGATTTTAACGAGAACCTAAGATCCTAAACTAATTGTTAATTCTTTTGAAAAAGCTGGATTTGAAAACTATGAAAAACATATTATTAGTGGTTATTAAAAATATCCTAAAGGGGGAGATTTATCCATGACGCAAGATACAGGTCATAAGTATTATAAAGAATTAATTGATTTACAAGATGTAGAAGGTGTCGAGGCTCAATTTCAAAGTTTACTTGAAGTTCCGATTGAATCCATTTCTGATCTAAAAAAGTGGTTAAAGGATGAAAAGGATTTGATGATTAAAATTACGGAGGCGATGACAGGTCACCAAATCGACTTCTACCGAAACACAGAGGATGCTGACATCAAGTCAACGTTTCTTCACGATCAGCAAGTCATCCAACCACTTTTAATGAAATATGAAGCAAAACTGAATGGGAAATTCTGTGATTCTCCATATTTCAATCAATTAGATGAAAACCGTTACGGTTTAATGCGTCGCGTTCGCGAGTCCAAAGTTAAATTGTTCAGAGAAGAAAACATTCCATTAATGGTAAAAGAACAAGAGCTCTCTACAAAGTACAGCGAAATTATGGGAGGGCTAACAGTTGAATGGGAGGGGGAGGAAAAGCCTTTTCCGTTCGTCGAATCCCAACTTGATCATTTAAACAGAGCCGTGCGAGAAAAAGCTTATCTCTTAATAAGGTCAGCCTATCGTCAGATTAAGCCCGATATGGATGCCATCATGGATGAGCTCGTTCAACTACGCCATCAAATTGCGTTAAATGCAGGCTTTGAAAATTATCGTGATTATATATTGGTGGCCAAAAATCGTGAGTATAGTGTTCAGGACTGTTATGACTTTCATGAAAATGTAGAAAAACATATTATCCCTGCTTGGAACAGACTTGCAGAAGTTTTTAAGTCGAAGCTAAGTGTAGAAACTTATCGCCCCTGGGATAACACCGCAAAACTCTTGAAAAACCCACCATACTCCGAGGTGTCCACTCTTATGGATGGCGTTGCCGAGATGTTAGGAAAAACAGACCCATATTTCGCAGAACGTTTCGATTACATGAGAGAGCATGGATTACTCGATCTTGGAGATCGGAAAGGAAAAAGCCCAGGTGGTTTCTGTGCTCCTTTACCTGTTTCAGGGGATACCTTTGTTTTTGCAAACATGAGTCCATCCTTTTTCTCTCTTATCGCATTAATTCATGAAATGGGCCATGCGGTGAATGGATACCTTCAGTCTTCGGAGCACGGTCCTATAGAAGAATACCAATGGCGAGCGGAAGTTGGAGAACTGTTTTCTCATGGGATGGAATTGCTCTTACTCGATAAACTAAATGAGTTTTACTCAGAAGAAGAATTTAAGAACGCACAGCGTGAGGAGTTAAAAAGGGCTTTTACTATGCTATTCGGTCCATTATCAGGGGACCTTTTCCAGCATTGGATGTATACGAATCCTAAACACACCGCCAAAGAGCGTGATGAAAAATTCTTTGAAATCTCAAAACGTTATGGCTTAAACCCTGTCGATACTTCTGGGCTTGAGGAGGAAATTGGAATGAGCTGGGTAGGCACCCTTCATTATATTCAATATCCTTTCTATTCTATTGAATACTCCATCTCGATGTTAGGGGCTCTTCAATTACTTGAGAATTATCAGAAAGACCCAGAGTTAGCTGTCGAATCATTTAAAAAAGGTGCAAGTGCGGACTACAATCACTCCATCACAGCTATTTATGAAGAAACCGGGGTCAGTTTTGATTTTTCAGAGCCAACTGTTAAACGAATGGGTGAATTCCTCGAAAAAGTCATTCAAGACATTCATTAACGAAGCGGAAGTAAAATGAAAAAGCGAATCCCAAGCCGGGATTCGTTTTTTTAAAAACTTCACACCAATTCCAACCACGCAACCGATTCTACATGACTACTTTGCGGGAACATATCGACAGGTTGGACTTCCTTCGTCCGGTAACCGCCGTCTTCTAAAATCCGCAAGTCGCGCGCCAAGGTTCCTGGATTACAAGATACATAAACAACTCGCTTTGGTTTGTATTCCAAAATCGTTTGTAGCAATTTTTCATCGCAGCCTTTACGCGGTGGATCGACAACTAAAACGTCGAATCGTTTCCCTTCCGCGTACCATTTCGGAATGACATCTTCCGCAGCGCCTGCTTCAAAATACGCATTCGTCATTCCATTCAATTCCGCATTGCGTTTCGCGTCTTCAATCGCTTGAGGGACGATTTCGACACCGTATACTTCCTTCGCCTTTTGAGCAAGGAATAAAGATATTGTACCGATGCCGCAGTAGGCGTCGATGACCGTTTCTCCACCTGTCAGTTGTGCGTAATCAAGAGCTTGCTTGTAAAGCACTTCTGTTTGTGCCGGGTTCACTTGGTAAAAAGAACGTGCTGAGATTTCAAATTGGATGTCGCCGATTTTATCGATGATGAATGATTTGCCGTAGAGTGGGATCGTTTCATTCCCAAAAATGACGTTCGTCTTTTCACCGTTGACGTTTTGCATGATGGACGTCACTTCTGGTAAGACGCTTTTAATCAGTTCAACGACTGCCTCTTTTTGACGGAATTTCTTTTTAAGTGTCACAAGGACAACCATGATTTCCCCAGTCGCCTTCCCTTTCCGGACAATTAGATGGCGAAGCATGCCGCGATGTGTTTTTTCGTTATACGCACTTAGTCCAATATTGTGCATTTTATGCTTCAACGTCGACATTAGTTCATCCGCTTCCTCGCTCTGGATGATGCAGACATCTGTGTCGACGATGTGATGTGTGCGAGACTTGTAAAAACCGGATACAATTTTCCCATCCCGTTCGGCGAAGGGTATTTGGGATTTATTGCGATATCGCCATGGGTCTTCCATTCCTTTTACAGGATGGACTGGAACATGTGGCAATTTCGCGATACGGTCGATGACGTCGCGGACTTGTTTTTGCTTTTGGATGAGCTGCGCTTCGTATGATAAATGCTGGAGCTGGCAACCACCGCATTCCCAAAATACATGGCATGGCGGTTCGATGCGATTCTGGGATGGCTTCTTCACTTCTAACAGTCGGGCGAATCCGTAGTTCTTCAACGTCTTCCCGACTTTAACCTCGACTTCCTCGCCGGGCAATGCACCGGGGATGAATAGCGGATAGCCTTCCACTTTTCCAACACCTGACCCATCATGTGTCAGATCCTCTATAAATACAGTGATATGATCGTTTTGTTTTACAATAAAAGACATTATTCTTCCTCCAAATTTCGTGTGATACAAGTTTAACACTTTTTTGACCAAAAACGAAAAAACAGACGCCTAATGACGTCTGTTTCCGTGTTACTCATCCTTATTCACAGAACCGTCCATCGGTGCGACGAGAAACGCGACTACAATGGCTGCAATCAATATGATGAAAGGCGCATAGAAAATTATAAAATCAGTCATTGCACAATCCTCCTTTACACATGGAAGTTATCCTTTCCACGCACATAGTCTTTATTGAACAAGAACAGGCGCAAGAGAAGCACAAGTGACGGAATCAATAGGCATAAGCCTAAAATGAAAACTATGATAAGCGAAATCGCCATCGCCGGGTTCGTGAAGCTGTCGTAGAGCGTCAAATGCGGATAGAGCAAATACGGGTAATGCGATGCGCCATAGCCGAAAAATGCAAATGCGAATTGGCCGGCAAGCAATCCGAACGCCCAACCGTAATTACGCCTCTTCCACAGTAGCCAAACCGTACCTATGAACATTAAAAATGAAATAAGGAAGAGTAGCCAAAATGTCTGGATGTTACTATAGTGTTCGAAATTATGCCTACGCAGTTCGAAAATGATGCCGCCTGCTGTGATGATTGTCGGCAACGACCAGATAAGCCCATATTTCCGTAATAAGTCAGTCGCACTAACGTCCCCCGCTTTATTCGCATACCAAGTAAGGAAGACTGCCGAAATATAAAGCGTTGCGGATATGCTTAGTACAACTATCGACCATGTCAATGGACTCGTGAATAGCACCCAGTAATCAAGTACCGGATGTCCATCCACCATTTCGATGAAGCCGCCTTCTGAAATGGTGAGGACGATGGAAAGGGACGCCGGAAGCAATAGCCCAGCAAGTCCGTACATGAACGAATAGCCTTTATGACCTCGAGAGCCATACGTTTCGAACGCATAATACGAACCACGAATCGCGAACAGAATGACACCGATGCTGACAGGTACTAATAGTGTCGTGCCGTAATAGAATGCTGTCTTCGGGAAGAACCCGATGATTCCGACGAAGAAGAAGACTAAAAATACGTTCGTCACTTCCCAGACAGGAGATAAATAGCGTTGGATGACTTTCGTCAAGATTCGCTCTTTTCCTGTCAGCAGACTGTATGCATTGAAAAACCCTGCACCGAAATCAATTGCACCAATGACAATATAACCGAAGAGAAACGACCAAAGAACCGTGATTCCTATGATTTCGAGGTTCAATGTAAATCACCGCCCTTTTCCATATGGCGATCTTCAAGCTCTTGTTCGACCGGATTTTTTCGGAACATCCGCGAGAGGACCACTATGCTGCCGATCCCTAATATGAGATACAGCAGTGCAAACAGCATTAGCATCAAGTCGACTTGGCCGCTTGTCGTCGCTGCATCTTCAACACGCATTATATGGCGAAGGATCCAAGGCTGCCGCCCGACTTCGGCGAGCCACCACCCTGCCTCAATCGCAATAATCGATAATGGCCCCCCTAAAACGATCAGCCAACGGAACCATCTTGACGACACACGTTTCCAGCCACGGTTGATACCGAACCAATATAATGCGGACAGGATTGCCATCCACATGCCTATGAACACCATTATGTTGAATAAATAATGGATGTAAAGCGGCGGTATTTCATCCGCCGGGAATTGATCCAGGCCGATCACTTCCGCCTTCGGATTATTATGCGCAAGCATGGAAAGTCCGAATGGAATTTCAAGAGCATACTTCACTTCCCCGTCGCTCAAGACTCCTAACAAGACGAGCGGAGCATTTTCCTGCGTTTCAAAATGCCATTCTGCCGCAGCTAACTTTTCAGGTTGGTACTCCGCCAAATACTTACCTGAGAAATCCCCGATCAATGCCGTTGCAATTGAAAAGACAAATCCCAATTTCATTGTTAAATAAAGTGCCTTCTTATGATAAATATGATTAGATCCTTTCAGTAATCGGAATGCAGCAATTGCTGCTAACACAAATGCTGCGGTCATGTACGCCGTGATAACGACATGCGCCACTTTCGTCGGCATCGCTGGGTTGAACATGGCGATGATCGGGTTGATGTTAACAAGTTCCCCGTTGACGATGTCGAATCCTTGAGGGGCGTTCATGAACGCATTCACCATCGTGATGAATACAGCTGAAAATGATGCACCGATTGCAACCGGCACTAATAGCAGTAAATGTTTTTTCTGATTTTCGAACCGGTCCCACGTATATAAATATATTCCAAGGAAAATGGCTTCAAAAAAGAAAGCGAACGTTTCCATGAAAAGTGGAAGGGCAATGACATTCCCCGCAAGCTCCATGAAATTCGGCCATAGCAAAGATAATTGCAGTCCGATTGCGGTCCCTGTCACGACACCAACTGCAACTGTTATGACAAACCCACGCGCCCATCTTCTTGCTAACAATATATAATGTTCATCGTTTTTCCGGATACCCACCCATTGTGCAATCATGATCATGAGCGGGACACCGACACCGATTGTGGCGTAAATGATATGGAAGGATAACGTCAGTTCCGTTAACACACGCGAATAAAAAACTGCCTCTTCATTTCCCATCTACTTCTCCTCCTTCAACTTCCGATAACTCTTCCGACAATGGATACTAACATTATTCCCGCTACGATAAAAACGAGCCACATTAGCCATTTCTCTTGTTTTTTATACACGGTTTTTGGTCCTCCTTGGTAAGAAAAACTCTTCGTCAATATATATAAGATGCCTCTCGTTTAATACTTTTCCCTTTTTGGGGTTGAAATAACAAATTTGTCACAGTTACTGTGAATTATTTTTGACAATAATCCTCTTGAGAGTAGTTTGAATGTTATGTATAATGGAGTGATAAAAGAGAGGTGGACACATTGGAGGTTAAACGTAAAGTTTTAGCTTACATTACAAAAGGGGAAAACACCGAGCGCAAAATCCTTGTGTTCGATCAAAAAGGAAATCCGGAAGCGGGTTTGCAAGTTCCTGGGGGGACAATTGAAGAGGACGAATTGCTGATTGATGCGCTCTATCGGGAGATTGAAGAGGAGACCGGTATTAGACGTGAGCAGCTTGAGCTAAGGGGAAAAGTACATAAAAGAAATTATTTTCCCGCGCATCGAAAAGATGTTATGCATGAGAGGAATATCTTTCATCTTGTTTTTATTGGAGACGATGAGAGTGAATGGGATAATCTTGTCAAGAGCGAGGGGCAGGACAACGGTATGATTTTCCATTGCCAATGGTTGCCAATTTATAATTTGCCGCAACTTGCCGCTGGGCAGGATGAAGATATCGAGTTTATTGTGTAAAGCACATAAATAAAAGCTGCATGGATATTTAATCCAAAGCAGCTTTTTCGTTGTCTTCGTCTCTCTCGATACGGTCCTGTTCCCGCAATTGATCAAGAGTGGCGAACATTTCAATATGACGGTATTTAATTTCAAATTCAGCGGGAAGTGTTCCACCATACTCGCCATCTAAATTCAACAGCACCTCTTCAGAGGAAGTAACCTTTATTTTCGATGCTTGCGAGGAAATGACTAATGGATCATCGAGGTGCTCACCACGTAGCGCCAAGCTCACAACCCTTATGAATTCAGCGATATTACACTTTTTCAAGACCAATAACGTGAACTTGCCATCATTAATGCTTGAATTCGGAGCTAATTTTTCCAACCCGCCAACAGAATTCGTCAGCCCGACTAGAAACAGCATCGCTTCCCCTTCAAACACATTATCGTCATACTCTATTTTTACATTACTGGAATGGATGGAGGGCAGCATCTCGATGCCTTTCAAGTAATAAGCAAGCTGTCCAAGTACGGTTTTAAGCTTGCTTGGCACTTCATAGGTCAACTCGGTCATCCTACCCCCACCGGCTATATTGATGAAATGACGGTTATTCATAAGACCGACGTCTACTGGTACTGTTTCGCCATTAATAATGATATCCACTGCCTCGTCAATATCACGCGGAATACGCAATGCTCGTGCAAAGTCGTTCGTTGTTCCAGTTGGAATCAGTCCTAACTTCGGTCGTTTTTCGCTTGATGAAATTCCCGCAACGACTTCATTTAACGTTCCATCCCCACCTGAAGCGATGATGACGTCAAAACCGCGTTCAACAGCCGCTTTCGCTGCTTCTGTCGCGTCGCCCTCTGCGGTTGTCGCATGTACTGATGTTTCATATCCCGCCTTCTCTAACTTTTCAAGAACGTCAGCTAAATGCCTCCGGAATATTTCACGTCCTGCTGTCGGATTATAAATGATTCGTGCACGCTTCATACATGTTCCCTCTCATTTCATACAAATTCTGACGTATCATTACTCATATAGTTATAGGACGCTTCCTTATAGAGACATGTTGCGTCCGAGATCCGCTCAATTTGTTTTCTGTAATGCGGGCATGAATGTTTTTCGGATGTCTTCATAAACCGTTAGCCATAATTCAGGCTGCGTCGTATATTCCTTCATCAGTTCAGTAATGAATGCCCGTTGCTTTTCTTCAAACTCCGGAGCTTCTTTCGCAGGAAGTTGTTTTCGACGCTCAAGCACGTCTTCTTGTATAGTTGCCGCCCGTGGACCCCATTTCGCAAGGACTTCCCCTTCATCATCAAGAAGAAGATAGATTGGGATCGATCTACCACCATTCGTCAAATGCCTGTCAATCAAATCTGTGTCTTCATCCCGATAGGCAGTGCGCACATCCAATTCTGCAGCTTCAGCGATTCTACGCAGTATTGGATTATTCATCATGGCATCTCCGCACCAATCTTCAGTGATTACCAATACATCGGGCTTTTTCTGTTTTAAGATCTCAATGAACTCATCATCTTGTGGAACTTCAAATTTCTCATAGATGCCGAAGCTGTTTTCTTTATGTTTCTCCATCTTTTCCATGTATGCTGCTAGTGGTATTGCCTCGTCAAAATATTGCTTTTCAGTTTTCATAGCTACACACTCCTTTTCCTTAGTGTAAGTCTATTCGTTTTGACAATCAAATAGGATGCCGAAATGGCTCTATTAAAAAACGTCCTATACAAAATTTCTCGCATAGGACGTTCTTATTTATTTATCGTTTGTTAATTTCCTCAAGGAGGATTTTATTGACTAACGGCGGGTTTGCTTGCCCCTTTGTTGCTTTCATGACTTGGCCGACAAGGAATCCGACAGCGCGATCCTTACCGTTTTTGAAGTCTTCGATCGATTGCTCATTCGCATCCAATATTTCTGTTACAATTTTACGAAGCGTGCCTTCGTCTGAAATTTGAACGAGACCTTTTTCCTTCACGATATCAGCGGCATTTCCACCGTTCTCGATCAATTCCTTGAACACTTTCTTCGCAATTTTAGATGAAATCGTACCATCCGCAATCAGTTTGACCATGCTGGATAGGCCTTCTGGCGTTAGAGCTGTGTCATGAAGTTCTTTTTGCTCCGCATTTAGATAAGCGGAAACTTCACCCATCAACCAGTTGGAAGCGAGTTTCGCATCTGCTCCAGCGGCAACAGTCGCATCGAAGAAATCCGACATTTCCTTCGTCAATGTCAACACATGTGCGTCATATTCCGGTAGGTCAAGTTCACTTACATAACGCGTTTTTCGAGCATCCGGTAGTTCAGGGATTTCTGCGCGCACACGGTCTTTCCACTCTTTGTCAATATGGATTTCAGGTAGATCCGGATCGTTAATGAACCGATAATCGTTCGCACTGCCTTTGACACGCATCAAGACAGTTTGACCTGTTGCCTCGTCATATCGGCGAGTTTCTTGGACGATTTCCCCACCGGAAAGAAGGATCTTTTCCTGGCGTTCAACTTCATTCGCAATTCCACGACGTACGAAGTTGAATGAGTTCAAGTTTTTCAATTCCGTTTTCGTTCCGAATTCCTTCTGTCCGAACGGACGCAATGAAATATTCGCATCACAACGTAGTGATCCTTCTTCCATACGGACATCGGAGACACCCGTATATTGGATGATCGCTTTCAATTTTTCAAGGAATGCATATGCCTCATCAGGAGTGCGGATATCAGCTTCCGTAACAATTTCAATTAGTGGCGTACCTTGTCGGTTCAAATCGACAAGTGAATATCCGTTATCAGAGTGAGTCAACTTACCTGCATCTTCTTCCAAGTGGACACGCTCGATACGAATCTTCTTCTTTTTCCCATCAACCTCGATTTCGATCCAGCCATTTTGGCCGACCGGACGCTTGTCTTGGGAAATTTGATAGGCTGCAGGGTTATCCGGATAGAAATAATGTTTCCGGTCGAAATTCATGACGTCTGCCACTTCACAGTTCAAGGCAAACGATGCCTTCATACCGAAATCGACTGCACGCTTATTCAATGTAGGAAGCGTACCAGGATATGCCAAGTCCGTGACGTGGATATTCATATTCGGCTCTGCACCATAGTGGGAAGGTGCCGGTGAAAAGATTTTCGTATCAGTTTTCAATTCAACGTGGACTTCAAGTCCAACAATCGTTTCAAAGTTCATTATTCATTCCCCTCCCCTTGAGATGGAGATTGTTTATGGAAATCTGTTGCTTGCTCATATGCGTGGGCAACTTTGTAAACAAGCGGCTCATCAAAATGGTTACCGATAATTTGAAGTCCCACCGGTAATCCGTTCGAAATGCCACATGGAACAGAAATCGCAGGTACACCAGCAAGGTTTACAGACACTGTTAGTACATCATTTGCATACAACGTTAATTGGTTTTGGGCGACTCCGCCGATTTCATAAGCAGTTGTAGCGCTTGTCGGGCCGATGACAACATCATATTTTTCGAATAAATTAGCAAAGTCTTGGGCGATTAGCGTACGGACTTTCATCGCTTTGACGTATAGGTCTTCATGATGGTCTGCGCTCAAAGCATACGTTCCGTAAAGGATACGCTTTTTCACTTCAGTGCCGAATCCTTCTGAACGGGAACGTAAATAAATCTCTTCCAAGTTTTTTGCACCTTCCGGATGGTAGCCGTAGCGGATTCCGTCGAAACGTGCAAGGTTGGAAGAAGCTTCCGATGTTGCAATTGTATAATACACCGGTGAAGCGTATTTGGAATGTGGAAGTGTCACTTCTTCCCAAGTTGCGCCAAGGGATTCAAGCACTTTCAATGCTTCCAAGACGGACTCTTTTACGTCATCCGCAATGCCTTCTCCAAGGTATTCTTTTGGAACTGCGATTCGCAACCCTTTGATGTCGCCCGTTAAGGCTGCACGGAAATCAGGTACTTGTTTTGGCGAGGATGAAGAATCCCATTGATCCACTCCTGCAATCGCATTCAAAAGAAGCGCATTGTCCTCAACAGTACGTGTGATTGGTCCAATTTGGTCTAATGACGAAGCGAACGCGACAAGGCCATAGCGGGAAACTCGTCCATATGTCGGTTTCATCCCGACAACGCCACAAAAAGCAGCTGGTTGACGGACCGATCCGCCCGTATCTGTACCCAATGCGAAAGGCACTTCGCCTGCTGCTACTGCAGCAGCTGATCCGCCCGATGATCCGCCCGGGACGCGGTCCAAATTCCATGGGTTATGAGTCGTCTTGAAAGCAGAACGCTCAGTTGTAGATCCCATTGCAAATTCGTCCATATTCAATTTACCTACGCTGACCATTCCGGCTTGTTTAACTTTATTCGTGACCGTTGCGTCATAGACTGGAACGAAGTTCTCAAGCATCTTGCTCGCGCATGTTGTGGTGATGCCTTTTGTAATGATATTGTCTTTTATTCCGATCGGCAGTCCGAACAAAGGACCACGGTTTTCCATTGGCTCGTTATCCAAAGATTCAGCTTGGGATAGTGCTTCTTTTTCAGTCACTGCAAGGAAAGCTTGTACTTTACCGTCAAGCTTTGCGATTTGTTGCAATGAATCTTCGGTCAATTCTTTGACAGAGACTTCCCGATTATGTAAAAGTTGTTGGAGTTCTGCTGCCGATTTTTTCATTAACGTCATCTTACATCCTCCTCTAAACCCGTTCTCACAGGATATTCGGAACTTTTATCATTCCGGCTTCATGCTCTTCCACGCTTTTCAACATCTCTTCCCGGTCAAGAATATCCTGGGGAACGTCTTCCCGGAGTACGTTGAATAGTTGCAACGGATGAGTCATCGGCTCAACATGATCCGTATCAACTTCTTTCAAGACATCACCGAACCCGACTAACTCGGAGATGAGTTCAGCAAAAACTTCAGCTTCGTCATCAGAAACGCCGATTCTTGCAAAATTCGCGAAGTATTTCACGTCATCTTGTGTAAATTTCGTCATTTGATTTCCTCCTACTGCAATTGTACGACTAATCATACCATCTAACTGTTTTGTTGAAAAGTTACTAGAGAAAAGCGTAGGGCGCTTGCTCAAAGGCGACAGGCATAAGACGAAGATGCGGCGTGGCGGTTTTTGCCACAGAGCAGCTTCGACTTATGACCCGAGACTTTAGCGCCCGGAGCTGGACAGCTAAAAGCGTCAGTACCCATATATATGGACATATTCTTCTTCACCGGCGATTTTGACAATCAGCGCCTCAGGGCCATTTACCGAAGTAATGCTCACTTCGATATCGATATTCGGATAATACTTTTTAACAAGCTCCGTCATAAACTGTGTAAAACCGATAATTTCAGCTTTCCCGAAAAACTGGATTGGAACATTGATTTGAAGTGACTGCATCCTGCCTTCTTTAAAATATCCAGTTCCAATTACGTTGACGAAACTTGGAAAGTATTTATCAATATCTTGTTTGAAATGACTATACCTAGTATTAATTTCACGATAGTTATCGATGTCAGAAGTAGCTGGAAGCAATACATATCGCTCGTTCACTTCTTTCCATCCGGACGGTGCCGACTTTCCTTTATCCGCGAAAGCAGTTGCAAAGTAAGTACCCGGAACAATCGAATTCCGTTTTTCCTGTTTGAAAAGACCGACGACTATCGGAATATCTTCAAATCCCTCTTTCGCTCTCAGCCTGCTGACAATAATTTCAGCCAAGTCCATGCCTTGCTTTTCAAGCTCCTTGTCAGATATAGTCGTTTGCTTGCCGTCCCTGCTGTAATAGACTGAATTCAGAGCAAGACCTATTGATATCCCGGATAAACTCACTTTCCTTTCATCCGTCATCGTCAAATAATTCTGCTCGATGATATGAGCTAGATAGATTGGCTGCACCTCTGCATCCTTACCTGTTGCTTCCGGTGGATTCAAGCCGTCTGCATTAGTTGTACTTCTTGCCAGCCAAGCACTAGCTGTCTTTTTATCGATAAACTGACCTTCTTGGAAAAAATGGTTTTTCGGATCGAAATGCTGGGCGGATAAGCGCATCAGCCCCTCTTCCGCTTCCTGGATGTCATACTTCGTGTAAATATTTTTTACAACGAGTCCACGGGTAGCGCTTTTCTTGAAAGGAAGAAGTGTCCTGTAATACTCGTCTTTTAATTGAATGTCGGGAATCATAACCGTTTCCTCGACTTTTTCATTTTCTTGGATGACTTTATCTTTTTCTGGGCCGATTGAGGGTAGACAGCCGCCCAAAAAGAGGACGACCGCCATGCCGGGTGCTACTAATAACCTTTTCATAAAAAATTACTCCTTTTCGCCGAGCGCATCGACCAACTCTGTTTCGTTCCAGACTGTGATGCCAAGCTCCTGCGCTTTAACAAGCTTGGATCCCGCGTCTTCGCCTGCAATGACGAGGCCCGTCTTTTTACTGACGCTCCCACTTACTTTGCCGCCCATTGCTTCTATTTGTTCTTTTGCTTCATTACGTGTCAAAATCGAAAGTTTCCCTGTCAAGACGACCGTCTTTCCTGCAAACGGTCCATCAGTCGGCAATTCCTGACGCGTTCGTCCTTTATACGCCATATTGACTCCGTATTCTTTCAGCTTATCGATTACTTCCTGGACATCCTCATTACTGAAAAATGAAATGACCGAGTCTGCGACCTTGTCTCCAATCTCATGTATGGATGTAAGCCTTTCCGCATCTGCCTTAGCGAGTTTCTCTAATGTCCCGAATTCCTCTGATAAAATATGTGCCGCCTTTTCACCCACATGCCTGATGCCAAATCCAAATAGAAGTTTCTCTAATGAATTATCTTTCGACACCTCGATTGCCGAGATCAGATTCGAAGCGGACTTCTCACCCATTCGTTCCAATGATAGCAACTGGTCTTTTGACAGTGCGTAAAGATCCGATACATCTTGAACAAGATTGGCTGTATATAATTGGTCAACGACCCGCTCCCCAATCCCTTCGATATTCATTGCATTACGAGAAACGAAATGGATAAGCGCCTCTTTCATCTGCGCGGGACATTGAGGATTCACACAACGTAATGCCACTTCACCCTCAATACGGATAAGCTCTGAATCACAAACCGGGCAATTGTCAGGCATTTGGAAAGGTTCTTCCTCCCCTGTCCGTTGTTCAAAAAGAACACTTACGACTTCAGGGATGATATCTCCAGCTTTACGGATGATGACTGCGTCCCCGATCCGTATATCCTTTTCATGTATCAAGTCTTCATTATGAAGGGAAGCCCTTGATACTGTCGTCCCGGCAACCCGGACCGGTTCCAAAATGGCTGTCGGTGTGACGACACCCGTCCTACCGACGCTTAATTCGATATCAAGCAGTTTGGTATGAACTTCTTCCGCCGGAAATTTGTAAGCGGTCGCCCATCTTGGGCTCCTTGCTGTGAAGCCTAATTGTTCCTGGTCTTCATAGCCATCCACTTTAATGACGATGCCATCGATTTCGTAGTCAAGGTCCTGCCTACGTTCTTGCCAAGACTCTATATATTCGATCACTTCTTCAATTGAATTGCAACGTTTGCTTCCCGTATTTGTCTTAAAACCGAGCGTTGCAAGATAGTCAAGTGAATCCGAATGGCTGTCTTGTCCATACGCGCTTCCATCCCCACCAATTCCGTAAATGAATACAGAGAGGTTACGACTTGCAGCGATTTTAGGGTCCAACTGCCTAAGTGACCCTGCAGCCGCATTACGTGGGTTGGCGAATGGCTCCTCCCCATTTTCATCACGCATCTCATTCAACTTCATGAATGACTTTTTCGGCATATAGGCCTCACCACGTACTTCTATGGTAATAGGTTCCGATAATTTTAACGGAATCGCATGGATTGTTTTCAAATTGGCTGTGATATCCTCACCAACCGTCCCGTCTCCACGTGTCGACCCTTGGATGAAGTTGCCGTTTTCATATTTCAATGAAACAGCAAGCCCATCAATCTTCAATTCACAAATATACCTAATGGAATGACCCGCACCTGCCTGGACCCGGCGATCAAAGTCTCGAATATCCTCTTCATTGAATACATTCGATAGACTGAGCATTGGGAATTCATGGACCACTTTGCTAAAATTAGCAAGGATTTCCCCTCCAACCCGCTGCGTCGGTGAATCCGGGAAAACAAGATCGGGATGCTCCGCCTCAATGGCCAATAATTCCTGCATATGCTGATCATAAACGGAATCGGGGACAATTGGCTTGTCCAACACATAATAGGCATATCCGTATTCATTGAGCAGGTTATTGAGCTCCCTCACACGTTTTTCGATTTCAATTCTATTCATGCTTTGATCCAAGTTTTGGTCCATGTTTTCCTCTCCTTACGCTTTTTCTATCGGAGCGAATTTAGCAAGCAGACGCTTAATACCGACTGGTTCCGGGAACGCGATGTCGAGCTCAAGATCATCTTCATCCCCTTTAACGCTGACAACCATGCCTGTCCCCCAAGCCTTATGGGTCGCCTTATCGCCCGCCTTCCAGCCCATCTTCTCTCCGCCACTTGATTTATAAATCGGCCTTTTAACTGCTGGTCGAACAGGGGCTTCAGTTCTATTGTAACCACCAAAAGAAAAGCCTTGATCATTATTAGATTTCACTTCAATAATATCATCCGAAATTTCGCCTATGAAACGTGATGGATTATTAAAACTTGAACGTCCGAATAATGTCCTATAGGAAGCGCAAGTCAAATATAGCATCCGTTCAGCCCTCGTAATCGCAACATACGCAAGTCTTCGTTCCTCTTCCATCTCTTCGTCGTCCCCTATGGATCTTGAGTGTGGGAAGATATTTTCTTCCATCCCAATGACAAAGACGACCGGAAATTCAAGTCCTTTTGCTGCATGCATCGTCATAAGGACGATTTTTTCGGATGTTTGGTTCTCTTCTTTATCTAAAGAATCGATATCCGCAATGAGCGCGAGATCCGTCAGGAAGGCTACAAGCGAACGGTCGCCCTCTTCTTCCTCGGCCCTTTTTTCAAATGCTTCCGTCACGGATAGGAACTCCTCTATATTTTCCAATCGGCTTTCCGATTCAATCGTTTTCTCGCGTATAAGCATTTCTTTGTAGCCTGTCTTTTCTAAAACTTGTTCAACTAATTCAGTGACCGACAAGTACTCCTGCATTTGTGTGAAACCGTGTATCATATCCCTGAACTTCACCGCTTCGTTCGCCGCCCTTGCCGTCAGCCCCATGAAATGGACTTCCTGCAAAGCATCGAAAATAGACCGGTCATTTTCAATTGCAAATTGAGCCATTCTGTCGAAAGATGTTGCACCGATGCTCCGTTTCGGTTCATTTATGATTCTTGCAAGCGCTAAATCATCATCGTTATTCGCAATCAATTTTAAGTAGGCCAATAAATCCTTGATCTCTTTTCGATCATAGAACTTCGTGCCACCGACGATTGTGTAGTCCAAATTGGATTTCACGAGGTATTCCTCGATCATTCGTGATTGTGCGTTTGTTCTGTACAAAATTGCGAACTGATCAAGTCGAAGATTTTCACGTTCCTTCAGTTCAATGATTGTCTGGACGATAAATTGGGATTCATCCCGTTCGTCAGAAGCTTTATAGACGGTGATTGATTTTCCTTCTTCGTTATCTGTCCGCAACTTCTTATCGTAACGGCTGCGATTGTTTTGTATAACATCGTTTGCAGCCTGCAAAATTGTTTTTGTCGAACGGTAATTCTGTTCCAACATTATGACCATTGCGTCTTTATAATCCTTTTCAAATGAAAGGATATTGCCGATATCTGCACCGCGCCATCTGTAGATGGATTGGTCCGAATCACCGACAACACAAAGGTTACGGAATTTAGCCGCAAGCATATTAACGAGTCTGTATTGTGCATTGTTCGTATCTTGGTATTCATCGACATGGATATATTGGAATTTATTTTGATAAAATTCGAGGACTTCCGGTACACGTTCAAATAGTTTGAGAGTCATCATGATGAGGTCGTCAAAATCGAGCGATTGGTTTTGGCGCAATTTTTTCGTATATCCTTCGTAGACGTTTGCAATCGTCTTTTCGTATGGGTTATGAGGATTAATCTGCCCCTGAAATGTTTCCGCATCAATGCATTCATTTTTTGCTGAGCTGATTGCTCCTAACATAGCGCGTGGGTCGTATTGCTTCGGGTCGATGTTCCGTTCTTTCAGCACGTTTTTGATGACTGTCAGTTGGTCTGAGGCATCAAGGATGGAAAAGCTTTTGGCAATACCGATACGGTCGATGTCTCTTCGTAAAATACGGACGCACATTGAGTGGAATGTTGATACCCACATGCGCTCGCCGGTTCCTGGTCCAAGTAAGCCGTCAATCCGGTCGCGCATTTCTCGTGCTGCTTTGTTTGTAAATGTGATTGCGAGTATGTTTGAAGGGTAGACATTTTTTTCGACGATCAGGTAGGCGATCCGATGTGTTAGTACCCTTGTTTTACCTGAGCCTGCGCCAGCCATGATGAGGAGTGGGCCTTCGGTTTTTTTTACTGCGCGTGCTTGTTCGGGGTTCATGCCGACAAGCAAGTCTGCTGCTATTTCATTCAAAAGAAATCCCGCCTTTCGTGGAACATTTGTTCTTTATTATACCTTATACAGTTGATTTCCGCTACAGGCGGACGCTTTCCGCGGGCACGGCTTCAATCTCCTCGTCACTTCGTTCCTGCGGGGCTTTCAGCTCGTGCTGTTCCCGCAGGAGTCGCCGCCTTTCGCTTCAATCAACGGAGCTGGTCTATATCAGTAGTGAGGATATTAAATTAAAAAATAGGGTACTGATTTCACTGCTTGTACAGTTTCCAATGCAGCTTTAAGGTCTTCGTAGATGATATTGCCTACTATGATTGTTTGTGCGATGGCTGCCATTTCTTTGGCGTCTTGTGCGCAACGGATTCCCCCGCCGTAGAATAGTTGTGTTTTTTCTAATACTCGGGCAGCTGCTTTGACGATTTCTTTGTCTCCATAGGTGCCGCTGTATTCGAGGTAGAATACTGGTAAGTTGAAGAGGTGCTCGGCCATACGCGCGTATGCGATGACGTCATCTTCGTCAGGTGTTTCCTCCACGCCTGTTAGTTTTGCCGCTTTGCAGTCCGTATTAAGGATGCAATAGCCTTCTGCTATGATTTCATCCCAGTTCATCATGTGACCGTATTCCCTAAGGGCGGCGTGATGGATGCCGTTGATCCATTCCGTTTTTGTGGAGTTCAAAACGGTAGGGATGAAATAGTAGTCGAATCCTGGCGTCACTGATTCGACCGTTGATACTTCGAGTGCTACTGGTACGGAAAACCTTCGAATGCGTGCGAGCAAATCGAGGACGTTCTCAAGGGTCACGCCATCTGTGCCGCCAACGATGATGCCGTCCGTTCCGGATTCAGCGAGTCTTTCGAGCGCCTCATCCGACAATGTTTTTGCAGGGTCAACTTTAAAGGCGTGGCGCCATTGTCTATAATCCATTGTTTTACCACCTAATCCGTCAAATTACGTTGTTCGTTTCTATCCATTAGTATACCAAAAAAACAGGCGGAACGTTTCTCCGCCTGTTCACTTCTTATCATTAGTATCAGCAAGCTCGGGGTAAAGTCGATTCAACACTGTGTTGTAGCCGCCAGAACCGTAATCCACGCAACGTCTGACGCGTGAAATTGTCGCTGTACTTGCTCCTGTTTCGCTTTGGATGCGATCATATGTCTTTTTTTGCTTTAGTGCATGAGCCACTTCCAACCGCTGTGCCATTGATTGTAGCTCGCTCATTGTAGATAAATCATCAAAAAACATATAGCATTCCTCAAGATCCCTCAACTCCAAAATGGCCTTGAAAAGCTTGTCTGTCTGCTCACTTCGGATTTTGTCGATTTGCATGCAATTTCCCCCTCTTTCCCCTATTACCAATCAAGGAGTATATGTGACTGATTTTGAGATTCCTGAAGTCGGGATAATATGGATCCACGTCTTTCCAGGAACTAAGTTTGCTGGTGCACCATTCTCAACCGGCACCATGAAACCATCGATGTTTTTCCATTCGACCTCTTTTGCAATTCCCGCTTGGAATAAAATCGCCTTGCCGCCACTTTCAATATCGATCGCCAGTCTCCCTACGCTATCGATTGTGCGATGGGGCGCTTCAAGAACAAGGATATTGGATACTGCAACCGGCATGTCATTGGATTTATCGATTGTTTTGATCCCATTTACCATCCGGTCGTACGTAGCGCTTTCCGGATCATAAGAGAATGTCGATATGAAATTCTTATCCGAGCTGAAACGTACGTCAATCATTGTTGCGATATCCCCAACCCTTGCATCCTCGATGGAATCGTGGAAGGAAAACTCAGGAATTTTATCGATTTCAGTAGAGGATTTCGTCTTCTCCATCGCCGCTTTAATGTTATCTCCACTAATATAGGAGTTATGTGGGGCTTTTCTGTCTGATGACCGCTTGAATAAAGTGCCGTCATATTGCATACCATTCACATGTTCGACATACCTGTTAGCCAATAGCTTTTGTGCATCCGGACTATAGCCGTGTGCCACATAAAACGCATCTAATCCTTTCGCCAAATAGACGAAGTAGTCACGTGCACTTCGGATTGGACCGACAGTTTCAGGAAGCTCACTTTGAAATAATGCCAGTAGACGTGTCATATTCCCTTCTGCAAGAAATTCATAAACGATATCTGCCTGACTAATACCTGATTGAGGTCTCGCAGCAGGATGGTTGTTAATAGTAGCAAGAACAGGTCTTGCCCAATTTTCATCCTTCGTCAACACCCCAGTGAAAGGCGCTTGGAAATGAAGAGAACCTTTACTATCTTCCTCTTCTTCCGGTTCTTCGGCTGTTTCTTCAACTTCTTCACTCTCTGTGGCATCCGGCTCTTTTTCTTCCGCTCCCACTTTTTCATCTTTTGAACATGCTGACAACAACAGCAGCAGTATGGCCATCCCCAAAAGCCAGCCTCTCATATTCCCCTTCATCATTTCCTCCTATCTTTCCATTGATGGAATAATTACTTCATTTTTCATGACATTATAAAGCCCAACCTGTGTCGCCCGTACGTACGGCAAATGTGTTGATTGCAGAAATAAGAAAGTATAGACTGCATCTCCATGTTTATAGCCGCGTTCTGAGAGTGCTTTTTTTAATTCAATTTCCTGTTCAATTAACACTTCTACATTTTCCGCAGATAATCCTCCACCGATAGGAAGAGGGATTGACGCAACAACTTTGCCGTCTTCATACAACACCATCCCGCCCCGCATCTTTTTCATTTCACGGAAAGCATTGAGCATTTCTTGCTTATCTTTACCTATCAAAATGATATCCCCTGTATTTGAATAGGAAGATACAAATCCTTTTACGTGATCTGCGAATCCTTTGATGACCGTATTGACACGCCACTTTCCATGTCGATCGATCAGCATGAGGAAACTCTCATTGTGATCACCAGATAACCTATCCACCGAGAGATCGAGTGTTACTTCATAAGGTTTTGTAATGACGTCATTCACCATTTCAATTCCCACTTGATGTGTAAATTCAAAATCCTTTTCATCCAAGTCAAATGGAGGATTGAAACAAGGGACAATAGACCAATCGACTTTCTTGAATGGCTCCATCGATTCATTATTACGTAGCAGCCACTTGCCTTTCGAGAGAACATCCGTTGGAATAGGGGTCTTTTCGTCCTCAAGGAAGTTAAGCGTTGCGTATCTACCCGTTGCAATAACCCCATGTAAATCGGCGATATCATAGTAGCGTGCAATATTGTAAGAGGCCATTAGGTAGGCATCGATAGGTTTAACGCCTGCATCGAGTGCGACTTGGATACATTTATCCATGACTCCATCAGTATGGAAAGAGGGTGTAGAACCGTCCGTCGTCATCATAAGATGGTCGAAAACGTCATGTCCCTTTCCAAGGATGCCTTTTAATAGGTCGGGCAAATCGGGGCGAATGGATGAATGGCGGAGCGTTACCGCAAATCCTTGCAGGAGGCGTGCTTCCACTTCCTCGACAGTCATAGCTTCGTGATCGCCGTCTACGCCTAACAGTTTCATCCGCGCAAGCGTTCTTTCGGATGATCCAGGGAAATGCCCTTCAATTTTTTTACCCGCCTTTTTTGCAGCATTAACTGATGCTAACATATCCGGATCACCATTCATAAGACGTGGCCACCCTGTCAATTCCCCACCCATCAGGACGTCTTCGCGGTTCAACCATTCTGCAATCGCATCCTGGTTAAACACATCTCTTTCATTTTTTAAGACCGTTTGTGAATCAAATCTTGCCCACCAGTAAAACGAGAATGGTAGCTCGCGCAATTGTTCAATCACATTGAAAGCCTTTTCATTGCCCAAAAGCATGAAAAACGTCAAATTATCCGATAGGAATGTTGTTGTACCGAGTCTGCCAGCGTACTCTGCGAACGTTTCAGGATTATATAGCTGAAAAGGGTGGACATGCGGTTCGATATAGCCAGGAACAATTTTTTTACCAGTGGCATCGACGATTTCAACTCCATCTGTTATCGCAGGCATTCTGCTGCCTACGTAAACAATTCGGTCCCCATAAATCCATATATTCCCTTCCATCCATTTCTTGAAAATCGAATGAAGATATGAAGCATTTTTTATAATTAGATCGGGTGCTTTTTTACCGTTTATAATTTCGATTTGCTGTTGAACCTCAAGTTGACTCCACAATTCGATAAACCCCTTTAACGATTCTGTTTTACTTTATCCCGCTTTAACTGGCTGTAAGATCCTTGCAAGATCAACAGTTAGTAAAAGCCCGATTGGTGCAACTAACAATCAGTGGAAGAGCACCACTGATTATAGTTTTACCTTATCGTAGCATAGCATCACCGCGAAACATAGTAGATTTCTATTCTTTTGTATGAAAGTTCAATCGTCCGATACTCGATATAGCACCGAAGACAACATCAATACATGGAGCGGTTGAATAATAAAAACAGACCACACTTATTATTGTAAGTGTGGTCTGTTTTATTAGTTGAATGTTCTCCAACCGATGTCCGTCCGATAGAAGAAACCGTTCCATTCAAGCTTATTCAGCCCTTCGTACACTTTGGATTGAGCTTCTTTTAAAGTTTCTGCTTTTGCAGTGACAAGGAGAACACGGCCGCCGTTGCCTACGAAATGATCGCCTAACGCTTTCGTACCTGCATGGAAGATATCAAGATTTCCAAGCTTCGTAAAATCCGGTAATTCCGCGCCATTTACAACATCTCCCGGATAGCCATCCGATGCTACGACAACACCTAAGAGTGCTTCTTCATGCCACTTTAAGTCGAATTGAATTTCATTCATAAGTGAGTTCATGAATTCTCCGAAGTCGGAAGCCATGCGTGGAAGGACTACCTGGGTTTCGGGATCTCCGAAACGTGCATTGAATTCAATCACTTTCGGACCATCTTGAGTAAGAATAAGTCCTGCATATAAAATACCTGTGAATGGTGCACCCTCTTCTGACATTGCTTCCACCGTCGGAATGACGACTTTCTCGAATGCTTCTTGTACGACATGCTCCGGAATTTGCGGAACAGGAGAATATGCCCCCATCCCACCAGTGTTCGGCCCTTTATCGCCATCATACGCCCGCTTATGATCTTGGGCAATCGGCATCGGGTAGATTTGGCCTTTATGGACGAATGACATATAGGAGAACTCTTCACCATCAAGGAATTCTTCAATGACGACTCTGGAAGAGGACTCCCCGAATTTTTGATTGCCAATCATATCTTCGACTGCTTCAATCGCTTCTTCCTCAGTAATCGCAACAATAACGCCTTTACCTGCGGCAAGTCCGTCTGCCTTTACGACGATTGGTGCTCCTTGTTGTCTAATATAGGCTTTTGCTTCTTCAGCATTGGTGAATGTTTCATATGCAGCAGTTGGAATCCCGTACTTTTTCATGAGAGCTTTCGCAAAGGATTTACTGCCTTCAATACGGGCGGCCGCCTTTGTAGGACCGAAAACCCGTAACCCTCTGTCAGTGAAATAGTCAACGATCCCTTCCGATAAAGGTTGCTCGGGTCCAACAAACGTCAGGTCAATCTTTTGGTTTTCAGCGAACGATGCAAGTGCTTCGAAATCAGTTGCCTGAATCGACACACATTCCGCATCGTTTTTCATGCCGTCATTGCCTGGAGCGACGAACACTTTAGCCACGGATGGAGAATTATTGAATTGGCGTGCAATTGCATGCTCACGGCCCCCACTGCCAATGACAAGTACTTTCATTTATTAAATCCCCCTTAATGTTTGAAATGGCGAATGCCAGTAAACACCATCGTAATTCCGTATTGATTCGCTTTTTTAATGGAATCCTCGTCCTTCACTGAACCACCCGGCTGAATGATTGCAGTAATGCCAGCCTTTGCTGCCGCTTCGACCGTATCGTCCATCGGGAAGAATGCGTCAGAAGCAAGAGCTGCCCCTTTAGCCAAATCACCGGCTTGAGTTAGAGCAATGTTCGCAGCACCTACACGGTTCATCTGGCCAGCACCGACCCCAAGTGTCATTTGAGAATCAGAGACGACAATGGCATTGGATTTGACATGTTTCACAACTGCCCATCCTAACTTCAATGCTTCCCATTCAGTTTCCGTCGGTTCGCGGTCTGTTACAACACGGATATCCGCGTCTTCGAAACCGAATGCATCTAACTCTTGGATGAGAAGTCCACCTTCTACAGATACCGTGTTGAATGCATCTTTATTATGTTGATTAAACGGGATTGTCAGTAGACGGATATTCTTCTTTTTCGTTAGGATTGCAATTGCTTCCTCAGTGAACGAAGGAGCGATAATAATTTCAAGGAAAATACCTGAAAGTTGTTCCGCTGTTTCGGAATCCACTTCACGGTTTAATGCAACAATGCCTCCAAAAATGGATGTTTGGTCAGCTTCATAAGTTTTATTGAACGCTTCAGCAATTGTAGCACCTGTTCCTACACCACATGGATTCATATGTTTCACTGCTACGGCAGCAGGCTGATTGAATTCCTTGATGATTTGAATTGCTGCATTTGCATCCTGAATATTATTATAGGAGAGTTCCTTCCCGTGCAACTGCAAAGCATTAGCGATGGAGAAATCAGAACCTAACGGACGGCTGTAAAATGCTGCTTTTTGATGGGGGTTTTCCCCGTAGCGAAGTGGCTGCTTTAATTCATATGTAAATGTGATTTGTTCAGGAAATTCCTCTTCAGAGAGGTCAGTTAGGTAGCCTGAAATTAGTGCGTCATATGCTGCTGTATGACGGAAAACTTTTGCAGCAAGACGACGGCGAGTTGCAGGAGTCGTCTGTCCTTCTGCTTCTATTTCTTCAAGGACTTGTGCATAGTCAGCAGCATCGACAATTACAGTCACATAGGCATGGTTTTTCGCGGAAGCACGAAGCATAGCTGGACCGCCAATATCAATGTTTTCGATTGCATCTTCAACGGTAACATCCGGTTTCGAAATCGTTTCTTTGAACGGATAAAGGTTGACACAGACAATGTGGATCGGCTCGATACCATGTTCGGTCATCTGTGCTTGATGTGTTGGATCATCCTGCTTTGCCAGCAGTCCGCCGTGTATCATTGGGTTCAGCGTTTTGACGCGGCCTTCCATGATTTCAGGGAAGCCTGTCACTTCGTCTACCGCTGTTACTGCGACTCCGTTTTCTTTCAGATGCTTCATCGTCCCGCCTGTTGAAAGAATTTCATAATCGAGTTTCTCAAGCGCCTGAGCGAATTCCAAAATTCCGTTTTTGTCTGACACACTGAGTAATGCACGTTTTTTCACGAGTGGTTCCCTCCGATTTATGGTGAAGTGCCTGCCCTGGTTAATTGTTCGCAGGCACCGGCTTGAATAATTTCTGTAAAGTCTCTTTATAAATGACATGTTCGGTTTTCTGAATAGCTTGTGCGGTTTTTTCCGGGTCACCTTCAACGACCGGGACCGCGGCTTGGTTTAAGATTGGCCCCGTATCCATTCCTTCATCTACGAGATGAACAGTAACGCCGGTCACTTTAACACCATGGGCGACAGCCTGACCAATAGCGTCCTTACCTGGGAATGAAGGTAGCAAGGAAGGGTGGATATTGACGATACGTGAAGGATATGCGGCAAGCATCGTTGGGCCGATCAACCTCATATAACCCGCTAACACAATCCATTCGACGCCCGCTTCTCTCAGAATAGCGAGTAGCGCTTCTTCAAATGCCTGCTTTGTAGGGAATGCTTTCGGCTCCAAAGCAACCCCCCGTATATCTGCCTGCCTCGCGCGCTCTATCACGAAAGAAGCAGGTTTATCAGTCATGACAAGTGCAATCTCCGCGTCCAACTCACCTTCACGACATGCAATCTCGAGTGCCTCAAAATTGCTGCCACTTCCGGATGCGAAGATGGCTATCTTTGTTTTACCAGTCATTCTTCCAAGCTCCCATCATGATCACCGATAAAGGTAACTCCCGTTCCGCGAACGACACGACCGATTTCAAACGCTTCTTCATTGTGTTCAGCAGCGATTTGGATTGCTCTTTTCGCTTGATCGGCCGGAAGAGCGATAACAAAACCGATACCCATATTAAAGACACTATACAGATCTTTATCCGATAGGTCGCCTTTCGCTTTCAGCATTTTGAAAACTGGAAGAACCGGCCAAGAACCAAGATTGATCTCCACTCCAAAACCTTCGCCAAACATTCTTGGAAGATTTTCATAGAAACCTCCTCCAGTAATATGGCCCATTGAATGAACGTCAAGCTCATCGTGAATTTGCAATACAGGCTTAGCGTAGATTTTCGTTGGCTCAAGCAAGGCCGCACCTACTTTTCCAAGTTCCTCGAAGCCGGCAATGTATTGGTCGAGCGAATAACCTTGTTCTTCAAGGACAATTTTTCTAACGAGTGAAAAACCATTGGAATGGATACCACTTGAAGCAATTCCGACAAGTACGTCACCTTCAGCCACTTTTTCGCCAGTGACGATTTTACTCTTTTCACAAGCGCCAACTGCAAATCCGGCCAAGTCATACTCATCTTCTGCGTAAAGACCTGGCATTTCCGCCGTCTCCCCGCCAATTAGTGCAGCTCCGGATTGTACGCAGCCGTCTGCGATCCCTTTGACGATCGCTTCAACTTTCTTAGGAATCGCCTTGCCAAGTGCAATATAATCCAAGAAGTATAGCGGTTCCGCCCCTTGAGCGACGATATCATTTACACACATCGCGACGCAGTCGATTCCGATTGTGTCATGTTTGTCTGCAAGAAACGCAAGCTTTAGCTTTGTACCGACACCGTCTGTTCCGGATATTAACACCGGCTCTTTATAATTAAGTTCCGAAAGATCGAACATTCCCCCGAAACCACCAAAAGCTCCTGCAACACCTTTTCGCGCCGTTCGTGCGACATGTGATTTCATACGTTCTACCGATTCGTAGCCCGCTTCGATGTTGACTCCCGCCTTTTCATACGCCTTTGACATGGAATATCCTCCTTTAAGATTATCGTGCAAGTTCCTTTTCATGAGGCATTACTGTATCTGCATAGATTTCCGTCGGGTACTCTCCTGTAAAACAAGCCAAGCATTGCCCGCAGTTCTTCATTTCAGCCGGTCTTCCGATTGCATTCAACATTCCTTCCGTTGAAAGGAACGTTAGTGAATCCGCATCGATCAATTCACGGACTTCATCCACAGTGCGTCCGGTTGCAATCAATTCGGAATCCGTACTGATGTCTACTCCGTAGAAACAAGGGCTGACCAATGGTGGAGCCGCAATAACGACATGGACTTCCGTAGCCCCTGCATCCCTCAACATTTTCACAATCCGTTTGGAAGTCGTACCCCGGACAATCGAATCATCCACCATGACAACCCGTTTTCCTGCGACGACCTGGTGTACCGGTGAGAGCTTGAGCTTAACGCCTCTCTCGCGCATCGCTTGAGTCGGTTGGATGAACGTCCTGCCAACATATCTATTTTTAATCAACCCTAATTCATAAGGGATGCCGCTTTCCTCCGAAAATCCAATAGCCGCAGAAATACTGGAATCCGGAACACCTGTAACGACATCTGCTTCAATCCGGACTTCCCTTGCCAACTGCTTCCCGCAGCGTTTACGTGCCATATGGATATTAATGCCGTCGATATCCGAATCTGGCCTGGAGAAATAGACATATTCCATCGAGCACATCGCACGATCCCCCGCCTCAGCAAACCGGTCGGATTGTAACCCTTTATCATTTATGATGATCAATTCACCTGGCTCCACGGATCTGATCGTTTCAGCTCCGATCAAATCGAATGCGCAAGTCTCGGATGCAACTACCCATGCATCTCCTAACTTACCGAGAGACAGTGGTCGCATTGCATTCGGATCCTGTGCGACCATAAGCCCTTCTTCCGTCAACAATACGAAAGCGAAGGCTCCCTTTAACATCGACAGCGCCTTTTTCACACGATCGCGCTGTGTCAATGCCCCTCTGCCGCTTTTTTTGATCAAATGCGCAAGCACTTCCGTATCGGATGTAGTTTGAAAAATACTCCCTTGTCTTTCAAGGCTTTCCTTTAATTCCTGTGCATTGATCAAGTTTCCGTTATGCGCTATTGCCATACTTCCCGTCGTTGAACGGAAGACGAGAGGTTGTACATTCTCCTCTCCTCTTCCTTCCTCCGTCGTGTAACGGACTTGCCCGATTGCACTACGCCCTGACAATCCTTTCAGCGCGTCACCGGAAAACACTTCATTCACAAGGCCTTCGCCTTTCTTTACTAACAGCCCTTTACCATTTTTCGTCGCAATCCCAGCACCTTCCTGCCCGCGATGCTGCAATGCATGCAAGCCGTAATAACTGAGCTGCGCCGCTTCTTCATGGCCCCAAATGCCGAATACGCCACATTCCTCGTTTAGGCCTCTGAGTTCAGCAAGCATGGAATAGCCCCTTTCCAAGCTGAACGGAATTCATCCACCGATCCGTCTAACAACGCTTCGCCGTTTTCGCCTTTAATGACGATACTTTCGTCTGCTGTCACATTACCGATCTTCACTGCATCCTTCACAAGCGCTTCAAAAGCCGTTGTCAGCTCCTTTTTCACAGTTACAAGGAAACGGGATTGGGTTTCGCTGAATAAAGCCGTTACTGCCGAACCTGAAATAGTCACTTCCGCACCAAGCCCCTCCGCATCGAACGCTTTCTCGCAAAGCGCCACTGCAAAGCCACCTTCCGACAAGTCCGTTGCTGATTGAACGAGTCTGCTTTGGATCGCTTTCAGCAATGCCTTCTGACGAGCCGCTTCCAATTCAAGGTCAATCGTAGGAACTTTACCGAAAATTTTTCCTTCCACCATTTGTTGAAGCTCGCTGCCACCGAACTCGGTTGCCGCATCACCGATCAAATAAATTACGTCTCCCGCTTGCTTGAATGCAGTTGTCGTCACTTGCTGTAGATCATGGACTATCCCGACCAAGCCCATCGTTGGTGTAGGGTAAACCGGCACCCCATTCACTTCATTCGACATCGAAACATTGCCTCCGATAATCGGTGTATTCAATGTACGGCAAGCTTCGGCAATGCCGTCTGCAGATTTCTCGATTTGCCAGAAAACTTCCGGCTTATCCGGGCTTCCGAAATTTAAGCAATCCGTCGCAGCAATCGGCTCAGCTCCAGAACAAATTAGATTCCGTGCAGCTTCCGCAACTGCAATTTTTCCACCTGTCTCAGGATCAAGATAGATGAAGCGTGAATTACAATCCGCTGTCATCGCAAGACCTTTATTCGTACCTTGAACGCGGATAACACCAGCAGAAGACCCTGGTGCAACTACAGTATTTGAGCGCGCCTTGGAATCGAATTGATTATAAACCCATTCTTTAGAGGCAATCGTTGGACGTTTCAATAAAGCGGTTAACGTCTCTTTCAAATCTTCTACTACTGGTTCTATATTTTCCATTCCCTGAAACTCGCGGTAATACGCAGGCTCTTCCGATGTTTTATAATAAACCGGTGCGTCCTCTGCAAGGATATCCGCCAAAACTTCCGCTACAACCTCACCTTTATGAACAAGACGAAGCATTTTATCGTCCGTCACTTTACCAATCGCTACCGCTTCAAGTCCATATTTCTTGCACAACTCAATAATTTCCTCTTCACGGCCTTGTTTCACTACGACGAGCATACGCTCTTGAGACTCAGAAAGCATCATCTCATAAGCAGTCATACCTTCTTCACGCTGCGGAACAAGATCCAAGTTTAGTTCCACGCCGTAGCCAGCTTTCGAAGCCATTTCAGCGGAAGATGAAGTTAGTCCTGCCGCACCCATATCTTGTATACCGATCAATGCATCCGATTTCACAAGCTCGAGGCACGCTTCCATGAGAAGCTTCTCAAGATACGGATCCCCCGCCTGCATGACAGGAAGTTCCGCCTCTTTATCGACAGCAACTTCGGATGACGACATTGTCGCTCCATGGATTCCGTCACGGCCAGTTTTAGCTCCGACATATAAAACTGTATTACCGACACCAGACGCAAGCCCCTTTTGAATATCTTCGTGGTTCAATAAACCTACAGCCATCGCGTTAACAAGCGGACGCTTGGAATAGCAATTATCAAATTGAACTTCCCCTGCTACTGTCGGAATTCCAATCGTATTTCCATAGCTTGCAATACCCGCTACCGCTTCTTCGAATAAATAGCGGTCGCGTGCTTCCGACAAATCACCGAAACGCATCGAGTTTACAAGCGCAACTGGACGTGCGCCCATCGAAAATACATCACGGATAATCCCGCCAGCGCCAGTCGCAGCACCGATGAATGGTTCGATTGCGGATGGGGAGTTATGTGATTCCATTTTAAATACGACAGCCTGATTGTCACCGATATCGACGATTCCAGCCCCTTCACCAGGGCCTTGCAAGACACGCTCGCCTTCAGTCGGGAATTTACGCAAAATCGGCTTCGAGCTTTTATATGAACAATGCTCCGACCACATCGCCGAGAATAATCCTGTTTCCGTGTAGTTTGGCAGTCTTCCAATCATGTCAACTGCACGGTCGAACTCTTCATCGGTCATTCCCATTTGGCGGTATAATTTTTCATCTTTGATTTGCTGAGCTGTAGGTTCATGCATGGCTGACATTCTTCTCACTCCAGTTCTTCAAGATTGATTGGAATAAAGGCAATCCGTCTGTTCCACCGATGATTTCTTCGACCGCACGTTCAGGTAACGGCATCATACCGAGGACATTGCCTTGTTCATTCAAAACACCCGCTATATTCGCGACACTGCCGTCAGTGTTTTCATCTTCATATGTGAATATGATTCTGTTCGTTTCATTCAAAAGATGCAATGTATCTTCGTCAACATAGTAATTGCCATATTCATGGGCAAATGGAATTGTAATAAGTTGACCTTGTTCATAGTTACTTGTGAAGTAGGTTGAAGCATTTTGAACAGCTATCTTTGCATTGCCGCTTCTGAATTTCAAGCTTTTATTCCTCAGGAATGCGCCCGGTAAGATACCTGCTTCAACAAGAACTTGGAACCCGTTTCCTACACCTAATACCGGTTTCCCGGAATCAGCGAATGTTTTTAAAGCCTCTATTGACTTTGAGCTTTGCGCAAGCGCGCCCGGGCGTAAATAATCCCCGTAAGAAGCGCCCGTCGGAAGTAACACAGCATCGTAATTTTCCAATTTTGCATCCGTGTGGCTGACAATTTCAGCGCCCTCACCGACAACATTTCTAACCGCATGGAGCATATCCACATCACAACTTGACCCGGGAAAACTTAGAATGGCGAACCTCATTTGCCCGCAACCTCCCCGATTTCAAAGCTATAGTTCTCAATCACTTTATTGACAAGAAGCTTATCGCACATTTCCGTCACACGTGTTTCGATTTCAGCGGCTGTCCCCGCAATTTCAAGCTCAATCAGCTTTCCGATACGAACGCTCTCCACTTCACTATAGCCAATCGTTTGAAGAGCTTCCTTAGCAGCAATACCTTGTGGATCTACAACACTTTCGCGTAATGTTACGTAAACTTTAACTTTTGTCATTTTGGTTTCCTCCCAATTGAAATCGGTTTAGTTTGATTGATTAAGCCCAAATACCTGTTGAATCTATGTCTTGTAGTGTCTTCTCAATATCATCGGTCATGATTGTGACATGCCCCATCTTACGCTTTTCCTTTGCTTCCAATTTTCCGTAAAGATGAACGGACCAATCTGGATAGTTCACGATGACCTTCCTAAGCGGAGCCACATGTTCCCCTAACACATTCACCATAATGGAAGGTGCCCAGAGCCTCGGCTTGCGGAGCGGCCATCCGCAAATAGCTCGGATATGCTGATGGAACTGTGAAACATTGCATGCCTCAATCGAATAGTGGCCAGAATTATGTGGCCGGGGTGCCAGTTCATTGATGATGATATCATCGTTATCAAGTACGAACATTTCCACCGCTAATGTTCCGACAAGGTCAAGATGATCAGCGATCTGCTTGGCCGCCTCTTCCGCTTTGGTAATTACACTTGGATTCACACGAGCTGGCACAATTGATTCATGTAAAATATGATGTTTATGAACGTTCTCAGAGATTGGCAGGCAATACGACTCCCCATCTATATTGCGTTGAATGATGACCGAAATCTCTTTGGTGAATGGAACGAAAGCTTCCGCAACACATGTTGTGTGTTCAAATAGCTGTTCAGCTTCATTAATATCTTCGATTGAATCAAGCTTCACTTGCCCTTTACCGTCATAACCGCCGAAAGCCGTTTTTACGATGCAAGGAAAACCAATTTGATCGATGTTATCTAGTAATTCCTCAAATGTCTCAGCTATTACATAGTTTGCAACAGGTGCGCCAGACGCCTTAATCTCCGCCTTTTCCACTACCCTGTTTTGCGTGATTCGTACGAGTTCAGCCCCTTGAGGCACATAAGCGATTTCACTAAGTCTTTTCAAGCCTTCATAATCGATATTCTCGAACTCGTAAGTAATTACATCACTCACTTCACCAAGCTCTTCAAGAGCCGTTTCGTCATTAAATGGAGCGACAATCCGGATATCGGCGATCTGTCCGCATGGCGAGTCCATCGTCGGATCAAGCACAGCGATTCGGAAACCTGCTTCTTTTGCTGCAAGACCCATCATCCTTCCAAGCTGTCCACCGCCAATAATTCCAATTGTCTGTCCCGGTAAGATTGTTTTCACTCCAACTCACCACTGCTTTCTAATGCCGTATCACGCATTTTATCCCGACGTTCTTGTAGACGATTTCGTAACTCCACATCATGAACTGCTAAAAACTGGGCTGCAAGCAATCCTGCATTTGTAGCACCTGCCTTACCAATCGACACCGTCGCAACCGGAACACCGCCTGGCATCTGGACAATGGATAGTAATGAGTCCATTCCATTCAGTGCTTTTGATTGAACTGGAACCCCGATAACTGGCAATAATGTCTTAGCAGCAACCATTCCCGGAAGATGGGCTGCTCCGCCAGCCCCCGCGATAATGACTTCAAGCCCTCTGTCTTGCGCTTGGTCTGCATATTCAAACATAAAATCCGGTGTGCGATGTGCCGAGACTACTTTCTTTTCATATGGCACATTCAGTTCATCCAAAATATCACAAGTATGCTTCATCGTTTCCCAATCACTTTTACTTCCCATGATGACGCCGACTTTCGGTTCCACAGACAATTCGCCCCTTTTTAATGAAATAAAAAATCCTTGAACAAACTGGTTTCCATATACATGGAAAGCAGTTCATTCAAGGATGATTGTTTAATTAGCTTCAAGATGATAGTACCCATTTTACTGGCACACCTTTCGCTAAATCCTTAAAATCGCTTTCCCGCATAGTCCGGACATTTACGGTGCCCTGGTAGAAACGCTGAAGCCAATTCTTCAGCATATATGTGGGTTTCTTATTACTACATCTATGATAACAATTGAAAGTATTCACGTCAATAAAAAATACGAACGATAAATAAATCAATTTATCCATCGTTCGTATATTAGACAATTATTCATTTAAAATCCCTTTGAATTTGATAATTTGACGGATTGGGACATACTCCCCGCCTTCTTCCTTGAAAACAGGTTCTTCCTTTCGACCCGCCACTGAATAGCCTGCCGCGGATAGGCGTTGCAGGCAATCCCCAATGGTCTCTCCTTCTTCAACCTCAAACCATACTGTTTTCTTCTTTGAACTCATTTAAACAAATTTCCTCTCCTAACAGACTTTACCCAAAACCCACCATGAATCGTTTTCGGCTCATATGAAATAATGAAAGCTTTCGGGTCAAGCTGTTTGATCGTATCATAAAGCTTCAATTCATCTTTACGTGGGGTCAAAATCTGCATTGCAGAACGTCTTCCTTCCAAACCATTCGCGGACCAATCCGTCACGCCATAACCTTTATCACGTAATAATTTCGGCATTTCATAATCGACATCTGCAGTAATCACATTAACAGTTATATAACCAAGTGCAAGTTTCTCTTCAATTTTAGATCCGATAATTACACCAATTCCATAACCAACCGCATACGCGATGATATTTTGTATTTCATTTAAATTATCCAATACTAAGCCGAGACCTACAACATATATAACTACCTCCACCATACTTACAGCAGCAGCAATATACCTGTATCCTTTTAATGTAAGAATCATCCGGATCGTAAAGAATGTAACATACACGATGTTAATTGCGAAAATAATAAGAACCATAGTCATTATAAGGTAACCCCCTTCTACTAGGATGACCTTCATCTTAACGCTCAATACAAGTGAATTCAAGGAATTAATAGTGGTGAAATATGATGAATATGGATAATCGGAAGTTTTTTGGATGCGGAAGGTCTGGCTTTGAGCGCGGGGGCGGGATTCTTGAGCGCGGGAGCTGACTTCTTGAGCACGAAGGCGGGTTCCTTGAGCGCGAGGGCTGACTTCTTGAGCGCGGGGCAGGATTCTTGAGCGCCGGAGGGTATATCTTGAGCGCAGGGCGGGATTCTTGAGCGCGGGGAATATCCTTTAGTTTGTCAAAAGCATTTGACGCTTCATTTAAAGTATTTTATAAATAAATCACCCGCGGTCGCGGTCCAACCCATATAATTTTCACTACCAATTCATGCCAAATGCACTTAACACTAATAGATCTTTTATATTACAATATTTAAACACAAAAAAACCATCCCCACAGGGATGGCCTTTGCCCGGCGACGTCCTACTCTCACAGGGGGAAGCCCCCTACTACCATCGGCGCTGAAGAGCTTAACTTCCGTGTT